>CALNYU010000007.1:0-577098 GCA_942490805.1 uncultured Alphaproteobacteria bacterium | reverse complement strand
CCGCCGCAGGACGTTGCCTTGCTCTGGCGCAGGGCTGGTATGAGGACCGGGGGGCCGTTCAGCTGATCTTCATTCTTGTTGTTGCGACGACTGGTCTGATATTCTCGCTGGGATTGGCTGTCGCAATGCGGAATAGCCTTGCTGAAAACTGGCTGGCGTTGGTTGGTCTTGGCTTTTTGTGCACCTTCATTTTCATCCGCGCCGCAGGTTTTCACCATTTTGATCGCTTCATCGGATACGAGATAGCCAATGTCCGGATGAACTGGATCATGGAGCTTGGCGGGATCGCTATGATCGGAGCAAATGCGCTATTGTTGTTACGTCGCGGATCAGCGGATCGCTAAGGCGGCATCAATCGCTCGCATACAAGTCAATCTCTCCCGCGCCGCCAAATAAAAGTATCGCCATTCTTGGTGCGGCTGGCCCGGATGTTGCTTACCAAGAAAACCAGAACGAAGATCACAGACGAGAAAGGCGCAGCAAAAAGGCTCAGGAGGTTGCTGGCTGTCTTATTGCGCTGGCTGTCGTTCTTAATGAGTTCCGGGTATTGCTCAGTCAATTCCATATTACCCTCGCTCCAGCGGTGCCGCACATGGACTAAATTGCTGAAGCCCTCAGGTAACGGCCAATCATAGGTCGCTTGAGTCTTGAACCGCTCATGGGGGGCAAATTGCAGGCGTACAAACCGATCGTCGGAATATATTGCTGGAAATTCGCCCCAACGCGCACGGCCTGCCGCGTTCATCGCGTATAGTCCGATGCCAGGTACACCATCGCGCACGAATGGAAGATTTGTCCAGACTTTCGCATATGCCCGACTGATGATGCTTTCAGGACGTGGGATGTAAACTGTGCCGCTCGCATAGCGCGGTTCGACAGCTGATAGAATCTCGGATAGCTCGGTCAATACGCGGTCGCTCAGAATGACATCAGCATCCAAAAATGCACGAGTTCCGTATGTCGCAACTTTTTCCGCCTGGTTCAGAGCATTCATTTTATTGCCCTGCACGATATCCAGCACAACAAGATCGAAACCCCGTTCCTTCAATGCGGCAGCTTTTTCTTTTGCACGTTCTACTGTGCGATCCTGGCAGCCGTTCGCCGCGACAATGACCTGAATCGCGTGGCCGTCTGGCAGTCCGGTTTGCGCACCGATGGCGTCCAGGCACGCCGCGATGCGGTTTTCCTCGTTATAACTCGGGACGATGACAGTAAGCATCAGATTCGCTTATACCTTGCTTCCGCATCAGTCGCGGTAAATCACCCGTCAGTCCAGCCGCTTCGCGGATAAAGGTTCGCCGCAATCCCGGTGCTGCGTTGACCAGACCCATGCCGATATCGCGCGCGGCGCGCAAGATCGGGTTGTCGTTGGAAAAGAGCCGGTTGAACGTGTCAGTGGCCAGCGCGAGCGTCGCCGTATCAAAGCGCCGCCATGTCTGATAGCGCGCCAGCGTTTGCGCGCCGCCGATGTCTTCACCACGTGCGCGGGCGCTTTCCAGCACCTCGGCCAAGGCCGCCACATCACGCAGGCCTGCGTTCAGGCCTTGTCCTGCAATCGGATGCACGCCGTGGGCGGCATCGCCGATCAGCGCAGTGCGGTCGGCAATGAAACTGTTGGCGAGCGTCAGACCCAAAGGATAGCTGAAGCGTGCGCCGGTGAGGCTGATCTGCCCCAGGAAGCTGCCAAAGGCGGGGCGGAGCGCGTCGAGGAAATCTTCGTCGTTCATCGCCATCAGTGCCTGCGCACGGGCGTCGCTTTCGCTCCAGACAATCGAACTGCGGTCCTTGGTCAGGGGAAGGATCGCCAAAGGGCCTGCGGGCATAAAGAATTGATGCGCGATACCGCCGTGGGGCTGTTCGTGTTTTACCGCGCAAACGACGGCGGTTTGTCCGTAACCCCAGCCGGTGCGCTTGATCCCGGCGCGTTCGGCGGTGCCGCTTTTACGTCCGTCAGAGCCAACGAGGAGCTTGCCGCTGATCTGCGCGCCAGAGGCCAGTGTCACTTGCACCCCGCCGGCATCAACCGATTGTGCGACAACGGTTTCGCCGGACAAATGTGTGATCCGGTCGTCTTTTGCCATGGCATCAAGGAAAGCGCGGCGCAGGTGGCGGTCCTCGACCAGAAAGCCCATCGGCCCTTCTTCGATCTCGGCATGGTCAAAGTGCATCATCCAAGGCGATGGCCCTTCGCCCGCGCGCCCGTCGGTGACTTTGATTTCCAGCATCGGTTGGGCGTTGTCGGCAATTTGCGGCCAAATGCCGATGCCTGTCAAAAGCCGCTTGGACGCGAGCGCCAGCGCATAGCTGCGCCCGTCGAAATCGACCTGTTTACGGGTATCAATCGGCAGGCTGTCAATAATCGTGACGGTAAATCCCGCCTGTGCTGTTGCCAGCGCCAGGGCCGGTCCGTTGAGCCCGCCGCCCACAATGATGAGATCTGTTGTCATACCCTGCAATATGCGCAGCGAGACGGGATTGTCCATGCGCTGCTTGGCCGCTACCGTGGCCGCGAACAGGAGAATGACATGCAAGACTGGCGATGGATGACAGCGGCGGATCTGGGCCGCGCAATTGGTGCGGGCACGATTGATCCGGTGGCTTTGACCGAGGTGTATCTGGACGCAATTGACGCGCATGAGCACCGCGATCGCATTTATGCCCGCGTGATGCATGATCGCGCCCGCGCTGAGGCGAAGGCCGCCTCGGAGCGCGCCAAAGCAGGGATGCGCCGCAGTGCGCTGGACGGTGTCCCGGTGTCATGGAAAGACCTGTTTGATACCGCAGGTGTGGCCACGGAAGCGGGGACTGCCTTGATGGAAGGGCGCGTGCCTGACACCGATGCAGAGGTTTTGCAAAATGCCACGGCTGCGGGGCTGGTTTGCTTGGGCAAGACGCATATGTCCGAGATCGCCTTTTCCGGCCTTGGGTTGAACCCCATCACCGCAACACCGCCATGTGTGAATGACCCGGATGCGGTGCCGGGGGGGTCGTCTTCGGGGGCTGCGGCCTCGGTCGCGTTTGGTTTGGCTGCAGCCGGGATCGGCTCTGATACAGGCGGTTCGGTGCGTATTCCGTCGGCGTGGAATGATCTGGTGGGGCTGAAGACGACACACGCCCGGCTGTCGCTGGAGGGCGTTGTGCCGCTCTGTCTGACCTTTGATACCGTCGGCCCGCTGTGCCGGTCGGTTGAGGATGCGGCGCTGTTGCTGGCCGTCCTTGAGGGCAGCAACGCTGCCGACCTTGCAGGCAGCAGCCTTGAAGGCGTGCGCCTGATGGTGCTGGATACGATTGCGCCCGACGATGTCCGCGATGCGCCGCGCGCGGCGTTCCAAAGTGCTGTGGAACGCCTGCAGGCCGCCGGTGCGCAGGTTGAACACCGTGCCTTTGCGCCTTTGATGGATGCTTTTGACGTGGCGGGGCCGCTTTATGGCGCTGATAGCTATGGTTGGTGGCGCCCGCTTGTCGAAGCGCATCCCGAAAAGATGTTTCCGCAAATCCTTGAACGGGTGCGGGGCGGCAAGGCGGTGAGCGGCGCGGATTATTGCGCGGGTTGGAACCTGGTGCGCGAGATCCGCAAAAAATATCACGCGGCAACGGCCCAGTTTGACGCCGTGATTATGCCGACGGCACCAAACGTGCCACCCAATGCCGCGCGGCTGCTGTCGGATGACGAATATTACAAGACCGAGAACCTGCTGGCCCTGCGCAACACGCGTATCGCGAATTTGATGGATGTGTGCTCGGTGACGCTGCCAACGGGCGTGCCGTCCTGCGGGATCATGTTCAACGGGCAGACCGGAACCGAAGCGGCGTTGTTGCGACTGGCGGCGGCGGCGGAGCGGGCGTTGGGATAGGGTGGTTGAACGACTGTTGACTAAACAACCGGTCGCCGTCGTCCGGTGATATCGGGGCTGACCCTGCAGCAACCCGCTCGCCCATACCCCAATGCGTCCCACCCTGGGCTGACCCAAAAGCCACAAATTCTGCGCGGATTGATCCCTTGTTCTGGACAGGACCGCCTTCGCCACGCTAGTTTACAAAAAAGCGGGGCGAAATGATCCCGTAAATTGAGGCAGTTATGGTATTTCCTGAGCGGTTTTCGGATCTTCCGGCGGCGACATGGCCACGTTTGCGTGCTCTTTTAGACGTGCCGACAAAGGCGTCCGAGACGATCAACATGACAATTGGCGAACCGCGCCACGCATTCCCCAGCTTTGTGGGCGATATCATTGCGGACAATCTGGCGGGTTTCGGGAAGTATCCGGACAACTACGGCACACCCGCCTTGCTGGACGCGATCGGCGGTTTCCTCAAGCGGCGCTACGATCTGGACATCCCGCATCAACAGATTCTGACGCTGAACGGCACCCGCGAGGGGCTGTATAACGCCGCCATGGCGCTTTGCCGCGAAGAGAAGAACGGCAAGCCTGTGATCCTCACGCCCAATCCGTTCTATCAGGTCTATGCGGTGGCGGCTCTGTCTGTGGGCGCCGAGGCGGTTTATGTCCCTGCGGTCAAAGAGACAGGCCATTTGCCTGATTTCCACGCTTTGTCTGACGATATTCTGGACCGCACGGCGATTGCCTATATCTGTTCGCCCGCTAACCCCC
This sequence comes from uncultured Alphaproteobacteria bacterium, assembly GCA_942490805.1. GTDB lineage: Bacteria > Pseudomonadota > Alphaproteobacteria > Rhodobacterales > Rhodobacteraceae > Yoonia. Next base: position 572,488 of record CALNYU010000007.1, on the reverse strand, counting down.
AAGGCGCGGTTGCGGATGAGGACTATTGGCGCAATCTGATCACGCTGGCCGAAAAGCATGATTTCATCATTTTCGCCGATGAATGCTATTCCGAGATTTACCGCGACACACCGCCCCCCGGTGCTTTGCAGATCGCTACGCAGATGGGTGCTGATCCCGAGCGTGTGGTGATTTTTCATTCGCTTTCGAAACGCTCGAACCTGCCGGGCCTGCGGTCCGGTTTTTGCGCGGGCGGGCCAAAGTCGATGGAGCGCATCCGTTTGTTGCGCGCCTTTGCGGGTGCACCCTTGCCCGAGCCGTTGCAGGCGGTTGCAGCCGCCGCGTGGAACGATGAGGCGCATGTGATCGAGAACCGCGCCCTGTATCACCGCAAATACGAGATCGCGGATGATATTCTGGGCCATGTTGACGGCTACCAGTCCCCGCAGGCGGGCTTCTTTTTGTGGTTGCCGACCGAGGATGGTGAAACATCCGCCGTGAAGCTGTGGCAGGAAACCGGCGTGCGCGTGTTGCCCGGCGCATATTTGAGCCGCGACATAAACGGGGACAACCCCGGCAAGAAATACATTCGGGTCGCCATGGTGGCCCCAACACAAGAAATGCAGCGCGGTCTGACCCTGATCCGCGACTGTCTGTATCGTTGAGGAATAACAGTATGGCATCTTACCAATCCCGGCGGCGCGACCCGCTTTTGGACAGCACCACGCAGGCAGCGATCGAAAAGCGCAGCAAAGAGCTCTTGGGCCTTGGCCTGATGTGTGTGGGTCTGCTGATCGCTGTGATGGTAGGAAGCTATTCACCTGATGATCCAAGCTGGATTTCTGCGACGGATGCGCCTGTGCAAAACTGGCTGGGCCATTTTGGGGCCTCGGTAGCGGCACCTTTGATGATGGTGATCGGTCTGGGCATTTGGGTCATGCCGCTGATCTTGATCACATGGGGGCTGCGCTTTGTCCTGCATCACGGGCAAGAGCGCGCCATTGGCCGCGTGATCTTTGCGCCGGTTGCGATTGTGCTGGCCTCGGTTCATGCCGCGACCCTGACACCCGGTGCGGATTGGCCGGCAAACTTTGGTCTGGGCGGTCTGTTCGGTGATACCGTTCTTGGCGTGATCCTGACGATTGTGCCGTTCGGTGCGATCTTCGGGGTGAAACTTTTGTCCCTTTTGACCGGTTTGGGCCTGCTGGCGATGATCGCCTTTGTTCTGGGCTTTACGCGTCCTGAGTTGAAAACGGGCGGACGTTTTGTCTTTTTGGGCACCGTGATGCTCTATGCGATGGTGCTGCGCGTTCTTGGCAAAGGGGCCACGCTCTCTGCGCAGGCAGCACAGGGGATGACCGCGACCGTTCAGGCGCGTCGCGAACAAATGCATGAAATCCGCGCCGCCCGCAGGCAGGAACCTGCCGTGGACGATCCGTTCTCGGTGCCGCCACTGGCCGAAGATGCGCGTGCGCGCGCCGCGGCTGTTGTGCGCGCCAACCCCGTTATGCCCACATCACAGCCACCTGTGACGGCACCAAAAATGCCACCGGCACCACCGCTTGCGGCTCCGGCCCGTGCCACTGCGCCAGAGCCGCAGGGTGGTTTTCTGTCTGGTCTGCTGAAACGCAATGACCCGATGCCGGAACCTGAATTGGTGACGCGGGAACCTGTCGCGCACGGTGTGCCTGCCGCAGGCGGCGCAGACCGTGTGAGTGCGCGGATCGCGGATGCGATCAAGAACCGTGCCACACCGCCATCCCCCACGGGTGTCCGGATCGAGCCTTCGCTGACCGCAGGGCGCGGACCGAAGCCGCTGGTATTCGCGCCGCAAGAAGAGCCGGTGATGGAAAATGTCGACGACGCAGTGCTGGAAAGCGCCGACGAGATGGTGATGGACCGTGCGAATGAGATGGAACGCATGGCCGCTCCGCATATGCCGATCCCCGAGGTGCGGGTGCCCACACCGCCGGCACCAGAGGCGCGCAGCGTTGTCCAGCACCCGCCCAAACGCCCGCCGCAACCGTCGCGTCAGGCCCAAGCCGAGGCGCAGCCTGCGCTGAAGTTTGACGATAAATATGCAGCCTATGAGCATCCGCCTTTGGGTCTTTTGACCAACCCGATCGAGATCCAGCGCCATCACCTGAGCGATGAGGCTTTGGAGGAAAACGCCCGCATGCTGGAAAGCGTACTGGATGATTACGGCGTGAAGGGTGAGATCGTGTCTGTGCGCCCGGGTCCTGTTGTGACCATGTATGAGCTTGAGCCTGCGCCGGGTTTGAAAGCATCGCGCGTCATCGGCCTCTCGGATGATATCGCACGGTCTATGTCGGCGCTGTCTGCCCGTGTATCCACCGTGCCGGGCCGGTCGGTGATTGGTATCGAATTGCCCAACGAGAACCGCGAAAAGGTGGTTCTGCGCGAAATCCTCTCGCACCGTGATTTCGGTGACGGCAACCAGAAACTGCCATTGGCGCTGGGCAAGGATATCGGCGGTGAGCCGATCATCGCGAACCTTGCCAAGATGCCTCACCTGCTGATTGCCGGTACAACGGGTTCGGGTAAATCGGTGGCGATCAACACGATGATCCTGTCGTTGCTCTATAAGCTGAGCCCCGAAGAATGCCGGATGATCATGATTGATCCCAAGATGCTGGAACTGAGCGTCTATGACGGCATCCCGCATCTGCTCTCGCCTGTTGTGACAGACCCCAAAAAGGCGGTTGTCGCCCTGAAATGGGTCGTGGGCGAGATGGAAGAGCGTTATCGCAAGATGTCCAAGATGGGCGTGCGCAACATTGATGGCTTTAATGGCCGCGTCAAAGACGCGCTGGCGAAGGGCGAGATGTTCAGCCGCACGGTGCAAACCGGCTTTGACGATGAAACCGGTGATCCGATTTTTGAGACCGAGGAATTCCAGCCTGAGGTTCTGCCGTATATCGTCGTGATCGTCGATGAGATGGCTGACCTGATGATGGTTGCGGGCAAAGAGATCGAGGCCTGTATTCAGCGTCTGGCGCAGATGGCGCGTGCCTCGGGTATTCACCTGATTATGGCAACGCAGCGCCCGTCGGTGGACGTGATCACCGGCACCATCAAAGCGAACTTCCCGACGCGGATTTCGTTCCAGGTCACTTCGAAAATCGACAGCCGGACGATTTTGGGTGAAATGGGTGCAGAGCAGCTCTTGGGCATGGGTGATATGCTGTATATGGCGGGCGGCTCCAAGATCACCCGCGTGCATGGTCCGTTTGTCAGCGATGAAGAAGTCGAAGAGATTGTGAACCACCTCAAAGGCTTTGGTCCGCCAGAGTATATGTCCGGTGTGGTCGAAGGCCCTGCCGATGATCAGGAAAGCAGCATTGACCTGGTGTTGGGCTTGGGCGACGGATCAGACAGCGAGAACGCACTTTATGACACCGCTGTGGCGATTGTGATCAAGGATCGCAAATGCTCGACCTCTTATATCCAGCGCAAACTGGCGATCGGCTATAACAAGGCCGCACGTCTGGTCGAACAGATGGAGGACGAGGGCGTTGTGAGTTCTGCCAACCACGTCGGCAAACGCGAGATTTTGGTGCCTGAACAGCACTAACACCTAACCAAGGCGGCGGTCTATCCGCTGCCTTGGCACCTCTTCCTTTTTAGACTGACCCAGATCAAAGAGCGCGCGTGTGCGCCCTGATAGAATAGGGCCAGCAACAAAAGGAAACCCCCATGTATAAGAACATCCTTGTCCCCGTCTCATTCGAGGCTGACCGCAACGCCCAAGGTGCGATGGATATCGCCAAGACACTTTGCGCAGAGGGTGGGACAATCACCTGCCTGCACGTCATCGAGCAGCTTCCGCAATATGCGACGCAGTATTTACCCGCAGGCCACTTAGAGGCGGCGAAGGCTGATATGGTCAAGACATTGCAGGCTTTGGTTGCCGATATCGACAACGCAACCGCGCTTGTGATCGATGGTCATTCGTCCCGTAGCATCCTTACATATGCCGAAAACAATGATGTTGATCTGATCATCGTGGCCAGCCACCAGCCCGGTATGCAGGATTATCTGCTGGGCTCCACAGCGGCCAAAGTTGTGCGCCACGCCAAATGTGCGGTGCACGTGCTGCGATAACGCTGGTCACGTTTCAAACGCGCTGATACGCCAGCACTATGCCAGTGCTGTCAGACAATATTCGCGGCGCGCTTCTTATGATGGGGGCGATGTGCGCCTATACGCTTAACGATGCTTTTATGAAGTCGTTGGCGGATGAAATTCCCTTGTTTCAGGCGATCTTTGTCCGTGGGCTGGGGGCGATCTTGTTCCTTGCGTTTATGTGCAAGGTGCTAGGGCAGCTTCGCTTTACATTCCCGGCGCGGGATTGGGGTCTTGTGATCCTGCGCACGGCTGGCGAAATCGGCGGCACCTATTGTTTTCTGACCGCGCTTTTCAATATGCCCATCGCGAATGTCAGCGCGATTTTGCAGGTCTTGCCGCTCTCCGTCGCTTTGGCAGCCGCGTTATTCCTGCGCGAGCCTTTGGGCTGGCGCAGGCTTTCGGCCATCATCGTCGGGTTCTGTGGTGTTCTCTTGATCATCCAACCAGGCGGCGCGGATTTCAGTGCCTATAGCCTCTATGCGCTTGGGGCGGTGGCTTGTGTGACGGTGCGCGATATCGCGGTCCGCCGGATGTCGCGCAATGTCCCTTCCATCTTTGTTGCCCTCGTCGCTGCGATCGGTGTGACGGGACTTGGCGCTGTCGGCTCTGTCTTTGTCGAATGGCAACCGCTGACCACGCTCTCTGGGCTGCAATTGGCAGGGGCGACGGGGTTCTTGATTTTTGGGTATATCGCCTCTGTCAGTGCCATGCGTTTCGGGGACATCACGTTTGTGGCGCCGTTCCGCTACACGAGCCTTCTTGTGGCACTCGTCCTTGGGGTGATTGTGTTTGGCGAATGGCCTAATGCGCTTGCGCTGACGGGTGGGGTGATTGTTGTCGCAACAGGTCTCTTTACGCTTTATCGTGAAACCAAGCTGCGGATCCGGAACCGGATGGTTCCGGACCGGATCAGATAGGTTCCCCTAGTTCGCGGTCCCGAAGAAGACGCCATCAACATCCATGTTGAAATCTCCTGTCGCAAAACCGGTGGCGGAGCCAAAGACAGCGTCGCCTTCGCGGAAATTATCGTGGACGGCACCGTCGAGGGTCAGAACCATCTGGCTATCTACCGCGACACCGTCGTTATCGACGCCCGAGATTTGACCCGAAGCAAAGGCATCAAGGTAGCCCGCTGATTCAGAGCCTGTAATTCCAAGGCTACCACCAAAACGCTGGTTCGGCGTTCCATCCGGATCAATCAGGTTGATATTGCTAACGCTGCCAGAGATATCGTTGTCGCCAAAATCGACCAGCATTGTCATATCCCCCAAGATACTGCCCTGCGCGTCACCGCTGACGTCAGCCCCAACGTGACCACGGTAGGTGACACCGCCCGAGGGCAGGTCGAGTGGGCTGGTAAATGGGAGATTTCTGATGCTTTCCGCCTCGAACATGGCGAGATCGACATCTCGGGCGGAGACAGTTGGTGGATTTGGCTCTACGGCTGTTGTGGCGCAGGCGGCGAGGGTGGCAAGCGTGATAAGGCTCAGGGTGATCCGGGTCATGTGAGGGTCTCCTACAACGGCTGTTTGTAATGGACGGCACGTTGGACGCGCCTTGGACCAACACTTGGGGCGCGCGTCGTTTGCTAAGCAATAAAGCCCGCATGTTATGGGATAGCAGATGGCGGGATGGCGGGCGCCTGACACAGAAGGCGGATGCTGGCCGAGGTGCTGTTGACAGGGATTGAGACTCGACCTATACGCCGCTCATCCGGGCTGAGGGGGAACCCTCGTCGTTCCGATATCATACCACGTAGTGGCCAAGAACCGGGCAATTTTGTCGCTCTGTTCCTCTGGAACTCACCGCACCGAACCTCCGGTAAGGGTTCGACTGCGGAATTTTTGTGCTTTCCGATGCGGAAGCATGTTTTGAAACCCGCGTTTGCCGGACGCAAAATGTGAATAGATGGGAACATCAAACGATGCCAACGATTCAGCAGCTGATCCGCAAGCCGCGCCAGCCAAAAGTCACACGATCCAAGTCGCTCCACATGGAGGGATGCCCACAGAAACGCGGTGTTTGCACACGTGTTTATACAACGACACCAAAGAAGCCGAACTCGGCGATGCGTAAGGTTGCCAAAGTGCGCCTGACAAACGGCTTTGAGGTCATCTCTTACATCCCAGGTGAAAGCCACAACCTTCAGGAACACTCTGTGGTTCTGATCCGTGGCGGCCGTGTAAAAGACCTTCCAGGTGTCCGTTACCACATTCTGCGCGGTGTGCTTGATACCCAAGGTGTCAAAGACCGTAAGCAACGCCGTTCGAAGTACGGCGCGAAGCGTCCTAAGTAAGGAAGAGATTAGATGTCACGTCGTCACGCCGCTGAAAAACGCGAAGTACTGCCAGACGCAAAGTTTGGCGATATCGTTCTGACAAAGTTCATGAACAACCTGATGGTTGATGGCAAAAAAGCCGTCGCCGAACGCATCGTCTACAACGCATTCGACCGCGTTGAGGACAAGATCAAGAAGTCCCCGGTTGAGGTCTTCCACGAGTGCCTTGAAAACATCAAACCTTCCGTCGAAGTGCGTTCGCGCCGCGTTGGTGGTGCGACATATCAGGTGCCTGTCGAAGTGCGCCCAGAGCGCCGCGAAGCACTGGCCATCCGTTGGCTGATCGCTGCTGCGAAAAAGCGCAACGAAAACACCATGGAAGAGCGCCTTGCAGGCGAGCTGATGGATGCGGTCAACGGCCGCGGCACAGCCGTCAAAAAGCGTGAAGACACCCATAAAATGGCCGACGCGAACAAAGCGTTCAGCCACTATCGCTGGTAAGAGGAAAGCACCAAAATGGCACGCGACTATCCCCTCGAACTGTATCGTAACTTTGGCATTATCGCGCACATCGACGCCGGTAAGACCACATGTTCCGAGCGGATCCTGTATTACACGGGCAAATCCCACAACATCGGCGAAGTGCACGATGGTGCGGCCACCATGGACTGGATGGAGCAAGAGCAAGAGCGTGGCATCACGATCACCTCTGCTGCGACAACCACATTCTGGGAGCGCACAGAAACAGGCACCGAGCCTGACAGCCCCAAGCACCGCATGAACATCATCGACACGCCCGGCCACGTTGACTTCACCATTGAAGTTGAGCGTTCGCTGGCTGTTCTTGATGGCGCGGTTACTGTTCTCGACGCCAACGCCGGTGTTGAGCCGCAGACCGAAACCGTTTGGCGTCAGGCTGACCGCTACAAAGTTCCGCGTATGGTTTTCGTCAACAAGATGGACAAAATCGGCGCAGACTTCTTCAAATGCGTCGCCATGGTCGAAGACCGCACCGGCGCACGCGCGATCCCTATTTCGTTCCCAATCGGTGCGGAAACAGAGCTTGAAGGCTTGGTTGACCTCGTAACCATGGAAGAATGGTTGTGGCAGGGCGAAGACCTTGGCGCGTCTTGGATCAAAGCACCGATCCGCGACAGCCTGAAGGATCAGGCCGCTGAGTGGCGCGAAAAGCTGATCGAAGCTGCGGTCGAGCAAGATGACGATGCGATGGAAGCATACCTTGAAGGCAATGAGCCCGACGTGAAAACGTTGCGCGCTTTGATCCGCAAAGCATGCCTGTCGCTGTCTTTCGTCCCTGTTCTGGGTGGTTCGGCGTTCAAAAACAAAGGTGTTCAGCCGCTGTTGAACGCTGTTGTGGACTATCTGCCAAGCCCGCTCGACGTTGTCGACTACATGGGCTTCAAGCCTGGCGACGAGACAGAAACACGCAACATCCCACGTCGTGCGGATGACAACATGGCGTTCTCTGGCCTTGCATTCAAAATCATGAACGACCCATTTGTGGGCTCCTTGACGTTTACACGGATCTATTCCGGTAAGCTCGCCAAAGGTGACACAATGCTCAACTCCACCAAGGGGAACAAAGAGCGTGTGGGCCGTATGATGATGATGCACTCGAACGAGCGTGAAGAAATCTCTGAGGCCTTCGCTGGCGACATCATCGCGTTGGGTGGTCTGAAGAACACAACAACAGGTGACACGATCTGTGATCCGTCCGATCCGGTTGTTCTGGAAACAATGACCTTCCCAGAGCCAGTGATCGAAATCGCGGTTGAGCCAAAGACAAAGGCCGACCAGGAAAAGATGGGCATCGCGCTGCAGCGTTTGTCTGCCGAGGATCCATCCTTCCGCGTTGAGACTGATCTGGAATCAGGTCAGACCATCATGAAGGGTATGGGCGAATTGCACCTCGACATTCTTGTCGACCGCATGAAGCGCGAGTTCAAAGTCGAAGCCAACATCGGTGCGCCACAAGTGGCCTACCGTGAAACAATCGGCCACGAAGTCGAGCATACCTATACCCACAAGAAGCAATCTGGTGGTTCTGGTCAGTACGCTGAAGTGAAGATGATCATTTCTCCGACAGTACCGGGCGAGGGTTACTCGTTTGAAAGCCGCATCGTTGGTGGTGCTGTGCCGAAGGAATACATCCCCGGTGTTGAAAAAGGCATCCTGTCTGTCATGGATAACGGCCCATTGGCCGGCTTCCCTGTGATCGACTTCAAGGTGGCTTTGATCGACGGTAAGTTCCACGACGTTGACTCGTCCATCATGGCGTTCGAAATCGCGGCCCGTATGTGTATGCGTGAAGGCATGCGCAAAGCTGGTGCGAAACTGCTCGAGCCGATCATGAAGGTCGAGGTGGTGACGCCTGAGGAATATACTGGCGGGATCATCGGTGACCTGACATCACGCCGCGGCATGGTGCAGGGTCAGGACACACGCGGCAACGCGATTGTCATCGACGCGATGGTGCCACTGGCGAACATGTTCGGCTACATCAACACACTGCGTTCCATGTCTTCGGGCCGCGCGCAGTTTACGATGCAGTTTGACCACTACGATCCAGTGCCAAGCAACATCTCTGAAGAGATCCAAGCGAAATACGCATAAGCGGTGCGGCGGGGATAACCCCGCCCTACCACCATCCCCGTAGGGCGGGGTTATCCCCGCCGCCCAAACCTAAATTTGAAGGAGCCACACAATGGCAAAGGCAAAGTTTGAACGTAATAAGCCGCACGTAAACATTGGCACAATCGGCCACGTTGACCACGGCAAGACGACCCTGACAGCGGCGATCACGAAGTACTTTGGTGACTTCAAGGCCTATGACCAGATTGACGGTGCACCCGAAGAGAAAGCCCGTGGTATCACGATCTCCACAGCGCACGTTGAGTACGAGACAGAGTCCCGTCACTACGCCCACGTCGACTGCCCCGGCCACGCTGACTATGTGAAGAACATGATCACCGGTGCCGCCCAGATGGACGGCGCGATCCTGGTTGTGAACGCAGCCGACGGTCCAATGCCACAGACACGCGAGCACATCCTGCTCGGCCGTCAGGTTGGTATCCCGTACATGGTTGTTTACATGAACAAGGTTGACCAGGTTGACGACGAAGAGCTGCTCGAGCTGGTTGAAATGGAAATCCGCGAACTGCTGTCCTCTTACGAGTACCCAGGCGACGACATTCCTGTGATCCCGGGTTCGGCTCTGGCCGCACTGGAAGAGCGTGATCCCGAAATCGGCGAGCAGTCGATCCGCAAGCTGATGGAAGCTGTCGACACATACATCCCGACACCTGCCCGTGCAGTTGACCTGCCGTTCCTGATGCCAATCGAGGACGTGTTCTCGATCTCTGGCCGTGGTACTGTTGTGACTGGCCGTATCGAGCGTGGCGTGATCAACGTCGGCGACGAAATCTCGATCGTTGGTATCCGTGACACCACAAAAACGACCTGCACAGGCGTTGAAATGTTCCGCAAGCTGCTGGACCGTGGTGAAGCTGGCGACAACATCGGTGCGCTGCTGCGCGGTGTTGACCGTGAGGGCGTTGAGCGTGGTCAGGTTCTGTGTAAGCCAGGTTCCGTGAACCCGCACACAAAGTTCGAGGCAGAAGCCTATATTCTGACCAAAGAAGAGGGTGGTCGTCACACACCATTCTTCGCGAACTACCGTCCACAGTTCTACTTCCGTACAACTGACGTGACCGGCACAGTTGTTCTGCCCGAAGGCACCGAAATGGTGATGCCGGGCGACAACCTGAAGTTCAACGTCGAGCTGATCGCACCGATCGCGATGGAAGACGGCCTGCGCTTTGCGATCCGCGAAGGCGGCCGCACCGTCGGCGCCGGCGTTGTGTCGAAGATCGTCGAGTAATCGGACCACGCGTGGGTTGCACCCACCCTACGTAGGGTGGGTGAAACCCACCGCATGACCAAACAAACGAAAGGCCGCTCCAATAGGGGGCGGCCTTTTGCTTTTGGTTTGCTAAATCTTCTAACATGTTCTGTATCCCGAGTTCCCATGTATCTTTGAAGCTCGACGGCTTATACTTATAGCGTTAGTTTTCAAAGTTAACTAAACGTAAGGGTGTGATTTTGTGACCGAAAGACCGCTTGATGAAAGCCCGCTTAGAATAGGAATTTCTACCCGTGCTTTGTTTGACTTGGAGGAAGAGCATTCCGTCTATGAGAACGAGCTGGCGTCGAAGCTTATGTAGCACTTCAGTTGTCGCGAGAAGACCAGATTCTTTCTAAAGGATCGGGTTACACCGTTGTTGAGCGACTATTGAGCTTGAATGAACCTAATAAAAAGCCGGTCGTCGAGGTTGTCTTGCTTTCTCGAAACTCACCGGATTTATCTCTAAGAGCGTTCAATTCAATTAAGGAGTTTGGGTTGGATGTGAAACTAGGCAGCTTTACCAGCGGAAGACCACTCTCTCCCTTTGTACCTGCGTGAGGACATTGCAAGATTTTCCTGTCTAACGGAAACAGTTGATGTTCAAAAGGCAGAGATGCTCCACGGAACTGCATCGGCGCGGCTTGTCGGCCCGACGGCCTCAAAGGCCGAGGTCGAGGTCAAAGATGAAGTTCGATTTGCATTTGATGGTGACGCAGTAGTCTTCAGTGCAGAATCTGATCTCATTTATAAAGAAAAAGGGCTGAAGGCGTTCTTGGATCACGAGACCGTGAATGCCCGCAATCCATGTTTGAAGCTTTTGAGCAAGTGGTTTCTCGAAGAAACTGTCCGAATTACGGAGATGCACATGGGATCAGGCTGCAGAAGATGCGTATTGGTATCGAATCTTACCGCTGCACTCCAGCAAGCCCATGAACGTGTAGTCCATACTTTTAGAGTAAGGGACGCTCTTGCGGGTGGAGCTCATTCTTGTAGGACCGAACCAGAAGTCACCAATTTTCAACGAGCAATGGGCCGCCCAATATTGTTCGATGATCCAAAGAGACGTAGCCTTCGGCTAGTTCCGTCCGCCATGTACCAGGCTCTTCACCCGAGACATGTAATCCTGCCCTCGAGGAGTGACGCAAAAATAGATCTTCAAGGTTGGGGACGCTAGTTTTAACCAAACACCCCCTTTACACATCCCCCGACTCCCCCTATACGCCCGCTATCCAACACGGGGTGCGCCATGCGTGCCCCTTTTACGTTGGACAAAAAAGACGCGATGAGGGCTCTGGATGAGCCATGGTCCTCCTCTCCGATCTAGGCCCTAATCAAAGGGTGATGACATGGCAGCTAGCCAAAACATCCGTATTCGCCTGAAGGCGTTTGATTTCCGCGTACTTGATGCAAGCACCGCCGAAATCGTAAGCACAGCAAAGCGCACTGGCGCGTCTGTGCGTGGACCGATCCCACTTCCAAACAAGATCGAAAAGTTCACTGTTCTGCGTGGTCCCCACGTTGACAAGAAATCCCGCGATCAGTTCGAGATCCGCACGCACAAGCGCCTTCTCGACATCATCGACCCAACACCACAGACCGTGGACGCGCTGATGAAGCTCGACCTGGCTGCCGGTGTTGACGTCCAGATTTCTGTATAAGGAGTAGATCATATGCTCCGTACAGGACTTATCGCAAAGAAAGTCGGCATGACCCGACTGTTCATGGAAGACGGTCGTCAGATCCCTGTGACTGTGCTTGCTCTTGAAAACCTGCAGGTTGTTGCGCAGCGTACTGCTGACACCAACGGCTACACAGCTGTTCAGCTGGGTGCAGGCAATGCCAAAGCCAAGCGCACATCCAAGGCGATGCGCGGCCACTTTGCTGCGGCCAAGGTAGAACCCAAGCGCAAGGTCGCCGAGTTCCGCGTTGCCCCCGAGAACATGATCAACGTCGGTGAAACACTGACTGCGAACCACTACTTCGAAGGTCAGTATGTTGACGTGTCCGGCACATCTATCGGTAAAGGTTTTGCCGGTGCGATGAAGCGTCACAACTTTGGCGGTTTGCGCGCGACACACGGTGTGTCCGTGTCCCACCGTTCGCACGGTTCAACTGGCCAGTGTCAGGATCCGGGCAAGGTTTTCAAAGGCAAGAAAATGGCCGGCCACATGGGTTCCGCCCGCGTGACCACACAGAACCTGCAAGTCATCAAGACCGATGCTGACCGTGGTGTCATCATGGTCAAAGGCGCCGTTCCCGGCTCCAAGGGTGGCTGGGTCACAATCAAGGATGCGGTTAAGAAACCAACGCCTGAGAACGTGATCTACCCTGCTGGTCTGCAGTCCATGGACGAAGAAGCCAAGCGTCTGGCTGAAGAAGCTGCTGCCGCTGCTGCCGCTGAAGAGGAAGCTGCTGCAAAGGCCGCTGCCGAAGCAGAACAGGCCGCACTGGAAGCTGCTGAAGCCGAAGCCGCAAACGAAGCCCCGGCAGATGATGCCGCCGAGACAGAGGGTGATAAAAATGAAGGCTGATGCAATCAAACTGGACGGTAAAGCCGCTGGTTCCGTCGAACTGAACGACGAAATCTTTGGTCTTGAGCCGCGCAAGGACATCTTGCACCGCGTCGTTCGCTGGCAGCGCAACAAGGCAATGGCAGGTACACACGATGTGCTGGGTCGTTCCGAGGTGAGCTATTCCACCAAGAAGATCTATCGCCAAAAGGGCACCGGTGGCGCACGTCACGGCTCTCGTGGCGCGCCGATCTTCCGTTCCGGTGGTACTTACAAGGGGCCAACACCCCGTAGCCACGCGCATGATCTGACAAAGAAGTTCCGCAAGCTTGGTCTCAAGCACGCGCTGTCCGCGAAAGTGGCCGCAGGCGAGCTGGTGATCATTGACACCATCGACGTCAAAGACGCCAAGACCGGTGTACTGGCCAAAATGGTCGGCAATCTGGGCTGGAAGCGTGCGCTGATCATCGACGGTGCCGAAGTGAACGCAAACTTCGCCAAGGCCGCCGCCAACATCACAACCATTAACGTTCTGCCATCCATGGGCGCGAACGTTTACGACATCCTGAAGTCGGACACACTCGTCCTGACCAAAGCAGGTGTCGAAGCTCTGGAGGCCCGTTTGTCATGAACGCCAAGGCAGAACACTACGACGTGATCCGCAAGCCGATCATCACCGAGAAAGCAACGATGGCTTCTGAAGCCAATGCCGTTGTTTTCGAAGTGGCAATCGACGCGAACAAACCAATGATCAAAGAAGCTGTTGAAAGCCTCTTTGGTGTAAAGGTCAAAGCGGTCAACACATCGATCACCAAAGGTAAAGTGAAGCGCTTCCGCGGCTCGCTGGGCACACGCAAAGACGTGAAAAAAGCCTATGTGACGCTCGAAGAAGGCAACACGATTGATATCTCCACTGGTCTGTAAGGACTGGCGGTGAGTGAATAGAAAAGGCCCTCGCATCGCGGGGGCCTTTTTTGTTGGGCGCGGTGCGTCGGGGCAGGCCCCGACCTACGTAGGCCGGGGCTTGCCCCGGCAATCCAACACCCAAACCAAACACAAGTGCCAGTGGCGGCCCGTGGGTTGGCATCGCTCACGTCGCTGTCGCGCAATTTATGTCAGCCACCCATGCCGAAACATCGCGATGCGCGTGACGCTGGCAAGCGCCAATAGTCGGTTGGTGGCTGGAGCGCATCAAACGCATGCAAGTTTGATATTCAACTCTGATCAAGTCGCCCGCTTTCAGGGGGAAGGCGGTGCGCCGGGTGACCTGATGACGATCCAAGTAGGGGGCCGTGGTCTTCATGCGCTGGTCGTCGTCGTCCTGAACGCCAAAGACCTCCGACGACTGAGGACTTGCCTCTTTCTCGCCGGCAATTTTCGCGGGGGCGAATTTGCGAAGTATGTTCATTGTCGCGGTTCGACGAAGCTGAGTTCATGACGGAATTGGGGTTTCTAACTCGGACCCATTCAAGTGTCGTGATGGCTTGCGCGACGAAATCCCGCCAGTTCTCATTGCCCTGGCGATATGGATTCAGCGCGATGTGCGGCATACGACGTGCATTATGCTAGATGCTCGCATCTCTGGACGGCGATTGTCTGTGAGGGTCCGCCTCAAGGCAAGCTTTCGATCATGGCGCTGGTACGGCTGAGGCCTTCGCTGCCGCTGCCGCAGGTGCTCTTCGGAATGGCGTTAACCGCAAAGAAGGTTCTTTGGCATACTTGGGCGCCGCGGCAGGCGTGGGATCAGCGATGAAGGCGCAGTCAACCAGCTGCTGGCAGGTGTGCATATCGCCGTCGTTATGGCCTTGAGGCTGATGAAGCAACCCGATCTTGGCACGGGATTCCATAATTTTTGAGTGCCGGAGAAATTTCTGGAAGTGATCTCAGCGGTGACGGCTGGTACCATGGCTTAGGATGCGGAAAACCTGCGCACCGCATATCTAGTGGCAGGGGCATTATCATGCGCCGCATAGCTCGGTACAACATCTGGCTAAAGACCTTGGGAGTCGTGTTTGCTGGCTCATTCATCGCAGGAGGAGGTCCCCTTCCGGGGTGCTCGACTTTGCCGCCCGCGTTGACGCAAGCTATCCCAGCCTTGGCGCAGTTTGATGCTAGGAGGCAAGGCGGCGCAGGGGTTGGGCAGCGAGACAGATATGAAGCTATCGGGCGGTGGCGCCACAAGGCTACTCATGCGGGGCGGGTTTTTGGGCCTTTGTGACGTTGCCGAGCGTTATAACGACGATCTGCAGGCCCATGGACATTCCGAACACCTGCCCATGTAGACAAGATGTGCCCTGCGGCTCGATACCGAAGATCCGCCTAGGTCCGTCTGTAATGTTTCTGAGATTGTCGACTTGAATCTATCGAACCCCCTTGCCACCCTCACCCCTCCCTGCTACATCCGCGCAATCACACGGCCTCGGATTCGTTCCGGGGTCTTTGTGTTATGCGAAAAGCCGAAGGAAACTTTGGTCTACGTAGGTCGGGGTTCTCCCCGACACTCTAAATCGGGCACCTACGGGGGCCTATAACATCAGGGTCGCGCAAGTGGCCCGCCAAGCAAACGGAAGAAGCTAACATGGCACTCAAGTCGTACAAACCGACGACGCCGGGCCAGCGTGGGCTGGTGCTGATCGACCGTTCGGAGCTTTGGAAAGGACGTCCTGTCAAGTCTCTCACTGAGGGTCTGACGAAATCGGGCGGCCGGAACAACACCGGACGGATCACTATGCGTCGTATTGGTGGGGGCGCAAAGCGTCTTTACCGCATCGTCGATTTCAAGCGCAACAAGCTGGATATGCCTGCTGTTGTCGCACGGATCGAATATGACCCGAACCGCACCGCCTTTATCGCGCTGATCCAGTACGAAGACGGCACACAGAATTACATCCTTGCCCCCCAGCGCCTTGCGATTGGTGACAAGGTGATCGCATCCGCCAAGGCTGACATTAAGCCCGGCAACGCAATGCCCTTCAGCGGCATGCCAATCGGTACGATCGTTCACAACATCGAAATGAAGCCAGGCAAAGGCGGCCAGATCGCCCGTGCAGCCGGTACTTACGCCCAGTTCGTTGGTCGTGATGGTGGCTACGCGCAGGTGCGTCTGTCATCCGGCGAACTGCGCCTGATCCGTCAGGAATGCATGGCCACTGTCGGTGCTGTGTCCAACCCTGACAACTCGAACCAGAACATCGGTAAAGCAGGCCGCAACCGTCACAAGGGCATCCGTCCTTCTGTCCGCGGTGTTGCCATGAACCCGATCGACCACCCGCACGGTGGTGGTGAAGGCCGGACATCTGGTGGTCGGACGCCTGTGACACCTTGGGGTAAAGACACCAAGGGCAAGCGTACCCGTAACAAGAACAAAGCGTCGCAGAGCCTTATCATCCGCTCGCGTCACGCCAAGAAGAAGGGTCGTTAATTATGGCTCGTTCCGTATGGAAAGGTCCCTTTGTGGATGCCTACGTCTTGAAAAAGGCAGAAGCATCACGCGAAAGCGGCCGCAACGAAGTGATCAAAATCTGGTCGCGTCGTTCGACAATCCTGCCTCAGTTCGTTGGTCTCACCTTTGGTGTGTACAACGGCAAGAAGCACATCCCTGTTAACGTCTCGGAAGACATGATTGGTCAGAAGTTTGGTGAATATTCGCCAACTCGTACCTATTACGGTCACGCCGCTGACAAAAAAGCGAAGCGGAAATAAGCCATGAGCAAGGATAAGAATCCCCGCCGCGTGGCCGATAACGAAGCAATGGCAAAACTGCGCATGCTCCGTACGTCCCCGCAAAAGCTGAACCTCGTTGCTGGCCTGATCCGCGGCAAGAAAGTCGAGCAGGCTCTGACTGACCTGACTTTCTCGAAAAAGCGGATTTCGGACGACGTGAAGAAGTGCCTTCAGTCGGCCATCGCCAACGCCGAGAACAACCACAACCTTGACGTCGATGAACTGGTCGTCGCAGAGGCCTATGTCGGTAAGAACCTCACCATGAAGCGCGGTCGCCCTCGGGCCCGTGGCCGTTTTGGTAAGATCATCAAGCCGTTTGCAGAGATCACCATCAAGGTGCGTCAAGTTGAGGAGCAATCATAATGGGTAACAAAGTAAACCCGATCGGTATGCGTCTTCAGGTCAACCGCACCTGGGATAGCCGCTGGTACGCTGATACCAAAGACTATGGCGACCTTCTGCTGGAAGACCTCAAGATCAAGGCTTTCATCAAGAAAGAATGCGCACAGTCCGGCGTCAGCCGCGTGATCATCGAGCGTCCGCACAAAAAGTGCCGCGTCACGATCCACGCAGCACGTCCCGGTGTGATCATCGGCAAGAAAGGTGCAGACATCGAAGGTCTGCGCAAAAAGCTTGCTGCTCTGACTGCATCCGAACTGCACCTGAACATCGTTGAAGTCCGCAAGCCAGAACTTGACGCAGCCTTGGTTGCCGAAAGCATTGGTCAGCAGCTTGAGCGTCGTGTGTCTTTCCGTCGCGCAATGAAGCGTGCCGTGCAGAACGCCATGCGCATGGGCGCCCTGGGTATCCGGGTCAACCTTGCCGGTCGTCTGGGCGGTGCTGAAATTGCACGGACAGAATGGTACCGCGAAGGTCGTGTGCCGCTGCACACGCTGCGCGCCGACATCGACTATGCACTGTATGAGGCAATGACGCCTTATGGGATCATCGGCATCAAGGTCTTCATCTACAAAGGTGAGATCATGGAGCACGATCCTTCAGCGCACGACCGTAAACATGCTGAGCTGCAAGAGGGCGCTGTCCCTCGCGGCCCACGTCGCTAAGGAGCTGATGATATGCTGCAACCAAAGCGTACAAAACACCGCAAGCTGCACAAAGGCCGCATCCGTGGTGAAGCAAAGGGCGGGTCTGACCTGAACTTTGGCACCTACGGCCTGAAGGCGATCGAGCCTGAGCGTATCACTGCGCGCCAGATCGAAGCTGCACGTCGTGCCATGACGCGTCACATGAAGCGTCAGGGCCGTGTCTGGATCCGTATTTTCCCGGATCTGCCTGTTACCTCGAAGCCCATCGAAGTACGTATGGGTAAAGGTAAAGGTTCCATCGATTTTTGGGCATGCAAGGTCAAACCCGGCCGCGTGATGTTCGAAATCGACGGCGTGACCGAAGTTGTTGCACGTGAGGCCCTGCGCCTTGCTGCGATGAAGCTGCCGATCAAGACACGGACCGTGGTTCGCGAAGATTGGTAAACCGTTAAATCCGTAGGATTTGACGGGGTGCGGTGTAGCGAATTTGCAAGGCAAACGCGCAGGCCGCACACTGCAGAGATAAAGAAGCCCCTGCCGAGAGATCGGCGGGGGCTTTTTATGGTCAGGTGGGAGGCTTGAGCCGGAGTTGAAAGAGTTGACTTAGGTTAGCCCACTTCTTCCAGATGGTTCTCGATATGCAGCAAATGCGCTTTGCTAAATTGCGTTTTGCTCAACCCGCCGTAGGCAAAATGCGGTTGCATCGGCCCTTCAAAATCCCGGAAGGTTTCGAGCGATGACCAGAGTCGCCCCAACCCCTCTGAAGCGCTGATTTCGGCCACGACTTCGCCGGGGATCGGCTCGTTTAGCCCATGTGACATCTTTCCCTTGGCTGAAAACACCTTGAAAGCCAGCGTCCCCACCGTCGCCTGAAACAGCTTGGGTTTCTGCACAGGGTAACCGTGCATCGAAAACTCCACCCCTTGGGAGAGGTGGCTAAACATCCGCCCCAATCCCCAGTCACCGCGACTCTCGATGGCCGAGAGGTCCAGCCCCTCCAGCCGTTTGAATGCAAGGTCGATGTCCGACATACCGTTACTCCCACTTATAATTAAAGCTCACCGAAATCCGTTCTTCCTCGGACATGTTCATTGGCACTTCGTGGCGTAGCCAGCTTTCCCAGAGCAGCACATCACCGACCTCGGGTTTCGCATAAAAGAACGTCCGCAGCTCATCGCGGGCGTCTTTCATCCGTGTGGGTGCGGCCATCATCATGGCAAGGCGGGGGTCTTCGAATTTGATCGCACTCGCGCCGTCGGGCATCGCGACATAGGTCGTGCCGCTGATCACCGAATGGGGGTGGATGTGGCCGGTGTGGATGCCGCCTTCGGGCAGGATGTTGATCCAGATATCTTCGAGTTGCAGTTTCTTGTCACCAAGATCGAAGGCGAGGTCTTTGGCGAAGGCCGCGACATGGGCGTCGAGGACCGCAACGAGATCTTTGAAGATCGGGAACCGCCACGGCAGGTCGCTGAGCGAGGCATAAGAGGTATAGCCGGGATACCCGTGCTCTTCGCACCAGTCTTGGCCGGCTTCGTCATCATCCGCGATAACAAGGCAGGAGTTTTCAAGCTCGGCGGGGTCAACGGGCGCGCCATGCTCGGAGAGTTTGGCGTGATACAGGCGGGTCGCGAAGAGGGATTTGATTTCTGTCATACAGGTGTCTTAGCGCAGGCATTGTGGTAGTGCGAGAACAAGATGCGTCAGGCGCTGCAACTCTTTGTCTGCAAGGGGTTGCTTTGTGTAGCGATGGGGTCTAAACGGCGCACTTCTACCCCCACTCCATCGGGAATCGGGTGACGTTTCGTACGGCCCGCCGATGATGTTGAAAAAGGAATATGGCATGAACGCCAATGAACTGCGGGCCAAGACGCCCGATCAGCTCCGTGAAGAGCTGGTGAACCTGAAAAAAGAATCCTTCAATCTGCGCTTTCAGCAGGCCACTGGCCAGTTGGAAAACACAGCAGGCATCCGTGCGGCACGCCGCAACGCTGCCAAGGTAAAAACAATTCTGAACGAAAAGGCCGCTGCTGCGGCATCGGAGGCTTAATCCATGCCTAAGCGTATCCTGCAAGGGGTTGTGACAAGCAACCAGAACGCCCAGACCGTCACTGTATCGGTCGAGCGCCGTTTCAAGCACCCGCTGCTTCAGAAAACTGTTCGTAAGTCCAAGAAGTACCGGGCACATGACGAGCAAAATGCTTTCAACGTTGGTGACACCGTCCGTATTCAGGAATGTGCGCCGAAATCGAAAACCAAACGCTGGGAGGTTATTGCTTCTTAAGCAATAGCACCCGGTTCAAACGAAACCCTGGGCCCCCGGACGGAAATCGGGACTTGCTCATAGGTCGGAAAAGGAAACCAAATGATCCAGATGCAGACCAATCTGGATGTTGCTGACAACAGCGGCGCTCGCCGTGTTCAGTGCATCAAGGTTCTGGGTGGTTCTCACCGTCGTTACGCCAGTGTTGGAGACATCATTGTTGTTTCGGTGAAAGAGGCCATTCCACGCGGTCGCGTAAAGAAAGGTGACGTCCGTAAGGCCGTCGTCGTACGCACCGCCAAAGAAGTACGCCGCGACGATGGCACAGCCATCCGTTTTGACAGCAACGCTGCTGTCATCCTCAACAACAACAACGAGCCGATCGGTACACGTATCTTTGGCCCAGTTGTTCGTGAGTTGCGCGCAAAGAACTTCATGAAAATCATCTCACTTGCTCCGGAGGTGCTGTAACCATGGCTGCGAAACTCCGTAAAGGTGACGAAGTGATCGTCCTTGCCGGTAAGGATAAAGGTAAGAAGGGCACAATCAGCTCTGTTGACCCCAAGTCCGGCAAAGCTGTTGTCGATGGCATCAATGTTGCTGTGCGTCACCAGAAGCAAACGCAAGCGACACAGGGTGGCCGCACGCCAAAGGCGATGCCGATCCAACTGTCCAACCTCGCGATCGTTGACAAAGATGGCAAAGCAACCCGTGTTGGCTTCCGTATGGATGGCGACAACAAGGTGCGTTTCGCCAAGACAACAGGGGATGTGATCTAATGCTTGATACTGCAAACTATACCCCCCGTTTGAAGGACCTTTACAAGGCCACCATCCGTGGTGCCCTGAAAGAAGAGTTCGGTTACAAAAACGAGATGCAGATCCCGAAGCTGGACAAAATTGTCCTGAACATCGGCTGCGGTGCAGAAGCTGTCCGTGACAGCAAGAAAGCAAAAACCGCGCAGGAAGATCTGACAACAATCGCCGGTCAGAAGGCCATGACGACACATGCCAAGAAATCAATCGCTGGTTTCCGCGTTCGTGAAGACATGCCGCTGGGTGCAAAGGTAACTTTGCGTGGCGACCGTATGTACGAATTCCTTGATCGTCTGATCACTGTTGCAATGCCACGTATCCGCGACTTCCGCGGCGTATCCGGCAAATCCTTCGACGGCCGCGGCAACTATGCCACCGGTATCAAAGAGCACCTGATCTTCCCAGAAATCAACTTCGACAAGATCGATGAGAACTGGGGCATGGACATCGTGATCTGCACAACAGCGAACACTGACGCTGAAGCAAAGGCACTGTTGAAAGCTTTCAACATGCCATTCAACAGCTAAGCGCCAGGGAGATTTAGAGATGGCTAAGAAATCCATGATCGCACGCGAAGTGAAGCGTGAAAAGCTGGTCAAGCAGTATGCCGAAAAGCGTGCCGCCTTGAAGGCAATCATCAACAACAAAGAGATCGCTGTAGAAGAGCGGTTCAAGGCAACTCTTGAACTTGCGAAACTGCCACGGAACTCTTCTGCAACCCGTTTGCACAACCGTTGTCCAGCTGACCGGGCGTCCACACGCCTATTACCGCAAACTCAAGATCAGCCGGATCGCGCTGCGGGACCTTGGTTCCAATGGCGAAATCCCCGGCATGGTCAAGTCAAGCTGGTAAGGAGAATTTGATATGAACGATCCTATCGGTGATATGCTCACACGTATCCGCAACGGCCAAATGCGCGGTAAAGCGTCGGTGGAAACACCTGCGTCCAAACTGCGCGGTTGGGTGTTGGATGTGCTTTCCGACGAAGGCTACATTCGCGGCTACGAAAAGAAGGATGGCAAAGACGGCCACCCTGCTTTCAGCATCGAATTGAAGTATTACGAGGGTGACCCTGTCATTCGCGAAGTGAAGCGGGTTTCCAAGCCTGGCCGTCGCGTTTACCTGGGCGCACATGACATCCCAACAGTCCGTCAGGGCCTGGGTGTGTCGATTGTCTCCACCTCACAAGGTGTGATGTCGGATGCCAAAGCACGGGCGGCCAATATTGGCGGCGAAGTGCTCTGCACTGTATTCTAAGGGGATATCATGTCTCGTATTGGTAAAAAACCGGTTGAGCTGCCCGCAGGCGTTACCGCCTCCGTGTCAGGCCAGACCGTTGAAGTGAAAGGCCCCAAGGGGACCCGTACCTTCAAAGCGACCGACGATGTCACCATCACTGTTGATGGCAATGTCGTGACTGTAGAACCACGCGGCAAATCCAAGCGCGCACGCCAGCAGTGGGGCATGAGCCGCACAATGGTTGCAAACTTGGCCACCGGCGTATCCGAAGGCTTCAAGAAAGAGCTTGAGCTGTCGGGTGTTGGTTACCGTGCACAGATGCAGGGCAATGTCCTGAACCTGTCATTGGGCTACAGCCATGATGTTAAGTTTGAAGTGCCTGAGGGTGTCACTGTGACATCTGCAAAGCCGACCGAGATTCTTGTCGAAGGTATCGATGAGCAGCAGGTTGGTCAGGTTGCGGCGAATATTCGTGCTTGGCGTAAGCCCGAGCCCTACAAGGGCAAAGGGATTAAGTACAAAGGCGAATATATCTTCCGCAAAGAAGGTAAGAAGAAGTAAGGAACGCGATTATGGCAAACAGCAAGAGACAACTGTTTCTGAAGCGCCGCATGCGCGTTCGGAACAAACTTCGCAGCGTCACAGCCAACCAAGGCCGTGCACGTCTGTCGGTACACCGCTCAAACAAGAACATCAGCGCCCAGCTGATCGACGACGTCAACGGCGTAACACTCGCCTCAGCGTCTTCGCTCGAAAAGGACCTTGGTGTGGTTGGCAAGAACAACATCGAAGCCGCTGCTAAAGTGGGCGCTGCAATTGCAGAGCGCGCAAAGAAGGCTGGCGTTGAAGTTGCATACTTCGACCGTGGCGGTTTCCTCTTTCACGGCAAGATCAAGGCTTTGGCCGAGGCAGCCCGTGAAGGTGGTCTGAAAATCTAATGGTGGGGGTGGGTTTTACCCACCCTACCGACCCCCTGTAGGGTGGGTGCAACCCACGCTCGATGATCCGGCGCCTTTGGCGACCCGCGATTGGACAACGCCCCAAGGGGCAAAAAACAAAGGACGCCATCAATGGCAGAACGTGAAAACCGCGGCCGTGGCCGCAACCGTGAAGAGCAGGCCCCCGAGTTTGCAGACCGTCTGGTCGCAATCAACCGGGTCTCCAAGACAGTAAAAGGCGGTAAGCGCTTTGGCTTCGCAGCACTTGTTGTTGTTGGTGACCAAAAAGGCCGTGTTGGCTTTGGCAAAGGTAAAGCCAAGGAAGTTCCTGAAGCGATCCGCAAAGCCACAGAACAAGCCAAGCGCCAGATGATCCGCGTTGCACTGCGCGACGGTCGCACGCTGCACCACGACATTGAGGGCCGTCACGGCGCTGGTAAAGTGGTCATGCGTACAGCCCCACAAGGTACCGGTATCATCGCCGGTGGTCCAATGCGTGCCGTGTTCGAAATGCTGGGCGTGCAGGACGTTGTATCCAAGTCGATCGGTTCGCAGAACCCCTACAACATGATCCGCGCCACCATGAATGGCCTCGGCAAAGAGCAGTCCCCACGCAACGTCGCACAGCGCCGTGGCAAAAAGGTTGCTGATATTCTGCCAAAGCGCGACGCGGCACCTGCTGCCGAAGCCGCTGAAGCTGACGCGTAAGGAGATCTGACAGATGGGTAAAACAATCGTCGTCAAGCAGATCGGTTCCCCGATCCGCCGCCCCGAAAAGCAGCGTGCAACGCTGATCGGCCTGGGCCTGAACAAAATGAACCGCACCAAAGAGCTGGAAGATACACCTTCCGTGCGTGGTATGGTGAACTCTATTCCTCACCTCGTCGAGATCATCGAAGAGCGCGGATAAGGAGTGTCGGGGTTAACCCCGACGCGACATGAGAACGGATTTAAGCCCTCGGGAAACCGGGGGCTTTTTCTTTGGGCAGAATGGAAACTCGGACATGCAAATGCTGCATGGCGGCAATTCAAATGCTGCAGTTGCACAGTCACCTGCCGCGACCTAGTTCAAGAGCGAGAGAGGCATCGCCCGCGCGGTGCAAACGCATGAAATAAAGGATGGCAGCTATGTCTATGACGACCAACACATTCGCGTCCGCACAGATCGGCGCACGTTTTACAGGACGCATTTCTGCCCAACTGGCAGCTCTGAAAGAGGCGCGCGCGCAAAAGGCTGTATATTACAAAGTCAGAGCCCAGTTGAACCGCATGTCGGACCGCGACTTGGCAGATATCGGCACAAACCGTCTGCTGATCGACGACGTCGCACGCGAAGCGGCCTTTGGCAAAGCGGAACGGTAAATTGAGGTAAGGTGGATCATGATCCACCTTACGGTTTGAAATGAAAGCGCCTCGCAGGGAACTGCGGGGTGTCCGATCACCGCCCTGAGTTCTGCTCAAGATCTATCCCATTCTTGACGCCCCCCATCCCCCCGTCTATACGCCACCAGTCGGCAGGCATCCGCCCCGACTCACAACTGTAACGCCGTGTTTGGCCGCTCCCGTCGCTGGGGGCCAATTCCGGCAAAAGGAGAAGCGACATGAAACTGAATGAACTCTCTGACAACCCAGGCGCAACAAAATCCAAGCAGCGCGTTGGCCGTGGTGCAGGTTCCGGCAAAGGTAAGACCGGTGGCCGTGGTATCAAAGGTCAGAAATCGCGTTCCGGCGTAGCCATCAAAGGCTATGAGGGCGGCCAGATGCCACTCTACCAGCGTCTGCCAAAGCGCGGCTTCAACAAGCCGAACCGCAAGACTTTCGCTGTCATCAACCTTGGCCTGATCCAGAAATTCATCGACGAAGGCAAGATCGACGTCAAAGCAGACATCACCGAAGATGCGCTGATCGCGTCCGGTCTGGTCCGTCGCAAAAAGGACGGTATCCGCGTTCTTGCCAAAGGTGACTTCAAGTCCAAAGCAACAATCGCTGTCACCGGTGCCTCCAAGGGCGCTGTTGAGGCTGTTGAAAAGGCCGGCGGCTCGCTCACAGTCACAACACCGGCAGCGGCTGAGTAAGACCTTGTGAGCGGCGGAACCGTCGCTTACATAACTCTTCAAGTTTTCCCAAACGCCGCGATCCGGGAAACGGTATCGCGGCGTTTCTATTGAAAAGAGACCCATATGGCTTCTGCAGCAGAGCAAATGGCAGCCAACGTCAGTTGGAGCGCCTTCGGCAAAGCAACTGAACTGCGTCAGCGCATCCTGTTTACGATTGGTTTGCTGATCATTTACCGCCTCGGCACCTTTATCCCGGTTCCCGGGATCGACGGCATTGCCTTGCAGCAGTTCATGGAAGACGCGCAAGCGGGGATTGGCGGCATCCTGTCGATGTTCACCGGCGGTGCGCTGTCGCGTATGGCGATCTTTACCCTTGGCATTATGCCTTACATCTCGGCCTCGATCGTGATGCAGCTTCTGGGCTCTATGTGGGAGCCGCTGAAGAACCTCAAGAAAGAGGGCGAGCAGGGGCGCCGCAAGCTCAACCAATACACCCGTTACTTCACCGTGGTGCTGGCAACAGCGCAGGCATATGGTCTTGCTGTCAGCCTTGAGGCGGGTGGTCTTGCCGCTGATCCGGGCCTGTTTTTCCAAGCCTCGACTGTGATTACCATCGTCGGTGGTACCATGTTCCTGATGTGGCTGGGTGAGCAGATCACCGCACGCGGCATCGGCAACGGTATCTCCTTGATCATCTTTGTCGGCATCATCGCTGAAATCCCTGCTGCATTGGCGCAGTTCTTGTCACAGGGCCGTTCCGGCGCGATCAGCCCGCTGGTCATCATCGGTATTATCCTGATGCTGATCGTGGTCCTGACCTTTGTGGTCTTCATGGAGCGTTCGCTGCGCAAGATCCACATTCAGTACCCCCGCCAGCAGCGCGGTATGAAAGTCTATGACGGCTCCTCCAGCCACCTGCCGATCAAGGTGAACCCTGCCGGTGTTATACCCGCGATCTTTGCCTCGGCGTTGCTCTTGCTGCCAACAACCATCAGCACGTTCAACGGCGGCTCGTCCGGTCCGTTCATGTCCACCATTCTGGCGCTCTTTGGCCCCGGCCAGCCGCTTTACCTGATCTTCTTTGGCGGCATGATCGTGTTCTTCACGTATTTCTACACCCGTGAAGTTGCCTTCAAAACCGAGGACGTGGCCGACAACCTCAAGAACCAGAACGGCTTTGTTCCGGGCATTCGCCCCGGCAAGAAGACTCAAGAATACCTTGATTATGTTGTGACGCGTATTCTTGTACTGGGTTCCGGCTATCTGGCCCTCGTTGCCTTGCTGCCAGAGATCATTCGCGCCGAACTGTCCATTCCGTTCTACTTTGGCGGCACATCGATCCTGATTATTGTGTCGGTGGGTATGGACACGATCCAGCAAATTCAGTCACACTTGGTAGCACATCAATACGAAGGCCTGATTGAGAAGTCTCAATTGCGTGGCAAGCGTAGCGCAAAACGTAAAGGGCCATCACGCCGATGAATATCATTCTGCTGGGACCGCCGGGGGCGGGTAAGGGAACACAGGCACGCAAGCTTGTTGAAGAACGCAACATGGTGCAGTTGAGCACTGGGGATATGCTGCGTGCAGCCCGCACCAGCGGGACCGAAATGGGCAAGACCGTTGCGGCCGTCATGGACCGTGGTGATCTTGTGACCGATGACATTGTCATCGGCCTGATCCGCGAACAGCTTGAAAGCGACGACGGCAAAGACGGTTATATCTTTGACGGCTTCCCCCGCACATTGGCCCAAGCAGATGCTTTGGGGCGTTTGTTGGTGGACATGGGCGAGAACCTTGATTGCGTGATTGAGATGCAAGTCGATGATGAGGCGCTTGTTGATCGCATTACGGCCCGCTCAACCTGCGGCGACTGTGGTGAGGTTTATAACGACAAGACCAAACCGATCCCCGCGGACCAAAAGTGCACCAACTGTGGCGGCTCGAATTTCCAGCGCCGCGCCGATGACAACGCAGACAGCCTGCGCACCCGTTTGATGGCCTATTACAAGCAGACCAGCCCGCTGGTTGGTTACTATTATGCCAAGGGTGATCTGAAGTCTGTCGATGGTCTGGCCAGCATGGATGACGTCGCAACCAGCATCGCGTCTGCGCTGCGTCAGTGCGAATAAATCCTGACAATATTTGATGGGGCAGGGCGGATTTGGCAAAAAGCCTTTTACGCCGCCCCAGCGCCTTGACGCCTTGGCAAATGCCCCCTAAACAGCGCCATCCCTAAGGGGAATCAATTTGTGGTTAATGGGTCGCCCCCAAAGATCACAAGACACCTCGATATGACGCAGCCCGGCGCCCTAAAGGTCCGGGCTTCCGTTGTGAAAAAAGGGTCTGGAACGACGGACCCGCAACGAAAAGGAATAGCACACGTGGCACGTATTGCCGGCGTAAACATCCCGACTGCAAAGCGGGTTCCAATCGCCCTCACCTACATTACCGGTATTGGTTCTGCCAAAGCCGAAGAAATCTGCGCAGCGACCAACATTGATCGCGCGCGTCGTGTAAACCAGCTTTCTGATGCAGAAGTGCTGTCGATCCGTGAATACATCGACGCCAACCTGACAGTGGAAGGTGACCTGCGTCGCGAGACACAGATGAACATCAAGCGTCTGATGGACCTTGGTTGCTACCGTGGCCTGCGCCACCGTCGTAACCTGCCAGTTCGTGGTCAGCGTACATCCACCAACGCACGTACACGCAAGGGCCCTGCAAAGGCCATTGCCGGTAAGAAGAAATAAGGGAGGCTTGATCAATGGCACGTGATACAAAACGCACCAAGAAGAAGGTTTCCAAGAACATCGCAGCTGGTGTTGCGCATGTGAACTCTTCTTTCAACAACACAAAAATCCTGATCTCTGACGTGCAGGGCAATGCGATCGCTTGGTCGTCTGCTGGCACAATGGGCTTCAAAGGTTCGCGGAAATCCACACCTTACGCGGCCCAGATGGCTGCTGAGGATGCAGGCAAGAAAGCACAAGATCACGGCGTGAAAACGCTCGAAGTCGAAGTGCAGGGTCCTGGTTCCGGTCGTGAATCTGCGCTTCGCGCATTGGCCGCAGTTGGTTTCAACATCACATCGATCCGTGACGTGACCCCAATGGCCCACAACGGTTGCCGCCCACCAAAGCGTCGCCGCGTCTAATTACACCCAAACGCCTTGGGGTCGTGCTATTGGCACGGCCCCAATCCGTCATTTTAACCTCGGGCGTTTGCCTTTTTGGACATGAAGGCAGACTAGTATGGAGGGACATATGATCCACAAAAACTGGGCTGAGTTGATTAAGCCAACTCAATTAGAAGTTAAGCCGGGCAACGATCCTGCGCGTCAGGCCACCGTCATTGCAGAACCACTCGAGCGTGGCTTTGGTTTGACATTGGGCAACGCCCTGCGCCGTATTTTGATGAGCTCCCTTCAGGGCGCTGCGATTACTGCTGTTCAGATTGACAACGTATTGCACGAGTTTTCATCCGTGTCCGGTGTACGTGAAGACGTCACCGACATCGTGCTGAACCTCAAAGGTGTTGCGATCCGCATGGAAGTTGAAGGGCCAAAGCGTTTGTCCGTTCAGGCCAAAGGCCCGGGCGTTGTGACAGCCGCTGATATCTCCGAGACTGCGGGCATCGAGATCCTGAACAAGGATCACGTGATCTGTCACCTTGATGAAGGCGCTGATCTTTACATGGAACTGACCGTGAATACCGGTAAGGGCTATGTCGCTGCGGACAAGAACAAGCCAGAAGACGCACCGATCGGCATGATGGCCGTTGATGCGATCTACTCGCCTGTGAAAAAAGTCAGCTATGATGTGCAGCCGACCCGCGAAGGTCAGGTTCTGGACTATGACAAGCTGACCATGAAGGTTGAAACAGACGGGTCGCTGACCCCTGATGATGCAGTCGCTTACGCGGCGCGTATCCTGCAGGACCAGCTGTCGATCTTCGTCAACTTTGATGAGCCTGAATCAGCAACTGCTGGCGCTGACGATGATGGTCTCGAGTTCAACCCGCTTCTGTTGAAGAAAGTGGACGAGCTGGAACTGTCTGTGCGTTCGGCAAACTGCCTCAAGAACGACAACATCGTTTATATCGGCGATCTGATCCAGAAAACCGAAGCAGAAATGCTGCGCACACCGAACTTTGGCCGCAAATCTTTGAACGAGATCAAAGAAGTGCTGTCGGGTATGGGTCTGCACCTTGGCATGGACGTTGAGGACTGGCCACCGGACAACATCGAAGATCTGGCCAAGAAGTTCGAAGACCAGTTCTAAGAATTCGGGTGGGCTTACGGGCCCACCCAAAAATGCCCGCACTGGCGGGGAACATCCTGGGCATGGTGCCCCACTAACGGAGCCAGCGACACGCATCGCATCGGCCCATCCTAAAACAAAATGGAGACTATCACATGCGTCACGCACGAGGTTACCGCCGCCTGAACCGCACACACGAGCACCGCAAAGCGCTGTTCGCGAACATGGCTGGCTCGCTCATTGAACATGAGCAGATCAAGACAACACTGCCCAAGGCGAAAGAACTGCGCCGTATCGTTGAAAAGCTGGTCACACTTGGCAAGCGCGGCGATCTGCACGCACGTCGTCAGGCAAACGCACAGCTGAAGCAGGAATCGCACACTGCGAAACTGTTCGAAGTGCTTGGCCCACGTTACGCCGAGCGTCAGGGTGGCTATGTCCGCATCATCAAAGCGGGTTTCCGTTACGGTGACATGGCGCCAATGGCGATCATCGAATTCGTTGACCGCGATGTCGACGCAAAAGGCGCCACTGACCGGGCGCGTCTGGCCGAATACGAGGCCGCTGAGGATTAATTCCCCCGCATTATCTGAATTTCGCAAAGCCCTGCCACACTGGCGGGGCTTTCGCTTTTTTGAACAAAGCTTATGTTTCCGTCATGGCCGATCTTTTTGACAGCACCCCCAGCAATACCCCCGCAGGCCCGCGCCCGCTGGCGGATCGGCTGCGGCCCAAAACCCTGTCAGAGGTCATCGGCCAGCAGCAGGTCCTTGGCCCTGACGCCCCACTGGGCACAATGCTTGCCTCCGGTTCGCTGTCTTCACTGATTTTCTGGGGTCCGCCCGGTGTTGGCAAGACGACCATTGCCCGTTTGCTGGCGGCGGAAACCGACCTGCATTTCGTCCAGATCAGCGCGATTTTCACGGGTGTGCCGGAACTGCGCAAAGTGTTCGAGGCCGCCAAGATGCGTCGCCAGAACGGCAAGGGCACCTTGCTATTCGTCGATGAAATCCATCGTTTCAACAAAGCGCAACAAGACGGGTTCCTGCCCTATATGGAGGACGGCACGATCCTCTTGGTGGGGGCCACGACGGAAAATCCCAGCTTTGAATTGAACGCCGCTGTGCTCAGCCGGTCTCAGGTATTCATTCTGACGCGTCTTGATCTCAAAGACCTCGAATTGCTGGCACAACGCGCAGAAAAGGAACTGGGCCGCGCTTTGCCGCTGGATGGTCCTGCGCGCGACGCGCTTTTGAATATGGCCGACGGCGATGGCCGCGCGTTGCTGAACCTGATCGAGCAGGTGAGCGCATGGAAAACGGACAAAAAGCTGGGCCGCGATGATCTGACCAAACGTCTCATGAAGCGTGCCGCCAAATACGACAAATCCGGCGACGAACACTACAACCTGATCAGCGCCTTGCATAAATCCGTGCGGGGTTCTGACCCCGACGCCGCCCTTTACTGGTTCGCCCGTATGCTGGCAGGGGGCGAAGACCCGCGTTTCCTTGCGCGGCGCATTACGCGGATGGCGGTTGAGGATATCGGCCTTGCCGACCCACAGGCGCAGGCGATCTGCCTGCAATCATGGGAAACCTATGAGCGCCTTGGATCGCCAGAGGGCGAGTTGGCGCTGGCGCAGGCGGTGACCTATCTCGCACTCGCGCCCAAATCCAACGCCACTTATGTGGCCTACAAGGGTGCTGTTGCCGCTGCCAAGCAGACCGGATCAGAGCCACCACCGGCACATATCCTCAATGCGCCGACGACCTTGATGAAAGAACAGGGGTTTGGCGCGGGCTATGCCTATGATCATGATGCCGAGGATGCATTCAGTGGCCAGAACTATTTCCCCGAAACCATGAAGCGCGGGATCTATTACATCCCCGTTGATCGCGGGTTTGAGCGTGAGCTGAAAAAGCGCGTTGATTTCTTTGCGGGCCTGCGCGCCAAGCGTGGCAAGAATTGACAATGCCGCAGCGAACCGCCACAGCAACCGCATGATGACACCCGTAATCTCTGTGGCCCTTGGCGGGGCGCTTGGCTCTGTGCTGCGCTACCTGATCGGTTTGGTTGTGGCGTTTCCCTTGGGCACGTTGACCGTCAATGTGATCGGGTCTTTCGCGATTGGATTGGTCTGGGTGCATTTGGCCGATCGCGGATTGCAGCACTGGTTGCCGTTTTTGATGACCGGCGTGTTAGGTGGATTTACGACGTTTTCGGCGTTCACATTGGATGCGTTACGTTTGGTGGAAGAAGGCCGTGTGACGGCTGCGGGGGCCTATGTCTTGGCCTCTTTGATACTGTCGGTCATTGCCTGTGCAGCAGGTCTTTGGATCGCAAGGGGAATGACAACATGAGTGGCGTACAAACGCGGGTGATCGGCCCTGATGATGGCGACCAGCGGCTTGACCGCTATCTGCGCCGCCTGTTCCCGCATCTGACCCAAGGGCGGATCGAAAAGATGTGCCGCAAAGGTGAGCTGCGTGTTGACGGGGGCCGCGTGAAATCGAACACCCGCCTCGATATCGGGCAAACCGTGCGTATCCCGCCTTTGCCGACCGAGGAAGAGGCGGCGGCGGCTGCCAACCTTGCCAAGCGTGGTGTCACCAAAGCGGACGCCAAGATGATCCAGTCCTGCGTGATCTACAAAGACGACCACATCATCGCGATCAACAAACCGCATGGTCTGGCCACCCAAGGCGGGACGAACACCACCCGCCATGTGGACGGGCTGAGTGAGGCGTTGATGTTTGATTACGACGAAAAGCCGCGTCTGGTGCACCGTTTGGATAAGGACACATCCGGTGTGCTTTTGCTGGCGCGCACCCGCATGATGGCCAAGCAGTTGACGGAAAACCTCAAGCACCGCGAGACGCGCAAGATTTACTGGGCCGCCGTCGCTGGCGTGCCGCATCCGCGTGCGGGCACGATCAAATATGGGCTTGTTAAGGCCGCCGGTCATGGACGTGGTGGCGAGAATGAAAAGATGCGCTGCGTGCATCCGCGCGATCTTGATAGCGTGGAAGGGGCCAAGCGCGCGACCACTGACTACGCGGTCATGGATACGCTGGCCAGCCGTGCGTCATGGTGTGCCTTGGTGCCGATCACCGGGCGCACGCACCAATTGCGCGCGCATATGGCCGAGATTGGCCATCCCATTATTGGTGACGGCAAATATGGCGGGTCCGGTCAGGAAAACCTGGGCGATGGCTGGGGCGCTGGCATGGGCAGCGAGATCGGGCGCAAGCTCCATCTGCACGCACGTAGCCTGACGATTGAGCACCCTGCAACAGGCGCCACCCTGCATCTGACGGCCCCGCTGCCAGAGCATATGCAAAACACATGGGATTTCGTGGGCTGGGTTGTCGGCCACGCGCCCGTTGATCCGTTCAATATGCCTGATGAGTGATCTACGGCTGGTGATCTTTGACGTCGACGGAACACTCGTCGACAGTCAGGCCGAGATTTTGGCGGCCATGGCGCTGGCGTTTCAGTCCGAGGGGCTGGTTTTGCCAGAGCGCAAGGTGGTGTTGTCGATCGTCGGGCTATCGCTGGCCGAGGCATTTCAGACCCTTTGCCCTGACATTGATGAGGGGCGCCGCGCACGGATGGTGGAAGCCTATAAAGACGCTTTCATGTCGCTGCGCACCCAGAACCAAGAGATGGGACCGCTGTTTCCCGGCGCGCTTGAGGCGCTGGATGTGTTGCGCGCGCAGGATCACACGCTCTTGGCGGTTGCCACAGGCAAATCGCGGCGGGGGCTTGATAAGGTGCTGGAACGGCACGGGCTGACGGGGGTGTTTCATTCCGAGCAGGTGGCGGATCACCATCCGTCCAAACCGAACCCTTCGATGATTCTGACGGCCTTGAATGAAACCGGTGTTCTGCCGCAAAAAGCGGTCATGCTGGGCGATACGACCTTTGACATGGATATGGCCCGCGCTGCCGGGATCAAGAAGATCGGGGTCACTTGGGGGTATCATCCGGCTGACACCCTGCAACCCGATGCGATGATCGACGATTTTGCAGCGCTGGCCGGTGCTGTGGACCAACTGATAGGTTTCTGAACGATGAGTGACTGGCAACCAAAGCGGTTTTGGAAAAAGGCGCAGGCCGAGGCCTGCGATGAGGGCTTTACGGTCTTGCTTGATGGGCGTCCGGTCCGAACACCAGCAAAAGCACCCTTGGCGGTGCCAACCCGTGCGATGGCCGAAGCGATTGCAGGGGAATGGGACGCACAGGAAAAAGTGATTGATCCGCGCACGATGCCTGTCACCCGTGGGGCGAATGCCGCCATTGATAAAGTGCGCACCCAGCGCGACGAAGTCATTGCGATGCTTGCGGAGTACGGTGATAGCGATTTGCTTTGCTACCGTGCTGCCGGGCCCGAGGGCCTGATCCAGAAACAGGCCGAGGCGTGGGATCCCATGCTGGACTGGGCGGCGGAAACGCTGGGTGTGCGGCTTGCTGTCGGTGAGGGCGTGATGCATGTGGTGCAATCACCCAAGGCGCTTGGCAAGCTGCGCGATGAGGTTGCTGCGTTTGATGAATTTGCCTTGGCCGCCGTACACGATTTGATCAGTCTCTCGGGCTCTTTGATCCTGGCACTCGGGGTGACACGAGAGGCAATTCCGGTTGAAGAGGCTTGGTTACTTTCACGCATAGATGAACATTGGCAGATATCGCAGTGGGGCGAAGACGACGAAGCCACCGCCGCCGAGATGATCAAGCGCCAAGCCTTTGAGGATGCAGCACGTTTTTACAGGTTTTCGCTGCCCTAAGGGAAAGCTGATGTTTGCGCCGAAATCACCAAAAAGCGCCTCATTTAGTGGCAGATGAACAGTGTTTTTCGGTTGCTGCCCTTGACTCTAGGCCAGAATACCCAAACTCTCTTCCCATTGGGTTGGCTCGTTCAACTCATTCATCATTGCTGTCTATCGGGACGGGATAAAAATTGGCTGCCCTAATAATGGGGCGGAAACTCAGGAAGAGGTAAAAATGAAAAAAACCGCATTTTACGGCGCACTCACTGTTGCAGGTTTCGCTGCAAGCATGGCATCCGCGGCAACGCTTGATGACGTGAAAGAGCGCGGCACACTGAACTGTGGCGTAACAACTGGCCTGATCGGCTTTGCTTCACCAGACGCGAACGGCGTTTGGGATGGCTTTGACGTTGGTGTTTGTCGTGCTGTTGCTGCTGCCGTTTTGGGTGATCCGAATGCTGTCGAATTCGTTCCTACAACTGGTAAGACACGCTTTACTGCGCTGGCTTCCGGCGAGATCGACGTGCTGGCACGTAACACAACATGGACATTCAGCCGCGACGTCGACCTGAAGTTCGAATTTGTTGGCATCAACTACTATGATGGCCAGGGCTTCATCGCCCCACGCGATCTTGGTGTTTCTTCCGCGAAGGAACTTGATGGTGCGACTGTCTGCATCCAGACAGGGACAACAACAGAGCTGAACCTGGCCGACTACTTCCGCGCCAACAACATCAGCTATGAGCCTGTGCCAATCGAAACAAACGCTGAAGGTCAGCAGCAGTACCTTGCCGGTGCCTGCGACGTTTACACAACTGACGCATCCGGTCTGGCTGCGACACGTGCTGCGTTTGAGAACCCACAGGATCACATCATCCTGCCAGAGATCATCTCCAAAGAGCCACTCGGCCCGCTTGTCCGCCACGGCGACAACGACTGGGGTGACATTGTCCGTTGGACTCTGAACGCGCTGATCGCAGCTGAAGAGCTGGGTGTCACATCTGCCAACATCGAAGAGCTGGCAGCTGCACCAACAGGTAACCCAGAAGTAAACCGTCTGCTGGGCACCGAAGGTGAACTGGGCGCGATGCTGGGTCTGGAAGCGGACTGGGCGAAAAACGCAATCGCTGCTGGTGGTAACTACGGCGAGCTGTTCGAAAAGAACATCGGCGAGAACACACCAATCGGTCTGGCGCGCGGTCTGAACGCGCAGTGGACAGAAGGCGGTCTGCTCTACACTCCTCCATTCCGTTAAGGAATTCGGATAAGATCAGAGGGCGCGGTGCAAACCGCGCCCTTTCACCAAGACGACCATAAAAATCGGCGCAAACGAGTTGCATAAGCGACCAAAACAAAAAGCGCTGAAGCAACGGGGAATACATAATGACGTCGGTCACAGACCCACCACAGGGGTCGTTCCGCCTGTCGATGCTTATCAACGACACGCGTTATCGATCCTACACATTCCAATTCATCGCCCTCGTGCTGCTGATCGGTTTCATGGCCTATCTGGGCATCAATCTGGTAAGCAACCTTGCCGCGCAGGGTCTGAACATCTCGTTTGGCTTCCTGGCCGATCCGGCGGGATATGACATCAACCAGCGCGTGATTGAATATGACAGCCAGTCGTCGCACCTCACGGCGGCGGTTGTCGGTATCATCAACACGCTGATTGTTGCGTTTCTGGCCTGTATCACCGCCACGATATTTGGCGTGATTGCCGGTGTCCTGCGGCTTTCAAATAACTGGGTCGTGCGCAAGCTGATGGCGGTCTATGTCGAGATTTTCCGGAACATTCCCGTTCTGATCTGGATCATCATTATCTTCTCGATCATGACCGTCAGTATGCCAGCCCCCCGCGATTTCCGGGGCGAGGATCCAGCGGCCAGCATGTTGTTCAACTCTTTCGCCTTCACCAACCGTGGTGTGTATTCGCCCGCTCCGGTGATTGATGGCGCAAGCGGCTGGATTGTCATCGCGGTCTTTATCGCCTCGATCATTGGTATTTTTGCCTATCGCAGATACGCTACGAAAAAGCTCTACGACACGGGTCAGCTCTTGCCGATGCTCTGGCCGTCTGTGGCGTTGTTCTTTGTTCCCGCGATCCTTGCCTATTTCATCCTTGGGCGTCCGATCACGTTGGACTACCCATCGCTTCAGGGCTTTAACTTCCAAGACGGACTTCACCTGCGTGGATCCTTGATCGCGCTTTGGTTTGCTCTGGCAATCTACACCGGTGCTTTCATCGCGGAAAACGTGCGTGCAGGTATTCAGGCGATCTCGAAGGGTCAAACAGAGGCTGCGGCATCTTTGGGTCTGCGCCCCGGCCGGATCATGAACCTTGTCATCCTGCCACAGGCGTTGCGGGTCATCATCCCACCGTTGATTTCGCAGTATCTGAACATCACAAAGAACAGCTCTCTGGCGATTGCCGTGGGCTACATGGATGTCACGTCCACGCTGGGCGGGATCACCCTGAACCAGACGGGGCGCGCGATTGAATGCATCCTGTTGCTGATGCTGTTCTATCTGACGATCTCTTTGCTGATTTCAGGTGTGATGAACGTCTACAACAACTCTGTTAAGCTGAAGGAGCGCTGATATGTCAGATAACAACTCAGTCGCTTTTGTCCGCACCGAAACCCTGCCGCAGCTGCCGCCACCGGCAAGCCAGGCAGGGGTGGTCAAATGGATGCGTGAAAACCTGTTTTTGAACATCCCCAACAGCATCCTGACACTGGTATCAATGTATGTGATCTATCTGCTTGTGACGGGCGCATTCCCTTGGATTGCGAACGGCATCTGGAACACCAATTCATTGGCCGAGTGTCGTGAAATCCTTGATGGCGCCACAGGTGCGTGCTTCTCGGTGATCACAGAACGCTGGAACCAGCTCTTGTTCGGGTTCAGTTATCCGTCAGAGTTTTACTGGCGTCCGGGTCTGGCTTTCTTGCTGCTGTTTGTCGCGGCGGCACCTGTCATGTTCTTTGACCTGCCACGCAAGATGCTGATCTTCACAGGGCTCTATCCGTTCCTCGCCTATTGGCTAATCTGGGGCGGCACGATCTATACGCCACTCTTTGCCCTGATCGGTGTCGGTGTCGGCTATGCGGTCTATTCACGCTACGTGAAAGACAGCTTTGCGATGGGCTTTTTTGGCGGTGTGATTGCTGCGTTTATCGCGTGGTTCATTGGTGGCTATATCGTTGGAGCTATCGCCCCGGCAGAGCCATTCCTTGAGGCTGTCCAGTCGCGCGACATGGGGGGCTTTATGCTCAACATGACGCTTGGCGTGGTCTGTGTGTCACTGTCGCTGCCTTTGGGTATCGTGCTGGCGCTGGGCCGTCAGTCGGACATGCCGATCATCAAGTGGATCTGTGTGGTCTTCATCGAGTTCATCCGTGGCGTGCCGCTGATCACCTTGCTTTTCGTGGCGAACGTGGTTCTGGCGTACTTCCTGCCACCGGGGACAACGTTTGACCTGATCCTGCGCGTGATCATCATGATCACCATGTTCTCGGCAGCCTATATCGCCGAGGTGATCCGGGGTGGCTTGGCCGCTTTGCCAAAGGGCCAGTATGAGGCCGCTGACAGTCTTGGACTTGATTACGCGCAGGCGATGCGTCTGATCATCCTGCCGCAAGCGCTCAAGATCTCGATCCCGGGCATCGTGAACGTTGCGGTTGGTCTGTTCAAAGACACCACGCTGGTATCGGTCATTTCGATGTTCGATCTGGTTGGTATGATCCGCGGTCCGATCCTGTCGTCCACCGACTGGAACGGTGTGTACTGGGAGCTGTTTATGGCGGCCTCGGTTCTGTTCTTCGTCGTGTGCTACGGCATTTCACAATACTCACAATGGTTGGAGCGCAGGCTCGCAACCGACCACCGATAGGAGGCTGACACTATGGCCGAAGCAAAAAAACTCCAAGTCTCTGACGAGCTGGCGATTACCATTGAGAACATGAACAAATGGTATGGTTCGTTCCACGTGCTGCGCGACATCGACCTGTCGGTGTATCGGGGCGAGCGGATCGTCATCTGTGGCCCCTCGGGGTCGGGTAAATCCACGCTGATCCGCTGCATCAACGCATTGGAAGAGCACCAGCAGGGCAAGATCACCGTGGACGGCACCGTGCTGTCCTCGGACCTCAAGAACATCGACAAGATCCGGTCAGAGGTTGGCATGTGTTTCCAGCACTTCAACCTGTTCCCGCATCTGACGATCCTTGAGAACTGCACGCTGGCCCCGATCTGGGTGCGCAAAACGCCCAAGAAGGAAGCCGAAGAAACCGCGATGCACTTCCTTGAGAAGGTCAAGATCCCCGAGCAGGCCGACAAATACCCCGGGCAACTGTCCGGTGGTCAGCAACAGCGTGTGGCGATCGCCCGTTCGCTGTGCATGAAGCCACGCATCATGCTGTTTGACGAACCGACATCGGCGCTTGACCCCGAAATGATCAAAGAGGTGCTCGACACCATGATCGAGCTGGCCGAAGAGGGCATGACCATGCTTTGCGTGACGCACGAGATGGGCTTTGCCCGTCAGGTGGCGAACCGCGTGATCTTTATGGACCAAGGCCAGATCGTGGAACAGAACGAACCCGAAGAGTTCTTTAACAACCCCAAGTCCGACCGGACCCAGTTGTTCCTGAGCCAGATTTTGGGTCACTAGGACTGATCAAAGTTCAAATTGAAAAAGCCCCGGTGAGTACCGGGGCTTTTTTATGGGAATGTCAGCTGCGAGCCCAAACCTACCGCCGGTAAATCGGCGGATATATTCGTCAATTTTTGTTAGAAGCCAACCACCAAACGTTGCCGCATGGGTCTTTGATGCCTGCCATCCGGTCTCCGTGTGGGCGATCATTCGGCTCCATCAATGATGCAGCCCCAAGGCGCAACGCCGTTTCATAAGCTTCATCCGAATTTTCGACGTAAATGTGCATCTGAGAGATGTTGGCAGGATAGTCATCAGTGCATTCATTCAACATGATCAAAGAGTTGCCGATCAGAAAGCGCGCGTGTTGAACGCTGCCATCGTCATACCTGCTTTCCTTGACTATTGCTGCACCAAACGCTGTGACCAAAAAGCTCATCAGGCGATCCACGCCCTTAACCGTAAAGTAGGGCGTGATTGTTTGTTGCCCCAAATCAGAAATGCCTTTGCTGTTCACCGGATGCTCCTTGTAACGATTATGAGCAAGGTGGCAGACGCATCGGATGTCCGCAACGTCCCGCATTGCGGACCTCCACTGCAGCGTTCTCACTCAATATCGTGCGCCGAAGTCCCAATCAGGTCTCGCGGCACCACAAACGCCTCGCACTGGCCGGTGCGCGGTTGAAGCTCCTTCCACCCCTCACCCTCAAAATCAATCACCGTCGTCGCACAGGTCGGATAGTCGCTGAACCGCCGATGCGTGGGCGCTGTTTTCACTAAGCCGTTCGCCAGCATCCCGATGCCGGGGTTGTGGCCGATAACGGCGACTGTGGCCGCTGTTTGCTGTTTAACCAAATCGAGGATCGTATCAGGGGATGCGTGGTAGATTTTCCCTGTGAGCATGAGTTCCGGCGTTGGCGTTAGGGCGGGCAGGATCAGGTCCGCCGTTTCCTGTGTGCGCGTCGCGTCCGAGCAGAGTACCACATCGGGTACATACCTATGCTCTGCCATCCACTCTCCAACCGCCTTGGCCGAGTCCTGCCCGCGTGCGTTCAGCACCCTCGCATGGTCGTCGGCGAAAGGATTGCTCCAACTGGATTTCGCGTGGCGGATCAGGATCAGGCGCAGGGTCATAAGAAGGCCTCCATATGGAACGCGGCTTGGGCTGGCAGGCGGTTGCCTTGGCCCACAGGACAGGCGCGGCGCGCGAGGCAGCCTGCAGTACGGCAGTCTATGCCTGCCTCGGACCGGACATGGGCTTTGCAGGCAGCCACATCATAGCCGTCATTGAACGCCCCCACAGGGCAAGCAGTGGCGCAGGGTTTCGCGCAGCTCAAGCAGGGCTGTGCGCCTCTACCAATCTCGGCGGGTTTCTTCCAGCGCAACGCACCACGGAAAGAGGTGAACAGCCCCGTGTCATCGTGCACCAGAAATCCGATTGGCGACGCCCAGAACCGCCCCGTTTGCTTGGCCCATGTAAAGAAAGGCGCATAGGGTGGGCCGCCGAACGGGAAGAGCGGTTCCGCGTCTAGCGTCACGGCCAATTCACCGATCACGCGGGCAGACCAACGGTCCATCGGGCCGGGCTGGCCGTCCTTGTATTCGGGGCTGTCGGTGAAGATGGGCCAAAAGGCAGGCTCATCCGGTCCGATCAGGGTGATCGTGCTGTCCCCGTCAGCGCAGTCGCCCAACGGCCGCAGCCCTTGGGGCGCGAGCAGGGCACCCAAGTCAGCCGTAGTGCCCGGATGATCAGCCATTCAATCGCGGGGTGCGCGAATGATCGACCCGGCGCCGTGTTCAGTGAACAACTCCAACAGGCTCGCATTTGGCAGGCGGCCATCAAGGATCACGACCGCGCGCACGCCTTTTTCAATCGCATCCAGCGCGGTTTCCGTTTTCGGAATCATGCCGCCGGAAATCGTACCGTCGGCAATCATCGCGCGGACCTGTTCAGGGGTGATTTGGGTGATCACGTTGCCTTCGGCGTCCTTTACTCCGGCCACATCCGTCAGCAACAGTAGGCGGTCCGCCTTTAGCGCACCAGCAATGGCACCGGCCGCAGTGTCGCCGTTGACGTTGAAGGTTTCGTTGAAATCCATGCCTGTGGCTACGGGTGCGACCACCGGGATAATTCCGGCGGAAAACAGATCGCGCAGAACCTGCACGTTCATTTCGATTGGTTTCCCAACAAAGCCAAGCTCTGGATCGTCGGCCTCGGCCACCATCAGATCATCGTCCTTGCCCGACAGGCCGACTGCCCGCCCGCCTTCGTCCATGATGGCCTGCACAATCCGTTTGTTCACAAGGCCGGTCAGCACCATTTCGACCACCTCGACGGTCGCCTGATCCGTGACACGTTTACCGCGCACGAATTCGGATTTGATCCCCAGCTTGTCCAGCATTTCGTTGATCATCGGGCCGCCGCCATGCACCACAACGGGGTTCATGCCAACCTGCCGCATCAAGACGATATCGCGGGCAAATTCGGCCATCGCGTTTGCATCGCCCATCGCGTTTCCGCCGAATTTGACGACGACCACTGCGCCGGAATACCGCTGCAGATAGGGGAGTGCCTCTGACAGTGTCCGCGCGGTCGCGATCCAGTCACGGTTCATATCTTGTTTCCTTGTTGTCATTCTATTCCCGCAATCACGGCCCGAAGCGTTGCGATGCCATCGCCCTTTTCCGACGATGTGAGGATCAGTTCAGGAAAAGCGGCCGGGTGCTTGGCCAGCGCCGCGCGGGTTTTGTCGAGCGAGGTCTGCAGCGCGTCACCGCGCAGTTTGTCGACCTTGGTCATGACGACCTGAAAGGTCACAGCAGAGCTATCCAGCAGTGACATGATCTCTTCATCCACCGCCTTGGCCCCGTGCCGCGCATCAATCAGAACAAAGACGCGGCGCAGGGTCTGACGGCCAGAAAGGTATTGTTTCAGCAGGCGCTGCCACTTTTCCACAACCGCGACAGGCGCGTTGGCAAAGCCATAACCGGGCAGGTCGACAACATAGATATCACCTGCAGTGAAATAGTTGATCTCTTGCGTTCGCCCCGGCGTGTTCGATGCGCGCGCCAGCCCTTTGCGGCCTGTCAGCGCATTGATCAGCGATGACTTGCCCACGTTCGAACGCCCTGCAAAGCAGACTTCCATCCGGTCAGCGGGCGGCAGGCCGTCCATCGCGACAACGCCTTTGACGAACTCGGTTTCTCCCGCAAAAAGCAGGCGGCCCTTTTCGAGCGCTTGTGCGTCAGGCTCTTCCACCTCGGGAAAGCGCAGTTCCATGTCAGATCACCTTTGCCATATCGTTGCGGGCGACCTTACCGCCCTTGATCACCTTGGCATAGACGCCAAAATCCTGATGGTTCCAACCATCGCGCAAAGCCGAGAGCGTATCAACATCGCGTTCGCCCGTGCGCGGATTGGCCATCGTATGTTTGCAGCGTTCAATGGGTTCGACGATTTGCAAAACGGCCTCGCCGATCTGCACGTCTTTGCCGATCCACGTCATTTCTTCCCATGCGGCGGTGCCATCCAGCCAGATATTCCCGCGCCAGCGTTCCACCTCAAGCGGATGGCCCAACTTGTTTGCCACAGCGTCATGGCTGGCCCGCGTCATGATCGAGATCGAGGGATAGTCCGTGTCGGTCATCCCGCGCGCCGGCACTTTGGCAAGCGCTATCGGTTGGCGTTTGTCGGGCGGGCAGAGAGGGCGTACCCATTCAATGAACGTCGCCGCATCCGATGGATCGTCGGGGGCAAAGCTGATCTCCCCCAAAGCGTCGTGGCGCAGGGTGATCTTGCTGGTTGCGTCATCAAGCATGGCCCAGATACCGGCAAGGCCCGGTGTGCCAGTGCCGAGCATGAAGTTGGCGCAAGAGACCCATGCGGGCGCATCTGCGTCGAACTTCGTGGCCTCATGCGTGACCGCCCAAACGCGATCCCAAGGCATGGTCTGCCCCGGGATCAGCGTAACCTGATCGAGTGTTTCACGTCCGTGGCTTTTGATGGGGTGCCGCCACAGCGCGGCGACACTGACCATCTACTTGCCCTCTTTCTTGGCGTCTTCCTCCGCAGCCTTCTTTTTGATGCTGGCCTTGATGTTGCCAAAGACATCCGGCTTGGCGCCGTGGCTGCGCATAATCGCGTATTGCTGGGTGAAGGTGATGACGTTGTTGGTAATCCAGTACAGCACCAGACCCGAGGCAAAGTGGCCCAGCATGAACATGAAGACCCAAGGCATCCACGCAAAGATCATCTGCTGCGTGGGGTCTGTTGGGGCCGGGTTCAGTTTTTGCTGCAGCCACATCGAGACACCCAGCAGGATTGGCATAATGCCGATAAAGATCAGCGCCAGGATCGAACCGGGCTCTGGTGCCGCGAAGGGCAGCAGACCAAAGAGGTTCAAGAGCGAGGAGGGGTCAGGCGCGCTCAGGTCACGGATCCAGCCGATCCATGGCGCGTGGCGCAATTCGATTGTGACAAAGATCACTTTATAGAGCGAGAAGAAGATCGGGATTTGCAACAGGATCGGCAAACAGCCGGCGGCGGGGTTTACCTTGTTGTCCTTGTAAAGCTTCATCATGCCTTGCTGCATGGCCTGCTTGTCGTCGCCTGCACGCTCTTTGAGCTTTTCCATCTCTGGCTGAAGCTCTTTCATCTTGGCCATCGAGACGTAGGACTTATAGGCCAGCGGCAGCACGATGACTTTCAGGATCACGGTCAGCATCATGATGGACCAGCCCATGTTGCCGATGAACGCGTTCAGATAGTGCAGCAGGGCAAAGATCGGCTTGGTCAGGAAAAAGAACCAACCCCAGTCGATGCTGTCAAGAAAGCCGGTGACGCCTTGTTCGTCCTGATAATAACGGATTTCTTCCCATTCCTTTGCACCAGCAAAAAGGCGCGTGGTCACTGTTGCGGTTTCACCGGCAGCAACTGTTGCGATGGGCATAACGGCCTCAACCTGAAACAGGTCGCGGACATCGAAATATTTGGAGGTCGAGCGGAACGGCACACCCTGTTCAGGGATCAGCGTGGTCATCCAGTAGTGGTCAGTATAGCCGATCCAACCGGAATCGGTGACATCCAGACGCTCGGCTTGCGTGCGTTCGCGTGGATCAACGGCGTATTCTGTGATGTCGCTATAGCCGGATTCTTCCAGCTCGCCATCGGTCATCCGCACCATACCTTCGTGCAGAATGAAGAAGTTCTTAAGGTCGGCAGGCTCACCATGACGGCGCAAGATGCCGTAGGGGCGCGCTGAAACCGGTGTGCTAGTCGTGTTCTCGACGCTTTGTGCAAAGCTGAACATATAGGCGTCATCAACCGAGATTTCGGTGCGGAAAATCTGGCCCGCGCCGTTGTCCCAAGCAATCGTCACAGGGGTTGTCGGGGTCAGCGTATCGCCGCTTTCGAGAGACCAAACCGTATCAGGGCCGGGTACCGCGCTGGCATCAATGCCATCTGTCGCGGTCCAGCCGAAGGACGCGAAATAGGCACCCGGTTGGCCGACAGGCTTCAGCAGTTGAACGATTGGCGCACCTTCGTCGAGCGTTTCGCGGTATTGGGTCAACGACAGATCATCAATGCGACCACCCAAAAGCGAGATCGTGCCGTTCAACTCGTCGGTGATAATCGGCACACGCGGCGCTTCGGCAACGGCCTCGGGCGCATCGGTTGGTGTGATGGCGGCGGGCGCCACTGCATCAGACGCGGGCAGCGCTGGATCTTCAAGCGTTTGCGCGGTCTCGGTCGCAGGATCAACGGGAAGTTCCTCTGGCGGGAACAATGTGGTCCACGCCACGATCACGGCAAAGCTTAGCACCGTTGCCAAGATGAGGTTCTTGTTCTGGTCGTCCATCTGAAAACCACCCATTTTTCCTAGAAAAGTCTGTGGGTGGTTCAACCCGTCAGGGGGGGAAAGGTCAAGCGGTTTTCAGGGTTTTCGGACGGATTGAAGCAGTTGTGAGCCGCCAAACTGGCGGAGCCCCTGTTTCGGAGTGTCCAATCCGATGCGCGCAGGGCGTAATCTTCAGGTATTTTTTGACTCTAGGAACCGCTTGCGCGTCCGTTGGAATACGTCCGTCAGGCGTGGATCGTTCGCCGTAAGCTTCTTGAGCATCTCTGCAAATGCTTCGTCGTTCTGGCCAAAAAAGGCCTGCGCTGCTTCGTCAGGATTCATCGATTTCGAAATGCTTTTCATACCATGCTACCTTTACACCACTGATTTATGCCTTTTAATTTGGCAATTGGGTGAAATTGGGGCCGTAATTGGACCGAATGTGAGACAAT
Organism: uncultured Alphaproteobacteria bacterium; assembly: GCA_942490805.1. GTDB lineage: Bacteria > Pseudomonadota > Alphaproteobacteria > Rhodobacterales > Rhodobacteraceae > Yoonia. The sequence goes on along the minus strand of CALNYU010000007.1, from coordinate 527,591 downwards.
GAATAAGATTGTTTAAACTCAAAAATCGCAGTCTAGGTTCAGACACAACACACCTTTTATGCCAGATACGGGCAAATTTTGACAGCCCGCAGCAAATTTGTGCCATTCAAGCGATCACGCGGCCTGAACGCAAGTCTGGTTGTCCTGACCTGTTGGCAATGTGATCCAAGCTATAGCTTGTCGCGCAGACTATACCACAACATTGCCAAAACCAGTAAAGGCGAGCGCAAGGCTGGTCCGCCGGGGAACGGATATGTGGGAACGCGCGCCATGACGTCGAACCGTTCCGCCTGACCAGCGATAGTGTCCGCCGCGATCTGGCCCGAAAGCGTGGCGAGCGCGACCCCTGAGCCTGAAAACCCCGACATTGTGAGGATATTCCCGCCGATCCGCTCATAATGCGGCATCCGGTTCATCGTGATCCCCAGCGTGCCGCCCCATGCGTGGTCAATTTCAACGTCCTTGAGTTGGGGGAATATCTCTCGCAGGGGTTTGCGCACAGCACCCGCGATGTCTTTGGGAAATTTATAGCCGTAGGTTTCTGTGCCGCCAAACAAGAGCCGATGATCCTCGGAGAAGCGAAAGTAGTTCACCACAAACTTGCTATCTGCGACGGCATAGTTGTTGCGGATGATCTGGTCTTGCGCCTCTGGCGTCATCGGTTTGGTCGAGACGATGAAGTTGTTGATGGGCATCACGCGGGCCGCGACGTGTTTCTGCATCGTGCCCAGATATCCGTTGCAACCCAGCACGACATAACGCGCCTTGATCTTCGCGGTGGCGGTTTTGACGTAAGCCGGATCACCTTCGTCAATCGCAGTGACCTTCGATCCCTCAAAAATCCGCGCGCCCGCTTGCACCGCCAGCCGCGCCAGCCCCAGAACCAGCTCCAGCGGGTTCACATGGCCCGCACCCATATCAAGCGTGCCGCCATGATAGGCAGGAGAGTTCACGATCTCGCGGCAGTCCTCGGGTGACAGCAGGCTGATCTGGTCGTCGCCGTATTTGTCCTGCATGTGGGCCACATAGGCGTGGTTATGGGCATGGTCGCGTGCGCGGTGGACCGTATGCACAATGCCGGGGTGAAAATCCGTGTGGACTTCGTCTTTGGCGCAAAGATCGCGCACCAGACCGGCGGCCTGACAGCCGATGTCCCACAGGGCGCGGGCGTGGGTGTCGCCCACCATCGCCTCAAGATCTTCCTGATCGCGCCGCTGCCCGCGTGCGACCTGCCCGCCGTTGCGGCCAGAGGCGCCAAAGCCCACGCGCTGGGCCTCGAGCAGCACCACATCATAGCCGCGCTGGGCCAGATGATATGCGGCAGAAAGCCCCGTAAAGCCGCCACCCACGACACAAACATCGCAGTCCAGATCACCCGCTGCAGCGGGAAACCTGTCCAGATGCGCCGCTGTGTCGGCATAGTAGGAGCGCGGGTATTCCCCCGGCCGGTCGTTGACAGTCAGCAGGTCCATTAACCGGCTTTCAGCAGATCGTCAGCTTTCAGTTTCTCATAGGCTTCATCCAGCGATTTGCGCGCCCGTGCGATCAGAATATCGATCTCTTCGCATGTGATGGACAGCGGCGGCGAGATAATCATCCGGTCACCGACGCTGCGCATGATGATGTTGTTGGCAAAACAGCGATCACGGCAGACAAATCCTGCGGTGCCGGGCTCGGCGAAGACGGCACGGGTGGCTTTGTCCGGTGTCAGCGCGATTGATGCCATCATGCCCACGATTTTGGCTTCACCAACAAGGGGGTGATCCGCCAGCGCTTCCCACTTTTCGCGCAGGTAGGGTCCGGTCACATCGCGTACATTCTCGATCATCTTTTCTTCTTCGAGGATACGCAGGTTCTCAAGCGCTACAGCACAGGCCACGGGATGCCCGGAATAGGTGTAGCCGTGGTTGAATTCGGTTTCGCGCAGCACGGCGGCGACCTCATCGGACACAATGGACCCACCGATCGGGATGTAGCCAGAGCTAAGCCCCTTGGCGATGGTCATGATATCAGGTTCAATCCCGACGGTTTGCGACCCGAACCAGTTACCGGTGCGCCCAAAGCCGCAGATTACCTCATCCGCGATTAGCAGGATGCCGTATTTCTTGACGATTCGCTGCACCTCGGGCCAGTAGGTTTCGGGCGGCACGATCACACCGCCCGCACCCTGAATGGGTTCGGCGATAAAGGCCGCGACGCGCTCGGGTCCGATCTCTTTGATTTTTGCCTCCAACTGGCGCGCGCGCTCGAGCCCGAATTCTTCGGGCGTCATATCGCCGCCTTCGGCCCACCAGTTGGGTTGATCGATAAACTCAATGCCGGGAATTGGCAGGCCGCCCTGACCGTGCATGCCCTTCATGCCGCCAAGTGACGCGCCGCCGATGGTCGAGCCGTGATAGGCGTTCCAGCGCGAAATGATCACATCACGCTCAGGCTGGCCCTTTTCGGCCCAATAGGTGCGCACGAGGCGGATGTTCGTGTCATTCGCATCCGACCCGCCATTGGCAAAGAACACATGGTTCATATTGCTGGGGGCCAGTTCGGCCAGTTTCTTGGCCAACATGATTGCCGGAACATGGGTGGTTTTGAAGAAGGTGTTGTAGAAGGGCAGTTCCTTCATCTGGCGGGCCGCAACCTCGGCCAGCTCATCACGGCCATAGCCGATGTTGACGCACCAAAGGCCGGCCATGCCGTCGATGATCTCATTGCCGTCGCTGTCTTTCAGCCAGACGCCCTTGGCAGAGGTGATGACGCGCGGCTTGCTTTCGGCAAGCGAATTGGCATGGGTGAAAGGGTGCAGGTGATGTGCGGAATCGAGCGCCTGAAGCTCAGCGGTCGGGGGGTAATTTGTAATGACATTCATGGGGGGACCTCTGGGTTAGACGTTCAAAAGAAGGTGGCGGCGTTCCCAAGGCGAAATCTCGCGTTGGTATTCCTCGTTTTCGGCAACTTTGATCTGTTCATATAGGCGGCAGAATTCCTCGCCCAAGAAGCCGCGGATTTCTTTGGCGTCTTCGAAATAATCAAGCGCCTCGCGCAGGCTTGAAGGCAGGGGAAGGTCGCTTTCCCAGACTTCCTTAGTGGCTTCTTCGCGTGGTTCGACCTTATTGATCATTCCAAGATAGCCGCAGGCCAATGAGGCCGCGATTGCGATATATGGGTTGCAATCCATGCCGATGACGCGGTTTTCAAGCCGCCGCGATTCAGGTCGCGAATGCGGCACACGCAGTCCGGTGGTGCGGTTATCGGTGGCCCATTCAAGGTTCGCAGGCGCGCTTTGCCCGTCAACCGTCAGGCGGCGGAAGGAGTTCACGTAAGGTGCCATTAACGGCATGACCTGCATCAGATAGGTCTGTGATCCACCGGTGAACCAACGAAACAAATCGGTCGCGCTGCCATCTTCGGCGGAGAAGATGTTTTTGCCTGTTTCAATGTCCACCACGCTTTGATGCACATGCATGGCACTTCCCGGCTCATCCCGCTTGGGTTTGGCCATGAAGGTGGCGAAGACGTTGTTTTTCAGGGCTGCTTCGCGGATCGTACGTTTGAAATAGAACACCTGATCGGCGACATGCAGGGGATCGCCGTGAATCAGGTTGATTTCAATCTGGCCAGCGCCGCCTTCTTGGATCAGCGTGTCAATCGGCAGGCCCTGCTGTTCGGCATAGGCGTAAATCGTGTCGATCACGGGGCCGTATTCATCGACCGCGACCATGGAATAGACCTGACGGCTGGGCACCTTCCGCCCAGTCCGGCCCACGGGTGTTTCAATTGGATCATTGGGGTCGAGGTTCGGCGTTGTCAGGTAAAACTCCAGCTCGGGCGCGATCACGGGCTTCCAGCCTTTTTCGGCGTAAGCGGCCATGACCTTTTTCAGGATCGAGCGCGGTGCTACGGCAAGTGGTGTGCCGTCGCGGTTGAACATATCGCAGATCACCTGCAAAGATACGTCATCTGCCCAAGGCACGGCGCAGGCGGTTGTCATATCCGGTCTGAGGATCGTATCCTTTTCCAACCACTGGTTTTCGATGTCCATATCGACGTAATCGCCCGAAACCGTCTGATAAAAGAGCGAGATCGGCAGCGCCATTTCGATATCGGGGCGGAATTTTGTCGCAGGCATGGTTTTGCCGCGTGAGGTGCCGACCAGATCGGGGATGATGCATTCCACCCCGTCGATTTTGGCGCCTTTACTATAGGTCATAAACTCTTCGGAAAGAGCGTCTTGCCAGTTGGCGGTATTCGCTGATGACATTGGTGCCTCCTAAGGCGCGAGAGCGACGGCATTGGCCGTCCCTCAATAATTTGATCAAAAGTGGCGTGTTAGTCAATCGCCACCATGGCGGCGATGTGTGAATTTTTGTGCGCTCAGTCGGTAGATGTTTGCTGAATGAACCCCATGCCTTGCCGGATATCCTGTGTCATTGCTTCGCGTGTTTTTTGGGCATCGCCCTGACGTAGCGCGTGGATCGCAGCCCGGTGGTGATCCACGAGATTTGCAGTGCCATAACGCCCGCAGACAACCCGCAGCGACGGCCCCACCCGCAGCCAAAGCGTTTCGGCAATCCGGTGTAGAATCTGTGCGTCCGCAAGCCGGTAAAGGTGGAAATGAAAGCGGTAGTTGGCCTCAAGATACCCGTGGATATCCCCCCGCTGGATCGCCTGATCAACCTGATCGTCAAGCCGCTCCAATTCATTGATATCATTGGGCTCACAACGTGCAACTGCCGCTTCCGCAAGCTCCGGTTCAACGGTCAACCTGACCAGTTCAATCTGCTGCAATCTATGTGCGGTCATAGCAGGCACTGCGATGCGCCTGTTCTCGAGTGTCACCAGCGCGCCTTCGGCCGTCAGGCGCCTGATGGCTTCGCGCGCAGGGGTAACGCCGGTACCAATTGATTCGGCCAAACCATGGATCGTCACAGGCTGTCCAGGGACGACTTCGCCGAACAGAATCATCTCTTTTACACGCAGGTAAATCGTTTCATGTTCCGGCTTTTTGCTGATCACTACGTTCATAATTATGCCTGCGTTCCAAGCATAAGTGATTCCACAAACCCTTTAGGTTGTCAAAACCTATCAAATTTCCAAGACGGGATTGCAAACGCCTATGAATTCATCAAAGCTACCTTCCAGTGAATAGGATTCCTAACGGAGGATTACATGCCTAAAACGAATTCATACGCTCTTCTTGTGGCCGCCGTGCTTGCTGCGCAGGCAGGCTGGGCCCAGGAAGTGCGCGTCTATAACTGGTCTGACTATATCGACGAAGAGCTGCTGACCAAGTTCGAGGAAGAGACCGGTTTCGATCTGATCTATGACGTCTTTGACAGCAACGAAGTTTTGGAAACGAAACTTCTGGCTGGTGGATCGGGCTATGACGTTGTTGTTCCTTCCGCGACATTCCTGCAGCGTCAGATCGCAGCGGGCGCGTTCCAGCCCTTGGACAAATCGCAACTGAGCAACATCGGCAACCTTTGGGATGTCGTGAGCGCACGCACCAATACCTACGATCCGGGCGGGGAGTACTCGATCAACTACATGTGGGGCACAACCGGCCTTGGCGTGAACGTTGGCAAAGTGACCGAGTTGTTGGGTGAAGATGCCCCGATCAATTCGCTTGCTCTGGTGTTTGATCCCGCGAACATGGAAAAACTGGCCGAATGTGGCGTGCACTTCCTTGACGCACCGACCGAGATGATCCCTGCTGCTTTGAAGTACATCGGCGAAGACCCTGATGCGAAGGACGAAGAGACACTCGCGAAAGCAGAGGCAGTTCTGGCTGCTGTGCGTCCTTACGTTCAGAAATACCACAGTTCGGAATATATCTCGGCCCTTGCCAATGGTGACATCTGTGTGGCCTTCGGTTGGTCTGGTGATATCTTGCAATCACGCGACCGCGCAGCGGAAGCCGACAACGGTGTCGAGATTGCCTATAACGCCCCTGTTGAAGGTGCTTTGATGTGGTTTGACCAAATGGCGATTCCTGTCGACGCGCCAAACCCAGAAGGCGCGCATGCGTTCCTGAACTTCATTCTCGATGCCCAGAACATGGCGGATGCGTCCAACTACGTTTATTACGCCAACGGCAACCTCGCGTCGCAAGAGCTTTTGGTGGAAGACGTGATCGGTGATCCGGCGATCTATCCAGACGCCGCGACCCTTGAGACGCTCTATACAACCACACCTTTTGATGCGCGCTCGCAGCGTGTTCTCACTCGGATGTGGACACGGGTGAAATCCGGCACTTAAGATAGAATAACCCCCGGCCCGTATCATGGGCCGGGGCATTTTCAACACGCACAGATCTGAGGCCCCGATCCCCTATGCCACAAACCGCATTTGAGCCTTGGAATGACCCCACCGCAAAGCCGTTGATCCAGTTTCGCAATGTCTCGAAACGCTTTGGTGATTTCACCGCGATTGATGACCTCAGCATCGATATTTTCGAAAAAGAGTTCTTTGCCCTGCTTGGCCCCTCGGGCTGTGGCAAAACGACGATGATGCGGATGCTTGCGGGGTTTGAGACACCGACCTCTGGCACGATCATGCTGGACGGTCAGGACATTTCGGCCATTCCGCCGAACAAACGCAGCGTGAACATGATGTTCCAGTCCTACGCGCTGTTCCCGCATTTGACGGTTTACGAAAACATCGCCTTCGGCTTGCGCCGCTCCAAAATGCCCAAAGACGAGATTGATGCGCGGGTGAAGCAGATGCTGAAACTTGTGCAGATCGAAAAATTTGGCGCCCGCAAGCCCGAACAGATTTCCGGTGGTCAGCGTCAGCGCGTGGCCCTTGCGCGTGCCTTGGCCAAAGCGCCAAAGCTGTTGTTGCTGGATGAGCCGCTTTCCGCGTTGGACAAGAAACTGCGTCAGGATACGCAGTTCGAGCTGATGGATATTCAGGAAAAGACCGGCACGACCTTTGTTGTCGTCACCCACGATCAGGAAGAGGCGATGACAGTCGCCTCCCGCGTGGCGGTGATGGATCACGGTAAGCTCAAGCAGGTCGATACCCCCGACCGGATCTATGAGGCCCCGAATAGCACCTATGTCGCCGACTTCATCGGTGATGTGAACATCATCGAAGGCTATGCGACCAAGCAGGGCGACACCGTGTCGATTGCATGGTCCGAGGGCCACAGCCCGATCATTGGTACACCGTCGAAACCGATTGCCGATGGCAAGGTCAGCTTCGCAATCCGGCCCGAGAAGATTGCGATTTCCGCAGACAGGCCAACTGACCGGAATAATATCGTCCACGGCAAAGTGCTCGACATCGCCTATCTGGGCAATCTGTCGACCTATCATGTGGCCCTGCCGGACGGCACGATCATCAAAGCGCAGACAGCCAACTCTCGCCGGCGTTCAAGCCGCCCGTTTACCTGGGATGATGAGGTCTGGCTGTCCTGGACCGATACCGCCGGCATCGTGTTGGAAAGCTGAGGGAGGGGGCGATGAACCTGCGTCGTTTCTCTTTGATTGCCGTCCCCTACGGGTGGTTGGTCCTGCTCTTTCTTGTGCCGTTCTTGATTGTCTTCAAGATTTCGCTCTCTGACGTCGCCCTTTCCATCCCGCCCTATACCCCGACGCTGGAGTTATCCGAGGGCTGGGCGGGCTTTCGGGATTTCCTGTCGCAACTGGATTTCGAGAATTTCGAGTTTCTGGCCACTGATGATCTCTACTGGAAAAGCTACCTCTCCAGCGTGCAGATCGCTTTCATTTCGACCTCGATCTGCCTGCTGATCGGCTTTCCCATCGCCTACGGCATGGCCAACGCGCCCAAGGAATGGCAGCCGACGCTGATGCTCTTGGTGATCCTGCCGTTCTGGACCAGCTTTCTGATCCGCGTCTACTCGCTAATCGGTATCCTCAGCCAAGAGGGGATGTTGAACCAGTTCCTGATGTGGGTCGGCATCATCAACGAACCGCTGACGATCCTGAACACCAATGTCGCGGTCTATATCGGCATCGTCTACACCTATGTGCCGTTCATGATCCTGCCGATCTATGCCACGCTGATTAAGCTTGATAGCTCACTGCTTGAGGCCGCCGAAGATCTGGGTTGTTCGCGGACCGAGGCGTTCTGGCGCATTACCGTGCCCCTTTCAAAAGCCGGTATTATCGCGGGCTGTTTCCTTGTTTTCATCCCCGCGCTGGGCGAATTCGTGATCCCCTCGCTACTGGGTGGGTCGGACACGCTGATGATCGGTAAGGTGCTTTATGAAGAATTCTTCGCCAACCGCGATTGGCCTGTGGCCGGTGCTGTGGCTGTGATCCTGCTGCTGATCCTGATCATCCCGATCGTGCTGTATCAGCGGAATGAGCAAAAGATGATGGAGGCCGACACATGAGACGGCTGACATGGTTTAACGCCACATCCCTGACGCTGGGCTTTGCGTTCCTCTACATCCCGATGATTGTCGTCATCATCTATAGCTTCAACGAAAGCCGCCTGGTCACCGTCTGGGGCGGGTTTTCGACCAAATGGTACGGCGAGCTGTTGCAGAACGAGGCCTTCCTCGATGCGGCATGGGTCACGTTCAAGGTTGGCTTCTTCTCGTCCATCATCGCCACGATCCTTGGCACGATGGGGGCCTATGTTCTGGTGCGCGGCGGTCGGTTTTACGGGCGCACGCTGTTTTCGGGCATGATCTATGCGCCGCTTGTGATGCCCGAGGTAATCACCGGTCTTTCGCTGCTCTTGCTCTTTATCTCGATCGGGCTGGATCGTGGCATGTTCACGATCATCCTCGCCCATGCGACCTTCTCGATGTGCTATGTCTCGGTCGTCGTCAGCTCGCGTTTGGTCAGCTTTGACCGCTCTGTCGAAGAGGCCGCCCTTGATCTGGGCTGCACCCCGTTTGAGGCCTTCCGCCTTGTCACCCTGCCCATCATTGCACCGGCGGTGATTTCGGGTTGGTTGCTGGCGCTGACCCTGTCACTCGACGATCTGGTGATCGCATCGTTCGTTGCAGGTCCATCGGCCACGACGCTGCCGATCAAAGTATTCAGCTCGATCCGATTGGGCGTCAGCCCCGAGATCAACGCGCTGTCCACCATCCTGATCGGGATCGTGACGATCGGTACGATTGCCGCGTCCCTGACCACCAAACGCGCGGTGATGCGGCGCCAGCGCGAAGAACGTATGGCTGAACAAGCGGGCTAGGGCTGTCGCAAGGGTGTGCTAGTGCCAGATCTTTAGAGAATGAAGTCACTCGCAGTAATACCAGTGACGCCTTCGAGTATGATCCCCATGTCAGCCCCGCCGCCGTCCCGGTCAACAAATATGATCGTGTCGCCCCCGGCCTCTGTTGTCCAAACTGCGCCTGCCGTATTTGTTGGCTCGACTCCAGCCGTGAAGGTAAATGCCTGATCCCCGGCAACGGCCAGATTGGCGTCGATAATACTAAGATCAATGTCGTCAGTTCCGACCTGGAAGTCTTTAATGACATCTCGATTGTTGTCCCAGCTGTCGCTGAGTGCGTTAAAGATAAAGACGTCGGCTCCAGCTCCGCCGCTCATCGTATCCAGACCTAGGCCACCTGTAATATTGTCCGAGCCGCCACCGCCTTGGATGGTGTCATTGCCACGGCCACCAAAGAGCGCGTCACTGCCGCCGCCGCCGTCAATAGTGTCGTTGCCGCTGCCACCATAAATGGTGTCGTTACCTGCACCGCCTGTGATCTGATCGTTACCAGAGCTACCGTAGATCGTGTTTTCCCCTGCACTTGAAGAAATCGTATCATTGCCAGAGTTCCCATCGACCAGGTCGTCGTTGATGCCTGCATCAATCGTGTCGTTGCCTGCACCGCCCGATATATCGTCATCGCCTGCATCACCGTTGATCACGTCGGTTCCGGTACCACCATTCAGCGTGTCGGTTCCGGTTCCACCATTCAGCGTGTCGTGGCCATTCCCACCAATCAAAAGGTCATTGCCGCCATTTCCGGTCAGCACATTGTTCGCGTCATTTCCTACAAGAATATCATTGCCGCTACCGCTTGTTGCGTTTTCGATCACGACCCCGTTTGCGATTGTAAATCCGCCTTGGACCCCCGCGGCATTCGAGATGAAACCGCCACCGCCGGGCCCGTAATCAAGCGTTGCCGGTCGCAGATCAATGACCGTGTCGCGGGACCCACTGTACGTGATTGTATCAACGCCATCGGTATCCCAGATGGACAGCCAAGCCGTGCCTGCTGCGTTTGCGTCGGCCAGTTCATAGGTGTTGTTACCATTGTTATAAGTCGTGTTCGCGCCATAGAATTGCTGCAACATGGCGATATCAAACGCCATCGGGCTTGCGGAATCGCCGTAGTTATTGCGGTACGTGGCGACTTCATCCCAGCCTGCGTTGTACGACATGATGGTGTAAACACCTTGGTTCAGTCATTTGCACAAGTCATAAAATTCCACATCAACGCGCCGGAAACGCCGGTTCGGATGGAGCATCGGCATGAGCGTGCGCAAGGCCAAGACCGTGTAAGGCTTCATGGATAATCGTGCTGAAACCGAGGCCACCCGCTTGGAGGCCATCCGTTGTCCAACCGAAACCGTTCCCATTGAACACGCCGACACTCGGGGTTGATTGGAAAGGAAGGTAGAAATATCCAAGTAGACCATCGTTATTCAACTCGTTGGTGTCGCGAACGAGCTGAAAATCGGAACTTGGATTGGTGGTTTCTAAGAACGTTATGTCGGCTACCGCTTCTATTGAAAGAAGGGCCGCCATGAACTGTTCGCGCTCAGAGGTGCTCCATCCTTCGGATGTCACGCCGTCGCGCTCTTGCCCTTCGGGGACAAAGAACACAGTGATTGGCGTCGCAGTATCCGAAAACCCAAGTCGGACCCGATGGACTTCCCGAAGGCTCCGGTATGAAACGGCCTCACGCGTGTATGATCCTCTTCAGCCTGAACCCTGCGAGTATAAAAAGTGCCGCCTTCGCCACCACCGATAATGACCGTAGCATCAGTTGTGTTCGACGCACCGCTTAAATCGTCGTCGGATGTTAGGAAATTACCATCGGCGTCATAGACGCTTAGGTATGCGTCAAGAGGCGTCTCGCCCGTACCGCGCTGAGTGACCGCAACCCATTGCCCCGGAGCCAGATCAATCCGCACCCAATCGCGATCGCCTGTAAATTCGAGGCTATTTTGAAAACTTCCTCCGACAGTCAGGGTTGCATTGGTGGATGCATTGTTAGGAATATCGGCCATGAAAAATCTCGTCTGAAAGCGTGCAATGCTTGAAAATATCGCAGGTGATGAGGGTTCACCCTAAGAAACACAATAATTATGGCAGAAATTAGTTCAGTGCGCTGACCGTCTTAGATTTTTTGGACAAGCCCCTCCTTGTTTGCAGGCTATTTTATGCAAATTGCGTGACATGCTTTGTAGTGCGGGCGGGCGACCATTGCGGCGCAATCCGGCGACCCCGCACATCTGGATTTCCTGTGGGGAACATCCTAGGCTTCGCACGCGCAGCGTGTCGTGTCGCCATGACGGATTCAGCGCCGAATTATGTATTTTGAAATCAAAGGGGTACTTGCCAGATGACGAAAGAGACTGTTGGCGTGGTCGGTGTTGGCCTGATGGGGCACGGGATCGCGAAGAACCTTTTGGCGGCTCCATACCCTGTTACTGTGATTGCCCACCGCAACAGAACGCCTGTCGAGAACCTTATGGCGCTTGGTGCTGTCGAGGTGAGCGACCTGAAAGAGATGGCGGCCACCTGTTCGGTGATCCACATTTGCGCACCGGGATCGCCACAGGTCGAAGCGATTGTTGGTGCGCTTTTGCCAGCCCTCAAACCGGGCAGCATTATCGTCGATTGCTCCACCTCTGATCCGACCTCGACCGTTGCGTTAGCAAAGTCACTCGAAGATGCGGGGTGCCACATGGCCGATGCCCCCCTTGGCGGCACACCGGTGCAGGCAGAGAAAGGTGAGCTGGCCACGATGGTCGGCGCTGACGCAGAGGTTTTCGCGCGGCTTGAGCCGGTCATCGCAAGCTGGGCCAGCGCGATTGTTCACATCGGGCCGTGCGGGGCAGGGCATAAGATGAAGCTGCTCAACAACTTTGTCTCGCTTGGCTATGCCGCGCTTTACGCCGAGGCGCTGGCGCTGTCGCGCAAGGTCGGCATTTCGGTCGATCAGTTTGATTCAGTCATTCGCGGCAGCCGAATGGATTGCGGTTTTTATCAGACTTTCATGGGCTACGCCGTTGAAGGCAACCGCGAGGCGCATAAGTTCACGCTGACCAACGCGCTCAAGGACCTGCGATACCTTGAGGCGATGGCTGATAACGTCGCGCTCGCCAATCCCGTCGGGAATGCGGTCAAAAACAGTTTCGCTCTGGCCAGCGCCGCCGGGGGCAGCGGGCCAGAGGATTATGTGCCCCACCTTGTCGATTTCGTCGCGCGGCAGAACGGGCTGGACTAGAAAACGCCGTAGTAAGTGGCGACTTTGTCCGCCCAGTGCCGGTCAAGGGCCGCGGTGTTTTCAAGCTGTGGGCTGGCGTTCAGTGCCTCGGCGTCAATCGTCAACACAGTTTTCGCGTCAGCATCGCCCACGGTTTCCACCAAGTTCATCGGCAGCACCCGCTGTGTTTCGGGCAGTACCACGCCGGTGTCGACGGCAAGGTGGCTGACGGTCAGATCCGCCGTACCTGCGAGCAAGCCAATCACCTTGCCAAGGTTTTCTGCGCCATGACAGGCCACCGATCCCGCGACACTGCGGGCCGAAAACATCTTCCCGTCTGGTGCGTTTTTTTCCAAAAACGTTGCAGCCACATCTTTACTTGATGGTCCAAGGATCAATGAGGGGATGTCGCTAAATTGCAGCCCGTCATCGAGGCCCACCCTGTCAATAACCTCTAGGTTTTCAACGTCTGCCTTGGTCAATTGCAGCGTCACGCTGCGGTCATCGGGGTCAATTTTCCCTATTCTGTCGGCTGAGACGACAACGGTGTGATTGGACAATAAACCACCCGTATCAACCGCGAGATGTTTGATCTGCATTGTTGTCCGCTCAACAAAGGCATCCACGATGGTGGCCTTGAAGTCTTCGGCGTCGACTGAGAATCCAAAAAGATCGTTTACTGAAAATAGCATGAGAAATTCCTTTCTTTCTGCGTCTGGGAATGCGTTGGGGCGTCCGTGCGCGCGGGTTGGCAGCGACGGGGCGGGCGCAGGCGAGGGGCCAGTGACTGGCCATGCTCTGCGCGGGCATTGGGGGATTAGAAGGCTACTGCGCCGCCAGCCCTGCGTACTGCACTTTTGCGCGTCGCAGGACCTGCATGTCTGTCTCGCTTTGGCATTTCGCCCCTCTTTCTTGCGTCATTGCGGGCTGATCACGGTCAGCGCGTCCTCAATCATAACATAGGCTCTATCGCTCAAAAGTCCAATAATTGCGGGTATTTTGGCCCGATAGTGGCAGGTTCTGCGTCGTTCTGAACATTGCATCAAACGCTATCCGCCCTAGGTCGCAGGCCACCGTAACACCCAAGCAAAGGACACATCATGGCCAGCCGCGATCTTACAAAAGGCCCGATTTGGCGTGCTTTGGCCGAAGTCTCGGCGCCGATGTCTTTTGGTATTTTGTCGGTCCTCAGTGTTGGTGTGATTGACGCCTATTTCCTCGGGCAGTTGGGCGGCGCGCCCCTCGCGGCGATCGGTTTCATCTTTCCGGTGACCGCCGCCTTTACATCGCTGGCGATCGGGCTGTCGGCGGGGGCGAATGCCATCGTTTCGCAAAGCTTGGGAAAGGGCGACGACGCAGAGATAACGGCGCGCTACGGGCTGCATGCCTGTTGCTTGGGGCTTGTGCTGGCTGTGGTCGTGGCGGTCTCGGTTTGGGCCGCCTTTCCGCTCCTCTTTGGCGCAATGGGCGCGGGTGAAGCGGTTTTGCCAGAGATCGGGCTCTACATGCCCTATTGGTCGCTTTCGTTCCCTTTGCTGGTCTTGATGATGGTCATCAATTCGCTGTTTCGCGCGCATGGCAACGGCGCGATTTCAGCGGCGATCATGGTTCTGTCGGCGGTCGTCAATATCGCGCTGAACCCTATCTTGATTTTTGGCTGGGGCCCGATCCCCGCGCTGGAAACAGAAGGCGCTGCTATCGCCTCGGCCATCGGACGCGGGCTGGCGGCTGTCTGTGCGCTGACCCTGGCGATCAGGTGGCGGTATTTGGACCTGTCCATCGCCTTCTGGCCGAATTTTCGCACCTCGGTGGGGCAGTTGATCAATGTCGGCGCGCCAGCCGCGTTTTCTAACGCGATCAACCCTGCAGGTATGGCGCTTGTCACTGCAGCGGTTGCGACGCTTGGTGATGCTGCTGTTGCGGGCTTTGGGGCTGCGACGCGCGTACAGTCGGTCGCGATGGTGGCGATGCTGGCGCTTTCTGCGGGTGTGGGGCCGGTGGTCGGGCAGAACTGGGGCGCTGGACAAGAGGACCGTGCCAGAGCCGCCCTGCGCCAATGCTGGATCTTCAGCATTGGCTACGGCGCAGTGCTGGCGTTGTTGCTTTTTGGCTTTGCAGATGTTTTGGCCACGGCAATCGCCTCTGATCCGCAGGCTGCGACATTCACCCGGCAATATCTGGTGGTCGTCGGGTTTAGTCTCTTCGGCTACGGCATTTTGGTCACGACAAATGCCGCCATGAATGCGCGCAGCAAGGCCGTCCACTCAATGGGGCTTAGCCTGATGCGGATCTTTGCAGTCTACCTGCCATTTGCATGGATCGGTGTTTGGGCCTTCGGCTATACCGGCATCCTGATCGCAACAATTTGTGCCAATCTCTTTGGCGTGTTTGGATCACTCGTCGCCGCTAGGGCAGTGGGTCTTTTCAAAACAGGGTTGCCGCTGATTGCGCGCCCGGCAGGTTTACTGCCGGGCTAGGGGCGCTCTATTCTTTGGGGTTCTCGTCAATTTCCTCCTGCACCTGACCCCACGCCAACATGGTGAAAACCAACGTGCCGCCAACGATGTTGCCCGCCAGAACCGGCAAGAAGAAGGCAAAGACCGCATCGCCCACGGTTGTCGCACCCGTGACCAGCAGGAACCACATTTCAACCGATCCGGCCACGATATGCGCGAAGTCACCCGCTGCGATCAGCCATGTGATTGCCACGATCAGCCAAAAGACAGAGCCCGTCGATTGCGGGATCATCCATACCAGTGCCGCCACAAGGATGCCCGCCGGAATAGCCCGCATAAACGCCGTCGCGGGATCATACCCGAGCGCGTGTTCGGAAAGCTGGGCGATGGCGGGCAACAGATCTGACGGGATGGCGGGCGTGAATGCGAACAGGCAGGCCGCAGCGAAGGCGCCCACGACATTTGCCGCCAGAACGATGCCCCAAAGCCTAAGAACACTGCCCAGCATCTGGGGGGTCGGCTTTGCGACAAAGGGGAACACGGTTGTAATTGTATTCTCTGTGAACAGTTGCAGACGGCCCAGAATAACCAGCAGAAACCCAAGGCTATAGCCAAGGTTCTCGATCAGATGGCGGCTGGGGATATCGGGCAAATAGGTCCGCAGAATGGCTTCGCCGAGAACGGAAAAGCTGATCATCAGGCCCGCCGCAATACCCGACCAGATCAATGACTTGGCAGGCCTTTGCAGCTCTTCTTCGCCTTCGCGGCGGATCACCTCGTAGATCAGGCGCGGCGCAAGGCTCGTAGCCTCTTCAATCGTTTGGTTTTCTTTATTTTTCGTCATGAAATCACCTTTTGTTCATTTAAGACTTAGGTGAATTCACAGAAACTTCAAAGAATTGGCGCTGGGCGGGCACCGTTTGTGGCCAATCGCTGGGTGACAGGACGGGTGTTCTTTTGTGCTGTTGTTCAATGCTTTTGTGCAGCCGCAAGCGCCTCTCGGAGTACGTCGCGATCCCCGATATGATTGGCCAGAACAAGGATCAAACGCGCATTGAATGCGGCACTTTCATCGTCGGTTTTGCCGGTATGTGCCGCGATGAGATCTGCGTAAAAATCATCAGGTTCGGCTATATTAGGGTCTGTATTCAGTCGCGCCATTAAATGTCCTTTCCGAGAGCTTTGAGAAGGGCCGCGCGCAGTGCATCCGCGTCATAGGCGGGCCACCGCGCCACGACGTGTTGGTCAGGGCGAATGAGGTAAACCCCGCTTTGTGCATCCCCTAGATACCGTTGTTCAAGGGCACCGGTTGCATCCTCGGACGACGACACGGTAATCCCATAGACAGAAATCCCATCCACCTCGACTTGCTCCGGTACAGTCGTGTTAATCGCCAGCAAGACAAACCGATCACCAAGCCGGTCCAACAGGTGCCCCTTGGCAAGAGGCGCGTCCGTGCACGCGCTACCAACGCGGGTTCGTGCCGGTCCTCCCTCAAGGGCATCCGGCCCGTTGAGTGGTGAAGCGTCATAGGTGCAAGGCACCGAAAGCCGGCCGGAATTCACCAACGGGCGCGCAAACGCGAATTTTTCCGCCAATTCGAGTACCGCATTGCGGAACATATGGCTGGTTTTCGACTTGGGCGAGATGAAGTCCGTCGCGCGGGTCGAATTCAGGATGTTTTCATCCGCGCCATGGATGCGTTCATCGTCATAGGTGTCCAACAGGCGATCAGGGGCCAGCCCCTTGATCACCATCCCCAGTTTCCAACCCAGATTATCTACGTCCTGTATGCCGGAATTGGCACCGCGCGCCCCGAAGGGTGACACTTGATGCGCGCTGTCGCCCGCGAAAAGCACGCGGTTGTGGCGGAATTTCTTCATTCGGCGACATTGGAACGTGTAGATCGACGACCAGACAATCTCATAGTCCACATCATCGCCCAGCATCGCATCCAGACGCTTGCGGATATTGTCTTCCTTTAGTTCCTCTTTCCGATCCACGTCCCACCCGATCTGGAAATCGACCCGCCAGATATCGTCGGGCTGTTTGTGGAGCAGTGTCGAGGCGCCGGATTTGAACCACGGTTCAAACCAGAACCAACGCTCGGTCGGGAAGCTGGCGGATATCATCTTGATATCGGCAATCAGAAAGCTGTCCTGAAAAACGCGGCCTTCAAAATCCAGCCCCATCATGGTCCGCAAGGGCGAACTGGCACCATCGCAACCGATGACCCAATCGGCTTTGATTTGATAAGGACCGTCAGGGGTGGTGATGTCCAAAACCACGTGATCATCGTAGGTTTGAACCGCATCGACGCGGTTCTTGCCGCGGATATCAATGGGTGCGCCTTTCTCTTGTTCCGCCGCGATCTGTTCGAAGATAAATTTTTCAAAGTAAGGTTGCGGCAGGTTGATAAAGGCCGGATTGGCGTGCCCGTCTTCGGGCAAAAGGTTGAATTCAAAGACTTGGCGGTCATCTTGAAACACCTTACCCACGTTCCAAACAATGCCTTTTTCCAGCATCGGCCCGCTACAGCCATAGCGCGCCGCGATATCAAGCGTGCGTTTGGCAAAGCAAATCGCGCGGCTGCCCTGACCGATCCCCTCGTGATCGTCCAGCACCACGACCGGCACCCCCTGACGGCCAAGATCAAGCGCCGTGGCAAGGCCGATCGGGCCACCGCCGATCACCACCACCGGATGATGGGGTGTTTCGACAGCGTCCTGATCGGCGTGGCGCTGATAAGGGTAGAGCTTGAAGGCGAGTGAATAGCGATCGTGTAACATGTGATCCCCGCGTTGAAAGGTCGGTCAGATGGTTAGCCTTGCAGCTCTTCCCACATTTCCAGGTCCCGTTTGTCGGTCCAGATGCGCGGATGGGCGATGCCACGGGCCTCGTCATAGGCGCGTGACACATTGAAGGGCAGGCAATGTTCGTAGATGGCGTAATCCGCAAATTTCGGGTCACATGCGGCGCGCACGGCGTCCCATGCTTCTTTCAAAGACCCTCCACGCGCCGCAACACGGGCGGCGGGACGATAGGTGCTTTCAACGAAATCCCGTGTGCTTTCAATCGCACGGTTCACGGCGTCCTTGCCGATCAGCGCACCGCCACGGCCGGGCGCGATGGCATCCACATCATATGCAAGGATATTGTCGAGCGTCTTGCCCCAATCTGCGAAATAGCCGTCCCCGCAATAACAGGCGGAATGGTCTTCGACGATGTCGCCGGTAAACATCACGTTCTGGTCGGGCACATGGATGATGGCATCACCCGCCGTATGCGCGCGCCCGATGTGTTTGATGTCCACGCGGCGGTTGCCCAGATAGACGGTCATGCTGTCGCTGAAAGTTGCTGTTGGCCACGTCAGGCCGGGGATGGACTCGTGCCCCTCAAACAGGCGCGGGAACCGCTGGAATTCGCTGTCCCAGTCTTCTTGCCCGCGTTCGGCGACCATGCCGCGCGCTGCGTCTGACATGATGATATTGTCCGCGCCGTAGGCCGAGGCCCCCAGAACACGCACCGCGTGATAATGGGTCAGAACAACGTGGCTGATCGGTTTATCCGTGACGCTGCGCACCCGTTCGATCACTTTTTCGGCCAAACGCGGGGTGGCTTGCGCTTCGACGATCATCACCGTTTCATCGCCGATAATCACACCAGAGTTCGGGTCGCCCTCGGCGGTGAAGGCATAGAGCCCCTCACCAACCTCGTCGAAGGTGATTTTCTTTTCCGACATGTCACCTTGGGATGCGAATGCTTTTGCCATGATGTGTTCCTTTGACGTTTCGCTGCGCTGAATTAGCGGGCGTATGGGTTTTCAAGGGCGGAAAGGACGGTACCGACGCAGGGACCAAAGCCCACGGTAAATCCGTCGCCATGGGCGTTACCGGACAGCGCCAATGTGTCGCCATCTGCGATAAAACTGCGTGGTGTGCCATCGTTCAGAGTGATCGGTTCCTTGCCACCCCAGCTCATTTCCAGCAGCGAGCCGCGTTGGCTCTTTTCGGGGCCGGAAATTGTGCCGGAACCAAGCAGGTCCCCGACACGCATCGGCCCACCGGCGGTCGTATGATGGGCAAGCTGTTGTGCGGCGGAATAGTAGAGTTCCGTGGCGTTCGTGCGGGCGAGGGTGGTGGCCTGTCCGCCTTGCGGTGTCAGCGTCACATCCAAGGCGATATCATAGAACATCGGCCCGCAATCCTTGAGATGATCAAGCAGTGCCACATCACGTGCGGGCGCATCACGTCGGAAGGGCGCAAGCGCTGCGGCTGTCACGATCCAGGGGCTGATGGTGGTGGCCGTTGCCTTGGCCTGAAACGGCCCAAGCGGCTGGTATTCCCATGCCTGAATATCGCGGGCGGACCAGTCGTTCAGCAGGACATAGCCGAAGATGTTGTCAAAGGCCTCTTGTACGCTGATCGGCCCACTACTGGCCGTGCCGACAATCGCACCGATCTCAAGCTCGATATCGAACCGCGCGCTGGGGGCAAAGCGCGGCGCGTCATCCTCTGGCCCCTTCAACTGTCCCCAAGGGCGGCGAATATCGGTGCCAGAGACAACAACCGAAGACGCGCGCCCGTTATACCCAATGGGCATATGCAGCCAGTTTGGCGGCAGCGCGTTCTCAGGCCCGCGAAACATAGTTCCGACGTTGGTGGCGTGATGACGACCGGCGTAAAAATCGGTGTATTCCGCCACGGTGATCGGCATGTGCATCTGCACATCTGCCGCAGCAACGAGGTAGGGTTCGATATCTGGCTGCGCTGCGGACCCTGCGGATAACATGTCAGTCAAGGTGGCGCGCAAGTCAGCCCAAGCCGTTTGACCGAGGGCCATGAAAGCATTCCATGACGGCGTCCCAAGGACAGGCGCTTGCGACAGGGTCAGCAAACCATCCGCCTCCATCGTCGTCACATCAAGGATCATATCCCCGATCGCCACGCCACAGCGCGGCGTGCCACCACCAGTCGAGAACACACCATAAGGCAGGTTGTTCAGCGGAAAGGGGTGGTCCGCCGCATTCGCAGACATCACCCAAGAGCGGTTCAACGGCATGTTTTTCGCCCCTCTGGTTCGCGCAATAGACTGGTCATTTCTTACCGGGCGTGCCGTCGAACTTTTTCTCGATGTCCTCCCAGCAGTCGATGTAATCGTCCTGCAGCGGCGCTTCTTTGGCGGCGAAATGGGTCAGATGCTGGGGAAAGCGGGTCTCGAACATGAAGGACATGGTATTGTCCAGCTTTTCCGCTTTCAGGTCGGCATTGCTGGCCCCCTCAAAGGCGTTCTTGTCGGGCCCGTGGGGCAGCATCATGTTGTGCAGGCTGATCCCGCCGGGGACGAAACCTTTGGGCTTTGCGTCATATTGGCCGTAAATATTGCCCATCAATTCGGACATGATGTTCCTGTGATACCACGGCGGGCGGAACGTATCCTCGGCCACCATCCAGCGTTCGCGGAACAGCACGAAATCGATATTCGCGGTACCGGGCTGGCCAGAGGGGGCGGTGAGAACGGTAAAGATTGACGGATCAGGGTGATCGAACAGGATCGCGCCAACAGGGCAATAGGTGCGCAGGTCATACTTCACCGGCGCGTAGTTGCCGTGCCATGCGACCACGTCCAAAGGGGAATGGCCGATTTCGGTTCTATGGAACTGACCACACCATTTTACCGTGACGGTTGAGGGCACTTCACGGTCCTCGAAGGCGGCAACCGGCGTTTTGAAATCGCGTGGGTTCGCCATGCAATTTGCGCCGATCGGGCCGCGGCCGGGCAATTCAAATTTCTGACCGTAATTTTCGCAAACAAACCCGCGTACGGGGCCCTCGATCACCTCAACACGGTAAAGCAAACCCCGCGGAATGATCGCGATCTCTTTGGGTTCCAGATCAATAATCCCGAGTTCGGTGCAGATGCGCAGCAACCCCTGTTGCGGGACGATGAGCAATTCGGAATCAGCCGAATAGAAGTAGTCGTCGATCATTGACGTTGTCGCGACATAAACATGCGTCGCCATGCCGACCTGCGTATTGACGTCACCGGCCGTCGTCATTGTTCGCATGCCGGTGATGAACGTCAGGTCCTCTGTCGTATGTGGCACGGGATCCCAGCGGTATTGGCCCAGACTGATCACGTCCGGATCGATATTGGGCGCGGATTTCCAGTGGGGCAGTTCGATCTTTTCGTATCGTTTGCTGTGCTTGACGGATGGGCGAATGCGGTAGCACCACGTGCGTTCGTTCTGATGGCTCGGCGCTGTAAATGCGGTGCCCGAGAGCTGTTCACCATAAAGACCATAGTTGCATTTCTGCGGGCTGTTCATGCCCTGCGGCAGGGCATCGGGTAGGGCCTCGGTTTCGAAATCATTGCCAAAGCCGGACATATACCCCGCATGCGGCCCTCCTAAGGCAGGGGCGGTGGTCATGCGGCTTGGCTGTGCGTGTGTGTTCATAACGCTTTCCTCAACGGGCAGACATTCTGTCGCGCAGCATTCGTTGTAATTGCAACGAGGTCAATAAGTTTGTTGCATTTGCAACGAATGGTGTCTCATATTGCCTTCGAAACCGAGGAGCAGACATGCAGCCAACCGTCCCGGGCTTTGATTTAGAGCATTACCTTCCTTACCGCCTCACGGTGATTTCAGGGCGGCTAAGTGCGGGATTGGCCAAGCAGTATAAAACCCGATTTGGCATCTCGATTGCCGAATGGCGCGTGCTTTTGAATGTCGGGTACACCGAAGACTTGTCGATCCGTGATATCGAGGCACGGGTCAATCTGGAAAAGTCCAAGGTCAGCCGCGCGGCTTCAAAACTGGAGGCAAAGGGCTATTTGACCAAACATGTTGACGACAAAGACAAGCGCCTGTTGAAGCTGACCCTGACTGACGATGGCGTAAAATTACTGGGCGAGTTGATTCCGATTGCGCAGGCTTTTCACGCACAACTGGACGCGAAGTTGGGCGAAAACATCGACGCGCTGCAAGAGTCGTTGGACCTTCTGATGGAGATCGAACCGTAGCTGCGTTTTTGGTTCAACGAAGTGGTCTTTAGTGTTTCCCTTGTCAGACGATGCCAACAGCCCTTTTGTGAGCTTAAGGTGTTGTCTGTCCCGATAAAATTTCGCACACATGTCGCCATGCTCAGCATTTTGGGGTGTTACCCACAGGGTGCATGAAAGCAGATAAAACCAATCCAAGGCCTTATCCAACAGGAGACCTATATGTCGATATTCACAAAGGATCACAGTTTCACGCATGCGCGGAAATTGCTTTCCGTGTCCGCCCTTGCGCTCGTTATGACCTCGGTGTCTGCCAGCGCTGAAACCTTGCGCTGGGCGCGTGTCGCCGACGCGCTGACGCTTGACCCGCATTCGCAAAACGAAGGCCCGACCTCGACATTGCTGCACCACATCTATGAAACGCTTGTGGGGCGCGCGACTGACGGTTCTTTGACACCGCGTCTGGCAACCGAGTGGCGCATCAGCGAAGAAGACCCGACCGTTTGGGTTTTCACCCTGCGCGAAGGTGTGACATTCCATGATGGTTCTGAATTCAACGCCGAGGACGTGGTATTCTCTTTGAACCGTGCACGTGCCGAAAGCTCGGGCTTCAAAGCGCTGCATGGTGCTGTTGAAAGCGTGTCGATGGTCGATGAGTATACCGTTCACGTGAAAATGACCGGTCCATCGCCGCTGTATGTACAGAACCTGACCAACACTTTCATCATGGACCAAGGTTGGGCCGAGGCAAACGACGTGGTCGAGCCGCAGAACTTTGCCGCCGGTGAAGAAAACTTTGCTGTACGCAACACCAACGGCACCGGTCCATATACACTGGTATCGCGTGATCCCGAAGTGCGCACCGTGATGGCTGCGTTTGATGGTCACTGGGATGAAACCCCTGCCGTGACCGAGATCATCTACACCCCGATTTCAGAGGCTGCGACCCGCGTTGCCGCACTGCTGTCCGGTGAAGTCGATGTGGTACAGGATGTGCCCGTGCAGGATATCGCACGTCTGGAGCAGACCGATGGCGTCAAGATCACAACCGGTCCAGAAAACCGCAACATCTTTTTCGCCTATGACATGGTGTCGGATACGCTGCGGTCCTCTGATGCCGCCGACAACCCGTTCAAAAAGCCTGAAATCCGCGAAGCGATGGCATTGGTTCTGGACCGCGACGCGATCCAGCAGGTCGTCATGCGCGGCCAGTCACAGCCATCAGCGGCCCCATTGCCGCCATTCGTGAACGGCTGGACCGAAGAAATGAACGCTTACGGTTCACCTGATGTGGAACGCGCTGCGGCTCTCGTGGCCGAAGCGGGTTATCCTGACGGGTTCTCGGTTGATCTGAACTGCCCCAATGACCGTTATCTGAACGACGAAGCGATCTGTCAGGCGATGGTCGGTATGCTGGGCCGTGCGAATATCAACGCGAACCTTGTGTCACAAACACGCAGCCTGCACTTCCCGCTGATCGAGAACTGGGAAACCGATTTCTATCTGCTGGGCTGGGGCGTTCCGACGTTTGACAGTGCGTACATCTTCAACTTCCTCGTGCACACACGCGAAGACAGCTATGGTGCATACAACGGTTCGCGTTACTCCAACCCCGAGGTTGATGCGAAAATCGAGGCTCTGGCGACCATGACCGATCTGGAAGCGCGCGATGCGACGATCGCTGAAATCTGGGAGCAGGTGAACGAAGACCGCGTGTTCCTGAACGTGCACAACCAGATGCTGGCCTATGCGATGCGTGACGACATCAACCTTGATGTGCATCCTGAAAACCAGCCGAAAATGACGACAGTTACTTTCAGTGACTAATCGGTCTTGAACCTTTTGCCCGCGTGGTTTAGCGCCACGCGGGCAATTTATTTTTGCGTCAATGGGGCTGACCTATTGGCGCCGCAATGAAGGGGCTATTTCATCATGCTGGCCTATATCATCCGCCGTATCCTGCAATCCGTTCTGGTGATGCTTGTTGTGGCTTTGGTGTCTTTTGCCCTGTTCCGTTTTGTTGGTGATCCGATTAATTCGATGGTCGGGCAGGAAGCCTCGATTGCTGATCGCGAAGCATTACGCGACCAGTTGGGTTTGAACGATCCGTTCCTGAGCCAATTCGCGACATTCGTCACACGCGCTGTGCAGGGCGATTTCGGGATTTCCTACCGCCTGCAACAGCCCGTGATGGAACTGATTTTGTCGCGCTTGCCTGCGACGCTGGAACTGGCGCTGGTGTCAGGGGTGTTGGCGTTTGTTTTTGGTGTCGGCTTTGGCGTTTACACTGCGCTGAGGCGTAACGGCTGGGTGTCAAATACGATCATGACAGTGTCTTTGATCGGCGTGTCGCTGCCCACGTTCCTGATTGGTGTCCTGCTGATCTGGGTTTTCGCGGTTGAACTGCAATGGCTGCCCAGTTTCGGGCGTGGTGAAACGGTTGAGATCGGCGGCTGGACCACCGGTTTCCTGACACCCACAGGCCGCTTGTCCCTGATCCTGCCCGCGATCACGCTGGGGCTTTATCAGATGACGCTGATCATGCGCCTTGTGCGTGCCGAGATGCTGGAAGTGCTGCGCACCGACTATATCAAATTCGCCCGCGCACGTGGCCTGAGCAATCGCGCGGTCAACTTTGGCCACGCCCTCAAGAACACCATGGTGCCGGTGATTACCATCACCGGTCTGCAACTGGGGTCGATCATCGCTTTTGCCATCATCACCGAAACGGTTTTCCAGTGGCCGGGCGTGGGTGCGTTGTTCATCAACTCGGTCCGCTTTGTCGATGTACCTGTGATGGCGGCCTATCTGATGATGATCGCGCTGGTTTTCGTGATCATCAACCTGATCGTTGATCTGCTTTATTACGCGGTTGATCCGCGGCTGCGCGTCGATCGCGCGGCGACACGGCATTAAGGATTTACTGACATGAACCGCCTTGCTCGCATGTGGGACAGTGATATTGCTTGGTCCTTTCGGAATACACCGGTCGCGATTGTCGCCGCAGTGATTGCGTTGATCATCGTGCTGGGTGCGGCTTTTGCACCTTGGATTGCACCCTATGATCCGTTCAATTCGGCGTCTCTGAACCTGATGGACGGTTTCACCCCGCCTGGTGAGCCGAACCAGTTCACCGGTAATACCTATTTGATGGGCACCGACAATCAGGGCCGCGACATCTTCTCGACGATTCTTTATGGCGCGCGGATCTCGCTATTTGTGGGCTTCTCTGCCGTGGTGTTTGCGCTGGTGCTGGGCATCGGGCTCGGGCTTTTGGCCGGGTGGCGCGGTGGCTGGGTGGATAGCCTGATCATGCGTATTGCAGATGTGCAGCTGTCATTTCCATCCATCCTGATTGCATTGCTGATCTTTGGTGTGGCGCGCGGCTTTATCCCGCCCTCGATGCGTGAAGAGGTTGCGATCTGGGTTTTGATCGTCTCGATCGGCCTGTCGGATTGGGTGCAATATGCCCGTGTGGTGCGTGGTGCCGCCATGGTCGAAAAATCCAAGGAATACGTGCAGGCCGCCCGCGTCATCGGCGTGCACCCCGCGCGCATCGTCTTGCGCCATATCCTGCCCAACGTGATGGGACCGGTGCTCGTGATCGCGACGATCGGTCTGGCGCTTGCGATTATCGCCGAGGCAACCCTGTCCTTTCTGGGCGTCGGTGTGCCGCCGACACAACCGAGCCTTGGTACGCTGATCCGGATTGGCCAGCAGTATCTGTTCTCTGGCGAATGGTGGATTCTGCTGTTCCCGGCCATCGCACTCTTGCTGCTCGCTTTGTCGGTCAACCTTTTGGGTGACTGGCTGCGCGACGCGCTGAACCCACGGCTAAGGTGACAATTATGACCGATGCTTTGCTTTCCGTCCGCAACCTGCGGGTCGAATTCCCCACACGTCGCGGTATTCTGACCGCGATTGACGATGTGTCTTTTGATATCATGCCCGGTGAAGTGCTGGGGGTGGTGGGTGAATCCGGTGCGGGCAAATCGCTAACCGGTGCCGCGATCATTGGCCTGCTGGAACCACCGGGGCGCATTGCCGGCGGTGAAATCCTGCTCAAGGGCGAACGGATCGACAATCTGGGCGCCGAAGCCATGCGCCGGATCCGTGGCAAGCGGATCGGCATGGTGTTTCAGGACCCGCTGACAAGCCTGAACCCGCTCTATACCGTGGCCCAGCAGTTGATCGAGACCATCCGCACCCATGCGGATATTTCCGAAAGTGAGGCACGCAAAAAGGCCATTGCCTTGCTTGACCGCGTGGGTATTCCTGCGGCGGCGCGGCGCATCGACGATTACCCGCACCATTTTTCGGGCGGCATGCGGCAGCGCGTTGTCATTGCCCTTGCGCTTTGCGCCGAACCGGAACTGGTGATTGCGGACGAACCCACAACAGCGCTTGATGTGTCGGTGCAAAGCCAGATCATCGACCTGATCAAGGAAATCTGCGCGGAACGGGGTGCCGCCGTGATGCTGATCACCCATGACATGGGCGTGATTGCCGAAACCGCCGACCGTGTGGCGGTGCTCTATGCGGGACGGATCGCCGAAATCGGCCCTGTCCGGCAGGTCATCACCGCACCTGAACATCCCTATACCGCAGGGCTGATGGGCTCGATCCCGACGCTGACGCAAACCGATGCGCGGCTGGTGCAAATCCCCGGCGCGATGCCACGCCTGAACGCTATTCCACAAGGCTGCGCCTTTAATCCGCGTTGCGAAAAAGCGTTCGATCGCTGTTTCAAAGAACGCCCTGCGCCTGTGGTGCGCAATGCAGATGGGCGCAAGGTCGCATGCTGGCTTTATGATGCCATCGACACACCTGCAAAGGAGCAAGCGAATGGCTGATGCGCTGCTGAAAATCGAACACCTGACGCGGTATTTCGATATCTCGAAACCTTTCCTGAACCGGATGCTGGAACGCGACGAAAAGCAGTTCCTGACCGCCGTGGCCGACGTGAGCTTCGAAATCAAGCGTGGCGAAACCTTTGCGCTGGTGGGCGAAAGCGGGTCGGGGAAATCGACGATTGCAAAACTGGTCGTGGGCCTGCTTGCCGCATCCGAAGGGACCATCGAATTTGATGGGCATAAAATGACAGGCACGACAGGGACCGAGATGCGCGACCTGCGCCGCCGGTTCCAGATGATCTTTCAAGACCCTTTCGCAAGCCTGAACCCGCGCTGGCGCGTCGGTGACATCATCGCAGAGCCGATCCACACGTTCGGCCTGCTCAAAGGCGCTGACGTGACCAACCGCGTGGGCGAATTGCTGGATACCGTTGGCCTGTCCGCCAAAGACGCCGAGAAATTCCCGCATGAGTTTTCCGGTGGCCAGCGCCAGCGGATCGCGATTGCGCGTGCGCTGTCGTCCAAACCTGAATTTATTGTGTGTGACGAACCGACCTCGGCGCTGGATGTATCGGTGCAGGCGCAGATTTTGAACCTGATGAAGGATCTTCAGGACGAAATGGGCCTGACCTATCTGTTCATCAGCCATGATTTGTCCGTTGTGCGGCACATGGCCAGCCGGATTGGTGTGCTTTATCTGGGGCGTCTGGTGGAAGTGGCTGACGGCAAGACGCTGTTCTCGTCCCCGCAGCACCCCTATACGCAAATGCTCCTCGATGCGGTGCCTGATCTGGCGCTATCGGGACGGCGGCGCAAACCCGTTGACGGTGAAATCCCCAACCCGATCAACCCGCCACCAGGCTGTGCGTTCCACCCACGCTGCCCGCTGGCAATGGACCGCTGCAAGGTAGATGCGCCCCATCAGGTCGCTACAGAAACCGGATATGCCGCGTGCTTTGCGCTGGAAGCGGACGCAAAGGCGCACTGACAGCAGCAGAACTCACGCCCCAGAGATCGGAAGCCTGATGCAGACTTCGAAACCATCCTCTTTGCCAGCACGGGGGGAGTTGAGGATCAGCTGACTTCCAATCCGCTCCGAAATGGCCGCGACAATCGCGAGTCCGAGGCCACTTCCGGTGGTGTTCGGACCTGCGCGTTCAAAACGACCGGTCAGCTTTTCGAGCTTCTCTTTCGGGACGACCGGGCCTGCATTTGCCACGCGCAATGTCCCGTCTTGTAAAAGCGAGACGTCGATTGGTTCTGCTGCCCCGCCATGGCGTATCGCATTCTCAATCAGGTTGCGGCAAAGAATACCCAAGGCGTCCGGGTCCAAGTCAGACAAGACAGGTCCGTCTGGCAGCGTCAGCGCAATGCGCCCTGCAGGTGTCGCGCGCGCCATCTCGTCGATGATAATCCGCACGACGCCACGCAGGTCCGAGGTTTGGTCCAGCCGCAAGCGGCCTCCTTCGGCGCGGGCAAGTTGCATCAGGCGTTCCGACAGGCGGGTAAGCCGTTTGAGAGTGGCCTCGATGTCTGCCGCCCGCGCGGCCGCGGCGGGGTCATCTGTTTCAGATTGCAACCGCTGCGCCTGCGCGATGGCGCCTGCAAGGGGTGTGCGCAATTCATGCGCTGCGTTAGCTGCAAAACTGCGTTCGGCCTCAAATGCCCCTTTGAGGCGGCTTAAAAGAACATTGAGGGTGGCTGCGACGGGCGCGATTTCCAGCGGGATATCATCTTCGGGAACGGGCGAGAGATCGCGCGCGCCGCGCACGGCCAAGGTTTCGCGGAAGCGGCGCAGCGAGGCAAGACTTGCCCTGACGCTAAGGACGATGGCAAGCAAGGCAAGGGGGATCACGATCAGAACGGGTAGGCCAAGACCCATCTGGATTTCCCGCGCAACAGAGGCGCGGTGGTCCAGCGGTTCGGCCACCGAAATGCGAACGCTGCCCTGCAAGGCATCATCGTTATAAAGCCTGTGGGTGGCGGTCTGACGAAAGCCCGTGCCGTCATAGAGGGGGAATATCTCAGGATCGGCGGCATGCGATTGCAGCAGGATGCGTTCGCGTTGGTCCCGGACGATATAAGTGAAAAACTCGCTATGTTCGCGGATCGCGCCAAGGCGTTGGGTGACGCCATCGTCGTCGCGGCTGATAATTTCTTGCACGGCAAGGGGCAGCAGGCGCTGTGCAGTTTCCTGAAGGGCCGAGTCGAAGACCTCGTCCATCTCATGGCGCAGGTTGACAGCCGTGATCGTGGCCGTCGTAATCCACAAGAGCGTCAGGACAACGCCCAACGACAGCCCCAAGCGGGCCTGAAGACTACGTGGCAGTCTCATGCAGGGCCCAGACGGTAGCCCATGCCGCGTTCGGTCTGGATCACGTCAGCCCCGAGTTTTTTACGCAATCGGCTGACATGGACTTCGATCGTGTTGCTCTCGATTTCGGCCCCGTGGGCGTAGAGTTTGTCTTCCAGCTGTGTTTTCGACAACAACTGACCGGGGCGTGCCAGAAACGCATCAAACAGCGCCCATTCGCGGGACGTCAGTTGGATGGGCTTGCCGCTTTGATGGATGCTGCGGGATGCGAGGTCGATGTCCAGTGTGCCATGGGTGATGATCGGGTTCGGATTGCCGCTGTAACGGCGTGCGACTGATCCGATCCGCGCCGAGAGTTCGGACAGGTCAAACGGTTTCACAAGATAGTCGTCAGCACCCGCGTTCAGCCCATTGATCCGGTCCGAAATCTGATCAAGCGCTGTCAGAATGATCACAGGGGTCACGTCGCCCCGCTGGCGCAGGGTTTTGAGAAATCCGACGCCAAGGCCATCAGGCAGCATCAGGTCAAGCAAGATCAGATCATAGGCGGCGACCGCCATGGCGTCGCCCGCTTCATCAAGGCGCGTCACCCAGTCCACAGAGTGGCCATCGGCGGCAATCTGGTCGCGGACGGCTTCACCCAGAACGGTATCATCCTCAATCAGCAGAATACGCATGGCGGTCAGTCCCTTTGTTTCAAATGCCTTCTTGAACGATGCGGCTTACGCGAGACTGACGTAGATCAACCCACACGCTTCAGGATCCTGTCAGGTTGGTTGCGCATAGTTTGGTGAAGTTGGCCATAAACCGGAGTTTGCAGCATGAAGAAGACACTGACAATGCTCGCATTTCTTGCGACCGTTTCGGCAGGATCAGCCTTTGCCGACGATGACGATTGTTTTGTTCCCATGGCAGACTGGCAGCCGCGTGAAGTGGTTGCACAGATGGCGTTGGACAATGCCTGGACCGTGCGCCGGATCAAGATTGACGATGGGTGCTACGAAATTGACGGCTGGGATGCGCAGGGCCGCCGGATTGAGGTGACCGTTCATCCGCAGACTTTGCAAGTTATTGAATTTGAATACGAGGATGACGACGATGACTAAGACATCAGCCGTGCAAGGGTCTACTGCGATGGTCCGTGTCTGGGATCCGTTGGTTCGGATCTTTCACTGGAGCTTGGTCGCCGCATTTGTCGTGGCCTATCTGAGCGCCGACGAGCTAAGCACGGTACACGAGATTGCGGGCTATGGTGTCGCAGGGTTGATTGCTTTCCGGCTTGTCTGGGGCTTCGTTGGCAGCAAATACGCGCGTTTCACACAATTCCTGCGCGGGCCGTCGCAAACGCTGGGTTACATCGGCGATGTCGTGCGCGGCAAAGAACATCGGTATCTTGGCCACAACCCCGCAGGTGCTGTGATGACAGTTGCCTTGCTGCTGACGCTCGCCGGTACCGCTTTTACAGGGTGGCTGCTGGAAGATGAGGGTCGGCTTGCGATGCTGCCTGACCTTCCTCAGATTGTCTCACCGGCCTATGCCGATGATGATGGTGACGACGATGAGGGGTATGGCGGACGCGGCTCAGAAGCTGTTGAAGAGGTGCATGAGGTGCTTGCCAACCTCATGCTGTTGCTGATCGCTGTGCATGTCGGCGGGGTGGTGCTGACCTCTTTCCGTCACAATGAAAACCTCGCGCGATCCATGGTAACCGGTGACAAGCGTGCGCCCGAACCCGGCGATATTTCTTGAACATTTCCCTTCGGCGCTTCCTAGGCTCCACCATCTTCGGTGGGGCCTTTTTTCTTTCTGGCGGTTTCCTGACGGCAAGCTGAAGCAAAAAATTGCGCGGTGTCAGGAAGACCTCAGGTGGTGTCTCCAGATTGAACTCAGCAGACAATTGGAGACATGAAAATGAAAAAGACACTCACCCTTCTTGCAGCGACAACCGCGCTTTCGGCCGCTATCGGCGTACCAGCCTGGAGCGCGATGCGGACAAGCGATAGCGCGGCTCTGCCTTTTGTGGCCGCTTTTGAAGCCGGTCAGGACGCCATGCCGCTGATCCTTGCCAGCGACGACGATGACGATGAGCACGAACATCGCAGCGGATCGCGTTACGAGGACGACGATGACGACCACGATCGCAAATATAGCAGCAGCTCGCGCCATGACGATGACGATGATGACGACTGCGACGACGACGATGATGATGACGACTGCCGTGGTAGCGCCAGTAATGCAGCGCCCGCAGGCACCGTTGCCCCGCCACAAAATGGTCTTTTCGGCAATGGTGCTCCGCCAACGGTCCAGATGAACTGACTTTCGCCACAATTTTCTTCTTCAAGAAGGCACATTCCCATGAAATCGCTTCTCGCAACACTGGCGCTGACCACCGCGCTGACGCTTCCGGGGCTCGCAATGGCGCGTCCGGTGACACTGACCACAACACTGAATAACTACGGCGGCGATGGGGCGTATCTTGCGCTTTACGTCACTGATCCTTCGGGGGCTTACGCGGGCAGCCTTTGGATGGCTGGGGGCAAGTCGAAATACTATGAACACCTTGGCGACTGGTACCGGGCCACCGCTGGTGACACCGCACAGATCAATGGGATCACCGGGGCCAGTGTCGGGTCAGGCCGCACGCTTGAGATCACGCTTGATCTGGCCGACGCGCTGTTTGATGCGGGCTATACGCTCCACATCGACGCAGCCGTTGAGGATATGCGCGACAGCCCGAACGAGGTTGCGGTGCCCCTGACGACAGACGGGGCAGGCACGCAGACCAGAGGCCGCCGCTACATCGCCAATTTCACCTACGACATGTAAGGGAGGCCCGGCGATGATCCGCGTTCTGCACCGTTGGCCGGGTCTTCTGGCCGCCGCCTTTCTTATCATCCTGACGCTTAGCGGGGCCGCCCTTTCGGTGTTCCCCGCAGCCGAGCGGCTCTCTGCGCCGCAGGCCGAGACGGGGCTGAGCGTGGCGACACTCGCATCGCGTATCCAGACCGTCTATCCCGGCGTTGAACAGATCCGGCGGTCGCCGTCGGGTCAGATCACGGCCTATTGGTTTGTGGATGGCGCACCGGGGGCGGCGGTCATTGATCCGGCAACAGGTCAGGGCGCGGGGTCTGCCGACCCCAATCAGGTTGAGCGCTGGCTGACGAACCTGCACCGTTCGCTCTTTCTTGGCGACGGCGGGCGGATCGTCATGGCCTTTGGTGCGGCCGCGATGCTGATCCTTGCGGTTTCGGGGTCTGTTCTTGTTGCACGTCGCGCAGGCGGGTGGCGCCGCTGGTTTGCGCCGATGCGCGGCCCGCTGTCGGGGCGTCTGCATGTCGAGATCGCGCGCGTCGCGGTACTGGGCCTTGCCCTGTCATCAGTCACAGCGCTTTGGATGTCGGCATCCACCTTTGAGCTTATTCCCGAAACCACATCTGCACCGGCCTTTCCCAGCGTGGTGAGCGGCCAGACCGATGTGCCAGTCAATTCCATCGACTTGCTGCAGCAGACCCCTGTCGCCGAACTGCGTGATTTGAACTTTCCCTATCCCGGTGACGCCACCGACGTCTTTACTTTGAAGACCGATCGGGGGACCGGATATCTGGATCAGGGAACAGGTGCGACTTTAAGTTGGGCCGATCTGACCGGTTGGGAGCGCGTGTCGGAAACGATCTATATGCTGCACACCGGTCAAGGGGCGGCCTTTCTTGGGGTGGTTCTGGGGTTGATGGCATTGGGTGTGCCCGTGCTTGGGGTCACGGGCGGTCTTATCTGGCTGGCGGCACGGCGCAGCAGACCCCGCATCAAGGGCAACCAGCCCGCAGGCAAGGCCGAAACGGTTCTTTTGGTCGGCAGTGAAGGTGGCAGCACCTGGGGCTTTGCCGCGACGCTTCATCAAGCGCTGAGTGAGGCGGGACAGACGGTTCATGTCGCGCCGATGTCGTCCTTTGACCCATCGCGCCATATCAAGGCGCAGCGGTTCGTGATCCTTGCCGCAACTTACGGCGACGGTGACGCGCCTGAAACGGCCAAAGGGTTTCTGGAGCGCCTGAAATCGCTGGGCACCGTGCCCGCTGCACCGATTGCCGTGCTGGGGTTTGGTGATCGCAGTTACCCCGACTTCTGTGGCTTCGCAAAACAGGTTGCCGCCGAGGCTGAAACGCTGGGCTGGGATATGCTCTTGCCGTTTGACACCATCGACCGCCAGTCGCCGCAGGATTTCGCGCGCTGGGGGCGTCTGCTGGGGCAGGCGCTGGGTATTGAGCTGGAACTGGCGCACCAGCCCGTTCTTCCTGCAACCCAGACGCTGACACTGGTTTCGCGCCGTGACTACGGGGCGGAAATGCAGGAACCCACGGCAATCCTGCGCTTTGCCCTGCCGCGCGTGACATTGTGGCAAAGGCTCACGGGCCAAGGCTTTGCACGGTTCGAAGCGGGCGATCTTCTGGGTATTTTGCCCATCGGCTCTGCGATCCCACGGCTGTATTCGCTGGCCTCTGACCGGCGTGACGGGTTCGTTGAGATTGTCGTCAAGCGCCATCCATCGGGCCTGTGTTCCTCGCAACTGACCCAGCTTGCGCCGGGTGATACGGCCGAGGGCTATGTCGTCCGCAATCCCGGTTTCAAACCGGGCAGGGGCCGCACGCCGCTGATCCTGATCGGGGCAGGGACGGGGATCGGCCCGCTGGCGGGGTTTGTGCGTGGCAACAAAAGCAACCGGCCCATTCATCTCTTCTTTGGCATGCGCCATCCGCAGAACGACTTTTTCTATGGGCAAGACCTTGCGAACTGGCAGGCCGAAGGGCGCCTGACACGTCTGGACACGGCAGTCTCGCGCGCGGCCAATCCACAATACGTGCAGGATGCACTGCGGGCCGAGGGTGCCGAAGTGGCGCGCCTGATCCGCGAAGGTGCGCGCGTTATGGTCTGCGGCGGGCGCGGCATGGCGGCGGGTGTTGCGGATGCGTTGACCGATATTCTCAAACCGATCGGGCTGACCCCGCTCGCGTTGAAGGCAGAGGGGCGGTATGTCGAAGATGTCTATTGATCCAACACGCTATGCGCTGCACGGGCCCACGATGGGCACACGCTGGTCGGCGCTGCTCCATGCAGACCTGTCATTTGACCCGGACCCGCTGCGCGCCGCTTTGCAGGCGGCCGTTGATGAAGTGGACGCGCAGATGTCTACGTGGAAACCCGACAGTGACCTGATGCGCCTGAATGTGGCACCGGTCGGTGTTTGGCAGGCGGTTCCGGCACGGTTGCTTGATGTCCTGATACTTGGGCAGAAGATCGGGCAGGCCTCTGACGGGGCATTTGATATGGCGCTGGGGGACGCGGTGACAGCTTGGGGGTTCGGCGTGGATGCGGCCGACGCCGCACAGATCCGTGCAGCAATGGGCCGTCTGCGGTCCGAGGACACGCTGGAGATTGATGTCGCGGGCAGTCGTGTCCGCAAAATGGCTGATGTCACGCTGGACTTGAACGGGATTGCGAAAGGGTACGGTGTAGACCGTCTGGCCGAGACGCTTGTCGGTTTTGGTATTCCTGCGGGACTGGTCGGTATCGACGGTGAAATGCGGGCAATGGGCCTGCGCCCTGATGGTGCGCCATGGGGCGTCGCGGTCGAAGCGCCTGACCCTGACCGCCGTACACCGCATTCGGTTCTTGCGTTGCACGACGCCGCGGTCGCCACATCGGGTGACTACCGGCATTGGGTCGAGGTACAGGGCCGCCGGCTTTCCCACACGATGGACCCGTCACGGGGCGCGCCGCTCATTGCGCCACCCGCGTCGGTCACCGTGATCGCAAGGACCTGTGCCGAAGCAGATGCTTGGGCCACGGCGCTGATGGTTCTGGGCGAAGAGGCCGGGGCGAAGCTTGCCACGCAGCAAGGGCTGGACGCTCTCTTTCTGCTGCGCGATGATGGAGGCGGCGTGCATAGCAAAGCTATTGGCCGCCTGTTTTCTGAAAAGGCGTCAGAGGTTACTTCTGGACTGGTCCATTAATTGCGCCAACCCAGCGGCTGGACGCCGTCAGACGGTTTCCAAATAGCTATGGAATTCAAAATCGGTGACATGCCGCGCAAAGCGCTTGAGTTCCTGTGTCTTGCATTCAACAAGCATCGTCTGCAGGCGTTTGGAAAAAATATTCTGCACATACTTGCCGCGATTGAACGCCTGAATCGCTGTCGCCCAATCAAGCGGCAGGTGATCAAGCTTCAAACTATAGGCATCACCCTCGATCGGCAGGGCTGGCTCCAGTTTTTCCTCAATCCCGATCAGGGCACCGCCCAGAATGCTGGCGACAACCAGATACGGGTTTGCGTCGGCCCCCGCGACCCTGTGTTCGATGCGGCGCGCTTTGTGGTTGCCACCGGGAATGCGGATCGCGGCGGTGCGGTTTTCATAGCCCCAAGCCACGCTGGTCGGCGCATGTGCCCCCGGCAGCAAGCGGCGGTAGGAATTCTCATGCGGTGCAAATGTCAGGGTGTTTTCCTGCATCGTTTCCAACAGCCCCGCGACGGCATTCAGCATCAGCGGCGTGCCTTCCTCGCCGCCGTTGTCGAACAAGTTGACGCCGTTTTCATCGACAAGGCTGAAATGCACATGAAAGCCGCTGCCGGATCGATCGCCGTAAGGTTTGGCCATGAACGTTGCAGCCAATCCATGCTTGCGCGCGATCCCGCGCACCAACCGCTTGAACAGCACGGCATCGTCGGCGGCCTGTAGCGGGTCATCCACATGCATCATGTTGATTTCGAATTGCCCCGCCCCGTTTTCCGAAATCGCAGCATCTGCCGGAATGCCTTGTTCGTGGCAGGCCTGATAGACATCGTTCAGGAAGCTGTCGAAATGCTGCAATTCATCCAGAGACAAGGCGCCGTCGGAATCAAGCCGCTTGCCGGTCACGGGTGAGCGTGGCGGTTGCGGGCGCTCTTCGCTGGGATCGCACAGATAGAATTCAAGCTCGGTTGCCACGACGGGCGTCAGGCCAAGTGCCTTGTAGCGATCAACGATATTGGCCAAGGCATGGCGCGGGTCGCCTAGAAACGGATTGCCATCATCCGTATGCATCCAGAACATTGCCAAAGCCGAGGGCTGGCTGGTCCAGTTGATCAAGACAAGCGGGCGACCGGTATGTTCGCAGATCCCGTCTGAATCGCCCGTCTCAAAAACCAGTTCGTTGTTCTCGATGTCTTCGCCCCAGACATCCATGCTCAGGATCGAGAGCGGCATCCGCAGCCCACCATCAAGCGACGCGCGCGCCTTCTCGATCGGCAGCCGCTTGCCACGCATCGTGCCATTCAGATCGCAAACGCAGACAAAGACAGACTCGATTTCGGGGTGTTCAAGCAACCAGCTTCTGATGTTGGTTGCAGCAGCGGCTTGCGTTTCGTCGTGCGCGGTCATTTTGCGATCCTTCGGATGTCCTAGCGTCATATCCAAACGGCTGCGACGTTGATGTCTCTCACTTCGACCTGCCCAAGGATGCCTGAACTCTCTAGCCTGCGGCGCAGGTTACTACCAGTGGGAAGTAAATGGGTCACCATGGACATCGGGCCGAAAGTAGCCCCATAACAGGGCAACGAGGATGGTTCGAAGCGTAGCCCGTATCGATTCTGAAGGGGGCGACGTCCATCAAATCTGGAGCTAGGAAAGCATCATGAAGTTTCGTTTCCCCATTTTTATTATCGACGAGGATTTCCGGTCGGATAACAACTCTGGGGTGGGCATTCGGGCGATGGCGCAAGCGATCGAAAACGAGGGTGTCGAGGTCGTCGGCGTCACGAACTACGGCGATCTGTCCCAGTTTGCACAGCAGCAATCCCGCGCCAGCGCATTCCTTTTGTCGATTGATGACGAAGAGTTTAGCGCAGGCCCCGATATTGACCCCGTAGTCGTCAACCTGCGCGCCTTTATCGAAGAAGTGCGCTGGAAAAACGCCGACGTGCCGATCTTTATCTACGGTGAGACAAAGACGGCGCGCCATCTGCCAAACGATATTCTGCGCGAATTGCACGGCTTTATCCATATGTTTGAAGACACGCCCGAGTTCGTCGCGCGCCATATCATTCGCGAGGCCAAAGGCTATCTCGAAGGCATCCAGCCGCCGTTCTTCAAAGCGTTGTTGGACTATGCCGATGACGGGTCATATTCCTGGCACTGCCCGGGCCATTCGGGTGGCGTGGCTTTCCTCAAAAGCCCGATTGGCCAGATGTATCACCAGTTTTACGGTGAAAACATGCTGCGTGCCGACGTTTGCAATTCCGTCGAGGAATTGGGCCAACTGTTGGACCACAACGGTGCGATCGGTGCATCGGAACGCAATGCCGCCCGCATCTTTAACGCCGATCACTGTTTCTTCGTCACCAACGGCACCAGCACCAGCAACAAGATGGTCTGGCATCACACGGTCGCCCCCGGCGATGTTGTCGTAGTGGACCGCAACTGCCACAAATCTATCCTGCACAGCATCATCATGACCGGTGCGATCCCGATCTTTCTGAAACCTACGCGCAACCATTTCGGGATCATTGGCCCCATCCAGCGCAGCGAGTTCGAGATTGAAGCCATCCGTGCCAAGATCCGTGCCAACCCGTTGCTGGCGCATATCGACGCCGACACCGTCAAGCCGCGCATTATGACGTTGACCCAATCCACCTATGACGGTGTGCTGTACAACACCGAGACGATCAAAGACCTGCTGGACGGCTATATTGAAAACCTGCATTTCGATGAAGCTTGGTTGCCGCATGCGGCTTTTCATCCGTTCTACGGCCACTTCCACTCCATGGGGCGCAAACGGGACCGTCCGCGCCATTCCGTGACCTATGCCACCCAGTCTATCCACAAACTCTTGGCAGGGATCAGTCAGGCCAGCCATGTGCTCGTGCAGGATTCCCAAGACACCAAACTGGACCGTCACCTCTTTAACGAAGCCTACCTGATGCACACCAGCACCAGCCCGCAATACAGCATCATCGCAAGCTGTGATGTGGCAGCGGCAATGATGGAACCGCCGGGCGGCACGGCTTTGGTTGAGGAAAGTATTCAGGAAGCGCTCGATTTCCGCCGTGCCATGCGCAAGGTCGATGACGAATTCGGCGATGATGACTGGTGGTTCAAAGTCTGGGGCCCAGATGCGCTTGAAGAAGAGGGCATTGGCCGCGCGAAAGACTGGGTGCTTAAGCGCACCGACGAAGAAGGGGTACAGGCCTCTGACGGTGAAGACGCCTGGCATGGGTTTGGCGATATGGCGCCCGGTTTCAACATGCTTGACCCGATCAAGGCGACGATCATTACACCCGGCCTGAATCTGGATGGACGGTTTGAAGACTCCGGTATCCCTGCGTCCATCGTGACGAAATATCTTGCCGAACACGGGGTCGTGGTGGAAAAAACCGGCCTTTATAGCTTCTTCATCATGTTCACCATCGGCATCACCAAGGGCCGGTGGAACACGCTTTTGGCAGCGTTGCAGCAGTTCAAGGACGACTACGGCAAAAACCAACCGATGTGGCGCACAATGCCGGAGTTCTGTGCCAAACATCCGCGTTACGAACAGATGGGCCTGCGCGATCTGTGCGACCATGTGCACACGCTTTATGCGAAATACGACGTGGCGATCCTGTCGACGGATATGTACCTCAGCGATCTGACCCCCGCCATGACGCCAACGGATGCGTTTTCGCATATCGCGCAACGCACAACCCAACGTGTGCCAATCGATGAACTTGAGGGCCGGATCACCACCAGCCTGATCACGCCTTACCCGCCGGGTATTCCGCTGCTTATTCCGGGCGAGGTCTTCAACAGCAAGATTGTTGAGTATCTCAAATTCAACCGCGAATTTGCGCGCGATTGCCCGGGTTTTGAAACGGACATCCATGGCTTGGTTCAAATCACCGGTCTGGATGGAAGTGTCGCGTATTTTGCCGACTGTGTCGCTGCGTAATACTGGAGGCGCTGTCAGACCGATGCGAGCGAGCCTCGGTTTGACATCAAAATCGGGAACTTGAGCGACGTGCGCGCCATTCAGTAAGTGCGGCGCTTTGGTTGCGTTTGAAATTGTCATTGCTGCAGTGGGCGCGTTCTTGATTGAACGGGATCTGGCCGGAGGGTTGGGCGCATACTTTAGACGCCCAATCCAGACTGTTCTTAGGCTGCATTCCGGATGCGAAAACTGATGCGCTATCGGCTGCTTTGGAGCGGTTGATCGCCCGCGATATTTTCCGCCCCCTCGCGTTCAAATCGAAAGTTTGACGCACCGCTCATCTTTGGCTTGCAGCCTGCCCGAGCGCATGTCATCAATATTGCACCACAGGGGAGCCGCATATTGCTGCGGCTGAGATGTGGGCGCAAGCCTACGGACCCTCAAAGCTGATCTGGATAATGCCAGCGTAGCAAGGAGGACATATATATGTTTGCAGGCGCACAAGTATCCCTTTACCCGATGACCGACGGGTTCGTTGACGTGATCCTATCATCGCTCAGCGCCCTTGATCCGTGGCGTGACCAGTTGCGGATCGAGACCGACGATATCTCAACCCTCATCGTTGGTCCGCCCGAGGTGCTGTTTCCCGCCCTGCGCGATCTTTATGCCAGAGCCGCTGAGACTGGCACCCATATCGTGCTGCGCGCCACCCTGTCGCGCGGCTGCCCAGGTGAGCCGGATGATCCGATTTGCCAGACCGGTGCTTTGGCCAACCCCGAAGAACCCTTGGCATCACGCCAAGAGAACGCATTGGCCGCCATTGCGGCGACCCCCGACAAGGGGCAGATCGCAGATGCGCAATTCTCGCTCTATGTGATGGGCGCGGGTGATCATATGGCCGAAATCATGGGCTGTATTGATTTTCTCAAGCAAAGTGGCACCTTTGATCGGTCCAAGAACTTTTGCACCCGGTTGACGGGCGATGCGGGCCCCGTTTTTGCGACCCTGCAACAGGCGTTTTGCCAGTTTGGTCCGCCAAACGGCCATGTCACCATTGATCTGACGGTTTCGGCCAACAGCCCTTCCAAGCGCTGATTTCATGCAGCGCCCCGAACCTCGCCGTCCCGGCAGAGGTCTGGCCCGCGGCATTCCTGCCGTCCTCAGCGTGGCCAGTGCCTTTGTGATCTGGGAAATCTATGTCCGCCTGTCGGGCATTTCGCCGCTGATGCTGCCCGCACCGTCGCGGGTGCTGGACCAGATCGTGCTGAACCGCGGCTTGCTGTGGGATAACACGGTGCCCACGCTAAAAGCCACGTTTGCGGGGTTCGCCCTGTCGCTGACCGTGGCGTTCAGCCTGTCGGTGGTGCTGGATTTCATGCCCCGCGTGCGCCGCGCCCTGTTCCCGATCTTCGTGGTCAGTCAGACGCTGCCGCTGGTCGCCATCGCCCCCTTGGTCGTCTTGTGGTTCGGGTTCGATCTGACGCCCAAGGTGTTGCTTGTCGCTTTGGTCACCTTCTTTCCTATGCTCGTGGCGCTTGTTGACGGCTATGCAGCCACCGATCCGGAGATCGAGGATCTGATGCGATCGATGGGCGCCACCCGTGTGCAGGTGTTCCGCAGTGCGCGGTTCCCCTCTGCGATGCCCTATTTCTTTGCCGGTCTGCGCATTTCGATCACCTACGCGGTCGTGGCTGCGATCTTTGCCGAATATGTCGGCGCACGGGCGGGGCTGGGGATCGTGATCCTGAATGCCAAAAATAGCTTTCGCCCTGATCTGGTGCTGGCCGCTGTCGTGATCAGTTCCTTGCTCACGCTGGTCCTGTTTGCTGCGACGGCTCTGTTGCAGCGGATCGTCCTGCGCTGGCGCGATGTGGAGGGGCAGAGATGAGCCTGCTTGATCTGCAAAACGTGCGTGTAACCTTGGGCGAGACCGCCGTTCTGGACGACATCAACATGCATGTGGCTGAGGGTGAGTTCGTCTCAATCCTTGGCCCATCGGGTGCGGGGAAATCCACGATCTTTCGGTTGTTGACCGGCGCGTTGCCCTTGCAGCACGGGGCGATCATTTGCGGGGGCCGGCCGCTGGCCACCCACAAAAACAACTTTGCTTTCATGCCGCAGCGTGACGCGCTGATGCCGTGGCGGCGGATCATCGACAATCTGACGCTTGGACTAGAGGTGCAAGGCGTCGCCCGCAAAGACGCCCGTGCGCAGGTCTTGCCGCTGCTCGCTGACTTTGGCTTGGCGGGGTTCACCGATCACTACCCCGCGCAATTGTCGGGCGGCATGCGCCAGCGGGCAGCACTTCTGCGCACCATCGTGCAGGGGCGGCCTGTGCAGTTGCTTGATGAACCCTTTGGCGCGTTGGACGCCCTGACCCGGACACAGATGCAAAAGTGGTTTGAGGACCGCTGGCGTACCGCCCGCTGGACGACCCTGCTGGTCACCCATGATGTCCGCGAAGCCGTGGCCCTGTCTGACCGCATCTATGTGCTGTCGCGCCGTCCGGCCCGCGTGATTGCCGAAATTGCCGTTCCCATCCCGCGTCCGCGGCTGGGCCGACCCCCCTGCGCCCAATCCCATGCGATCGAGGCGCAGCTTCTTGAAATCCTGCTTCATCAAACCGGAGAGACACCATGAAACACATCCTTACTGCCGCAATCATTGCATTGGCCCTACCTGCCGCCGCGCAGGAAAAGCTTAGCGTCGCGTTGGACTGGACGCCCAATACCAACCACGTGGGTCTTTACGTGGCCCAAGCGAAGGGATGGTTCGAAGAAGCGGGGCTGGACGTGGATATCCTGCCTTACACCGACACATCTTCGGGCACGTTGGTCGCTGCGGGCGTTGCTGAGTTTGGCATCCTCAGCGCCGTGGGCTTTCACACGCAGCGTGCCACCGGGGCCGATATGACGGCTGTGATGGCGGTGGTGCAGCATGAAACAGGGCGGCTTGTGTTTAATGGCGAACGCGACGACATCCAGCGGCCTGCCGATCTGGACGGCATGATCTACGCCGGTTTCGGCAGCGCGTGGGAAGACGCGTTGATCTCTAGCATCATCCGCAATGACGGCGGCACCGGCACGTTCGATACAGTGACCCTGGGCACCTCTGCCTATGAGGCGCTGGCCAACGGAAGTGTCGATTTCACACTCGAAGTCAGCACATGGGAAGGCGTCAACTCGGTCCTGTTGGACCGGCCGCAACGGGCGTTTCGCTATGCCGATTACGGCGTGCCAGACCAGCACACGACCTTTCTAGGCGGCAATGGTACATGGCTGGCGGCAAACCCTGAAACGGCCACGGCCTTTGTTCAGGCAGCACAACGGGGCTATGCCTTTGCCGCAGCCGAGCCACAAGAAGCAGCCGAGATCCTGATCGCCGAAACGGCGGGTATGCTGACAAATCCAGAACTTGTCCGCGCGTCGATGGCGGCCTTGGCCGCTGGCAATTATCTGCAAGAGCCGGGGGAGCCCGCAGGGCTGATCGACGATACCAAAATCGCGAATATCACGGCCTTTCTCTTTGATGCCGGTATCATGCTGGGCGAGAATGGCAGGCCGCTTGAGACGATGCCGGACGTGACAGTTTGGTATACAAACGACTACCTTTTGCAGGCGGACTAGGTTTCAAGCTCATTGATTCATAAGCAAAAAAATGGCTGCTGTCTGGGTAAAAGCAGGCAGGAATACCTATCCGTATCGGTCGGATCAGCTGGCGATCTGTCGCCAGCCCTTCAAGCGGCAGAACATGATCTCGATCTTGTTCTGTCGTCTAAAGCGGCGCTTTTCGCATTGAACGGCCGCCAGTTCGCTGGACATTGAGGCATCTTGACTGGGGATCACGTAACGCTGCAGGGTTGTGAGGCTATAAGACAAACAATCATAAGACTATCGTTACGGATATTTGCGGCACAGCCCACCGTCCGCCAACTCGCACGATCAGTGAAGGAAAGCTAACTATGCTCAGTAAGATACTCGTTCCAGTTCGCGGTGACGGCATGGTCGAAACAGTAATTGGCCACGCAGCAGCGCTTGCGAAACACCATAATGCACACATCGTTGTCGCCCATTGCCGCGCAAGGGCCGAGGATCTGATGCCCTATAGTCGGGCGCTCCCGTCTTTTGCACGCGATACGATGATCGAACAGGCGCGCGAACTTGCGGATCAACAAGAACAGGGCGTACGCGAACAATTGCATGAGCTTGCGCAATCTCTGGATATGGCAGAAACCGACAGCCCTGTGCATGGCACGGCATCGATCAAGTTTGTCGAAGAATACGGGATGATGGCAGATGTTATCAAACAGAATGGCAGGCTTGCCGATCTCGTGGTCGTCGCGAAACCGGATCGAGATCGCAACCTAGGTGCGAATTCGCTCAAGTCAGCGCTTTTCCGCACGGGACGCCCGGTTTTGATGTGCCCACCCAACCGTGCCGTGCCACCGCAATTTGGGGGTCACATGACCGTCGCCTGGAACGGTTCACTGGAAGCGTCGCGCGCCGTTGCCATGACCCTTGATCTTGCCAAAGCAGCGCAGTCCATCACGATACTCTCTGGCGGCAAAGGCGAACCCCATGGCGCACCCCCCGAGGAACTGGTCGAATACTACAAGTTGCGCGGCATCGCGGCCGATATTCATCGATTCGAGGCGCGAAACCCGGCAGAGGCTTTGTTAAGCATTACTGCCGAAGTGGGGGCGAATTTGCTGGTGATGGGGGCTTACGGGCAGAACCATGAACGCGAAACGCTATTCGGTGGAAATACGCAGGTCGTTGTAGACAAAGCAGAAATTCCGGTCGTTTTGGTACACTAAGGTATTCATTACTCGCGCAACAAAGTTTTGCTTGAAATGAACTTTGAACAATATAATTACTTCCCTATCTTAGGTTGTTCTACTTAAGGTGGTCAGCCTCCGTTGTCGTGGCGCGATTTCTTGGCTGCTCAAGTCTAAAAAGGGAGTACTTGAAATGAAATTTACCAAACGCACGTTTCTCGGAATCGTCAGCGCTTCGCTGCTTGCGACCGCACCTATTCAAGCTTTGGCGCAAGATTGGCAGCCGCGCAAACCCATTGACTTTGTCATCATGGCTGGCGCTGGTGGGGGTGCCGACCAGATCGCACGCTTTATCCAGTCGGTCGCCGAGCAGCAGGACCTGACCACCCGTCCCCTCGTTCCCAATAACAAGGGCGGCGGTTCCGGCGCAGAGGCGTTGATCCATGTCAGTACTGCCAGTGACCCTGACCACACCATCCTGGTGACGCTCAATTCATTCTTTACCACACCGCTTCGTCAGGCGAACTTGGGTATCGACATTCAGACCTTCACGCCGATTGCAATGATGGGCGTCGACCCGTTCGTGCTTTGGGTGCACAAGGACAGCGGCATCACCACGTTTGAAGAATACGTGGAGAAGGTCAAAGAAATGGGTGGCGAATACGTTATGGGCGGCACTGGTGCCGGTCAGGAAGACAGTATCGTGATTGCCTATATGTCTGGTGCCTATGACCTGGACGTCAAATATATTCCGTATGACGGTGGCGGCGCTGTTGCCAAGGACCTTGCCGGTCAACAGATCATGGCAACCGTGAACAACCCAGCAGAAGCCAAAGGTTTCTATGAAGCCGGTGACTTTGTTCCACTTCTGG
The DNA here is from genome assembly GCA_942490805.1 of uncultured Alphaproteobacteria bacterium. GTDB lineage: Bacteria > Pseudomonadota > Alphaproteobacteria > Rhodobacterales > Rhodobacteraceae > Yoonia. The sequence continues at coordinate 482,957 of CALNYU010000007.1, read as the reverse complement.
CGTTCTCTGACGAGCGGATGCCTGCGTATCCTGATGTGCCGACGATCCGAGAGATGGGCCAAGATTTCTCCTACTACAACCAGCGGGCCGTTGTGGGTGCGCCAGGCATGTCAGAGGAAGCAGCGGCCTATTATCAGGATCTCTTCACCAAAATCTATGAGACCGAAGCGTGGCAGGGATATCTGACTTCAGAAAGCCTCTCACCGCTTTGGATGGATGCCGATGAGCAACGTGAATATTGGGCACTTCAGGTTGAAAACCATAAGACTCTGCTTGCCGCTCTAGGCGAATAAGAGCGCGCCGATGACGGCAATAACTGCCCATAGTCGGGTTTGAATAAACAAGGAGGGCCAGATGCGTGTTGGCGAAATTGTAACCGCCGGATTTCTGGCCCTTTTTTCTATCTACCTGATGTGGAAAAGTACCGAACTGCCTATTGGCTACATCTCGGGCACTGGTCCCGGTGGTGGTGCCTGGCCTTTCTGGCTTTCGGCAATCATGCTCATCTGCTGCGGCACGATCGCGTTCAACTGGTGGCGTGGGACCAGCCCACCTTCGCAGTCCGACGAACCGGTCCTTGATAGCCATGGCTGGCGGTCGCTGCTTTTTGTCGGTGGCGGGATCATCGGTTTTGTTGCTCTTGTCAGCATCATTTCGATGTACGGCGCTATCGCAGTCTTCTTGTTCTATTACACGTGGTTCTTGGGACGGCACGGTCTGTTTCTAAGCTTGTCCATGGCGCTGATCTCTCCTGTCGCGTTGTTCTTCTTTTTTGAAGGCGCGATGCGGATCACGATGCCGTCCGGACTGCCCTTTACCGATCCGGTTTTCAACGTCCTCTATGACATCATTTACTGAGGCCATGCAGCGTCTCTCCAAAGAAAGCACCTAAATATGGAAGTTCTTTCTCTGCTTGGCGACGGCATGCTGTTGTCGCTTCAACCTTTGAACCTCGTGATGATCCTTCTCGGGGTCACCGTGGGTTTGTTCATCGGAGCGATGCCGGGGCTTGGGTCGGTCAATGGTGTTGCGATCTTGCTGCCGGTGACCTTTCTGGTGCCGCCGGGATCGGCCATTATTTTTCTTGCGGCAATCTACTATGGGGCGATGTACGGCGGTGCCGTGTCGTCAATCACATTGGGTATTCCCGGCGCTTCGACAGCGGTGGCCACGACCTTTGACGGCAGGCCGCTTGCGCGTCAGGGACGCGCGAGCCTTGCGCTTGTCACAGCGGCCATTGCGTCGTTCGTTGGCGGCACAGTTGCCAATGTCTTGTTCACGCTTTTTGCACCTATCCTAGCTTCGGTTGCTTTATCTTTTGGGCCTCCAGAGGTCTTTGCCCTGATGCTCTTGGCTTTTGCGACCTTTGTAGGCTTGGGCGGAGACGACATTCCTAAAACGATTCTGTCGATCTGCCTTGGCCTTGTGCTGGGTGCTGTTGGCTTTGACCAGATTTCCGGTGCGCCACGGCTGGTGCTCTTTGAATACAACGGCTTCCTGCAAGGGATCGGGTTTCTTGTCCTCGCAATCGGTGTTTACGGCATCGGCGAGATGCTTTGGACCATTGATCAGACACGCGGCGAAGTCACAGCAACAACGCCCAAGATGACGATCAAGGGTATGGCGGCGGATACAAAAGAAATGGTTCAGCGCGGATGGAAAGGCACGATGATCGGGTCGTTCCTTGGCTTCTTCGTGGGTATCTTGCCTGCGGCAGGTGCCACGCCGGGCTCGCTCATGTCCTATGGCGTGGCCAAAATGGTGTCCCGTAACCCCGCGGAATTCGGCAAAGGCTCTGTCGATGGTGTGGCCGCCCCTGAGGCGGCAAACAACTCGGCCTCAACCGGTTCGATGCTGCCAATGCTCACGCTTGGTATTCCCGGCTCGCCCACGACGGCGATCTTGCTCGGCGGTATGGTGATTTGGGGGCTGGTCCCCGGCCCACGGCTATTTGTGGACGAGCAAGAGTTCGTCTGGGGATTGATCGGGTCATTCTATATCTCGAACGTCGCGGCGCTTTTGATCAACCTTGCGTTTATCCCGGTGTTTATCTGGATGCTGCGGATGCCGTTCACCATTCTTGCGCCAGTCATTTTTGTGCTCTCGATCGTCGGCGGCTATGCGGCGACGCGCGATATGTTCGATATCTGGCTCATGGTCGGCTTTGGATTGGGCGCGTTCTTCCTGCGCAAGTTTGAGTACCCGCTTGCGCCAGCCGTGCTTGCCATCGTGCTTGGCCCGATCGCAGAACCCACATTGCGGCAGTCACTTTTGCTGTCGTCCGGTGATCCGTCGATCTTTTTCACACGGCCCGTGGCGGGTCCGATCACGATCGCGGCTTTGATCCTGATCTTTCTGCCCGCATTCAACTTTCTGCGCCGGATGCGTAAGAACAGCAAAAAGCCAGCGTAGTCACGCTGGCTTTTCAGGCGTTCAAAAAGGGCGGTTCACTTAGCCATAAAGACCCGCCACGCGTCCACGCAGCTGAACCAAAGCCAAAACTGTATCAATCGTGGGCGTAGGTGTTCCGGTCACCCGCCCCAATTCCTGCACAGAGCCAACCAGCGCATCAATCTCCATCGGGCGGTTCGCATCAAGATCCTGCAACATGGACGTCCGGTGGGCGCCGACATCAGCGCCCCCCTGAATGCGGCGGTCGACGTCGATCGGGAACTTCACACCAAGCTTTTCGGCGATGGCCTGCGCTTCAAGCATCATGTTGCGGGCAACGTCACGCGTTCCCGGATCGGTACACAGCACATCAAGGGTTGCATGCGTCAATGCCGAGATCGGATTGAACGACAGGTTACCCCAAAGCTTGACCCAGATCTCGTCGCGGATTTTGGGGCGGACGGGTGCTTTGAGACCCGCCGCGCTCAGCGCTTTGGAGAGCTGCATGGCGCGTTCTGATTTTTCGCCCGAAGGTTCACCCAGTGAAAAGCGGTTGCCTTCGATATGTTTGATCACACCCGGTTCGATCACTTCGGCAGCAGGGTAAACGACGCAGCCCAGAACACGATCCGGTCCAAAGCCGTCCCATTGGGCATTGCCGGGATCGACGCTGGCCAGCCGTGTGCCCTCCAGATCGCCACCAACCTTGTGAAAATACCACCAGGGCACACCATTCACGCCGGACACAATCGTGGTGTTTTCGCCAATGAGCGGCTTCATCTTGTCGACCACAGGCGGCACAGAATGGGCTTTGAGTGTCACGATGACATAGTCCTGCGGCCCCAGATCGGCAGGATTGTCCGAGACTGTGACGGGCAGTGTTTTTGACACGCCATCTTCGATCAGGGTCAATCCGTTCGCTTTCATCGCGGCCAGATGTGGACCGCGCGCGACCAAACTGACATCTGCGCCAGCCTCAGCCAGCTTTGCACCCATGTAGCCGCCAATAGCGCCCGCGCCAAAAATACAAATCTTCATGATGCGGCCGTGTCCACTAGACCCAGCTTTTCTGCCAGACCGATCCGCTGCATTTTCCCTGTCGCCCCTTTGGGGATTTCATCCAGGATGATCACCTTGCGCGGCACCTTGAAATCAGCAAGCCGTTCAGAGGCAAAGTCGCGGATGTCGCGCTCTGTCACCTCTTCACCTTCACGCAAGACGACAGCGGCGGCGACTTCTTCGCCCAACTTGGGATGCGGCAACGCAAAGGTCACGACCTGCGCAATTGCAGGATGGGCAGAGAGCACACCATCGACCTCAAGCGGGCTAACCTTTTCGCCGCCGCGGTTGATGATCTCTTTCAGACGACCCGTCAGCGTAAGGTAGCCGTCCTCATCAAACGTGCCCTGATCGCCGGTCCGGAACCAGCGTTTGCCGTCAACCTCAAAGAAGTTCTTTGCATTGGCATCGGGGTTACTTTCGTAACCGGGGGTCACATTGGGGCCAGAGATGACGACCTCACCAATGCTGCTATTGTCAATCAAATGCGGTTCCAACTCATGCGCAATCCGCACTTCCGGGCCCGCAGGCACACCAACAGCACCCGGTTTTTGCGCGCCGGGCTTGAGCGGGTTTGAACACATCTGGTGCGCCGCCTCTGTCATGCCATAGCCTTCGATCACAGGAACGCCGAATGTCTCGAACAGCTTTTCCATGACCGGGCCGGGCAATGACGCCGAAGAGGACCGCAAGAAGCGCAAGCGCGCGCCTTCAATGATGTCGGTGTTGCGGGCCGCCCGCGACAGGATCGCCTGATGCATCGTGGGGACCGCAGTATACCATGTCGGGTTCGCATCACGCAGCCAGCCGAAAAAGCGCAGCGCGTCAAAACCGGGCGCACACCAGACCTGACCGCCCGCAGACAGCGTAGCAGACACAGCGGCCAAAAGCCCGTGGATGTGAAACAATGGCATGACATTCATGCACCGATCATCAGACGTGAGGTCCAGCGACTTGGCGATGTTTTGCGCCGATGCCACGACATTGGACTGAAGCAATGGCACGATTTTGGGGCGCGATGTCGTGCCTGATGTGTGCAGGATCAGGGCTACATCACCTGCTTCGGGCGCGGTTTGATCGCAGGTTCCGGTACTGTCAGTATGTAGCGTGAACTGACCGGCGGGCAGGGTCGGATCGGTTTTAAGGCGCAGGATCGTGATGCCAAGTTTCTCGGCTGCCGCACTTGCAGGACCGTCGTCCCCATCCATCAAAACAACGGCCTTGGCTTTCAAGTCCTCGAGATAGAATGCGAATTCGTCCTCGCGGTAGGCCGGGTTCAAAGGGGCTGTCACGGCTGTTTGCGCAATGGTGATAAAGGCAGTCGCCATTTCGGGACCGTTGGGCAGAACAATCCCCACCCGATCACCACGCCCAATTCCAGCCGCGTGAAGCGATGCTGCAACAGTTTCCGCGAGCGTTCGCAGGTCGCCATAGCTTGACCAATCTCGGTCTGGGGCACCGATCGCGTTCGCGGTGCTCGTATGGCTTTCCAATAGTCCCTTTAGCGTATTTGACACGTCATTTCTCCACCCAAATTATAGCGGAACGGTAGCGCAATGACCTCAGATTTCAATGCATTATATAAGAAAGAGTGTAAGGATTCGACATGCCATCAATACTAATGCTTCTTGAACGGAGCCGGTGATGGGCGCAGAAGCTAAACCATCGCCGTATTGCCAGCGATGAGCCAGATTGCGTTCGCAGCCGGGTGGTGCTGTTTGACGCATTCAAACCAATGCTATTTTGCCACAGAAAGCTTGCTCTTGTCTCTGCGGTAAAGGGCGCTTTGCTGTTTGAAATGGTGAAGGACGGAAAAGCAGACAGTGGCGAATTTCTCTAGACATCGCATCCGGCTGATCCGGTTTTGCCTAGTTTTGGAGGCAAACATTGGATCAAATCGCTCTGGTTAGCGAAAAATGCGCTCATTGCGCATCCCCCAATCCGCATAAAGATCGGCCATGATTGTGCGAAATTGCTGTTCGGTCTTGGCGAGCGACGCCTTGGCGTCCGCTATGCCTCCAAACACCTTTGCCTCGTCTCCGGCCTGAACACCTTCAACGTCGGTGATGTCGACAACGAGCGTATTCATAGAGGTTTTGCCCATGACTGGAGCAAGCTGATTGCCCAGAACGACAGCCGCATCGGTGTCCCGGTCCCGTCGAAACCCATTTGCATAGCCGATCGACAGGCAAGCCAGTCTTCGGTCTGCGTTCAGCAGACAGGCCTTATCATAGCCGACCGATGCGCCCTTTGGGTAATCCCCAATGCTGACCACCCGCGCCTTCAAATCCATCGTGGTCTGAAATCCCAACTCTGGTTTCAATATCCCGTAGAGGATCGCACCACACCGGTACATGTCAGTCTCAACGGGTTCGTCCGACACCAACGTCAGTGAACTGCCAGCATGAACCAGAATATCTGACCGTTCCAGCGTACTGTTCTGGATGACCCGCGCGACCTGTTTGTGGAAAAGGTCCGCGCTGGCACGCAGATTATCAGGGGTGTTGCAGGGAAAATGGGTGCAAATGCCTACGATATCCTTGCCCAGCAAATCAAGGATCGCTTGGCAGGTTGCCCACCCCTTGTCTGTTGAAATTTCAAGTCCGTCGCGCGACATGCCCAAGGCATTCAAGGCCAGATGGGCGCGTACGTTATGGCCTGCTACTTTGAGCGCCTTCAACTTTTCAGCGATTGCGAGAGAACTGACTTGTTCTTCTATCTGAGCGTCCAGCGCGTTGACGATTTCGTCAGGTGTGGCGGCGCGCAGGCGGATTAAGGTGCCCTCGTATCCTGCGTCGCGCACGGCCCGGGCCTCGGTATTTGACGTGATACCAATACAGCTGACGCCCTGTGCCTGCATCAAGGGCACAACCTGTTTGATCCCATGGCCATAGGCATCGGCCTTGAGTACCGCGCAGAGCCTGCGTCCTGAGGGAACAAGCCCGAGCGTCAGCTTTAGATTGCGGGAAATCCGATCGAGATGGATTTCGCACCACGACCCAAGATAATTATCGACGGTCATGATCGGGGTGGGCCTAACAGCCTTTCGACAATCCCACAGAACTGGTCGATGACGACAGGAAGCAAAGCATCGGGGAAATCATAGTCGGGGTTGTGCAACTGGGGCTGTGTTTCACCGGATCCGATGTAAAGCATGGTGGCTTTGGGCCCGTCATCCCCGATCCGTCCAAAATCCTCGGACCAGCGCATTGGCAACGCCATGTCGTTGATCGCATGCCCCAGGTCCAAAGCCACGTCGCGTGCGATTGCGGTGGCGTCAGCGTCGTTCACGACGGAGGGAAATATATCATGCCAATGAACGTCCACCTTCAGTGCGCCCTTGTTGCGGTCCACCTCTGCCAGCGCATCGGTGATCAGGGTGTCCATGCGTACGTTTGACATGGTGCGCAGGGTCACGCGTAATTCACCCTCTGCCGGTGCGATGCCAAAGGTTGGCTCGCCCAGATGTGCATGCGTCAGCGTGGATAGCGCGAAATCATCATCCCCGATCTGCCCACTTCCCAACGCTGGCAAAGAGGTCATCAGTGCGGCCATCGCGCTGGCGGGTGACAACCCGTCTTCGGGTGCGGCAGCATGAGAGCTTTTGCCTTCGAACAAGATCTGCATGCCACGCGATGCGCAATTGCCAGGCCCGGATCGCAGGCCGATTTCGCCCAATGGGCGACCGGGCACATTGTGGTAGGCAAAGGCATAATCGGGACGGATTTCCGCCCATCTGTCATCTTCGATGACGGCCTTTGCCCCTGCGCCCGTTTCCTCGGCGGGTTGGAACAACAAGATCACGCGGCCTGATGCAGGCCGTGTCGCCAACCGCATGCCGACGCCCAGCATGGACACCATATGGCCGTCATGGCCGCAAAGGTGCCCCTTGCCATCAATCAGGGATTTGTACGGCAGATCGGATAGTTCGCGGATGGGCAATCCGTCAAGTTCGCAGCGCAGCAGCACAGTTGGACCCGGGGCTGCGCCTTTGAACTCGGCCGCAACGCCATGCCCACCCAGATCACGCCAGATGCGGTCAGCCCCAAGTGCTTCCAACTCGGCGCTGATGCGCTGGGCTGTGGCGCTTTCCTCCCCCGAAATCTCGGGGGTGCGATGCAGTTCGTGCCGCAGGGCCGTCAGCTGCACAAGGTGTTGCGGAGTGAGCGTTTGCATTGTCATACCTTCAGAAAATTTCAAACAGGCCAGCCGCGCCTTGCCCGCCACCGACGCACATGGAAACGACGCCCCATTTCACGCCTCGGCGGCGTCCTTCCAGCAGGATATGTCCCGCCATGCGCGCCCCGGACATGCCATAGGGGTGGCCAATAGAAATGGCACCGCCATTCACGTTCAGCCGATCATCAGGGATCGACAAAGCATCGCGGCAATAAAGAAGTTGGGCTGCAAATGCCTCGTTGATCTCCCACAGATCAATGTCGTCCACCGTCAGACCAGCGCGCGCCAACAGACGCGGGATCGCGACAACAGGACCAATGCCCATTTCCTCGGGCGCGACCCCGGCCACGGCAAAGCCCCGCAGCGCGCCAAGTGGTGCAAGCCCACGACGATGGGCCTCGGCGGCTTCCATGACGACCAAGGCAGCGGCGCCGTCAGATAATTGGCTGGCATTGCCTGCGGTGACAGTTTTGCCTTCGCCTTGCACGGCGGCGAGGCTGGCCAGCCCCTCGGCTGTGGTGCCGGGGCGGTTGCACTCGTCCTGCTCAAGGCGCACCGGCTCTTCGCGGGTCTCTTTCGTACCCTTATCCGTGACAAGCTTGACGGCCTCAACCGGCACGATTTCGTCCGCGAAGAGACCCGCCTCCTGCGCTTTGGCCGTGCGCATCTGGCTTTGCAGCGCATAGGCATCCTGTGCAGCGCGGGTGACGCCATAGCGTTCGGCGACCACCTCGGCCGTGTCGAGCATCCCAAGGTAATAAGCATCGTGCACTGCAGGATCGCGGTAGCGGTAGCTGTTCCAATGGGCGTTCTGCACCAAGGAAATGCTGTCCACGCCACCGGCCAGCGCCACATCTACACCTTCACAGCGCACCATGTGGGATGCGATGGCAATCGCGTTGAGGCCCGAGGCACACTGACGGTCAACTGTCGCCCCGGCCACGCTGTCGGGCAGGGCGGCGGCCTGAACGATGTGGCGTGCGACGTTGATACCAGCCGATCCCTGCGTCAGGGCCGAGCCGAAAACGGCTTCTTCCACCTCGCCGCCGCTTAGTCCGGCGCGGGCCAAAGCCGCCTTGACGGCAGGGGCGGCAAGGCTTGGAACCTCCAGATTATTGAACGCCCCACGGTAGGCTTTGCCAATCGGCGTGCGGGCGGTTGAGACGATGACAGCATCGCGCATGACTTATACCTCTTCTGTGCCGCACCAATCGGCGATGAATAGCGCGGTTGCCTTGGTGATGCGACGCATGCTTTCCAGATCTACACGTTCATTAAACCCGTGGATCGCTTCTGCACGCGGGCCATAGACCAGTGCGGGCGTGTCCGCATAAAGCCCGAAAAAGCGCGCATCAGTGGTGGCTGTGATGGCCTCGCGCTGCAAGGCTTCTCCGCTGACGCTTTGGTGCGCTTTATCCAGCGCCGCAATGGCCGAGGTCGCGTTCGCAGAACTGTCACGCGAGAGCGCGTACCCTTCGGCATGGAAGCCGTGATAGACGATTTCGGGCAGTGAATTGCGCAGGAACGCATTTTCACGCGCCGCATCCATGATCACCTGTTCGATTTCGGCTTTGGCGGCTTCGATCGACTGCCCCGGGAAGATCGCCATGCGGACGTCAAACACGCTCCACGCAGGGACCGAACTTGTCCAGTCGCCCCCCTCGATCTTGCCGATATTAAGGTTCAGCGCGTGGTCCATGTGCGTGTATTCGTCGGGCCGGTTTTCGGACGCGTTCCAGCGATGCTCCATCTGGTGCAACGCATGGATCAGGGGAAAGGCTGCCTCAATCGCGTTTGATCCGCTCCCGGCATAGGCGACGTGGGTTGGCAGGCCCTTTAGATGCACCTGAAACCAGATGACACCCAACTGAGCAGTGACAAGGTGTTCCGAAAACGGCTCAGGGATTAGTGCTGCATCGGCCGTATAGCCGCGTGCCAAACACGCCAGCGCACCATTACCGGTGCATTCTTCCTCGACCACGGACTGAAAATAGACATCGCCAGCCGGTGCAAGCCCGCAAGTAGCCAGCGCATCAAGCGCAAAGAGGTTCGATGCCAGACCAGCCTTCATGTCCCCGCCGCCGCGCCCATAAAGCCACCCGTCCGCGACCCGTGGTTCAAACGGCGGGCTGTCCCACATGTCCAGCGGCCCGGCAGGGACCACGTCGATGTGACCGTTCAGGATAAGCGACCGGCCTTGCTGCGTTTTGGGCCGATGGATACCAACAACATTCACCGCGTCCTCGTAGGGGGTCAGGACTGGTGAAAATCCCGGCAAATGCTGGATCTCAGCAATATCGATTTGCCAGCGGTCAATCTCATAGCCCCGCGCGGCCAGTTCAACGGCCATGAACGCCTGTGCGGATTGCTCGTTCCCGCGCGTTGAGGGATGCGCCGTCAGTGCGGACAGAAAGGCGATCTGTCGGTCAAACTCTTGATCGACAGCATCACACAGGCGGGTTTTTTGGTCTTCTTGCATTGGACTTCTCAGAATGTCGGCAGGGGCGTATCGGGCACGACCAAGTGCGCATCGGTTGCTGCGGCCACGTCGGCGGCGCTGACACCTTCTGCGGTTTCAACAAGGACAAAACCCTCTGCGGTGACGTCGATCACGGCCATGTCGGTAAAGATCCGCGATACGCATGCGCGGGCCGTCAGCGGCAGTGAACAGGTCTGCTTCAGCTTGGGGTTTCCTGCGCGGTCGGTATGGGTGGTCAGAACCACAACCCGCCGCGCTTTCTGCGCAAGCTCAATCCCGCCGCCCACACCGGGGCTGAATTTGCCGGGGATTTTCCAATTGGCCAGATCGCCCGCAGCGCTGACCTCGAACGCGCCCAGCATCGTCAGGTCTAGGCGACCGGACCGGACGATGGCAAAGCTGGTGGCACTATCAAAAAAGGCCGATCCCGGAACTGTGGAGACATAGGCGCCACCCGCATCGATCAAGTTTCGATCCGCTTTCTCAGGGGAGAGGGTGGGGCCGATACCTGTCAGACCGTTTTCGGTATGCAAGCACACGGGGAAATCTGCTGGCAGATGGTTAACCACCTTCGTCGGCAGACCAATCCCGAGATTGACCACCATGCCCGGTGCGATTTCCCGCGCGGCGCGGGCCACCATGCGTTCTCTAACGTCGGACAACGGCGTATTCCTTTGATAGTTCGCCGAGTGCTGTGACGTGGTCGACAAATACGCCGGGCGTGTGGACATCGTCCGCCTGAAGCTCACCCAGTGGCAGGACAGTCTCGGCTTCGGCAATGACGCATTTGGCTGCCATTGCCATCAGTGGGTTAAAGTTCCGCGCAGTCGCCACATAGGCCAGATTGCCGAAACTGTCGGCGCGATCAGCATGGATCAGGGCGACATCGGCGCGCAGGGCAGGCTCGACCACATAGTCTTTGCCTTCCATTTCGACGACCTGTTTGCCGTCGGCCAATTCTGTCCCGATCCCGATATCGCTGAGAATAGCGCCGATGCCTGCGCCACCGGCCCGAATGCGTTCGGCCAAGATGCCCTGTGCGTTGAATTCTACTTCGAGCTTGCCGGTATTCATCAAGGCAATCGCGTTGCCGTTCAAACCAAGGTGTGTGGTGATCAGGCGCGTGACCTGCCCGCTTTGCAATAGGTGATCAATGCCCATGCCCGGCTCGTTCGCATCGTTCTTGATCACGGTCAGGTTGCGGGCACCGTGGGCGACCAGAGCATGGATCAGCGTCATGGGCGTGCCCGGTACGCCGAACCCGCCGACCATGACTGTGTCGCCGTCCTTGATTTCGGCAATCGCGGTGGGGATGGCGCATTGCTTGTCAGGAAGTTTCATGCCGCCGTCTCCACCGACAAACCAACCTCGTCTGCAAAAGCATCCAAGGCGTCACGCAAGATGGCCATCATCTCTGTGATCTGGTCTTGGGTGATAATCAGCGGTGGCGCGACAAGGAAATGGTCGCCTTCCTTTCCGCCCCTTGTGCGCCGCGAATAGATGATCAAGCCGCGCGCATAAGCCAGTTCAACAAGCCGCTCGTAAGCGTTCAGCTTTGGATCGAGCGGCGCCATAGTGTGGCGGTCCGCGACAAACTCGAACGCCGTCAAAAGCCCCTTGCCGCGCACATCGCCGATGAAAGGGTAGCGGTCCATCAATGCGCGCAATTCGCCCATCAACACTTCGCCCATGCGCGCTGCGTTCTCGATCAGCCCCTGATCTTCCATCTCTTCCAGCACGGCCAGCCCTGCCGAACAAGCCAAGGGATTGCCCGCATAGGTGAACCCATGCAGGAAACCGCCTGCATCCAGAACCGGCTCAACCAAACGGGCGCCGGCAATGATCGCACCAAGCGGCGCGTAGCCCGCACCAAAACCCTTGGACATGGCGACGATATCAGGGGTAATGCCCCAGTGTTCTGCGGCCAGGAATTTGCCCGTCCGGCCCGCGCCTGTCATGACCTCGTCATAAATCAGCAGCACGCCATATTCGTCACAGATTTCACGCACGCGGCCATAATAGCTATCGGGTGCGACCAGTGCCCCGGTCGAGGCACCGCCGACAGGCTCCATCACGAAGGCCAGAACAGTTTCTGGTCCCAATTCCTCGATCTTGTCGCGCAGGAGTTCTGCATATTTCAGCCCACGTTCTTCCTCGGTCAGGTTGTCGCGATCAAGGTAGGTGGCAGGTGCGGCAATCTTTGGCATGCCCTGCATCATCGGGGCAAAAGGATCACGCAAAGGGGCATAGCCCGTCAGATCGAGCGCGCCGAATGTGCAACCATGATAAGATGGAAAGCGCGAAATAACCCTGTAGCGTTCCGGCTGCCCTTGTGTCAGCGCGTATTGGCGGGCCAGTTTTACGGCACTTTCCACCGCTTCGGACCCACCCGAGACAAAGAACACGCGGTCCAACCCTTCAGGTGTCATCGCCACGGTCTTGGCGGCAAGATCCTCTGACGGGTGGGTGCGGAAATGCAGACGATAGCCGAAGGTGGCCTTGTCCATCTGGGCCTTCATCTTGGCCAGAACACGCGGATTGGAATGGCCGATATTGGATACCATCGCCCCGGAAGAGCCGTCGATATACCGTTTGCCATCTTCATCGAACAGATAGATGCCCTCGCCGTGATCAAGAAAGGGGCGCGGATTGCGCGACTGATAGAACAGATATGAGATTTCGTCTGTCATTTGGCACCTGCAAGATGTTTGCGTAGGAATTCACGGGTTCTTTCCTGGGTCGGGTTCCTGAACACCACCTCTGGCGGGCCTTCTTCGACAACAACGCCTTTATCCATGAACAAGACCCGGTCACAGACCGATGCTGCAAAGTCCATTTCATGGGTGACGATGATCATGGTCATGTGCTCTTCGGCGAGCTTTTTCATGACCTGGTTCACTTCGTCCACCAATTCGGGATCAAGCGCCGATGTCGCCTCGTCAAACAGCATCAGTTTGGGCTTCATCGCCAAAGCGCGGGCAATCGCGACCCGCTGTTTCTGACCGCCCGAAAGCCGCGACGGGTAATAATCGATCCGCTCCAGCATACCCACTTTGTCAAGCTGCTCGACGGCCAGCGCGTCGGCTTCTTCCTTGGACAGGCCCTTGAGCATCTTCGGCGCCATCGTGACGTTTTCGCGGGCTGTCATGTGGGGGAACAGGTTAAAGTGCTGAAACACCATGCCGATCTGCTGGCGCATCTCATTGATGTGTTTCTCGTACTGCCGGTGTGGCAAGGTCTTGTTCACTTGCACCCCGTCCAGAATGATTTCGCCACCGGTCAGCGGATCAAGATCATTGATCGCGCGCAACAACGTGGACTTACCAGATCCGGACGGCCCGATGATCGCTACGATCTGCCCGCGCTCTACGTTCAGGCTGATATCCTTGAGGACCTCGAGCGTGCCAAAGGCTTTCTGGGCGTGTCGGATTTCGACAAAGTTTTTCTGATCGGTCATATTGAGCCCCTTGAGATCAGCGCGAAATGGAAATGCGGCGTTCGATTTTCCGCACGATCCATTCCATGCCAAGGTTGATGACATAGTAGAAAGCGGCGGCCACGAGATAGAATTCGAATGGGCGATAGGTCCTGCCAATCACACGCTGCGCCGACAGGGTCAGCTCGCTCACGCCGATGACGGACACGAGCGCGCTGTCCTTGAGAAGCGCGATCATGTTGTTGCCAATTGGCGGGATCACGGCACGCACCGCCTGTGGGATCACCACTTTGCGCAGCGCCTGACTGCGGCTCAGGCCCACGGTGCGGGCAGCCTCCATCTGGCCCTTGTCCACCGAAAGGATCGCCGTCTGGATCAACTCGGAGTTATAGACAGCGAAGTGCAGACCCAATCCGATGATCCCCGCGATGAACGCTGGCAAGTCGATCCCGATCTGGACCAGCCCGAAATAGATCAGGAAGAGCTGCAAGAGCAGAGGTGTCCCCATAAAAACCCATGCGATCAGGCGGAAGGGTTGCCGGATGATCCAAGGGGCATAAAGCGCGATCACAGCAAACACGATGCCGCCAAAAAAGCTCAGAACAGCAGCAGCAAGCGTGATGCCGATTGTCCAAGCGCAGCCCAGCAGAATGATATCGAGGTATTGAGGAACAACCGAAAAATCGAGGCCCATGTTCTCTGTCCTTCCAGCTCAGTTGATCTGAACTTTGCGGTCCAGCCAGGCAACGCCCCGACCGGTCACATAGATGATGATCATGTAAAGAATCCCTGCCAGCAGGAACATTTCGAACGGCTTGTAGGTCGATCCGATATAACGCTGTGCGGTGTAGGTCAGTTCAATAACCGAGATCGCGGCCACCAATGCAGTCGCCTTGATCAACATATTCAGGTTCACGCCAAGCGGGCGCACCATCAGCCGTGCGGCTTGCGGCAGAATGATCTTATACATCGCTTGCCACTGGCTCAGGCCCAGCGTGCGGGCCGCTTCACGCTGGCCTTTGTCGATCGAAATGATCGCGCCACGAATTGTTTCTGTCATGTAGGCTCCGGCGTTGATCCCCAAACCGATCACACCGGCCTCGAAGGCGTCCAGCTGGATCCCGATCTGTGGGCCGCCGAAGTAAAGAATGAACAATTGGATCAGCGCCGGTGTGCCGCGAAAAACGCTGACATAGGCCGCGCCCAGAAAGCGCACGAGAGCAAATCGCGACAGGCGCGCTGCCGCACCAAGCGCCCCGCACGTCAACCCGAGGATCGCCGTGAGAATCGATAGCAAGATGGTGACCCAGGCTGCCTCGATAAAGAACGGATAGACCTTGAGCATCAGGTCGATGTCCATGTCATGCCCCTTTGGTTGATCTCGCGAAAACGGGCACATCGCCCAAGCCAATCAGTGGCCTCTATGAATTGCAGAGGTCGCGCATAGGCCCACATAAGAAATGAATACCCCCGCCACGAAAGGTGGCGGAGGCAAGTTCGGGTCTAGCGGATATCCGCGCCGATCCACTCTTCTGCAAGCTGCAGGTAAGTGCCGTCTTCCATCATGGAATCCAGCGCTGCCTGCATTTCAGAGGCCAGTTCAGGGTTGCCTTCGCGAATAGCGATACCTGCGCCGAAAGGCTCGGTGGTCGGGTCAGCGAACATCTCGAATTCCTGTCCCTTCGCGGTCATCGCAAGAATAGCGGCGATGGAATCGTTCACGATGGCATCGACACGGCCGTTTTCCAGCTCAAGCAGAAGTTCAGGCAGGCCCTTGTAGGTGTTGATGTCGTATCCCCGCTCGCGCGCCCAATCCTCGTGGGTCTCGCCAAGGGTCAAGCCCACGCGCTTACCTTCCAGATCCTCAAGGCTGCTGATGCCTGAACCTGGGTTGGTAAAGATAGCGCGCTTGTCCGAATAGTAGGGACCGACAAAGTCCACGACTTCGTCACGTTCGTCTGTGATTGTCATAGAGCCGACGATTGCATCATATTTGTTGGCCAGCAGACCACCAATGATCCCATCCCAAGCGGTGGTGACGATCTCGGCTTCCATGCCCATGCGGCGGGCGATCTCGGCGCCGACGGCCGGGTCAAAGCCGACAACTTCGTTTTGATCATTCACGAAGTTGAAGGGTGGGTAGGCGCCCGACATCGCAATGCGGATGACGCCTTTGTCCTTGAGGGTTTCCAGTTCGTCTGCGGCAGCAGCGTTCAGCCCGGCGACAGCAAAGCCCGCTGCAACAATGGCCGACTTCAAAAGCGTACGGCGTAGTGTCATTTTCATCTCCATGTTGGTTTTTTGGTACAGGCATTTCACCCGCGGGAAATCGGCGGATTGCACCCGCTCTGAACGAAAGCCTTGCATTTCGTTCCGCATTGGGCAAATAGATATTCAACATCATCAATATAGATGAAATCTATGACCTTACCGCATCGCAGCCGTTTTCCGTGGAACCTTGACTGGAACTTGCTTCGCACTTTCATGGTGGTCGTGGAGCAGCGGGGCATATCGAAGGCGGCAGTTTTTCTTGGCTTGAAGCAGCCGACCATTTCTTCGGCTCTCCAACGTCTGGAACAAGCCGTCGGCAAAACACTTGTCATTCGCAAACCGAACATATTCACGGTCACCCGTGCAGGTCAGGTTCTTTATGCGGAATGCGCTACGATTTTCGGGACAGTCTCTCAGCTTCCGACCATCCTGGATGAAGACAATGCAGAGCTGCGGGGGCATTTGTCCGTTGCGATCACGAGTTCTGTGGTCTCTGAGCACTTTGATGATTTTCTCAATCGTTTCTCCACGGCTCATCCGGGGGTCACCTATTCCTTCTCGGTGAACGAAAGTGACGAGGTTGAGAGGATGGTCACCCTAAACCAGTCAAGTTTCGGGATTTGCCTGCTGTCGCGTACGCCGGAGAAGCTGAAGACTATGGTGCTTTATAAAGAGTATTTCGGTCTTTTCTGCGGAGCACGGCACCGCCTATTCGGGGCTGAGAATATCACTGAAGAAGATCTCGAAGGCGAACCCTTTGTCGCCTTTCAAACCGAGGCTGAAGGGGGCCCGCTTGAGACCATTTCCATCTTGCGGTCCCGTTTGAACCTGTCGCGCAACTGGCGTGGTGTCTCATCCAGTCTGAATGAAATACGGCGCTTGATTATGGCGAACGTGGGGATTGGTGCTTTGCCCCTTCATGTGGCCCGGCAGGACGTTGCTGCGGGACATATACGCCAGCTGCCGCCCTACGAGGATCTGCCGGAAGTCAGTATTTATCTGATAAGCAATCCGGCCCGACGGTATTCCGAGGCAGAGTTGGCCTTCCTGTCTATGATCGAAACAGAGATATCTCGGTTTGATATTGCAGAAAGAACCTATGGGAAATAGCCGCCTCTGAACCGCAAGATCTGGCATGCTGCGCTTTGAAACATTGCTCAGTCCTGCGCGGAGTGTTGCGTGCTGGAATGGCATTCAGGAAAACTGTCCCGCCATGCCCCGAGAATACGATCCCGAGGTGCCGATCTCGCTCAACTACGGCTGCCCTCTGGTTCGCCGAAAAACCTTGGGTACGCAGGAATTGGACAGTCATCAAAACGATGCCAGAAGGACCCGCCAAGTGCGTAGGTTGTTTTGTGCCGGATGATATTTAGCTATAGCGAACAACATCGCTAGCCGAGGCGCGAAGCAATGACAGCTTTCCTTATTGTCGCACTGATCGTGTCCGGCGCATTTGCTTTCAGGTACTGGTCGCGACAACAGAGCCGCAAGCGCCTTCTTTCCACACCTCTATCGGACCATCAAAGCGCAATCGTCGCGCAACAGGTTCCGCTGACGAGGAGACTACCTGCTGACTTACATGCGAAACTTGGTGGCAAGATCAATTTCTTCCTCAGCCAAGTCGAGTTCATTGGCTGCAACGAGCTCATTGTCACAGAAGAAATGAAACTGTCGATAGCGGCACAAGCCTGCCTGCTTATTGTGAATAGTGACACTTGGTATGATCACCTGAGCACTATTTTGATTTATCCAAATGCGTTCAAGTCGCGACACAAGGAGCGCAAAGGCTACGTCGTAAATGAGCGAGAGACCGTGCGCACGGGTGAAAGTTGGTCAAGAGGTCCAGTCATTCTTTCCTGGGCCCATTCGCATTTTGGTGCGATGAACGAGAACGATGGGCACAACGTCGTATTTCATGAATTCGCTCACCAAATTGATGATTTATCTGGCCGCACCAATGGCATTCCAAGCCTCAACAGTCTTGACGACCTCAAGGACTGGGCAGAAGTATTTGATATTGCGTACAAGGCGCATGTTCGCGCCGTCCAGACGGGTCATGATACGGTTTTTGACCCCTACGGTGCATCAGGTCCGCAAGAGTTCTTTGCTGTGGCGGTGGAGGCATTCTTTGAAATGCCGAAAACCCTCAAACAAAAAGAGCCTGCGGTTTATGAGCAGCTTGTGATGTTCTTTCGCCTCGATCCATCAGAGTGGGAATAATCCAGCCCTTTGGTTTTTTGCAGTTTTGGCCCGACAAACCGCAGCATATGCCAGCGTCTGATTTCTCGAATAGGTCAGAAGTGGGGAACCTTGACTTTACCCGGACCCGCCGAGGTTTGACTTATCGCAAAAGGGCTGAGAGCCAGTCAGGTACACTCGCGAAAACAGCCATGTTGGCATGTCAGTAGGAGGAAAGACCATGGCAGATAAGAAGCCGAATTTTGAAGTTCTCGAAGGGTATGCCGCTGATGTTTTGGCGATCGCCGCGCATAGCAAGATTACAAGCGAGGACTACGAGAAAGTCTTGATCCCAGAGTTCGAAAAGAAGGTCCTCTCGGAAGGGAAAGTGAAGATCTTGATCATTTTCGGGGATGATTTCAGCGGTTACTCGGTTGGAGCCGCTTGGGATGATACCAAATTCGGCTTGCTGCACCTGAAGGATATGGCAGGGTTAGCTGTGGTCAGTGACGTGCACTGGCTTCGTCTGGGTGTAAAAGCATTCGCGCCGTTTATTCATGGCCCTGTTGCTCTGTTTCATACCAACGAACTGGCTGAAGCAACAAAGTGGGTCAATGAGTGGAAGCATGATGCGGACGGTGAACCTGCGGTCGATGTAGACGCGCGCCTCCCAACTCTTGAGGATAAAGCCTGATGGATATATTGACCAAAGAACCGGTCAAGTAAGTCATACAGGCTCGAGCAAAGCCGTATGATCTGCATTGCTCTGAGGAAAACTAGTGCGGCTGGGCTGATCGGCCCCTATGAGGCGGACTTGATGGATCGACACACCCTGCATGATCCGGCACAATCCCTTGAGATACAGTGTACCGTGCACAGTTTCGACCCCTGCAGTGCCTGCGCTGTCCACGTCACAGACGCCGAAGGTACTGAAAGAGCGCTGATCAAGGTGCACTAAACCACCATTCCAAAACCACTGAGGAGAAGACAGAATGAAGAGCGAAGACTTGCATGGTACTACGTTGGAAACCTGGACGCCGGAAGAGGTAAAGGCGGGAATTGATGAGAGCAGGATCGTTCTTATCGATGTACGCACACCTTACGAATATGGCTTTGAACATATTCCGGGCGCACTGCTTTTCCCGATGTCGAGCTTCGAGGCGAGCGCATTGCCAGATCAAGGCAGCAAGCGCCTCGTATTTCACTGCGGTTCGGGCATTCGGTCACACGCAATCGCAGAACGTTGTGCAAGTGCTGGTATCCAGCCTCTGGCGCATATGGAGGGTGGTCTGGCAGGGTGGAAGGCCGCCAAGCTTCCTTACATGGCGATCAATCCGACGACGGGCGCAATGTCAGTGAAACAGAACTGACGAAACGCCTGTGGGGGGCACGACAGATGCTTGATGCTGCCATTGTTTTCAATGCGATGCTTGGAGGCGCTCTGATCGGTCTGGCCGCTGGCGCGATGATGATTTTTCTGGGGCATATCGCCGGCAACAGCGGCATCGCCGAAGAACTGCTACCGCCATGGCAGGATCGCTCATCTCTCAACTGGCGGTCCGGGTTCGTTCTGGGCATGTTTCTCAGTCCGCTGCTCTACATGCTTTTCACCGGTCAGTTGCCGGTGGCAGAGGTGCGCATACCAGGATGGTTGATGGCTGTGGCTGGGCTTTTGGTGGGGCTTGGCACGTCCTTTGGACATGGGTGTACTTCGGGCCATGGGGTCTGTGGGATTGCGCGCCTATCGGGTCGCTCTTTTGTGGCGACGGGTATTTTCATGCTGTTTGGTTTGATGACCACCTACCTTATGCGGCACATTCTCGGGATCGGGGTCTGACGTGAAAGGATTTATCATCGCCCTTGCAATCGGTTTGACGTTCGGCCTCGGCTTGTCCGTGGGCGGTATGTCGAACCCGCAGAATGTCCTTGCTTTCCTTGATGTCGCAGGGATTTGGAACCCCAGCCTGATCATCCTTATGGGAACAGCCGTCATCGTGACTTTCGTTCTGTATCGGGTCGCGCACAAAATGAAGAAACCGGTATTCGCGGAAAGCTTTTCGTGGCCAAAAATGACAAAGATTGATTTGAACGTCACGCTGGGTCCGGCGGTTTTCGGTATTGGCTGGGGCATTGGTGGCATTTGCCCAGGCCCATCCTTTCAGCTGCCGTTGACCAATGCACACATGGCTTTGTGGTTTCTTCCGGCGTTAGCAGTGGGATTCTGGATCGGCCGTCCGCATCATAGGCGCGCGCGGGCGGAGGCAGAGTTGGAACATGCAGCGAAGCGGGCCGCAGGGCAGACCCAATGAAAAGCTAAGCGGCACAAAGTGGTGCCAGTCGCCAAGTGGACCTGTCACGTATTTGTGCCGCCCCGGGTGCTCGGATAAGCCACTTTCCGTTCGAAGGCGACCGGACTTTTCCAACCCAGTGCTGAGTGTCGTCGACGCGGATTATAGAAGCCATTGATGAAAATAAGGATAGATATGTCAGGCGGTCGAGACAACCTCGGGTGCGCGCAGGACCGCGCGAATGCTTGGCCCGCAGTACCTGACAAAGACCTAGCGCCGGGCGATCTGAACCGCGTTGATCTTGCTCAATGTATCAAGCGTTTTCGTGTGACACATTGATTTCAAAGGTCAGCAGCAGGACACATGAACATGCCAAAGCAAACAGAGCAAAGAAACCTGCCGTTCAAGCAGATTGCGACCACTTTATTCGCATTGGTACTTGTTTGGATGACTTTGCAGCTTTTTCAGGACAATCCGGCGACGCAAACCGTGCCCTACAGTGCCTTCAAGTCACAAATCGAAGACGGCACAATCAAGCAAGTCACACTGGACGAAACAATCATAGTCGGTACGCTGGAAGGGGCCGTCACTGGCGAGGCGACACAACTGCGAGCGGTCCTGCCTGTCCAAAACGATCCCGGCCTGTTTCCACTTCTCGAAGCGCAAGGCGTTACGATCACAGCAGTGAATTCTGCCGGTGGATCAGTCTTTGTCTTTCTGTTGCCGTGGCTCTTTATCATCATTTTTTACATCTGGCTGTTTCGCCGCACAAAGACCAGTATGCCCGGCCTTCCCGGAGGGATGGGTGATTTGATGTCCGGACGCTTTCTAAAGCCGGTCAACCCAGCAAACAAAATCACATTTGATGACGTGGCAGGCCAGGAAGCTGCCAAGCGGGAAGTCTCTGAACTGGTTGAGTTTCTGCGCGACCCAGACAGGTTCGCCAAAGTCGGTGCTCAGGTGCCGCATGGGGTTTTGCTTATGGGCCCTCCGGGAACCGGCAAGACGCTTTTGGCCCGCGCCCTTGCCGGCGAAGCGGATGTACCGTTCTTCTCTACGACAGGGTCCGCGTTTATCGAAGTTTTCGTGGGTGTCGGCGCAGGCCGTGTTCGCAAGATGTTTGAGGCGGCAAGAAAGGCAGCCCCGGCGATCATCTTTATTGACGAACTTGACAGTATAGGGCGCACGCGTGGCACAGGTTTGGGTGGCGGGAATGATGAGCGTGAACAAACACTCAATCAGATACTTGCCGAACTTGATGGGTTTTCGGGAAAAGAAGCCGTCGTTGTTCTGGCAGCGACAAACCGTCCCGACGTGCTGGACCCGGCCCTTTTGCGCCCCGGCCGGTTTGACCGGCATGTCACGCTGAACTTGCCTGACAAATCTGCGCGCCGGGCGATTCTGAACATCCACGCCAAAAACCTGCCCTTGGCCAAAGAGGTCAATCTCGACTCAGTTGCTTCAGGTACACCTGGCTTTTCAGGTGCTGATCTCAAAAATTTATTGAATGAAGCTGCAATCACGGCAGCACGGTCATCAGCGAATGAAATCCATGCAGCGGACATTGATGAAGCGCGCGACAAAGTAATGATGGGTACGGTGCGTACTTTGGCCATCCAGCCTGATGAACGGCACCGCCTTGCAGTCCATGAAGCCGGGCACACCACTGTCGCACATTTTCTGCCCGAAGCGGACCCACTCTATAAAGTGACGATCATTCCGCGCGGGCAGGCGCTTGGCGGTACACATATGCTGCCTGAGAACGAGCGTCATACCTTGCCGGAACCTTACTTGCGGGCGCAGCTTGCGACGTTGCTGGCGGGGCGGGCTGCAGAGATGTTGTTGATGAAATCGGCCAGCTCGGGTGCGGATGACGACATCCGGCGTGCCACGGCCCTCGCACGTTCGATGGTGGGACGATGGGGCATGAACGAAGATATCGGACCGATTGACCTGCGCGATAGCGACGACCATCCGTTCTTGGGGCAAGCGATTGCGCGCCCCAGAAACTTTTCTGATGCAGCAGCAGCTCAGGTGGATGTAGCAGTACAATCATTGCTGAAAGAATCCGAAGCGAAGGCAATAGAGATTTTGACCCAAAACAAAGACAAGCTTGCGGCGCTCGCAAAGCAGCTCGAGCGTGAAGAAACACTTGATGCAGATGCGATCCGCAAATGCCTTGATCCCGACAATGTGACACCATTGCATGGCAAGTCTGTGCAGAGCTGAGGAGGGCGGCCCTTCCCGGCATCTGCGAAATAGTCCCTAGCCGTTGCGCTCTTGCGACTGAAATCTGAAATTGTAAGGCGTTTGCGCTATTCCCACTCCATCTGTTGGTAGGCGGTCTGGGCATTTCGGCCCGCGAGCGCCTCGAACTGTTCGAGATACGCGAATGCCGACTGGTCAACTTTCGGCGCATCAATGATGTCTCCGCCCGCATCGATCAGTGATCCTATCTTTTCACGAAGGTTCATCAGGTAGTCGTAGGTATCTGTCCGTGCACGTTCCATCGTTGTGGCGCGGCCGTGACCGGGAACAACATGCGCCGCGGCGGTCGCTTCCACGGCCTCGAATGCGGCGGGCCAATGGGTGATGGAGCTTTGGTCACCGACCCCGAGGATACGCTCGACATAAACGATGTCGCCCGTGAACACGGTGGTGCGTGAGGGGACCCAGACAAAGCTGTCGCCGGGCGTATGGGCGGGACCGGAATGCCTGATCTCGATACTCAGATCACCCAATTCGAGCACGTACTCCTCGGCAAAGGTGACGTCGGCATAGGACGGTTCGGTGCCTTCCAGCGCGTCGCCCAGTAGCGTTCGCAGCGCCGTCAGTTGCAGCGAGCTACGGCTGCGCTGGTCCTCAACGGCTGCTTCAGAGGCAATGACAGTGGCGCCCTGCGCTTGCCAGTAGCTGTTGCCAATCCAACGATGATCCTGCCCGCCGGTATTGATGACGTAGACGACGGGCTGATCGGTCACGGTTCGGATGGCCGTTTGGAGCGCTTCTGCGCCCTTCCATGAGCCGCCCGGATCCACCAACACAGCACCCTGCGTGGTCACGATAAGACCGAACGTTGCGTTGTTGGCAAGGTTCTCGGGACTGCGCTGCTCTTTCTCGCCCACGAGGGCCCAAACGTTGTCGGTCACGGGCTGAACTTCAAGCGCCTGTGCATTGGAAAGGGAGGGAATGGCAACAGCCACAGCGATGATAAGAGAGCGGATCATGCTTTGAGCCACGCTTCAAGCTTGGCCGCGTCGGGAAGGCCGCCAGTATGCACAAGCTTGCCGCCCACTGCCACGCCGGGCGTCGATATGACGCCAGCCATGGCAATAGATTTCGGGTCGGTCACCTTTTCGAGGTCAACTTCGATACCCAGTTTCTTGGCCGCGTCCCTGACCATTTGTTCGGTCGCATCGCATCTCTTGCATCCGGGGCCGTAAATCTGGACGGTTTTCATGGGTATCTCCTTTTAAATATTGGCATGCTCTCCCAGAGCATTCACATGATGATGTTGAACAAATAGCCGGTGGCGAGGATGCCTGCGGCAACAACGGCGAGAAAGATGGCGATCAGGCGATAGGTCAGCACCTGTTTCAGGATGATCATTTCTGGCAATGAAAGCGCGATGACCGACATCATAAAGGCCAGTGTCGTGCCAAGGGCCGCACCCTTGTCCAGCAACGCCTCGACGATGGGAATGACACCCGCAGCGTTTGTGTACATCGGCACGCCCACGGCGACGGCGGCAGGCACCGACCACCATTCGTCACCGCCCATGATCCGCGCCATCATCTCTTCCGGGACGTAGCCATGGATGGCGGCGCCGATACCGATGCCAATCAGCACCCATATCCAGACCTTGCCGACAATCTC
Source organism: uncultured Alphaproteobacteria bacterium (assembly GCA_942490805.1). GTDB lineage: Bacteria > Pseudomonadota > Alphaproteobacteria > Rhodobacterales > Rhodobacteraceae > Yoonia. The sequence continues at coordinate 458,800 of CALNYU010000007.1, read as the reverse complement.
ACGCACCTGTCCAATGCCAATCTTGAGCCGGTCGACCATGGTAAGCCGCTCTTCGGGCAGATCGTTCACGGGGAGGGCGTTCAACTCCTGCACCCAGTCCTGCAGATAGCGCTCCAGATCCATGCGGCCCAGCACGAACCCCGCGACTGTGGCGATGGTGAAACCGAAGACAAGGTAGATCGTGGCGATCTTCCAACCGACGAGGCCGTAGAGCAGCCCGAGCCCAACGGGCCCCACCATCGGTCCCGCGATGAGAAAGGAAAAGGTGACGCCCAGGGGAATACCCGCCGACACGAATCCGATAAAAAGCGGTACGGACGAGCAGGAACAGAACGGTGTGAAGACGCCGAGAAGCGCAGCCAACGGGTAACCGGCTATCTCGCGCTTGCCAGCGAGGATCGCGCGGGTTTTTTCAGGGCTGAACCAACTGCGCAACACACCGGTGACAAAGACGATTGCCGTGAGCAATATCAGCACCTTGGGCACGTCGTAGACGAAAAAGGCAATGGCAGCGCCCGTGTGGCTGTCCCGCGCGACGGGGAACAGTGACGTGACCCATTCCGAGAATGGGACCAGCTGGTGATAGACCGCCCACCAGATTGCGGCGACCATAGCTGTGCCGACATACCAAACCCAATCCGGCATTTGATGCGGCAGGTCTTGTGTCTTGGCGGTCATGCGGCTTCCTCTTCAAAACGTCTTTGGGTGGTCAGGACGGCGTCAATGACCGCGGTGGTTTCAGGCGCAAGATCCAGATGGCGGCAAGAACGCACCTCTTGCGCATCGCGACAATCCCGCGCCAGCCCGACACTTCAGCCACTTTCAAGTGCCCTGACATCCTGCTCGGACTTGCATCGAAGCGAGCCATCAGTTCACAGACACCATACTCACCGTCGCACCAGACGAAGACGCATGCAGCGCGACGGGTCGGATCGTGCGTTCAAGAAAACTTGCATAGAAAGATGGATATGCACTCAAACGCAGATGCGCTTTGATTTATATCAGGCCGTTGGAAAGACTGGATGATCAGTTGAGCTCAGTTTCTCTTGGGCGAACGTTATTCGAAGCGACGTGCAAGGCGACCAAAAGACTTGCCGCAGTAGGTTCTGCGTGCTGTTCTTACCAATCACAATATTGGAGAAGACTATGTCTAGCCAATTCGAACAACTAAAGCGGCGTATCAAAGAACTTGAGGAGGCGCTGGAAGCCGAACTCGAAGAGAAGCGGGGCAAGTTCCGCTACAAACTTGAACGAAGTCGCGTAGTCTTCGAAACCGACGTGCTTGCCCGGCATCGCGAAGCGCGTGAGGATCTGCTTCAATTTATCTCCAGAACCCGGCTTTTAGTATTGCTGACTGCGCCGTTCATTTACGCGCTGATATTGCCGTTTGTATTGCTCGATCTGTTCGTCAGTATTTATCAGGCTGTCTGCTTTCCAGTTTATGGAATCCCGAAGGTTCCGCGCCGTGAGTATATCGTGATTGACCGGCAGAATCTCGGATACTTGAATGGTTTGCAGAAACTGAACTGCGTCTACTGTGGCTACGCGAATGGCTTGATTGGATGGGTAAGAGAGGTAGCGTCACGCACCGAGGCATACTGGTGTCCAATCAAACACTCCAGGAGCGTTGCCGGATCACACCCAAGACATCTTGCGTTCATCGATTTCGGAGACGAACAGCAGTTTCAGGACCGGGTCGAAGCACAGCGAAAAGCGCTTGGCGACGAAACTCAGAAAAATTGAGAAACGGATGCTGATTTTTGACCACATCGCATTTGCTCTTGGCGGCTCATCCTAGCCTATTTCTGCATTTTGCCGCCGTCTCTGCCGGTTGCCGTATTCGACACTTCGGGCTCAAAACTGTCGTTTGCGGCGCATTCCCAGTCAGGGTTTGCCCGACAACATCTGTTCGACCAGAATTTGTACCCGCAGAGCTTCCTGCAGTGTCGCAAGCCTATTCGGTTTCCTGTCCAGGCAAAGCAGCAGATCGTCCAACTGGGCTTTCAAACTGGTGGCCCGCGGGTCTTGGGGCCGTGCGGCGATCTCGGTAAATGGTCCGCCGTCGGACACCTCATCAACGTAGAAATCCAGAATGCGCCGGCTGCTGCGCGATCCCTTGATGGTCAACTCTTGCCGGTCAGGCTGTGCGCCGCCCACGCTGACCATGATGCTGACGGGGCGCCCGTCGTGCGCTTCCAACCGTGCCAGCAATTGCGTTTCGCACAGAGCAGCATCCTTCGGGTAGGACGGTCGCGCCCAAACGACCGAAAGCGGGCCAAGAATACGTTCCGAGAAGAACAGGAAATGCGAAATCACTTCCCGTGTCGGACCGCCCTCGTTGCGGAACCGCAGCCAATCAGCCGCTTTTTGCCACTCTCTCGGCCATGCGGCATAGGTCACAACAATATCTGCGCCCACGATATCGCCCATTGTGCCCGCTTTCGCCGCTGCGCTCACCCCGGTGAGGGCTGCACCAGCCGCTTGGGTAAAGTTGACCGCAGCAGGCACATTGCGCGCCGCTACGTGGGCAACAAGCGCTTTGCTTTCCGCGATATCAACACCAAGCGGTTTTTCCAGAAACAAGGCTTTGCCAGCATCCGCTGCAGCCAGAGCGTAAGCTTTGCGCGGCACAGGCGGACAGGCCAGATAGACAAGATCCGCAGCCGCTATCGCCTCTTGCGCTGTGTTTGTGATCTGTGCGGCCGGTGCCACCCTGAGCGCTGCACGGCACGCCTCTGGATCGGGGTCCCACAGGGCGACCGGGGTAAAGCCGGGATGCAACGCCATATGTTCCGCCATCCGGCGGCCCATGATCCCCAAGCCAATGATCGCAGTTTTTACGCTCATCTTCTGATCCTTCAATGCTCTTTGTGCTGACACGCCGTCGTAAACTGCGAAAGATCTTCGGCAAACCGGTCTGGTGCCTCGAGAAACGGCGCATGCCCGATGCCCTCATATGGCAGGTATTGCCCATGCGCCATGCAACGGGCGGCAGCTTGCCCTGTCGCTGGTGTGACAACGTCGTCTTGCGTGCCATGGATCACCAGACCAGGGCAGGTCATTTTGCCAAAGACTGGCCGCAAATCGACGTCGGCCCTGAACAAAGCCCTGCGCACATGGGCAGGGCAAAGCATGTTTGCGCCCACCAGTTCTGCGTAGGTCGCACGATCCAGCGGCTGTGCTGTGCAGGCATCGACAAAACGTGCTGTCGCCGCAAGACGGCGCGGCACATCATCGGTGTAAAGATCACGTTCAAGACCCGGACTTGCGGTTCCGGCCATCCAGCTCTCGCGATGCGATCCAATGGCAAGAACACCACCTGCCAGTGCAATACCAGCGATATCGGCATCGCCTTTGACGGCCAGATAGGCGGCGATCACACGGGCGCCATAGGACCAACCCACCAACACAGGGGTGTCGAGTTTAGCCGCATCCATCACGGCCTGAACATCGTCAGCCCAAAGGGCGGTGTCTGTGTATGCGGCCTCGTTGTCAGGCTTGTCAGAGGCCCCGTGCCCCCGCAGGTCCATGGCGACGATATGAAAACGGTCCTGCAGCCGATCCAGAAGCGGGCGCCAGCACATGAATTGCTGGGCCCAGCCATGGATCAACAAAATAGAGGGGCGTGTCGCATCACCAACAGAGGTATATGCAATGCGGGTGCCATCGGATGATGTGGTGTATGAGGTCGACATAGTGATCGGTACCAGCGAACCCGAAAAAGGGGAAGGCAAACGCTAAATTTCCAAGATCGTACTGCCCGTTGTCTGACGCGCCTCTAAGGCTTCATGGGCTTTGGCAACGTCCCTTAAGGGGAACCGCTGACCAATGACGATCTTGACGTCTCCTGAAAGGACCTTGTCGCCCAGATGCTTTGCCATCGCCTGACAGGTGGCGTGATCGCCAATATGCGTGAAGATCGTCGGGCGCGTGATCTTCAACGATCCTTTTTTGCCAAGAACGCCGATATCCAGCGGGGGGACCGGCCCTGATGCATTGCCAAAACAGATCATCATGCCCAGCGGCTTGAGGGAATTCAAAGACCCTTCAAACGTGTCTTTGCCGACTGCGTCCATCACGACGTCAACGCCCTTGCCACCCGTCAGGTTGCGCACTTCTGCGGCCCAATCAGCCGTCCGGTAATTGATGCAATGGGTGGCCCCATGCGCGAGCGCAAGCTGGCATTTTTCATCCGTCCCAGCCGTGCCGATCAACGTGATCCCTTCTGAACGCGCCCATTGGCATGCCAAAAGGCCGACGCCACCGGCGGCCGCATGGAACAAAACCGTGTCACCGGATTTCAACGGTGTTGTGCGGTGGAAAAGATATTCGACGGTCATACCCTTCAGCATCATCGCCGCACCCTCTTCAAAAGAGATGCCGTCAGGCAGTGGACAGACCTGAGCTGCGGGCATGACGCGGGCTTGTGCGTAGGCACCGGGCGGTTGCGATGCATAGGCCACGCGATCCCCGACTTTCAGGTGCGTGACACCTGCGCCGATTGCTTCGACAATGCCTGCGGCTTCCATGCCCATCGCATGGGGCAGTTGCATCGGGTAAAGCCCGGTGCGCTGATATACATCAATAAAGTTCAGGCCCACGGCCTTGTGGGCGATCCGGACCTCCCCCTGACCCGGGTCCCCGAGGTCAATGTCCACCAGCTTGAACTGCTCGGGTCCGCCATGCGCTTCGATGATTGCCGTGAGTGCCATGTTGGTCTTTCTCTATTTAATCAGGCTTTAGCGGGGTTAAAAATATCTTCAAACTGCGCGCGCAGGATGTTTTTTTGCAATTTCCCCATCGTGTTGCGCGGGAATTCTTCCATCACAATCAGTTTTTTGGGCTGTTTGAACCGTGCAAGTTGATCCCCCAAAGTGGCCATGATGGCGTCGGTCGATAAGGTGGCACCCGGTTCCGCCACAAGCAGCCCGATCACGCTTTCGCCGAAATCAGGATGCGGCACACCGATCACGGCGCTTTCCAGAACGCCGGGTTGATCGTCAAGGATCAGCTCGATTTCCTTGGGGTAGATGTTGTAACCACCCGAAATGATCAGGTCCTTGTTGCGACCCACGATGGTGACATAACCATCCTGATCAATCAGGCCCAGATCGCCGGTGATAAAGAAACCGTCCGCCCGCAGGTCTTCAGCGGTTTTTTCCGGCATCTGCCAATAGCCCTTGAATACATTCGGCCCGCGCACTTCGATCTGGCCAATTTCACCATTGGCGACAGTCTCCCCTGACGCAGGATCGGTGATTTTGAGCTCAACACCGGGCAGCGGAAATCCGACCGTTCCTGCGCGGCGTTCACCGTCATAGGGGTTGGACGTGTTCATATTGGTTTCGGTCATCCCGTAGCGTTCAAGGATGCGGTGACCGGTGCGTTCTTCAAAGCGCACATGGGTTTCCGCCAGCAACGGCGCAGAGCCGGACACAAACAGCCGCATATGCGCGGTCAATTCGGCGGTAAAGCGGGGATCATCCAACAGCCGCGTATAAAACGTCGGCACACCCATCATGGTGGTGGCCTGCGGCATGAAGTGGATCATCTGGTCCATGTCCAGCTTGGGCAGAAAGATCATCGACCCGCCAGCAACAAGCGTGACGTTGCTTGCCACAAAAAGCCCGTGCGTATGGAAAATCGGCAGGGCGTGCAGCAGCACATCCGCATCTGTAAACTGCCAGTAATCCGCCAATGTCTGCGCGTTTGACACAAGGTTTGCCTGCGTCAGCATCGCGCCCTTGGACCGGCCCGTTGTGCCCGATGTATAAAGAAATGCAGCCAGATCATCAGGCCCGCGGCTGACCGTTTCAAATGCCTCAGACTGGTCCTTGGCAAGCTCTGGAAACGTGCCGCTGCCATCGGGGTTCAGCGTGCGCAAAACTGCATCATAGGACGCCGCAATCGGGGTCAGCGCGTCTGCGGCACGGTCAGTTGCCAGCACCAGCTTTGCACCGGAATTGCCAATGAAATAGTCAAGTTCACTGGCCGTATACCCGGTGTTCAGCGGCAGGAAAATAACGCCAGTCTGCGCACAAGCGGCATAGACGGCCAAAGCTTCGGGAGATTTTTCGATCTGCGCCGCAAGGCGATCACCGGCTGTCAGGCCCAATGCGGTCATTGCATGTGCATACCGCGACGCCATCCGCAAAAATGCATCATGTGTAAGTGTCGTACCGTCCGGCAGATGCAGGAACGGTGTCGTTTTTCCGACGTGACGACCGAAAAGAGCATCATAAAGAAAATTGGCCATGGGACTTTCCAGTATATCAAGCGTTGGTTGTCAGTGCCTTGCGTGCAAGCGCGCGAAGTGCTGCAGAAGCTGTCACTTTTTGGCTGGTCGCAAAGGCCTCGTGGTTTTCGGTGATCCGGCCCAAATCGTAAAGGTAATTCACCATCACGCCTCCGGACTGGGCCAGCCCGTTCTCCGACAGATCGGCACCCGCATGGACCTCGTGGATAGATGCGCCATTGTTCAGATGGAACCGCGCAACAGGGTCGCGTGGCAAGCCGCCTTCACGTTTTGCTTCCAGCAGATAATAGGTCGCAAGGGCGCGCAATGCTTCTGGATCGTCAAGGCTCTGGGTCATACCCATTTCTTCGAGCCATTTCATCAGCCCGGGAATCGGCGAGAGTGTGACGAACGTACTGATCTGCGGCAAAGCGCGGCTCAGGTCACCGGCAACCTGCTTAATCAAGGAATTGCCGAACGATATCCCTGCAAGCCCAGCCTGACAGTTCGAGATCGAATAGAACACGGCGGTATCGGCCTGTGCTTCAAGAAGCGGCGCGCGGCGTTCGGAAAGCACGGACTGGATGGAACCGGGAATGCCTTTGGTCAGGGCGACTTCGACAAAAATCAGCGGCTCATCAGGCATCGCAGGGTGAAAGAACCCGAAACAACGGCGGTCCTTGGGTTGCAAACGGCGGCGCAGATCGTCCCAGCTGTCGATCGCGTGGACGGCCTCATAGGCGATGATCTTTTCCAGCACATGGGCGGGGCTTTCCCAATTGATCGGGCGCAGCACCAGAAAACCGCGATTGAACCAGCTTGAAAGCAGATGCCGCAAATCGGCGTCGAGCTTGGCCAGATCAGGCTCGGTCTTCATAAAGCGCAGCAGATCATTGCGCATCGCCACGATGCGCCCCGTTGCCCCCGGCACCTGATTAAGACGGCGGGCCAATTCTTGACGCGGCGCTTCGGCGACCTTCATCAATCGGCGAAAGTTCTTGACCGATCCGTCATCCGCATAGGCCTGTGTCGCTGCGATAACGGCGTCGGGGTCAATATCCATCTCATTATTGAGAAAGGTGAAAAACGCGAGCTTTTGGGTGTCGTCCATCGCCTCGTACCGGTCGAGGATCTGGCTTGCCACGGCGTAACCCGTCACTTCGCCCAGATTACCGATCAGGTCTTTGCAAAGGGCGTCGGTTGACCGTCCATCTGCCCGCCCGCCGCCCAAAACGGGCAGACGGCGGTCGATCAGTTGCGACAGAAGATCGGCAAGCAGGCTCATAATGCAGGTCCCATCAGATAATCAGGAAGCCATGTTGCAAGGCCCGGAAAGGCGCAGAGGATAACAATGGCCAAGACCATGCAGCCGACAAATGGCATTGAACCGACAAGGATCTTCTTGAGCGAAATGTCGGGCGCAATGCCGTTGATCACATAAAGGTTGAGGCCGACTGGCGGCGTGATCAGCCCGATTTCCATGTTGATTGTGAGGATGACTGCAAACCAGATCGGATCAAATCCTGCCGTTGTGATGATCGGCAGCAAAATTGGCGCTGACATCAAGATGACGGCGACGGGTGGCAAGAAGAAACCGGCGACCAGTAGGAAGACGTTGATGATCCCCATCAACACCCAGCGGTTCACGTCCAGATCAGCAATCCAACCGGCCACCGATTGGGTCACGAACAAGGACGACAGCATGAATGAAAACACGCCCGCTGCGCCGATGATAAAGAGGATCATCACGGATTCTTTGGTCGAGTCGCGCAGGACCGCCCAAAGCGCCATCGGCTGATACAGCCGGTAGATGATCATCGCCACAACGATACAGAGCAAGGCACCCACTGCCGCCGTTTCGGACGGTGTCGCGATGCCCCCGTAAAGGGCATAAAGGACCCCAATAATAATTGCGATAAACGGCAGAACGCGGGGCAGTACTTCAAGCCGTTCTTTCCAGCTATAGTTGATGCCTGACAAAGCCACGCCAGCAGCACCGCGCCGCCACGTGTCATAGATCGCCCATGCGATAAACAGCGACACCAGCAACAGACCGGGGATCACACCCGCAAGGAACAACCGCCCGATGCTTGTCTCAGTTGCGATGCCGTAGACGATCATGGTCACCGAGGGCGGGATCAGAATGCCCAGTGTGCCACCTGCGGCAATGGACCCTGCTGCGACTTCATCTGGATAGCCGCGCTTGCGCATTTCAGGGATACCCATTTTGCCGATCGCCGCACATGTTGCGGGGCTTGAGCCCGACATCGCAGCAAACAGCGCACATGCACCCAAGTTGGAAACAACCAGTCCGCCGGGAACCTTGGTGAGCCAACGTTCCAGCGCCTCATAAAGGTCCGGCCCCGCACGCGTTGATGAAATGGCTGCCCCCATGATAATGAACATCGGGATGGATAGCAGCGCAAAACTGTTCAATTCGCCGTACATCAATTCAGGCAAAGCGACGAGTGATCGCGCACCATCAAAGATGAACAAAAAGCCAGTCGCGACAATCAAAAGGCCAGTGGCCACCGAGACGCCGGAAAACAGCACCAACACGGTGCACAGGGCGACAAGCCCACCAACTGTAAGCGGATCCATCAGTGCCTCCGGTCTTCGGCTGCGACAGGCGCGCCGATATCTTCGCCGCGAATAACCATCCAGAGGTCAGCGGCGAGTTGTAAAAGAAAAAGGCCAAAGCCCAGCGGGACCGAAAGATAGGGGATCCACAAGGGAACTGCCCAGACGGTTTCAGATTTCCAGCCGCGCGCCCAGGCAAAGTGCCACATATCATAGGCGTAATACAGCATCAGGATCGTCATAAGCGCTGTCACAATAAGCGTAAAAATCGCCATCATGCGGCGCCCTTTGGGACCAAGCAGCGTCGGGATCAGATCAACACCCACGTGCCCTTTAAGCTTTTGCACATAGGCCAGCCCGATCATCGTGGCCGCGATCATAAGGTAAATGACAGCCTCGGTTTGCCAGATCGTTGATTTACCCAAGACCGCACGGATGAAAATCATCTGGCAGGTGATCAACACTGACGCGAGGATCATGAACGATGCAATCACGCCGCTGACGGTCGACACATGGCCGATGAGACGCACAGCTATTGGGGCTGAAGAAGCAGAGCTATCCACAAGTTAAACTTTCAAGTTGAGATGCGTGCGCGCCCGCCAAGTTTTCTGGCGGGCGCAGTCCTTGGATCACTCGACAGCGAGCGCCATATCAAGCAGCATTTGACCGTTCGGGGTCTCTTCAACAAAGGCCGGATAAGCAGAATCTGCTGCAATTGCCCGCCATGCGTTAAAGTCCGCTTCAGTCATCTCGGCCAGTTCAACGCCAGCGGCAGCAAAGGCCTCGGCAGCCACTGAATCGCCAAGTTTGGCTTGTTCCAGATAGAATGCCTGGGCCTTTTCACCGGCAGCAACAAGTGCCGCTTGCTGATCTGCGTTCAAAGCTTCGAACGTGGATTTGTTCATGATGAGTGGCTGATACATGAACCACAGCGCATACTCACCCGCAGGTGTGTAGCAGGTCAGCTGCTCATACAGGCGGAAGCTGACAAAGCTTTCAGACGACGTATTGGTCGCATCCAGAACGCCCGATTGCAGGGCAGGATAGATTTCTGACGACGCCATCGAGGAAATCGACGCGCCTGCAGCGGCAAGCATCTGCTCGAATGATTTGCCAGCCGCACGGATCGAAATGCCTGCGACATCTTCAGGCGCAGTGATGCACCCCTTGTTGGAGCCGAAACCACCGGCAAGATAGCCGTGGACCAGCACCATCACGTCGTCGCCAGCCATGATATTCTCGATCTCGGCCATGAAGGGCGAGTGCGACAAGCGGTCACCGTGATCGTGGTTTTTCACAAGGCCGGGCATCAGTGTCAGGTTGTAGGCTGGCTGTTGACCACCTGCGTAAGACAGCGGCAGAACCGTCATGTCCAACTGGCCACGGCTCAGCGGTGTGTATTGCTCGCGGGCTTTGAACAGTGTCTGGTTGGGGAAAATCTGAATTGTCAGATCAACACCGGCAGCGGCCACATCTTCTGCAACCATCTGGGCAACCTGATGACGTACATCGCCTTCGGCCCACTGGTGGGACAAGCGCAACTCTTCCGCCGAAGCAGTACCCGCCATAAGGGTCATCGCCGCTGCTGCGGCAAAAATTGTAGATTTCATTGTATCCTCCCAAGGACGCCTAACCGAACCTCTCTCGGCGGCTAATCTACGGACATTCAGCATTTCTGCATTCACTGTCAACTTTTTTGTATACAAGAATTTGATTATTGCTTTTCTGATAGCGTTATCGGATACTTATAAAATGGATGTTCGCCGCGCGGATCATATTCTTGACGATCTTGAAGAGATGATCGTGACCGGCAGATTTGCCGATGGCGAACGGCTGGACGAAATCCGTCTTTCCGAACATTTCGGCGTGTCACGGACTCCTATTCGCGAAGCTTTGCAAAAGCTGGCGACCTCTGGACTTGTTGAACAACGTCCGCGCCGTGGCGTGTTTGTGGTTGAACCAGGCCCGGCGGAACTTGTCCAAATGTTCGAAGCGATGGCGGAACTCGAAGCATCCTGCGGTCATCTGGCCGCGAAAAGAATATCGGAATCCGAACTGCGCGCGTTGAATGAAACCAACAAGTTATGCAGGCAAGCGGTCGATGAAAACGACGCTGGCCAGTACTATAATCACAACGAAAAGTTTCATCAGTTGATCTATGATGCCGCGCAAAGCAACTACCTGCGAGACTTGGTGATCAAGCTCCAAAAGCGGTTGAAACCGTACCGGCGGATGCAACTGCAACTGCGCGGACGGCTGGAGCAGTCGATGTCTGAACACGAATCTATCCTTGCGGCTCTTACAGAGGGAGACAGCTTTCGGGCTGCCAACGAACTCCGCGGGCATGTCGCTGTGCAAGGTGAAAAATTCCACCATCTGTTGACCCACTTAAACCCCAAGCGCTGACGCGCGTTCACAGACGGGGATTACCTGCGTAAGCGGGCTAGCGATGCCGAAGAACGGCATCGCATCGGGCGCCAGCCCTCGGCCTACTGCGCGGTATAGCCTCCGTCGACGAGGTGGTAGCTGCCAGTGATGAAACTGGCCTGATCCGAAAGCAGGAAACAGGTCAGCGCCGAAACCTCCTCAGCTTCACCAAGACGTCCGATCGGATGAAGCGCGGCAATGCCATCGAGTGCCGCTTCGTCAAGGTTCTTTTCCAGCAGCGGCGTTGCGATAAACCCCGGACCGACCGCGTTCACCCGAACCCCGGCCTTGGCGTATTCGATCGCTGCGACTTTCGTTAAGCCAACAACGCCATGTTTTGCAGCAACATAAGCCCCGGCCGTCGCAAAACCGACCGAGCCCAGGATAGACGCCATATTGACGATCGCACCGCCGCCCGCCTTGACCATTTCGGGAAGGCCAAAGCGCATGCCATAAAACACACCGGTCAGGTTCACATCGATGACATGTTGCCATCCATCCAAAGGATATTCGCCAACCTGGTTTGCCGGGCCACCAATGCCAGCGTTGTTGACAAGCAGATGCAGTCCACCCGTCTGCGCTACGGCAAAAGCCACAAGGGCCTCCACATCAGCGGCGACGCTTGTGTCAGTCTTTTGCATGAAGGCTATGCCGCCGGAGGCCTTGATCTCGTCAGCCACGGTAGACATTCCCGCTTCGTCCATGTCCGCTAAGACAACCTTGGCCCCGAAGCGTGCCAGATCGCGCGCTATTGCGGCACCGATGCCTGACGCCGCACCGGTCACGATGGCCGTTTTGTCGTTGAAATCGAACTTCATGATAATTCTCCTGCAAATTAGCTATCGCGAAGGGTCGCACAGTTTGCGTTGCTGCGCCCTGATCTATGTCAGGTCCTTTCGCGTTCGAAATTCAAGAAGATGAAAACAGGACTGAGACACCTTTTCAAAACCGAGAAACCCGGCATGCGCGGGGTCTTTTTGAAATTATCGGTTTGAGCGCGAAGCTGTCGTTCGCTGCGCGCCGCATGAACGGTAGTGCCGACGAAGACTCCTTGGGGGATGTCATTCTGATCCCAGTCGGGGCGGAGCCCAATTAGGCCTTTGCGGGGGCACAACGCGCACCCCCGCGAATTGACACATTAGACGAGGGTCAAAAGCTTCTTTGCCGCTTCTTCGGAAGAAGCAGGGTTCTGGCCGGTGACCAATTTGCCGTCAACAACGACAAATGATGCCCAGTCCGCGCCCTTTTCATAAGTTCCACCATTGGCTTTCAACATATCTTCCACGAGGAGCGGAACCACATCGGTAAGCCCAACGGCATCTTCCTCAGTGTTGGAGAATCCAGTCACGGTTTTGCCTGAGACCAGTGGCGCGCCGTCACTGCGTTTTGGGTGCTTAAAGATTGCTGGCGCATGACAAACGGCCCCGATGGGGCGATCACTTTTCGCGAATGCCTCAAGCAATGCAATGCTGTCTTTATCCTCGGCCAAATCCCACAGAGGACCATGACCACCCGGGTAGAAGATCGCGTCGTAGTCGGCGTCGTTAATGGTCGACAAGACATGTGTTTCGGACAGGTGTTTCTGCGCGTCGACATCACCCTTAAAGCGTTCGGTCGCTGCGGTCTGCGCGTCGGCGGTATCGCTGTTTGGATCAAGTGGCGGCTGTCCGCCCTTTGGCGACGCCAAAGTAATCTCTGCACCTGCGTCCTTGAGGATGTAGTAAGGTGCGGCGAATTCCTCCAACCAAAAACCTGTCTTTTTGCCTGTATCGCCCAGTTTATCGTGCGACGTGATTACCATCAGAATTTTCATCTGTCGTTCCTTGTATTCTTGTTCGTGTGGATGGAGCGCGCGCAATTTGATTGCGACGCGATCAGAAAGACCAAAGATGGGCCACAAAGCCTTTGCTGTCTTTGGTATAGGCAACACGTAGTGGTGATCCACCAAACTTGAAGGGTCCGGTGAGATATTGATTGGTAAACCCCGAATTAATGTCTGAACCACATGCGCCGTCAGGATTTCGGTTGATGGCACTTCCATCGTCGCATTCGGACACCGGGAAATTGCTTGTGTGAAAATATTATAGAAACTTCAGAGCTGACATTTGTGCCGGGTGCCGCATCATGCAATGTGGGCCCGAACCAGACGTTTGCCGCAATCCGAACAACGGTCAGCTTTGCCGGTTTTCCGCTGCAGGGTTCATTTGTGACGCGAAGATTGAAGTGATGTGACGCTTCAGAAATTCTCTAATCCTGAGCATTTAGTTCGAAGCAATGTGGGCGACACAAATGGGGGCTATATGCGGATCTTTACCGCTCATACTATGCAAATCAAAGGGATAGGTTTGTATAATGGCGGACTGGGGGATGACTAAGGCTCGTTTGATCCTCAGGCTTTATAACAATAATTCAATATCTTACTAGACTCGTCCTGTCGCAATGTAACCCTTCGGGTGATTTTGTGTCACCTCATCGATGTTCACCCCGCTCATAGTATTACAGATTAATGGTCGTTTACTTCTTTGTCCGAGGCCGTTCATCCACCGATTTTAGAGCACCAGCGTAACTGATCAAGACTCTGTCAATTTCAACGCTAAGAGCATCCCAGTTGCTAACGCCCCACAACAACTCGGACTGTTGGATAGACCAACACCCGCAACCTTCATGAAAAGGCGCGGGCGCTGGGCAGTCTCGACAACCTGTTACGTCCTATCGAGCAGCGTACCCGACGCTATGGCATTGCTAGCCTTTTGCACCTTTCCCATGGCCGCCGTTTCCGCCGCCTTGGCCTCTGTTCCCGCCGCCATGACCTTGGCTTCCATTACCGCTGTTCCGACCGTTCCCAGCCTGCCTGCCGCCAGATTGTCTGTCTTCACCGCGACCAGAGACGCGGGTGCCATTCGCCTGACGGCCCTGACTTTGGTTGGTGACTGTGTCGTGGCTCATACCCACGATTGCTGCCACCTCAGGCGTGAGGCTGCTGCGGTCAGAGCAATCCCCGCTTGCGCAGGCTGCAAAGGTCGGCAGGTGCTTTGTCGCAGACGCGCTCAGCAGGTTGTTGAAGACCCGCGTGATGTCAGGGAATTCCGCAACCGCCGGGAGGAGTTCTTCTTCGTAAAGGGCGATATTGTTGATTTCGCCAATGACGCCGGCCGCATATGCCTCTTCCAGTGTAGTAGGAAGCGGCTGTGGCGGCACCGCGGCTGTGAGATATGTGTTTTCGGGAACCTCTTGCTCATATTTTTCAAGCAGGTTTACCAAAGCGTCGGCATGTGTTGTTTCGGCGCCGGCAATGTTTGAAAAGGCGGTGTTCGTTCCGAATGTTTCAATTAAATCTGCATAGAGGGCTTCTGCTTTGTACTCATCATCCAGAGCGATGAGAATTGCATCCAATGCCTCGTCAGTCAGTTCAGTTGCGGCATAGGCCATCGGCGCGAGAGCGCAAACAAATGTGGCGGCAGCAATGGTCTTGGTCAATGTCTTCATGGTTTGTCCTGTAAGTGAATGTTCAACAGTTTGCAGCAACAGTGCTGCCAAACGAATACAAATACATTCACGCTTTGGAATGTGTTATTTTTGGCTTTGGAATGTGTTTTTTTTGGGTCGATTGGTTTCGTGCAGAGATATGCCGATGTGTCGGCGGCCCTTTTTGTAGCCACAACCCTCTGCAATGGTTTCAGTGCAACAAACCTGCGGTATGATAGGGAGCATGTCCGCAGGGCGATTGACGTAGTGCTGACAAAGCATGATGTGCTAATCATCTTGATGACGTTTTTGCACGGGGCGTCACCAAATATACAAAGACCCAAACCAGGAATAATCATTATGCGTCTTACGACCACTATCGCAGCTGCAGCATCAATTGCAGTACTTTCCACTTCGGCATTTGCTGGCGGCCTCTCTCCTGAGATTATGGAGACACCTGTCGTAGAGGCCGCACCAGCGCCAGCAGCTTCTTCTATCAGCCCAACATACATCGTTCTCGGTGTACTTGCCGCTCTGTTGATTGCGGCAGCTGTCAATCAAGATGACGATGAGACCCCTGCTGAGACCCGCACAGTAAGTGAAGGGTTGACTGGCGAATAAGTTGAATAAAGCGTCATCGGAAAACAGTGAAACAACAGGGGCAGCGCCATTTTGGTAGCTGCCCTTTGCCATTCCAGACCACCCGTTCATGACGTGACCCGTCGATATTCCGCTGTAAGAGCCAGGCGACGAAGGGGAGGGGTCTAGTATTACATATGACGCCTGATTTCAGACCTACAAATTGCAGGTGTTCGCTTCGCACCGCTTGGGGCCGATTACTTAGATATGTTGGCTGCTTTCGGTTGTCTGGTCTGCCCCGCTACTTTGTCCTGTGTATCAGTGTTAACAGCGAACGTGCGCGCTCCAAGGTCTGGCTGAGCAGTACCATGACATTCAGCTTGGGTGTGTATCGGTTTTGATGATGATGCGGCCTGGGCCGGTGGTTGAGATGCCTAATACAGTGGCTGGAAGTGATCATTAGGCAGGACAACAGGTCAAACCTCTACCCAAAGCTGCTGTCAGACCAATTCGAACCAGTCTCAGTTTGCCCCAGAATGCGTGAACTTATGCGGAACAAAGCTGACGCCACTCAGAGAGTGCGGCGGTTCGGTTGAGTTTGAAATTGTCGCGTGAGTAGAGGTGGCGTTCCTGGTTGAAATGGTTGTGGACGGAAGAATGGACGGATGCGAATTTCTGCAGACATCGCATTTGCCTGAAACGGAGCATCGCCCGTTCTCGTCGTCGAAACGGCAGATGTGAATTCTCTGCCCGATTGTTGAGCCAGCGGCCTGTTTGCTGTCGATCGGCGTTGCCAATGACCTTCATGGCAGCGCCATAGGACCGCAGTTTATCGGTCACAACAATCTGCGGTTGGCCATAATGCTTCATGGAATTTCTGAGGAATTTCAATGCTGCCTTGCGATCACGGCGCTTTGTGACATAGCTTTCCAACACCTCACCTTCGTGATCCACGGCACGCCACAGGTAATGCGTCTCGCCGTTGATCTTCACGAAAACCTCGTCCAGGTGCCATTGCCAATTTGAATAGGATCGCATCCGGCTGATCCGGTTTCGCTTGATCTCAGACGCAAACATCGGGCCAAATCGGTTCCACCAAAACCGCACCGTTTCATGACTGATTTCGATCCCACGCTCATGAAGGAGATCTTCGACATTCCGCAGCGAAAGCGGAAAACGGACGTAAAGCATCACGGCCAGGCGGATGATTTCAGGTGACGTTTTGAAGTAGCGAAAGGGAGAGCGTTTTGTCATCCAAAGAGGCTAGGGCGGTGTCCCGCCCGCCTCAAGCGGGTTTTGTCTGACAGTGCCACCCAATTTGTTCTGACAAGACCTGCCGTGCCAACCAAGTTCGTCTCCTAACCGCGCACGCGATTGTTCCTATCCAGCGCGCGACCAACGGGGCGGAATACGTTCATCAGGGCTGTCAGATATGAATGACAGAGTGCTGCCATCGCAAGTGTAGCTGCCAGCACCGCCGCCCAACATACCTGTGGAGGAATCAAAAGGGATCGTCATGGATTGCCCCATCACATTGGCCGACCCGACAAGATTGTAAGTTGCTATCGCAATAGACCAGCTGCCTTCCTCACCTGCAAAAACCCCGTTGCTGACCCCACTGACACTGACATCCATCGGAGGCACATCTTGCACGACAACATTCAAGACAAGATCTTCAATCACCATATTCGCCATATTATCCGGTGTGATGGTCATCAACACAGTGCCGCCAACAGGTGTGGCGGTGCCGTTCATCTGCCTACCCATGATTTGGGATAGCGCGCCAAGGTCCGCCTCCCATGTGCCTATCAGGCAATCGTCGACTGCCAACGCGGGGTTGGCCGCAATTATTGTTGCGAAGAAGATCGATAGAGTACGCATAATGAAATTCCTTCGGTTCAAAGATTTACGAACGATATCATGAAATATTGAGCTGGCTAGTGTTGGTCCAGCCTTGCACACGGATTGGCGAACCGGCGCCCTGATTAAGTGAACAGTTCAAACTTGACGACAGTAATCCTCAGAGCGGCAGCTTTATCCCGCAAAGCTCATGTTGGCTAAGAATGGAGCGTACGTTAGCAAGTCGCAAACCGCACCGTTTCGTGACTGATTTCGATACCACGCTCATGAAGGAGATCTTCGACATTCCGCAGCGAAAGCGGAAATCGAACGTACAGCATCACAGTGAGGCGGATGATTTCAGGTGACGTCTTGAAGTAGCAAAATGGTGAGCGTTTTGTCATCCAAAGAGGCAAGATTGGTGTCCCACCCGCCTCAAGCGGGTTTTGTCTGACCGTGCCAGCTGGTCTATTGTGACAGCGACTTACAATCTTATTGGATCGGCCAATGTGATGAGGCAATCCATGGTTAAGGCTTGATCGACAGGGCGTGCAGAAATACGTTTTCAGGGTCATATGACTTCTTGGTGCGGCGCAGCCGTGCGAGATTGGTACCCCAATACTGCGTGGCCCAATTCGACAGACCAACGTCGGGGTAGTTGATATAGGCGCCTGGCATCGTTGCGGGAGCGAGCGCAGCTTGCAGGCTGCGCAGTGCTACCTCAGTTGCCGCCATGTTGTTGTTGGGCAGGTCGGAAACCTGCATCTGCACTAGAAACTTTGGGCCGCGCCGATGAAAATAGGCTGTTTCTGCTGGTGGGACATCATCGATAGCACCACCCAAAACCTCAACCACCATAGAGGGTTGATAGGATGCGTGATCCTCAAAGTGCTCCAAGACATGCGCCCAGTCCTCGGGAGCCGCAGCATCGCCTAGATAGTTCGAGGCGATCCGCGACCTTGCCTTTGGATTGTGGGAGCGAGGCCAGACTTGTTCAGCGATAGTGTCAAAAGAACCTTGCAAGACGTAAGGCTCTGTCAGGCTGGGGGCGAGGGCGTGCAGCCCAGCGATGGAATCATTTGTGGCATCCTCTGACGAAGTTGCGACCAGACGCACCCGGATATGTGCCCGCCCCGGGCTGTGATTCTTGAGGTATAGATAGCAGCTGATCCCAGCGTTCAGCGTTTGATTAAGGCTTTGCCAGTCAGATAGGAATTGGCCAGCGCGGGTATGGTCTAGGATCCAAACGCTCTCGGCGAAAGTGGCAGTCGGCACATGCTGGAGCCGAAAGGTAAAGTTGGTCACAATGCCGAAACTGCCAGACCCGCCGCCGCGCAAGGCCCAGAACAGGTCTGGGTTTTCTTCAGCACTGGCTGTCACAAACTGCCCATCTGCCAAAAGAACACGCGCTGCGATCAGGTGATCGCAGGCCAACCCGAATTGTCGTGAAAGCACACCTAGTCCGCCACCACCGATATGCCCGCCAATGCCGACATTCTGGCAGTACCCCGCAGGTAACGCCTGTGCCGTCGGTGCCGTGGCCAGATTTACGTCGCCCAGCGTGGCGCCCGGTTTTGCATCGAGCGTCGTCGCGCTGGTCATGGCGACTTGCTCAAGATGGCGTAGATCAATAACCAGTTGGTCACTTTGCGAAAGGCCCGCAAAACAATGACCGCCACTTTGCACGGTGAAAGGCGTGTCGGTCTCGCGCGCCCAACGCAAAGCTTGCGCAACGCCGGCTTCGGTCATGCATAGGGCGCGATGTGCCGGGATTTTGGCCGTGCTGCGGTTGTAAGCGCTGGTGTCGGCGACGCGTGCTGCATCAGACTGCCAGATCAAATCGGTGGTGTCGTTCATTTGCGCGTGTAACAGACCGGGCAGCGGAAGATGAAGAGCCGCCCCGCTGGCGAGGCCCGTTAAGACGGCACGGCGTTTCAGCGGCTTCACCAACTCATTCACTTAGCCCGTAGGCGACACGGATTCCCCGTTGCGTACTGGGGCCGAAATCACCATCGATGACGCCGGAATAGAAGGTATTTTCGGCCAAGATGGACTGGAGCGCTTTGCGGGTTTCCAGTTTGAACATGGTGGGTCGGTCGCGCAGCAATTCGAACACCTGCGCGGACCCTGATCGCAAGGCTTGATAGAGATACCCTGCGGCATCGTCGCTGCCCTTGCCGGTGACCAATCCATCATCGATCAGTGCGGCAAAGTTGAACATCGCTTGCGGGTGGCGCAAATTGGCGGCGCGTTCGAAAAGCGCAAGCGCACGGTCGGCATCCTGCGGGATCCCAAGGCCGCCTTGGAAATACAAGAAACCCAAGTCATTCAGCGCATCAGGAAAGTCTGCCTCGGCGGAGGATCGGTAAAGCGCTACCGCCTTTTCAATGTCTTGTTCGACCCCCAGCCCAATCTCGTAGAGTTGGGCAAGCTCAAATTGTGCTTCGGCTGACTGCGCATCGGCTGCCTTTGATAACAACATCGCAGCCTGTTGTGGGTCATAGCGATAATCCTGCGCATTCAGCCGTATATACGCGAGGCCAACCATCGACCGCGTATCGCCTGCGTCTGCAAGAGCGGCCAGCTTGGTTTCCTGATCAGGGCGAATATCGGCCCAGGCGATGCGCAGATCGGCATTGGTCACCAGGCTTTCGCTATCGCTCGGTCCAGCGATATAGAATGGCCTGCCAGGTAGCGATCCATAGGTATGTGGCTCTTGCTGGTTCTGGGTTGCAGCCAGAACCTCGTCGCGAATTTGCCGGAACATCAGGCTGATTTCCAGCTGCGGCTGGCCTAGGTTGTTGATCAGAGCAGATGCAAAGGGGCTGTTCTCGCCCGCCCCGTCCAATGCCACTTCGCCGTCGCGTGCTGCGAATGCGACCAAAGTACCGCGGTCTGGCGCCGGAGGGGCAAGCCCGCCGCGCACCGCGCTGCGCGTCTGTTCGAGCGAAGTGCCGTTGTCTATTGCAACGACCGCCTCAAGCCCGTCACCAAAGGGGTCGTCGCGGCAGGAATCAAGGATGACGATCCGCATTTTGCGAGCGCCATCTACTGCCTCCAGCAGATAATCAAGTGATAGGGCCTGGCGCTGCACATCACGGTTTGAACTGACATTTGCATCTATCGGGATCAGAAAGTTTTCGCCCTGTACCTCAACGCCGTGCCCCGCAAAATAGATCAGCGCAAGATCGGCGGTTTCGGCGCGCACCGAAAAAGCGTCAACGCCTGTACGAAATTCTGCGCCAGAGGCATCAAGAAGCGTTGTGACTTCAAACCCAATCTCGGCCAGCTTTTCCGACACGCCGATGGCATCGTTCAAGGTGTTATCAAGTGTCACAACAGTTTCGTATTCCGCCATCCCGATGACGAGGGCGACCCGTTCGCTGGCGTGGCCGATTTGTGCCATGAACAAAAAGAAGCACAGAACAACTTGGCGCATTTCAAACATCCTATCGGGAATCATGTCGACGTTTTATGAGTATAGCGCCGATTGAAAGTGTCGCGACTGTCGGGGCTGGCATTGCCGATTCAAAGTGAGCGTAGCAGTACCTTGTTTGATCCGACGACTTCCGCAATCTGTTCATAGTGCACACGCCGGACTGCAGAATTGGCGGCAGAGCGCAACAGGATTGTCTCGGCCTCTTCAATGATCGCGACAGCGGCGGCGGTGGTTTGCGCGAGTGTATCGGTGCGTACCGGCGTCAGCGCACTGTTGGACCGTCGACCATCAGCACCTGTACTACGGATGACGCCAGTGGGCAGATCGGTGCTCGCGTTCTCACGCGCCAGAGCGCGCAATTTACGTGCTGCCTGCGCGATCGCCTGCTGCGCTTCGGCGTAATCACCGGTCTTTGGCATATCCCGTGCGATCTGCTCCAACGCATCGCCCAAGCAATCGATTGTATATTCAGCGCTAGGCGCGCGGCGGCAAAATTCCTGCGCCGATTGAAGTTCAAGGCTGAGCAGTTCTGTTGTTTCGGTGTTCGCGCCAACGCTGGTCACAGAGCCTGAGGGTGGAAAAACAGGGACATCGACACCAACCGGAGGTGGGACAAAGATTGGGACACGAGGTATTTGTGGGTCCCCTGCATAGGCAACGCCTGAAAATGATATTGCGGCAGATAGAACGATCCTGAAAGCATTCTTCGTCAATGTCTTATCTCCAACTTCCAGCATCAAAGAACCAACTCAACCCAATTGAAAATTGCTGTCGCTCAGCCTCATTCAAGG
The DNA here is from genome assembly GCA_942490805.1 of uncultured Alphaproteobacteria bacterium. Classification (GTDB taxonomy): domain Bacteria; phylum Pseudomonadota; class Alphaproteobacteria; order Rhodobacterales; family Rhodobacteraceae; genus Yoonia. The sequence continues at coordinate 437,445 of CALNYU010000007.1, read as the reverse complement.
CATCTGCGACCGCCAATGTGACGGTCAGGTTTTCTACTGCATCAACTTTGAACCCGGTTCCCAGTTCAACCCATTCGCCGTTCCACGCCGCGCTGACGCCCAGATTGCGCGACAGCCCCATACCCGCACCAAAGAAAACCCCCGGTTCGGTCGTCAAATCGCTGGCATGGGTTCCTGCACCCAACGTCATGATGACAGGGTACTTGTCGCCTCCGGCCTGAATACTGCTAAAGCGGGTCACCATGATTGAGGCTGCTTCTTCTACATCTTCGGCTTCGCCCCATCCGCCGATGCGATCAATCGCCAGACCAACATATGTGGGCGCAGTGGCCGATTGCAGCCGCGTCGCAGTCTTTACGCCAAGATATCCAAAGCTGTCGAATGTGTCGGTTTCAGAATTGGCAGTCACGGTGAATTGCAGACCAAGCCCGTTATTGGCGTCTCCGAGGCCGAAACCAAGTATAGCCCCTGTGTCCTCCTCGGCATCTTCACCATCAAGGTTGAATGAGCGGGACGCTCCACCAAAGACAACTCCACGCGGGGCGACCGTTGCAGAATGAATTCCGAGCAGAGTCACAAATTTGTTGTCTGGTGATGCGCTGCTTTCTGCCCCTTGTGCCACCGCAGGTGCAGCGGCCAGTCCGGCCACCAAAAATGACGCGACCAGTGAGCCCGAAGAACTGAGAACTCGCTGAGCCAATTTTGCTGCAATTCGTCTCATGTGACTATATCCAAATCAAAAAACTCCAGTCCATAAGGCATTCGAAAATCGACCGTACGGACCCCGCAGAGGCAATGTGGACACATCGAGATGCAACCGGTTTTTGCCCCTTCGGTCTCCGTTGCGTGCGCTTTAGCTAAGCGCTTGGAATTCGACCCGACGATTCTCATCGGCGCGTGGGTTAGCTTCATTGATTGGAAACCGCTCACCTAGTCCAAGAGTACTCAGCCGATTTGCCGCGATATCGCAGCTGCCAACCAGATAACGCGCGACTTCCTCTGCGCGCAATCGCGACAGTTGTTCGTTGTATTCGTCAGACCCCGAGGTGTCGGTGTGGCCAACGATCTGGAACACGCCAATATCACTGTCACGCATGACTGTGCACATACGGTCCAGCGTCGGCTTCTGATCATCCTCGATTGAGGCTGAATCAAATTCGAACTTTACGAACAGATTGACCTGCAAATCCGGGTCGAGCCTGCCGAATGTGACAGCTGTTTCATTCTCTGGCACCAGCGGAGAGAGCGGTGCCGTTTGTGCCACAACAGTATCAGTCACTGGACTTAGCGGGGCAAGTTCCGCCCCAATGGTTGGGCTGTCTGGTGTTTCGATCTCAGTCATGCTGGGAGGTTCGACATCGTCAACCGTGACGAGCGTCAGCCCGCGCGTTTTGACCGTTCCTCCTTCGCGTAGCTCAGTGAAAGCTGTGCGCTGTGCTTGAAACAGGGACAAGATTTCGCTTTCGTTAAGCTCTTGTGCATGGCCAGGCATCGTTGTTGTGATCAGGAGTATTGCTGTGAAGTAAGAAAGTTTTTGCATAACATTCCCCAAAGGAAAAGTATTAGGATATGGTATCTTATTACGATAACCTGCCTTTTATTGCAACGCTTGCCATGCGTGGTCATTTGACAATGGACTATATTTTCCAACGCGGTCTTGGCGCTCTCTTGTGCATACTGGCCACAGTGCGATGACCTTTGTTACTTTTCCGTCTCCGCTTCGGTTAATTGGCGCGGGCTACACGCACGCGGGTCAATTGCGCGAACGCAATGAGGATGCGATCTTGCTTGACCCTTCGGGCCAACTTTGGGTGGTTGCAGATGGTATGGGTGGATATGGGCATGGCGATATCGCCGCTGCGATGGTGGTAGATGGTCTGGCAATGCTGGATGACGGTGCAGAGCCTGAGGTCATGTTGGCCGCGCAAGTTCAGCAGATCAACATGGATATCTATGCCATCGCCGCGCAGGACGGTGGCACAATGGGTGCCACGCTGGTGGCGGCCTTTTTTCAGGACGGTGTTTGCTATCTGGCGTGGGTCGGAGATAGCCGCATTTACCTGTGGCGGGCAAATGTGTTGCGTCAGCTCTCTCATGACCATTCCCGCGTGCAAGAATTGATTGACGAAGGGTTGATCAGCGAAACCGATGCACGCACGCATCCTGATCGCCATGTGATAACGCGGGCCGTTGGAGTGGAGCCTGAAATTACTGTTGATTTTGCCACGTTGCCGCTGCGTGCAGATGACCGGATCATGTTGTGCAGCGATGGCCTGACCACCTGCGTCTCGGACACCGCAATTGCCGGTACAATGGCCGCCCACAGTGATCCTAAGGTGGCGGCTGCCGCACTCGTGCGTGCGGCGCTGGATGCGGGCGCACCTGACAATGTTTCCGTCATTGTCATCGCCGCAACGGAGGATTGAAACGATGCGCGGTGCCGGATTTGTCGGACCTTTGATTGTTGCCATAGGGTTGGTGCTGGGCGGCGTCATTTTTGCCGTCGTGACAGCATTATTGCAGGTCGAGGACGGCGGTGCCCTTGTCCGGTTGAACCGGGTCGAGGTGGAATTGCGGGCGGCACGCGCTGATCAGGCCGCTGCCGAAGCTGCCTTGCTGCGAGCCCAAGACGAGATCGCAGCTTTGCGTGCGGCACTGGAATCCGCACCCACAGCGCCTTCATCACCTGCTATCGGCCCCAGTAGCCTTGATGCGGTCGATCCCCTTGCTGACCATGATGACACCGTTGAGATGACCGAAGAGATGACGCTGGCGCGCAACCGATTCAACAATGGTGTCACGCAACCCGGCAATCGCGTCATGCTTGAGGTTCTGGGCCAGCCGCGCGCGCAATATGGCACCTCTTGCCAAAGTGTCACCAATCCTGACTTGCACGCCTTGTTGGAAACCAGGCAAATCGGGCCGATCCGGGTGACAATGATAAAGCCTGCGCTCGACTCGCTGGAACGTATCATGGGCCGCTTGCAAGAAACCGAGCCGGACATCTATGCCTCTATCGGGACCGCGGGGGCGCTTTGTGTTCGGTTGATCCGGGGGTCAAGTTCCTCCATTTCGAACCATAGTTGGGGCACCGCGATTGATCTCAAGCTTGAAGGCCGCTTGGACGGGTTCGGAGACGGTAGCACGCAATTTGGTCTGCTCATTATCGCCGAGCTTTTCAACGAAGAAGGCTGGTTTTGGGGGGCCACATATTCGCGCGAGGATTCGATGCATTTTGAGGTCGGGGTCGAAACGCTCCGCGCTTGGTCGGCATCAGGCCAGATTTGATGACAAGGCGTGGCGAAAAGAATGTCTTTCGCGACTGCGCGACAGATCTCAGGGATTTTCTGAAACACATTGGCCCACAAGAGACCGCTGATCTTCGTCGTCTGGCGGATGAGTTGGCCGTACGCCTGCGCCGCTTTGCACAACGCTGTGAGGCGCAAGGTGCGCCAGCGGTTCAGGTGCGGCCTGCACGATTGGCGCTCGCCACGCTGGCAGATCAGATTGTGCGGACACAGCGCGATATTGACCTTAAGGCGTGGTCGGGTCTGGCACGGCAAAGTCTCTTTGACGGTCGCGATATCAGCAAGCAAGACGTTGTCGGTTTTGCCGACATTGCCAAGGCGCAAGGTGCAGACTTTGCGGACTTGGCTGATTTTCTGGATGAGAGTTTGCGGCCTTTATCGGACGCGCGGGCATTCGGTCGCAGGCCCAAAGGCGTGCGCGGGGTCGGCGCTTTGGTCGCCGTTGTCGCGTTGCTGATCGTGGGTCTGGCATCATATGTGGCATATCTGGAAGCGCGGTTTCACCGGCAGGCATTCGATGCCTATGCACTCTTTGAGCAAGAGTTGATGGCGCAAAGCAGCGGGCAAAGCGATCAGGTCGTAGGCGCGTTGAATACGTTGTCTGACGATCTGATCCATGTACGTGATGCAGTCGATAATGCCCCATTGCGCGGCATTATCACATTGCCGTTTGCCGATGCAGTCGGTCAGGCGCAGGCCCGCTATCAGCGCACTGTCAGCCGAACAGCATCGCCTTTGCTGAGCGAAGCGATTGATCTGGCGCTGGCAACCGAAGGGCAGGGGTTGGCGCTTTATGACACTGTCCGCGCGCATGGCATTCTGACGGGACTCACCGCGTGGGAACCCGACTTTTTGGCCGGCTGGGTGGCCGCACGCGAAGAGGCATTCGGCTTGCAAGGCTTTGCCACCCATGTGGCTCTGATTCCCGGCCCGATGACCGACTTGCCGCCACCCGATCCGCTGGTCATGGCGCAGGCGCGTGAATTCGCAGCCGAGACCGATGAGGCAGATCGCGCTTGGCTGGAAATGCTGCGTGCGCCAGAGATTGCGGGACTTGACCCGTGGGATGCACAGGTCGCGGTACCACGACTGGCGCAGGTGGCGCTGCGCCGCTCGGGTGCACCGTTGCAGGTGCCGGGCCTGTATACCAATGAGGGTTGGACCGTTGCGCGGGATGTTGCAGCCGGAGTCGCAGTGCAAAAGACCCGCGATTTGGCAACGCCGCTTTTCGGACAAGACTTACCAAGACAAAACGATACCCCCGATCTGGTGATGGCGCGTCAACAACGCGAGACGGTTGCGGTCTGGCAAGACTGGCTCGCTGATCTACGTGTCATTCCGTTTGATCAGCCGGAAACTGCAATTATCGTCTCGGGGACACTGGCGCAATCGCGCTCACCCTTGCCTGCTCTTTTAGAGGAGGTCTGGTCGCAGGTCGGTGGACAGGATCGGGGGCGCCCACGCCCCCTTCAGCAAGAAGTGGCGCGTGCCTTTGGTCCGATGATCCAATACGTCGAGCAGGGCCGAATGGATGAGATCGCAGCCCTTTTTGCCAGCGTGAATGTGGCTCTCAGCACCCGTGACCTTGATCAGGCAAGGGGCAATAACGCTATCATGAGTGTCGCGACCCGCGCGCAATCAATCCAATCGCTGCGCGCTGCACCGCGTGTCGTGGCCCTTTTGGTTGAAGACACACTGGCCCAGATCAGCGGCGGCAATGCAACCGACAACCCCCTCGCACGTGCATGGGTGAAGGTGCATGTCCAATGCGAGCAATCGCTGACCGGGCGGTTCCCTTTCGGAGACGGCCCACCGGTGACGGCCGCAGCGGTGACGCAGATGCTGGGACCGACGGGCGCAATTCCCTTGTTCTTTCGTCAGTTTGGCGCCCCCAATCTTGAAATGGAAACACGGCCATGGCGCTGGAAAACCGAAGCGCGCTTTGCAGGGCTCTCTCCCGAAAGTGCCAGCTTTCTCGAACAGGCCATGACCGTTCATGCAGGGCTGTTCGGGGCTGGCAGTTTGGGTGTTGATTTCACTGTTGCCGCACTCGCTGAGAGGGGACAGGCGACGCTATCACTTGGCGGAATCGAGGCGCCGGTACTTGCCAGTGCAGCGCCGATAGCACTAGCGTGGCCAGGGCCTGCCGCGGAACAAGGCATTGCTTTGCAGTTTTCGGGCGCGGCTCCCAGCCAAGGGCTGACGCGCCCCGGGCTCTGGGGGTTCTTGCAGTTGTTGAACGACCTGCGTCTGCGCCCTCGCGATGATGGCCAGCGGTTCTTGGTCGATATGCGCGATGACAGTGGCAGGCTGTTTGTGGAGCTAAGTTTTGTCGATGCGATCAACCCCGTATCGGTCCGCCCGTTGATGCGATCCCTGCAATGTCCGGCGCAATTGTAAAGGATCACTGACGTGGGCACCAATTTGCGCTATGCTGGCGCTGTATCACAGCAATTTCAGCCGTCTTGGCGATGATTTGGAGAAAGCGATCTAACAGATGTCTAAAGGACGCGAATTTACCGTGACCACGCCGCTTGGCGCCGACGCTTTGCTGTTTTCACGCATGAGCGGCTATGACGAAATTGGTGGTTGCTTTGTCTTCAACGTCGATTTGGTCAGCGAAGATATCGATATTGCTGCCGCAGACTTGTTGGGTCAGGGGATCACCCTGCGCATCGGTCACGAAGACGCAGAACCGGTTTTTCTACATGGGTTGGTCGATCGGTTAAGTATGACGGAAGTTTCCGGCAAATGGGCCGGTTACCGCGCACAATTGCGTCCATGGCTTTGGTTTTTGTCGAAGTCGACCGACAATCGCATTTTCCAGAACCTTTCGATTGTCGAAATAATCGAAGAGGTCTTTGGCGCCTATTCCGCCGCGAAGTTCGAAAACCGCCTGCAGGGCACCTATGATCCGATCCCATATTGCGTGCAGTACGGCGAAAGTGACCTCGATTTTCTGATGCGCTGGATGGAGCATGAGGGGATATTCACATTTTTTGAATTTGATGACGGGGCGCATACGCTGATCCTCGTTGATACGCTTAGCGCCTTGGAACCTGCTTCGGGTCAGGAAGAAATCGCCTTTGCGCCCGATCTGCGACCCTCCTATGACAATCGCAATTTCATCACGCAGTGGACGTGGGATGCGCAGGTCACCACGGGTGAATTCACCCACACTGATTACGATTTCACCAAACCGGCCGCTGATTTGATGGGAAAATCGGTGAACGCCGGTGAGCATGATCTGGGTGATTTGGAAGACTATCATTATCCCGGCACATATACGGCACTTGATCGCGGTGACGCGTTGGCTTTGGTGCGGATGCAGGCGCTAAAGTCACCTTTTGCTCGTGCCTCGGCGCAAGCTACGGTGCGCGGTATACACAGTGGTCATTTGTTTAAGCTGACGGGTTTCTGGCGCGAGGCGGAGAATGCCGAATACGCTATCTTGCGTACCGACTATGAACTTTGGGACGGGCAATACAGTGCCCATGAAAGCGAAGTTGATGAAGGTTTTCAGATACGACTCTCGCTGACCCCGACAATCGAGGAATACCGCCCGCCACGACGCACTCCCAAACCTGTGATGCGCGGCCCACAGACTGCAGTGGTGGTGGGGCCTGCCGGAGAAGAGATATTCACCGACGAATATGCCCGGGTGAAGGTGCAGTTCCATTGGGATCGGCTGGGTGCCAGCGACGAAAATTCATCATGCTTTGTGCGGGTGAGTTCAGTCTGGGCCGGATCGGGGTATGGGTTTATCCAGATCCCCCGTATCGGACAGGAAGTCATTGTCGATTTCCTTGAGGGCGATCCAGACCAACCGATCATCACAGGCAGGGTTTATAACGCCGCCCAAATGCCGCCCTATGGCCTGCCGGGCAATGCCACGCAGTCTGGCTGGAAATCTGATAGCTCGCTTGGTGGGGGTGGTTTCAACGAACTGCGGTTTGAGGACAAGGCGGGATCTGAAGAGGTCTATTTTCAGGCACAAAAGGATCACAATGAGCTCGTCAAGAATGATGAAACCCGTTTGATCCAGCACGATTTTTCCGAACGCGTCGATAACAATGCCACCCAATCCATTGGTGTCGATCGCGCAGAGGACGTGGGCAACAACAAGACGACTGATATCGGGGTCGACCGTACCGTCACGATCGGCAGCAACGACACCGAAAGTGTCGGCAGTAACCGGTCGCTGAGTGTCGGTGCAGATGAGACGATTGATATCGGAGCAAACAGCTCAGAAAGCATCGGCGCCAATCATACGCAGACTGTGGGGGCAAACCAGTCGATCACGGTCACAGTCGCACGCAGCGACAATGTCGGTGGTGCCGAAAGTCGCGTGGTGGGGGCCGCGCAATCACAGGCCGTTGGTGCCGCGCGGACCGTCACGGTCGGTGCGGATCAAAGTCATACCATCGGGGCGAACAATTCCTGGACTGTCGCTAGCAATGAAAGCCAGACGATCGGTGGTGACAGAACAGAGAATGTCAGCGGGAATGAAACGATCAACCTTGGCGGCGATCAAAGCTGGACGAGTGGCGGCGGCCGGCTCGTCACGGTTGGCAAAGGCCAAACCCACGACGTTGCCGAAGACGTCTGGGTAAAGGCAGGCAAAGCGATGCTGCTGGAGGCGGCAGACAGTATCGTGCTGAAATGTGGGTCAGCTGTGATGACCCTCAAGAAAGATGGCACAATCACGCTCGAGGGCAAAGACATCAGCTTTGATGCGTCAGGCAAGTTCAATGTGAAAGCGGGCGGCGAAATCACCTTGAAGGGGAGTAAGATCAATCAGAATTGAGCGCTGCTATCGCTGAGGCCAGTGGCTGTGGCGCGCGTCCTTGCTGCCATAGAATATCGGCACTCTGTGGTTCGCCTTTGGTGCCGTTTGGTAGGGAAGGCAGGGCCTGCACCAAGGTGTCGGCCTCGGTTCTATCGCTGATCGCTTCGCTCAACATCTCTGCCGACAGGTCGCACCAGTGATCCACAACAGACAGCTCTTGTCCTTGATCCGAAGCCACAGCAACTATCGGAAAGCCACGTCTATGCTTGTCGCGGCTTGCCATGATGACGGCAAAGTATGGGGCTCCCCCGAGGGTTAGCCGTACTCGCAGACCGCCCGCCGGCAGTGGCTGTTGGCCGATATGTCTGGTAATCCAATGATCCAGCGACTTGCGCAACGGAGCGGGCAGGCCGCGGTTGATGAAATCCCCATGCGCGGGCAGTTTGCCAAAAAGGCCCGGTTGCATCGCCTAGAACCCTTGGGCACAGCGAAAGCCGGAGAAAATCTGGAGGTCAAAAGGGTTGACCACACTATTGGCCTGCAGCTGGAAACTTGCGCTGTAGCCACCTCCGCCAAGACGAAGGCCAAAGACTTCTGGGAGAGCTGTAGGTGTCAATTGTCCGTCACCGATCAGACGCAGGATTGCCCATGCCCCGGTCACAGTCCGGATTGCCTCTGGCCCGCCATCGAGCGGCACAAACGACAGCGAAATCATGTTTGTGCCGTTGGGTCCGGGCCATGTCATGGGCTGGGCTGCGGCGTTGGCATGGAAATAGCTCAGTGTCTGGCCATCCACGTTGAGCGTGACGCGGGACGCATTCGGGCTTAGGTCGTTTGGCACCAGAATGAACCCGATCACGGGGCCCGCGCCGCCGGGGAACAGCGCGTTACGAATTGCGCGCGCGTTCTCAAAGGGGGCCAATGCCTCTGGTTCCAATCCGAAATCAGCCCGCCACGACCAAGGTCTTGTATCGGTGTTCACATATTGCACGAGACTATTTTCGACAAAGCTGTCGATCATGCCGCCCGCACCGAAAAGGCGTGAAAAATCAAGAATGTTCACGTCAATGCGGCTGGACTGATCAAAGGGATAGCGCCCCTGCGTGGCCGATGTACAAAACGGCAATACGTCAGCGCGCCACTTGGCGTTCAGCTGCGCCACGATCGCGTCGCGGGTGACTGCCGTGGTATCGCCAGCGATCCCTGTGATCCAGTCGTCGATCGGGTCGGGCAGGATTGCCGCCTCGTTCGCGATAGCGCCGGTAAGGATAGCCAGCCCGCCTGAGGACAAGAGTGCCGCTTGCGGGTTGGGGCTGGCGGAGACGACCTGAAGCTCGTTTGACAGGGCGACCAATGCGGCCGTTGTGTCTGTCAGCAGCGGTGGGATGCCGTCGACTTCTGCGATAGCTGCCCGCAGTGGCTTGAAATGCTCAGACACGCGCGCGCCGCTCAGCGCCTCAGCTGCGCGTTCGCCCCCCAGTTGGCCCGCAAGACCGGTATTACTGCCAAGCCGCGTCAAACCCGCAAGGCGCCTCTTGGTTGCGGCAATTAAGGTTTCCGTTGCTGCATCCTGCACCACGTCCCCTTGCGTCTGGCGGGCCAGATCAGTCTCGGCGACCACAGCAGTCAATAACCGCTGGAGTGAGGAATCTGCCGATGAAAGGTCGCGCAAATTGCGACTGGCGACCTGTAGATCAGTGATCGGTGCTACGCGAATATCGCGCAACAGACCGTCCCATTGCGCAATGAATTCATCATAGTAGAGCTTGGTAATATCGGCCTCGATGCTGGTTTGGGATGCATCCGCGCTTTCTGCACAACCACCCGAAAATACCGTGCGATCGACTGCCGCTTGCACGGCGACACTTCCGATGCGGGGTGCGATGGTTTCGTGAAAACCCGCATAGGTGAAAGCCCCCGGAAGGCCTACGCGCAAAGTCTTGCCTGATAAACGTGTGAAAGTTTCGGCTCCGTTTGGTCCAACGTGGGCCGCAGGGGTCCACTCAGGCAAGTTGGTCACGGCTGGATCACCAAGCAGTGCGCGATAGGCGCGGACGCTGATAGGGATCGAACAGACGCTTTCAAGGGCGGCACTTACGAGTAAAGGGTCGGGTTCCGGCCACTCGGTCGACAATGCCATGACGTCAATAGCGGCGAACTGATATTCGCGCGCTTCGGCATCCGGAAATGGGTCAAGCGGGGCGTAAACCGGGAGTTGATCCTGCCACCAACCGCCAACAAAGGCGTCGTCGAAAGGTGCCAGTCCGGTCATCATCTGATAGGTTTTCAATGCCCCCAGCAGGTATTCGGGGTCGCGAATGCGCCGCCACATTGTTGCTTCCAGCAGGGCCACCATGCGGGGGCGCAAAATGTGATCAAGGCCACGTTCATACGCGATAGTCTGCGCGTGCATCCGCTCGGCGCTGGCACTGGGGCCGATGCTCGCGAGAAAACTTGATGGCTCACCGGCACTGGCGCGCGCGATTTCGCCCATTGCATCAAGTGCGAGGGGCAGATCAAGCGGATCCGTTGGGGCCTGCCGCGAGGCAACATTGGACAGCCTCCCACTGAGACCTGTCAGCGTGTCGGCATATGCCGAAATTGCGCGGCCTTGCTGGACGTAGGATGCAAGAAAGACGCCCCCTGCAACAAGCGTGGCGACACAGGCCGCCGCCAGCGTCCCGCGCCAGACCCAACGTCGCCGCTCTTCGGATTTGGCATCAAAGGTGCCAAGACCCGCTTCTGGAAAAATCAGGTCGGTCAGAAGGTTGCGCAAAAAGAACGAGCGTTTGTCACCAAAGTGGCGTGCGTGGATGTTGGGCTGCGGCAAACCAAAATTGGCGGCCACACTGCCCACCAACACATCGACCGGCGAACCTTCTTGTGTTGCTGACGTAAAGTAGAACCCGCGCAGCCGTGCTGGATCGTCAAAGCGGCTCTCGCCAAAGACCGTCTCGATTAGCTGTTTCAACGGGCTGGTCAGCGCGTCAAGTTGGGCGGGAAAGCGAAACGCGGCCGCACGATCCGCGATCGGAATGTCATCAGCGACCCGATTGGTCGTGCGGTGCTCAAGAGTGGCGAGCAACGCCTTCATCTCTCGTTCGACTGTATCTCCATCAACACGCGTGCCCACTGGCAGGGTTGCCCCCCAAACCTGTTCCCGCTCGCGCGTGGAAAGGTCGTTGAAGAACGCCTCGAAGCCTACAATCAGGTCGGCCTTGGTGATGAGGAGATAGACCGGGAGGTCGATCCCAAGCTCTTGGCGCAGCTCGGTCAGGCGTTTGCGGATCTGACGCCCATTCTCTCTCAGTTCCGTGTCGCTCTCGGTCAGCTCATTCACTGAAAGCGTCAGGATAACACCGTTCAGAGCACGCCGCCCGCGGTGCTTTTTCAACAGCCGCAAGAAACCAAACCATTCTGTTGAATCGACATCCGGATCGCTCTTTTGTTCGACATAACGTCCGGCGGTATCAATGAGAACCACGTCTTCGGTAAAGAACCAATCGCAATTGCGGGTCCCACCGATCCCTTTGAGATCGTCGGTCAGATCAACCGGAAAATGCAGGCCGGATTGGCGCAGGGCGGTTGTTTTGCCGGTGCCCGGCGGCCCAACTATCACATACCAAGGCATGTCACGGACAAATTTGCGCCCGCCTAGCTTAGACCGTTTCATCTGATCCAGCACGCCTTGGAACTTTTCGTGGACCTCTGCGACGTTTTCTTCGCCCGGAGCCGCGGGGGGTGGGTCCTTCGGGCCTGCCAGTTCGGTGACAAACATCCGGTTTGCGCGTGCAGCACGCAATTGGCGCAGCAGCATTGAAACGAGCCATGCAATCACGATCAACCCGATAACCACAATGCGGGCGATAGGGCTTGCCAGTGGAACGGCAGTGCCGAATTGCAACAAAGAGCCATAGAACCAGATCACCAGGCAAAGAAGAGTGATGCCGATAAGGGTCCAAAGCAGTCTAGAAAAGAGAAACCCGAAGATGGCTTTTACAATGCCCATTGCTCAGACCTTTTTGGCGATGATGATTTCGACCCGGCGGTTGCGCGCTCGGCCTTCTCTGGTGGCATTATCGCCGATGGGTTCTGTCGCTGCTTTGCCTGATGACGTGACCAGATCAGCGGCGACACCGGAAGCGATTAATAGATCGGCAATCGTTTGCGCACGCGCCTCACTCAGCCCTTGATTGGTCGCAAAGGGATTGCTGCGCTGGACGGGCACGCTATCGGTGTGTCCCACGACGGAGACGCCACCGATGAAATCCCCGTTTTCAATGATGACCCGTGCGATTGCTGCGATCAGATCAAGGTATTCCTCGTTCACGTCGGCCTGAGCCGAGCGGAAGACTTCCGGGTCTGTTGATTGCACGGCAATCACCACAAGCGAGACATCCTCGCGTCCGGTCAGGGCCGGCAGATCATTAGGTGGGGCAGCTTCGGCAAAAAGGGGCAGCATTTCCAGTGAGACGGTTTCCAACACAATTTCGGGCACCGGCTCGGTATCGCGCACGGGACGAAACACGTCTGCCCGTTCCGGCGGAGGGAGCACACTGGCCAGGGCAAAAAGCCGCTCTGACTGGCCCGTCAGGCGCATTGAAAGCCCCACATAAATTCCCAACATCACAACAGCGGCAATTATGATGATGGCCCAGTGAGGGACGGCGAAGGCCTGTTTTTCCTGAGGTGCGTCCACGCCTTTCCAATGCGGAGACAGCGGCTTGTCGTCGGCTTCTGTGTCACGCAGATGGCGCGCCATTTGGGCACGTAAACTGGTCAGCTCACTTTCACCCCGGCTGCCTGTGACGCGGTGCATGCCGCGAAAGCCGAATGACAAGCACATGAAGACCAGTTCCAACATGTCGCGGTCCCGGTCTGGAAAACGTAGCAATTCGTCAGCCCGGGCAAAGAATCGCTCGCCTGCATCAACGTCACCATAAAGCGTCGCGGTCAGCGGCTGCCGCGGCCAGGATGATTGCCCACCCCAAGGTGTGTTCAGCGCAATATCATCCAGGAGAGCGGCAACGAACCAACCGGCCTGATCGGCACGTGACAGCGGAACCCCAGACGAAACCGCACGGTCGCGCGCGTAGGTCACATTGTCCAAAAGGCGGACCCGGAGGGTCTCGGGGTCTTCAACGGCACTGGCAGATTCCAGTTCAGGAGCAAGTCCCAAGAGCAAAGAAAACGCGCTCATCAGGGGATTGTCGCTGGCGCGCGACTGGCGCATCCGTGCCGAGGTATCGGTTAAGGCTGCACTTCGTCCTTGGACCTGTGGAGAATGCGTAGGCGCACGGGAACCGGCCTTGGCGGGCCTGATCCGGGTGCGCCCTGCGTCTGTTTCAAGACCAAAGGGATCGTCTTTTGTCATCGCTTCACCGCATAGCAATCAATCAGGGGCGGCTTATCCAGCTTACCAGCAACGCCGATAACGAATCCTGGCGCTTCTGCCAGTTTCGCCCAGTGGTCCGAGGTCCTGTCCAGCTCGAGGCAAAGTCTGTCACCATCATAGGGAATTTCGCGTGGTTGCGAATGCAGCGGTTTTAGAGGGATGCCCGTAAGTTTGGATTTCCAAAGGGCATCAAATTCATCCGCTGCACCAATTGTGGCTTGTTCGACAAAGATCTTGCGCAGCATTTCCTCTGACATTTCGCCACCGACACGTAGCACGATGCGGCTGTTGTTGATGATATCCGCGTTGTCGATCCGGACCGTCCAAACGTTTTCAGAATGGTTCGCCACCTGAAGCGTTTGGCTTTTGACTTCAACGTGCCGCAAGGAAAGAATAAGGGACCTAAGGGTGTCTGCAATGGCCGCAAAGCCCGCCTGCGGGTCATCGTGGGCATAGGCCGGTAGTTCGGACATCCGCCGCGATGAGCTGCCAAAGGTCGCCATACGCCCCGCCAATCCTGCAAGTTCAAAAAAGAGCTCGGAGGGATGAAACACATCCTGCGACATCATATGCGCAATCCGGGGATGCGCTGAATTGGCCAACTCAAGGATCAGCAGGTTCTCAACCGAGGCACCCGCACCGCGCATAACGATATCACCGTGCGACTGTCTGATCCGGTCCAGCCCCGTCAGGACCTCTTGGAGGAAGGTTGCGTACCACGGGCTCGCCGCTGTTACCAAAGCGGGCGGAAGGAACGCTGTATCAAGAGCAACAGACCCATCGGCATGCAAACCGTTAATCCTTGCGATCGGAAGGCAGCTATAGCCATCGGTTGCCGCATCGGGCAGGAAGAGACGTGGGGCAAGTCGTGCAACCTCAATCTCGGCGGGGTCGGCACCGCCTTTGATCGTGTCGCGCACCGTTGCAATTTGCCCCAAATAGCGTGCCCCAGCCGGACCACCGCTTTCAGGGTCGATCGTGGATGTGCCCGCTTGCATGGCGGGAATGCCCAACATCACCAAACCGGCATTTGTGCTGGCAGTGACGGCTAGAGCCTTCAAACCTGTTGTCATGTCCGGCAGCGTGAACGACGTCCCATCGGGAAAAATACCCTGCGCCGCGGTCAGCCCGACCTGACCGGCCTGAATGGCGGCCTCATCAAGTGACAGGTGACGAAAGCCGTAGTTTTGATGCGACGCGGCCAGCATCGCCCCGCGAACAAGGGCTTCGGTATGGCGGTCTTGCTGTTGCAGGTGTTGCGGGCGCAGGAACAGCCCTTCGGACCAGACAACTTTGTTTGCGTCACTCATATGGTGCAGGCTTTCTCTTATTAAGAAACAGACAGTCCGGAAGAACTGACTGTGATATTAAAGGATGCATTGCCCGATGCGGGCAGGGCTTTGATGGCCCGGAAGGTTTTTCCACTGGCATCACGGAAGCCAGCCACAATCCCAAAGGCAGTGGCCCCAGCCACAATCGGAATGTCCAGCGTGCCACTGCCCCCCGGAGCAAGCACAAGCTGATCCGTGCGCAAGAGGGTCGGGCCCAAGGCGGCTGAGGGATCTTGAAGCGACAACACATCGGCGCTTTCAAAGGCATCGGTTGAGTTGAGTTCCAATAGTGTAATCGTCAGTGGCCGGTCTGCCCCGTCCGGACCGGGATTAGCCCCCGCAGACATACTGGCTGAAACGGTGATTGCGCCGGTGCCTTCACCACAGGCAACTAGGCCTGCCGCACTTGCCCCGGTGATGATGAATGTACGCCGTGTGATAATCATCCGTGTTTCTCCTCATTATTGCCTTCATAGGCATCGCGAAAGTTCTCGCCGACTTCGCCGAGAAACCGTTCTTCGGCGGCGCGGGCGATATCCTGATACCGCTCTTCATAAGCGCTCCAGAGTTGGGCACTGCGCCCGCCCGCCAGCAGTGCTTCAAACAAGCCGCTATCGGCGAACTCGGTTTCAATCTGTTTGGGGTCGAACTGGTCGATCATTCGCCGCAACGCCGATTGCAGCGCCTTCCATGTGCGCACCTGATGATCAGCCAGATCACGGTAAGCACCGTTGATCGCCGCAGGACCGTCAAGATAACCGGGGCGATCCTTGTCCAACATCATCGCTATGGCATCATCTGCGGTGGCCAAGAATTTCAACGGGTTCACATCCGCGCTGGAAATAAGTGTTTGCGCGACCCGGACTTGCTGTTTCTCAGAGGCGCGCGCGCGAAGAAGGTGCATCACCCCTTCGATCAAATAACGGAATTGGGTACCTATCGCTTCCATCTGTGCGATGGGGTCCTCGGTCGGTGTCTTGGCGGGGTCAACGCCCATCCCACGCAACAATGCATCCCGAAGTGCTGAGTCACTTGCCTGTGCGGGCTGAGGCGCCGGTGTTCTCAAAGGCGCGGCGTTCGGAGCTGCGGCGGGTTCATGGGAAGGTGTAGGGGCAGGAGGCGCGAAGGGCTCAGGGGCAGGTTTTGGGGCCGGTGGCGTGACGGGTTGATTTGCTTCCAGTGGTGCGGAGATGGGCGCGTCAAAGAACCGGTTTCCGGTTGGAGCCGGTGCGTCGTCTTTGCGAACAGGCAAATCAAGACCAAATGGGTCATCCATATCCAGCGGTTTGGGTGGCGTGACGTCGCGCGCTGCGGCTGTCTGTTTCGCGGTGCTTTCGGCGAAGGGATCAAAGGGTGGCGGCAATGTTTCCGGGCGCTCTGCTGGCGTGGGATCAGCGGGAGGGGCGGGCGCTGCGGCAAATGTGAAGCTTGCGTTCAACTGTCGCGGCGGCTCTTTTGCTGTCTCCTGCGCCGCCAGATCGACCCGAAACACGAAATCACCCATACGCAGGCGCATCCCATCAGTCAGCGTCACAGCATTGCCGGTGCCGATGGACTGTTCAGAACCATCTACAAATGTACCGCCACGGCTCGTGTCTGTTGCCGTTAGTTTTCCATCGGCCACAGCAATCACACAGTGTTTGCGGCTCAGATACATGTCTGGATCGTCCAATTGCCAATCGGCATCCTCACCACGTCCGATCACCACACTATTGCCCGCGAGAGAGTGGCTCATGCGGGTCTGTGGCCCCGGCGTGGATTCGAGGATCAACTGGGCTTGGGTCATGCAGCAACCCTCTTGTTGGCGGCATCCGTCAGCGTCAGATCATCGGCGTCACAGTCGCGTTTGGGTTGGATCCATGTGGTCGCGCCGAGGCGACAACCGCCCAGACGCGCGGCAGGCACCTCGGATGCGGCAAGCACAAGTCGGACGCGGAAGGAAATGTCATGCCCAGCCGCAAAAAGAATCGCATGATGCAGCTTGTCGCGCGTTTTTGGATCATCCAGAAGTGTCAGAAACTGTGCATGAGTGAGCGGCCCGAGCCGGAGCTCTGCGCGGTTCTGGCGCGAAAAGCTGCGGGCGCCGACCACGGTGCTTTCGCCCAAGCCGCTGTAGGCCGTTCCTAGGCGCGATTGTAGCGTCTTTGGAATATCATCCCAGTGACCGACAAACTGCCGCAGTGTGACAGGAACCCCAATGGCATCGGTGAGATAGCTGGTCAGCCGTTCAGGACTGTTGATGTGTTGTGCGAGTGTCGTGGCGTGGCGCAATTTCGCGCTGTCGTGGGCCGG
This sequence comes from uncultured Alphaproteobacteria bacterium, assembly GCA_942490805.1. GTDB lineage: Bacteria > Pseudomonadota > Alphaproteobacteria > Rhodobacterales > Rhodobacteraceae > Yoonia. The sequence goes on along the minus strand of CALNYU010000007.1, from coordinate 420,330 downwards.
GTCGCTGGTGCCGGCCAATCCCAGTCCTGCAAGGCTGTTCAGGATCGCCATGCTGGGCCCGCCGCCTTTGTGGCTGACATGGATTTCTGCGCGGGCGTCGGCCCATGCACGCCAGTAAAGTCCAATCAGGCGATGTTGCAGCACATCGGCGAAATCCTTGAACGCAGTATCTGATGTGACACCACCGGCATCACCTGCAAACCAACGGTTTGATAGCCGCGCCATCACCCAACGTGTCAAATAGAGTGGCATCGGGCCTTCTGGCCCCAAAAGTCCCAGTACGTTGACAGAGACTTTGGTCTGGGGATCAGTTTCCATGTCAACAACATCTGTCGCGGCGAATGACAGGCGTATATGTTGACCAATGCGCGCAGGCTCGTCGCCAGGGCCACCTTCACGCCCGAAACGACGACCATCAACATCTTCTATCGCGCGCAAAAGCGCGAAAAAATCTGTGCGTCCTGCGTGTTGGGCCAGCGCGGTCAGATCATCGCGCGATTGCCGAGTGTCAGCGGCCATGTCACCTCCTGTTGTGATCCTGAAAGCCGGGTCTTTACGCGGACTACCGCATTGATGGCGGCCTGACGGCGCAAGAGCTGCGCCAGTAGTGCGGACATCAACAGCTGGCTGTGCCCGCTCAAAACGCTTTCATCAATGTCCAACATGATCTCAGTGCCGTGTCCAAAGCAGATCGGTCCTTTGATGGGCAAGCGTTCAAAGACCGGGCCAGAGCTGACGGCGCGCAAGCCCTGCGCATGGCGCGCCAAAGCCGGATCGCCACGGTCGGCGTAAAGCGCCAAGAGCGCGCGCAGCGGGGCGGCATCAGTGCCTTGTTCGGCCAGCGATAAATGGTTGAGGGACAACTGACTGATCCAGCGCCACGCGAGTTCATCGCGCTGTGTATCCTCAGCACCTGTGGCCGGTAAGACGGCCTGTAGGCTACTGCGGGGGCGCTTAATGGCCTGCAACAAGGTGATCGCCCTGACGGGCGCGCCTGAATCCAGCGTGAGCACTGGCATATCGTCAAGGATCGGTAGATCGCGGTTTGTACAAAGCGCACGGATATCGAGACGGCGGACGATTGGGCCGTTGCGTTTTGATCCATCATGGCTCAGCGAGATAAAGACATTGTCACCTGCATAGCTGGTGCGCATCTGACCACGACGGACCTCGTCTTCGCCGGGGTGCCGGGCGTGCCGCTCGACGTTGTAGGTCAAACGGCTGGTATGGCTACCTTGGGCGGAAAAAATTGGCGAGATCTGTGCCTCTGGACCATCGTGTTCAATGTCTTCAACCCGCAAGAGACGAAACACTTCATAGTCAAGAGGTCGGGTTCGGTCCGGATGAACCACATGAGAGGCACGACCGCGATTGATATCGACGACGTTACACTCGCGCTCGAAGAGATTGACGATCGGCGTTACAAAAAGCTGAAAGTCGGCGGCAGACAGATCGGAAAGATCTGGCTGAGCCTCATCGAGCAGGATCAGAATTTCGACACTGTCACGGGCACCGGGGATCACCTGTTTGAGGTCATGCAAGCGCAGATAATGGAAACGCTCTGGCATCAAGAAATATTCCCTGATCAAACCATAGCCTTGAAACGCGGGGCGTACCTGCGGCAAGAGCGTCTCATTAGGGGCGATGCCGATCATGCTATGATCGCCCAGACGCTGGAAAGGCGCGTCACTACTCCGCGCCATCACGGCCGTGCCGTGCCCGTGGACCGCATCAAAAAGCTGTCCTCCGCGCGCCTTTTGACCCAGATAAAGATCAAGCGTATCGAGCGTGAGCGTGTTGAGCAGGGTTGGGCCCGCTGTCTTCAATATCAGCCTGATGCCCGCGGCGGGCCGGTCTCCCGATCCATCTGGCAGGCCTGCCGCACGGAGTGCGCCAATGTCCGGCAAATAATCAGCGGCGGCGATCTTGATTGGCCAAAGCTGCACGTCCTGTGCGGTCGTATAAGTCGCGCGTGTCGTCAACCCATCCCGTAGGCCCGAGATCATGCGGGTACCACGTTCAACGGTAAAGCCGTTGACCATCCCCTCGACCTGATCACCGGGCTTTAGTTGTGCCAGAGACATTGCGGGGGCAGGTGCCACCATATCAGGGTAAAGCGCATCAAGCAGGTTGCGCACATGACGGCTGCTTTCGGCATCGACCTTTAGCCGGGTGCGAGCGGCAAGATAGGCGACACCTTCTAACAGGCGTTCTACATAGGGATCAGGGCAGGGCGTCGTGTCCAGTGACAGATTGCGCGCCACACCGGGGTGCAGTGCCGCAAAGTCAGTGGCCATATCCCGGATATGCTCCAGTTCGCTTTCATAGTAATGCAGGAATGTGCGGTCCATCAGTCATCTTCCAGCACGGTGGCGGCGGCGCCATTGTCCAGATCGATGGTTGTCGATAGCTTCAACCGCTCAGGTGTGGGGGACAGCATCAGCATCGCATCTACAATGATCCGCATCCCTGTTTTTTCGCTTAGGTCGATTTTGACCTTGATGGTGTTGGATTTCAGCCGTGGTTCAAAGACGGTCAAAACCTCGCGGAGGTCGCGCGCCAACGCAGTTTTGTCAAAATCCGCCCCACTGCGCCCTGCAAAGGCGGGCACGCCATAATTGATCACGCTGCGCCGCACATGCGGAAAGTCGGCCAATAGGCTAGCGGGCGTTTCGATTGTCCGCGCCTCGAGGTCGGTCATCATTGTGTGCGCTTCCATCCGTTCGACGTTGAAGAGCGTTTCAATGTCCCGGCGCACGGCCTCGCGTAGGACATCACGGGTCACGGTGATTCCGCTGGCCTGCAAGGCGCTGCGGCGTTGCATGTTGGTTTTGAGCAAGTATAGCTGGCGCTTGATATCGTCGCTAAGTGCCGCGTCAGTCGTGGCGAGCCGACCTCCGTCTTCTAGCATGGCATCAAGTTTGTCAGCACCGCCAAGTGTTTTGGTTAGATGGCGGTGCTGGCTTTCAATTTCCGCTTCAAGACCGGGAAGATCGTTCACCAGTCTGTCCCAAAACGATGGCTGTATTGCCTCGCTTCGGGCCGCCAGCACGGTCTCCGGTCCTGAGCGTTGGGTCATAATTTAGACACCTGCCGCGATGTCATAAGTTATCTCATGTTCGCCGCCAGCGGAGTGGTCATCCTCTTGGACGGTGTACTTGTAAGTTACGTTCTCAAAAATAAGGCCCACGACCTCCTGGATCATCTGACCGTCTTCTGCCGCGCCGACGCCTTCGGTTTCAAACTTTGAAATCGTCACGTTTTCCATGGTGATGATGAGGTAATCAAGATGCGCCTCACCACTGTCTTTGCGCACCGATAAAACCATGTCAGGAAAGGATTTTCCCTGCATACAAGCGAGCAACAGATAGGCCGAGGCTGCGTCGGTGAATTTACGCAGATAGATTGGCCCGACCTGCGCGCGGGACCGGCTGCGGCCTTTGCCAATTTGGGCCGCAGACCCCTGTTCGACATTCCAACTCACGTCATGGATATCGATTTCTTCTTCATGATCGGCGCGCTGGGATTCACCCCCAATATCACCAATCTTTAAATACGCTGCTAATGGCATGTCCTAAATTCCCTTCTGATTATTGGGTTGGGGTAGTAAAAAGCTCGATCAAGAGCTCTTTACCGACGGTAGTTCAGAAACGAGGCGCAGTGACGCGTTGATCCCTTCCAGTTGATAATGGGGGCGCAGGAAAAATCTGGCGTTGTAGTAGCCAGGTCGCCCTTCGACGCTGTCAACCTGAACTTCGGCGGCAGCGAGCGGACGTTTTGCCTTGGCTTTGTCATCGGCCATTGCGGTGTTCGCCAGAACGTAGCGGTTGATCCATTCTGACAGCCAGACTTGCATGTCTGCGCGTTCCTTGAACGTACCGACCTTATCGCGTGCAATCGCCTTGAGGTAGTGCGCAAAGCGGCTGACTGGGAACAGATAGGGCAGGTTGGCTGAGAGACGCTCGTTCGCCTGCGCATCTGGATCGACAAGTCGCCCCGCGCGGGTTTCGTCGTCTTGCAGGCTGTGCGCCCCGATAAAGGCCGCCGTATCTGTGTTCTTGCGGTGCAAAATCGGCATCATGCCCAGCTTGGCAAGTTCCGCCTCGCGTCTGTCATCAATCGCGATTTCCGTTGGGCATTTCATTGCCACAGACCCGTCGTCAGTGGGGAAGGTATGCACAGGCAGGTTCATGACAGTACCGCCAGATTCAACACCCCGGATTTGTGTGCCCCAACCATAGAGTTTATGGCTACGGTTGATATTCACACCCATCGCGAATGCGGCATTCATCCAAACATAGTTGTCATGCTTGGCATCAATCTTTTCTTCGAAGCTGAAGCCTTTTACCGGCACTGTTTCGGCACCATAGGGCAGGCGGCCAAGAACACGCGGCATGGTCAACCCGATATAGCGCGCGTCTTCGCTTTCGCGCAGAGATTGCCAGCTTGCGTAATCCGGAGATGATACAATCTGTTCAAGGTCCTGCGGATTTGGAAGTTCCTGCCAGCTGTCCATGCGGAACAACTGTGGCGCCGCAGCTGCGATGAATGGCGCATGCGCTGATGCGCAGATGCCCGACAGATTTCGCAGCATTGCGACATCCTTGGGCTTATGTGAAAATTCATAAGCACCAATGATGCAGCCGAACGGCTCACCACCGAACATCGAATACTCATCCGAATAGATTTTCTTGAAGAAATCGGCCTGATCCCACATCTGGCCTTCAAAGTCCTCGAGGTGATCGGCAAGTTCATCCTTGGTGACATTGATCACGCGTATCTTTAGCTTCTGATCGGTCTCGGTGTTGTTGATCAGGTAGTGCAGTCCGCGCCACGTGCCCTCCATTTCGCGTACTTCGGGGGCGTGCATGATTTCGTTCACCTGATCGGTCAGCATACCGTCAATGCCCGCAATCAGCGACTTGATCGATTTGACGGCATTGCCGGAAATCGTGGCCGAGCCCGACCGGTCTTTCGCAGCGATAGCCAAGTTCTGGACAAGCGATTGAAGCTTATCGGTTTCGCTTTCCTTGATGCGGAAGTCCTTTTCCAGCAGTGACGAAAACTCTCCAAGATCAAGTGTTTCCGCTTCTTTTCCTGCGCCTTGGGCTTCTGTCTCGGCCATGATCAAGCCTCCCCTTTTTCTTCGTTTGCCTTCATTGCGGCCTCAGCCGCTTCGGCTAGCAATGGTTCGTTCGCCAAGAGCTGCGCGATGCGCTTTTCGGCATCAACTTTTCCATCCATGTAGCCAAGCAATTCTTCCAACTGCTGGCGCATCTTAAGCAATTCAGCCAGAGCAGGCACTTGTTCGGCTACCTTATCGGGTGCGAAGTCGGACATGGATTTGAACGACAGATCTACAAAGAGCTCTTCGTCTTTCTCTTCTCCCTCTGCGACGGGCAACGTGTTGGGAACCCGGGCTTTCACCCGCGGTGAAAGCGCCTCCATGAACTTTGGAAAACGGCCAGCATCGGTCTCGACAAATTTGCGGTCACCGAGCGCCTTTTGCGCTTCAGCCGTTTCCGATGCGCCTGCCAGATCGGCCATCACACCCATCACGAAAGGCAGCTCAATCGTGGTTGGGCTACCATAGTGTTCAACATCATAGGCAATCTGCACCCTCGGTGCGCGATTGCGTTCAATGACCTTCTGTTTGCTGTCTGCCATAATGCGGTTCTTTCCCTATTGGTTGCTACTTGGTGTCTTGCACACCAGCGGCGCTGCGAAATTCTTTCATGCCGCTCGGTGCGACCTCGGACATCAGTTCTAAGAAATCCATATGGACCATCCGCTGGACCCTACGCGCCAGATGCGGGATTGGGCTTGATGGCTCTGTGCGTTCGTAGAAAGCGATGATTTGCCCCAAAGCGCGTTCAACATCATTCCGCGAGTTGATCTCGCCCGGGGCGCTGGGGGCGGCGGTGGCCTGTGCGGCTGGTGCAGCCCCGCTCGGGGCTGGCGCGCTGGGGGCGCTTTCACCGATAGGCTCGGCAACGTCGGCTTCGACCATTCCCTTCTCCATCATTGCTTGGGCGCGATCCAGAAACTGTGTCAGTTCTGGAAAACTGATACCCGTCCCGTTTGACAGGCCCGCCTTTTCCGAAAAACTTGACTGCAAAGTCGTGAGAGCAGCGCGGGCATCCGCAACGCTTTGTTTGAGAGACGCGGCCAGCTCAGGGTTTTCGGCCGCGATCGCTCTGCATGCTGCGGTGACGCGGTTTTGGTTGGCTTCATGCGCGCTGCGCAAGCGGTCCTGTTCTGCTTTGCCAAGACCCGACGGAGCCTCATTCATTGCTTCGAATTCGCTCAGCGACGCATCGCAAAGGTTCTGCCCTGTGATGATTCCCAGTCCCGGCAACGTGACGATTGGGTTCATTTCCAGATCACCCAACAGTCCATTGTCGTCGTTTTCCAACTGTTTGAGGCTGTTGATCCGACGAAGGGCTGCTTCCTTTGGATCGTCGCGTTCACGCAGGAGCGGATGAATGCTGTCCCAGTATTCGCTCAGATTATCGTTAATCAGCGTAATCCCGGACGAAAGACCCGCCAAGCCGTCCAGATTGGTTAGCGCGCGGACAACGACCACCAACAAACGCAGATCACGTCCCGTTTTGGCTAAATCGACCGCATCATCAAGAACGACAGACCAGTTCACGTCTGCCGTTGCTGGTGGCTCTTCTGATCCGGCCTGCACACGAGCATTACGTGCGGCAGGGTCAAGCATCCGCTCGATTTTGTGGAACTCCGGCTCATTCCTGAGGTCAACTCCAGAAGGTGACGCCGGGTCGATAACGTTGTGGAAGCCATCCAGCTCCATCTGCTATACCTTAAATTGCTCTTCTTTAATATTTATAAGTGTCACACAAGAAATTGATTCTGACAAATTTTTACCACATTTGCTTTCTCAGGGTCTGGCGTCGATGATTGCTGAAGCCACGCCAAGAATGTTGTCGGGGTTTCCTGCAAGGATTGTGTTCAGTGCCTGAACAGTTGACGCTACACTCTCCGTGGTGGGTCTGCGCCCCGCAAAAAGCGGCGTGCGCGACAATATCGCAATGATCTCGCTCTTGTCGTAATCCTCATCCGTGACGCGGATTGCCAGCTTCTTGTTATTGTTCGTAAATTCTTCAATCGTATGGAGAGCGCGGATACGATAAATGCCGTCTGTTGGTGTGGCCAAACTGCTGATTTGGCTTTCTTCATTGTAAATATTTGGAACGACGTGAAAGACCGAACCATCCGGGTTAACGGCCATCACCCAAATCGCGCTGCCCCCGTAGCTTTCTGGGATCAGGACATCGACCACGGGGTTTTGTCCGGTTGTGAACACACCCGACAAATTCCGAGCGCCAGTTTCGCCATTGGTCAGCGCAAGGGTCACGATGTTGGTTGGGGCTGCGATCAGCGATTGGCGTATTGCGCAGAGTTCGGGATTGAGCGTTTGTGTCGCCAACGTTACCGGCCGATCACCGACAAGAGGTGCCAAACGCGCTGTCACTGCCGCCGCGCTGTCTGCGTGCGCGAAATTGCCGGTCACTGTAATTGGATCAGCAATGCCGAAGTTTCCTTCGCTTGCACCTTCCAGTGAAAGCGGTCCGCAGTCTTCAAGATCGCTGAGCCCGTCACGGAGTGAATCAGAACTGAGTGACAATGGCCCAGCGGATAGACTGGTAATGATGCGCCAGCTATTTGCGGTCGCAAACTGACTGATGGAGTCAGTGATTGCGGACTTTGCAGAGGCACTAACGGCCAGACCCGTCAGGTCCGCATTGCGGTCTTTGACTGACAATTGTCCGCTTTCCAGCCCACGGATTTGTTGCATCAGCGCACCAACTTCACTTGCCCAGTCTTCGTCGGGCAAACCACGCGCGAGGGTCATTTCGCCCGCTGGTGGTTCACCCAAGCTCTGGGCCACAGCGCTGCGAAAAAGCTCGGCGGTTTCGCTGTCAGGTGCGTTCCCCGTTAGCACCGGGGCCGCGCCACTCTCAAACCTCAGGTCAAGTGCGTAAGGTTCCGCAAGCGGCAAGGGCGGTGTCACCAGCCTATCGAATGCGCCTCCAAGCCAAGCGGCGACAAGTCCTGCCACCACAGCACCGCCAGCAATCAGACTGATGAAACCGCTGCGTTTTGGCTTCTTGGTGGACTTCGCAGCTTTGTCGTCATCGGGTCGCAGCAGGGACCCAATTTGCTCAACCAATGCTGCAGCATCATTGGGCCGTTCGGCTGGATCAGGCGCAGTGAGCCTATCGATCACATTGCGCAGTGGCTCTGGCACGCCGTCAGTCGAAAGAGGTGCCTGCTTGCGCCGGATGATTTCGCCAGGTGTCGCACCAAGAAACGGCGTCTCACCGCGCCAAGCAGCGAGCAAAGTCGCACCGACAGCATAAAGATCAGACTTAGGATCAACGTGGCCTTCGAGTTGTTCCGGGGCGGAGTATTCGTATTTTCCTGCAAAGTCGGAGCCGACAATCGTGCGCGCACCGACGGCTGTATCTTTGGCGATGCCAAAATCAATGATGGTGGCTTTTGTCGGATCACCGTGGCGCAGAATGATATTGTCAGGCGACAGATCGCGGTGAATGATGCCTTGCGCATGGGTTGCCACCAAGCCTTCCGCCACGCCATGTCCGATAATCAAAAGTTCGCGCGGGTCCATCCGGCGCTCGGTCATCACTTCGCTTAACGCTGGGCCTTCGACATAATCCATAACCAAGAAAACATGGCCATCATCCGACATCGAACACTCGGTATAGCGCACCACGGCGGGGTGCTGGATTGCGCGCATTTCTTCTTCGCGCTTCATCAGTTCGATATAGTCCGCATTGCCCGAAAACTGTCGGTTCAACGCTTTCACAGCCACCAGACGCTCGGTGATCTTGTTGCGCGCGCGATAGACTTCACCGGTGCCGCCACGCCCCAGAATCTTGTCAATAATATAGGTGTTGTTAAGCACCTGTCCGACGCTGAAAATATCTCCGGGGAGCGGTTGGGCCATCGCGTTCGTCCACAAAATTAGGGCGGGCAAAAATCAAAAATGTCGCTTTCTTTCAATAATTAGGATAGGCTAGTCTGAGACTCGGCGCGACTTATTTTTGCCTTGTTTGTTTATTGCGGTCGGATTTCTTGATGGAGGGCGTACCCATTGGCCAAGAGCGGATCGTCCGAAACCGTTAAGCGAAAAGAGCTTGTCGGCAAGCTGAACCCACTTTGCCTCAAGGCGTTTTCGGCTGCGGCCGGGGCGGCAAAGTCCCGTGGAAACCCCTACGTTGAACTGGCGCATTTCATTCAAGCTCTCAGTACAGAGGGTGGATCAGATTTTGCGCTTTTGCTGCGAGCGGCAGAGGTCGACCAAGGGAAGCTTGATGCTGATTTGACACGCGCGCTCGATGCCTTGCCGCGCGGAGCCAGTGCGGTGGAAGAGTTCTCGGATCATCTTTTTCACGCAATCCGTGACGGATGGAACATGGGGCAGCTTGATTTTGGCGATGAAACCGTGCGGTCCGCATATCTTCTGCTGGCGATGCGCCAGACGCCGGTGCTTGAATCGCTTTTGTTTCGGATTTCGACCGAGTTCGACAAAGTTGATGCAGGTGCCATGTCAGCGCATCTTGATAATCTGCTCGCAGACTCGATCGAGGGGCAAACCACCGCACCGGCATCACAAAAAGCCGCACCTGGCGGACAGTCTGCGCTGGATCTTTACGCCACCAACATGACGGCGGATGCCAGTGACGGAAAGATGGATCCGGTCGTTGGTCGTGACCCTGAAATCCGCCAGATCGTGGATATCCTGATGCGTCGCCGCCAGAATAACCCGATCCTGACTGGTGAGGCAGGTGTGGGCAAAACTGCCGTCGTTGAAGGTTTCGCGCAGCGTTTGGTCCGTGGCGATGTTCCTCCGCAGTTGCGCAATGTGGCGCTGCATATGCTGGATGTGAGCCTTATGCAGGCCGGTGCCTCGATGAAGGGTGAATTTGAAAAGCGCCTGAAGTCTGTCATCGATGAGGTGCAAGCGTCACCGACCCCAATCATTCTTTTCATCGATGAAGCACATACCCTGATAGGGGCGGGGGGTGCTGCGGGCACCGGTGATGCCGCCAATATCCTCAAGCCCGCTTTGGCACGCGGTGAATTGCGCACAATCGCCGCAACGACTTGGGATGAGTATAAACAACATATCGAAAAAGACCCCGCTCTGACCCGCCGCTTTCAGGTGGTCAAAGTCGAAGAGCCAAGCGTTGAAAATGCCATCCGCATGTGCCGTGGGGTGGCAGGAGTGCTGGAGAAGCATCATCAAGTTGAAATTTTGGATGAGGCGATTGCGGCTTCGGTTGAACTGTCTCATCGCTACATCCCGTCACGCCAACTGCCTGACAAAGCCATCAGCCTGCTGGATACCGCATGTGCACGTGTTGCGATTTCCCAGCACGCCACGCCTGGTGCGGTCGAGGATTTGGAACGCCGCGCGACAGCATTGGAGTTGGAACTGACCATCGCCGAACGCGAAGCCGGTATCGGGATCGACACTTCACAGCGCATCGAAGGGATCAACGCAGATCTGGATGAAACGCGCGCACAGCTTGAGACCGAAAACGAGCGTTGGGCAGCCGAAAAGGCGCTGGTCGCTGACATCATCGCGCTGCGGGCGAAACTGCGCGAAACGGGCGCACCGATTGATGGTGAAGATACGGACGGGATCGAAGAAGACATTGCATCATTGGATCCGGCCGAGCGCAGTGCAGTGATGGATGACTTGCAGGCCAAAATGGCCGAGCTGACAACCGCGCAAGGGGAAAGCCCTTTGATCCTGCCATCAGTCGACATGGCCGCCGTTACGTCTGTTGTGCAGGACTGGACGGGCATCCCTACTGGCCGGATGATGGCAAGTCAGGCAGAACGTGCGCTGGAACTCGTGGACACGATCCGTGCGCGTGTCACCGGACAAGACCACGCTGCCGAAATGATTGCCGCCCGTATTCAGACGTCATACGCGGGGCTGTCCCCGCCCGAAAAACCGATGGGCGTTTTCATGCTGTGCGGGCCCTCAGGTGTGGGCAAGACGGAAACCGCGCTGGCGCTTGCGGATATGCTTTATGGCGGTGAACAAAACCTGATTTCCATCAACATGAGCGAGTTTCAGGAGGCGCATACTGTCTCAACCCTGAAAGGTGCACCGCCGGGGTACGTTGGCTATGGCAAGGGCGGTATCCTGACCGAGGCCGTGCGCCGCAGGCCATATTCTGTGGTGCTTCTTGATGAGGTGGAAAAAGCCCACCCCGACGTGCACGAGATTTTCTTTCAGGTCTTTGACAAGGGGATGATGGACGACAGCGAGGGGCGGCGCATTGATTTCAAGAATACGCTCATTCTGCTGACCTCCAACGTTGGGTCGGATGAGATCATGGCGATGACCAATGACGGGACCGAAACGCCGGATCTCGAAGAACTGACCGCGGCGTTGCGCGCGCCGTTACTCAAGGTCTTCCCGGCGGCCCTGCTGGGGCGGCTGGTGACCATCCCTTACTATCCTCTGTCGGATAAGATGATTGAGGTCATCGCCGATCACAAGCTTCGCGCAATTGCTGGCCGATTGGCCAAGCAGTATGAGGCCGAGCTTGTAATAGGCGAAGGTGTGCATGACCTGATCAAGGCCCGCTGCACCGAAATTGAGAGCGGCGGGCGCATGATCGACGCGATCCTGACCAATACGTTGCTGCCTGAGCTGAGCCGGCAGTTGTTGCACAAAGCCTTGGATGGCGGGGTCATCTCTCGGGTGGAAGTCACTGGTGACGACACCGGTTTTTCCTATCATTTCGAATAGGGCAAGCAGGCGTGGAAACTTTTAACCAGACACGCTTTGTTCACCAACACACGATGGGCATGGATGCCGAGGGGCGCGAATATCTTTCGCTGGTCGTACGGGGAACGTTTGACTTCCCTGACACACCGCGGGCCGTACCCCAACCGAGTGCTGCGCAAACCCCGCTTGTGATGGCGGATGAACACACAGGTGAACCCGGGTATTCCGCGACGCTTTGGGAAACTGATTTTGCATTCCGTAAACCCCATACCGAGGTCATTGCTCAAGGTGCCGCCTATGCACCCGGCGGCAGGCCGGCAGAGCGTGTACGCGTTGGCATTAAGGTCGGCGACTGGCTGAAACAGTTCGATGTCGTGGGATACCGCGAATGGCGTAATGCGGGCGTAGCCGTACTGCCGACGCAACCGGTCCCATTTACGCGCACCCAGTTCAGCTATGACACAGCGTTTGGCGGGCCCGACCGACTGGACCCTGATGATCCGCAACCCAACGTTTATCTGCCCAATCCCGTCGGGCGGGGATTTGCCACCCCACGCAATCAGGACCGGATCAACGGGTTGGCGCTGCCAAATACACAAGCCGTCGGGCAGGAAATACGATCGCCATATGAAGACTACGCGCCAATGGCGCTGGGCCCGATGGGCCGAGGTTGGCCCGACCGCATCAGGTACGGCGGGACCTATGATGAAAACTGGGTCGACAATATCTTTCCGTTCCTGCCGCCAGATTTCGACGAACGCTATTATCAGTCCGCACCGCAAGATCAATGGATGCCGCCACTGCGCACCGGAGCCAGTGTCGTGATCGTTGGCATGACCCCGTCGGGGCGCGAGGAGTTCACTTTGCCCGACGTTAATCTGCCGCTCACGATTTTTCGGGGGCGCGATAAATGCCTCGAAAAGGTAGCGGTCGCCGATACGCTGATCTTTGATTGCGAAGCGCGGACGTTTTCTCTGGTCTGGCGGGTCGAAGTGCGGATCCGCCGCCATATGACAGAGTTCACGGAATGTTGGATCGGTCCGCCTACAGATGCAATGCTGCGCGCAATTGCAGCAGGGCGCGGCTACATCCGCGCGGTTGCTGTGGCTGTTTCTCAGGATGAGCAAGGATGAGCGCGCAGATCAACATAGTTGCCGCCGGAATGGTGACAGCCGTGGGACTTGATCGCGTGTCCTCCTGCGCCGCGATGCGCGGGCGGCTGGACGGGTTTCAGGAAACACGTTTTGTCGCCGGATCGGGCGAATGGCAAATCGGCGCGCCGGTGCCTTTGCCACGCAATTGGATCGGCGCGAAACGACTGGCTCATCTGGTCTCTGGAGCAATTGTCGAAGTGCTGCGGCAGGTGCCAGAAGCCGCGCAAGAGGCCGCTTTGATCCTGTGTTTGGCCGAAGAGGACCGGCCGGGGCGTCTTCCTGTCGATGGACCTGCCTTTGCTGCCACCGTGGCTGAGATTGTCGAGGCGCGCAGCGCCAAAAGCACGGTCTTGGTCTCTCACGGTCGACCCGCCGGTTTTGCAGCGCTCGAGCGCGCGCGCAAGGTGCTGGCGGAAGGGTCCGCGCGCTACGTAATCATTGCTGGCGTAGACAGTTACCTCACCGGACCCGCCATCGCACATTACCTTGGCAATGAACGTTTGCTCGGCCCTGACAACCCCAACGGTTTTATCCCCGGTGAAGCGGCGGCTGCTGTGCTTTGCACTGCTGCGCCTGTGGGCCGTCTCGTGCTTGCCGGGTTGGGACTATCACGCGAAAAAGCGCATATTTATAATGGATTAGATGAGGACGGGCTAGATCTCCCGCTGCGTGGTGACGGCATGACAGCGGCCTACAAGACGGCACTCGATGAAGCCGGCGCGACCTTGACCGATATCGAATATCGCATTTCTGACCTGATTGGTGAGCAGTTCTTTTTCAAGCAAACCACGCTGGCCAGCCTGCGATTGGAGCGCGGGCGCAAGGAGTTTCAGGACCTCTGGAGCCCCGGTGAATCCCTCGGCAATATTGGTGCCGCCACGGTACCCGTGATGATCGGGATGGCGCTGTCGGCCGCGGAAAAAGGCTACACCCCCGGCAGCCCTGTGTTGATCGAGGCATCATCAGATGCAGGGGCCTGCGGCGCTGCGGTGTTTCATGCAAGGAAGGCCGCGTAGATGGGTGTGTTTGCCAACGGGTTAGAGATTTCAGGCAAGGCAGTGTCGGCAAAGACGATCGCGGCAATGCCTGACGTCTGCTTCACCCCACCCGAAAACCCCGCAACGCCCCCCGGCGTGCCGGTGCCTTATCCCAGCTTTGGAATGGCGGGGGACACTGATAAAGGGACCGGAACCGTCAAAATTGGCGGGAAGACGGTGAATATCAAGAACAAGAGCCACCTGACGAAAACGACGGGAACCGAGGCAGGGAGTGCGGCCAAGAAAGGCATTATTACGTCCAAGAACACCGGAAAAGAGCAGTTTAACTCGTGGTCGAATGATGTGAAATTCGATGGAGAGCCAGTGATCCGGAACACGGACATGGCGACGAATAATCATGCGTCGCCAGCTGGCAATACGCCGCCATGGATGCATGTCGCGAAATTGGCCGGTTCGGATACGAGCTGTGCGAAACATAACATTAAACCATATGATCAGCTCGATTGTCCCAAAGGCTATGACAAAGAGCATACCGTCGAAGCACAATTTCTCACGGTAAAGGGAGTGCGAGACAAGACACTAAAATGCTGTGAAAGCTACGAAGAAAGTAAGGCGCCGTGCATCTGCATGAAAGCGCAATGGGTGGAAGAAGATAAGGCGAGTGTCGTCGGAATTCCGCTGAAGACATCAAGTGGGAAGACCAGAACCTACACGGCATCAAAATTTGAAGGTAAGAGAACCGGCACCGCACACTACTACAAATCAGCCTCCTGCCGAAATTGGCTGAGGAATAACCCCAATGGGACATTGGGAGATTTTAAGAAGACTTGTCTTGACAGCACAAAAGAGCGAATTGACCCTAAACCTGCAAACATTGACGATTTCATTGAATGCCTCACCCTTGCAAATAATGAGTATCTGAAAGAGTCAATGAATAAGACTCAGGATGAAGTTGATGCGGTAAAGAAATGTCATGGAACTTGTGGTTGGGCACAGGATATGGCCAAAAAAGTCGTTAATCTAAAGGCGAAATTGAAGCGAGCAGCCAAAGCTGCTGGTAAAGACCCAACAGGCGTAAGTGTCACAGCAAAAGATATGGCCACCTTGAGAACTTCTAAGAAATGCCCATGACCAGTGTAGGGGAGACTATAAATGGAAGTTGAACTTGTTGAGGTCGAAGTGCTTGTCGATAGTGAAGGGACGTCGTTTGAGTGTGTTCAGATCGCGCCTCTACCTGACAAGCGTTGTGCAGTCTTATTTTGTGTCGCCGACCCGGACTATATGGAGACCTTTTCAGTCATCTTTGTCATCAATGACTTTGACCCGAAAATGGCTGATCAAGTCTTGCTCAACGCTGAGTGGCTCATGTCACTGGTTGCAGAGTCATCGCAACAGTTATTGGCTCTTGAGGCAACGACCAGAGTCTGGCGCAACAGTGGTTCATCCTGGTCAAATACCCAAGTGTCGGATACTGATTTGCAGCGTCTTTGGGTTGCGCCAGATGCGCGAGTGTTTGCGATAGGTCGAAATGGTTATTCGATGGTTCAGGTTGGGGGTTCATGGGAGCAGATCCCCGCGGGAAGCCCGCATCAACTGCATGACATCGGCAGCAACAAGAAAGGCGAGATATTTTGTTGTGGCTCGGAAGGAACCCTCCAAAGATTAACATCCGAGGGATGGCAAATCCTCGACTTGCATCGAAGTGACCTTTTTCGGGGTATTTGTGTGAGCGATGACGGAACAATTCGCTTGGCAGCAGGAGATGGGGTATGTTTGGAAGTGCGCAATCAAGAAGAAGTTGTCGTCTTAAATGCACCAGAGACTACGTTTTTTACGGTAGCCGAGTATAAGGGCAATTTTTATTGGGGTGACGAAGCAGGCGTCTACCTTCAAGTTGGTCAGGATATTCAACCGCTATATGATACTGGATTTGCGTTTGATCTTCGTAGTGATGAAGCTTTCCTTTATTGCGTAGGTACCGACCGTGCTTGGCGATTTGATGGAACGAACTGGCTCAGTCTTAGGTTGGTTTTTTGAAGATGATATTGGCTTTGGCCTTGTTCTAGAGTGACGAAGTCAGGAACCCCCGCACTTTCTCCAAATCTAACCCCGCCATAGTCATCCCTTCTGCCCCCGGCTGCAGCATCCGCACGACGAACAACTCGCCTGCCTCGCGGTACTCTGCCAGCCGTTCTTCGGCAATCCGCAGCCCATCGGCACCGGCCACACGCAAGCCGTCCAGATGCGCCTCTAGCCGTTCCACTACGCGCGCGATCCGGTCTGCGTCCATATCGGGGTTCTCGTCTGGGTGCAGCAGTGCGTGGTCATAGACCGTCCATAAAAAAGCGGCCTGTTCGGCATGTTGCCGCACGATGTTTTCCAGAACAGGAACAGCCATCTAGTTGAGGTTGATCGAGCCGCCGCGCAGGCGGTTGCTGGCAGAGGCATGGCTGACCAGATAGGTCCCCCGGATGGTGATATGCCCGTCCTTTTCCATGATGATCGAGGCCTTGCCGACGCGCAATTCGATCCGCTCATCGGCTGTCACCTTGAGCGTCTCACCATCGCGGATCACGGTCGCGCTGTTGTCGGCTGGGGCAGGAGATACGATCCGACCAATGATCAAGGGTTTGTCGCGCGCGTCGTCCTCAAACAACAGGGCCACTTCGCAGCCCACAGCAGAGCTGGGCAACGTCACAAGGGAGCGCGCCGGGATCGCCTCTGGTTGGAGGTTTCCGGCAAACACCACGAGCGGCTGGCCTTCTTTCAGCCCCATGAAAATGCCGATTACGACCCCACCGACTGTGTCACTGGCAAGCATATTCACCCTCTTTCCACGTGAATTCGCATGTAGTTTTTTAAGCTTAGGCGAATTCTCCGCATGCCGCAAATGCGATTGCACCCCGACGACGTATTTGGGCCCTTGGCGCAATTGAGCCGTTGCCGGTTTCCAACTAGCCGCTCCTTGCCAAAGCCAACGCAAGCGGGCGGTTTGTGCGAACAGAGGCCAATTGTTCGGCGATTGCTATCGCGGCCTGCCTGCCGCCGCTTGTATAATCCAGCTTGTCCGAAGCTGTTCTTACCTGCTCGCGAAAATCAGAGGTCAGGCAGTAATCCAGAACGCCCTCAACCCGCGCGGCATCGCTGCTGCGCAATACTTCAGCAAGTCCGCAGATGCCGGCAAAATGCGCGCGGACATGTTGGTGGTCCATTTCGGGCGCTTCGTTGGGAACAAACAAGCTCGGAATTGCGCCGTAGGCACTTTCGTGAAACCCGTTGTATCCTGCTGTTGTAATCAGCAAATCAACCGCTTTGGCGTACCGCGCGAAAGGATAGATCTGACGCTGTGCGAGGCCGATATCTTCCTCGGTCTTGGCCAATGGGTTTACAATTTCAATTGCCGACACGTCACGACGTTTGAGGCTATTGGCGATCAGCGTGCGTATCAAAGCAAAATCAGTATTTTGTCTTGAGCCCAATTGGACGGCGACATTCAATTTCGTTGGATCAAGATCAAGCGCCATGGCTGCGACATCGCGATCCAACACCTCATCGGGTTCCACCAGAAGAATATGCCCTATTGAGAGCGCGCCGCGCAGCCTCGCGGTTGGACCATGATCATGGTCGCTGGCGAGTTCGTCAGGCTCCAAAACAAGATCAAATGATCGTTCGAGTTGTGGATCAATTTTATGGTGTGGCTGCCAAAGCCCACGCCGCACCCAGATCCAAGACAAGTCTGTCCGCTTGTTCAGTACAGTCATCAGGCCCGGGAATGGATGATTGCTATCAAAAACAACACCTTGTGCACCAGTTGCATCGAGGGCTGCAAGGAGTTCAAGCGCAAAGACGTCGTTCCAGGATCCCTCTGTCACGCCAGACTTGCTAAACGAAGGGATGTAATCGGCGGCGTAGCCCTCTGACCTGATAATACTTGTCGCAAGCGACAGCGTTAGAAAAATGGGTTCGATCCAGTCAGGGAAATGCTTGGCAATTGCCATCAAGCGCGTGACGTGACCTAACCCGATCCCGTTTGTCGCCACCATGAGGATCCGTGTGCGTGCAGGCCCCGCCGGCATTTTTGCATATTCTGTGGTCGAGGGCGTTGGTGGCGTGTCTTGTTCCAGCAAGCGCAAAGGCTGCGGGAGGTGCGCATCGATGTCTTCGGCCAGTCTCTGCATGCGCGCGCCGTAGGATTTGATGGAATAGTGCGTAAGTATCGTGCGCCGCGCCGCAAGGCTTTGTCTGCGGTAGCTGTCCGGTTCCGCGCGGAAGCGATCAATCACTGAAGGCACATCGCTAGGGTGGGCATAAACGGCACCATCACCAAACAGTTCGCGGAAATGAGGTGGCAGGATCACCACAAGCCCGGTGGCCATTGCCTCTGCGATCACCAGACCAAATGCTTCGACCCAGCCATCCGAATGGAAATACACAAAAAAGTCCAAACCAGACAGGAACGCAGCAACACCTGTTTCCGTGAACTTTTGGACAAACATGTTTCGTGGCCAAGCCATATCGTCCGGCAGATACGCTTCGCCCAGAACACGAATGGTGACATTGTCAGATGCGGGGTAGGCCGCCAAGATATCCTGTGTCTTATCAGGCCACTTGAGAGGATCGTTTCGCGAATGCCGCCCGATGACCACATGATTGGTTGGTGCTGGGCGCGTTCTGGCGGGCCATTCGGATTCGTCCACGAGATTTAGGAAGTCCCGCCGCAAGATGCAGTCTTCTGAGACGCCGATTTCCAGTAATTGTTGTCTAACAATAGGCCCGACAGGCGCTAGAGAGACAGGTGCATGATACGTCGCTTCTAATGAGGCGATGAGTTTGTCGGCATCATATTGCGGGCGATTGTGACCGTCGATCGGAGGGTGGTGAAGTACCGCGACGACCCTCTTTGGCCTAAGCCTTGGGCGTTGAAGTGGCAGATTCTGAAATACAAAGGGATGATGCGCTAGCAGTATTTCACAAGTGACGGGCGCATCGTGAGACAACATTGGGAAATCAAGCTCGGCGATGGCAGCTTGAACTCGGGGCGCAAATCCGAAACAGGGCCTTTCCTTCATGCCGTGATATGGAAGAAGGGCAGCCTTCAGACCCCAACGATGCGCCGCGATAATCTCGGTTCGTAATATGGATGCCGTGCCACCGCGAAACCGAGGGTCTGCTGCATGAACAATGTCATAGTGGTTCATCGGTGTCCAAACCACGATTGATCACGCCACGTCTCAATTCAATCCGTAAATTATTCCAGAAGCGGCAGTAGAACCGGTTTGTGCAACACCCTGCAATTCCACACGCTCGACGGCCTTGCGCAATTGACTGGTCGCAGTTGTTGCAAAGCATCCGTTTGGATAGTTGGTCAAATACGCTTTGTAGGCATCCGGAGAGTCCATCCGAACTGCCTCATACCAGGCAGTTCGATCACTTCTGGTGACCTCACATCCGTCTGCTGGCTGATAAAGCCCGCACGCTGTCAGCAATAGAACGAGTGGAGCGACGAGATACTTCATCATAATATGGTCTCCAATGCAGACTCTTTATCATTTTTGGTAGTTTGCGTCAACAAATCGGTAATCATCTGGTCATTGGTGGTTGCAGCGCAACATTTAACTGACCCGCTTTGCGCAGGGCCTCCTGCAGAATGTCTCCGTTTGCGATCCTGTCGAATGGGTCTTCCGTACGATCTTGGCGTGGGATCGGTGGATCAAAGTCCTTTGTGACAGGGGCGCAGGGAACATTGGCTTGTTGTAATTGCTCAAGCAGACCGTTGACTGCCTCGCGTGGCCGCGCAGAAATGAAATCGGCATAGGTCAATTGAATGGCCGTGCGTCCATGCCTTTTTAGCGCGTCTTCGAGCATCTGATACCAGTTGATTGTCTCACTCTGCCAAGCCAGATAGTCGGCGACGTCGATTTCCGGTTTCACTGCGGTCAGATCATGTCGGACCCACGCATCCGCATTGCGCGCTTTGATCAAGGAAATGTAGCTGGGCAGCATTTCCCGTCTGAGAATGACTGGTACGACATCGCGGTCAGCAAGAATGCTCTCAGTGAGAATTTTGTCGTCGATTTGATTGTCGAAGATCTTGATCGCAACTGCACTGCGCCTCATTCCTGCCGCCAGCCCACGAAGCTGGGTTATTGTCTCGATCGGATTGTTCCGGACATAAGTACATAATTGCGCGTCACGTTCTGAAGTAAGATCGACACCGAGACGCGCCCCAAAGTGCCGCAATCCGGTTTGTGCTTGCGTGGTCATGCCAAAAGCGCCTACCGCATTAAACACCTCTCTGAGAGTATAGAAGTCTTGCACCTGATCGAGACAGCCAAACAGGAAGTTTGACCCCGTCCGTTTCATCCCCAAAACGAGGACCACTCTTGCTTTTTCGGGGTCACCATAAGGGGGTAAGGTACTGTCTTTTGTGATTTGCGGGGCGGCTGTTTGCGGTCGCCGTAATTGCCCCAAGTTGCCCAAATCGACGCCCTTTTGGTGCAGGCGAGGATCATCAAGCACATCCAGAAACGCGGCATGATCAGGATGCGTTTCAAACGTCACCGCCATGCTTTGGAACACCTCAGGTGTAAAGGTGCCCCAATTGCGCAGCATGAGAAAATGGACACCGTCGGCTCCGATCTCTTGCGCCATTTGGGCGAAGGCCGGCATTTGCCGGAAGTTCGCGGCTTGAACAACGAAATCCAATCTTAGTTCGCCTATCTGGCCTTCCTTGCGTTTGCTTGCCAGGAATTTCAGGTTCGCCATGAGCCGGTTGAAATCACCATCTCGGCGCAAGACCGCATAAGTGTCAGGGTCTACCGCATCAACGGACACCCAGACCGATTTGACATGATCTTGCAGCCCAAGCTCGTTCCAGGCCCGTTCATCAAACAGAACGCCATTTGTCTGCAATTGCAGACGTGGCTCGTGGGTCTCTTTCGAGGTGAGGCGCCGAAGAACATGGCGAAAATGGTTGCTCCCAAAGGGATCACCACTGCCGGTTACCTTTATGCTGCGCGCATTGGCAGCGAGGGGTGCGACATGGGCCTCGTAGAACGCATCCAGCTTTGACGCGGCCGAACGGCCCAGACTGATCAGCTTCACACGACACGACGGGCATGACAGATTGCAAGAGGTGTCATAGGACAGCAAAACCCGGTCTGGATCCGGCATGGTGACAGGGGTCTGACGGTCGATATGCCGGCGCATCACCGGATCATGCACCTCGTCCCGCCGGGGCAGGTTTCGCCCTGCGATTTTGGGACAGTTCAAACGACTGCAGTAGGAAAAGTCACCGTCGAGGATGGATCGCCGCAATTCCTGCGCGCGCGGCCCGCGCCAAGCATCAACATTGGGGTCGTCAGCTGCGCCAATGGCAGCGGGCAACCAGGCAGCACAGCAGGTGAATACGTCGCGGGATTGTATGACTTCGACATCCGTAAATGGGTTTGAGCAAAATCGATCCATCAGCCAATCGTCTATTTCTAGGTGCAAATCTTGACGTTTCTCCTTGGCCGATAGGAAAATACGCTGCGCAAAGACCTCGTGTTGATCAGCGGCGTATGCACGTTCTGCCAGTTCAGCGGCTTGCGGAAACTGGCTGCGACGCATTGCCAAGAGCGCAGCGGCCACGAGGCCCAAACCGTTCAATTTGCTATCATTGACCGCGCCATCAACGATGTCTTGTGCATCTGCGTTCGCAACATGTGCAGCAATCCATTCACCCACAAAGATGTGGGCTTGATCCGGTTTCAGTTCGGGTGTCTTGCCGCGAAAGACGTAGCGATAGGCAGGCCAGTCTTGTCGACTGGACGTCGCAAATGCGGAGTATGGGTCCAGGTTAGGGATCTGTGCCAAGTCTTGGGACATTTGCAAATTCGCCTAACACCTCAGTGGAATTAGACAAATGATGACTGTCAGGTCAAAACCTGTCAATCTAGGCGCGAATATTCCACGATCTCATAAGGAACGTGCTCAATGATACGACGCAATATTCTACGTCTCACATTACTTGTATTAGCCGTTTTTCCGGCAACCCAAGCCGCTGCGCAAACCAAGGCAGCAGTCGTGATTGGAAACGCCAGTTATGAAGGTGCACCGCTCGATAATCCGCACAATGATGCGGGATTGCTGGCTGCGACACTGACTGAGTTGGGTTTTGAGGTAACGCTGTATTACGATGTCACAACCGAACAGGTCCCGCTGCTAAGGGAAAAAATCACTGGAACGCTCGCCGAAGCAGATATTGGCATCCTTTATTACGCTGGACACGGCCTGCAGTACAAAGATGAGAACTTGCTCCTGCCGGTCGATACAGACCTGACAAGCGCCGCGGGCATTTCAGATGCTGGCATGACTCTCAGTGATTTGTTGTCGTCCGTTACAATCAACGAAGACGGGGTAAAGATCGTTATTCTCGATGCGTGCCGCAACCCTTTGGTGCCCGACGATAGCGCTGATCTCAAGCCGGGTTTCAGCTTTGAAGAAGCGCCGCGCGGAGAGGTGTTGATCGCTTTTTCGACCGGGGCAGGTGAGGTCGCATACGATTCAACCGGCGGCACAAACAGCCCCTACACAACCGCGCTAAGCAATGCGTTGCAGCAGACGGATGCAGACATCTATGATACCTTCCGCGCGGTTCGCGGCTCCGTGCGGTCTGCGACCGGTGGAAAACAAATTCCGTGGATTACCGGTTCGATCGAGAACGATTATGTTTTCCGCCCGCGTTCTATTGAGATAGTCACATTGTCGGGAGTAGATGCCCCACCCATCGACGAGGTGCTGTGGGAATTCCTACAAACCAGCATCGACCAGCGCGACGCAACCCTGTTCCTGCAAACATTTCCCAACAGCCGCTTTGCAGAAGAGGCACAAGCCCTTCAGAACGTTCAATTTGCGCAGGCAAGCAACGAGATCCTGTCGCGTGACGGTGTGGATCTTTCCTCTCAGAGGATTGCCCGCGAGGTCGAACAAGATACGGCCATTGCCCCTGATCAAGGCGGACGCCAAACACCTGTCCTTGATCAATCAGGCTCTTACGTCCTGCGCGATTCCTATCGGATATGGCCGCTCGAGCTTCCACAAACACAGACGGGCCTGTCATCAATGGCCACGCAATGTGACGAAGAGGCCGCCGACCCGGTTGACCCCAACAAGCTATCGCCGGGCGTCTCTGCAGGTGTGATGGATATCCGGCGTGCGCTGCGGGCTTGCGCCTTTGAGTTGGCTGCAGACCCGGAAAATCCGCGTTTGCTGTTTCAATTTGCCCGCACATTGGATCAGGCACGCCGCTATGAATGGGCGAACGCCTATTATGAGCAAGCAATTGCACAAGGCTATAGCGCCGCGATGGTCAACAGAGGATTCAACGCTCGCCTTGGCCGTGGCTCGGATCGCGATCTGGACCTGTCTGCAAGCCTTTACCGTCAGGCAGCGCTCTTAGGTAACCCCCGGGCACGTACCAATCTTGGCGCTGCTTACTTGGGTGGGCAGGGGGTTGAGCAAAACCTTGATGAAGGAATCCTGTGGTTGCGCCTTGCAGCATCTATGGGCTGGCCCCATGCGACAAACGCCCTGGCTGACGCGTATTGGGGTGGGCGCGGCCTTCCACAAAACCGCACTGAAGCTGTAGACCTTTATCGGTCGGCGTCAGGGCAAGGCCACACCACCGCCATGGCCAATCTAGGCCGGGCCTATGTGCAAGGTGAGGGGGTCGCGCGCGATACCGTGTTGGGTTTATCTTTGTTGGAACAATCGATGGACCTCGGCAATGGGTTTGCACCTCTGCACGCAGGTCGGTTCTATCTTAATGGCAATGATGAGGTCGCCGCCGACCCTAATCGCGCACGCGATATGTTTCTGGCGGCAACACGTCGTGGTGCGCGTGCAGGTTATCTAGAATTGGCGCGCGGTTATGAACGGGGAGCCTTTGAAGGTGGTGAAAATCTGGAGCTCGCTTTGCGCAACGCGTTGTTCGCTCAGGCGGCACGCGTAAGACGTACTGACGAGGTACTTGAGAGTATCATAGGAAAGCTAAGCGCGGACACAGTGGCGTCAATTGAAGAAGAGGTGCGCCAGTTCCTTGCGCAAAACGGGTTATGAGACTGCCAATTCTGCCGCGACGGTGGTTTGTTCCTGCCCCCTCACCAGATAAACTGATTGAAAGGTCGCCCAGCGGCGCTTCTACCGTTGCCTATAAATTAGAAACCGACGACCCAGACACTGCGTCCCGGGAACGGATTCTGATTACCGCGCTTGCGAGCGATAGCCCTCGGATCACTGAGACCATTAACGCGGCGTGTTCAATTGCATTTTTGGACGGGCTGTTCCCGATTGTTGTCGCATCAGAGCTGGGCACCGAGTTCTTAGTCAACGCGCCCATGCCGGTTGAGTTATTGCCCAAGTCGAGTGAACTGCGGTTTTTGACTGACTTGGAATACTCACAGTACATTTACCGCCGCTGGACAATTATTCTGGGCAAATGGGAAGTTGCAGAAACGCTTGACCTAGCTTCAGATATATCTGGCTTTGTTGCAGGGCAAATGAAGTAGGCAGGCGATGCACCGGTAGGAACCGCTCCGGTGCGGAAGACGTTCGAACGCCCGGATCCCTTGTATCCATACTTAGTTGATACAGACATCTGCTCATTCCTGATCACGTTGCCTCTCCCTGCGCCGCATCGACTCCTCGCGTCGTTTTTCCTTCAGAGGGTGGCAGGGATCGAGCGAACGCCAGAACCAGGGACCCGTCGACCAGTTGATGAACTGGCTGAAGCTGTCGACCTGGTCATCGTGCTTGCTCCGAGGGAAGCTATCGCATGAATTAGGTGTTGTTCCAAATCAATCAGAAATAGTACCATTGTACCGCAAATCAGCCGACCTTCGCCGCATTGCAGGAAATCTGCAATCTGGGCTCTCAGCGGTCATAAGCTGCGCTGACCACGGACGGTTGGTTTAGTATGAACGGACTTTGGCTGCACGACGCATGAACCGGTAAGATGCGGGACAAAGTTGCCATCCACTGCTTCACTCGAGGGTAAGCGGAAGTCGTGCCACGATTGTGCTGTCTTGCCGCATGACATAGCGGATTTCATAGTCGCCCGGCTCGTCTGGCAGTTGTACAGACACCGGGTTTCCGCTGCTTGTGGCCGCATAGGTTTCGTAACGATCCGAGTCAGGCTTTGAAACTGCGATGTAGTCACCTGCATAGTCGGGCCCATCCCAACCCACGATGATTTCGGTACCAGCCGCCGCCGCATTGTCCGCGACCAGTTGCACTTTCAAAGCGCCAACCGTGATAGGCGCCTGCGCAAGCACAGTTGTTCCTTGCCGCATGACATAGCGCACCTCGTAGTCACCGGGTTGCGCGGGCATCTGAAGCCCAAGCGGATTGCCGTCAGACGTGTTGGCGTAGTTGATGTAGCGATTTCCTCCGACCTCTTCCACAGCGATGTAATCAGCGTTGTAGTTAGGACCTTCCCAAGCGACCGAGATCGTCTCACCTGCGACGGCAGTGCCCGGGATGGTTAATGTCGATTTCACCGGGGTCACGGCAATTATTCTAGACGCGAGCACTTGGCTGTCTTGTCGCAGGATGTAGCGTATTTCATATTCCCCTGGCTCCGCAGGCATCAGAAGCGTCAAAGGGTTGCCGTCAGATGTGTTGGCGTAGTTGATGTAGCCTTTCCCTCCAACCTCTTCCACAGCGATGTAGTCACCGGGGTAGTCGGGCCCGGACCAGTTGACGACAACGTCACTACCTGCGGGGGCGGCTCCTGAGGCATTCACCGAAACCTCAAGTGGCACAATCGTGATTGGCTGCATGGCAAGCACTTGGCTGTCTTGCCGCAGGATATAGCGGATTTCATACTCCCCTGGCTCAGACGGCATCAGCAGTTGCAGTGGATTGCCTTCAGATGTGTTCGTATAATTGATATAATTATTGCCGCCGACGTCCTCGACAGCGATGTAATCGCCCTGATAATCAGGACCTTCCCAGCCCACGGTTATATCCGCCCCAACAGAGGCTTCGGCTTGGGCTACAACCCGCACGGCCAGTTCTGTGACCGTGATTGGCAATGTCGCAAGCACGGTCGAACCTTGTCGCATAACATATCGGATTTCGTAATCACCGGGCTCTGACGGCATTTGCAGCATCAGCGTGTTGCCGTCGCTAGTATTGGCATAGTTGATGTAGCGATCACCGCCGACTTCTTCGACCGCGATATAATCGCCTTGATAATTCGGCCCCGTCCACGATACGGCAACATCCGCCCCGGTAGGCGCGCTGTCTGCGGCATTCAGGGTCACCTGAAGCGGCAGGACTTCGATCATGCGCGTGGCAAGGATGTCTCGACCCGGATCAGCAAAGTAGCGGAGTTCATAGGTTCCGACTTCGGCAGGCATCTGTACCTGCGTTGGATTGCCGTCACGGGTGTAGCCGTAGTTGATATAACCGCCGTCATCTCGTTCGGACACAGCGACAAAATCACTATCTCCGCCAGGACCGGTCCAACCTACATCGATTGTGTCACCCAGCAATGCGGTCGCAGGGGCAACAAGGCTGGCAGAGGGGGCCAGTTCTTCAAAGACAGCCTCGACCATTGTGTCGCCGCCATCGATGGCGATGAAGTTCACGCTGACGGTCTCTTCCAACTCAAGGCTGTAGGCCGTGGCAACATAGGCCCCTTCGACGATCTCCAGAGATAGTGGATTGTCTTGCAAGCCCTCTTGAACCAGCGCTTCATCGGAACTGATATCCCAAAGCACTGGGCTCTCGATCAGGCGTTTATCGTCGCCGATCACAGCAGAAAATGTCATAGATACAGTGATGTTTTCTGGCTCTGCGGCAACAATTTGCAGGGCCGCGCCAAGTTCCTCTGCGGTGTCAGCGGTCAGGAACTGTCCACCTGTTTCGTCGGCGATGCATTGCATTTGCGCCAAGGCAACTGCGTCCGAACCAATATCAAAGCCCACCACATGCGCTGTGAAATTAATCCCCGCTTCCTCAAGTGCGCGCATGGCAGCGCAAGGATCAGGGTTACAGGTTTCGACCCCGTCGCTTACCAAAATGACCGTCGCGCTATCTTCCGTATAGCGCAGCACCTCGGCAGCGGCGATAATACTATCCGTCATTGGCGTCTTGCCCAAAGGTTTGATTGCATTCACCGCATTCCGGATCGCATCGCGTGTTTCAGAACCCGGGGCGACGATTGTTTCAATGTCAGCGCAATTACCTCTTTCGCGATGCCCATATACGGTCAATCCGATGTTCTGATCCTCGGGTAAGGTGTCCATCAGGCCGCTGACAACCTCTTGTGCGATGGTGATCTTGGCGACACCGTCTATCTGGCCCCACATTGACCCTGAGCCATCCATCACCAAAATCGTGTTGGGGTTGTCTTGGGCATATGCTGAGTGCGCAAGAATAGCTGCGAAAAATGCAAAAATTATGCGGGCCATCTTAATGATTCTCCTACAATAATTACTCTATCACAGCATAACACTTGACGTCTGCATATCCCTGATGTCGCAGAAGTAAGGAATACCAGTCTCGCGTGGGGCCGGTTTTCGACGACCGAATTGCTACTGTGAGTGTGTATGGCCGGCTAGGTAGAGCGCTATACAGACTTTGGAAATTCCGGCAATGTCGCCGCTTCAAGATGGCTGAGGGTACTGGCTCCAAACAGTCATTTGACGGTTTCAATGCATCCCAGCTAAAGCCCAAGCTGCTTCTTTGTCGGATTGGGTCAGCTAGTCATTGTGCCGCATTGGGCTTTCCATTCGAGGCCCAACCCACAGCCTTTTCACCCAGAGTCTTGAATTTCTTTGAGGCACCGTCGATTCTTGCCTCCCACTCCGGATCAGGCGTCTGGCCGTTCGTGACCTTGAAAAAAGCTTGCAGCAAACACGCGATAGCAAAGGGTTCGATCACTGAAACCTTGACCGCCCAGGCAAAGACAAGGGCAAAAACAACGCCCCCTGCTGACCATGATCCTGGAATGAAATAGACAGCTGCCGCCGCGGGAGCGAGCATGACAAAGAAGACAATAATTGACAAACCCCAAGTAAACAGCGTCAACCAAGCCGCGTTCTGGAGCATTGGCTTGGCGTTTTGCCCATAGAGTACTAGTGCCTCTTTGGCAGAGGCATATGGGTTTTCGGACCGAGTTCGGATGCCATGAGCAAGAATTACCTCATCAATCAGTCCAACAGCGAGCTTCAAATAGGCTCTCAGAATGCCCATAATGTTGCTGAGCCCCGGAATGGGGAGAATTGACAAAAGTCCCTGAACAAGGCCTGTAATGGCGCGCACGACGCCTTTGATCAATTGGTCAACGCCGAACAGGATAGATGCCTCAGAAAAGCGTGCTGTTACTACTTCACGACCGTAAGCCACTTGACCCTTTCCGCCAGGTATCTCGCGCCCATCTAATACTTCGACCATTACAGCAATATGGGCAGCCTTGACGACATACAGTAAATATTCACGCATCAGATAGAGGATGCCCGCAACGACAGCAAAGCCAATGCCGCCGCCCCAAAGCGTTGCAGATGCCTGGAAATCGTCATCGCCTATCGCGCCGATTCCATAGCCGACGCCCGCGCCGGTGCCGGTAGCCAACACATATGCAAGCGCTATGCCAAAATAGACAACGATCCGAAACAACAAAAACGGTGCTGTTTTGCGCATAACCGATATGGCGGTGCCGATGGAAAAATCCCACATCACAAATCCCTTTCAACAATGGTAGGCAGTCTTGTGCAACTTCGCTAAGTCCGCAAGGCCGAAATACCCTTCCTTTCAGCATGCGCTACAAAGCGATGCAGGGTGGTCCGCACAAATCGTAGGGATCGTTGTGAGCCCGAGGCGCTTTGCGGCTTCAATCCGCCCGTGACCTGTAATGACCGTTTTATCCGAGCCGATGATGACCGGGACCACAAACCCAAACTCCAGAATAGAGTCTGCGAGACGGCCAATGCTCTTCTCGGTGTGGTTAGCCTGCTAGGTGTTTGATCCCATGGTTTGATGGTGCGATCCTTTCTCAGGAATGGACGGAAGCATTATGGGACAAGTTCGTCATGGGAGCGCCACGACCACGCACGCCGTCAGAGTTGCAATGCAGCGATTGCAAGCTTCGCTCGCGCAACTGAGCCGAGGGTGGTGTAACCAATCTGAACTAGTTCCCGTTTACTCCTCAGCACGCGTCAACTTACCCAGAACAAAGCTGACGCCACTCAGAGAGTGCAGCGGTTCGGTTGAGTTTGAAATTGTCATGCGAGTAGAGTGTGAGTTTCTGGTTAAAATGATTGTGAAAGAAGAATGGACGGATGCGAATTTCTGCAGACATCGCATCTGCCTGAAACGGAGCATGGCCCGTTCTCGTCGTCGTAACGGCAGGATGTGAATTCTCTGCCCGAATGTTGAGATTCGTAGTCAAGTACTCTATCCAACTGAGCTACCAATCCGCGTAACGGGGGATTTAGACGTGGATCACTTGCGATGCAAGGCCCAATTCAAATTCTTTCTCATTCTGCTGCAGGCGCAAGTGCCAGGTCCTCTTTTGGCAGCTGAATAAGAAAGGTTGTCCCTTGGGCGTCCGTTGATTTCAGCTCAAGCCGCCCGCCGTGTCCGCGCACCAGATCGGCCGCGATCACAAGCCCCAGACCAGATCCACCCTTGCGCACGCCCCCCTGGAAGGGCTGGAACAGATATTCCTGCGCTTTCTTGGGCAGGCCCGGCCCCGTGTCCGTAATCGTCAAAGACCATGTCAGATCGTCCTCGACCGCCTGTAGTCCGATCTCGCCGGGGTTGCCGGTGGCCATGATCGCCTGCCGGGCGTTGCGAACAAGGTTAAAGATGACGCGGTAAAGCTGCTCTCCGTCCGCCCGCAGTGTCATGGTGGCAGGGATGTCTTCGGCGAAAGACAGTGGATAATCAGCGGCTGCCAGCCTTTCGCTGTCAATCACATCGCCTACGATTTGCGCCAAATTCACCCGCGAGAGGCTGGGTGCAGGCTCATCAACCCGGCCAAAGGCCAGTGTCGTTTCACAAAGGTTCACGGCGCGGGTAATGGAATTCACCAGCTTGGGCGCCATCCGTTTGACCAGCGGGTCATCAGAAGACTCGATGCGATCTGTAAAAAGCTGCGCAGAGGTCAGGATATTGCGCAGATCATGGCTGACCTTTGCAACTGCACCACCAAGCTGGGCAAGCCGTTCTTTTTGTTTCAGCGAACTGGTCAGTTGCGTCTGCATCATGCGCAACGCCTCTTCCGCATCGCGCAATTCGGTCACGCTGGCACTTGGAGTGATGATCTGGCGCGCATCCTCGGGGGCTTTGGCATAGGATTGCATATGTTCAACAACCCCTTTGATTGGACGCACCAAGAGGATTTGCACGGACAGAAATAACAAGCTCGCCGTGATGATCGAGATGAAGGCGGACAAGAACAGAATATTCCGTCCATAGGCCAAAAGCGCGTTGCGCAGCGGCATTTCGTCCATCGTGACTTCGATCAGCAGCCCGCCATCACGTACCGGGTTTCCGATGACGCGTACGATCCGTTCTTCGGTGTCAACAAGCGTCCGCAGGGCGTCTGCGATCAACGTCATGCTGCTGGGGTCGCGCATGTCATAGGTTGCGGTAATGGGCGAGGGGATCGGCGAAGACAGCGCCAGTTGCCGGATCTGATCGCGGCGCAGCACCACATTGTATACCTCGGCATTGCGCAGCAGCTCTGTTTCCAGCGCGGGGCTGATCATGTCATCCGCTTCCAACGCCAACGACGCGATCTGCGCCCGTTCAAGCCGCGCAAGCAGGTAATCCTCGCGGAAACGCGCGACCGAGGGCACGAAGATAAACACCTCGGCCAGCATCACGAAGATCACCGTGAGGATCAGAAAGCGACCTGAAAGAGAGTTGGTCATATTGCCTCGTTTTAGCGGCCTATGGCAGCCAACGCTGCACGAAGCCTACAACACGCTTTACCGTGGGGTTGTCGAAAAGTCTTGGACTAAAATAGGCACCCGCAGCGCGTTTGTTAACCTCACTGACCGTCGGATAGGGCAGGACGGTATTGGCAATGGCCGACATCTTCATCTTGTTGGCAATGGCCATGGCCCACATGCCGATCAACTCGCCCGCCATATGCCCCGCAATAGAGGCACCGACAGGGCGGCCTTTAACGACCATCACCTTGATCAGACCCTTGGTCTTGCGTTCCGCAATCAGGCGGTCGTTGTGGTGGAAATCAAAGCGCACAACTTCGAGCGCCGGACCAAATTTCTTCTTCGCCTGCGCCTCGGTCAGGCCAACCTGTGCCAGTTCCGGATCGGTATAGGTCGCCCATGGGATATGATCGGTCCGCTGCTTGGAGGGCAGGCCAAACAGCATTGACCGGATCAGCACGCCTGCATGATAGCCCGCCACATGGGTGAACTGCAGCCCACCGGCCACATCGCCCGCTGCATAGACCTTTTTGTTGGTCACAGACCGTAAATCAGGCCCGACTTTCAGCCCCGCGCGATCATAGGCAATCCCGCCTGCATCCAGATCAAGCTTTTCGGTGTTTACCTTGCGCCCGACCGCCATCAACAGATGTGATCCGGTGAAATCACCTTTGGGCGTATGGACGGTAATCGTGCCGTCTTTGCCGCTAATCTTTTCGGCCTGTGCTTCTTCAACAATGTTCACGCCCTCGGCGCGCAGGTTTTCCAGCACAATCGCCGCCATTTCGGGATCGTCCTTGCCAAAGGCCTTGGCCCCTTCAATCACGGTCACATTACAGCCCAGCCGCCGATGCGCCTGCGCCATTTCCATGCCGATGGGACCGCCGCCGATGATCAGCAGGTGTTTGGGCTTTTCACGCAGATCAAAGATATTCTCGTTGGTGTAATAGGTCACATCCTCAATGCCGGGGATCGGCGGCACCAAGGGGCCAGAGCCTGTGGCGACCACAAAGCGCCGCGCCTCGATAATGGTGTCGCCCGCCTGCACTTCGGTGCGCGAGATAAACTTGCCGAACTCGGTGATCACATGCACGCCCAGCCCCTCGAACCGTTCAACGCTATCCACAGGCGCGATGGTGGCGATGACGTCTGCGACGTGGTCTTTGGCGGCGGCATAATCGACCTGAGGTTCCACCTCAGCCACACCGTAGGGCGCGCCGTGCGACATCGCATAGGCCTGTTTGGCCGAGGCGATCAGCGCCTTGGACGGCACGCAGCCATAGTTCAGGCAATCGCCGCCCATCTTGTGGCCTTCAAGCAGGACCACTTTCGCGCCCATCTGGACGGCACCCGCCGCAATCGACAATCCACCTGATCCGCCGCCGATGATGCAAATATCTGTTTTGATCCGGTTCATGTCTTAAAGACCTTTCTTGCCGCGCAAGGCATTGATCAGGATCGGCAGTGCCGCCAGCACGCAAAGACCGATGATGGGGAAAATAATCTGTGGCTCAAAAATAATCCCAAGGTTCGGGGTCTCGCCACGGGCAAAGACCTCGCCCAGACCCGCACCGACCGAGGTGTAAACGACAGACCCGGGGATGATGCCAAGGAAGGTCGAGATCACAAAGCGATGCAGCGGTACGTCAAGAAAAGAGGGAATCAGGTTCGCCAAAAAGAAAGGCACGGCAGGCACAAGGCGGATCAGGAACAGCATCGACCACTGGTTTTCGTCGATCCCGTCTTTGATCTTTTTGACCGTTCCTTGCGAGGTTTCGAGTTTCTTGCCAAGGCTTTCCCCAAACCCCCAGCGGGCGGCAAGAAAGATCGCTGTCGCCCCAATGGTGGCAGCGGTCATATTAAAGAGCGCGCCGGGGAAGGTGGCAAAAAGAAACCCGCCCGTCAGCGTCGCGATGGTCGCACCGGGCAGAGAGAAGGCCACGATCACCACATAGGCCGCGATAAAGACAAGCACGGTCAGAAAGTAGTTGCTGTCGCGAAACGCGATCAGTGTTTCACGGTTCTGGGCCAAGGCCTCAAAGGTCAGGTAGTCGCGCAGGAAATAGGCGCCCAAGACTGCGGCAATGATAATGGCAATCAAAGGGAGCTTCTTGATAAGCGGGTTAGCGCGGGTATCTGGCATGTCTGTCATCACATTCTGTCCTGAGGGCACGATCTGGCGTCAATGGTAAATGGACTGATCCGCGCTTTCACGATACCCACATCACGGCGCATTGATGCAAACGCCCCCTGATGTTTCAGTTTTGGGGGGATCATATGTTACCATTGAAACATTTGGCGCAGCAGAAATCTGCGAATTGTTGCAGTTTCACCCCTTGGTGCGCGTTGACATGATGCCAGCCCCCCTCTAAAGGACGGGTCTGAATTGTAGTTCGGCTTCGAATCCATCGCTTGGGTTTGGCCATTAACCGGAGACACGCTATGAAGCGCACGTTCCAACCATCAAACCGGGTTCGCAAGAACCGTCACGGATTCCGCGCACGCATGGCCACAAAGGCCGGTCGCAAGATCCTGAACAATCGCCGTGCCAAAGGCCGTGCGAAGCTGAGCGCGTAAGCGTAACAGCCGTTTTGACCGATTTGAAACCGCCGGTTGGGCCTGACATGGGCACTCCGGCGGTTTCCGTTTGCGTATTGACCAAGCGCGCCGACTTTGTGCGTGCGTCACACGCCCACAGGCAAGGCACCCCCGGTATCCACCTGCAAGGCCGCAAGCGCGCCGAGGGTGAGGCAGAGGGGATTCGTGTCGGCTATACCTGTTCCAAGAAAGTCGGCAATGCGGTTGCGCGCAACCGCGCCAAGCGCCGTTTGCGCGAAGTCGCCCGCATCGTATTGCCGGAACTGGGGCGCGATGGCTGGGATTACGTGCTGGTGGGTCGCAAAGACCTGACCGCGACCCTATCTTTTGATACGCTGGTCGCAGATCTGCGGCGCGCCATGAAAAAGGTCCACGGATGAGCCCACTTGCTTACATCGTTTCGCTACCGGTCCGCGCTTATCGCATGGTTCTGTCGCCATGGGTCGGGATGAGCTGCCGCTATCATCCCACCTGTTCGGCCTATTCGCTGGAAGCGCTGGAAAAACACGGCGCGATCAAAGGCAGCTACCTGACCGTGCGCCGCATCCTGCGCTGCCATCCTTGGGGCGGGTCGGGGATCGATAACGTCCCCGACTAGCGCGTTACTCTTTCTCGAATGAAATGGTGACGGTGCCAATATCCAGCCCATAGCGTTTGACATAAGCGAGGTTCAGCAGGCGGTCATCGGACAGCAGCCACATCCAGTCATCAAATGTCACGCGCAGCGTCTCTGTCTCGCCTGTCGCTGACGGCACTGGCAAATCAATCTCGTATTTCCAGTTAAAGCGGTCGCCCTGTTCCTCGCCGATCGCGTCACCAATCACACCGGGCGCGGTGCCGACCCAGCTATCATCGCCGGTTTTGGTCAACGTCCAGATCCGTTGCTCGGTTGAGCCGTCTTCATAGACAAAATCCTCGACCAGTCGCAGACGCTCGCCATCCCAATCACCGTCGATGTTCACAACAAAGCTGCGGCGCACCGTGCCAAGGATGTCCTGAAACTGCCCGTAGGCCACCAGTTCACCGTCAAAGAACTCTTCAAGGTTCAACTTGCGGTCACTGAGAGAGGGGTCGTCGAACGACGGTTTGCCGGTACAGGCGGCGAGCAGAACAAAGGTGGCGGCAAGGATAAGGCGCATGATATTCTCCAATGGCTTATGTCTGATACGCAGGGCAATCGGTTTCGGATGCCTCTAGGCAGACCTCTGGCGTTCTGGCATATCGAAAACATGTTAGATGAATCTGAAATCCACCCGCTGTTTTACGGTGCCCCGACCACAACCGAGTTCAAGAAGCTGCGCAAGCGGATTGTGCGGTATACGCGCGAGGCGATTGAGCAATACGGGATGATCGAACGCGATGCGAAGTGGCTGGTCTGCCTTTCGGGTGGCAAGGACAGCTATACGCTCTTGGCGGTGCTCTATGAGCTGAAATGGCGCGGCTTGCTGCCGGTCGAACTGGTGGCCTGCAATCTGGATCAGGGCCAACCGGGGTTTCCGGCAACTGTCCTGCCGGAGTTTCTGGAAAAGATGGGTGTGCCCCACCGGATCGAGTATCAGGATACCTATTCCATCGTGATGGATAAAATCCCGCAAGGCCGGACATTCTGCGCGCTCTGTTCGCGTTTGCGCCGCGGCAACCTCTACCGGATTGCGCGTGAGGAAGGCTGTTCTGCGGTTGTGCTGGGTCATCACCGCGACGACATTCTCGAAACCTTCTTTATGAACCTGTTCCACGGTGGCCGTCTGTCGACGATGCCGCCGAAACTGGTGAACGAAGAGGGTGATCTTTTTCTCTACCGCCCGCTGGCCCATGTCGCCGAGGCTGACTGCGAAAAATTCGCCAATGCGATGAATTATCCGATCATTCCCTGCGATCTTTGCGGCTCTCAGGACGGGTTGCAGCGCCAGCAGGTGAAACAAATCCTTGATGGTTGGGAAAAGAACAGTCCCGGGCGCCGGCAGGTCATGTTCAGGGCGCTGATGAACGCGCGCCCTTCGCATTTGCTTGATCCCAAGCTTTTCGATTTCGCTGCGTTGCAGCGCAATTCCCCGCCCGCGTTGGAGCAAGGCGACGACGGCTAGGGTCGAAATACCAACACGGAAACGGCTATCATCCAGCAAAGCGCGATTCCGCGCCTTGTGGTTATTATGCTGTGAGTGCAAAGTATCCGGAATATGGCGAGACTGTGGAGAGACCGATCACGCTAATGCGCTGCGATCGCAGAAAACCTATAATTTATGGGCATTCTGATTGTTGCGTGAACTAGCACAATTAACCGTCAATGGTTGGCATTTCCCTAGTTTCGCCCGTTTTGCATGTTCTTGTCTTGAGTTAAATCCGCTGACATACCGCTGGAGCTTTGAATTAAAATGATTTTACGATTTGCCACGACGCTTTTTTGCACTGTCGCGCCCATGGCGCTTTTTGCGCAGTCTGTCGAGCTGCGTTCACCTGACGGTTTCATCAATGTGCGCGGCGAGATAGTCGGTTTTAACGGCGTCATGGTGCAGGTAGAGACAACGGTTGGTCGGGTTGCGGTGCCTGCCGCAGAGGTCATTTGCTTCGGAAACGGATGCTCCGATGTTCTTGCAGCCAACGACTTTGGTTTGACGGCCGCCGCCTTTCAAGGCGTTGTCGGAGACACAGTGCCTGTCATCGCCGGTGCCGTTGACGCGCTTTCAGTCGGCTTTGCCTCACCTGGTTATGCAACATTGCACCGGACCATCACAGGGGCCTATGCAGTCACCAATTCGGGCAACACCCGTGCTGATCTCACACCTGTCGGTGAATTGCTTCTTGAGGACCAAACGACAGGCGATACCGCCGCGTTATCTGTGAGTTCCTCAGACGCAGTCGCCGATATTCGGGTTGATACCGTGTCACTGAACG
Organism: uncultured Alphaproteobacteria bacterium; assembly: GCA_942490805.1. Classification (GTDB taxonomy): domain Bacteria; phylum Pseudomonadota; class Alphaproteobacteria; order Rhodobacterales; family Rhodobacteraceae; genus Yoonia. The sequence goes on along the minus strand of CALNYU010000007.1, from coordinate 383,939 downwards.
GCACTGACGGCCGCGTTTATAACACACCTTCCGCTTGGGCGACGGGCACCGCTTTGTCGCATCAGCTGCTTGGCCTGAAATCTTTTTCTGTTGTTGTGGCCCCGAATGCAGGGATCACCGCGATTTCAATGAATGATCTCGCGCGGGTTTTTGCAGGGGAGGTCACAAACTGGTCCCAGATTGGCGGGGCAGATGTCAGCGTTTTGCCGCTTCAGCTTCCGCCAGAGTCCGAAGCGGGTTCCGCATTCCAGCGGCTTGTCATGGATCCGGCAGGACTTGAGGTTTCAGGCAGCGTGCTGACCATGTCGGATGAGGCCGGTGTTTCTGGTTCGATCGGTCAATTTCCCGGCAGTGTGGGCGTTGTGACCACGGCAGATGCCAACCAGGACTTTGTTGTTGATGTGGCCGGATCGTGCGGCATTGCGGTTGCGCCGACACCGTTCAACATTATCTCAGGCGACTATGCTTTGACCCGACCGGTTATGGCGACCTACAACACGACGCCAAACACAGCCCTTCCCGCAGAGGTGTTCGACTTTGCCGTGGGTGCTGTTGCGCAGGGCCTTGTCGAGAGCGAAGGTTTTATCAATTATCGTGCTGTGGCGTTGAACAACGCCGACAAGAACGCACGCATCAGCGGCCTGCTTGGGGCAGAGCTGGACGATGTGCAGCGGGCGGCTGCCGCAGAAATGTTTCAGGCCTTGTTTGATGCCGACCGTTTGTCACCCACAATGACAGGCGGTCCCGCCAGCGGCCCTGAGGGCGCATGGAACCGTGCGATGTTGATCAACCTTGTCAACTTCATGCGAGAGCCCGGCAATGAAGGCCGCGAGATCATCTTTGCGGGCTTTGGCCAGAGCGCGGATGGAAATGCTGCAGCAATTGCGGCCTCCGAAGAAGCGGCGGCTTCTTTTGCAGCCCTGCTGACGGATGTTGCGGCCAATACCATTGCAGCAAACAACTATACCGTTGCTTCATATGGTTTCGGGAATGTCTCGCCGGCCACTTGCATTGATGGGCAGGTCGCAGGGTCGGAGTACACGCGCGTCGAGGTGTGGATCCGCTAATCCGGTCTGCGATACTTTTTGATAAATGAAAATGCGCTGCTTATCGGCGCATTTTTCGCTTTGGCGGGGTGTCCGTCGGATTTGCCCCTTTGGGCGCAACGCGCCAGCAGGTTATCGATAAACAGATGGCATGTTATCGCTTAGCAGCAGATCACATGCTGTTGTATCGCCTATCCAAAGGGTGCATTTCGTCACCCAGACACATAGGTAAGACACATGAGCAAACGTATCCTATCCTTCATCGCCGTTCTGGCACTGACGCTTTATGCCGGTGCCGTCTCGGCCCAGCAGCTGAGCCTGTCGCAAATCTCGGCCTATCTGAACCAGCTTCAGACGGCACAGGGTGGCTTTACCCAGATCAATGCAGACGGCACGCTGAGCACGGGAACAATCTATATCAAACGTCCCGGGCGTATCCGGTTCGAGTATAACGCGCCTTCCAATTCTTTGGTTATGGCGGGCGGCGGTTCGGTCGCGGTCTTTGATCCGCGCTCTAACACCGGACCTGACCGGTTTCCACTAAGCCAGACCCCGCTGAGCATCATTTTGCAGGATAACGTCGATCTTGATCGTGCGGATATGGTAACGAATGTGACATCGGACGGCACAACAACCACGGTCACGGCGCAAGACCCCGACAACCCTAACTACGGCAGTATCCAACTGGTCTTTACGGCGAACCCGGTCGAGCTGCGCCAGTGGATCGTGACAGATGAGTTTGGAACCGAGACCACGGTCATTTTGAATGATCTGATCGCAGGCAGCGTGATCCGCGATATCCTGTTCAACATCTCTGCCGAAACACGCAAACGCGCAGAGTAACGCGATTGCCGAACTGTGCTCGCTTGGTGCGGCGTTCGCGCCAAGCGCCGCAGTTTCTATTCTCGACTGTCAGTCTGTACAATGTTCAGAACGGTTTGCCTTTTGGTCTGTTTTTGGATCGCATCATAATCGCGCCGAAAGACAACCCGCACACCCTTATTACGATCGCGTGCGCCCCTGATCAGCAATCGCGTGACGGAATTATCGCTTGAAACAACCATTGTCAGAGCCGCAGCGTCCGCTTTAGGCGGCTTGGCCTGCACAAGCTGGGCCTGTCCGTTCAACCAGTTCTCGGCGTTCTGTGACGTCACGCGCATCCAGCCTGCGTAGCCAACGATGGTCTCTCCATCGAGCGCGACAAGGTGGTTTGCTGTTTCAAGCTGGACGCGCACAGCGCCAGCGATCGCTTTGAGCGAATGCGATGCAAAGGGCTCTGATTTGGACAGAAAGTTCAAGATCACACCGAGGCTTGCCAGCGACGGCTTTAACGCTGTGATCTTGACCTTCATATCCAATATTGCCTTATAACTTTGGGCCAGCGCTATCAGAACTGATAGTGATATCCAAGGAAGGCACCCGTGTATTCGCGGTCACCGGTTTCAAGTGCATCAATGGGACCCTCGGCAGTGTTGCCGGAAACATAATCGATGTCATTCAAGGCTTGGTACGTAATACCCAACTTTACGACTGAATTATCGCTTATATTGTAGGAGACACCAATTTCAGCACCATAGCTGATGATCGTCTCGTCGCTTTCCTGAGTAGCCGCTTCCAATGGGCTGAATCCAACCCTCTCAATTTCATTGCGTTGAGAACCGAACAATGCGGCGGCAGATGCCTCGCCAAAAAAACCGAACTCTCCTTGTGAGCGGTTCTGCGTTTCATATGAAATGCCTACAATGGGGCCGATCCCGGTGAATGAGGCCTCAAGCGTCTCTTCATAAAAGGTACTGCCTTCTATGGTTTCAGCGTAGCGCGATTCCGACTCAAAGTTCAGTACGCGCAGGCCGCCGAAGTAGCGTAGGCTCTCATTCAGTGGGCGCCCATAGGCGACATCCAAATATGTGATCGACGACGCGTCTGAAATCGAGAGTCCTTCACCTTCGAAAATGTCGCTTTCGCCATCCTCGTCCATATCGGTTGAGGCAAAACCAGCACCGATTGTAAGATCACTGCTACAACGATCCCAGCTGTAGGCAAGATCCGCAAAGCCGCCTTCGGCATCGCCCAGCCCCACTTTGTCGTCCGTATTACGTGATACCGCTTCGTCTGCCCAGACGTTATCAGCCTTTAGCGCGCCACCGCGCACATCGAGGCTTCGTGAAGGTGCGCAAAGGGCAGCGGTTGCAGGTGCTGGCACGGCGCTTTCGGTGAGGGCCTCAGCAAGCCCACCTGCCCAAACGCTGCTGGTGAGGGCGCAGACGATGGCGGCAGATGATGTTGCGGTGATGGCAAGCTTCTTCATGGGTTAACCTTTTTAAAATAAAGATTATTTTCTAGTAAGATCGTCTTATAAAGAGAAGCCAGTTTCGCGTCGCAATTCATCCAGCCCGGAATTTGTATCCTGAATGTCACAAAAATGCGTTGGTCCGAAGACCCACAGAATCTGACACCCCCCAGTAAGGACTGGAGAGCCAGATCACGCGCAGTACTATGCGCAATAGGCCCCAGCGCTGATGACCAACGCGCTATCGGGCCGACTACCGCTTGCGACAGGCCCGCAGTTGTTGGTCATACATGACAGCGCGCGCTTCGACTTCACCGGAAATCCGGATCAGCCAGCTTTTGGACCGCCATGTGCCGCGCAAGAATCCGGTCCGGCCATCGTGATAGGCCAGATACTGATTGCGGGTGTCATAGATCGGCACACCGGTTTCCTCGACGGTCTGCGCCATGTACCAGCCCATAAAGTCGGTGGCGTCATAGATATCGTCACGGCGCGCACTCCGGCCACCGGGGCCGCGCACATATTCTTCCCATGTGCCATCCAACGCCTGACTATAACCAAAGGCCGACGACTGGCGCCCGACAGGGATCACACCCAGCGCATAGCGATGCGGCGTGCGGTTGTTGCCGATAAATTTGCTCTCTTGATAGATCATCGCCATCAACCCGGGGACAGGAACGCCATATTTGCGTTCAACCGCTTTGAAAGCACGAAGGTATTCGGGGCGCTCGGACACGATACTACATGCATCATCAAGATTGCGTGGCGCCGAGTTATAACCCGATCCGCCGCTGCAACTTGCCAGAAGCATCACACATGCCATTGCGCGAAAGATACTGCTCATCTGCCTCTCGCTTATGTTTGTTTTTTTCAGACCATAGCGCGGAACGGGCGATGTGGGAATCCCAAAAGGCAGCCGGACTAGATCACAAATGCGAGGATAAGCGGCAAAGCGAGCACTGAAAGCAGGGTAGAGGCCACAACCAGACCCGCCACAGGCTGGGCGTCGGCCCCGTATTTTTCGGCCAAAAGGTAGGATGTTACCGCCACCGGCGTGGCCAGTTGCACGATCAGCACGCCAGCGGCAACAGGATCAAGCCCGAACCACACCGCCGCCGCCCAGCCCGCGCCGCCACAAATCACCAGTTTCACCACCGAGAGCAGGGCGGCCTGTGTCATCGCCTTGGTTTCAAGCCGCGCCACGGCGACCCCCAGCGTGATCAGCATCATCGGGATCGCCATCTGCCCGATCAGCTCAAGCGTGTTGGTCAGAAAGATCGGTGTTTTCCACCCTTGCCACAAAAACAGCGCGCCCAGCAGGGTCGCCCCCACCAAGGGTTCCTGCACAACGCGCTTGAACGATCCGGCACCTGCCACCATCCAGATCCCGATGGTAAAAGACAAAATCGCCATGACCGCAAAGACGACCACAGCATAGCCAAGCCCGGTTTCGCCAAAAGCAAAGAGCGCCAGAGGCAGGCCAAGGTTGCCCGTATTGCCGAAAATAAGCGGTGCCAGATATGTTTGCGTGTCCAGTTTGGCCATTTTCACAAGAATGAAACAGCCCACGATAACAAGGCCGTAGGCGACAAGAGACGCCAGTGAAAGTGTGGCGATCGCCTGTGGTTCCGCCTCGATATTCATCAGGGCCACAAAGATCAGACAGGGCACCGACAACGTCATCGCCATGCGGGTGACAAAGGTGACGCTGTACTCAAACCCCAGTTTGACCCAGACGAACCCGACAGCCGCCAAAAGAAAGACCGGCGCGGTGATATTCAGCACTGTCAGAGCGAGGTTCACAAACTGTTTCCTTTAAATTTCGGCCGCAAGCGTGGACTTTGCACGCGCGGCAGACTTATAAGGTGATAAGTAGGAAGACCATGTTCAAAACGCGCGCGAAATATCATCTTGGCCAGATTGTACGCCACAGAAAGCATCCTTTCCGGGGTGTTGTCTTTGACGTGGACGCCATGTTTTCGAACACGGACGAATGGTACAACGCCATTCCCGAAGACAGCCGGCCCAAGAAGGACCAGCCGTACTATCATCTTTTGGCCGAGAATGAGCAGAGCTTTTATGTGGCCTACGTCTCTGAACAGAACCTCGTTGCGGATTACAGCGGCGAACCGGTAGATCACCCTGATCTGGATGATCTCTTTGGTCCGTTCGAGGATGGTCAGTACCCGTTGCAGGTCCAGCTCAACTAGCCTTTGAACGCAATGGCCTCTTGCCGCAGCGCGCCCAGCCCTTCAATTTCCGCCGTCAGAATATCGCCCGCTTTCATAAAGCGTGGTGGCTTATGGCCAACGCCAACGCCGGGCGGTGTCCCTGTCAGGATAAGGTCGCCGGGATGCAAGGTCACGAATTGGCTGACGTGCGCCACGATCTGCGCCACGGAAAAGATCATCGTGCTGGTTGAACCCTTTTGCATCTGCTCACCGTTTATTTCCAGCGACATCGACAGGTTCTGCACATCCGGAACCGCGTCCTTGGTGACAAGGTAGGGGCCGATCGGGGCAAAACTATCTGCGGATTTGCCTTTCATCCACTGGCCGCCAAACTCAAGCTGGAACGACCGTTCCGACACGTCATTGCCGATGAAATACCCTGCAACATGGTCCAGCGCGTTTTCCTCGGTCACATGCTGGGCGCGGGTGCCGATGGCGACGCCCAGTTCCAGTTCCCAGTCGGTCTTGGCCGCGCCCTTGGGGATGATGATCGGATCATGCGCGCCTGTGACGTCGCAGGCTTTCATGAACAGGATCGGGTGATCGGGGATCGCCATGTTCATCTCTGCGGCATGGTCATAGTAGTTCAACCCGATACAAAAGACGCGCCGCACATCGCTCAGAAACGGAGCAGGTGACCCTGTGATCATGGGACATGCATCAAGATCAATCGCTGCAAGGGCGCGTAATGCATCAGGTGAAATCTGCGCTGCGGTCATATCATCGATGTGGCCCGACAGATCCCGAAAAGCGCCCGCAGCATCCACCGCCGCTGGTTTGATCCCGTCTGCTGTTCTGATCCGACAAAGTTTCATGTTCCACTCCCTTTTGTTTGGCCAAGTCATAGCCCCGGCCGCGCGCGTACGCCAGAGGGGTGGTCAACACAGCTGGTCATGTTACATCCCTGTGCAAGATCGAAAGGATGCCCAAATGCTTGTTGTCGTTTCCCCTGCCAAATCGCTCGACATGGAGCCGGTTGATGTGCCCGCCACTGCGCCTGATTTTCAGGAAGACGCTGTGCGCCTGTCCAAAACTGCCAAGAACCTGACGCTCAAAGAACTCAAAAGCCTGATGAGCATTTCGGACGATCTGGCACGGCTTAACCGTGACCGGTTCAATGCTTTTGCCGCCACGCCGGATGCGTCGGCCACGAAACCAGCGGCTTTGGCGTTCAACGGCGATACCTATCAGGGGTTGGAAGCCAAGACATTGACCGAGGATGATCTGGCATGGGCACAGGACCATCTGCGCATTCTCTCGGGTCTCTACGGTCTGTTGCGTCCGCTTGATGCGATTCAGCCCTACCGGCTCGAAATGGGCAGCCGGTTGAAAACACGGCGCGGCAAATCGCTCTATGACTATTGGGGCGATACAATCGCTGACGCGCTGAACGCGCAGGCCGAAACCGTGGGCACCGATACGCTGGTCAATTGCGCGAGTCAGGAATATTTTGGCGCGGCGGACCGCAAGGCGCTGAAACTGCGGGTGATCACGCCGGTCTTTATGGAAGTCAAAGAGGACAAACCGCGTATCGTCAGCTTTTTCGCCAAACGCGCGCGCGGTGCCATGGCCCGTTTCATGGTCGAAAACCGCGTGACCGAGGCGGACGGGATCAAGGATTTTGCCACGGGTGGCTATGCCTATGACCCCGACCTGTCGGAAGGCGACAAATGGGTTTTCCTGCGCGACTACCCCACCTGATGGGTGTTACTGTCGCCATCATCGGACATGGCGCAATTGCGCAATACGTGCGCGCGAAACTGCCCGCGCTGAACATCACCGAGATCGCCGAAATCGTGCGCCCCGGCAAAGAGGCCCCCGGTGCGACACCGCCGCGCATTTCCGACCTGAACGATCTGCCGTCGCGCCCCGATCTGGTGATCGACTGCGGCGGGCATCAGGCCCTTGCCGCGCATGGCCCTGTCGCTTTGGCGCTGGGCATTGACGTGATGACCGTCTCGTTGGGCGCTTTGGCCGACCGACAGATTGAACAGTCCCTGCGCGATGCGGCCACCAAAGGTGGGGCGCGTCTGCAATTGGTCAACGGGGCCATTGGTGGGTTGGACGCGTTGCGCAGCGCACAGGTCGGAGGGATTACTCGGGTCAGTTATACCGGACGCAAGCCGCCCAGTGGCTGGCGGGGATCACCGGCAGAGGTGGCGTTTGATCTGGATACCATCACTGCACCCACAACCCATTTTAGCGGCACCGCGCGAGATGCCGCACTGGCCTATCCCAAGAACGCCAATGTTGCCGCAGCTGTCGCCCTTGCGGGGATCGGATTGGACAAGACGCAGGTGGAATTGATCGCCGACCCCACTGTGACCGAGAATATCCACGAAATCGCAGTCAAAGGCGCTTTTGGCGCGTTCAATTTCCAGATCGCGGGCCAAGGGCTGCCCGACAACCCGCGCAGTTCGGCGCTGGCGGCGATGAGCATCGTTGCCGCCCTTGCCGAAATGCAAAAACCGATCGGTTTTTAGCCGCGCATCACATCCGCTCAATCGCGAGCGCAATTCCCTGACCACCACCAATACACATGGTAATCAGCGCGCGCTTTCCACCCGTTCGTTCGAGTTCGTACATCGCCTTGACCGTGATGATTGCACCCGTGGCCCCCACAGGATGGCCCAGCGCAATTGCACCGCCGTTGGGGTTTACGCGGGCGGGATCAAACCCAAGCTCTTTGGACACTGCCAAGGCCTGCGACGCAAAGGCCTCGTTTGATTCAATCACATCAAAATCATCTACCGTCAGCTTGGTTTTCACCAAAAGATTGGCGACCGCAGGCACAGGGCCAATGCCCATCACCTCTGGGCGCACACCAGCATGGGCATAGCCCAGAATACGGAATTTCGGCGTCAGCCCCGCCGCTTCCGCCGCCGCAGCCGTCGCCAGCACAATCGCTGCGGCACCATCGTTCAGACCCGAGGCATTGCCCGCCGTGACCGACCCGTCTTTCTGGAACGCAGGGCGCAGGTTGGACAGCGCCTCAATTGTAGTGGCCTTGGGGTGCTCATCCGTCACGAAATCCACGATCTCGCGGCGCTGTTTGACGGGAACGGGGGTGATTTGGCTGTCAAAATACCCTGCCGCAATCGCGGCGGCAGCGCGTTCCTGACTAAGCAGGGCAAAGGCGTCCTGTTCTGCGCGTGTGACATGATGCTCGCCGGCGACATTCTCGGCTGTGACACCCATATGGCCGGTTCCGAAGGGACAGTTCAGCGCCCCCAGCATCATATCCCGCGCACCGACATCGCCCATCTTCGCACCCCAGCGCTGATCCGAGATGATATAGGGCGAACGGCTCATGTTTTCGGACCCGCCAGCAAGGCCAAAATCGGCATCACCCAGCATCAGCGACTGCAAGACCGAAACGATGGCCTGCACCCCTGATCCGCAAAGGCGGTTCACATTCATTGCCGGTGTTGTCTCGGGAATGCCCGCATTCATCGCGGCCACGCGGCTGAGATACATATCCTTCGGTTCGGTGTTGATGACATTCCCAAAGGCCACATGCCCCACCTGGCCGCCTTCCACACCTGCGCGGTCAAGCGCTGCTTTGGCGACGATGGTGCCCAGTTCAATCGGAGATGTCCCCGCCAAAGACCCGCCAAAGGCCCCGATTGCCGTGCGTGCCCCGCCTAGAATTACGATATCGGTCATGTCAGCCCCTTCGTTTTGAGTTGGGGTGATCGTATCGTGCCCGATGAAAAGGAACAGAGGGGACGTGGCGGAAAATCTTGAAATTCTTCCCAACATGCACATTTGGCATACGAGCGGTTACCGAATGGAGGCGCGGATGCTACAAGACTTGACCGGAGGCAACCCCGTCGTGGTTGTCATCGTCTTTATCGCCGTCGTTTGGGTGCTCATCAGCTATGGCAGCGGGAGCAACAAGGCCGATAAGGACAAAAAATGATTGTTTCACTCGATCAAACCCAACTGGCCCTGCCCGCAGGAGCGTTCAGCGAATAACGCAGGCATCGCAGCGGGCCTAATCGTCGCAGCAGGCGTTTCCTTCTCGGGCAAGCGTGTTACCTCTAGCGCAGGAGCCCGAAAACCATGCTGCTGACAGTTCAAGATATCCATAAATCCTACCAGACTGCGGATGGTCCTTTTGCCGTCTTACGCGGCATCGACCTGACGCTACAGGCGGGTGAGACGCTGGCGCTGACCGGTGAATCCGGCAGCGGCAAAAGCACTCTGCTGCATCTGATCGGCGGGTTGGACACACCCGACAGCGGGCAAATCCTGCATGAGGGGCGTGATATTGCCGCCCTTGATGATGCCGGTCGCGCAGCCCTACGGCGCGGCACTGTTGGCGTCGTCTTTCAGCAGTTTAACCTGATCCCCAGCTTGCGCGTGGCCGATAACATCGCCTTTCAAGCGCGTTTGGCAGGCAAGCATGATCCGGCGTGGGACGCAGCTTTGGCCGAGCGTATGGGCCTGACGCCGCACCTCGCGAAATACCCCGAGCAGCTTTCGGGTGGCCAGCAGCAGCGGGTCGCAATTGCGCGGACATTGGCCCCCAAACCCCGTGTCGTGCTGGCCGACGAACCCACAGGCAACCTTGACGAAGCCACCGCAAACACCGTCCTCGACCTGATGCTCGAACTTGTTGCCGAAACCGGTGCAGGCCTCTTGATGGTCACCCATTCCGAGGGCCTTGCCGCACGCATGTCGCGCCGCCTCCATTTGCGGGCCGGGCAGGTGGCATGACAACAGTCACCCTCCAGGCGCTCTTGTCGCATTGGTGGCGCAACCCCTTGCAGCTTTTCACGTTGCTGGCGGGGCTCGCACTCGCCACTGCCCTTTGGTCCGGCGTACAGGCCGTCAACGCCGAAGCGCGCGCCAGTTATGATGCGGCAGCCGCCACTTTGGGCGAAGGGCAGTACGACAGGCTGGTGCGCCGTGATGGTCAGCCAATGGCGCAGGACACCTATATCGCCCTGCGCCGTGCGGGTTGGCTCGTCAGCCCCGTGGTGCAGGGGCGGCTGGATGGGGTGCGGCTCATCGGGATTGAACCGCTGACAGCGCCGGGCGGCATCGGGCCGGTGGCACCACAGGAAGGCACCGACATCACTGCGTTCCTCACCGGCGCAGGTCAGCTTTTCGCCAATGCCGAAACAGCAGCACAGCTGACCGGTCTGAATGTGATCATCACTCCTGATGCCGCCCCCAATACCGCCGTCACGGATATTGGCGTCGCACAGCGTTTGCTGGGCAAGGCAGGCGAAATTGACAGTCTGATCGTACTGCGGGGCCAGCCGGTGGGCCGTGCCGCCCTTGAAGCCATCGCCCCCGACCTCACCCTGCAACCCGCCCAAGGCGGGAGCGATATCGCGCGGCTCACGGATAGTTTCCACCTGAACCTGACCGCCTTTGGCCTGCTGTCTTTCGCCGTGGGTATTTTCATCGTAAACGGCGCCATCGGGCTTGCGTTCGAACAACGCAGGCCTGTGGTGCGCACACTTCGCGCCTTAGGCCTGCCCCTGCGGCGTCTGATCCTTCTTCTGGGTGCAGAGCTGATGCTTTTCGCACTGATCGCAGGCGTGATCGGGGTGGCGCTGGGCTATGTGATCGCGGCGCTTTTGTTGCCCGATGTGGCCGCCACGTTGCGCGGCCTTTACGGGGCGGATGTGTCCGGCACATTACAACTGCGCCCCTCATGGTGGCTGTCAGGCATGGCGATTGCGCTGGGCGGCACGGCCATTGCGGCGGGTGGTGCGCTTTATCAAATGGCGCAAATGCCCTTGCTGGCCGCCGCACAGCCCCGCGCACTTGCGATGGCGGCAGGACGACGCGCAGTGATGCAGGGGATCGCAGCGGCGGTTCTGCTGGGTCTTTCTGCCGTGATGATGGTCACGGCCAGCGGCATGATCGGCGGCTTTGTCTTGCTGGGCGCGTTGTTGATCGGCGCGGCGCTCGCCCTGCCGATCATTCTGGACCGCCTCCTTGCCATGGCAAGCGGTGTGGCAAAATCCGTCACCGCCCAGTGGTTCTGGGCCGATACGCGCCAGCAACTGCCGGGATTATCACTTGCGCTCATGGCGCTGCTGCTCGCAATGGCGGCCAATGTGGGCGTGTCGACCATGGTGTCGAGTTTCCGTCTGACTTTTACCGACTTCCTGGATCAGCGTCTGGCCTCCGAACTTTACGTGCGCACCCAAAGCGAGGCGCAAACAGCCGCTTTGGTGGCCTTTGCCGCACCCCGCACCGAGATCATCCTGCCTATTCAAAGCGTCGACACCGAAGTGGCCGGTCAACCAACCGAAGTCTACGGTGCCCGCGATCATGCGACCTATCGCGACAATTGGGTGTTCCTGCAGCAGACAGACGATCCGTGGGCCAGCACCTTTGACGGGCAGACCACGGTGATCAATGAACAACTGTCACGCCGTGCGGGTCTGATGGTGGGGGATGAGATTGTCGTGCAAGGCACGCCTTTCGCCATCGCAGGGGTCTACGGCGACTATGGCAACCCGATCGGGCAGGCGGTGATCGCAGAGCAGGTCTTTGAAACACTCTACCCCGGCATCACGCCGGAAAACTTTGGCCTGCGCATGGACCCTGAAACAGTGCCGGATTTTGTCGCGGCGCTAGAGGCCGAGACAGGGATCCCTGCCACCCAGACCGTCAATCAGGCAGGCATCAAAGCGATCTCGCTCGCGATTTTCGAACGGACCTTCACTGTCACAACTGCCCTCAACGTGCTCACCCTTGCGGTCGCCGGTTTTGCCATCCTCATGAGTCTGCTGACGCTTGCCAGTATGCGTGTCCCGCAACTGGCCCCCGCGTGGGCCATGGGCATGACGCGCCAGCAACTGGGGCGACTTGAGCTTTTGCGCGCCGTGATGCTGGCACTGCTGACGGCAGTCGTGGCCTTGCCGCTGGGCCTTGCGCTGGCGTGGGCCTTGCTCGCCGTGGTGAATGTGGCGGCTTTCGGGTGGAAGCTGCCGATGTATCTTTTCCCGCTGGATTATGCGCGCATGGGGGGCTTTGCATTGCTGGCCGCTGCACTTGCCGCCCTTTGGCCCGCGCGCAGGCTGGCACGCACGCCTCCTGCGGAATTGCTCAAGGTGTTTTCCAATGAACGTTAAAGCACTTCTCATCGCTCTCTGCCTGCCGGTCGCGGCCGTGGCGCAGGGATTCGCTGGTCTGGGGACCAATGCAGAGGGCTTCTCTGTGCCACAACCACGGCCCCAATTTGAATTCCCCGCCGATCACGGCCCACACAATGATTATCGTATCGAATGGTGGTATCTCACCGCCAATCTGGAAGCCTCGGATGGCACGCCCTACGGCCTGCAATGGACCCTGTTTCGCTCGGCGCTCGCACCCGAGGCAGGGATCGGCTGGACCGCCCCCCAGCTTTGGATGGGCCATGCGGCAGTGACGACACCGGATCAGCATTATGTGGCCGAACGGCTGGCGCGCGGCGGCATCGGACAGGCGGGTGTGACAGCAGACCCTTTCGAGGCATGGATCGACGACTGGGCATTGCAAGGCGACTGGAATACCCTGCGCATGACAGCCAGCGGGCCTGATTTTGCCTATGATATGGCGCTGACGGCGCAAGGGCCGCTGATCTTTCACGGGGATGGGGGCTATTCGGTCAAATCGGCGGCAGGGCAGGCATCCTATTATTATTCGCAGCCCTTCTTTGCGGTCGAAGGTACCCTGCAGCTGCCCGAGGGCGAAGTTGCCGTGACAGGCAACGCATGGCTGGACCGCGAATGGTCGTCGCAGCCCTTGGCGGAAAACCAGACCGGCTGGGACTGGTTCTCGCTCTCCTTTGATGATGGCGCGAAGATGATGGGCTTTCGCCTGCAACAGACCGACGGAAACAACTTTACCTCGGCCACATGGATCACGCCGGACGGGCAGACAACGCCCTACACAGACGGTGCGCTGACCGCGACACCATTGGCCACGAATGACGCTGACGTGCCTGTGCGCTGGCGCGTGGAACTGCCCGCCCAAGGCGTTGATGTGACGGTCGCTGCGATCAACGAAAACGCATGGATGACGACCAGCGTGCCCTATTGGGAAGGGCCGGTGACCGTGACAGGCAGCCATGAGGGGATCGGGTATCTGGAGATGACAGGCTATGAGTGACTGGTTTGAAACAACGGACGGCATCTTGGACAAACTTTGGGGCACGCTGGGACGGGGCGTGGCCGATGCCAAACATCCTGCACGCCGCCCGACCTTTGCGACCATATCGCCCGACGGCTGGCCCGAGGCGCGCACAGTGGTGCTGCGCGCTGCAGATCGGAGCGCGGGGGTGGTGACGGTCCATACCGATCTTTATTCCGACAAGATCAAGAGCCTGCGGGCGTCTCCACGTGCCGCGCTGCATATCTGGGATGCTAAGCAGGACTTGCAGATCAGATTGCAGGCCGAAGTGACCATCCTCTCGGGCGCCCCGACCCGTGCGCTCTGGGATAAAATCCCCGATCATGCGCAGCAGTCTTATGGTGTCACCCCGCCCCCCGGTCAGGCGATTGAAACCGCGCTCGATTATGTCAAAGCGCCTGATCCAGACACCTTTGCCGTGCTGGAATGTCATGTCACCACCATTGATGCCGTCCACCTTGGTCCTGATCACCGGCGTGCCAGCTTTTCACGGGATCGTCATTGGCAAGGACAGTGGCTTTCCCCCTGACAATTGGCCCGCTACAACGAGGCATGAACAGTTTACCCCTCACCCGAGACCTCGTGCTGATTGGCGGCGGCCATACCCATGCGCTTGTGCTACGCAGTTGGGGGATGAACCCGCTGCCCGGTGTACGCGTCACCGTGATCAACCCCGGTCCAACGGCCCCTTATTCAGGCATGTTGCCAGGGTTTGTGGCAGGGCATTACACGCGGGATGAGCTTGATATCGATCTGGTGAAACTGGCGCGCTTTGCCGGTGCGCGGATCATTAATGGCTATGCCACAGGCATTGATAAGGATGCGCAGACCATTCAGGTCGCAGGGCGGCCCCCCATCGCCTATGATGTGGCAGCGGTGGATGTCGGGATCACCTCGGCGATGCCCGATTTGCCGGGGTTTACCGCCCATGCCATTCCGGCCAAGCCGCTGGGCACCTTTGCCTCACGCTGGGACAGGTTTCGGGCAAAGGCCAACGCCCCCCAGATCGCGGTTATCGGCGGCGGTGTCGCGGGTGCTGAACTGGCGCTGGCGATGGCCCATGCCTTGCGCGACAAATCCCCGACCGTGCGCTTGCTCGACCGCAGCCGTGTGCTGACCGCGTTGGGCTACAAGGCGCGCCAGAAAATGATGGCCGCACTCACCGCGAACAATATCGAGATCATCGAGGACGCGGAGGTCACCGAGATTTTCGCGGAAGGGATCGTGTTGCGCGACGGACGTACGATTCGCAGTGATTTCACCACCGGTGCGGCAGGGGCCAAGCCGCATGATTGGGTCGCGGAAACGGGCCTTGATCTGCATGAGGGCTTCATCACCGTGGATGCCAACCTGCAATCCAGCGATCCTGCAATTTTCGCAGTCGGCGATTGCGCGCATCTGAGCCACGATCCCCGTCCAAAGGCAGGCGTCTATGCCGTACGCGAAGCGCCGATCCTGTTTAATAACCTCCGTGCCGCTTTGTCCGGCAGCACTTTGCGCCCCTACAAACCACAACGTGATTACCTCAAACTGATCTCGCTGGGCGCGCAATCGGCCCTGGCCGAGAAATTCGGCACCGCCCGCGAAGGGCCGCTGTTGTGGAAACTCAAAGACTATATCGACCGCAAATTCATGGACCAGTTTGAAGAGCTGGATCCGATGGCCGCCCCCGACCTGCCGCATAAGATGGCGCTGGGCGTCAAAGAGGCGTTGGGCGACAAGCCGATGTGCGGTGGCTGCGGGGCCAAGGTGGGGCGGGCCGCGCTGCAAAATGTGCTGGTGGATCATTTCGGCGATGACGCAGCCGAAGTGCAGCCCGGCCAAGTGATGAGCACAGACCATCTGCGCGCGCTGACCCATGATCCTGTGCTGATGACCCGCATCGCGGCGGTCCATGCGCTGGGCGATATCTGGGCGATGGGGGCGAAACCGCAGGCCGCCACCGCCAGCCTGATTTTGCCACGCATGTCAGCCGCCCTGCAAGAACGGACCATGGCCGAGATCATGACAACCGCATCCGAGGTCTTTGCCAAGGCGGGCGCAAAAATCATCGGCGGTCATTCATCGCTGGGTGATGAACTCACCATCGGGTTCACGATCACGGGGCTGACGAAAGCACCGATCACGCTGGCAGGCGCGAAACCCGGCGATCAACTGATCCTCACCAAACCCATCGGCAGTGGTACCATCATGGCCGCCGAGATGGCGGGAAAGGCGAACGGGGCAGATGTGATGGCCTGTCTTGACCTGATGGTTCAGGATCAGTCTGAGGCTTCGGCAATTCTGGGCAAAGCCCATGCGATGACCGATATCACAGGCTTTGGCCTAGCGGGGCATCTGCGCGGTATGTGCGACGCGTCTGATGTGGGCGTAGAGCTACACTTGGACGCGATTCCCCTGATGGACGGCGCACTGGCGCTTTCAGCGGCAGGCGTGCGGTCGTCACTTTTTGAAGACAACCGGATTGGCGCGGGCGCGATCGAGGGGCCGGTGATGGACCTGCTCTTTGATCCGCAAACCGCCGGGGGATTGCTGGCCGCTGTTGCACCCAAGTCAGCAGAGACTGCGCTCAAGAAACTACAAGCGGCGGGTTATACGGCCAGTGTGATTGGTGAAATCACCGCAACGGGGCTCTTCAAAACGCGCTAACGGCTGCTGCAATTGCGTCGGCTGCGCGTTCCTGTCCGGCGTCATCCAGCGTCTCTGCGGTCACCTCTGTCAAAACCTCGCGCTCATCAATGCGGCGCGATTTTGCGTAGGATGGATCGTAGTGATCCACCATCAGCGCATGTGACAGATCAACCAGCGCACCCTCTTGCGACAGTGCGATCCAGCGATCCACAATGGCGTGACCACGCAGGCGGCGCAGCGGTGCCAGTTTGGTGGCCACCACCTGCGGATCTTCGATCACCTCACGGTAGGCCTTGGCCAGATAGGCGGCGCGGGCGGCTTCGGGTGCCTGAATGATTATGCGGGGCGCGGCCAGCATCGCCGCCCAAACCGAGGCAGGCACAGCGATCCGACCGATCTTGCTGCTTTCGGCCTCAATCACCACAGGGCGGGCAGGGTCCAGCGCACTCAGCGCCACTGCAAAACGGGTCTCAAACGCCTTTTGTGATGGCTGCCCCCCGGGCATATCCCCGAGCAGCGAACCGCGATGTCCAGCAAGCCCTTCCAGATCAATAACCTGCACGCCCCGCGCTTCCAGACGCGGTAAGATTTCGGTCTTGGCGGTGCCGGTGTAGCCATCAAGCAAAATGAAACGGTGCGCTAAAGGATCGTCATAGAGGTTGGCCTTTACCAAACGGCGAAAGGATGTGTAGCCGCCTTTCACGGTTTGGGCGCGCCAGCCAATCTCGGACAGCAGGGTCGAAAACACGCCTGACCGCTGGCCACCACGCCAGCAATAGACAAGGGGCTGCCACGCGCCGTCCTTTTCCATCAACGGCCCATCAATATGATCGGCAACATTACGGATCACCATGCCAGCCCCAATCTTGCGGGCATCAAAGGGGCTGATCTGCTTGTAAATCGTGCCGACCTCGGCGCGCTGCTCATTTGACAGGGCGGGAAGGTTGATCGCGCCGGGAATATGGTCTTCGGCAAACTCGGCAGGCGAACGCACGTCGATCACGGTGTCAAACCCGTGGTTCAGGATCGCTTTGAGACTGGTGAATTCAATCGGCATTGTAACCGTCTACGGCACTTGGGGCGGGGGCAAAAGGGCGAATACTTATTGCGAGGTGGAACGCAGTACGCGCGCACGTGTCCAGTCTCTTGGCCTGTAGTCCGCAGAAACTAGGGCGTCAGCGGGATGCGGCCATGGCCGGTCAAGATCCAGCAATCACGCCCTTCAAAAACAGCCGGAAACAACGGGCGGTGATAGCCCGCGCCGCCATCCAGATCGACACGGTTGCCGAAATGCTGCGGATAATCGAGCGCGGTGTGCCCATGCACGACCAGTTTGCCAAAGTCCTCGGTGCTTTCCAGAAAAGGCTCTCTGATCCACAAGAGATCTTCGGGGTCCTGCGCGCTGATGGGCAGACCGGGGCGGATACCTGCGTGAACGAAAAGCAGATCATCGGTTTCATGCCAAAGCGGCAGGGATTCAAGAAAATCCACATGCGTCGCGGGCACTGCGCGCTGCGCCTTTTTGTGTAGCCCGGTGGCATCCATTGGCCCATTTGGCCCTTTGCAACTTTTCAGAACTTCCAGCCCGGTTTTGCGGTCAGTGGTAAATTGCATCTCCGCCTCGACACCATATGAGGCAAGCGTCGCGGCACCGCCAAGGCGCGGGTTCAGCCAGTTGATGCCGGATTTGACCCGTGGATCATGCTGCACCCCCTGCCGGACATACCGCGTAAAGAAACGGTCATGGTTGCCTTTGAGGAAAACCCAATTGCGCCCTGCGTTCCGCCCCGCAATCAGCGTGTCGATCACGGCCCGACTATCCGGGCCGCGATCAGTGTAATCCCCCAAGAACACGATCTGTGCATCATCACCGCCATCCGCTGCAATCAGCGCAAGCGCATGATCGAGCATCTCTTTCTGGCCGTGAATATCACCAATCGCGTAGATGGGGTTCATTGTCATAGCGATCAGACGTTGAACGTCAGCGGTTTGACCTGTTGGAACGATCCTGTGTCCTCAAGCGCTTTGACCGCAGCGGCTGGCACGGCTTCATCAAGATACAACAGCGCAATCGCTTCGCCTTTCGCCGCCGCGCGGCCCAAGGTAAAGTTCGCGATGTTCACGTTGTTCTGGCCCAGGGTCGAGCCAAGCAAACCAATGATGCCGGGGACGTCTTTGTTGGTGGTGTAAACCATGTGCTCACCGATTTCGGCGTCGATGTTGATGCCTTTGATCTGGATGAAACGCGGCTTGCCATCGCTAAACACGGTGCCCGCAACCGAACGCTCGCGCTTGTCGGTCACAACGGTCACTTTGACATAACCCTCAAAGGCACCTGACTGGTCCTGCTTGGTGGTCGAAACCTTGATCCCGCGCTCTTTCGCGATCACAGGGGCGCTGACCATATTGGTGTCAGGGTTGGCCTTGTTCATGATGCCCGCAATGGTCGCCGCTGTCAGCGCTTTGAGGTTCATCTCGCTGGCTTCACCGTCAAACAGGATGTTGATGGCCTTGATCGGCTCATCCGTCATCTGCCCGATAAAGTTGCCCAGATGCTCGGTCAGTTTGATCCAAGGGCCCATGATCTTGGCTTCTTCGGCTGTGACCGACGGCATGTTCAGCGCGTTTTGCACGGCACCTGTCAGCAGGTAATCCGACATCTGCTCTGCCACTTGCAGCGCCACGTTTTCCTGCGCCTCGGTGGTCGCAGCACCAAGGTGCGGTGTGACGACAACGTTGGGCAGATTAAACAGCGGGCTGTCGGTCGCAGGTTCGACCGCGAAGACGTCAAAGGCAGCACCAGCGACATGACCCGCTTTCAGCGCCTCGGCCAGCGCCTCTTCATCCACCAGACCACCACGGGCGCAGTTCACGATCCGCACGCCTTTTTTCAGCTTGGCGATGTTTTCTTTCGACAGGATATTCTTGGTCTGATCGGTCAGCGGCACGTGCATCGTGATGAAATCCGAACGGCCCAGCAGCTCATCCAGCTCAACCTTCTCGACACCGATTTCGGTGGCGCGTTCCTCGGACAGGAACGGATCATAGGCGATCACTTTCATGCGCAGACCCAGTGCGCGGTCAATCACGATCGACCCGATGTTACCCGCACCGATCACGCCCAGCGTTTTGGCGGTCAGTTCCACACCCATAAAGCGGGATTTTTCCCATTTACCTGCATGTGTCGATGCGTTCGCCTCGGGGATCTGACGGGCGACGGCCATCATCATGGAAATCGCGTGCTCGGCCGTGGTGATCGAGTTGCCGAAGGGTGTGTTCATCACGATGATACCCTTCTTGGATGCGGCGGGAATATCGACGTTATCCACACCGATACCGGCACGGCCAATCACCTTGAGGTTCGTGGCGGCTGCGATGATTTTCTCGGTCGCTTTGGTGGCCGAACGGATCGCCAGACCATCGTATTGGCCGATCACTTCCAGCAGTTTGTCCTTGTCTTTGCCAAGGTCAGGCTGGAAATCCACGTCAATGCCGCGATCCTTGAAGATCTGTACCGCTGCGTCAGAGAGTTTGTCAGAAATAAGTACTTTGGGGGCCATGTCGCCGCTCCTTGATTATGTGTGAAACGCGTCCCGGATCTGATCCGGGACGTCATGGTTCATCGTGTTAGGGGCTATTGCTATTGCGCGGAAATCTCGGTCTCGAAGGCCCATTCCAGCCACGGCAACATCGCCTCGATATCCGAGGTTTCGACCGTCGCGCCGCACCAGATGCGCAGACCGGCAGGGGCGTCGCGATAGGCACCGATATCAAGCGCGATATTCTCGGCCTCAAGCCGCTTTGCCACGGCCTTGGCGAATGCAGCACCATCCTTGATCCGGTCGTCGGTGAACTTCAGACAGACCGAGGTATTCGACCGCGTCGCAGGATCAACCGCCAGATTGGCGATCCACGTCTTGTCCGCACAGAAATTCCAGATCGCACGCGCATTGGCATTGGCACGGTGCATCAGCGCATCCAGGCCACCAATCGAACGGCCCCACTTCAGGGCAACCAGATAATCCTCAACCGCCAGCATGGACGGCGTGTTGATCGTCTCGCCACGGAAGATGCCTTCGATCAATTTGCCGCCTTTGGTCATGCGGAAAATCTTGGGCAGGGGCCATGCGGGGGTATAGCTTTCCAGCCGCTCCACGGCGCGAGGGGAAAGAATCAACATCCCGTGGGCCGCTTCACCACCCATCACCTTTTGCCACGAGAAGGTCGTCACATCGAGCTTGTCCCAAGGCAGATCCTGCGCAAAGGCAGCAGAGGTGGCATCGCACAGCGTCAGACCTGCACGATCCGCAGGGATCACATCGCCCGACACGACGCGCACGCCCGAAGTCGTGCCGTTCCACGTAAAGCAAACATCATTGTCATAGTTCAGCGCCGCCATATCGACGATCTCGCCGTATTCAGCGGTGTGAACTGTCGCCTCGATCTTCAGTTGCTTGACCACATCGGTCACCCAACCGGCACCAAAGCTTTCCCATGCCACCATCTCGGCAGGGCGCTCGCCCAAGAGCGACCACATCGCCATCTCATAGGCGCCTGTGTCAGAAGCAGGCACGATACCGATGCGGTAATCCGCAGGCACGCCCAGAATTTCACGCGTCAGGTCAATCGCCTCGGCAAGCTTGGCTTTGCCGACGCCAGCACGGTGTGAACGGCCCAAAGGCGCGTCACGCAATGCATCCAATTTCCAAACGGGGGGTTTGGCACAGGGGCCAGAAGAAAAACGCGGATTTGCCGGCCGCGTTGCCGGTTTCGTCATAACCATTGCTGGTATCCTCACAGATATGCGCCCTTCGTTGGGGAAGGGTGTCCCACCGCCGCAGATAGAGGGGGGCACGGATTTCAGCAATAGAGAAATGCACCAAATTCGGCGGATGAGACGATTTTTGCGACACTGCTGTCGCCCATCGGAAACCTGCGCGGCCTTCCGCCGCACCGGTTGCAACGCAGGAGGCGGCTCATATCTCTAACGGGAAACAATTTGGAAAGGATCGCCTTATGAAATGTCCTATTGATGGTGCCACGCTCGTTATTTCTGACCGCAGCGGTGTGGAAATTGATTACTGTCCTGACTGTCGCGGCGTTTGGCTCGACCGGGGTGAGCTGGACAAGATTATTGAGCGCTCTGCCGCGGCGGCGACACCGCCCCCCGCACCCCAAGACATGCGTGGCGGCCACGATGACTACCGGCCGCGGAAAAAGCGTGAAAGCTTCCTGAGCGAACTTTTCGACTTTTAGGGGTGCGCCCTGCCTGCTGTGGCGCTAGACCTTGGGCATTATCGCTATGAGGTCCGCCATGCAGGTTGTCACACTGATCACAACACCCACAGAACGCAATCTGGATGCGGCGCTGGTTGATAACCTGCGCAATGCCTGGGGCGGGGGCGACGCGCATTGGCTGGCCATTGACGAGGCTGCCGAATTCGCGATCCCCACCGTGCCCGACAACCAGTGGGAGGTTTGGGCGGACCTGCAAAGCGCTTGTGTCGATCTGGTTGTTCAGCCCCATGAAGGACGACGCAAAAAAATGCTGCTGGCCGACATGGACAGCACAATGATCCGGCAGGAATGCATCGACGAACTGGCCGCCGAGGCAGGTGTCGGACCGCGTGTGGCCGATATCACGGCGCGGGCGATGAATGGTGAGTTGGATTTCGAAGAGGCGCTGATCGAACGCGTCGGGTTGCTCAAAGACCTGCCTGTAGAGATCATCGATCACGTGCTGGATGAACGCATCACACATATGCCGGGCGGCTATGAATTGGTGCAAACCATGAAGGCAAATGGGGCTTATGCGGCGCTGGTATCGGGTGGTTTTACGGCTTTCACGGCGCGTGTCGCCGCAACGCTTGGTTTTGATGAAAACCGGGCAAATACCTTGCTGGCCGAAAACGGAAAGTTGACCGGCGACGTAGGCCGCCCCATTTTGGGCAAAGCCGCCAAGGTCGAGGCCTTGCAAGAGATCACGGCACGCCTTGGCTTGACGGCGGCGGATGTGTTGGCGGTTGGCGACGGGGCCAACGACCTCGGCATGTTGAAACTGGCAGGCACTGGCGTGGCGCTTCACGCAAAACCCACCGTGCAGGCCGAATGCGATGTCCGCATCAACCACGGTGATCTGACAGCGCTCTTGTTCCTGCAAGGCTATGGCCGCGACGAATTCGTCACCTAGGCAAACCGACGGCCCTGCGCGGTATTGCGTAATATCAATTCCAATCCAAAACACATGGCTAAAAAGGTCGCGCGATCTGCTGACCCCGCGATGGGGTGCAGAGTCGTAAGGCAAAGGAGCAAAGCCATGAAAAAGATTTTTGCAATGACCCTCGCGGGTGCGGCCCTCTTGATGGTGCCCGCTTGTGATAACCTGACACCAGAGCAACGGACAATTGTGGGCATGACCGGCGGCGCCGCTGCCGGCCTGATCACCGCAGATATGTTTGATGCAAACAATGACTGGCGCTTGATTGCGGCACTTGGTGGCGCTGCGATTGGCACAATCGTTGCGCAAAACGATGCCACGCAGGAATGCGCCTATGCGCGCGGCGATGGCACCTATCTTGTAGCGCCTTGCCCATAGCGCGACAGGCAGTGCCGCGCTAGCAAGGCCTCTTGCATTCGCCCACGGCTCTGCGCCACATAGCGGGATGGATAACACAAAAAAGCCCGCCACAATCGCTGCCCACGCCGCCGGAGCCATTGATCCGCAATCCGGCGGTGTTGTGCCTGCACTGCAGCCGTCCACAACCTATCTGCGCGATGCAGACTATGCGTTGGTCCGCCCCGATAATATCTATTCGCGGGCGGATTCGGATAACCTGCGGCAGGCAGAAGAGGTCTTGCGCAGGCTGGAAGGTGCTGAAGAAACCATGCTGTTCCCGTCCGGCATGGCCGCGATCGCGGCGGTGTTTCGTACGTTACCCAATGGCGGGACGGCGATTCTCCAGTCCGGTATCTATTGGGGCACAACCGCCTGGATCAGGGATTTTTGCGCGCGGCGCGATATCACATTGATAGAAGTGGAGGCCGAAGCGCTGGCGACCACCTGTCAGGCGCAAGCCGCCAATCTGGTCTTTATCGAAACCCCTTCCAACCCATGGCTGAAAACTGTCGATATCCGCGCCATCGCAGACGCCAGCGACGCCACCTTGATCGTCGATGCCACCGCCGCCACGCCGATCCTGACGCGTGCGCTGGATTTCGGGGCAGACATCGTGATGCATTCGGCCACCAAAGGGATCAACGGGCATTCCGACGTTCTGGCCGGTGTCTTGTCAACGCGCGCGCATCAGGCCGAGATTTGGTCCATGATCCGTGCGGACCGCAAAATGGCGGGCGCGATCCTTGGGCCGTTCGAGGCATGGTTGCTGACCCGTGCGATGCGCACCCTGCCGTTACGGGTTGAGCGGATGTCACAGAATGCGCAGGCGCTGGCGGAACATTTGCTGGCGCATGAAGCGGTTGAAAACGTCTTTTACCCCGGTCTGCCGTCGCACCCCGGCCACGACATAGCGACCCAACAGATGACAGGCGGCTTTGGCAGCTTGCTGTCGGTCCTTGTCAAAGGCGAGCGGACGGACGCTTTGCGCGTTGTGGGGAAATTGGAACTCTTCCTGCGGGCCACATCTCTGGGCGGCGTGGAAAGCCTTGTGGAGCACAGGCACACGATTGAACCGCATACCGGTATTCCTGAAAACCTGATCCGCGTGTCAGTCGGGATCGAGGATATTGGTGATCTGATCGCCGATTGGGATCAGGCGCTGGGCTAAGCCAAAAAAAAGCCCGGGCACGAAGCCCGGGCAAGTCCAACAGGGAGGTGGAGATATAACCCGATCTCCAGCGGGAACTTGGGACCCGGTGATCAAGTGAGGGAAACTTCTCAATCACCGGGTTGGAGTACTACGCAACCAATCTATAGCCACCGGATTCGGTCACAAGAAGGCGCGCATTTGACGGATCTGGTTCTATTTTTTGGCGAAGACGGTAAATATGTGTCTCTAATGTGTGCGTGGTCACGCCCGCATTGTACCCCCAAACCTCATGCAAAAGCACGTCGCGGGCGACAACACCGTCGGTCGCGCGGTACAGGAATTTGAGGATATTGGTCTCTTTTTCGGTCAGGCGGACCTTCTTGTCGTCCTCGGTCACCAACAGCTTCTGGGCGGGTTTGAATGTATACGGCCCAAGCTGGAAAACAGCATCTTCTGACTGTTCATGCGTGCGCAATTGGCTGCGGATGCGGGCCAAAAGTACGGGGAATTTGAATGGCTTACTGACATAGTCATTGGCACCCGCGTCAAGGCCCAGAATGGTGTCGGCATCGCTGTCTTGTGCGGTCAACATGATGATCGGGCATTTCACGCCTTGCTTGCGCATCAGGCGGCAAAGCTCGCGCCCGTCTGTGTCAGGCAGACCCACGTCAAGGATCATCAGATCATAGAGGCCCTCTTTGGCCTTGATCATCGCGTTGGCCCCGTCGTCTGCCTCGAAAACGTCAAAATCTTCGGTCATCAACAATTGCTCGCCCAGCGCTTCGCGCAGGTCATCGTCATCATCGACCAATAGAATCTTCTTGAGCTGTCCCATGACATCCTCCTTCGTTATGAGGTTTAATTTGGTTCTTGTTACTGGCCAAACAAGCAAAGGCTTCACGCTTTCACACGGACGTGTGATTTTTCGCGCAATTGTTTCACTTTCCCGCGCAAACAGCTATCAGTTGAAACAAATCATAGGCGGACGCACATGGGATTTGCCCCCGATATTACAGAACGACTGGCGCGCGCCCGCGCAGACTTGCGCATGGGCGTGCCTGTTGTGCTGGATGGCGGCGCTTTGGTGCTGGCGGCCGAGACCTTGGACGCCGCGCGTTTGGCGGATGTGCGTGCTTTGGGGGGACGCGCCGTTCTGGCCGTCACAGGGCGGCGCGCGGAAACGCTCAAGGCACGGGCCTATGACGGTGATATCGCACGGATCGTCCTGCCCGCTGACGCGACATTAAACTGGGTCAGGGCCATCGCGGACCCTGCCGATGATCTACGCGCCCCGATGAAAGGGCCGTTGCAGACCGCGCGCGAAGGGTCGGCAGAATTGCACCGCGCCGCCATCGCAATGGTCAAAGCTGCACGGCTTTTACCGGCCGCCGTGGTTCTGCCGCTGGACGATGCCACCGCCTTTGCACAGCAAAACAACCTGACCCTGATCCCTGCGGATGCGGCCCTCGACACTGGTCTCAGCCCGTTGAACCCGATCATTTCGGCGCGCTTGCCGTTAGAGGTGTCAGAGGCGGGGCGTTTGCACATCTTCCGCCCTGATGATGGAGCGGAAGAGCACTACGCCGTTGAAATCGGCCAGCCTGACCGCAGTAAACCGGTGCTGTCACGGCTGCACTCGGCCTGTTTCACCGGCGATCTGCTGGGGTCGCTGAAGTGCGACTGCGGCCCGCAACTGCGCGGCGCGCTTGCGCAGATGGGGGCTGAAGGCGCGGGCGTTCTGCTCTACCTCAACCAAGAGGGACGCGGGATCGGGCTTGCGAATAAAATGCGGGCCTATTCCTTGCAAGACCAAGGGTTTGACACGGTCGAGGCGAACCACCGATTGGGGTTCGAGGACGACGAGCGTGATTTCCGGATCGGTGCTGAGATTTTGAAGCGGATGGGTTTCAAGGCGGTCAGGCTGCTCACCAACAACCCCGCCAAGGTTGCGCGGATGGAACATTGCGGGATTAAGGTGACAGAACGCGTGCCGCTCAAGGTCGGCCACAACCCGCACAACCACGCCTATCTTGCGACGAAAGCCGCGAAATCAGGGCATCTGTTGTAAGAAAAATAATCTGTTAAGCGGATCAATCCGCGTCTTGGTCTAGCAGAGCATCGAAATGTACCCGTTGAAACAAGAGCTTGGCTGAGGCCAAACAGTAAGACATGGGCAAAGATGCGCCGAAAAGCAGGTCAAGCTGACCGCATTCCTATACATTTATAAATTGAAATGTATTGGTCCTTTCGTAACGACAATATCTCTTCGAAAGGATGAAGAATGAAACGCATTGTACTGGGTCTTGTCTTGGCATCACTTGCGGTCGCGCCGGGCTTCGCTGCGCATAACAACCCTTGGGCAGACGCCGATGACACGATCTTGGGCCAGAACCACGACGATTATCAGGAGCGCAGCATCGATACACCCGGCGAGGACGAAATGAAGGGTCAGATGACCCAGAATGTCAGCAAGAATGCTGGCGGCGGTCTGGGTGGTGCGGCACCGGCGGATGGGTCTGGCTATCAGGGCGGTTCTTGAAACGAAAGCAGTGCGTTAATTTTCAGACTTCTCTGCCTGCGAAGTAACGCTTTAATACGACGGGCTCAGAAAACTGATCCTTTCAACGCGTTTATCCTGTCCGAATTCTATCAAAGTACTCCATTCCCGATCAGGAATTCCGTCATCCACGCAGACATGTGGCGCAAACATGTCCGATGTGGCGTCATAGCCGTCGGGCACACGGCCGAAGATGCGGATCACCTCTCCGCGCGTCAGCCCCACCCGCAGGCCCGATGGTGTTTCCCAGTCGGGAGAGGTGCTGGACATTGAAAAAACCGCATTGTTGAAAAAATAGATGTCCGCGCCAATCAGCGCCATTCGGTCAACAGGTCCAGCGCCTGTAAGGTCCTCCATTGGCTCGGGTGATCCCAGCTTGCCAAACTTGTCCAACGTATCGCCCATCATCATGCCATTCAGGCCAAATTCCGCGCGCGGCACACAATCTGTGGGCACCTCATACTGATCTTCTTCTTGCAAAAGCGGAACAGAAATCCACTGATAACGGTCAGATATCCACGTTTCTGACAGCGGATCCCATGTCTGACGAAGGTTCGTTTTGACATCGTAAATGTCAGGTCCACTCCCGAAATTCACCGTGTCAGGCATGCATTGAAGCTCATTTATAGACGCTCCGTCTTGGGCCACTTCAACCACCCCGAAGCTTTGATAGTCACGCGCGGTGCCGTCGCCTGTCGCGGGGCGATTGAACCCGCTCACCACCTGATAGCTATAGCTTTCATTATAGAAAGTGACGCTTTCGGCGACGGTAGAACCGGCACCTGACAAAGGCTCGTAATCCAGATTTTCAATAAATTCCGACAAGTAGAGATCGGGCACCCCGCCAATCGGTCCATAGCTGTAGCTTGCCAGATGATCGTTATAGCAAACCACGACTTCGGTATTCCGACCCTCAAACTGACATGACATGAAAATGTCCTGCTCTTGCAGGCAACCGGCCTGCGCTGCCGTCGTCAAAAACATCCCGAAAAATAGGGAAACGATTTTATATTTCTGTCCCAATGGGCAAATCCTTTGGTCGGTAGTGAGAGCCGTTTTGATGATATTACATGGCTTTAGGGATTGTCTGACACCTTTATCAGATCAAGACGGTCCGCCGCTTGGCCAATAGCGTCGATGGCAAGCATTGACGGGTTTTCCGCACAGAGACCGGATATT
This sequence comes from uncultured Alphaproteobacteria bacterium, assembly GCA_942490805.1. Taxonomy (GTDB): domain Bacteria; phylum Pseudomonadota; class Alphaproteobacteria; order Rhodobacterales; family Rhodobacteraceae; genus Yoonia. Next base: position 356,097 of record CALNYU010000007.1, on the reverse strand, counting down.
TCAGAGAAGAAGCGAAGATGCTGTCCGCCGGGTGAAATCGAAAAAGGCGCAGAGGCGTCAAATGCTGTGACATCGTTATCAGCGATGAACTTTTGCATGAGAACGGGAAAGGGCAGGGTCGCGTCTTTTGGCAGTGCCGGAAACACGCCCGTTCTGCGATGATCCGCAAGAGCCGCGTCATGATAAGCGAAAATGACTTCTTCATGCTTTTCACTGACGTCTGCGCAAGTAAGGCTGATCAGGTCATCTGCGGTATAGTGCTCTATTTCAGATGGAAAGGACCGCGCATAGAAAGCCACAGCCCCTGCTGAAAGGCCTAAAAACAAACAGATGCGGACAAATAGCTTCATTGCGCAACTATGCTGTCGCCAATCGCCATGTCAAAACATGTATCGCGCAATCCTGCTGACACTGCCCCATTTACAAATTATCACACCCTCATGAAACAAACCGACCTCGTCCTCACCCCCACCCACCTGCGGTTCCTGAACCGCCGCTTTCCCTGCACCATCGGGCGTGGCGGGCTGACCAATCGCAAGAAAGAGGGCGACGGCGCGACCCCGCGTGGCACGCATCGTCTTGTCGGTATGCTCTACCGCCCTGACCGGATGGCGCGGCCTGCAGATTGGGCGCTGCCGATTGGCCCGTCTGATCTTTGGTCGGATGATATGACCCATGAGGATTACAACCTTATGGTGCGCGCACCGTACCCCTACAGCCATGAACGCCTGCGCCGTGCTGATCCGATGTATGATCTGGTGATCCTGACCGACTGGAACTGGCCCTATGCCGTCAAAGGGCGGGGCTCTGCGATTTTCCTGCATGCATGGCGCGGCAAGGGGCGGCCCACTGCGGGTTGCGTGGCCTTTCGCCCCGACCATTTACGCTGGATCGCCGCCCGTATCCGCCACGAAACACGGCTTGTTATCGCATAACCGCTGGCGTTGATCCTATTCTTGGGCCAAACCAAAAAGGCACGCCCTATGAAACACCAAGGCCCATTTATGACCCCTGAAGAAATCGCAGACCTGCCCTATCGTCCCTGTGTCGGCATCATGCTGGCCAATCCGCGCGGGCATGTTTTTGTCGCCCAACGCAAGGACCGCGACACCGACGCCTGGCAAATGCCCCAAGGCGGCGTGGACAAAGGCGAAAACTGCCGTGATGCGGCCCTGCGCGAGCTGGAAGAAGAAACCAGTATTGCGCCGAAGCTCGTCACGATCGAGGCAGAGAGCGCGGGCCTGATCCGCTATGATCTGCCGCTTGCTCTGGTGCCGAACATCTGGAAAGGCCGCTATCGCGGGCAGGAACAGAAGTGGTATCTGATGCGTTTTCACGGGATGGACCACGAGATCAATCTGGACACAGACACGCCCGAGTTTACCGCATGGCAATGGATGGCCCCCGATCAACTTGTGGACAGCATCGTCCCCTTTAAGCGTGCGGTCTATGAGCAGGTCTTGGCAGAATTCGGCCCGAAACTCTGAGGCCGACAAAGGTTTTCTCAAGGAGTCGATAGTACAAGACGTCAAAGCCTGAAGCCAAACAGAGGATCATCCCGATGAAACCCCTTCTTCTTGCCGCAGCCCTCGCAGCCGCCAGCGGGCAGGCCCACGCGCTCAGCTGTATGCGCCCTGATCCGATCCTGACCTTTCAACAGCTTGCCGAAGCGCCTGAAACCTATTTCGTGCTCTATGGGGAATTGTCATTCGATGAGGGGCAACTGCCGCCCGCTGTCATGCAAAAGCAAATGTCTGCGCCCGATCCGATCCCCGCGCGCTTTGTCGGCCACGGCCTGTCCACTGATGGGTTCACCATCGACTTTATCGCCAATGTGGAACTCCAAATCGGCTGTGCCGGCCCGTGGTGCGGGACGGCGCAAAGCGGCGTAGATGCCATCTATTTCGTTGAGGCGACCGATCCCCCGCTTACCATTCATGCAGGCCCCTGCGGTGGGCGCATCTTTGAACGGCCCAGCCAAGCCGTTCTTGATACGCTTACCGCATGCATGCAGGGCGGGGACTGTTCAGCGCAGACGCTCCAGTAGCGCCATCGACGGGTGACCATCCGGCGGCATACCCACACTGCGCTGATAGGCGCGGATCGCGGCGCGGCTGTTTGGCCCGATCCGGCCATCAACACCCCCTGTTGAGAACCCCGCATCGGTCAGGCGTTGCTGCAATTCGCGGCGTTCTGCGCTGCGCAAGCGTCGCTCATCTGCGGGAAATGCGGCTTGTAGTGGCCCGGCACCACGAATGCGGTCGGACAGGTGGCCGACGCCGATGATATAGGCCTCGGCGTTGTTATAGCGGCTGATCACATCATAGTTGCGGAACAACATAAACGCAGGCCCGCCCGCACCAGTTGGGGTGGCCAGTGTCGCATCGCCATAATTCGGCACCGCACGGCCATCAAAGCCCACGACACCGCGCTGGGCCCAATCGGCAGGACTGCGTGTGACGGTCCGCCCGCTTTGCCCATAATCAAAGCCTTGCGGCAAACGCACCTCAACACCCCAAGGCTGGCCTTTGCGCCAGTTGAAGCGCCGGAAATAGGCAGCGGTCGAGGCAAGCGCATCCGTCGGATCATCCGTCCAGATATCCCGCCGCCCGTCGCCCGTGAAATCAACGGCATAGGCCTCATAAGAGGTCGGAATAAACTGGGTGTGGCCCATCGCCCCCGCCCATGACCCCGTCATATTGCCGGGCGCGACATCGCCATTTTGCAAAATCCGCAGGGCGGCAATCAACTGGCTTTCAAAGAACGCGCCACGGCGTCCGTCATAGGCAAGTGTGGCAAGCGTTGAAATCAAAGGGGTATCGCCGCGCCGCGCGCCATAGTTGCTTTCCATGCCCCACACGGCGGTGACGACTTGGGGTTCCACATCAAAACGCGCCTCGATCTGGGCCAGTACGTTGCCATAGCGCCGGACCATCTCGCGGCCATTGCTGACGCGGCTGTCGGACACGGCGGTCGACATATAATCGGCCAGTGGGCGCACAAATTCAGACTGGTTCCGATCCCGCTCAATGCTGTCGGGCAGATAGCTGATATTGGCGAAGGCCGCGTCAAAGGTGCGGTCCGAAATCCCCGCGCTGCGCGCCCGCCCACGAAACCCCGCGATCCAGTTCTGAAATCCGGCTGCCTGCGCTATTGCGCCTTGTGGTAGTGCAAGGGCAGAAAGCCCTGTTGCGATAAAGTGCCTGCGATGCATTCTTGCCTCCTGATTTTGATTCAACTTAACGCAATCTGACGCGAACCAAAATCAACTCTTGTTCACGGCGCGGCTTATTGCCGGTATGATGTGCTTGAACGAGCATTAAGGTGACATTGCGATGAAATATCCTTTTGCCAGCGACAGGGTTGCGGGGGCCTTTGCAGCTTTTTCTAAGACCGAGCGAGACATGGCCCTTTCTTTGCGCGATCTGATCTTTGACGTCGCCCAAACGACGCCAGAGGCGGGGGAGGTCGAGGAAACCCTGAAGTGGGGCCAGCCGTCCTACCTGACGCCTGAAACGAAGTCAGGCTCAACCCTGCGGATCGGGTTGGCGAAAGGTAGTGGAGTGGCGATTTTTGCCCATTGCGGCACGGATATCATCAGCACCTATGCCGCGACCTTCGGTAATATGGACCAGATCGAAGGCAATCGTGCAGTGGTTTTCCAGCGCGCGGATGACATTGTGCCCGAGCGTCTGAGGCTCTTGGTGCACCACGGCCTGACTTATCATCTGCGCAAGGCTACTTCCGTGTCCGGTTGACCTTGCGTGCGGTCTTGGCCGCCTTCTTACGGGCTGATCCCATTTTGCGCCGTGGCGGCTTGCCGCGTCCGCGTGACGGCCCGCGCGGCACCGCCCGGTCTTCCAATGTGATCAACTCGACAATCAGACCACCGGTTACCGGCGCGGCCTCGGCCAATTTGACGGTTACGCGCTGCCCCAGTCCGATCACCATGCCGGTATCGGCACCCATCAGCGTCTGGGTCTCGGCGTCATAGTGGAAGTATTCGCGCCCCAAAGTACGGATCGGGATCATGCCGTCGGCACCCGTTTCATCCAGCTTCACAAAGACGCCGAACTTGGCAATTCCGCTGATCCGCCCGGTCAATTCCGCACCAATGCGGTCCGACAGAAAGGCCGCCAAATAGCGGTCGGTGGTATCCCGCTCGGCCATCATCGAACGACGTTCTGTGTCACTGATAAGTTGGGCGGTCTCCGAGAGATGCTCGATATCCCAAGGGCTTAGCCCGTCTTCGCCCCAGCCATGCGCCTTGATCAGAGCGCGGTGCACAATCAGGTCGGAATAGCGGCGAATGGGCGATGTGAAATGCGCATAGGCGCGCAGGGCAAGGCCGAAGTGGCCGAAATTGTCGGGCGAGTAATAGGCCTGCGTCATCGACCGTAGCGTGGCCATATTGATCAGCTCATCGTTTTCCGTGCCCTCGGCCCCGGCCAACAGCTTGTTCAGATGCATTGTTTTCAACACCTGCCCCTTGGCCAGCACCAGACCCGCGGCGGTCGCCACCTCGCGCAGCGCCTCGAGCTTTTCGGGGCTGGGTTCTTCGTGCACACGAAACAGCAGCGGCGATTTCTTGGCGATCAGCGTCTCGGCGGCGGCGACATTGGCCAGCACCATGAATTCTTCGATCAGGCGGTGCGCATCAAGGCGTTCTTTGAACTGCACCGAGCTGACTTTGCCCGCGTCATCCAGCACGATCTGCCGTTCGGGCAGGTCCAGTTCCAGCGGTTGCCGCCTGGCACGGGCCTTCATCAAGGCTGCAAAAGCCCCGTAGAGTGGCTGAATGATCGGCTCCAAAAGCGGGGCCACTTTCTCATTGGGTTGCCCGTCAACGCCGTCCTGCACCTCTTGGTAATTCAGCGAGGCGACAGATTTCATCAACCCGCGATGAAAGGCGTGGTCAATCTTGTTGCCCGCCGAATCGATCCGCATGGCGACGGCCAGACAGGCGCGTTCAACCCCTTCGTGCAATGAGCACAGATCACCCGAGAGCCTATCGGGCAGCATCGGCACAACACGGTCCGGGAAATACGTGGAATTGCCTCGCTTGCGCGCCTCACGGTCCAATTCGGAACCGGAGGCGACGTAGTGCGCCACATCGGCAATCGCGACCCAGATGATGAAACCATCCGCGTTCTTGGGATCGGGGTCGGGCTGCACATAGCATGCATCATCGCGGTCGCGGGCATCCCACGGGTCAATGGTGATCAGCGGCAGATCACGCAGATCTTTGCGACCTTTGAGACCGGCTGGCTTTGCCGCGTCGGCCTCGGCCACCGCTTCATCGGGGAAATGGTCAGGAATGCCGTGCTGGTGAATGGCAATCAGGGACACCGCGCGCGGGGCTGTCGGATCACCAAGGCGGGCCACGATGCGCGCTTTGGGCAGGCCCATGCGGCCCTTGGGACCGGCTTGTTCCGCCTCGACCAACTCGCCATCTTTGGCCCCGCCGGTCGCGCCTGCGGCGACGGTCCACTGCTTGTCGGAGCCTTTGTCGATGGGGAGGACGCGGCCCCCTTCGGACCCCTGCCGAAACACACCCAGAATACGCAGCGGGTTGGTGCCGATCCGGCGGATCATGCGGGCGGTGTGGCTGTGGTCCTCGGTTTTATCAACCGTCAGGCGGCCCAGAATACGATCACCGGGGCCAAGGGCGGGATCGCTTGAGCGTAGCATCATCAAAATGCGTGGCTCTGCCCCTTCGCCCGTCCATTCCAAGGGCCGTGCAAACAAATCACCATCGGCATCCGCCTCGATCACCTCAAGCACGGCAACAGGGGCCAGCTCTTCGGCGTCGCGGTAGGAACTGCGCCGCTTGGTCAGCTTGCCGTCGTCTTCCAGCTCTTTGAGCAAACGTTTCAGATCAATACGGGCCGCGCCCTTGATCCCGAACGCCTTGGCGATATCGCGTTTGGCGGTCTTGGTAGGGTTCTCGGAAATCCATGCAAGGATTTCGGACTTGGAAGGAATACGTGTCATATTGATGGCCTAGCATGGCAAAGGGAAAACAGCCAATTCCTTCGCAGGAATTGGCCAAATCTCTGGCAACAGGTTTCTGTCAGCGCCAGTCGCGCGCAAACCTTACGCAAAATAGTCTGTCAGAATGCGGGTATAGATTGCCTTCAACTGGCCGATCTGCGCCACCTCGACCCGTTCGTCCACCTGATGCATCGTCTTGCCTACAAGACCGAATTCAACGACGGGACAGTGATCTTTCACGAACCGCGCATCCGATGTGCCGCCCGACGTGGACAGTTCGGGCTTGCGCCCAGTTTCGGCTTCAACGGCCTTGCCGATCAGGTCCGATAAGTCGCCGGGCGGTGTGACAAAGCTTTCGCCGGAAATCTTGACCCGCATATCAACTTTGACACCAAAGGCAGCGGCCACCTTATCGGCCTCCTCCTGCATCCACGACGTCAGCGCCGCGCCCGTATGCGTGTCGTTAAAGCGGATGTTCACGGTGGCCTTGGTCTGGGCCGGGATCACATTTGTGGCGGGGTTGCCTGTGTCGATCGTCAGCACTTGCAGTGAAGACGGGTCAAAATGTTCAGTCCCCTCATCCAGAACACGGCTCGAGAGCACATCCATCAGGCGCGCCATCGCAGGCATCGGGTTTTTGGCGCGGTGCGGATAGGCTGCGTGGCCTTGCTCGCCGGTGATCGTGAAAAACGCGGTCATCGACCCGCGCCGCCCGATTTTCATGGCTTCACCCATCACGCTGGGGCAGGTGGGTTCACCCACCAGACAGACCGACATCGCCTCGTTGTTGGCTTTCATCCAATCCAGCAGAGCGGTCGTGCCATCCAGCGCATCCGCCTCTTCATCGCCGGTGATCGCCAGCACAACAGCCCCGTCAGGGGGCGTCTCTTTCACAAAATCAATCGCTGCCGCAGCAAAGGCGGCGACCCCCGATTTCATGTCCGTCGCCCCCCGCCCGTAAAGAAACCCGTCCTTAATCTCGGCCCCGAAGGGTGGCATGGTCCAAGCGGCCTCATCCCCCAAAGGGACGACATCGGTATGGCCGTTAAAGCCAAACGTCCGGTTGGCGCCCTGCCTGCCCCAACGGGCGTAAAGATTGGAAATACCACCACGATCCACCCGCGTGCAGGTGAAACCGCCCTTTGGTCAGCACGTCCTCAAGCAACACCAGCGCGCCGCCTTCAGCGGGGGTGACGGACGGGCAACGCACAAGCGCGGCGGTCAAAGCAACGGGATCTGTCGGCATCGGTGGTCTCCTTTGCGCTATGGCTAGCGGGAAGGACCCGGAGATGCAATTTTGGATTTGGATGCGGGACTTTCAGCCCCAACCATTTTAGGCCGCCAGATACGCCCAAAAGGCGAACATGATCACCAAGACCACAACAACCTGAATCAACATTGCTTTGATCAGAAATTTGGAGCGTTTCGTATCAGCGTCGACGTCGATCTTTTTCATGACCAGTCTTTCTCTAAAACAGGCCCCATGCGTGTAAGGGAAGGGCGAACAAAGAACGCTCTTCCAATAGTAGCGCATTGTTGAAACATGATCCATCGCAGTGAACTTCAGCGACGGCTGGCCAGCACGGAGGCGCGATTATCCGGGCACGACGTAAGTATGGATTGTAAAGATCACGGCTTCGGTCCTGGGCAGGCGCAGGATACATTGCCGCTCGGATCGCACGAAAGGCATCCGGTCAGTCACGGCGCGCTTGTAGGGCTGGTGCAGGTCGGCATCGACATAGGGTAGTTTGTTGAACCGCCAAAGCGGTTTGCCCACGCGCACCCCGTCAAAAAGGCGCTGCACACGGCGGGCGATATTGTCGTCGTATTCATCGACGGGTTCGTGAATGCCGGTCAGGGGCCGCCCGATCTTTTCGGCCAAGCGCCAGTTGGCGGGAAAGCACAGGACGGCACTGGTCATCACATGCTCGTCGCCTTGTTTTTCGAGGATGCAGAGATCCTCTTGCACCAAATGTCCAAGGGTGTGCAGCGGGGCTGCTGTGTCGATCATCACCTCGCGGCCATCGGGACAGGTCACCGCACGATCGCCCACGCGAAACCCCAAAGCGGGCAGAATGCGCAGCGCCTCTTGCAGCAACTCTTGTCCGGTGTCTTTGGTATCCTCGCGCAGCACGGCCTGTGGACGGTCAGCCAGCAAACTGCTGCGATAGGCCATCTGCGCGGCATAGGCCTCATCTACGCGCAGCCAGTCGTCCGCCGCGCACGGCATCGTGCCGGGCAGGCGGGGGGCGCCGGATTGGGCGGCAGGCAGGGCGGTTTGCAGGATCACTGGCATCCGGGGTGACAGGGGCTAGTCTATCTTGTCAAAGAAAGGGGTCATCTGGGCGACAATCACGCTGTTTTCTTCCAACGCGCGGGCCATCAGCGCCTTTTCGTCGTCTGAAATATCATGGCCCTCGGCCAGCCGTTCATCCAATGTGCCATAGCCCGACACATCCAGCGGTGCGAGGTCCGCTTGCTTGAGGATCGCCACGGTTTCACGCACGGCTTCGGCCTCATCCACGCCGCTGGCATAGCACATCAACGCAGCCCCCGTGGCCTCTTCTGGCAGGCCGTCGCCGGTGTTGCGGCCCACCTCGACAAGCAGGGTATAGACCTGTTGGCGGCTTTCTTTCTTGCTCATTTCTCGTCCTTCTCTTCCCAGCGCGACCGGACCGCCCAGACAGTAGAAATAATAACCACAACTTGAAGCGGCATATAAATCACCACGAAAAGCACGAGCATGCGCCAAAAGAGCGACAGTTCCATCACGATTGTCATGGAGGCGACAGGTAGAAAGATCCATGCCAGGATCAGACCGATGACCGCCGTGTCGGCCAGCACCGGCAACCACGCCTGCCGAAACGACGGGCGAATGCCCGCCGCCACTCGCTTGCGCGCCAGATAACGGCTGATGATCATTTAGTCGCGCAACAATTCGTTGATCGCGGTTTTTGAGCGTGTGCGCTCATCCACCCGCTTCACGATGACAGCGCAGTACAGGCTGACGTTGTTCTTGGACGGCATCGTGCCTGCAACGACCACCGAATAGGGGGGCACTTCACCATACATGACTTCGCCGGTTTCGCGGTCCACGATCTTGGTGGACTGGCCGATGAACACGCCCATGCCAAGCACGGCGCCTTCGCGCACGATGCAGCCTTCGACAACTTCGGAACGGGCACCGATGAAACAGTTGTCCTCGATGATCGTTGGGCCAGCCTGCATCGGCTCCAACACGCCGCCGATACCCACGCCACCGGACAGGTGCACGTTCTTACCGATTTGCGCGCAAGAGCCGACAGTCGCCCAAGTATCAACCATCGTGCCTTCGCCAACATGGGCACCAAGGTTCACAAAGGACGGCATCAGCACCACGCCGGGCGCGATGTAGGCGGATTTGCGCACGACACAGTTGGGGACAGCACGGAAACCGGCGGCCTGCCACTCATCCGCACCCCAGCCTTTGAACTTGCTATCGACCTTGTCCCACCAGCCACCACCTTGGGGGCCGCCCTCTTGGGGTTCCATATCCTTGATGCGGAAACCCAGCAGCACGGCCTTCTTGGCCCACTGGTTTACATGCCAGCTGCCATCGTCCTGACGTTCAGCCACGCGGAGCTTGCCGCTATCCAAAGCGTTCAGCGTGTCCTCAATGGCGTCGCGGGTTTCGCCAGTAGTGGCCGAGGTGATGGTATCGCGGGCATCCCACGCGGCTTCGATTGCGGTCTCAAGGGCAGCATTGGACATGTGGGGTCTCCGTCAAATTGATTTCACAGGCTTCTAGCGGGGGTCGGCCCATCAATCAACGCTCAAGGCGACCTTGCAAACCGGGCGCAGTCTGGCAAGCTTGGGCGCAACACAGGCAGGAAAGAGCAAATGATCAAAGACAACCGGCAGCACCCGTTCCGCGATAGCCAGCAGGACCGCGACGCCGCAAGCCATATTCCCGACACTGCGCAAACGCGCGCGCCCTCATATGCGCTGGCCTTTGCGGACGCGGACTTCATGCTGCGCGAAGAGCTGCGGCCTGTGCGCCTGCAGCTTGAGTTGCTGAAACCCGAATTGCTGATGAACGAGGCAAAGGTGGATTCGACCATCGTGCTGTTCGGTGGCGCGCGCATTCCCGAACCGGCGAGGAAAGAGACCGCGCGGACGCAAACCTTGGCGGATTTGTCGAAATACTACGAAGAGGCGCGGCGCTTTTCGCAGATGATGACGGAAAAGTCGCTGAAATCCGGCGGCTCCGAAGATGTGATCGTCACAGGCGGCGGCCCCGGTGTGATGGAGGCAGGCAACCGTGGTGCGCAGGACGCGGGCGGGCGGTCGATTGGCCTCAATATTGTGCTGCCGCATGAACAGGCGCCCAACGCCTATGTGACGCCCGAGCTTTGTTTCAACTTCCACTATTTTGCGATCCGGAAAATGCATTTCCTGATGCGCGCCTCGGCGGTCTGCGTGTTTCCGGGGGGCTTTGGCACGCTGGACGAAATGTTCGAGGCGCTGACATTGATCCAGACAGGGCGAATGGCGCAGGTGCCGTTTTTGCTTTTTGGGCAAAGCTTTTGGGAAAAGATCATCAATTGGGACGCGCTGGCCGAGGCAGGCACGATTTCGGCGGATGATCTGAAACTGTTCCGTTTTGTCGAAACGGCAGAGGATGCGGTGGCCGCTTTGGAAAGCTGGGAAGGCAAAGGCGAAAAGCGCGGGATGATTCCCGGCCGTTAGGTTTGAGGGTGCAGATACCGATGGCGATGTCCCGGAAACGGGGCATCAAAGCGCTGGATCAGACGGCTATAGCTCTAGCCCAGATCGGACCCTTTGCAGACCCCCGCACCATGCCTGCACATGGAAAACGGGTGGTTAAAGCCCGGCCTCTTGCGCAATCTGCGCCTTGGATTTGCGCGCGCGCTCGGTTTCAGATTTCAACTGACCGCAGGCTGCCATGATATCCTCGCCCCGTGGCTTGCGGATCGGGGAGGCATAGCCTGCCTTATAAATGATATCTGCAAATTGGCGGATCCGGTTGTTCGAGGACCGCTTATAAGGCGCGCCGGGCCATTCGTTGAACGGGATCAGGTTGATCTTGGCAGGAATGCCCTTGATCAGCTTGATCAGGCGGTGCGCATCTTCATCACTGTCATTCACGCCATCCAGCATCACATATTCAAAGGTGATCCGCTCGGAATTCGACACCTTGGGGTAATCACGCAAGGCATCCAGCAAATCGGCAATCGGCCAACGTTTGTTGATCGGCACAAGGCGATCCCGCACCTCATCCGTGGTGGCGTGGAACGAAATCGCAAGCTGGCACCCGATTTCCTGCGCGGTGCGCGCAATCTCGGGCACCACGCCGGACGTCGACAGCGTAATCCTACGGCGCGACAGTGAAATGCCTTCAGGGTCCATCGCGATCTTCATCGCATCGCGCACGTTCTCGAAATTATAAAGCGGCTCGCCCATGCCCATCAAAACGATGTTGGACAACAGCCGCGTTTCATCCTTGGGCGCGCCTTGTACCGGCCATTCACCCAGATCGTCGCGGGCGACCATAATCTGCCCGACAATCTCGGCAGCAGTCAGATTGCGTACCAGTTTCTGGGTGCCGGTATGGCAGAACGAACAGGTCAGCGTGCACCCCACCTGACTGGAAATACACAAAGTGCCGCGATCCGTTTCAGGGATATAAACGACCTCAACCTCGTGGCCGCCTGCGATGCGCACCAGATATTTGCGCGTGCCATCTTCGGACACCTGCCGTGTGACAACCTCGGGCAGTTGAATAACAAAGGTTTCGGCCAGCATCGTGCGATAGTCTTTGGCCAGATTGGTCATCAACGCAAAATCACGCACGCCCCAATGGTAGATCCACTGCCAGATCTGGCCGACCCGCATCTTGGCCTGCTTTTCGGGTGTTCCCGCAGCAATCAACGCATCACGCATCTGGTCACGCGACAAACCAATCAGGTTCTGCGGTCCGTCGGGCAGCTTGCGCGGAATGGTCAGCACGTCCTGCGTAATGGGGGCCTTGGCGTCCATGGGGTCACTCTCAATCAGGGATTAACGGGGCATATAAGAGAAAAAGGCGGTCTCCACAAGGAAACCGCCTTTGATTGATGTCATGTAAAAACTGTTATTCCGAGCAGCGGTTCGCAGCCTCTTCGACAGCAGCGGTAAAGCCCAGAAGGCTAAATGTATCTTGGGTCTGGGTGCCACGGCCCGAACGGCCAGTCAGCACCGCATTTGCACCGCGCTTCATCGCCTCGACAAAGCGGGCGTCGTCTGCGGCGGTTGCGGGCCAGGCCGTTTCACCGTCGGTGAACATCTGGAACGTCGTGTCGCCGACCTGCATGCTCACGGTTGATTCGTTGGCGAATGGATAGCCGCCTGTAAACATGACCTGACCGTTCACATTCTCGGACGGGCGGTAGAACACGATCAACCGAATGTCGCCGCGACGCACGTCAACGGTATTGCCATCGCGGGTATTCAGCGTTTCTTTGGGGGCAGAGACTGCCCAGCATTCGCTCGGATCGCTTTCCACGAAAACGCTCCAGTCTGTGTTCGCCGAAACGCGGTTATCGCTCTGTTGTTGTGCGACGGCAGCATTCGCCGCTACCAAAGCCAGTGCTACGCCAATTGCGCGTGAAATATTCAAAATCATCTTACAGCCTCCAAGCTGTCCTTGCCTCTGGATGCCTCAACCCGGCCGAGGCGCATCTGACGGCACCTTTTCGACTGGCGAGACCTTGTTCAACTCGATACCAACAAGACTAGCAAAATTTCGCCTGCGGAGGAAAGCCCCCAATACAGGGGCGCTCTGCGCTATAAAATCGAAGTTTACAATTCAAAAGGGCAAAAAAATGGCAAATCCTGTTGATCTGGTCGAAGTCTGGCGTGGAGATCTGCTCGAATGTGTCCACCAAGGTCACGCAGTCGTGTGCGATGACACCGGACAGATCGTTGATGCTTGGGGTGATCCGACTGCGATGATTTATCCGCGATCATCATGCAAAATGATTCAGGCGCTGCCTTTGGTGGAAAGCGGCGCTGCCGAAAATCTATCGGGACAGCAGTTGGCCATTGCTTCTGCGTCCCACAACGCAGCCGCCATTCACACGGATCTTGTGGGCAGGTGGCTCAAGGATCTGGACCTGACAGATGATGCGTTTCGCTGCGGCCCCGCTTTGCCAATGGATGAGGCGGCCCGCAATGAATTGATCTGTTCGAACACAGCACCTTGCCAAATCCACAATGAATGCTCGGGTAAACACGCGGGCTTTCTGACGCTGACAAAGTACCTCAAGGCCGGTCCGGATTACGAATTGATCGATCACCCGGTGCAGCAAGCCGTCAAAGCGGCCTTTGAAGACGTGACGGGCGAAACCAGCCCGATGTACGGAATCGACGGGTGTTCCGCCCCGAACCATGCCTGCACCGTACACGGTCTTGCCCGCGCGATGGCGTTTTTTGCCAGTGCGCAGGACCGGTCCGATGTGCGCAGTACTGCGGCGGCACGGCTGACCCAGGCGATGGCGACGTTCCCTGAATTCGTTGCCGGTGAAACGCGGACCTGCACCGATCTGATGCGCGCGATGGACCACAAGGTGGCGATCAAGACGGGCGCCGAGGGTGTATTTGTTGCGATCATCCCCGAGAAAAGATTGGGCGTTGCCGTCAAGATCATGGACGGCACCCAGCGTGGGCGGGACTGCGCCATTGCGGCGATCCTCGTGCGGCTTGGGGTGCTTGACCCAAATCACCCCGCAGCCATCGCGCGCCGGACACCGGCAATTCTTAACCGTCGGGGACTGACAACGGGCTTTATCCGCCCGTCCCCTTTGCTCGCGTAATCCCTACGCGCTCACCAGAAACACCGAACTGAAAGCTTACCTTATGCCCTTTACCCTTGCTACATGGAACATCAACTCTGTCCGCTTGCGCGAAGATATCGTTGCCCGCCTGATGCGCGATGAGGCCCCTGATGTGCTTTGCCTGCAAGAATGCAAAAGCCCGGTCGACAAGATCCCGTTGGAGCAGTTTCAGGCGCTGGGCTACACGCACATGGTGGCGCGGGGGCAAAAGGGGTACAACGGCGTCGCGATCTTTTCCAAGATCCCCATGGTTGAAGCAGGGGCCGAGGATTACGCAGGGCTCGGCCATGCGCGGCATATTGCGGGCAAACTGGAAAACGGGGTGACGATCCATAACCACTATGTGCCTGCAGGCGGCGATGTGGCGGACCGTGCGGTAAACGAAAAATTCGGCCAAAAGCTCGATTACCTGACCGATATGCGCGATGCGTATCATGCGCAGAAACCGCAAAAAGCGATCCTTGTGGGCGATCTGAATATCGCGCCACGTGAAGATGATGTGTGGGATCACAAAAAACTGCTCAAGGTCGTCAGCCACACCCCGATTGAGGTGGAACACTTCACCGATGTCATGGACGCAGGCGCATGGGCTGATGTGACGCGCAACGATATTCCCGAAGGATTGCTTTATAGCTGGTGGTCCTACCGCGCCAAGGACTGGGACGAGGCCGACAAAGGCCGCAGGCTTGATCATATCTGGGCGACACCCGATATCAAGAATGCGGCGCACAGCAGCCGTGTTTTGCGCGACGCACGCGGCTGGGAAAAACCCAGCGACCACGCGCCGGTCTTTGCGACGTTTGATTTGTAGGAGCCATCAATGACACTCCCAACTTCGATGAACGCACTTGTGCAATTGCACGACGGCTATGCGGGTACACAGACCGGCCCGAATATCAGTGACCTGTCACCCTTTCTGGCCCAGCAAGAAATTCCCCTGCCTCAGCCCGGTAAAGGCCAAGCCCTGATCAAAGTACATCTGGCTGCCGTAAACCCGTCTGATATCCACTTTATCAAAGGCGAATACGGCCAGCCCCGCGTCAAAGGCGCGCCTGCCGGTTTTGAAGCGGTGGGCGAGGTCGTGGCCGGTGAAACGCCACTGGTCGGGCGGCGCGTTAGCTTCTTTGCAGGCGGGTCCGGCACATGGGCAGAATACGCGCTGGCCGATGTCAGCAGCCTTGTCCCCTGCCGCCCCGATCTGGCCGAAGTGGATGCCGCCTGTCAGCTGGTCAATCCGCTGACGGCGATTGCGATGTTCGATATTGTGAAAGAAAGCCGCGCCGAAAGCTTTGTGTTGAATGCGGCGGGGTCGCAGCTTGGCAAATATCTCATCGCATTGGCCAAGGATAACGGTGTTGCCCCCATCGCTGTGGTCCGGCGCGCCGAACAAGCGGCGGAATTACGCGACCTTGGCGCGCACTCGGTGATCGTCTCCACCCAATCGGACGCGCTTGATCAGGCCAAAAAGGCCTTCCGCGCGCTTCCCCCCGCGATCTTGCTCGACGCCGTCGGTGATCAATTCACCGCCGATCTGTTCTTTGCCATGCCCAAACACAGCACATGGGTGAATTATGGCAAACTGTCGGGCGAGGCCCCGCAACTGACCGAATTGGGCCAGATGATCTTTATGAACAAAAAGATCGAGGGCTTCTGGCTCACCCGCTGGATCAAACAGGTGGGGGCAGATCGCGTCCGCGCAGGCTTTGTGGAAATCCAGGAGCGGTTCGTGAGCGGCGCATGGAAAACCGATGTAGCCGGGATCGTGCCTTTGTCTGAGGCGATGGACAGATTGCCCAAGGTGCTGGCCATACCTGATGGCAAAGCCTTCATTGATCCGCGCAGGTAGCATAAGGCGCTTGCATCTGGCCCATAAATCCGCGACATGCCCTGCTTTCGGTGCAGAAATGTTGAAAAACCTCTGAACCGTTGCTAGTTTCAGATCATGCCCTGCGTCGGGGCTATGACGACGTGCCCTAAGGAGGACAATGAACTGTCTCTTTCTACAGCGGCTGATACATCAGCCAAAACCGGAGCCGCAGCAATGACGGCCCCACAAAATGTGACCAGCGACACGCTTTTGGCGGCTGTTCTCAAATCCCTAGACGATGACAAAGGTGAAGACATCGTGCAGATCAATCTGCGCGGCAAGTCCGAGATCGGCGACTATATGGTCATCGCATCGGGCCGGTCCACACGCCAAGTCACCGCGATGGCTGAAAAGCTGGCGGATCGTCTGAAGCAGGAATTTGGGATCATCTCCAAGACCGAAGGCAAGGAAACCGGCGATTGGGTGCTGATCGACACAGGCGATATCATCGTGCATATCTTCCGTCCGGAAGTGCGCGAGTTTTATCAGCTTGAAAAGATGTGGCAGCCGGGGACGGCGACCGCCGTCTGATGCGGGTCCAGATTTGTGCTGTGGGCCGTTTGCGCAAAGGGCCCGAGCGCGACCTTTATGATGACTACCTCACCCGGTTCGACCGGACGGGGCGGGCGCTGGCCCTTGGGCCTGCGCAATTGATCGAAGTTGAAGATAAAAAAGGCGGCGGCATGGCGGCAGAGGCTGCTTTGCTGGAACGCGCGGTGCCCGATGGTGCTTTGATCTGCACCATGGACGAACGTGGTAAAGTCATGAGCTCGCCGGACTTTGCAGCCCTTCTCGCCACGTGGCGTGACCAAGGGCGTCAGGACGTGAGTTTCGTGATCGGTGGCGCGGACGGCATTGATCCCGCACTGCGTGACCGTGCCGATGCGTCCTTGAGTTTTGGTAAAATGGTCTGGCCGCATATGTTGGTGCGCGTGATGTTGGCCGAACAGCTTTACCGTGCCGCCTCTATTCTGGCGGGCGGTCCTTATCATCGGGCTTAGGAGCCTCCGGCGGGAGTTTTTTGGGCAAGATGATAAGGTGTGGTGGTTCCCCTGATTGCAATGCTGCGATAGACAGCAATCAACCAAAGTAGGAGCGTTGCTATGCCCACCCCCAAACCTGTTGTTCTGTGTATTCTTGATGGCTGGGGCCTGCGCGACGAAATTGAAGGCAACGCGCCCAAGCAAGCGCATACCCCCAATTTTGACGCGATCATGCAAGGCCCCCACGCCCAGCTTTTGACCCATGGCCGCGATGCAGGCCTGCCCGGTGGGCAGATGGGCAATTCCGAAGTGGGCCATACCAATATCGGCGCGGGCCGTGTGGTGGCCATGGATCTGGGCCAGATTGAACTGTCGATTGAGGATGGCTCGTTTTTCAAGGCGGACGCACTGGTGCGGTTTATTGATAAATTGAAAGCCAGCGGTGGGACGGCACATTTGATGGGTGTCGTGTCGGACGGCGGTGTTCACGGGCATCTTGATCACACAATTGCTGCAGCAAAGGCGATCACCGATGCGGGCGTGCCTGTCATTATCCACGCCATCACCGACGGGCGCGATGTGGCACCGTCTTCGGCCAAGGCGTTCATGGCAACGCTGACGAAAAACCTGCCTGCAAATGCAAAGATCGCCACTGTTATTGGCCGCTATTTTGCCATGGACCGTGACAACCGTTGGGACCGTGTCGAGACAGCTTATAACGCGATGATCAAGGGCGAGGGCAATTCTGCCGCCACGCCACTGGCCGCGATTGAGGCGGCCTATGCGGCTGGCAAGACTGATGAGTTTATCCCCGCCACCGTGATCGGCGACTACGCAGGCATCGGTAAGGATGACGGGTTCTTCTGCCTCAACTTCCGCTCTGATCGCGCCCGCGAAATCCTGGCGGCGATTGCAGACCCTGAATTTGACGGCTTTGCCCGGACCCAACAGCCTTTGGCCGCTTTGCTGGGCATGGTCACCTATTCCGACCGCCACGACGCATGGTTCGACACGGTATTCCCCAAACGCGATATCCAGAACACCCTTGGCGCTTGGGTTGCCAAACACGGCTTGCGCCAGTTCCGTTTGGCCGAGACCGAAAAATACCCGCATGTGACGTTCTTTTTGAACGGCGGCATCGAGGTGCCGGAAAAGGGCGAGGACCGCTATATGGCGCCCTCACCAAAGGTCGCAACCTATGACATGCAGCCCGAAATGTCGGCTGCCGAAGTCACTGAACACTTCGTCAAAGCGATCGAAGATGGCTATGACCTGATCGTCACCAACTACGCAAACCCCGATATGGTCGGCCACACTGGTGATCTGGGGGCGGCGATCAAAGCCTGCGAAGCGGTGGATGAAGGTTTGGGGCAGGTGCTGAGCGCGCTTAAGGCCGCAGGTGGTGCGATGATCGTCACCGCAGACCACGGCAATTGCGAAACCATGATTGATCCCGAAACAGGCGGGCCGCACACGGCACATACGCTCAACCCTGTGCCGGTGGCCTTGGTTGGCGGGCCTGCGGGCGCGTCCTTGCACGATGGCAGGCTGGCCGATCTTGCGCCTACGATCCTTGATCTGATGGGGCTGGAATTGCCCCCCGAAATGACAGGGCGGAGCTTGATCGAAACATGATCCGCCTGATTGCTGCATTGATCTGTTTTGCCTCCGGGGCCTTTGCACAACAAAACGCAGCTGAGGCCGCCGCCCAATTGCAGGCTGCCCAAGCGCAACTGCAAGCCGCAGATAGCGCGCGCGACCGGATCGCGGCCCTGACCCAGACGGTGCAGGCCTATGAGGCAGGGCTGGCTGCCATGCGGCAGGAACAACGCGACATTGCCCTGCAAGAGGCGATCCTGACCGAAGAACTCGACCTGCGCCGCGCCGAGTTTGCCCAGCTTTTGGGCGTGCTTTCCGCCATCAGCAACACGCCGCAGCCAGTGCTGCGCGCGCATCCCGATGGGCCGCTGAACACCGTGCGTGCGGGGATGCTGGTTGCCGATGTCACGCCGGGACTGCGCGAAGAGGTTGCGCGGCTGAATGCGCTGTTGGCGCAAACCCAAGAGGCGCGACTGGCCCAAGACACCGCAGCACAGACCCTGACCGAAGGATTGCAAGGGGCTCAGACCGCACGCGCGGCGCTGGGGCAGGCCGTATCGGAACGGACCGACCTGCCAAGCCGCTTTGAGGATGACGCGCTCCAAACCGCCCTGTTGGTGGCCAGCACACAGACACTTGGCGACTTTGCCGCAGGGCTGGCCGAGGCACTGCCCGACGCGACCGAGGTGCTGACGGCCCAAGGGGATTTGCCTTTGCCGGTGGCGGGCACGATCCTGCCTGATGACGGCACAGATCGCCCCGGATTGCGCATTGGCACCGAACCCCGTGCTTTGGTCACCGCACCGGCACCGGCCACGATTTTGTTTCAAGGCCCGCTCTTGGACTATGGCACCGTGGTGATTCTGGAACCCGCCGCAGACGTCATGTTTGTCATGGCCGGATTTGCCGAAGTCTTTGGTGCGGTTGGGCAGGTGCTCCCGGCGGGGGCGCCAATCGGGCTTTTGGCGGCCAATGACGGGAATTTGACTGAAAATATTGGGATTGCGACTGGGCAACCCTCCTCTGCCCTTTATCTTGAAGTCAGAGAGGGGCAAACTCCGGTAAACCCCGCCGCATGGTTTGCGGTCGAGTAGGTAAGGATAGAAGATGAAAAAGCTGATTTTGGCCGCCGCTGGTGGTGCTATTGCGGGACTGGTCGTGACGACGCAAATCGCAGGGCCGCTTGTGGCACAAGAGGCGAACGAGAATACCAGCGTTTATGAGCAGCTTGATCTCTTTGGCGATATTTTTGAGCGGATCCGGTCGAACTATGTCGAAGAAGTCGACGACCGCGAACTGATCGAGGCCGCGATCAACGGGATGCTGACATCGCTTGATCCGCACTCCAGCTATCTGTCCCCCGAAGCGGCGCAGCGGATGCGCGTCAGCACCTCGGGTGAATTTGGCGGGTTGGGGATCGAAGTCACCCAAGAAGAGGGCTGGGTCAAAGTTGTCTCCCCCATGGACGGCACTCCGGCCGAGGCCGCAGGCATTGAGGCGGGCGATTTCATCACCGCCGTTGACGGCGAAAGCGTGCTGGGCCTGACCTTGGACGAGGCAGTGCAGATGATGCGCGGCCCTGTCGGGGCCGAAATCATCGTCACTGTTGTACGTGAAAGTGAGCCCGAGCCCTTCGACGTCTCCATCATCCGCGACACCATCAAACTGACCGCCGTGCGCAGCCGGACGGAAGGCAATGCCGTCGTCCTGCGGGTGACCACATTCAACGAACAGACCTTCCCCAACCTGCGCGAAGGCATTGAAGAACAGGTCGCCGAGGCTGGCGGCATCGACAATATCGACGGCTTTGTCGTGGACCTGCGCAACAATCCGGGCGGTCTGCTCAGCCAGGCGGTCTATGTGTCGGATGCGTTCCTTGATGCGGGCGAAATTGTCTCGACACGCGGCCGCCAAGCCTCTGACGGGGATCGTTTCAACGCCACACCGGGCGATTTGGCCGAAGGCAAACCGATCGTTGTTCTGATCAACGGCGGGTCTGCCTCAGCCTCGGAAATCGTGGCAGGGGCATTGCAGGATCACCGCCGCGCCATCGTCGTGGGCACCAATTCCTTCGGCAAAGGGTCTGTGCAAACGGTGGTTCCCCTCAGCCAGGACGGCGCGATGCGCCTGACCACCGCACGCTATTACACGCCATCGGGCCGGTCGATTCAGGCGCTGGGCATCTCACCTGACATCATCGTCGAACAGCCCCGCCCGCGCCCTGTGGATGAGGAAGAAGCCGAGACAGGCACACCACGAACCGAAGCCGGCCTGCGCGGATCGCTGGCGAATGACAGCCTGACCGAGGATGAAATCCGCCAGATCGAAGAAGACCGCGCACGCGCCGAAGCCGCTGCAGCCCTGCGTGAGGATGATTATCAACTGGCCTATGCCATTGATATTCTGAAAGGTTTGAACGCGCTGGGGCCGGTTGCGGGCAGCGAATAACGGAATAACTCTCCTCATCACGCTTACGTGAGTGACAAAGGGAAATAGCGTCCTATTTCCCTTTCATCACCTGACCAAGCGTCACCAATAGGAGAGATATGATGACCAAGCTGACACGCCGCAACCTGCTTGCCGCTGGCACGGCCCTGCCTTTCGCAGGCCTCGCTGCCGGAGCCGCCCGCGCCGAAGCCCCGATGATGGGCGCAAGTTTCGCCACACACCGCCGCTTTATGATCGGCGATTTCGAGGTGACAACAATCCTCGGCGGCACAACGCCCCGCGAAGAGCCACAAGGCATCTTCGGGATGAACGTTTCGGAAGAAGAATTCGCCACCGTGAGCCGCGACAACTTCCTGTCGACCGAGGCATCACAGTTCTTTTTCACGCCAACACTGGTGAACACCGGCAACGAAGTCATCCTGTTTGACACCGGCCTGAACGCCGCCGCCACTGTCGGCGCACTTGAGGGCGCAGGCTACACCGCCGATCAGGTTGATATCGTTGTCCTGACCCACATGCACGGCGACCACATCGGTGGCCTGATGAACGAAGGCGCGCCAACATTCGCCAACGCACGGTATGTGGCGGGGCAGGCGGAATACGATCACTGGGCTGGCGCTGAGAACGACGGGTTTGAAATGAATGTCCGCCCACTGGCCGAAAACATGACCTTCCTGGGCGATGGCGGCGATGTCGTCAGCGGCATCACAGGCATGGCCGCGTTTGGTCACACACCGGGCCACATGGTTTACCGCCTCGACAGCGCAGGCGCAGGCCTCGTGATCTTTGCCGACCTCGCCAACCACCCCGTGTGGTCACTGGCGCGCCCCGATTGGGAAGTGCGCTTTGACGCCGATAAAGAGGCCGCCGCCGCGTCGCGCCGCAACGTGCTCGGCATGATCAACGCCGACCGTATCCCGGCCATCGGTTACCACATGCCGTTCCCTGCTGTCGGCTATGTCGACACAGGCAGCAACGGTGCCGAGTTCCGCTGGGTGCCCGAAGCCGGGCAGCTGATGAGCTAATTGAAGCCCCGAGAAAGTCTGGCCACCTTTGGTGGTCAGGCCTTCACGCGCTCGCTGGCGGGGTCATAAAACGGCTTCAACTGCGCCGTCGCCTTCACCCGCGCCCCCATCACATCAATTTCGTAATCACTGGCCAGCATATCGGCGACGCTTTCGCCATTGCAGGGCACATAGCCCATGCCGAGCGCCGCGCCGAGGTGGTGACCATAGCCGCCCGACGTCAGATGGCCGACAACCTGACCGTCCCGCAAAATCGGTTCGTTATGATACAAAAGCGGCTCTGGATCAGTCAGCTTGAACTGCACCAACCGCCGCTCTAATCCCGCTTCGCGCTTGCGCAGCACGGCATCACGGCCGATGAAATCCGGTTTGTCGGTTTTGACAGCAAAGCCCAACCCCGCCTCAAGCACGTGATCCTCGGCGGTGATATCATGGCCAAAGTGGCGGAATCCTTTTTCCATCCGGGCGGCATCCATCATATGCATCCCGCATAGCTTTAGCCCTATATCCTGCCCCGCCGCATGCAGCACCTCGAACACATGCCCCGCCATGTCGGACGAGATATAAACCTCCCAGCCCAGTTCCCCCACATAGGTCACGCGGTGCACACGGGCCAGGCCCATGCCGATCTCGATCTCTTGCGCCGTGCCAAAGGGGTTCACGTCATTGCTGAAATCAGCGGGCGACACCGCCTCAAGCAGCTTGCGGCTATTTGGCCCCATCACGGCCAGCACGGCTTCACCAGCAGTCACATCCGTGATGACGACGTTGAAGTCCCCGACATGGCGCTGCATCCATGTTTGATCCGCCAACCGTGTCGCGGCAGGGGTGACCACCAGATAGGCGGTCTCGGACAGGCGGGTCACGGTCACATCCGCCTCTATCCCCGCACGGGAATTCAGGAACTGGGTATAGACAATCTTGCCCACCGGCACGTCATATTGACCGCCGCCGATATGGTTCAGAAACGCCGTCGCGTCGCGCCCCTCAACACGGATTTTCCCGAATGAGGACATGTCATACATGCCCACATTCGTGCGGATCGCATTCAGTTCAGCTGCAACATTGCCAAAGAAATTCTGCCGCTTCCAAGAGTATGCATATTCCGGCGTCTGCCCCTCATCCGCAAACCAGTTGGCCCGCTCCCAGCCCGCCAGTTCCCCCATGACAGCACCCTGATCCAACAGATGCTGATGAAACGGCGTCCGCCGCACACCGCGCGCGGTGGCCTTTTGGCGGAACGGGAAATGGTCGGCATAAAGCAGGCCCAGCGTTTCTTTCGAGCGTTCAAACAGATACGTCTTATTGCCCTGAAACGGCTGCATCCGGCCAATATCCACATCGCCCAGATCGAACGGCTTTTCACCCGCATCCATCCACTGCGACAGTGCCATACCAGCGCCACCTGCGGATTGGATGCCGATGGAGTTAAAGCCCGCAGCGACCCAAACATTATCCATCTCGGGCGCCAGCCCCAGATGATAGGCGTCGTCCGGCGTGAAACTCTCAGGCCCGTTGAAAAACGTATGTATCCCCGCCTCGGCCAGCATTGGCATCCGCGCCACAGCGGCCTCCAGGATCGGCTCGAAATGATCGAAATCCTCGGGCAGTTGGTCAAACTCGAAATCCGCAGGAATGCCCTCCATCGCCCAAGGTTTCGCATTCGGCTCAAACGCACCCAGCAGGATCTTACCCGCATCTTCCTTGTAATAGGCGCACTCATCGGGCACGCGCAGCACAGGCATCTGGGTCAGGCCCGCAATCGCCTCGGTCACGATATAGAAATGCTCGCAGGCATGCAGCGGCACATTCACGCCCGCCATGCGGCCCACCTCATGGCCCCACATGCCCGCGCAATTCACGATCATATCGCAGGTCATCGTGCCGGTCTCACCACCGGCCTCCCAGTCCACAGACTGCACGCGGCGACCCGCCTTGTTTATCTTTGTCACCTTGGTGCGTTCGGCCACCACAGCACCGTTCATGCGGGCACCCTTGGCCAGCGCCAGCGCAATATTGGCGGGGTCGCCCTGACCATCCTTGGGCAGGTACACGCCACCGGTCACACCGTCGATATTCAGATGGGCGTAGCGGCTCTTGATCTCACTGGGCGAGATTTCCTCGATCTCAACCCCAAAGGCCCGCGCCATCCCCGCCGAGCGTGAAAGCTCTTCGCGGCGTTCCTCGGTCAGGGCCACGGTGATCGACCCCACACGCTTGAACCCCGTCGCAACGCCGGTCTCTTCTTCCAGATTGCCATAAAGCTCTTGGCTATACTTCGCGAGCTTCGTCATATTCGCCGTTGCGCGCAGTTGCGCGATCAGACCGGCGGCATGCCATGTGGTGCCCGAGGTGAGCTGTTTGCGTTCCAACAGCACCACATCCTTCCACCCCAATTTGGCCAGATGATAGGCGACAGAACAGCCAATGACGCCCCCTCCGATAATGACCACACGGGCATGCTTTGGAAGGTTTGTCATGGCAATTTGTCCTATCGGCCTATCGAGTGGCCATTATGGTGTGGTAATTTGATGTCCAGCGGCTTTGATCTCTTCCGCCATCTTCGCGATATGCGCAGGCCCGACCTCGCAGCAGCCACCTACAATGGTGGCGCCCTGGTTGATCCAATCCATCGCAAAATGGGCATAGGCCTCTGGCCCAAGGTCGCGGCGGGGGCTCAGCGCATCAACGGTCGGTTTGTCTTTCAGAAAATCCTTGGTGATCTGGGTGAAACCATTGGCATAGGCACCAAAAGGTTTGCCGCTTTGCGCCAGCACAGCAATCGCGTCATTGATCGCTTCGGGGGCCGAGCAGTTCACCAAGAGTGCTGCGGCTTTGTCCGCAATCGGCAACACATCGGCCAAAGGTTCGCCCGAGCGCAGCTTGGTGCCATCTTCGTCATCAATGGTCATAGATAGCCAGACCGGTTTGCCGGTGGATGCGGCGGCCTCAAGCACTGCGCGGGCATGGGCGACGGAGGCGACGGTTTCGCAGATGATCAGATCGACACGGGGCGCAAGGATATTCGCGACTTCTTTATAGGTCGCCACAGCTTCGTCATGGGCCGGGAACAGATCGGGGCGGTAAGACGCGCGCAGCGGGCCGATGGACCCTGCCAAGACACCTGCGTCTTTTGCCTCATCCAAAGCAGCGGCATGCAAGGCCGCGAACTGATCTTCCATCCCGGTCCCTTCCAGCCTGTCATGCAGGATGGCGTAGGTATTGGTGGTATGCACCGTCGCACCTGCGGCACGGTAATCGGCATGGACCTGTGCGACCAGTCCGGGATGGTCGATCATCACCTGCGTGGACCAAAGCGGCGTGGGCCTGTCACCTGCACGATGGACAAGTTCCTGTCCCATGCCGCCGTCAAGAAGGATGATATCTGTCACGAAATGCGTCTCCGAATGTTATAGGTCCGATGGGCGGGATCACGCCCTGATCCGGCTGTTGTCCGGATCCCAAAGAGGCTGATCCTCTTGAATCGTCGCTATATAACGTTCGCCATAGATATCAACGTGAACCTTTGCGCCCGGCACAGCGGCATCTGCGCGCAGCATCCCAAGCGCAATGGATTTATCCACGCGGTAGCCCCAGCCGCCCGATGTCGTTTCACCCGCCACCTCATCCCCGACCCAGATCGTCGACATATAAGGCGCATCCGCAGGGCCGGGATTGTCCAGCGTGAGCGTGACAAAGCGCTTCTTCACCCCCGCCTGTTTTTCCGCCAAGAGCGCCGCTTTGCCGGTAAAATCCTGCGGTTTGTCGAACTTGATAAAACGTTCCAACCCGCCTTCGAGCAGCGAATAATCCGTGCTCAGATCGCCCTTCCACGCGCGATAGCCCTTTTCCAGACGCAGCGCGTTCAAGGCGAACATGCCAAAGGGCACCGCACCAGCACCAAGCACCGCGTCATAGAGTGCAGGGATATCGGCATTGGCGGCATGAATTTCCCAACCCAGTTCGCCCGCGAAACTGACCCGCGCCAGCGCACAATCCACACCCGCGACCTTCGCCGCCTGATGGCTCAGCCACCCCGCCGACAAATCTGCCTCTGTCCCGATGCTCTCAAACAAGTCCCGCGCCTTCGGTCCCGTCACAATCAACGTCGAATATTCGGTCGTGTGATCCGTCAGAGACAGCCCCGCATCCAGCGCATCCTTCAGCACATCAAAATCATGCCATTGCGCCGTGGCCGCGGTAATCAGCGTGAACTGATCCTCTGCATGCCGCATGACCGACATCTCGGTCAAAATCCGTCCGCGATCATCAGCGAAATAAGCAAGGTTCATGCGCCCAACCTTCGGCAACCCGCCCGCGATCCGGCCCCGCAGCCATTCCGCCGCCCCGTCACCCGCCAGATTGAACCGCGAAAATCCAGGCAGGTCCAAGACACCCACGCCATCGCGCACCGCTTCGCATTCTTCTTTCACGCGCGGCTGCCATGGGCCTGCACGTTCCCAAGTCTCGGTGGCCGCAAGCGAGGTATCATCGCCGTCTTTGGCAAACCAGTTGGCGCGTTCCCACCCGTTATAGGCCCCCATCTGACCACCCAACGCGATCACCTTGTCATGGACTGGCGACAGTTTCTTATCACGCCCTGCAGGCCACATTTTATGGGGGAAATGCATGCCGTATTCGTGGCCGTAAATTTCCACGGCCTTCTGATGGCAGTAATCCTGATCGGTGTAATCGGTATACCGGCGCGGATCGCAGGCCCACATGTCCCACTCGGTCTGGCCATCGACGATCCATTCGGCAGCGACCTTGCCCGCGCCACCGCCTTGGGTGATCCCAAAGGTAAAGACGCAAGCCTCAAAGGCGTTCTTGACCCCGGGCATCGGGCCCAGCAGCGGCAAACCATCGGGGGCATAGGGGATCGGCCCGTTGATCACACGGCCCACACCAGCCGTGCCAAGGATCGGCACGCGGGCCATCGCATCCTCGATATACCACTCCAGCCGTTCCAGATCATCGGGGTAAAGCTGGAAACTGAAATCATCGGGCTGCGGATCATCCGGCGTGACCCAATGGGCCTTACAATTCCGCTCATACGGCCCAAGGTTCAGCCCGTTTTTATCCTGCCGCAGATAGTAAGAGCTATCCACATCGCGCAACAACGGCACCTTATGGCCCATCTTTTCGGTCCATGCCTTCAGTTCAGGAATTTCCTCGGTCAGGAAAAACTGATGTGACATCGTCACCATCGGCACGGTGCGCCCGCCATAAGGCTTGAACCACTCGCCAACGCGCTGCGCATAATATCCGGCGGCATTCACCACCTTATCGCAGTCAATATCGCCCTTTTCGGTATGCACGGTCCATGTGCCATTGGGGTGCTGGGTCACACCCGTCGCACTGCAAAACCGCTCAATCTTGGCCCCCATCTGGCGGGCCCCCTTGGCCAAGGCCTGCGTCAGTTGCGCAGGATCAATATCGCCGTCATCCGGATCATAAAGCGCACCTTCCAGATCATGGATCTCCAGAAACGGATACATCTCTTTCGCCTCATCCGGCGTCATCAGGCGCAGGTTCAGCCCCTGATAGTTTCCCATCCCCATCGCGCGGGCGAATTCCTGCATGCGTTCCTTGGAATGCGCCAGCCGGATTGATCCGGTGACGTGGTAATTCATCGGATAATCCACCTCTTCGGCCAGCCCTTTATAAAGGCCCAGCGAATAGCGCTGCATATTCATCACCGCCCAAGAGGTGCTGAACGACGGGCAGTTCCCGGCGGCGTGCCACGTCGATCCGGCGGTCAACTCGTTCTTTTCCAGCAGAACGCAATCAGTCCAGCCCTTCTTGGCGAGATGGTAAAGGGTCGACACCCCCACAACACCGCCACCAATAATCACTACACGCGCAGTGGTTGGGAAATCAGCCATATCGTTCACCTTCTCTGGTCAGGGACATGCGGGGCATCGTCCGGAAAGTTATGTCAAGCAGGCGCCATCCGCGTCGGTCGGTCAAGACGAACTGCGGCACTCTTGTGGTGATTTGCGCCAATCGGCTGGTTGCACGGGTGCGGCGGCACGGGGTGCAATAAGAAAAGGCTGCGGCACGACATTCATATTGTCCATGCAGCGCCATCGCGGGTCCTAATAGATCGGAGGCGAGATCACCCAGACGATCTCGCAGGGGGTGTCGTGGTTATTCCACCATTGAAACTGCTGCCCGCGCAGGCGGAAACTATCACCCGCTGTGAGCTGAAAGTGCTGCCCGTCAAGTGCGATCTCAAAGTTTCCCTTGATGATGTAGCACACCTCTTGGGTGGGTCGGCTGAGTGGTTCGGGCAGAAAGGAATGGGGGGCGAATGCGGCATGGATGACTTCAAAATCATCGGTCAGATCGGGTGACAACAGCGCCTCGGTCAGCCCTGGGGTACGGCTGCCAATCGGACGGCGCGCATGGGATCGCACGATATACCCTTCTTCCTCGGGGGGGATAGCCACCTGAAAAAAGCTCGAGATCGACACATCAAGCGCCTCTGCGATACGGGCTAAATCAGTGCGGCCTGGATAAGACAAATCACGCTCGACCTGGCTGAGCCAGCCGACCGAGCGATCCAATGTCGCCGCAAGATCAGCCAGCGTGATCCGCCGTGCTTTGCGCAAAGATCGTATATCAGCCCCAAGCGATGAAACGGTGATATTCTCATCCCGCATGATCGCACCATGAAAAAATGACATAAATATTCATATACCGTAGTCCTCAACATTTGCAAAATTGTTTTCGTGCTTAATGCTGCGGACAGTGCCACCGTCGGGCTATTTTGCAAAGGCCAGATTAAGGACGGATTGCATACCCGCCACATCATCCTGATCAAAGGCATCAGGCTGGTCACTGTCGATATCAAAGACCCCAAGTAGCGCGCCTTGGCTGTCATAGACCGGCAGGACCAATTCGGACCGGGTGCTGCTTGCGCAGGCGATATGGCCGGGGAAGGCATCAACATCAGGCACAAGCTGCACCTCGCCTGTGCGGGCTGCAGCACCGCACACGCCGCGCGAAAACGGGATTACCAGACAGCCATGACCACCCTGATACGGCCCGATCTTGAGCATCTCAGGCCCCGTCACGCGGTAAAACCCTGTCCAGTCAAAGCGCGCGTCGCTGTGGTGCACCTCGCAGGCAACGGTGGCCATCAAAGAGATCACGTCGTCCTCGCCTTCGGTCAGGGCTGCAATGGTTTTGCTCAGGTCGTCATAGTCCACGCGCATCGCTGTATCTTTCATGTCTTTCTAAACCCGCTCAATGGCAATCGCCGTGCCTTCGCCGCCACCGATACAGATAGCGGCAACACCACGCTTAAGCCCGCGGGTTTCCAGCGCATTGAGCAACGTCACGATAATCCGTGTGCCAGAAGCGCCAATCGGATGACCCAAAGCACAGGCACCGCCATTCACATTCACAATATCGCGGGGGATGTGCATTTCCTGCATGAAGGCCATCGGCACGACGGCAAAGGCCTCATTCACTTCCCACAGGTCCACATCATCAACCTCCCAGCCGATCTTGGCCAAAAGCTTTTGCGCGGCAGGTACGGGGGCCGTCGTAAACCACCCCGGCGCTTGCGCGTGGCTGGCATGGCCCATGATCCGCGCGCGTGCGCCGCTGTTGTCTGCCGACAAAACCAAAGCGGCGGCACCATCCGAAATGCTTGACGCATTGGCCGCTGTCACCGTTCCGTCAGGGCGAAACGCGGGCTTCAGCGACGGGATCTTCTCAGGCCGCGCCTTGCCGGGTTGTTCATCGCGGGTGAAAACATCCTCACCGTTGCGGGAATGGACGGTGACGGCGGTGATCTCATTGTCGAACGCGCCAGACCTTTCCGCATCCAGCGCATTGGACAGGGACGCAATTGCATATTGATCCTGCGCTTCACGGGTGAACTGATATTTCTCGGCGCAATCCTCGGCAAAAGTGCCCATCAGGCGGCCTTTGTCATAGGCATCTTCCAGTCCGTCCAGAAACATGCTGTCCTGCACACTCTGATGACCAATCCGCGCACCAGCCCGCATCTTTGGCATCAGATAGGGCGCGTTTGTCATGCTTTCCATGCCGCCCGCGACCATCGTCTCGGCCCCGCCAAGGGCAATCTGGTCAAAGGCCATCATCGTGGTTTTCATGCCCGAACCGCACATCTTGTTGACGGTTGTCGCAGGTACGCTGTCATCGAGACCCGCCAGAAATCCGGCCTGCCGTGCGGGGGCCTGCCCCAGACCGGCTGGCAGAACGCAGCCCATCAAAACCTCATCAACATGGGGCTTGCCCGCACCTGCAAGGGCGGCCTTGATCGCCGCACCGCCCAAGGTGGGCGCATCCACATTGGAAAAAATCCCCTGAAACCCGCCCATCGGTGTGCGGGCTGCACCTTTGATGAAAACATCACGCATGAT
This sequence comes from uncultured Alphaproteobacteria bacterium, assembly GCA_942490805.1. GTDB lineage: Bacteria > Pseudomonadota > Alphaproteobacteria > Rhodobacterales > Rhodobacteraceae > Yoonia. The sequence goes on along the minus strand of CALNYU010000007.1, from coordinate 325,908 downwards.
TTTTCTCCCTCCAATTGCTTTGACGCTACGCCTGCGCTGCGGAAAGGAAAAGCCTGAACATTTCCGTTGCGCCCGGCAGCGATCGGTCTAGGTTTGCACCCAACATCAAGAAGGAAATCCCATGCGTAATTTTCACCACCCCGGCCGCTCTGCGGTTTATGCAACCAATGGCATGTGCGCGACGTCCCACCCGCTGGCGGCGAAAGTTGCCGTGCAAATGATGGAATCAGGCGGCAACGCCATGGACGGGGCCATCGCAGGTGCGGTCCTGCTGGGCCTGTGCGAGCCGCAAATGACCGGCATCGGCGGCGATTGCTTTGTGCTGATGACACCGCCGGGTGAAGACCGCGTTGTGGCGCTGAACGGCTCAGGCCGCGCACCCGCTGGCATCGACGCTGAAAAACTGCGCGCCAAAGGCGATGTGATCGCACCATACTCGGCCGACGCCGTCAGCGTCCCAGGTGCGGTCGACGCCTTCTGCCGCCTGTCGAAAGACTGGGGCAAACTGGGCCTCAAAGCACTCCTCGCGCCCTCTATCCATTACGCCGAGGCGGGCATTCCCGTTGCAGAACGCGTCGCCTCCGACTGGGCGCAATCGGTGGACAACCTCTCGGGCCAAGCGCGCGAACACTATTTGATGAATGGTGCGGCCCCCAAAGCGGGCCAAGTTTTCCGTGCAACAGCTCAGGCCGAGGTGCTGCGCCGCATTGCCACCGAAGGCCGCGCAGGGTTCTACGAAGGCGAGGTCGCCGAAGACATGGTCGCCTCGCTGAACGCATTGGGTGGTACGCATACGCTGGAAGATTTCGCAAACACGTCTTGCGACTACACCGACCCGATCATGGGCGGCTATGGCGGGCTTGATCTGTACGAGCATCCACCAAACGGGCAGGGCGCAACCGCGATCCTGCTGCTCAATATCCTGAAACATTTCGACATCGCAGGCATGGACCCATGGGGATCGCAGCGTGCCCATATCGAGGCCGAGGCGACAAAACTTGCCTATGACACGCGCAACCGTTTCATGGCCGATCCCGATTATATGACGCGCCTCGACTATATGACGTCACCCGACACAGCGGCGAAACTGGCAGCACTGATCGACCCCAAAAAGGCAATGCCAGCAGGCCTGCCGGGGGCCGAGGCGGTGCACAAAGACACCATCTACATCACCGTTGTCGACAAAGACCGCATGTGCGTGTCGCTGATCTATTCGGTGTTCCATTCCTTCGGGTCCGGCATTGCTTCGGACAAATTCGGCGTGCTGTTCCAGAACCGTGGCGCAGGCTTCACCCTGCAACAAGGCCACCCCAACGAGGTTGGCGGCGGCAAGCGCCCGATGCACACGATCATCCCCGCGATGCTGAAAAAAGACGGCAAGGTCCACATGCCGTTTGGTGTGATGGGCGGGCAGTATCAGTCCGCAGGCCACGCTCGGTTTGTCACCAACGTCACCGATTTCGGCCTGTCACCCCAAGGTGCGATGGACGCGCCGCGCTGCTTTGCGGAAGGGGACAAGCTGAACGTCGAGGACGGCTACAGCGATGCGGTCAAGGCGGAACTCAGTGCAATGGGCCACAATGTTGTCCGCCCCGACACAGCCATCGGTGGTTCACAAGCGATCCTGCTGCATGAAGATGGTGTGCTTGAGGGTGGCAGTGATCCACGTAAAGACGGGTGTGCGCTGGGGTATTAAGGGAAGTCGGGGTAAACCCCGACCTACGAATGTTGCGACCGTAGGCCGGGGTTCTCCCCGGCTTATACGCTTCGCACTGCGCCTGCGGTCACCCCGCCCTGAGGGACCGCAAAAACAACCCGATGCCGCCGACCAGCAGCACCAGTATGACGATCAGATCAAACGCGCTCATCTGTGCCAGTTGCAGTGTCATGTTCGCAATCACGCCGAAGATCAGCGCGACCAGTGACGCGCCCGCAATCCCCCAGCCGAACCAGTTTTTGGAATTGTAAAAGATCATCCCGACCCCGAACATAAACGGGATCAGGATCATACCCGAGGTGATCGGCACCCCACCGATGCCAAAGACCCGCGACCCAAAGCCAAAGTTCGGGCGCACGACAATCCCGTTCAGCAACAGATACCCGCCGCCGACCATCATGATCAGCCCGATCAGAAAGCTGCCGGTTCCGCCATCAGATCCACCCGCACCACGCGCCATTGAAGTCTCCAGTTTGTCGCTCTTTGACAGAGTTTAGGGCCGCCCTGCGGCTTTTGCCAGCCGCATGATGTATGTACGGGGTGTGTACAGGCTGTGTACGCAATCTGTACGCTAAATCCGGGCCTTCAGGGCGTCCATCAGCTCGGTCAGCAGCTTGATGTAAATCTCACCCGTCAACTTGCCGTTTTCATCAAATTCATTGCTGGAATTAGCGACCAAAACCTCTGGCCCCTGCAAGATATCGGGCCGGAACGGCATCATCATCAGGCGAAGCGCAAACTGTGTACGCTCGCCGCCCGCGCGCCCTGCGGCGGCAGACATAATGGCAAGAGGTTTGTTGTTCCACGGATTACCGTCGGTCCGGCTGACCCAATCCAGCGCGTTCTTCAACGCACCCGAGGGTGCCTTGTTGTACTCGGGCGTGGAGATGATTACCGCATCCGCCGCAGCGATCTGATCAGACAATGTTTGCACCTTCGCAGGAATGCCGTCTGCCGCTTCCACATCGCTGTTGAAGAGGGGGAAATCGATGTCGGCGAGCGTGAAGGTATCGGCGCCAAAAATCTCTGCTGCGTTCTGGACCAAAAGCGTGTTGGTCGATGCCTTGCGGAGCGAGCCTGAAATGCCAAGTAGCGTCGTCATTTGTAATCCTTTCAACGGTTTCAGGACAGATAGAGCGCGCGTTGGAAAGCGCAACAGTAGCCCTTGCACAGCGTATGTGCATGGCACATGCTGCTCGCAAAACCTGGGAGAACATCATGGTCCGGCACGGCGGAAAAATACTGAGCGATCAACTGGTTAAACTCGGGGTGGAGCGCGTCTTTTCGGTGCCGGGCGAAAGCTTTCTCGCGGCCCTTGATGGCCTTTACGACAGCGGAATCCCCAACATTGTTTGCCGTCAGGAAGGCGGTGCCGCGATGATGGCTGAAGCTTACGGCAAAATGACCGGCACCCCCGGTGTCTGTTTTGTGACCCGCGGACCGGGGGCCACCAATGCCTCGGCCGGTATCCATATCGCGATGCAGGACAGCACGCCGATGGTCCTTTTCGTGGGACAGATCGACAATCGACAAACCGACCGTGAAACGTTTCAAGAAGTTGATTATAAATCACTTTTTGGTGGGCTGGCGAAGTGGGTCGCCCAAGTGAACGACACCGACCGCCTGCCCGAATATATCGGCCGTGCCTTTCGCGTGGCCATGTCCGGCCGTCCCGGCCCTGTGGTGCTGGCCTTGCCAGAAAACATGCTTAGCGCCAGCGCGGACGTCCCTGATCTGCACATTCCTGAGGTCATCACAAACCCGCTGCCCGACAGTACGGCGCAAACAATCCTGCACGCCTTGGCGCAGGCCGAACGCCCGCTGGTCGTGGTCGGCGGCCCGCATTGGTCCGCACAGGCGCAGGCTGATTTGCAGGCTTTTGCCGAGCGTCAGAACGTGCCTGTCGCCGTGGCCTTCCGGCGTCAGGATTATATGGACAATCACCATGCCAATTACGCCGGTGATCTGAATGTCGGGATCAATCCGAAGCTGGCAAAGCGTGTGCGTGACGCCGATACACTGATCCTGCTTGGCACGCGGTTTGGCGACATTGAAACCCAAGGGTACACGCTGGTTGACCCCGCCAATCCCGGCAAGCGGATCGTGCATGTCCATGCGGACCCGGACGAATTGGGGCGCGTCTATACGCCTGATATCGCCATCAATGCCACGGCCCCTGCGGTGCTGCGCCAGTTGGCGAACGCTGAACATGCGGGTGAGTGGGCCAGTTGGACGGCTGCGGCGCGGGCAGATTATGACCACTGGTTGACCCCGCAGGAAAGCCCCGGCGCGCTCAAGCAAGAGGCCGTGATCAAGTGGCTGTCCGAACATCTGCCGGATGATGCAATCGTCACGAATGGGGCAGGGAACTATGCCGCCTGGCTGCACCGTTATTTCGTTTATAAACAATACGGAACGCAGCTTGCACCGACCTCTGGGTCTATGGGCTACGGCTTTCCGGCGGCGATTTCCGCGTCTTTGGCGCATCCTGATCGCACCGTGGTTTGCTTGGCGGGTGATGGCTGTTTCCAGATGACCTGTAACGAGATGTCGACCGCCGTCCAGCATGGTGCAAAGCCCATCGTCGTGGTGATGAACAATGGCCGCTACGGCACGATCCGGATGCATCAGGAAAAGACCTATCCGGGGCGTGTGTCGGGCACGGCGCTGGCGAACCCTGATTTCGCCGCCCTCGCGCGCGCCTATGGCGGGCATGGTGAGAAGGTCACGCGGTCCGAAGATTTCGCCGCCGCCTTCGCGCGCGCGCAAGCCGCAGGCACGGTGGCGGTGATTGAATGTCAGGTGGATGAGGAGGCGCTGACAACGGCATCTACGCTGAGCGCTGTCAGAAAGGCTGCGCAGAAGGCCTAGACATCCTGCCAGATGGTTTCTGCATTGGTTTGCCACGCGTTGCGATGCAGCAAAGGCGTGTCATCGTCTGAGGCCGCTTTGCCAAGGCAAAGATAGGCAGTCAGATGCCAGTTCTCCGGCGTGTGCAGGCTCTGCGCGACCGCCTGCGGATCGAGGATCGACACCCAGCCCACACCAAGGTTCTCGGCACGCGCGGCAAGCCAGAGTGTGTGGATCGCAGCGACTGTGGAGTAGCTGAGCATTTCCGGCATCGTCTGGCGTCCAAGGCCATGCCCCGCATCGGGGTCTGTTTCGGTAAAGATCGCCAGATGAACCGGCGCTTCGCGTAGGCCCGCGAGTTTCAAGGCATTATAGGCGGTGCGCTGATCGTCTTTATAAAGCGCGGCGGCCTGTGCATTTGCGGCCTCGAAATTTCGCGTCACGGCATCGCGCAAATCGGGCGACTTGACATGCAGCACCCGCCAAGGCCGTGCGTTTCCGACAGATGGCGCAAAATCCATCGCCTTGCGCAACCGGTCCAGCACATCCTGAGGGACCGGATCGGGCAGAAAGTGACGCACATCGCGCCGCCACAGCAGGATATCCTGCAAGGCGTCACGATGGGCCTGCGTCAGCTCCATTTAGGTTTGCACCCATTTGCCCGCCTGTGATGGCAAAAAGGCTTCGACAGCGGCGGTCACAACGACAGCTGTATCACCTGTTTCCGGGTTCGGGATATTCAAACCACCCTGCACAACGCTGACCTCGGCACGTCCACGCGGCAGACCGGATTTCAGCGCCTCGGTGTCAATCTTGTCAGGTTCCTGTGCGGCCACCGTCACCTGCACCCGCATTTCGGTGTGCGGCAGGTCAATGCTCTCAAAGATGGGCAGGGTCGAATGGCGGATGGCATCCTCGATCGCGCGGCGTGCGGCCTTTTGATAGTCCATCCCGTGCAGGTCGTTGCCCATGCCCATTTCGATGATCACGCGTTGTTCCATCAGGTGCGCTCCATCTCGAATGACACGTTGATCGCGACATTGGCGATGACTGTCGGATTGCCGTCAGGGCGCGGAATATCAAGGCCACCGTGGTGGACGGTGATCGTGGGCTGGCCGTAGGGGAAGATATCCAGCAGGCTGTCGATGTCGACCTGATCGGGCTGTTGCACGCCGATCATCACGTCAATCAGCATCGCTTCTTTGGGAAAGCCAAAGAGTTCGGCCATGTTGATCGAATTGTGCCAAAGCGCATCTTGCAGGCCGCGTCGGGCGGCTTGCGTATAGTCTTGGCGGCGCAGGCTGGTGCCCATGCCAAATTCAGTGAGGACGCGGTGTTTGGGCATTATAACCTCTAAGCTCATCTTGGTTGTACCGAACAGGCGGTCGCTGTAGCATCATTCACCTGCGGCAAGTTGAAAACTGCGTTTTTTGCGATCCCATCGTAAGCCGGTGCGCTTTGCCACGATCTTAAAGCTATCGTGGAGCCCCAGTTCGTTTGCCCAGCGCCCTATCGAGCGGACTGGGATAGCGTGCACATCACCGAACCCGTCGACCAACACACATTCATATCCGGCCTCGCGATAGCCAAAGACAAGGTTATGGGGTTTTAGATCACCGGCGCGGATGCCGAGCGCGAAGCACTGGTCCACAAAAGTATTGAAAAGCCGAAGCTCTTGCTCTTCGAACCGTCCTTCCTTTAGCTTCTTCGTCATGGTGTCACCCACGCCGCCGTCCTTCCCCGAAACGCGCTCTGCAACGCAGGCTAAACCGCGGCTTGTTGGTGCAAGACCATAAAGATGGGTGATCGGCAGGCGCATTTGCGGTGCAGGATAGCGCAAACGAATGCGTAAATATTCATCATACTCTTTGCGGATCAGACGCAGGCGCGCGTCGGGGAAAAGCTTTGTCGAGATGTCACGAAACGTAAAACGCATGCGCTGGTTTTTGACGTCACGCAGCACTTTGAGAAGTTTTGTTGGATCATTCGGGTACCGATAGACATCGCGCTCCCCACCACTCGCGATGTAGTCGCTATCGTTCAGTTGGATTACGTGATGCATGTAACAGCCTCTACCACAGAACGTCCGCCCTAAAATTCCACGCCGATTTGGGCTTTGATGCCTGAGCGGAAGGGGTGCTTGACCAACTCCATCTCAGTTACCAGATCGGCCAGCTCGATCAGGTCTTCGTGGGCGTTGCGGCCAGTGAGGACGACGTGGGTCATTTCCGGCTTGTGGTCGCGCAGGAAGGCCACGACCTCAGCGGCGCTGACGTAATCATAGCGGATCGCGATGTTGATTTCATCGAGCAGGACCATGTGGTTGGTTTCATCCAGGATCAGTTCTTTGGCTTTGGCCCAGGCGGCCTGCGCCATTTCGGTGTCGCGGGATTTGTCCTGCGTTTCCCATGTGAACCCTTCGCCCATGGTGTGGAACGCGCAGGTGTCGCTGAATTTTGCAAGGATCAGATCGCGTTCGCCCGTCGACATCCCGCCCTTGATGAACTGGACGACCGCGCATTTCATGTCATGCGCAATGCAGCGGAAGATCATGCCGAACGCGGCAGAGGATTTGCCTTTGCCCTTGCCGGTATGGACGATGACAAGACCTTTTTTGTCGGTCTTGGTCGCCATGATTTTATCGCGCGCGGCCTTTTTCTTGGCCATTTTCATCGCGTGGCGTTCGTCACCTTGCGGCGTGGTGTCATCGGTCATCGTAAGCTCCTTTATCGGGTAGGGTAACGGGTTGGCGGGGTTGGGGCAAAGGGTAAGGTGGATCATGATCCACCCTACGCAAGCAGCCCCGCGATCCGTGCGCGTGCTGAATTGGATTTGGGCTGCCACAGGTTGCGGTCAATCGCCTCTTGCAGGCGTTGTGCGATTTCCTTCAGCGCAGGTGCATTGGCATCGGCGATGAAGTCCCGTGTGGCGTCGTCTTTGATAAAGGCCTCTTCGACCAGATCAAAGTGGTGGTTGCGCACGGCCCCTGTCGTGGCGGCAAAGGCGAAGAGGTAGTCGACTGTTGCGGCAATCTCGAACGCGCCTTTGTAGCCGTGGCGTTTGACCCCGTCGATCCATTTGGGGTTCACCACGCGGCTGCGCACCACCCGTCCGATTTCATCGTCGAGCGTGCGGATGACGGGCCGTTCGGGGCGTGAATGGTCGTTGTGGTAGATGGGCCGGTCGCGCCCTTGCAGGGTGCTAATGGCTGCGGCAGCCCCGCCTTCGAACTGATAGTAATCGTCGCTGTCGAGGATATCGTGTTCGCGGTTGTCTTGGTTTTGCACCACCGCCTCGGCCTGCGAAAGCCGCGCTTCAAAGGCTTTTCGGTCCTTACGTCCCTCAGCGCCTTTGCCGTAGGCGTAGCTGCCCCACTCCAGATAAGCCTCTGCAAAGTCGGATTTATCGGCCCAGATACGTTCGTCGATCAGCGCTTGCAGGCCTGCGCCGTAAGCGCCCGGTTTGGACCCGAAGACGCGGGTCTGGTCTTCGCCGGATTTGGCGCGAGCGGCGGCAGGGTTCAGGTCATCGGGTTCGTCCATGTCCTGCACGGCGCGCGCCGCACTATCGACCAGTGCGATCAGTTGCGGGAAGGCATCGCGGAAAAAGCCGGAGATGCGCAAGGTCACGTCAACGCGGGGGCGGCCCAAGACGGATTGCGGCAGCACCTCAAACCCTGTGACCCGCCGGTTCGCGCTGTCCCATGTCGGTTTGACCCCCATCAGCGCCAGCGCCTGCGCGATGTCATCGCCGCCTGTCCGCATATTGGCAGTCCCCCATGCGGTGATCAGCAGGCTGCGGGGCCAGTCACCGTGGTCTTGCAAGTGTTTTTCGATCAGAAGGTTCGCCGATTTCCACCCCAAGGCCCATGCTGTGGGTGTGGGTACGGCGCGGCTATCGACAGAGTAGAAGTTACGCCCTGTGGGCAGCACATCCATCCGCCCGCGTGTCGGTGCCCCCGAAGGGCCGGGGGCGACGAAATGGCCTTTGAGCGCGCGCAGCAAGGCCGATCCTTCGGCGTCGCCGCAGGCCTGGACCGTGGGCAGAATATGCGTGTGAATTTCCGCCAGTACCGCCGCGCTCATCGGCCCCGGCGGGCTCTCTTCGCTGGTGACGATGCGTTGGGAGAGCTCTTCGAGTTTTTCGACCGTGTCACCGTTGGTGCGCCAAGTGGTGCCATCATCCAAAGCGCTGGGTTTTTCTGGCGGCATTGCTGCCATGTCGCAATCAAGCGGGTCGATGCCCAGCCCCAGATCAGCAGCCAGCGCGCGCAAAAGCGAGGCGTCTTTTCCTTTGCCGTTGCCACGCGGCACGCGGGCCAAGGCGATGGCAAGATCACGTTCCTGCAGTCCTGTCGGTGATTGTCCAAAAATGTGCAGACCGTCGCGGATCTGGGCCTCTTTCAGCTCGCACAAATAGGCGTCGAGCTTGCCCAGATCGCCGTCTTGGTCGCCCGTGAAACCTGCGTCTTTGGCAAGCCCGGTCACATCCGAGAGCGACAGGATTTCGCGGCGCAGATGCTCGATACGGCGCGGATCAACGCCGGCCGCTTCGTAATATTCATCAACCAGTGCTTCGAGATCGCGCAAGGGGCCATAGCTTTCGGCGCGGGTAAGTGGCGGGGTGAGATGGTCGATGATCACAGCCGATGTGCGCCGTTTGGCTTGGGTGCCTTCGCCGGGGTCGTTGACGATGAACGGATAGATATGGGGTGTGGGGCCAAAGACCGCCTCGGGCCAGCAAGTTTCGGATAGGGCAACGGCCTTGCCGGGCAGCCATTCGAGATTGCCGTGTTTGCCCATATGCACAATCGCATCGGCGCCCCAGTGGTGCCGCAGCCAGAAATAGAACGCCAGATAGTTGTGCGGCGGGACCAGATCGGGGGAATGGTAGGTGTCGGTTGGGTCGATGTTATAGCCGCGCGCCGGTTGCAGCCCCACGACAGCGTTGCCGAAACGGTGGATGCTGAGCGCAAAGCCGGTTTGTGGGGTGGCGGCCGGAGCCTCCGGCGGGAGTTTTTTGGGCAAGATGAAGGGGTCTTGATCGGGGGTGCCCCAGCGGGTGGTGATTTGTTCTTTGACGTCCCATGGCAGAGCTTCGAAATATGTCAGGTAGGTTTCTAGGGGCAGGAATTCGCCGCCCTCTTTGTCGGCCCGGTCTGTCAGCCAATTGGTCGGCCCGGCCATGATTTGCGCCATGAGTGTGGCGCTGTCGGCGGGCGGCATTACGTCGTGGCCTGCGTCTTTGAGCAGGTTGAGGACATGGACCGTTGCTGCAGGTGTATCGAGCCCGACGCCGTTGGCGAGGCGGCCGTCTTTGTTGGGGTAGTTGGCGAGGATGAGGGCGGTTTTCTTGGTTGCGGTGGGAGTGTGGCGCAGGGTGGCCCAGTTTTTGGTCAGCTGCGTGACAAAGTCGATCCGGTCGCCGCGGGCCTGATAGGTGGCGATGGGGCATTCTGTGTCTTCGTCAAAGAAAGCTTCGCCTTTGAAGCTGACGGCGCGGGACAGGATCCGCCCGTCGACCTCGGGCAGGGCCACGTTCATCGCGATGTCGCGGGCGGTCAGGCCGTGCAGGCCTTCGCTCCAACTGGCCTCGGCAGCACCGGACAGGATGACTTGGAAGATGGGGGCATCGTTGCTGAGTAGCGGGTTTTGCGGGCTGTCATCGCCATCGTGCGGGCTGCCCACGGCGAAGGCCGTGCAGTTGAGGATCACGTCAGGGGGGGCGGCGTTGAAGATCTGGTTCAGGGTGGCTGTGCTGATGGGGTCTTTCAGGCTGGCCACGAAAACCGGCAGCGGGTTCAACCCTGCGCGCGACAAGCTCCGGGTCAGGCGGTTGATCGGGTTCAGCCCGCCACCCTGCACAAGTGCGCGGTAGAAAATGATCGGCACAATCGGTGCGCCGTCGGTCCAGCCTGCTTGTGCCGCCTGCAGATCGGCGATCCCCGCGCCCGGCCAATAGACGCCAGCGCGCAAAAGCGGACGCGGGGGATTTGGTTTTTCGTCGCCATCGAGCATGGCCTTGGTGTAGGCCAGAAGATTGGTGCTGTTCTCGGGACCGCCTTCAACGAGGTAGGACCAAAGCGTGTCATAGTCCTCGGCGCTGACAGTGGAGAGTTCGCGCAATTCGGGGTCTGGTTTGTCATCGCCGGGCAGGGCCGCGAAAGGGATGCCTGCAGCGCGCAGGCGGGCGGCATATTGGGTGAGCCCGTATTTCCAATAGCCTGCACCGCCAAGTATACGCGCGATCACCAGCCGCGATTTTGTGGCGCAATCGTCCAGATGCAGATCCACAGACATCGGATGGGTCAGATGCATCATATTGGCCAGCCGCAGGGTGGGGGGGGCGGTCATTTCTGCACGGGCCTCGGCCAGTGCGGCCAGTTCGGTGTCGGCGGCAGAGATGATCACCACATCAGCGGGGGTTTGGCCCAGATCGACGGGTTCAGTGCCATCAGAAATCGCACCGGGCGTTGCAGCAAGCAGGTGCATTAGCGCCGCCCCCATGCTATTGGGCGCGCAAACCTGAAAGAGAAATCATGGATTACAAAGCCGCAGGAGCGCCGAAATTGGGCAAAAAGGCCCCTAAGCACCAAGAACACAATGCCCATGGGTCGCGCAAAAAGCCGTTTGGCGCGCGCGAAGACAAGGCTGCGTTGTTGGAGCGCATGAAAAAGGCGGCCGAAGAGAAGAAGGGCTGAAATCACAGCGCTTTCTCCATGAAAATTGAGCTTTTGGCGGTGACATAGTCGCCAAAGACACCACATTCCGTAAATCCGTGCCGCGCATAGAGCCTGTGTGCGGCGTGCAGCACATTGCCTGTTTCCAGCTTAAGCATGGTGAGGCCTTCGTCGCGGGCGGTGTCTTCGATCTGGCGCAGAAGGGCGGCGGCGACGCCCTTGCCCCGCGCGGATTCGGCCACGAACATAGATTTGACCTCGCCGTAGTCGGCTTTCACCATCAGAGCGCCTGTGCCCAGAATATCATCGCCCATCCGTGCGGTGTAGAAATGGATGTTGGGCGCCACCAGATCGTCGATATCGAGGTAAAAGTTATCCTCGGGCGGGAACAGACTTTGCATCAAGGCGTGGCTTTGTTTGAGCAAAGCCGTCGCCTGTGGGTGATGCGGGTCTGTTCGCGCGACGATGATCATGCTTGCAGGGCGGCAGTGATCGCTGAGCGGTCCAATCCGGCTTCGCCAATCACCACCAGCCGCGTTTCGCGAGGGGCAGCGCCAAAGGGTTGGTCGAAATAGGTATCCACGCGGGGGCCAACGGCCTGAAGCGTCATGCGCATGGGTTTGCCAGCGACGGCCACGAACCCTTTGAGGCGCAGAATGTTATGCGCGCGGATGACATCGGCGATTTGTGCGGCAAAGGCCGCAGCATCGGTGATCTCGCCGCGGGTGACGATGAAGCTTTCGAAATCGTCATGGCCATGCTCGTGTTCATGATCGTGGTCGTCTTCGTCATCATCATGGTGATGATGGTGGTGGATTTCATGGCGCGCGGCCAGATCGCCCTCGGCCCCGATCCCTTGGCCCAAGAGCACATCAACAGGCAAAGCACCCATAGAGGCTTTGATGACCTGCACGCCATCGCGGGCCTCTGATTTTAACTTGGCGGTCAGCGCATCAGCCTCGGCCGCGTCAAGCAGGTCAATCTTGTTCACTACGATCATATCCGCGCAGGCGACCTGATCTTCGAAAAGCTCGGACAGCGGCGTTTCGTGGTCAAGGTTTTCGTCCAGCGCGCGCTGGGCATCAACGGCGGCGACGTTATGGGCAAACTGGCCGTCGTGGACGGCGCGGCCATCCACAACGGTCACGACGCCGTCCACGGTGACTTTGGTGGAAATGCCGGGCCAGTTGAACGCGCGCACAAGGGGTTGCGGCAAAGCAAGGCCGGAGGTTTCAATCACGATGTGATCGGGTTTGTTTTCGCGCGCGAGCAGTGCTTCCATCGTAGGGATGAAATCATCGGCCACGGTGCAGCAGATACAGCCATTGGAGAGTTCAACGATGTCATCCTCGGAACAGACCTCATCGCCGCAGCCTTTGAGGATATCGCCATCCACGCCCAGATCGCCAAATTCGTTGATGATCAGCGCGATCCGCTTGCCTTGTGCGTTTTGCAGCATGTGGCGGATGAGGGTCGTTTTGCCGGCACCGAGAAAACCGGTAACGACGGTAGCAGGGATCTTGGCGGGCATTTCTTGGGTCCATTCCATATCGCGTGTGACGGGCCCCTTTCTTGCGTCACCTCATCGAAGTTGCAAGGGGCGTCTGCGATAATGGAGCTTTCGCATCTGGCCCCTGTCATTCGACGATTGATGTCGCATTGGGTCCCTCTTCGTCACGATCAGGCCCTCTCAAGGCCCCAAACCAAGCAAAAACCGCAATATGTTGTGGATAACACGGCGGAACATGGCACATGCGGGGATGCGGGCGTTGACTCGCGCCGTATCGCAGGGCGATGCTTTCGGACCTTGAGGAATCAGACGGGTAAGAATCGTTGCGCTTTAGCAAACTCAGACTGAATGGCTTTAAAAGCTTTGTGGACCCCACTGATCTGATCATCGCCGATGGTCTGACCGGTGTTGTGGGGCCTAATGGCTGTGGCAAGTCGAATTTGCTTGAGGCGCTGCGCTGGGTCATGGGCGAAAACCGCCCCACCGCGATGCGCGGTGGCGGGATGGAGGACGTGATCTTTGCCGGTGCCGCCACGCGGCCTGCGCGCAATTTCGCGGAAGTATCCCTCGTGATCGACAATGGTGAACGTCTGGCACCGGCTGCGTTCAACGACGATGATAACCTTGAGATTATCCGCCGGATCACCCGCGATGCAGGGTCTGCCTATAAGGTGGGCGCCAAAGACGTGCGCGCCCGCGATGTGCAGATGCTTTTTGCGGATGCATCGACCGGTGCACATTCGCCTGCTTTGGTGCGGCAGGGCCAGATTTCCGAACTGATCAACGCCAAACCAAAATCTCGCCGCCGTATTCTGGAAGAGGCGGCAGGTATTTCGGGGCTGTATCAGCGCCGGCATGAAGCGGAACTGAAGCTCAAGGGTGCTGAATCAAATCTGACCCGCGTGGATGATGTGATTGAGCAACTCGCCACGCAACTGGGCCAGTTGGCGCGGCAGGCCAAGCAGGCCGCGCGGTATCGTGAAATCGGTGACAAACTGCGCCGTGCCGAAGGGATGTTGCTGTTCCGCCGCTGGAAAGAGGCGGATGAGGCGCTCTTGGCCGCTGCCGACCAGTTGCGCGAACGTACAACTGCCGCGGCACAAGCCGAAAAAGCTGCGCGTGAGGCCGCCAAGACCCGTGCGCGTGCCGAGGAGGCCTTACCGCCTTTGCGCGAGGAAGAGGCGATTGCTGCGGCTGTGTTGCAGCGCTTGCAGGTGCAGCGGGACACGCTGAAGGATCAAGAACAGCGCGCGCTCGATATGATCGAGACGCTGCGTGGCCGCATTGATCAGCTGACCCGCGATATGGAGCGCGAAAGCGGGCTGAACAAGGACGCGGGCGAGACGATCGCGCGGCTTGAATGGGAAGCGCGCGAGATTGAAAAGGCCGGAGAAGGCCATGAGGACCGCCTGAAAGACGCGCAGGACGCCGCACGCGAGGCGGCGGGTGTGTTGCAGCAACGCGAGGCCGATCTTTCGCAACTGACCGAAGATGTGGCGCGGCTTGCGGCACGCCACCAGTCTGCGCAGCGCTTGCTGGATGATAACCGCACGACATTGCGCAAGCACGAAGATGAGGCAGCGCGCGCAAAGGCCGCGATGAAAGAGGCAGAGGCGGCATTGGCGAAGGCCGAGGCTGATTTTGCTGCGGCTGGCGAGGCAGAGAAAGCCGCCGTTGCTGCGGCGGAGGCGGCTGATGTTGCGTTGAACGATGCCGAAAGTGCGCGGGCTGCGACACAGGCGCGGGAAAGTGATGCGCGCGCCTTGCGGTCCGAGGCCGAAGGCGAGGCGAATGCCCTACGTGCCGAAGTTGCCGCCTTGGCGAAACTGGTCGAGCGTGACACGGCAGAGGGTGGGCAGGTGCTTGACCTGCTGCGCGTGCAGGGCGGCTACGAAAAGGCGCTGGGCGCTGCCTTGGCCGATGATCTGCGTGCGCCTGAGGTAGCAGCAGATGCGAAATCCGGGTGGGCTTTGCTGCCCGGCTATGCCTCTGCGCAAACCCTGCCGGAAGGTGTGAAGGCGCTGACAAACTATGTCACAGTGCCTGAGGTTCTGGCGCGGCGGATGTCGCAGGTGGGTTTGGTGGATGCCGCTGACGGGCCGGGTTTGCAGGCAGACCTGAAACCTGGCCAGCGGCTTGTGTCGGTTGAAGGCGATTTGTGGCGCTGGGACGGGTTCCGCGCCGGTGCTGAAGATGCGCCTTCGGCGGCGGCATTGCGGTTGCAACAGTTGAACCGTTTGACCGAGTTGAAGCGCGATCTGGAAGAGGTCTCGGCGACGGCACAAGGTGCGGCACAGGCGCATGAAAGCCTGACTGCCTTGTTGAAGCAACAGACCGAAGCGGACCATGCTGCACGGCAAGCCCGCCGCAATGCCGACCAAGCCGTGGCCGATGCCAATCGTGCCGCGAGCCGTGCTGAAGCAGAACGCAACCTCTCAGAAGGTAAGCTGGAAAGCCTCGGACTTGCGGTGAAGCGCAATGAGGAAGAGGCACTGACAGCGCGGCGTGCGCTGACGGAGGCCGAAAAAGCCGCGCAGGATCTGGGTGATCTGGATGCGGCACGGGCGTCTGTTGAAGACATCAAAATGACGGTTGAGGCCGCGCGGATCACGATGATGTCGCGCCGCTCGGCCCACGACGAGGTGCGCCGCGAGGGTGAGATGCGCCTTAAGCGCAGTCAGGAGATCACGAAGGAAATCAGCGGCTGGAAGCATCGTCTGGAAACCGCCAACAAACGCACGGCGGAACTGGCGGAGCGGAAAGAGGAATCTGAGGCTTCATTGGTCGAGGCCAGCGCCGCGCCCGAGGAAATTGCCGCCAAGCGTGCCGAGCTGGCCGATGCGATTGATGAGGCAGAGACGCGGCGGAAGGCGGCGGCAGATAAGCTGGCAGAGGCCGATAGTGCTCTGCGCGACGCGGGCCATCATGAGCGTGACGCAGAGCGTTTGGCCTCGGAGGCGCGTGAGGCGCGCGCGCGATCAGAAGCGCGGTCGGATGCGGCCCGCGAAACCGTGGCCTATGCCGCCGAGCGGATCATGGAAGCGCAAGAGGTGACACCGCAGAAGTTGCTTGAGACGCTTCAGACGGATGTAGATCAGATGCCGGCGTCCGAAGTTGTTGAAGGGCAGGTCAATGCGCTGAAACGGCAGCGGGATGCTTTGGGTGCCGTCAACCTGCGCGCCGAAGAAGACGCCAAAGAGGTGCAGGTCGAGCATGACGGGTTGGTCAGCGAAAAGGCCGATCTGGAGGCTGCAATTGCGGCGCTGCGCTCGGGTATTGCGAGCCTGAACCGTGAAGGTCGTGAGCGGTTGCTGACCGCATTCGAGCAGGTGAACGAGAACTTTGGTTTGCTCTTTTCCCACCTCTTTGGTGGCGGGGAGGCGAAACTGGTGTTGGTCGAATCTGATGACCCGCTTGAGGCGGGTCTTGAGATCATGTGTCAGCCGCCGGGCAAGAAGCTGAGCACTCTGTCGCTGTTGTCGGGGGGTGAGCAGACTTTGACAGCACTGGCGCTTATCTTTGCGGTGTTCCTTGCCAACCCTGCGCCGATCTGTGTGCTGGACGAGGTGGACGCGCCGCTTGATGACGCCAACGTCACCCGTTTCTGCGACCTGCTGGATGAGATGACACGCCGCACAGAGACGCGGTTTCTGATCATCACGCACCATGCGGTGACGATGAGCCGGATGGACCGGCTTTTCGGGGTGACCATGGGCGAACAGGGTGTGTCGCAACTGGTGTCGGTGGACCTCAAAAAAGCGGCGGCGATGGTCGCTTAAGCTGGAGCCTCCGGCGGGGATATTTAAGGGGCCAATAATAACACTGGGTGGCGTTATAGCCGGTTCAGGAGGTCGATTGTGGGCCATGCGTCGGCAGGGAGACCCAGCCGTATTTGTTCGGATTGGACCGCTGCCCGCGTCATTGCCCCCAAGATGCCATCAATGCCGCCCACATCATGGCCGCGCTGCGTGAGCTTTTGTTGCAACTGCTGCATTTGCTGACCGCTGAGCGCCGGTGTCGGGTTGCCTGCATTATAGACGGCCGCGCCGCCAAGGCGTGTTGCGAAATAGGCCGCAGTCGTGACGTAGACGAAGCTTTTGTTCCAGTCGAAATAGACTTCGAAATTCGGATAGGCGAGGAAAGCGGGGCCGTTACGTCCCATGGGGAGCAGGACCGAGGCTTGCAGGTTGGACGGCCCAAGCGCGCCTTCGCGTGCCCGTACGCCACGGTTGGCCCAGTCGCGCACGCTTGCTTTGTGGTTCAGTCCGGTTTGCGCCCAATCGAGGTTTTCAGGCAAGATGATTTCTTGCAGCCAAGGTTCATTTGCCCGCCACCCCAAGGATGACAGCACATTTGCGCCGGTCATCAGCGCATCGGCTGAAGAGCCTTTGAGATCAACGACCCCGTCGCCGTCGCCGTCCATGCCTTGGCGGATGATTTCGCGCGGCAGTTTTTGCAGTTGCCCGATTTCACCCGCCCATGCGCCTGTGGTCGAGGCCGGATTCATGCCCCCGCGCCGGTAAAGTTCAATTGCAGCGATCAGTTGGGGGCGGAAAAGCTCTGGTCTGCGGCAATCATGCGCCAGTGTCAGCAGGGCGTTGCGTGTGTTGAACGTGCCCTGCACCTGCCCGTAGTCGGTTTCAAACGCCCAGAAGGCCAGCAACACCCCGCGCGGGATGCCGAAACGTGCTTCGATTGTATCAAAGGTGCTGTCGAGCCTTTGCCCATAGATGCGCCCGTTGTCGATCCGGTTCTGGCTGATGAGGGCCCGCGAGAAGCTGATAAAATCGCGCTGGAACACACCTTGGGCGCGGTCGGCGTTGATGACGGCCTGATCAATTTGTGCGCCCTGGAAGAACGCATCAACGGTTTGGGCAGGGATGCCTGTCGCGCGCGCTTCGGCTTTGACGCCTTCAATAAAGGCGCCCACCGGTCCGCCGCAGGTTTGTGCGCTGGCGGTGCTTGCAAGAAGGGATAAAGCGAGAGCTGCGGTGCGCATTGAAATCTCCAGTCCAAGAATACGCCGGAAGCGTAGCAGTGCCGCTGTGCAGCGCAAGGGTGGTCTGCCTGCGGGTCGGAAAGCCGCCGATCAGGACAATGTGAGCGCGGCGGCACCGATGAAAGACAGTGCGAGGGTCAGTGCCCATGTGCGCCAAAGCGTCCGGACCGTCCGATCAATATCATCAGGGCCAAGCGTCCGTTCCCCTTCTGCATTCACGAAGGGATAGGGCTGCATCACACCATCATAGCTGCGTGGACCGCTGAGCGCGATATCGAGACCATGCGCCATTGCCGCTTCGGGCCAGCCTGCATTGGGCGAGCGGTGCAACGGGGCTTCGCGCAGGATCGCGCCTATGTTGGGCCGCGATGTGACCGCCCAGATCATCAGCGCCGTCAGCCTTGCAGGGATCAGGTTGAGCAGGTCATCAAGCTTGGCTGCGGCCCAGCCGAAGTCTTCGTGACGCGGGGTGCGGTAGCCGATCATGCTGTCGGCTGTATTGGTGATTTTATAGATCAGCAGGCCGGGCAGGCCCGCGACGGCGAACCAGAAAATGGGCGCGATCACACCGTCTGAAAGGTTTTCGGCTGCACTCTCAATCGCGGATCGCGCGACGCTGGGGGCATCCATATCCTTCGTGTCGCGTCCGACAATCATCGCAACACTGCGGCGGGCGTCACCGAGTGACAGGCGCAGGGCGTCTGCGACGGCTTGTACGTGATCAACAAGTGAGCGTTGCGCCAGCAAAATCGCGACGATGATCACATCGAGTAGGGATCCCGGCAGGCTTTCGATGATCCATCCAAAGATCGCGGCAATGGTGCAGAGCGCGAGAATTGTGAGGATCCCTGCGCGCTTTTTGTGTTCGCCTGTGTTGAAGCGCGCATCGCACCATCCAATCACGCGCCCCATCAAAACAGCAGGGTGCGGTATGCGTGACCAGAGCCAGCGCGGCTCTCCCAAAAGCGCATCGAGGATCATGCCGAAGATGAGGGTCAAAGTGCGGCTTCCAGTTGTGCCCAGCGGTCGGGGGCAGGCAACCCAAGCCGCAGCCAGTCGGGGGCGTAGGGAAAGGTGCGCGACCAGACATGGCCTTTGGCTAGCTTGATTTGCAAGGCTGTTGCGTCATCGACTTGGTAGAGCCGGAAGAGTGGTGTGCCGCCGATCAGCGCAGCACCCGTTTGCGTCACCAGCCTGTCCAAACGTGCCGCATCTTCAGCGAGCCTCACGCGTGTTTCATCGGCCCATGCGGGATCGGCGAGCGCTTCGGCGCCGATGGCAAGCGCTGGACCAGAGACTTGCCATGGCCCCAGAAGGTCGCGGAGTTTGGCGATGATTGCGGGGTCGCCGATCGCGAAACCAAGGCGCAAACCCGCAAGCCCCCAGAATTTGCCAAAGCTTTTCAACACAACAGTGCCGGGGCGTGCTGCCAGATGGATCAGCGACTGATCGGGCATGATATCGCAGAAACTCTCATCAATGATGGTATAGGTGGCATCCAGATCGCTGGCTTGCCAGATATGCCCATCAGGGTTGTTGGGGTGCACCGCGACCAGCGCGTGGCTTGGGTCTTGACCCAAGCGCCAACCCGCTGCGGCAAAAGCCGCGCCATGTTCGTTATAGGTAGGACCGGGGATGCAGACCTCGCCCATGGGAAGCACCCGTGGCATCGCGGCAATAATGGCAGATGCGCCTGCCGCACCCAGGATCGCCGCCCCCTCAGGAACGTTCCAAAAGCGCCGCGCAAGCGCGTAAAGGCGGTCGAAGGCAGCCTCGTCAGGTAGTGCTGTCCATGCGTCATGGGGCAGATCAGGCATGGGATAGGGCACCGGATTGATCCCCGTTGAAAGGTCCAGCCAGCCGGCGCGCTCACCACCGTAGGCCGCAATCGCGGCATCAATGCCGCCGCCATGATCGCGTTTTTCGGTCATTCTTTTGGCAACGGTGGGTGGCGGGTGACGAAATGGCCCTTCACGGCCTGTGGCCATGTCCGATAAGGCACTTGGCCCGTTTCCGATTCTGCGTGGGCTGCTGCATAGGCGACAATGCCTTCCGCCGCCTCTGCTGACGGGGTGAATGTGCCCAAAGTATAGTTCAACTTGCCTTCACCCTGAATCGCCACGTTGCAGGCATTCTTGCAGCCCATCAAACAAGACACACGCCGCGTCTTGACCGCTTCAACGCCAGTCGCAACGGCTTCGATCAAACCTGCCAGCACTTCGCCGTCGGTTTGCGTCATGTCGCCTGCGTCCCACCCGTCTTGTTTGCAAGTGTCGCAGATTGTGATCCAGGTTGTCATGCTCTTTCGCCCCATATTCTTGCGGTTCTTCAAGCGGATTTGCGCCTCACCCTCAGGCGAATGCGCGTAAGCTTGCCCTTTAGTACAGGTGGCCCACGTGCGTTAACACTTCGTTAATACATTGGGCACAGTGCTGTCCTTGCTGGGTTAAGAAACCGTCAACTGAAGTCCTAAAATTGTTTCGAACGGGAAGTAATTATGCGCGCACTGATTGTCCAACGAAATGAAGACCTCGGCGGCGTCTGGAAGCGGCATCTTGAGCGCCTTGAGGTGGACGTCACCCTTGTTCAAAGCGCGACAAATGCGCTGAACCTGATATCTTCGCACCCTTTCGACGTGATCGTGCTGGACGTTGTTCTTGCCGAGGGCAGTGCTTTGGCGGTTGCCGATCTCGCACGTTTCCGACAACCGCGCGCCAATATTGTTTTTGTGACCGACACGACGTTCTTTTCAGACGGGTCGATCTTCAACTACGCGGCCAATGCACGAGCCTTTGTAAAAACGGCAACGCCCCCGCAGGACCTTGCCGCGATTGTGCATCACTATGGGGCTACTGCCCACGACCGTGCGGCGCATCATAGTTAAGGATTGGGTTGACCGGTAAAATCCGGTGCGGGTTAATCGTGTCATGGCTGTAGTGATAGTGCCGCACGATATGCGCTATATTCACGGTCTCGGCGATGCCCGGCATCTGATACAGTTCGCGCATATAGCCCGAAAGGTTCGGATAATCCGCGATCCGCTTGCGATTGCATTTGAAATGCAGGTGATAGACCGGATCAAATCGCACCAGCGTGGTCCAGAGGCGCCAATCGGCTTCTGTCAGGCGGTCGCCCATCAGGTAGCGGTTTTCGCTCAGGCGCTCTTCCAGCCAGTCGAGGGTTTCAAAAAGTGGATAGACCGCTTTGTCATAGGCCTCTTGCGTTGTCGCAAAGCCGGATTTGTAAACACCATTGTTGAGGGTGTCATAAATGCGGTCATTCACCGGAGCGATGGCATCGCGCAATTCCTCGGGCCAGTAATCCTCTGTATTGCCAGTGATGTGGTCAAAGGCGGAATTCAGCATCCGGATAATCTCGGAGCTTTCGTTGGATACGATCGTTTCGCGCTTTTTGTCCCACAAGATCGGCACGGTCACGCGCCCGTTCATATCGGGCAGCGCCTTGAGATAGATGTCACGTGCAAATGGCATGCCGTAAAGCGTATCACCCGTGGCCCCGTCTTCATCAGTTTCAAAAGTCCAACCATCAGACAGCATATCAGGATGCACAGCAGAAATGCTGATGTGGTCTGTGAGGTCCTTCAACTGGCGGAAGATCAAAGTGCGGTGCGCCCATGGGCATGCGTATGAGACATAAAGATGATAGCGCCCGCTTTCCGCTTCAAAGCCGCCCTCGCCGGAAGGCCCCGCTGATCCGTCTGCGGTGATCCAGTTGCGAAACTGCGCTTCTTTGCGTTCGAACGCGCCACCGGATTTCTTGGTGTCATACCAGACGTCATGCCAAACGCCGTCAATAAGTTGGCCCATTTTGCTCATCCATTCATTGCTTGAGAGAGCAGGTAACGCGCCTGCACCATGAAACAAAGGCGTGTGAGGGCGCATCTTTGGTGCATGAGTGCACATAAGGCCCGTTGCGGCCTGCCGCCGCATCGCATGATTGCGTCGCTTAAGCGTTTGCTCCTGCGCCTTGCCCTGTCTATACGATTCCTGACGAAGCCGCGCTGCGGCCAGAGAGGTTGGAGATAGGTCGGTTGACCCAAGACGGGAACCGGACATCACATCGTCAAGACCCGCGCGCCGGGGCCTCTTGTGATGGAAAAATACGGAGGATGCCCATGCGGGGACTGCTGACATTTATCTTTTTGTTCGCCGGATCATCGGCTTTTGCACATCCCGGCCACTGGGCCGAGGTCGCAGGGCACGGTCACTGGATTGCGGGTGCAGCGATTGCGCTTGCTGGTCTTGCGGCACTTTGGGGCGCATCCAAAGAAAAAGCATCGAAAAAAGATGACGTCGAAGCAGAAGACGAAGAGCTGGAAGAGGAAACCGCATGAAAACCGGTGTTATGATTTGCGGCCACGGTTCGCGCAGCCAATCTGCCGTCGATGAATTTGCGACCTTGGCCGACAAGCTGCCCGCGTATCTCCCAGAAGACTGGATGACCGACTACGGTTACCTGGAATTCGCCAACCCTGTGATCCGCGACGGTCTGGACAAGCTGCGCGAAGCAGGCTGCGAGCGGATTTTGGCTGTGCCGGGCATGCTCTTTGCGGCAATGCACGCCAAGAATGACATTCCCACAGTCCTGAACACCTATGCGGCCAAACATGGGATCACCGTACAATATGGCCGCGAGCTTGGCATTGATCCCAAGATGATCGCCGCCGCCGCAGGGCGTATCCAGGACGCGGTCGACAAAGCGAACGCCGAACATGGCGAAATGCCATTGACCGAGACTTGTCTGGTCGTCATCGGGCGCGGCGCGTCCGACCCCGACGCGAACGGAAACGTGGCCAAGATCGCGCGTATGCTGCAAGAGGGCATGGGCTTTGGCTGGTGCGAAGTGGGCTATTCGGGCGTGACCTTTCCGCTGGTGGAACCCTGCCTGCAACATGTGGCGCGCCTGCCTTACAAACGTGTCATCGTGTTCCCCTATTTCCTATTCTCGGGCATCCTGATCGACCGGATTTACGGTTTCACCGATCAGGTCGCAGCAGAACACCCTGGCATCCAGTTCATCAAAGCGGGCTACTTGGGTGATCACCCCAAGGTGCTGGAAACTTTCGCTGAACGCATCATGGAACAGGTCAGCGCAACGCCGCCGCCAAACTGCGGCATCTGTGGCTATCGCAGTCAGGTGTTGGCTCTGGAAGAAGGCAAAACCCACAAGATCAGCGCCGAGGACCGTGCGCACCCTGCCTTTGGCGCCGTGCCACCGTCCACTTGCGTGCTGTGCAAGTACCGCACGGCGGTTCTGGGCTTCGAGGGCGAGGTCGGTGCCGTGCAGGAAAGCCACCACCACCATGTGGAAGGACAAGGTGCGAATGCGCCCGGTTCGAACGTGGCTGATTGTACGCTTTGTGATACCTTCTGCACCGGCATGTGCCGCCTTGTGGCTGCAGATCATCACCACGATCACCACCACCATCATGATCACGACCATCACCACGATCATGACCATCACCACGATCACGACCATCATCACGCGCCTTACCCTCATGCAAAACACCCGCATGGTCCCGAAAGCGCACGCAAGGTGAAATCCGACTGATCTTCATCTTGCTCAAAAAACTCCCGCCGGAGGCTCCGGCACTTGCCACATAAAACAAAGGCCTGCCATTTGCGCCCGTACGAAAAAGACCCCTCAGCGATCTACGCCCAGAGCTTTGCGACGGTGCGCGATGAGGCACGGCTGGAGCGGTTTGCGCCCGCGATGCAGCCTTTGATCACGCGGCTGATCCATGCCTGCGGTATGATCGAGGTCGCGGACCGGTTGGCCTTTTCTCAAGGCGCGGCAGACGCAGGGCGCGCAGCACTTGCCGCCGGTGCGCCGGTGTTATGCGATTGCGAGATGGTGGGTGCGGGGATCATTCGCCGTTATCTGCCGGCTGACAACGAGGTGATCGTGACGCTGAACGATCCTGCAGTACCGGCCTTGGCGCAACAAGTCGGGAACACCCGCTCTGCCGCAGCAGTCGAGCTTTGGCGCGACCGGATCGAGGGAGCGGTCGTGGCGATCGGCAACGCGCCGACAGCGCTTTTTCATTTGCTTGAACTGCTCGATGCAGGCTGGCCCAAACCGGCGGTCATTCTGGGCTTTCCTGTTGGTTTTGTGGGGGCGGCTGAAAGCAAGGCAGAATTGGCGGCAAACCCCCGTGGTTGCGATTACGTCGCCCTGCGCGGGCGGCGTGGCGGCTCTGCTATGGCATCTGCCGCAGTCAATGCCTTGGCAGCGGGATTACCCGAAGATGTGTAGGTGCGCGCTTGTCAGTCCCTGCGGTCCTTCCGCGCGAAGCCTCGGGCACGAGGCGACAAGCGATGGGTGATCCTTGGCTTCATATCGTGGGGATCGGCGAAGACGGGATGGAGGGCCTCGTTCCCGCCACCCGCGCCGTGGTTGAGGCTGCCGAGATTATCATCGGCGGCGACCGTCACCATACACTGACCGAAACGGTCAGCGCCAAACGACTGGCATGGCCGCATCCCTTTGATGCGCTGATTTCGACCATTGAAGAACTGCGCGGCAAACGGGTTGTGATCCTTGCGACCGGTGATCCGCTTTGGTTTTCGGTCGGGGCCCGCATCGGTCGCGCGATTGATCCGTCCGAGATCGTCTATCACCCCCAACTCTCCGCCTTTCAGCTCGCGGCGGCACGTATGGGCTGGTCACTGCCTGATGTCGAAACGCTCACCGTGCATGGCCGTCCGGTCGAGCAGATGATCGCTTTTATCCAGCCTGATGCGCAATTGCTGGTGCTGACGACAGGGGCCGAAACACCCGCGCAAATCGCCCGTTTCCTGACCGAACGCGGCTTTGGAAAATCCCGTATGACCGTGCTTGCGGCGATGGGCGGCAAAGACGAGGCGCGCTTTGACGGGTTGGCGGAAAGCTGGGATCACACGGTGCCTGCGTTCAATACGCTGGCCGTGGACTGTGTTGCCGCCCCTGACGCGGCTTTGCTGCCGCGTGTGCCAGGGTTGGCGGATGATCTGTTCCTGTCCGACGGCACCATGACCAAGCAAGAGGTGCGCGCAGCCACCGTGGCCAAACTGATGCCGATGCGTGGTGCGCTTTTGTGGGATATCGGCACAGGCTGCGGGTCGGTGGCGATCGAATGGATGCGGGCCGCGCGCTATGCCCGCGCCATCGGGATTGAACCGCGCGCAGATCGTCGCGCCATGGCTGCCGCCAATGCGCTGGCGCTGGGCGCGCCTAAATTGGCGTTGGTTGAAGGGTCTGTGCCTGAGGCGCTGACGGGGCTGGATGCGCCGGATGCGATCTTTATCGGGGGCGGATTGAGCCGTGAAACCTTTGATGCGGCGTGGGCCGCCCTGCGCCCGCTGGGACGGTTGGTGGCCAATGCTGTGACGCTGGAAAGCGAGGCCGAGCTGATCGCGCTGCACAAAGAGCATGGCGGTGATCTGGTGAAACTGCAGGTCCATCGCGCCGAACCTGTGGGCCGTCTGACGGGTTGGCGACCGTCGATGCCGGTCACACAGTGGAGCCTTGTGAAGCGATGACAGGGGTTTTGTATGGTGTTGGCCTTGGGCCGGGCGCGCCCGATCTGATGACATTGCGCGCCGCGCGCCTGATCGAGGGTGCAGCCGTTGTGGCCTATCCCACGCTGGCGGGTGCCGCGAGCTTTGCGCGGGCCATTGCGGCGGATTTGATTGCCGCTGACGCGCAGGAAATCATCATGGATGTCCCGATGTCGGTGGAACGCGCACCCGCGCAGGCCGCCTATGACAAGGGGGCTGCAGAAATCGCCGCCGCTTTGGACGCAGGCCATGATGTTGTCTGCCTGTGTGAAGGGGATCCGTTCTTCTACGGCTCATTCATGTATCTGTTCGCGCGGCTCTCCGACACTTACCGCGTTGAGATTGTGCCTGGCGTCACATCTGTCACCGCCTGTGCCGCGCGCGCGCGGATGCCGCTGGCCGCCCGCAATGAGCGGTTGACGGTTCTGCCCGGGCCATTGCCCGAGGACGAGCTGCGCGCCCGGATTGAGGGGGCGGAGAGTGTTGTGATCATGAAGGTCGGTCGCCATCTGGCCAAGATCAGAGGCGTGATTGAAGCACTCGGCCTGACCGATGGTGCCGTTTACGTCGAGCGTGCAACGCTGCCCGAAGAGGTGGTGCTGCCGCTGGCGGATGCCCCTGAAAAGGCACCATATTTTTCGATGATTTTGCTGACAAAAGGGGCCGATCCGTGGCTATGAAACCTGTCGCGCCTCAGGCGCGCAAGCCAATCGTTCTGGCGCTGTCGCGCTCGGGTGAGCCCGTTGCCCATAAGATTGCCGCTGTGCTTGGCGCGCAGGTGCATGGGCGTGAGGGCCGTGTTGATCGGGCGGACGCCTTTTTTGCCAATGCGCTGGACCATGCACGTGATTTGTTTGCGGCAGGTGTGCCGATTGTCGGGGTTTGTGCCTCGGGTATTCTGATCCGTGCGGTGGCGCCGCTTTTGGCCGACAAGACCACGGAACCGCCGGTGATTTCGGTGTCGGATGATGGCGCGGTTGTCGTACCGCTGTTGGGCGGGCATCGTGGGGCGAATAAGTTGTCGGCTACGATTGCAGGGGCGCTGAATGCTGTGTCTGCTGTGACCACGGCGGGTGATGTGGCCCTTGGGATTGCCCTCGATGAACCCCCTGCCGGATGGCGATTGGTCAACCGTGGTGATGCCAAGGCGGCGATGGCAGGGCTGCTCGCTGGCGGGGGCGCGCAGGTGACTGGCGATGCGCCGTGGCTTGCCGACCTGCCAAAGGGCGACGGACTGCGCCTGTCTTGCACGATGGCGCGTCAGGATGATTTGGGCGCGGATCATTTGCAGTTTGCGCCCCAGCGGGTGGCATTAGGCGTGGGCTGCGCCCGCAATTGCCCGCCTGCGGAATTGGCGGCTTTGGTGCAGGATGTGCTGCAAGAGGCAGGGGTTGCGCCCGAGGCAGTGCATTCGGTCAATACCATCACGCTGAAAGCGGATGAGCCTGCGATTATTGCTTTGGCAGGTGATCTTGGCGTGCCGATGCGGCTGTTTGAGGCGGAGGCTCTTGAGGCCCAGACGCCGCGACTGGCGAACCCGTCCGAGGTTGTTTTTGCCGAAGTGGGCACGCACGGCGTGGCCGAAGCCGCAGCGCTGGCGCAGGCAGGTCCGCAGGGTGAATTTCTGGTGACCAAGCGCAAGACGGCGAATGCGACATGTGCGCTTGTTGTGACGCCGGAGCCTATGGTCGAACTGACAGGTCGTGCGCGTGGACGGTTGTCTGTTGTGGGTATTGGTCCCGGCCAAGCAGCATGGCGCACGCCCGAGGTGTCGCGGCTGGTGGCGGAAGCCGAAGAGCTGGTGGGCTACGGGCTTTATATTGACTTGCTGGGGCCTTTGGCCGTGGGCAAGGCGCGGTCGGATTTTCCCTTGGGCGGGGAAGAGGACCGCTGCCGCTATGCGCTGGAACAGGCGGGGCAGGGCAAGAACGTGGCACTGGTCTGTTCGGGTGATGCGGGGATTTATGCGATGGCCGCCCTTGTGTTCGAGCTGCTGGATCGTGGGCCCGATCAGATGGGTGTGTCAGATGCGGCGCGCCGTGTTGAGGTGATCTGTTCGCCCGGTGTGAGTGCCTTGCAGGGGGCGGCAGCGCGGGCCGGCGCGCCTTTGGGCCATGATTTTTGTGCGATTTCGCTGTCGGATTTGCTGACCCCGCGCGAGGATATCGTGAAGCGGTTGAAGGCTGCTGCCGAGGGCGACTTTGTGATTGCGTTTTATAACCCCGTGTCGATGCGCAGGCGGACACTTTTGGCGGAGGCGCGGGAAATCTTGTTGCAGCATCGCCCACCTGAGACGCCTGTGATGTTGGCCTCATCTCTGGGGCGGCCCGAGGAGCACGTGCGCTATCGCCGCTTGGATGAGTTGGAAGTGGATGAGGTGGATATGTTGACCGTGGTTCTGGTGGGGTCGTCGCATTCGCGGCTCGCGGCACTTGGTGAAGGGCCCCGGATGTACACGCCGCGGGGGTATGCGCGTAAGATTGACGGGGATTTGGCTGGATGACGCTTTTTGGCTGGCGCCAAATGCGCCCCACCCGCCATCCCGAAGCCTCCGGCGGAAGTTTGATTGGACATAGAAAGATGAGGGTCGTGCGATGACCGTTTATTTTATTGGTGCAGGTCCGGGTGATCCTGAGTTGCTGACGCTGAAAGCCGCGCGGATTATCGGGGAATGCCCTGTGTGTCTTTATGCAGGGTCACTGGTGCCTGCCGAAGTGGTGGCTTGTGCGCCTGATGATGCGCTGGTGATGGATACCGCGCCGATGACCTTGGACGACACGCATGGGGTGATCCTTGAGGCACATGCAAAGGGTCAAAATGTGGCGCGCGTGCATTCGGGTGATCCGTCACTTTACGGCGCAATTGCCGAGCAGATCCGCCGCCTGAAGGCGGACGGGATTGATTACCAGATCATTCCCGGTGTGCCGGCCTATGCTGCGGCTGCTGCGGCTTTGGGTACGGAATTGACTGTGCCCGAAGTGGCGCAATCCATCATTCTGACCCGTATGTCGATGAAATCGACGGGGATGCCTGCGGGCGAAACGCTTGAGAATTTTGCGCGCTCCGGTGCGACCTTGGCGATCCATCTTGGCATTCGGGCCTTGCGTGAAATCGAGCGGCAGTTGGTGCCATTTTATGGTGAGGATTGTCCTGTCGCGGTGATTTACCGTGTCGGTTGGCCGGATCAGATGATCATTCGCGGGACGTTGATGGATGTGCGCGAAAAGGTGCGTGCGGCCAAGATTACGCGCACAGCGTTGATCCTTGTGGGGCCTGCTTTGTCCGATTCGCACGGGTTTCCGGACTCGGCGCTCTATGATGCGGCCAAGCCCCATGTCTTGCGACCCCGCGTGAAGGCCTGAAATTAAGGTCTTTCTGCGCTGCGGCGGATTTTGTCATTTGAAATTTACGTTTCTCAGGCCATCCTCTGAGGTGTCTGGAGGGACTTGTTATGTTTACGTTTTTACCTGATGCGGTTCGTCAGGGTTTGGAAGAGGCGCGCAAAGCGGCGTTGAAGCGCAAGGATCGGTTGTCGGTCCAGGATGGCGAAGAAAGCTATCGGATCCGCAGGTTCTGGGATGGGGGCTTTGCGTTGGATCTGGAAGGCTCCGAGCGGTTGCGCGGGCATGTCGACATCTATGATGGCCCCAAGCACCTTTACACCTGTCTGGTTGTCTCTTCGGTGGATGAAGAGGATGAACGGGTGTTTGAGTTCAAATGGGCCACACCGGTTGCTTCCGGTCCTGCCGCCGATTTCGTGCGTCCTGATTTTGTCCCTGCCGGTTTGATCGGGCGCTAGGCGCTACTGCAAATCTGCAAAGGCGGCCTGCATCCGGCGCACAGCCTCTTCAACCTTGTCGGTTTGGGTGGCGAGGTTGAAGCGCATGAAGCTTTCGCCGCCCGTTCCGAATGTCGGCCCTTGTGACACGGCGATCTTGGCGGTGTCCCTGATGCGTGCTGACACTTCGTCGTAAGTCATGCCAGTGCCGGAAAAATCGACCCATCCCAGATAGGTGGATTGCAGCGGCATCGACCAGACGCCGGGGATTGCGTTGATCCCTGCATCAAATATCTCGCGATTCTTTTGTAAATGCGCGATTTGTGCGTCGGCCCATTCCGCACCTTCCGGTGAGTAAGCGGCGGTGATCATGGCGACGCCAAGCGCGGAAGGGTTGTAATCGAGCATCGCCAGCCGTTTTTGCATGGCGCTGCGCAGCTTTGGATCGGGGACGATCATATTGCCTGTACGCTGGCCTGCGATGTTGAACGTCTTGGACGCCGCCGTCAGATAAACTGTGTTGTCTGTATCTTCAGGCGCTGCAACGGCCGTCGGCACAAAGGTATGTTCCGCATAGACAAGATCATGGTGGATTTCGTCACTGACCAGCAGCAACCCGTTTTTGCGCGCAAAGGCAGACACTGCGCGGAGTTCATCGGTGGTCCAAACGCGCCCCGAGGGGTTTTGCGGTGAACACCAGATCAGCATTTTTTCTTTGCCGGTCAGCCGCGACTGGGCATCGTCCAGATCCAGCATATAGGTATCGCCTTGGCGCACGAGCGGGCATTCGGTGACAACTCTGCCGGCCTTGTTCACCTTATGTGCGAACTCATGATAAACAGGGCTGAAAATGACGGCGGCGTCGCCCGGCTCTGTCCAGACATCAAGGCAGAGCGCGATGGCGTTTCCCAAGCCTTGGGTCGTCAAAATCCAGTCCTTTTCTATGGACCAGCCATGGCGCGTTTGCATCCACCATTGGATCGCACTGAAGTAGGCGTCATTCTCGAACGAATAGCCAAAGACGCCTTGTGCGGCGGCTGCTTTCAAAGCCTCGATGACACAGGGCGCGGTCTGATAATCCGAATCTGCCGTCCACATCGCCAGCCCGTCTTTTGGCGAAACGCCATAGAGCTTTTCCATCAAATCCCACTTGACGCTGTTGGTTCCGCGGCGGTCGATGGGGGTATTGAATGACATGTGCTTCTCCTGAACTTTCGTTGGCAAATTGCGGTGTTGGGAAAACGGGTGCAAGTCCAAAGTCGCGCCCTGCTTGCGATGGGCGGCGCGACGCATTAGATCACCGCCATGGCACTGAAAAAAATTCTTATTCACCCCGATCCGCGCCTGAAAAAGGTGGCGACGCCTGTGGCGTCAGTGAACGACGAGCTGCGTCGTCTGGCCGATGACATGCTGGAAACCATGTACGACGCGCCCGGCATCGGGCTGGCGGCGCCGCAGATTGCGGTCATGGACCGGATGTTGGTGATGGATTGCGCCAAAGAAGACGATGCGACGCCAGAGCCGATGGTGTTGATCAACCCGGAGGTGGTTTGGACGTCGGAAGAACGGAACGTCTATGAAGAAGGCTGTCTTTCGATCCCCGAGCAATATGCCGAGGTCGAACGCCCTGCCGAGGTGGAAGTGTCGTGGATGGACCTTGATGGCAAGACAAGGCGCGAGCGTTTTGACGGGCTTTGGGCGACCTGTGTTCAGCATGAGATCGACCATCTGGATGGCAAATTGTTCATTGATTATCTGCGTCCGCTGAAACGCCAGATGATCACGCGCAAGATGCAAAAGCTGAAACGCGAAATGGCGCGGGGCTGACGGCGTGGCGGTACGCGCGCTGCGATTTGAGGGTGATCCCGTTTTGTTGGAAACGGCAGCGCCGGTGCAACAGTTCGACGAAGAGCTGGCCGGACTGGTCCGCGATATGTTTGAGACGATGTATGCCGCCCCCGGGCGCGGGTTGGCGGCCCCGCAAGTGGGCCTGAGCACGCGGGTTTTTGTTGTCGATACAGATTGGAAAGACGCAGAACCTGCGCCGATGATTTTCGTTAATCCGGAAATCACCAATCAGTCCGAAGATAAGGCCGTCGGGACCGAGGCCTGCCTTTCAATCCCCGGTAAAAGTTTTGATGTCAGTCGTCCGCTTTGGGTGGAACTGCGTTGGCAGGATCTGGATGGCGTGGCGCATCACGGACGGTTTGAGGGTGTGCAGGCGATTTGCATTTGTCATGAGCTTGACCATCTGAACGGTCTATTGGTTACAGAAACGGGCGTGCTGCAATGACACATCGTCCTTTTGTCATGTGGCCGCATCCGGCCCTGCGTACCCCCGCGACACCTGTGGCGGACATCACTGATGAGGTGCGCGCGATCTGGGATGAAATGATCGTTGCCATGGACAATATGCCGGGCGTGGGTCTGGCGGCGCCCCAGTTGGGCATTGATATGGCTTTGGCTGTGGTTGATGCCTCTGAGGGGCGTGGAAAAGCCATTCGGATGGCCAACCCATCGATCTTGCACAGCAGTATTGAACCGCGCGTGCATGAAGAAGGATCGCCCAATCTGCCCGGTGTTTGGGCCAAGGTGACGCGCCCGCGTGCCGTGACTGTACGGTTCTTGAATGTTGATGGCGTTTGGGAAGAACAGGATTTCGTTGGTCTTTGGGCGACGTCTGTGCAGCATCAGATTGATCACTTGGCAGGCAAGATGTTCTTTGAGCATCTGACCCGCGTGAAGCGGGACATGCTGGTTAAGAAAGCGGCCAAATTGAAGCGGGGCTGACGCAGTGATGCGCGCCGCGCGGAAGTTTGATTGGACATAGAAAGATATCTTTATGCGCATTATTTTTATGGGAACGCCTGATTTTTCGGTACCTGTTCTGGATGCGCTGGTGGATGCGGGCCATGAGATTGCGGCAGTCTATTGCCAGCCACCGCGGCCAGCGGGACGGGGCAAGAAGGACCGTGCGTCACCGGTGCAGATGCGTGCCGAGGCCTTGGGTCTAGAGGTCCGGTATCCTGTGTCTTTGAAAGGTGCCGCCGAGCAGGCTGAATTTGCAGCACTGGAGGCGGATATTGCTGTGGTCGTCGCCTATGGTTTGATTTTGCCACAGGTGATTTTGGACGCGCCCAAGGCGGGTTGTTTGAATATCCATGCCTCGCTTTTGCCGCGCTGGCGGGGGGCTGCGCCCATTCATCGTGCGATCATGGCGGGTGATGCCAAGACGGGCGTTTGCATTATGCAGATGGAGGCCGGTCTTGATACCGGTCCGGTTCTGTTGCGCGATGAGACCGCAATTGGTGCAGAGGAAACCACAGGTGCGTTGCATGACAGGCTGTCGCAAATGGGTGCGGCGCTGATTGTTCAGGCGCTTGCGCAGTTGGATCAGTTGACCCCGCAAACCCAGCCCGAAGAGGGCGTGACCTATGCCGCCAAGATCGACAAGGCCGAGGCGCGGGTGGATTGGGCGCAGCCTGCGGCACAGATTGACCGTTTGATCCGTGGTCTATCCCCCTTTCCGGGCGCGTGGTGCGAGGTGCAGGGCGAGCGTATTAAACTCCTCGGTGCGCGTCTGACTGCCGGAGAGGGTGCGCCGGGGCAGGTGCTTGGCGGGTTTCGGATTGCTTGCGGGAGCGGTGCCATCGAAGTGACGCAGGCCCAGAGACCAGGAAAGAAAGCGATGCCTGCGGATGAGGTCTTGAAGGGTTTGGCGCTTGGGGATTTGGTGAGCTAGGGCCTAAATCCTGTACAAACGGATCAAATGCTTGGCCCTGACCGTGTCAAATATCACGTTTTCTCAAAGATATGCGATTTATCGCCTGAGGCCGGTTTTGCCATCCCGCATGAGAGTGCTATCAGGGGATTCGGAAATTTCTGGATAAAGTTATGACATCAGTGACGAAATTCACCCGCCGCTCGTTTGCGGCGATGGCAATGGCGAGCACAGCAGCGGCCTGTGCGCCGCGCGTTCCTGAGATGGAAATCGAACCTCCGATGCCGGTGTCATTTGTGGAAGGCTACGGTCCGATTGAGGATGCTGGGTATATTCTGCCCGGTATTCCCTCTGAGTACCTTCAGGGCGTGAACCGCCGGATGACAGGATGGTATAACGGCGAGGCCGAACCAAACACGCTGGACGTCGATCCATATGCCAAGTTCCTTTATCATGTCCGCGACGATGGCACGGCAACGCGGTATCCTGTCGGGGTTGGGCGCGCAGGGCGCTCGATCCGGGGCACTGCCACGATGCAGTTCATGCGCCAGTGGCCAGGTTGGGCACCGACCCAGAACATGCTGCGCACCGAGCCGGAAGTTTACGGCGATTTCGCGGGTGGAATTCCTGGTGGTCTGCGCAGCCCGCTTGGCGCGCGTGCGCTTTATTTGTTCCGTGGTGGCCGCGATACCTACTACCGCATCCATGGCACGAATGATCTGGAATCTATCGGGAACTCGGGCTCTGCGGGCTGCATCCGGATGTTCAACCAGGATGTGATTCACCTGTACAACCAGATCGAGGCCCCGATGCAGGTTCTCATCCGCTCTCCGGAAGAGTCGCAGCGTGTTGATCCAGAGAATTTTGGTCGTGGTATTGAACTGCCGCCAAAGATTATTTCTGCTGAAGAGTTGTTGGGCGAAGAGGCGATTGCCAACGACCGTCCGCCAATCCTTGACGACGCATAAACCCTTTTCTTTATGGATTTTGACGTTCAAACTCGCGTTTGAAGTGCTGCGCTGGCGCGTGGTGTGATATTGAACGCAGAGGCCATGATGCTTACGTCTCTGTTATAAAAGAATAAATGAGGGACGTTTATGGCGAATTTTGAGACGCAAATTCAGGAATCTCAGGCGCAAGTCGCCGAGGCACAAAGTAAAATTTCGGAACTCACGAGCCGGATTGAAGTGGCGCGCACCAAGATGGCGGAAGGGACCGATATCTCGGTTGATATCGAAAACGCCAGTCTGGAAGACGTGCACGCCCATACCGAGTTGATGAATGCCAATATTGCTGAACTGATTATGGGTCTTGATGACGTCACAACGGCCTTTTCCAAAGACTTTGACGAAATGCGGTCCAAGACCGGTATGGAAAGCTTCATCGGCATTTTCAGCAAAGGCAAGGCCGACAGCATGCGTCAGGAGCGGATGCGCACGGCCTCGATTGATGACAAGTTGCAGGATTTGATCAGCAAGTCTGATGTGATCATGAAATTGCTTGAAGGGCAGTTGGCCATTCTCAACGAACAAAAAGTCAGTGTTGAAAGCAACCTTGGCGGTACGCTGCAAGAACGCGAAGCCACGGTGGGTGAGTTGGAAGCACTGCGTGCGGATATCCTTGCGCTGGACCCTGAGATCATCACTTTGGAGAACAAGATTTCGGTCGAGCAAGATGCGGCGGCCCGCACGAAGCTTGAAACCGAATTGGCCGCCTTGAACGGCAAATACAATGAAATGGTGCAAAACGAGCAGGTGCAACTGGCCAAGAGCCAGACACTTGAGCGGTATATCGAGAAGGGCAAAACCTGGATCGACAGTTTGCAGAACCAGGCGGCGACGCAGATGGTGCTGATCAACAAACTGCAGACAGACACCAAGCAGCGCGTTGTGCTCTATGATGCTTTGTCGAAGTCGTTGAAGACCGCGCAGCAGCAGGATGTGGCCCACAAGATCAATGAGATCGGCGTAAAGACGGACCAAGAGGCGCAGTCCGCGATGGCGGCGATCGGGTCGGCCACGAATGCGCGGATGGCGGATATGTTGGAGGCGCATGAGGACCACATGGTCTTTGCCCGCGAAGTGCTGGAGCAAAAGGCGAAGGCGGATGAGCGCTTTGTCCGCCGGTTCCAGGAGATCGTGAAGAAGCATGATAGCAACCAGTATGGGGCGTAGGGTGGGTGAAACCCACGCGTCCTGATATGACCGCCCCTGACCTCCAAGCCGATCACATGCAGCTGGAAGATACCCGCGTCACGCGCCGGTATTTTGACAAGTTCGCCAAGATCACCGGCTATCTGACCAAGGTGGCTGCCACGATGGAAACCGAAGGCCGCTTTGATCGCAAAGAGATCGAGGTGATGGCGCGGTATCTGGTGGGCCTGAACTGGACCTTCACGGCGCTGGCGCACAAGTATCATTTTGCGGGGCGTTTTGCACATTCCGGCAAGCTGACGTTTGACCGGTCTGAAAGCGGATTTCCCGTCTATCAAGAGCTTTTGGAGATGGCGAATGATGCCTTGCAGGCGCGGCGGCATTTGGATGCGCAGCCTGATGTTGAGGCGCTGAAAGACCAGATGGTGCGGGTGATCCTGCGGGATCAGGAAATACCGACGTCTCTGCAATATGCGCTGTCGCAACGGCTTTATTATGAAGAACTGTCGCGTGGTGACCAGTTTTGGGCGCGCAATGATCCGCAGTCTATCTGGTTGGGTAATGAGGGTGATCGCCGCCGGTTTTTGCTACATTGGGCGGTCTATGACAGTCAGGTGAACCTGCCGACGATCTATTTGATGACCGTGGAGGATACGGGCCGCACGGGCCTGCCCAAGGACGAGCGCCGATGGCCCGAAGCGCAGGCGCATCTGATGGCGCAGTCTTTGGCACATTTGAAGTTGTTGACCATCGCCAAAGGGTTTGATGAAGATTTCGCCGATCTGCACCCGACACGTCTGCGCCGGTTCCATATCGGGCCGATGTATAGCAGTGCCTTTACGCGCCAAAGCGGGCCGCTGCGCGATGTCTTGAAAGATGCGAACGCCCCTGATGGTGAAGATTGGGCGCTGGTCTGGACCGAGGAAGAACTGGTGTCCGAGCGCGTCGAGAACGTGAAATCAGGCTGGTTTGGATCGGTGGAGCGCCAGATTTTTGCGCTTGATCCTTTTGAAGGGGGCGGGGCCGATCTTGGTGCCACCCGCATGGAACGGTCTTTGATTATGCCGCAGCGGCCCTATCAGGCTTTGGCCGAGCGCAACCCTGCGGGCTTTCGTGATGTGCGCAAGTTTGTGGTGAGCGAGACAGGGCGTGTTTTGAGTTACAGGTAGGGCGGGTCAAGACCCGCCTTACCAGATGGACCGTGGCGTATCGCCTATAGCGGTTCTTGATATGGGCAAGTTCGAAGCCTCCGGCGGGAGTTTTCTGGGCAAGATGATGAGGGAAACATGAGCCAATCAAGTGATCAGATGGAATTGCGAGAGGACGATATCCGCAAGCACTATATCCCAGCCGCAGAGATGCTGATGCATTTGGATCATGCCCCGCGTTTGGCTAAGGCCCGGCTATCGCTTGAGGCGCCCGAAAAGTCGCCTGATGTGGCCGCGACCCGCAGGCGGTTCCGGTCAACCACGCCGGGGTTGTTGTCGCGGACCACGGCCCCTTCGGGTGGTGTGCGTCTGCTGGACCGGATCGCCGAAACAGATGATGATGATCCGCTGACATCGCCCGCGCAGGCGGCGGTCGCCCATGCCTTACGCCGTGCGCTTTCGATCGCTTTGACGGTGGCAGATACGTTTTCTGACCATACCGCGTTGACTGAACTGAAGCGCCTCAATCTTGAAGGGCGTTTGCCACAGGATCGTTCGGTTGAGTTTACCGAGTATCTGGCGGCTGAATCGCTGATTGCGCTTTATACATTTGCCAATGCCACGTCGTTTCTTTTGGCCACCCAAGCGGGTGAGCAGAGTGTGGATGTGGGCGCTGTGGATGAGGTTTTGACTGACAACGCGCCACTGGCCCTGCATGGTGCGATTTGGGAGTTGGACCAGAAGTTGGGCCAGTTTGCCAAGGATGAGGCGACACTGATTGCCACCATGCTCGCTTATTCAGAGCAATTGATGGAGAAGGTCGCTTTGCGTGCCACGACCGCTGGGCGTTTGGCGTCGTTCAATGCCGCGTCTTGGCGTGTGGAAGCGGACGACTTTGTTGTTCAGGGCTTTACCCCTGCGCGTAAGGCCAAGGGCTCGACCCTGACGATGACGTTCAAGAAACCAAATGAGGTCGTGGGCAATCATATCGCTAAATATCAGGCGATGAAACTGTCCAAGATGTTGATGGCCTATGATTTTGATCGCAAGCTGAACCCTTTTGCGGAACTGGGCGGGTTCATCTTTACCTTTATGGGTGACGGTAAGCCCGGTACTGGTAAAACGACCCTGATCCAGATGATGGCGGGGTTGATGCATGAATATTGCCAGAACGCGGGCTATCCGTTTCGCTATCAGAACCTGAGTACCGATAATATCGACAGCTATCAGGGCAAATCGGGCCAGAATGCCAAAGCGTTCATCAATAACGTGCTTGATCCTGGTGTGATCGGGTTCGGGACAATTGATGATATTGATCAACTGGCGGGCAAGCGGGGCGATCGTCAATCTTCGGCGGGGCAGTTGGAAATTACCGCTGTGTTGATGGAGAGTTTTGCGGGCGCAAATACCGTTGTGCGCGGCAATAGCACCTTTGGGATGTTTTCGAACTATCCCGAGAACGTCGATGATGCATTGCGCCAGCGGGCCGGTGCACGTTTTCTGGTTGATGGGCCGCAAACGCGCGAGGATTATATTGATATCCTCTATCTGCTGATGGGCAAGAACCACGATATCCCCGTGGGCGCGCATGAGGTGTTTAGCGCGCAAGAGATCAAAAAGGCCGTTGCCGCCAGTTTTGAAAGCCACGCGCGCCCGCATGAAGAGGGCCTGCAACGGGTGTTTGAACGGGTGCATGCGCAGGTGGGTGATCTGGATACCATTGCCAAACTGGGCACCTATCTGAAAGGGATTCAGGAGGCGGATGAGCGTTTTACAGGGCGTGCGATCAAGAACATCACCGATGCGGTGAAGGTCCGGGCGATGGATTTTGAACTGCCCGATGAATGGATGGAAGAGCCTGATCTGTTCCTGTTCAAGGACTATGACACCAAGAAGGGGATGATCACCGAGTTGCGCCAGCCGATCACGGTTGAGATGGTTATTCAGGAAATCAACCGCTACGCCGATAGCGAATTCCGCTATGCGGATAAGTCGGATGAAGTGGCGATTGACGCGATGGTGCGTGATTTTGGCCGTCAGGAAATTGCCAAGAAACGGTACCTGGAAGGGAAGGGGTGAACACGCAATGGGCGGCTTCGTCTCAGACGGGTTGGTTGTGCCGGTGATGGTCTTGGCGGTGCTTGCCTATGGCGTGCCACGCTTGTTGGCCCGCTGGTTGCCAGAAGGTGTTACACCGTTGATGGTGAATGCTTTGCTTTCGACTGTTCTGCTTTTTGCGCTGTCCGCTGTGTTTTTTGCGCTTCTTTACTTTTGGCAGGGGTTGCCCGTCGATCAACTCTCGGGTGTCGGGCTGGCTGCGAGTGTTGGCTTCTTCGGTCGGTTGGGTCTGATGTCTGCAATCATTTGGGCGCCGATCATGATATTGTCGGTTGCAGGCTTGCCGCGCAAATGGGTCAAGGAGACTTGGTAGAATGGACCGGTTGATCGAAAAAGGGCTGATGTTCGGCAACCTGATCCGTGTGGATTCGCCAGTGCTGGTTGAACGCTACAATCGTGCGCTAAAACATCTGACAGGCCGAGAAACAGCGCAAAACGTGTTCCATATTGATATTTCCGGCTACTCGCCAGAGATTGGTGATGAGTTTGGCGACGACCTCTACCTCAACCACAAAGGTGTCAATCGCCAGTTCATTCTGCTGACAACCGAACAGGCGACAGCACCGCTTCTGAATGCGAAATTCTCGACCTCGCGCGGAATCCTGAGGCAATTCATCGACGAGAACCGCGCCGAGCTATTTGCGCTGACCGCCCGCGATGCGGTGGCGGGCGAGTTGGTGAATTCGGTTTATCTGGCCGATACGCCCGCCAAGCTTTTCGATATCCGCAAGATCACGATTGAGGCCGATACCACCAGTGGCACGGTTGCAGCGGCGGCGAAACTGGGCGCGATGATTGACCGTTTCAAGACAGCACCCGATGGCTGGTACGACGATGTGCTGATCGCCGAAATGATCGGCATGGCCAAGAAAACCGGCGATGTGGTGCGCAACCCTGTGTCGCTGCGCCAGATGTCATTCGCGCAAGAGAATTTTTGGACCGCGCATTTTGGCGGCATCTATATTTTTCGCGGCGTGGAGCATCCTGCGGCGATTGTGGCTGGCGCCAAGGAGGATGTCGGCGATCTGCCGATCCCCTTCACCTTTGATTTCGCGGATCGTTCGGCGATTGCCAAATTCCTGTCGCTGAATGATCTGGTTGAGCCGATCATCAAGGCGCGCGGCATTGATGCCGCCGCGATCCTGCATCAGAAGATGGATTTCATCGTGGCATCTGTTGCGGCGGATATGAAAGCAGATCTCACAGGGGCCACTCGCCAGGATCTGCGGCGTTTGGGGCGGCAATATGCGGATCAATTACCGCAGGAATGGCAGGGGCTTGCAGCCCTTTTGCGCTGGGCCGAAGAGGACGGGCCGTGGCCGACGATAACCTCGGACCATCCTGCTTATTTCTATACGCTACGTGCCAAGGCGCGCCCTGATGCGGAGCTTGTGAACCGGCTCTTGGCCGAGTTGACGCCGCTTGATATCCGTCAACTTTTCATCTGCCATAAAGAAGCGTTCTATGCCGCCTACGCCCGGTGGCCTGATGAAAAGCGGGCCTATGTTGTTGATTTTCTTGATCGCGAATACCAAGTCGATAAAGCAGGGACGCGCCATGCGTTGTTCGGGCACGAGGCCGCGATGACAGAGTTGCCACGGGTCGTGCAGCCTGATTTGATCACGCGGGTGGGCCCGTGGGGCGCAGTTTCGCGGGAGAGACGGTAATGGGATTTATTAAACTCGTCATATTCGGCTTCATCGGGCTGACCGTGATTTACTTCTCGGTCTCGATCTACTCGCGCTCGGTCCGCAAAGAGCGGCTAGAGGATGAATTTGACGCCGAGAACCCGGATGGTGGTGACGAGGGTGCACGCGATGCCTTTGTCGCAGAGGGGCTTAAGGCCTATGATGCGTCAATCCGGCCCAAACTGATCGGGCTGGTCTATGTGGTGCCAACGCTTGCCATTGGGACGATCGTTTACATGATAAATGCCAACTGAAGGACGTGTTATGCGTAAGATAAAGATGACTTTCCGGATTATCGTCTTTCTGTTGATTGGTGGTGTGCTGCATTATGCGCTGCCGCAACACGACGTTGTGCGCGTTGTGAACACCTATCAGGAACGGCAGGACCTGAACGATTGGACGCGCATTTTCTGGGCAAGCCCGGATGACCAATCCGCGACGCTGATCAACCGCGATGTGCAGTTCATCCAGACCGTCAAGAAACGGACGATGTTGCTGGGGTTCATCCAACGCGACGCGACCGAGGTGATGGTGTATCGCAACGAAGACACCGGTTGGGGCTGGCCGTTCTATTTCAAATTCGACACCGCGAACCTGCAAACAGAGGCGGATGATCTGAGCTCAACCGCGCAAGATCCCCAGTGGGCGGTCATGACCCACTATGGCTGGCGCAATGAGTATTTCTCGGCCTTCCCGAATGCTGTTGCGATCCGTCCGATCGACAACCCGAATGTGACAATTATTCCTTGGTTCAATATCTTCTTCTTTATCGCTCTGATGGCCGCGATCCTGTTCATCCGCGCCATGTGGCTGCAGTTTCGCGAACGCTCGGTCGATCCGCTGCTGGATGCAGCGGAACACCAGTTTGACGAAATGCAGGCCGAGGTGTCAGAGCAAAAGGGCAAGATCAGCCGCTGGTTTGGTACGTGGCGCGCCAAGGACAAGCGGTAGAGCGGCCTATTCGCCGTAAGGGATCCAGATGTTTTTAACCTCGGTGCTGGCGGCAAGGTAATCGGCGGTAGATGGCGCAAGCGCCTTGCCGTTATTCACCCAAGTGCGTTTGAGGTTGCCTGCGCTGGCTTTCTCGATCTGCGCACTCAGGTCACTGCTGGAGAAAGACCAGACCGCGTCAATATCGAGATGCTTTGCCAATGTCGGAGCCAGCTCTGCATGGCTTCCTGTGATGATGTTCACAACACCGGCCGGCACGTCAGAGGTTTCAAGCACCTGATAGAAATCGGTCGCCGCCAGCGGGAAAGGCTCGCTCGCGGCAAGGATCACACGGTTGCCCATGGCGATGGCGGGGGCCATGGCGTTGATAAGGCCGCCAAGTGGTGCCGCGTCATCACAGAGGATGCCAATATTGCCGACCGGTTCTTTCATCGCCAATGCAACGCCGCGGATCGGCACGCCATGTACTTGGCCATCGTATTTGTCGGCCCAAGCGGCATAGGTAAAGAGCGTGCGGATCGCAGTTTCGACCTCATCCGCGCCGTTGCGCCCTCCGGTCATCTGGTTGATGCGCGTGGCAAATTCATCCATCCGGGCGGAAAGGTTTTCAGCGATATAATACAGGATCTGCGCGCGCAAATGCCCTGTGGTCTTGGACCAGCCTTTGGCGGCATTGCAGGCCTCAACCGCGTTGCGGATATCTTTGCGATTGGCGATGGATGCGTGCCCTAACAGCTTGCCACGCGGGCTATAAACGGGGTTGGAATAACCGCCATCAGGCCGCGCCTGTTTGCCACCGATATAGAGCTTGGCTGTGCGGTCCAGCGGATCGGCAGGATGCCCGTCCTCGGTCGTAAACGCCTCGATCTTCTTCAGCGCCTTGGCCGTCCCTTTGGGTTTTGTGTAGCCCGCCAGCCCTTCCCAGCCGCCTTCGCGCCCAAAGCCGCTTTCGCGCACACCGCCAAAACCGGCGGCGGCGTCCATCATGTTGGTGCCGTTGACCCAAACGATGCCAGCGGCCAGTTTCGGCGCGGTATCAAGGGCCAGGTTGATGTTTTCGGACCAGACCGAGGCCGCCAACCCATAGCGCGTGTTATTGGCGATCTCGACCGCCTCAGACGGGGTGCGGAAGGTCGTGGCGGCCAAAACGGGGCCAAAGATTTCTTCCTGCATCAGCGTTGACGCGGGCGACAGGCCAGTGATGAGCGTGGGGGGGTAAAAACAGCCTTCGGGCACTGCGATCTGGTAGATTTCGCCTTCGGTGTTTGCGCTGACCATTTTCGTGATTTGCGCCAGTTGCACCGGATCGACAATCGCCCCCACGTCGATGCATTTATCCAGCGGATCACCAATGCGCAGCCCGTCCATGCGGGATTTCAGCTTGGTATAGAACCGATCTGCGATGCCTTCCTGCACCAAAAGGCGCGAGCCTGCACAACAGACCTGCCCCTGATTGAACCAGATCGCATCAACGAGGCCTTCGACAGCGCTATCAATATCGGCGTCCTCGAACACGATATAGGGGGATTTGCCACCCAGTTCGAGCGACAGCGCTTTGCCTGATCCAGCGGTCGCTTCGCGGATTTTGCGCCCCACTTCGGTGGAACCTGTGAAGGCGATTTTGTCGACATCGGCGGCGACAAGGGCCGCCCCTGTTTCGCCGTCGCCTGTGACAATGTTGACGACTCCGGGTGGCACACCTGCTTGGGTGCAAATGTCGGCGAACACCATCGCGGTCAGTGACGTGTATTCGGCGGGTTTCAGCACCACGGTATTGCCCATCGCCAATGCAGGCGCGATTTTCCATGCCAGCATGAGCAGCGGGAAATTCCACGGAATGATCTGGCCACAAACGCCCAAAGCCTCGCGGTCGGGCAGTTCGGATTTCATCAGCTGGGCAAAGCCCGCGTGATGGTAAAAATGCCGGATCGCCAGCGGCACATCAATGTCGCGGCTTTCGCGGATCGGTTTGCCGTTGTCGAGCGTTTCCATGACCGCCAACAGACGCGCGTGTTTCTGCATCAGACGTGCAATGGCATAGAGCACGCGCGCGCGTTTGTGGCCCGACTTGGCCCAAGCGGGCTGGGCCTTGCGGGCGGCGGCAACGGCTGCGTCGATCTCTTCTGCGGTGCCTTTGGTCACGCCTGCCAGTTTCTCGCCAGTGGCAGGGTTGTTCGACGCAAAATCATCGCGCAGCGGGCCCCATTTGCCATTGATGTAATGGCCTGCGATGCCGCCACGATCGGCAAGCCACGCCAACGCCTCGGCGCTGCTTTCGGGGGCGGGGCCGTAGTCCATGGTGTCGAAAATGTCTTTGATGGTCATGGCTTTATCCAATCGCGTGCCGCCACTGGGCCGAATAGGCCCCGGTGACGTGATGTTCGAGTTGCCGTTCGATGTCGCCCAGCAGGCTTGAGGCACCAAAGCGGAAAAGGTCAGGTTGCAGCCAACGGTCGCCAAGTTCGTCCTTGATCATGCTCAGATAGACGAGCGCATCCTTGGCTTTGCTGATCCCGCCTGCGGGTTTGTAGCCGACTTTGATGCCGGTGCGGTCCTGATAATCGCGGATTGCGCGGATCATGGTCAGGGTCACTGGCAGGGTCGCGTTCACGGGTTCTTTGCCGGTCGAGGTTTTGATGAAATCCGCCCCTGCCATCATGCACACAAGCGAGGCGCGCGCGACGTTGCGCAGGGTGCCCAATTCGCCAGTGGCCAAGATCGCTTTGACATGGGCATCGCCGCAAGCGGCGCGCATTTCCTTCATCTCATCATACAGCGCCTGCCAGTTGCCGGTCAGAACATGGCGGCGGCTGATGACGATGTCGATTTCCTGCGCGCCTGCGGCAACGCTTTCGCCGATCTCGGCAATGCGGAGGTGGAAGGGGGACAGGCCGGCGGGAAAGCCGGTCGAGACCGCCGCCACTGGAATGTTCGTGCCTTGCAGCGCATCGACCGCCGTTGCGACCATATCGTGGTAGACGCAAACCGCACCTGTGGTCAGACCTTCCATGCCCAAGGCCTCAAGGATCGGTTGCGCAACGGGCTGGCGGGCTTTGGCGCAAAGACGCCGCACGCGGCCTGCGCTGTCATCGCCCGACAGCGTGGTCAGATCCATGAGGCTGATCGCTTTGCACAGCCATGCGGCTTGATAATCCTTCTTGACGCTGCGCCGCCCGGGCAGCGTTTGCGCGCGCCGTTCGATGGCCGATGTATTCGCCTGCACCGCCATGACCCAATCAAGATCAAGCGGCATGCCATCGTTGCGGGGTTCATGTATCTGCGGCAACTGTGACGTCGCGAGGGTGGGGGATTGTGTGGTCTGCAAGGTGGCCTCCTGCGGTGCCAGATAAAGGTGGCACTTTGGCATCGTCTTGGCAAGGTTTGACCGCTTGGTCAAATCTTATGTCATCTGCCGTTGCGTCGCAGTCTCTTAGGTGGGTTGGACAACCTGTTTTTGGTACTTTTGGCGATACTGTAACGGCGTCAGCCCATGGGCTTCCCGAAACAGTTTGTGAAAATGCGACATGTTGGGAATACCGCAGTCAGCAGCGATTTCGCTGATCGCTTCATTGTCCGTGGTCAGCGCGCGCGCAGCGTGGTCCATGCGGATGTGATTGACGTAATCCGAGGGCGTTTGCCCCAGATATTTCCGCATCATCCGGCTAACATGCGGGTGCGCCTTGCCCGCAAT
The DNA here is from genome assembly GCA_942490805.1 of uncultured Alphaproteobacteria bacterium. Lineage (GTDB taxonomy): Bacteria > Pseudomonadota > Alphaproteobacteria > Rhodobacterales > Rhodobacteraceae > Yoonia. Next base: position 281,346 of record CALNYU010000007.1, on the reverse strand, counting down.
CGCGACCAATCCGGCGGACCCATCACGAAAGACCTCGGGTGATTTCGCGGCATTGCAGGCCTTGGCCAGCCAGAGGGGGATATCGTCGGCAAAGGCGTTTGCCGTCAGATCGGCGCATAGCGGCAGCAAGAACGCCTCGGCGGAGAGCGTATCACAGGGGCTGTTTTCCAACTGCACCGCGGCATGGTTCAGCGCGGCCAATTGCCGGATATCGCGGTGCGTTTGCACGGGGCCACTGGGCGCCCAAAACAAATGGCCATCGACGCTGGGATGCCGCGAAACCAGCGCTTTGATCGTATCCGGGTGAATGCAGAGCGAAACCACGAGCGCATGTTCGCCGCGTCCCTGCAGAGCATGGGACTGGCCCGGTTGCAAGAATACAACGTCACCTTCGCCCAGCGTCTCGACCCCACCCGGAAGATGGTGGCGCACTTTGCCGTTTTGCACCCAGAACAGCTCGTAAAAATCGTGATCATGCAGATTTCTGGGGCGGATCGGCGCCAGCGTTGCCCGCGTCAGGCGGATTTGGGTGCCAGTCGCGAGGATGTCTGCATGATGGAGTGTTTGGGTCATAAAATCAAAATAGCACAGTCATTGCTGCAGCGCAGCATTAAAAAGATCATACCTCTCGGGTGGAAATAATCAAAGGATTCTCGGGGCTTCACGTAGTGCCCGAAACTCGGCTCACAGTTGTCGCCGAAAGCGCGCGCGAATCGCGCGTGATTGGCGTGACAAACCATCACCGCCACGCTATGGCGTGACCAACCCAACCAAACGAGGTGCCACCATGAGTTTTGATCGCACAATCAAGATCGCCCCCTCCATCCTTTCGGCTGATTTCGCCAACTTTGGCGCAGAGTGCGAGGCGATTGAGGCGCAGGGCGCGGATTGGGTGCATGTGGATGTGATGGACGGGCATTTCGTGCCAAATATCACCTTCGGTCCGGCCACCTGTGCCGCGATCCGCCCGCACATCAAAGGTGTCATGGACGTGCATTTGATGATCGCCCCCGTTGATCCCTATATCGAAGGGTTTGCCAACGCGGGCGCGGATGTGATCACCGCCCATGTCGAGGCTGGCCCGCATATCCACCGTACTTTGCAGGCCATCCGTGGCGCAGGTGCCAAGGCGGGTGTTGCGCTGAACCCCGGCACGCCAGCGTCCTCGGTTGAGACGCTGTTGGATATGGTCGATCTGGTTTGTGTGATGACGGTGAACCCCGGCTTTGGCGGGCAGAAATTCATCCATAGTCAGGTCGAGAAGGTCCGCCAATTGCGTGCCATGATCGGTGATCGCCCGATCCACATCGAGATTGATGGCGGCGTTGATCCGACGACGGCACCTTTGGTTGCTGCTGCTGGTGCGGACGTTTTGGTTGCGGGCTCTGCCGTGTTCCGCGGCGGGTCTGTCGGCAATCCGGCACCTTACGGCGAAAACATCCGCGCCATTCGCGCGGCGGCCGCCGTCTAGGGGCCTCTGCACAAAACCTGCACAATTGCACAGCCTGCTTTGCACGGCGCACCCATAGGTCTTTTCTGACAAGAGCAGAAAGGAAAGACTATGGTTGTGCGCGGTGTGCCGTATCGGATTGCGAAAGATGCGTGGTGGTTGGATGATGAAGATCCGCCACGCGGGGTCCGTGCGGGGCCGATGTTGATTGCGGCTTTGCTTTTGGCGGATGTGCTGATCTGGGGTTTGCAGCCCGGCATTGGCGTTGCTCTGTTGATGCTGCTGCTGGGCGCTGCGATTGCTTTGACCGTGGCGCGTAGCCTCACGCGGGGACGTGCGCTTGGGGCTTTTGCAGTCCTGATCGTTGCGGTTGCTCCTTTGGTGGAGGTTGTCCAGTTCGGGACGGTCATGGTTGCTTTTCTGGGTCTAAGTACCTTCGCGGTGATGATCGTGGCGGAAGACTGGAACAGCGCGGCCCTTTGGCGCGCCGTCGCACGTCTGCCCGGCTATGGGGTGGTTCAGGCCATCCGAGACGCCTTCGCTTTGCGCGTACAGGTGCCTTCAAAAGGTGGCTTTCGCGGTGTCATTTTTGATTGGGCTTTGCCGGTCGGTGTCGGTGCGTTGTTCTTCATCCTCTTTACAGCAGCAAACCCGCTGCTGGACAAATGGCTGTCGGCCTTTGCCACCATCGACCCCGATGTTTTACCACAATTCGAGCGGGTTATTTTCTGGCTGTTGATCGCGGTCTGGGTCTGGCCCTTGCTGCGCCTGACCCCCATGATGTCCCGCTTGACCCGCGTTAACCCAACCCCGGTGCGCGCCTTGCGGTCGGAGTTTCTAACTGAACGGTCCGTCAGTCGTGCGCTGGTCGTGTTCAACGTGATCTTCCTGATCCAGACAACGTTGGACATCGGCTATCTTTGGGGGGGTGTCGCCCTGCCAGAAGGCATGACATACGCCGCATACGCCCATCGCGGGGCCTATCCTTTGATGGCGACGGCTTTGCTCGCAGGTGTCTTTGCGCTGCTGGCGCAGCCCTATTTGGGCAGCGGTGTACTGGTGCGGCGGTTGCTGTATCTTTGGATCGCGCAAAACGTGGTGCTGGTCGTGTCTTCGATCCTGCGGCTTGATCTCTATGTTGATGTTTACGGGCTGACACGACTGCGCTTTGCTGCCTTTGTCTGGATGGTCGTCGTGGCCCTTGGGCTGGTGTTGATCATCATGCAAACGGTTGGGCGGCGCACGGTCGGGTGGTTCTTGCAAAGGGCGTTTGGTTTGGGGCTCTTGGCGATTTATCTTTGCAATCTGGTCAATATCGATGGCGTGATTGCGCGCCATAACCTCGCGGATGACCATGGATCTGACTATTACCTTTGTGGATTAAGTGAAGGTGCGGTCCCTGCAATCCTCAAGCATGATCTGGAAAACGGAACCCGGCTTTGCTTTCGCTATCGCCCGCATCTCTCCCAGCGCGATGATTGGCGCGAATGGGGCTACCGTAACGCGCGCCTGCACCGTAGTTTGACGACCATGGAGATTGAACAATGATCTTGGTTGCTGATGATGATGCGCAAATCCGCGATGTGCTGCGGATTGGTTTGACCAAGGCAGGCTTTGGCGTGGCCGAGGCAAAGGACGGACGCGCCGCATTGGAGAAAGCCGAGAGTTTGCGACCGGATCTGATCATCCTTGATATCGGGATGCCTGAGCTGGACGGGCTCGAGGTGTGCCGCACGTTGCGCAAAACATCGCAAGTGCCGATCCTGTTTTTAACCGCCCATGCAGATGAGATCGACCGTGTTGTCGGGCTGGAACTGGGGGCCGATGACTATGTCGCGAAACCCTTTTCACCCCGTGAATTGGTGGCGAGGGTACGTGCGATCCTCAAGCGTAGTCAGGGCGAGGTCGTGGAACAAGCCGTCCTGCGGCGCGGTATTCTGAGCGTCGATCCTGCGCGGCACCTGTGCCATGTGAGTGATGCGGCGATTACGCTTACGTCACGTGAAATGGATTTGCTGGAACGCCTGATTGCCCGCCCTGATCACGTAATGTCGCGGCCGCAACTGGTGGATGCGATTTATGGCACCAACGTGAATGTCAGTGACCGCACGATGGACAGCCATTTGCGCAATTTGCGCAGCAAACTGGCCGATGCCGGCTGCACCGATGCGATAGAGACGGTGCATGGCGTGGGCATCAGGATGGGTGCATGCCGCGGCGCGTGATCCGCAAATGGCGGCCCCCTCTGGCCTTGGTGCTGGGCGGGACGCTGGCGGCGGTCTTCTTTCTGCCGCTCATCGGGATCGGCTATTTTCGCGTTGCGGGGGGCGTCTTGGGGTGGGGCGAAACCTCATGGATGATCGGATTGATGGCGTTCATCGCGACGGTGATCCTTGGGGTGCTGCTCTGGCGGTTGGTTTTGCAGCCGGTGCGCGCCCTGACGGCCTATGCCCGCAATGAGGGCGCCAGTGATCCCCCAACCCATTTTGGCACGCCGGAATTTTCGCAATTGGGCGAAGCGGTGCTTGAAATGACCGAAGCGCTGCGTGGGCGTGAGGCGGTGTTGCGCAGTTATGCCGATCACGTCACGCATGAACTCAAATCGCCGCTGACGGTCATTCAAGGGGCTGCCGAGCTGCTGGAAGACCCTGATCTGGATGCTGCGGATCGGGCGCAACTGCTGCGCGGTATCCGCGACAACACCACACGGATGGAGGCGCTGCTTGATGGGCAGCGTGCGTTGGCACGGGCGCAAGATGTGATTGCAGCCGGGAGAATGCCACCTTGGCGAGGTTGTGAAAGATATCACGCAGGCGGTTGTTGTGGCTGACGGGCTGGTGCCCTTGCCGCGCGATGTGATGGATGTTGTGGCCACCCATCTGGTCGGGAATGCCTTGGCGCATGGGGCCACGACGATCAACTTTGATCATCAGGGCGCGCATGTGCTGGTGCAGGATGATGGCGCGGGCATCAGCGAAGGCAACCGCGACCGGATCTTTGATCCGTTCTTTACCACGCGGCGCGACGCGGGCGGGACCGGTATGGGTCTGCCGATTGTGCGCCGTATGTTAGAGGCGCAAGGCGCCAGCATCCGGCTGCTTGATGCGCCGGGTGCGGTGTTTCAGATCAGCTTTGACCGGTAGAAAAGGCGCCAAACGCGCCTTAGAAATCGACGATTGTTGCGACACCTTTTTCAACCGCCAAGTCAACGATTGAGGATGCAACGGCCAAATCCTGAAGGCCCACGCCGGTGCCATCGAACAGCGTGATTTCATCTGCGCTCGTACGCCCCGGGTGGGTGCCGTTGATCACAGCGCCAAGTTCATGCACATCGCTTTGTTCGATCAGACCGCTGGCGATGGCATGTTGCGCCTCACCGATGCTGATGGATTGCGCGACCTCGTCGGTAAAGACGGTGGCGCGGGCCAGAAGGCTTGCCTCGACCTCTTGTTTGCCTTTGGTGTCGGTGCCCATGCAGGCGATATGCGTGCCGGGTGCGATGTGATCGGCCATGATTGTGGGCGCAAATGTCGAGGTGATCGAGATCACAACATCGGCTTCGGCCAGACCCTCGAGCGGGACCGCCTCAAACGGCAGACCTGCTTCATTGGCGACCTTTTCGATATTGGGCAGCATCTCGGGGTGGTAGTTCCAGCCGATGACTTTCTCAAAGTTGCGCTGTTCGAGCGCTGCGCGCAGTTGGAACGTGGCCTGATGCCCCGCACCGACCATGCCCATGACTTTTGCGTCCTTGCGGGCCAGATGCTTGATCGAAACAGATGAGGCCGCAGCCGTGCGCAGTGCCGTCAGAAGATTGCCACCGACCATTGCCTTGACCATGCCGGTGTCCGGATCAAACAGGAACACGGTGGACTGGTGGTTGATATGCCCATGCTTTTCAAGGTTGTTGGGCCAATAGCCGCCCGCCTTTAGGCCAAGCGCCATGCCCGCTTTGTCGAAACCGCCCTTGAAGCCGTAAAGCGCATCTTCATAGCCAATCGCTTCGCGAATGACGGGGAAGTTGTAGGCACTGCCCTTGGACATGGACGCGAATACTTTTTCAACAGCGTCGAACGCATCTGCGCGGGTCAGCAGGCCTGCGATTTCTTTTTCGGGGACGATAATCATGGTCTTGGTCTTTCTTTTGCGGCCGCTCATCCAACCCATGCGGGCTGTTTTCGCGATGAGCGACCGTTAGGGGGGAAACGTGCTTAGTAGGCTTTGCCGCGCGCGGAGACAGGCCACAGCGTTTCAACCTTGCCGTTGCGCACACCGACGTACCAATCATGCACGTTGCAGGTCGGGTCACAGTGACCTGGGACCAGCTTGAGCTTGTCATTGACCTTCAACACACCGTCTGGGTCGGCTACAACGCCATGCTCGTCCGAACACTTCACATATTGCACATCCGTGCGGCCATAGATCGTTGGCAGGCCACTGTCGACAGATTGCGCCTTCAGTCCTGCGTCCACAATCGCTTTGTCGGCCTTTGCGTGGCTCATGACCGAGGTCAGGATAAACAGCGCGTTTTCCCATTCACCTTGGTCGATGCGCTTGCCGTCCTTGTCCAGAATGCGGCCATAGTCCGCGTCCATGAAGGCGTAGGATCCGCACTGCAATTCGTTGAACACACCAGAGGCGCTTTCAAAATAGTAAGACCCTGTGCCGCCGCCGCCGACGATGTCGCTTTCGATCCCTTCGGCTTTCAGCATTTCAAGTGTCTCAGCCACCTGATCAATCGCGATCTGGGTTTTGCTCTGACGCTCTTCGTATGAATCGAGGTGCTGCATGGCACCCTGATAGGCCTGGATACCGGCGTACTTGAGGCCCGGTGCCGCGTCGATGGCCTTGGCCAGATCAACAACCGGCTGTCCATACTGCACACCACAACGGCCTGCGCCTACGTCGATCTCAACAAGGCATTCGATCTGTGTGCCGTGCTTCATTGCCGCAGCGGACAGGTCGGCCACGTTGTCGATGTCATCCACACAGCAGATTGTGCGCGCACCCAGCTTTGGCATCCGTGCCAGACGGTCGATCTTTTCAGGCTGGCGCACTTGGTTGGACACCAGCACATCCTTGATGCCGCCACGGGCGAAAACTTCGGCTTCTGATACTTTCTGACAGCACACGCCGACAGACCCGCCAAGGCTTTCCTGCAGCAGGGCCACATCAACGGATTTGTGCATCTTGCCGTGCACGCGGTGACGCATGCCGTGCGATTTCGCGAAATCACCCATCTTTTTGATGTTCCGCTCCAGCGCGTCCAGATCAAGCACAAGGCAAGGTGTCTGGATATCCGCTTCGTCCATACCCGGCAGGGCAGGGACATCGTAGCCGACTTCGAGGTTCTTGAGGTTGCTCATATCGTTCATGGTTTTCTTCCTTTAGCCTTGCATCCAAGGGAGTTTATCGAGGTCGACGTTGCCGCCGGTGATGATCACACCGACGCGCTTGCCAGCGAATTTTTCTTTGTTCTTCAGGATCGTCGCCAGTGGCACAGCACAGCTGGCCTCCATCACGATCCGCAGGTGTTTCCACGTGATCTTCATCGCGTCGATGATCTCTTCTTCAGATGCGGTGTAGATATCGGTCACGTAGTTGGACACGAAATGCCATGTGCGCTCTTTGAGGGGCACCAAAAGGCCGTCCGCGATGGTTTGCGGCGCATCATCAGCGATGATGTGACCGGCCTTGAAACTGCGATAGGCATCATCCGCCTGTTCGGGCTCGGATGCGATGATCTGCACCTCGGGCGCGAGGGTCGACAGCGTCAGGCACGTGCCCGAAATCATGCCGCCACCACCGATGGGGGCGACCATCATTTCCAACCCGTCAACCTGCTCCATGAATTCCTTGGAACATGTGCCTTGGCCAGCAATGACGCGCGGATCGTTGTAAGGGTGGACGAAATCGCCGCCCGTTTCGGCCTGCACACGCGCAAAGGTTTCTTCGCGCGAGGTTGTCGACGGATCGCATTCCGTAATCACCCCGCCATAGCGGCGCACAGTGTCTTTTTTGGCCTGTGGTGCGGTGCGCGGCATCACGACGTTGCACGGGATACCCCGACGCATGGCCGCGTAGCTGAGGCAGGACGCATGGTTGCCGGATGAATGTGTCGCCACGCCGTTCTTGGCTTGCTCGTCAGTTAGTCCAAACACTGCGTTCGCAGCCCCACGCACCTTGAATGCACCGGGTTCCTGAAAGTTCTCGCACTTGAAGAACAATTGCGCGCCGGTCAGCTCATTAAGGTAGTCCGACGTGCGGATCGGCGTGCGGTTGATATGCGGCTTGATGCGTTCGTGCGCATCAAGCATGTCCTGATAGGTCGGGATATACATGTCGCCGTGGTCTTTCATTATGCTGCATCCCTCATTTTCAGGCCGGTTGTGCCGCGATAGTATTCTTGCGCAGCTGCCACACCAGAGCCGAGTTTGATATCAAGGCCAAGGTCCACCATGCACATCTCTGCTGTGGCGATGCCAGAGAGGGCCATAACATCTGTCATGCTGCCCAAGTGGCCGATGCGGAACACTTTGCCAGCGACTTCGCCAAGGCCCACACCAAAGGCCACGCCATATTTTTCGGCGGCATGGGTCACGATATCTGTGGCGTTAAAACCCTCGGGTGTTTTGATGGCACTCACGGTGTCAGAATACAGATCTGGCGAGACTGCGCAAAGGTCCAGACCCCACGCGTCAACCGCAGCCCGCACGCCAGAAGCAATGCGCGTGTGACGGGCAAAGACGTTCTCCAGCCCCTCTTTCAGCAGCATCTCGGTCGCTAAGAGCAAGCCGTTCATCAGGCCAACCGCAGGGGTGTAGGGATAGGCGTTCGCGGCATAACCTTTGGTCATATCGGCAATATCAAAGAAGGTGCGCGGTAGCTTGGCTGTCTTGCTGGCCTCCAGCGCCTTTTGGCTAAAGCCAACGATGGCCAAACCCGCAGGCAACATGAAACCTTTCTGTGATCCGGTCACAGCAACATCGACGCCCCATTCATCAAAGCGGAAGTCCATAGACCCGATGGAGCTGACCCCATCAACAAACAGCATGGCAGGGTGGTTTGCCGCGTCCAGCGCTTTGCGGATGGCTGCGATATCGGATTTCACGCCGGTCGCCGTTTCATTGTGTGTGGCCAGAACAACTTTGATCTTATGCTCTTTGTCGGCCTGCAGGATTTCGGCGTAACGATCCGCCGGAATGCCATGGCCCCAAGGGGTCTCGACAATGTTCATGTCCAGCCCATGACGCTGGCACATATCAATCCAGCGGTGGCTGAACATCCCGTTGCGCGCCGCCAGAACCGTATCGCCGGGAGACAGGGTATTTGTGAGTGCTGTCTCCCAGCCGCCGGTACCGGTGGACGGAAAGATAAAGACCTCAGCCGTTTCGGACTTCAGGATTTCCTGAACGCCCGCACGTGCGGGGTGCAAGATTTGCCCGAAAAGCGGTGAACGGTGGTCGATTGTCGGCATGTCACAGGCCTTGCGAATAGCTTCGGGCATATTCGTCGGGCCGGGAATAAATACGGGGTTCTGAAAGCTCATCATCCAATCCTCCATTGGGTTGAGCGTGTTTTGGCAGAACAGGCCCTGTCTGCATATTTTTTTGAAATTGTTTTTCAGAAAGTGAGTATGAGAGAAAATTGTTTGTTGTCAGTGATTTGTATTTTTCATAATGTGAAATAGAATTTCAGATGTAGGAAAAATCATGCAAGCAGAGGTCAAGCGTGGCCGTGGTCGCCCCAAGGCATGGGACGACAAGGGCGCCCAGAACACGATTAAATCACTCGATCGCGCGTTAGAGGTCTTGGTGCAGTTGGGCGAGATGCAGGGCAGCACCCTGTCTGAAATTGCAGGCGCCTTGGATCAGTCGCCCGCCACCGTCTACCGTGTGCTGACAACCTTCCAGGGGCGCGGTTTTGCCGATTTTGACGAACAAAGCCAGATTTGGAGCATTGGTCCAGCGGCCTTTCTGACCGGATCACAGTTTCTGCGCCGCACCTCGCTGGTCGAACGCGCGCGCCCCATCATGCGCGATCTGATGGAGGCGACGGGCGAGACTGCGAACCTTGGGATTGAACGTGATGGCAAGGTTCTGTTTCTGGGGCAGGTTGAAACACACGCGACGATCCGCGCGTTCTTTCCGCCCGGCACCGCCTCTGCGATGCATTCGTCGGGTATTGGCAAGGCGCTCTTGTCGCGCATGGATGACAAACGCCAGCGTCAGGTGCTTGCCGCCGGACAGCTTGAACAGTTTACGCCTTATACGCTGACCGATCCCGAAGCCATGATCGCCGATCTGCACGCGACCAAGGCGCGCGGCTATGCCTTTGATGGCGAAGAGCGCAATATCGGCATGCGCTGTATCGCGGCCCCCGTCTATAACGTCTTTGGTGAGGCGGTTGCGGGTATTTCCGTTTCGGGACCAACGGCGCGGATTACAGATGACCGGATCGCAGATTTGGCGAAGGACGTCATGGATGCAGCTAGGCGCCTGACCCGTGCCATCGGGGGCAATGACAGGCCGGCAGGCTAGCGTTTGCTGGACCGGATGGCGCTGTCGCGATAATTCGGATCGTCGCTGAAGGGGTGGTCTTCTGTCGGTGTGACTGGGTCTGGTACATCAGAAATATTGGGCCGTGTCAGCTTTGTCCAAAGTCTGCGGGCGACAAACTGGGCCATCACCACAAGCACCATGAACGCGGCAAAGGCGGCAAGGATCGAGCCTGTGCTGACGTCGATACAGGCGCCATCAGCACCAAAGACGATGGCATAAAGGATGCTGACTGTTTCTGTGCAGGTGGTGAACATGCGCCCCTCTTGGCTGAATGCGGGCAGGATAGGTTGTGTAGGTCAAAACGGCAAACTGTGCCTCTCGGCGCGTTTTCTTGTCCGCCCCTGCAATTGTGCATGACATTTCAAAGGTGGCTTCTTAGGGTTTTGATTGAAATACCAGAACGGAGCCTGCCATGCATTTTGGCCTGACCGATGAACAGCAAATGATCGTGGATACGGTGCGATCTTTTGTTGAACACGAAATCTACCCCCATGAAGATGCGGTCGAACGCAGTGGCGAGGTTCCAAAAGAGATCGCCGATGAGATCAAACGCAAGACGATTGAGTTGGGTTTCTACGCTTGCAACTTTCCCGAAGAGGTTGGTGGAGCAGGATTAAGCCACGTCGATTTCGCGCTGGTCGAGCGTGAACTGGGGCGTGGGTCGATGGCGCTCAACCATTTCTTTGGCCGTCCGCAGAATATCCTGATGGCCTGCAAGGGCGATCAGCGTGAAAAGTATCTGTTGCCTGCGGTACGGGGCGAACGGATGGATGCGCTTGCCATGACAGAACCTGATGCAGGATCAGATGTGCGGGGCATGAAATGTTCGGCGGTGCGCGATGGCGGTGATTGGGTGCTCAATGGGTCCAAGCATTTCATCTCGGGCGCGGATCACGCGGACTTCTTCATCGTCTTCGTCGCAACCGGGGTCGATGACACACCGCGCGGCCCGAAAAAACGGATCACGACCTTTCTGGTTGATCGCGGCACACCGGGGTTTGAGGTGCGCGACGGGTACAAATCTGTCAGCCACCGTGGCTATAAAAACTGTATTCTGGATTTTGATAACTGCCGCCTGCCGGATGCGCAGGTTCTGGGCGAGGTAGATGGCGGTTTCGCGGTCATGAACGAATGGCTTTATGCCACGCGCATTACCGTGGCCACAATGTCGGTCGGGCGCGCGCGCCGGTGTTTTGATTATGCCCTGAACTATGCCGCCGAGCGCAAACAGTTCGGCCAGCCGATCGGCAAGTTCCAAGGCGTCAGCTTTCAGATCGCCGATATGATCACCGAGATCGACGCCGCAGATATGCTGACGCTGTCTGCCGCGTGGCGTCTGGATCAAGGGCTGCCTGCGAACCGCGAAATTGCCTCGGCCAAGGTCTATGCGACCGAAATGCTGGCCCGCGTCACGGACGCGACCCTGCAAATCTATGGCGGCATGGGCCTGATGAGTGATTTCCCGATTGAGCGGTTCTGGCGCGATGCCCGTGTCGAGCGGATCTGGGACGGGACATCCGAAATCCAGCGTCACATTATCAGCCGCGAATTGCTGCGCCCTTTGGGGGCTTGATGGACCGGCTGACGCGGCTTTTTAACCCACGTTCAATTGCTGTGATTGGCGGCGGGGCATGGGGCAGTGAGGTGATCCGCCAATGCCAGAAGATCGGCTTTACAGGGGATATCTGGGTGGTGCATCCGACCAAGGATGACGTGGCTGGGCTCGCACCTTTTCGTACGATTGGGGATTTGCCCGCAGCGCCGGATGCCGTTTTTATCGGTGTGAATAGGCATGCTACGGTCGAGGCGGCACAGGCGCTTGCCGCCATTGGCGCAGGAGGTGCGATTTGTTTCGCGTCAGGCTTTAGCGAGGCCGCGCATGAGGTCGCGGACGGCCATGACCTACAACAGGCGCTCTTGGCGGCTGCGGGTGACATGCCGGTGATTGGCCCCAACTGCTATGGCTTTCTGAATTATCTCGATGGAGTCACCTTATGGCCTGATCAGCATGGCGGCGTGCGCGTGGACAGCGGCGTGGCCTTGATTGCGCAGTCCTCGAATGTGGCGATTAATCTGACCATGCAGACCCGTGGTTTGCCGATTGCCTATGTCGCGACGGTCGGCAACCAAGCGCAGACGGGCCTGTCCGAGATTGGTAAAACCTTGCTTGCCAACCCCAAAGTCACGGCGTTGGGGCTGTATCTGGAAGGGATCGACGATCTAGCGGGTTTCGTGGAACTGGCCGAGGTGGCGCGGCGTTTGGGCAAGCCGATTGTCGCGCTGAAAACCGGCAAATCCGAACACGCACAGCAGGCGGCGATTTCGCACACGGCCTCGCTTGCGGGCAGTGATGCGGGGGCGGCGGCGCTTTTTGATCGTTTGGGGGTTGGGCGGGTGTCGTCGCTGTCGGCGTTTTTGGAAACGCTCAAGCTCTTGCATGTTGCGGGGCCACTTGGCGATGCAACGGTCGCCTCAATGTCCTGTTCGGGCGGCGAGGCAAGCCTGATGGCCGATATGGCACATGGGCGTGCGATTTCTTTTCCGAAACTCTCAGAGACGCAGAGCACCGTCCTGCGCGAAACGCTGGGGCCGATCGTGGCGCTGGCCAATCCGCTGGATTATCACACCTTTATTTGGGGCAATGAGGATGCGATGGCTGCCACATTCGCCGCGATGATGTCGCCGCAAATGGCGCTGGGCGTTGTGATCCTCGATTTCCCGCGCCCTGATCGCTGCACCTCGCCTGCGTGGGATTTGGTGCTGAATGCCGTGGAGCGCGCGCAAGCGCTGACAGGGCGGCCTATTGCCGTGCTCAGTTCCTTGGTCGAGAATATGCCCGAAGATGTCGCCATTGATCTTGTCGCACGGGGCATCGTGCCTTTGTGCGGAATGGCCGAGGCGATTGAGGCGATTGAGGTCGCAGCACGTGTTGGCCGCACACAAGGCACCGGTGTTTTCATCCCGCCAGCGCTGCGGCCCGCAAAAGTCTTAAGCGAGGCCGAAGCAAAGCTTGCATTGCAGGGCTTTGGTCTGACGATCCCTCTGTCCCAAATTGTTGCGGATATCAGCGCACTTTCGGATGCAGGCCGGACGATTGGCTTTCCGCTGGTACTGAAAGGCGAGGGGATCGCGCACAAGACAGAGGCCGGTGCGGTCGTTGTCGGGATTTCAGATGATGACGCGCTGCACAAAGCGGCGCAGGCTATGCCAACCGACCGGTTCTTGGTTGAACAGATGATCACTGGCGTGACCGTCGAATTGCTTGTCGGTGTCGTGCTTGATCCGGCGCATGGCTATGTGCTGACCCTTGCAGCGGGAGGGACTTGGGCGGAGATTCTGGGGGACAGTGCGAGCGTGATCCTTCCTGTTGATGCAGATGATATCACGCAGGCTTTGGCAGGCTTGCGGATCGCACCCTTGCTGCACGGCTATCGCGGCGCGCCTGCGGTTGACACCCAAGCGATCATTGACGCGGTGCTGGCGGTGCAGTCCTATGTCATCGCAAACACGCCCATCGAGGTGGAAATCAACCCGCTGATGTGCGGCCCCAATGGGGCCGTTGCAGCAGACGCGCTGATCACAACAGGAGAACGCCATGACTGACGGCCCTATCAAGACAACCCGCGACGGGCATATCCTTGAGGTCACGTTAGACCGCCCCAAGGCGAATGCGATTGATTTGGCCACCAGCCGGATCATGGGCGAGGTCTTTGCCGATTTCCGCGATGATCCTGATTTGCGGGTGGCGATTGTGACCGGTGCGGGTCAAAAGTTCTTTTGCCCCGGTTGGGATTTGAAAGCCGCCGCTGAAGGTGATGCCGTTGATGGCGACTATGGCAAAGGTGGCTTTGGCGGGCTGCAAGAACTGCCGCGCATGAATAAACCGGTGATCATGGCGATCAACGGGATTTGTTGTGGGGGAGGGTTAGAGTTGGCACTGTCGGGCGATATTTTGTTAGCAGCTGAACATGCCACTTTCGCCTTGCCTGAAATCCGGTCTGGCACGGTGGCAGATGCCGCGTCTTGTAAACTGCCCAAGCGGATCCCCTATCACATCGCGATGGAGATGCTGTTGACCGGGCGTTGGGTGGACGCTGAAGAAGCCGCGCGTTGGGGGCTGATTAACCGGGTGGTCCCAGCGGATCAGTTGATGGCTGAGGCCCGCAAGATGGCGGCACTTATCGCTTCGGGCCCGCCACTGGTTTACGCGGCATTGAAAGAAGTGGTGCGCGAAGCAGAAGATATGAAGTTCCAGGACGCGATGAATCGCATCACCAAAAGCCAGTTTCCCACGGTTGAGACGCTTTACACCTCAGAGGACCAGCGCGAAGGTGCGCGCGCTTTTGCGGAAAAGCGTGATCCTGTGTGGAAGGGAAAGTAAAATAGTTATATAAATCAAAGCATTAAATTTTTTCCGACAAAAACGATCAGGATATATTGCATATCCTGATCGTTTTTGTCAGTTTCCGCATATGACCTCTAACCCTCGCAAGGATTTCATCATGCGTACACCATTCAGAACCTCACTTTTCCTCATGACTGCTCTCACGTTGTCGGCGACCGCCGTCTATGCCGAGAGCCATGCAGGCGAAGTGAACCTCTACTCCTCCCGCCATTACGACACCGATGAGCGGCTCTATTCAGAATTTACCGAGCTGACTGGCATCACGGTCAACCGGATCGAGGCAGATGCCGACGAGTTGATCGCCCGCATGCAAGCAGAAGGGGCCAACTCGCCTGCCGATGTCCTGATCACGGTTGATACCTCGCGTCTTGCACGGGCCAAACAGGCCGGTCTTCTGCAATCCGTTGATAGTGACATCCTTGAGGCGCGCATCCCCGAGAGCTTGCAAGACGCCGACAACCAGTGGTTTGGCTTTAGTCAGCGCGCACGCATCATTTTCTACGACAAAGACCGCGTTGAGAACCCGCCGCTGGATTATCTCTCACTCGCTGATCCCGCATATGAGGGGATGGTCTGTCACCGCTCGTCAACCAACGTCTATTCACAGACCCTGCTGGCGTCTGTGATCGAGAACCACGGAGAAGAGGCCGCGACCGAGTGGGCGCAAGGCTTCGTCAATAACTTTGCCCGTGATCCACAAGGCGGTGATACCGACCAACTGCGCGCCCTTGTCTCGGGCGAATGTGATATTGCAATCTCGAACACTTACTACTTTGCCCGCGCCCTGCGCACAGAGGTGGATGGTCTGGACGCAGATGCTATTGCGAATATCGGCTGGGTCTTCCCGGCGCAGAACGCTGAAGGTGCGCATATGAACTTGTCAGGTGGCGGTGTTGCGGTGAATGCCCCGAACCGCGACAACGCGATCAAGTTCCTTGAGTATCTGGCGTCCGATCAAGCGCAGCAATACTTCAGCGCTGGCAATGATGAATACCCCGCCGTCCCGGGTGTTGGTCTGTCGCCTTCGGTGGCCGCAATGGGTCTGTTCCGCCCCGACGCGGTTGATCTGAGCGCGGTTGCCGAAAACCTGCCGGCGGCACAGCGGATCTTTAATCAGGTTGGCTGGGAATAAATCCAACCCCTCCATTCTAAAGGGCGTCTCGTGAGAGGCGCCCTTTTTTTGTGTGTAGGTCAGCTCGTCTCGCAACCTTCAAAGTTTTTGGTAGGCGAGAGGAGGCGCACGGCGCACTGGCGCGTCAGGCGCGCCCAGTGCCGATCTTCCGGCACAGCAGGATCACGGGGATCAATCCGATCGCGGCAATCACAAGGCTGGGAACCGCAGCGCCCTCAAGGCGTTCATCTGACGCCAAGCGATACGCCTGCACCGCAAGCGTGTCATAGTTGAATGGTCGCATGATCAAGGTCGCGGGTAGTTCTTTCATCACATCAACAAAGACAATCAACCCCGCCGTCAACAGGCTGGTGCGCAAAAGCGGCATATGCACGCGCCGGACCAGACCGGGAATGTCCTGGCCCAAGGTCCGCGCGGCCGCATCCATATTGGGCGCGACCGAGGCGATCCCGCCCTCATAGGCACCAATGGCCGCTGCCAAGAACCGGATCAGATAGGCCGAGATCAACAGCCAGATTGACCCTGTGAACAAAAGCCCTGTCGAGATATCGAAGGTCGCCCGCATCCAGCTATCAAGCGCATTGTCAAAGGCGGCGAAGGGAACCAAAAGGCCAACTGCGATCACGCCGCCGGGCACTGCATAGCCGATCCGCGCCAGATAAAGGGATGTGCCTGTCAGGCGGCTTGTGCTGACGCGGTGCAGGGTGCCGAGGATCAAGGCCGCAAGCACCGTCAGAACCGCTGCGATGCCAGCGAGTGTCAGCGAATTGCGGATAAACCCAAGATAGCGTGGGCTCAGCAGATCCTGCTCGGACCCGACCGCCATAATGCTGAGGGCGATCACGGGCAGGACAACGCCAAGCAAAACGGGTGTCAGGCAAAAGAGAAACGCCCCAAGCTTTTGAGCAGGGCTGAGGGTGAGGCGCTGCATCGGCGCATTGCGCCGACCGCTGGTGTATTTCGCATTTCCACGGCTGGTCCGCTCAAGCATTACCAGCAAGAGCGCGAAGCTGAGCAATCCCAGCGCCAGTTGCGCCGCCGCTGCCCGATCCGCCAGCGAGAACCAACTGGTGTAAATGCCGACTGCGAAGGTTTGCACGCCGAAATAGGCCACTGTGCCGAAATCAGCGATGGTTTCCATCGCCACCAGCATCACGCCCGACGCAATCGCAGGCCGCGCCATTGGCAAGGACACACGCAGGAATGCCGAAAAAGGCGACCGGCCCAGCACACGTGCGGCCAAAAATGTGCTTGAACCCTGTGCCGCAAAGGCCGCGCGCGCCAACAGATAGACATAAGGATAAAGCACCAGCGTCAGCATCATTGCCGCCCCGCCCAGCGAGCGGATTTCCGGGAACCAATAATCCCGCGGCCCCCATCCCGTCAGATCGCGCAACAGGGTTTGCACAATACCAGGATGATCAAGCACATGGGTATAGCCGTAAGCCAGCACATAGGCGGGGAAGGCCAGTGGCAGTGCCAATGCGATTTCCATCCAGCGCCGCCCGGGAAAATCTGTCATCGTCACAAGCCAAGCAGCACCCGCGCCAATGAAAGCAGCCCCTGCCATGACGAGCGCGACAAGGATCAGGGTGGTCAATGTATACCGGGCAAGGACAGTCTCGGCCAGGCTGCTAAGCGTATCCAAAGACCCGGACAGGGCTGCCGCCAGCACGCCGAGATATGGCACCACACAAAGCAGCATCACAAACACGGCAAATCCCTTGAAAAGGGGCGTCAGGGCGGGCCTGCGTGACGGCTTGTTCGCGAGCGGTTGTTCCATAGCGTGCACCTAAACGAAAGCAGGGCACAGGGGCAAGCGATAGGGCCGCGTCAATCCTTCGCAATCGTGTCATCGCGAATGCCTCGATGTGTCGTTCGGTCGCAGAAAATACGCAGATGTGTGTGGTCATCGGCGGGGCAAAATGATTGTATGCCGCCCAGATCAAGTTTTATCCGATGAAATGGACCTCACATGCGCAGACTTTTGGCCACAGCCCTGATTACCCTTCTTCCTTTCGGGGCAGTCGCGCAGACCTTGTCCGAGGACGACATCAAAGCACTGGCGCTTGAGGCGATCCGCGAGAACCCGCAGATCATCATGGAGGCAATCGCGCTTCTGGAAGAACAGCGCAGTGAAGCACAGGCCGCCGCACAGGCTGAAACCTTGCTCCGCCAGCGCGCATTTCTTGAGAGCGATCCAAACGCGCCATTCGTCGGAAACCCCGATGCGGGCACTGTGATCGTCGAGTTCTTTGACTACAACTGCCCTTACTGCAAACGCGCCGCAGGTGATGTGAAGGCCCTGATCGCGGCCGATGACGACGTGCGCGTGGTCTACCGCGAATGGCCCATATTGGGCGAAGGGTCTGTTCTTGCCTCACGTGCTGCGCTGGCGGCACGCAATCAAGGCAAATACGAAGAAATGCACTGGGGTTTGATGGAAATGCGCGGGCGCGCGGAAGAGGCGTCGATCTTTGCCTTGGCCCGGTCCATTGGTCTGGATGTCGAGCAGCTGCGCGTGGATATGCAAAGCGACGAAGTGAATAGCCACATTGCCGCGTCCGACCAACTTGCGCAGAACCTTGGCTTTACCGGCACACCTGCTTTTGTGATCGGCGATGCTTTGCTTCCCGGCGCGATCCCGCTGGCGGAACTTGAGCAGTACATCGCACAGGCGCGGGCCGCAGAATAAACTGATTGCCCCTTGACCTTCCAGTGAGTGGAAGCCCTATGTAATGTGTCTACCAAAGGTGGCACATTATGACACACAGCTCTCTCACACTCCAAATCTCGAAACTTTCCTGCGGATCATGCGTCGCACGGGCGGAAAAAGCGTTGCGCGCCGTCGATGGCGTGGGCGACGTGGCGGTGAACCTTGCTTCGGAAACGGCAGCGATCAGTTTTGACAGCCCCGCGACATCCGCAACGATCACACAGGCCCTTTCTGCCGCAGGATACCCCGCCATTGAGGATCAGGTAACGCTGGATATCAGCAACATGAGTTGCGGGTCCTGCGTGGCGCGGGTGGAAAAGGCGCTCTCTGCCGCCCCTGCAGTGACTGACGTGTCGGTCAATCTGGCGTCCGAGACGGCGATTGTGAAATTCCTTGCCGGTGCCACAACTCCGCAGGCCGTGGCCAAAGCGGCGACTGATGCAGGGTATCCCGCGCAACTGCACGGTACGACTGAACAAAAAGAAGATCACAAAGCGGTCGAGATGGCGGCCTTGCGCCGCCACCTGACGATTGCCGCCATTCTGACGGCGCCGGTCTTTGTGGTTGAAATGGGCGGCCATTTCATTCCGGGTGTGCACGACTTGGTCCATCAAACCATCGGGATGCAAACAAGCTGGGTTTTGCAATTCATCCTTGTGACACTCGTGCTGGTCTGGCCGGGGCGGTTCTTTTTCACCCAAGGTCTGCCTGCCTTGTTCAAGGGTGCGCCCGACATGAACGCTTTGGTTGCCGTGGGCACAGGGGCGGCATGGGCGTTTTCGACGGTGGCGACCTTTTTTCCTGCCCTGCTCCCAGCGGGCACACGCGCGGTCTATTTTGAAGCCGCCGCTGTCATCGTCACGCTGATCCTGTTGGGCCGTTTCCTTGAGGCACGGGCAAAGGGCAAGACGGGCGAGGCCATTCGCAGGCTTGTCGGCCTGCAACCCAAGACCGCATTTCAGATGCAAGACGGCGTGGCGGTGGAAGTGCCGATTTCGGATATTGCTGTCGGAGATATCCTGCGCGTTCGCCCCGGTGAGCGTATCGCGGTGGATGGTGTCGTCATTGAAGGAAGCTCTTTCGTCGATGAAAGCATGATTACCGGTGAACCTGTTCCTGTTGAAAAGGCCGCCAATGATCCGGTCACTGGCGGTACGGTGAACGGCACAGGCGTCTTTACCTTCCGCGTCGCACAGGTGGGTGCGGATACGATGCTGGCGCAGATCATCCGCATGGTTGAGGACGCGCAGGGCGCCAAGCTGCCTATTCAGGACCTTGTGAACCGTGTGACACTCTGGTTCGTGCCCGTGGTTCTGGGGCTGGCCGCGCTGACAGTGATTGGCTGGCTGATCTTCGGCCCTGATCCGGCACTCAGCTTTGCTTTGGTTGCAGGGGTGTCTGTTCTTATCGTTGCGTGCCCCTGTGCGATGGGTCTGGCGACGCCGACCTCGATCATGGTTGGCACAGGCCGCGCGGCTGAACTGGGCGTGTTGTTTCGCAAAGGCGATGCCTTGCAGGCCTTGCGCTCGGCGCAGATCGTGGCCTTCGACAAAACCGGCACCCTGACGCGGGGGCGGCCAGAGGTGACGTCGGTTTTCTTGAACCCGGGCTTGGATGAGGCCGAGATCATGGGGCGCGTTGCAAGTGTTGAGGCGCTCTCCGAGCATCCTATTGCCGAGGCAATTGTGCGCTTGGCGGACAACAAAGGCTATACGATCGCCCCTGCGACCGCGTTCCGCGCTGAGGCGGGCTTTGGCGTGACGGCGACGGTTGACGGTCACACGGTGATGGTTGGCGCAGATCGTATGATGCAGCGCGAAGGGATTGCGATTGACGGGTTCGCCGACCAGTCCGCACAGATTGCAGCGCAGGGCCAAACACCGTTTTACGCGGCCATTGATGGCGCTCTGGTTGGACTGATTGGCATCTCGGACCCGATCAAGCCTGAGACGCCCGCCGCCATCAAAGCATTGCAGGACATGGGCCTGAAGGTCGCGCTGATTACCGGCGACAATACCAAGACAGCCCATGCCATTGCCGCGCAACTCGGGATTAATACGGTCATTGCCGAGGTTCTGCCGGATGGCAAAGTTGCGGCGCTGGGTGATCTCACCAAGAACGGTGAAAAAATCGCCTTCGTGGGCGACGGGATTAATGATGCGCCTGCGCTGGCTGCAGCCGATGTCGGGATCGCCATTGGCACTGGCACCGATGTGGCGATTGAAAGCGCGGATGTGGTTTTGATGTCGGGTGACATCAACGGGGTGTGCAATGCCTTTGAAATCAGCCACCGCACCATGCGCAATATTCAACAAAACCTGTTCTGGGCCTTTGCCTATAACACCGCGCTCATTCCTGTCGCAGCGGGTGCGCTTTATATCTTCGGTGGCCCGCTCTTGTCGCCCATGCTAGCGGCAGGGGCGATGGCGCTATCAAGCGTCTTTGTCCTGTCAAATGCTTTGCGTTTACGCTGGGTGGCCCCTGCCGCACCGGTTCGGCAAGGCAGTGCCGTAATGGAACTGAAAGAGGCCACGACATGAACATTGGCGACGCGGCAACAAAGGCGGGCCTGCCTCCAAAGACGATCCGCTACTACGAAGATATCGGGCTGGTGAAGCCGGGGCGCGACACAAACGGCTATCGCGCATTTGCGCAGACAGACATCCATAAGCTGACATTTCTGGCGCGCGCCCGTGCGCTGGGGTTTTCTATCGAAGATTGCCGCGACCTGCTCGCCCTTTGGGAAGACACCGGACGGGCCAGTGCGGATGTCCGCCAGATTGCGCAGGAACATTTGGCGCGGATTGAGACGAAGATCGCGGACCTTGAGGATATGCGCGATACGCTGAAAACACTGGTGCGCGATTGCGCGGGGGATGACCGCCCCGATTGTCCGATCCTGAACCGGCTGGGTGATCCCGCATAAGAAAACCCCCGCCTGATTGCTCAGTCGGGGGTTCTTGGTCGTAACGTCGAAAGGATGCTTAGAGCATACCTTCGCGCTGGAGCTTCTTGCGCGCCAGCTTACGCTGACGGCGGATCGCTTCTGCTTTCTCACGCGCTTTGCGGATAGAAGGCTTCTCGAAATGCTGCTTGAGCTTCATTTCACGAAAGACGCCCTCACGCTGAAGTTTCTTCTTCAGAGCACGCAACGCCTGATCGACGTTGTTATCACGAACACTAACCTGCATGTGGTTTTCACCACCTCTCTAAGTTAAATTTGCAAAAATTGCAGGAAGTGGGCAGATAGCAAAGGTGGGCTAGTTTGTCTAGTGTGCACGAACAGCAGGAGATCATCATGACAAATGCCCCCGTTGACCCAATCTTGGATCGCCTCTTGGATGCGGCCTTGCCACATGTTGCGTTTGATGGCTGGTCCCCCGAAACGTTTGCCGCCGCTATCCGCGACGCAGAGGTTGATCCCGCCGTTGCCAAGGCGATGTGTCCGCGTGGCGCTGTTGATTTAGCGATTGCCTATCACCACAGAGGTGATGCGGCGATGATTGCCGCGCTCAAAGCGGCGGACCTGAGCGATATGCGCTTTCGTGATAAAGTCGCCCATGCGATCCGCCTGCGCCTGCAAGTGATCGACGATAAAGAGGCCGTGCGCCGTGGTACCACCCTTTTTGCGCTGCCGCATATGGCAGGCGATGGGGCCAAGTTGGTCTGGGGCACAGCCGATGCGATCTGGGACCACGCTGGGTGACACGTCTCGCGATGCAAATTGGTACACCAAACGCATGACGCTTTCTGCGGTCTATAGTTCCGTGATTCTCTTTTGGCTGGGTGACGATAGTCTGAACGCGCAGGCCACCGATGATTTCATCGACCGCCGTATCGACAATGTGATGCAGTTTGAAAAATTCAAAGCGCAGGCCAAGGCGAACCCGTTGTTCAAACCGTTTGCCGGCACGCTGGAACGCATGATGGGCGCGATCAAAGCGCCCTCGGCTGATGCCGACCCTGATCTGCCGGGTGTCTGGCGTGATCCGCAATAAGGACCAAAGTTTATGAAGGCGATTGAGATTTCCAAGCCCGGCGGGCCCGATGTGCTGACGCTGACCGAGCGGCCCATGCCGGAACCTGCCCATGATCAGGTTGTGATCAAGGTGGCCTATGCTGGTGTGAACCGTCCTGACGCTTTGCAGCGCGCGGGCCTGTATAATCCGCCCCAAGGGGCCAGTGATCTTCCCGGGCTCGAAGCATCAGGCGAGGTCGTATCATGCGGGGCAGGGGTGACCGCGTTGCGCGTGGGCGATCCCGTCTGTGCGCTGTTGCCCGGTGGCGGCTATGCCGAATATGTGGCGACACCTGCGGCCCATTGCTTGCCCGTGCCCGAAGGGCTGACGTTGAAACAAGCGGCCTGCCTGCCCGAGACGTTCTTTACCGTCTGGTCCAACGTCTTCATGCGTGGCGGCTTGCAGGCCGGACAGCGGTTCTTGGTTCATGGTGGCAGTTCCGGGATCGGCACGACGGCTATCCAGCTGGCCAAAGCGTTCGGTGCGCGGGTGTTCGCCACGGCGGGATCGGACGATAAATGCGCGGCTTGCGTGGCCTTGGGCGCAGAGGCCGCCTTCAACTACCGCGAAGATGATTTTGTTGAAAAAGTACAAGCGCTCGGCGGTGCTGACCTGATCCTTGATATGGTTGGTGGCCCATATATTCAGCGCAACCTGAAGGCTTTGGCCGATGACGGCACACTGGTTCAGATTGCATTTTTGCAAGGACCAAAGGCCGAACTGAACCTTGTGCAACTGATGACACGCCGCCTGACGATCACGGGATCAACCCTGCGGCCGCAGTCTGATCTGGCAAAGGCGCGGATTGCGGATCAGTTGCGCGCAAACGTCTGGCCGCTGCTTGCAGCAGGCAAAGTGGCCCCAGTGATGGATCAGGAATTTCCGCTGGAAGATGCCGCTGCTGCCCATGCGCGCATGGAAAGCAGCGCGCATATCGGTAAGATCGTGTTGAAGGTCAGCTAAAGCTCACTTCTTGAACGGCGCCATGCCTGCTCGGGCCAGCTCGTCGGCTTTTTCGTTTTCGGGGTGGCCTGCGTGGCCCTTGACCCACTCCCATGTCACATCATGGCGGGCCTCGGCGGCATCGAGCCGCTGCCAAAGGTCGATGTTCTTGACCTTGCCTTTCTTCCAGTCGCTCTTCTTCCAACTGTGGATCCACTTGGTGATCCCGTCTTTGACATAAGAGCTGTCTGTCACGACCGTCACGGCGGCCCCTTTCGACAGAGTCTCAAGCGCGGTGATGGCCGCCAAGAGCTCCATCCGGTTGTTTGTTGTCTCTGCCTCACCGCCCGAAAGCTCGCGCTGTTTCACAACAGTATCACCGTCGCGCGCCACCAGCAGCGCACCCCACCCACCGGGGCCAGGATTGCCCGAGCAGGCACCATCTGTGTAAGCATAGAGTTTTGGCATGATCAGGTCTTTTGTCCGCGCATTATGACGAAGGGGTCCAGTGTGCCGGCAAGGCCCGCTTCCGTTCCCTCTTTGGTATAGGTCACCTGATAGCCTGCTGACGTCAGGAGCGCCATAAGCGCATCCACCGTGACGTAGGTGTAGAGTCTGTTAATTTTATCGCGCGCGATACCTGTGCCTGTTTTCATACCCACATGAATAACGCCGCCCGGTTTGGTTGCCTTGAAGAGGGCATCGAAGTGACGCGGTAAATCATCAGGTGCAGCGTGCAGCAGGCTGAAATTGGCCCAGATACCGTCGTAGATCTCATTGCCGTCGATATCGTCAAATTCGCCCAGTCGTGCGGGAAGACCGAATTTATCTTTGGCAATCGTAATCATGCCTTGCGATGCGTCCACCGGATCAGGGACCAGCCCTGCCGCGCGCATATGCGCCGATGCCGTTCCGGGACCGCAGCCCAGATCAAGCACATGCCCCCCTTGCGGGATTAGCTCAATGAAAGCTTTCAGTGAGGCGTCGGGTGTGTCGCTGGTGACCATCTGCGCATAATCTGCTGCTTTGGCATCATAGGTCGCAATGGTGCGTGCATCCGCCATCAGAAAACCAATGGCAGGAACGAGATGATCACAAGTGCCGTCAGCAATCCGCGCAAATGCATCCACCATGCAGGTGCGAGGCCAAGGCGCCAGAAATGCCAATCCAGCAAAAGCAGGCCTAAGAAGCCGACGATGAGGTTCACCGCCGCCGTTGTCGGCCCGCCGCCCGTCATAAAGAACGCCCAGAGCGCGGGGATCACCGACAGGACATAGCTGGCAGTCGCCGTCTGCCCTGTGGCTTTGGTGGCAAAGCCCCACAACACGCCTGACATGAATGACAGAATGATCGCGCCATAGAAAAGCTGCACGTAGGGGCCGATAAAGCGGCCTCCCAGCGTCATTTGCCCCCACATGGCAAGATCAGGCAGCAGCACGGTGGCCGCCCCCCAAAGAAACGGAAGCAGACCTGCGAGGCCAAGAAGAAGTGCGGAGCGCGGGATCGTGTTCATGGGGTTTTAAGCAGGTTCGCGCAGCACGCGCGGCACTTTGAATTCGACGTTTTCTTCGGCGGTCACGACCATTTCGACGGTCGTATCATAGCGGTCTTTGAAGGCGTCGATCACTTCGGCGATCAAGACCTCGGGGGCCGATGCGCCCGCCGTGATCCCCATCGAGGTAATTCCTTCAAGCGCGCGCCAGTCGATATCGGTGGCCCGCTGCACCAGTTGCGCGTAGTTGCAGCCAGCGCGCGCACCGACTTCGACCAAACGCTTGGAGTTCGAGGAGTTCGGCGCACCGACTACCAGCATCGCATCGCATTTCGGTGCCATTGCTTTCACCGCTTCCTGCCGGTTGGTGGTGGCGTAGCAGATGTCTTCTTTGTGCGGTCCGACGATGCCCGGAAACCGTGCATGTAGGGCCGCGACGATATCGGCGGTGTCATCCACGGAAAGGGTGGTCTG
This sequence comes from uncultured Alphaproteobacteria bacterium, assembly GCA_942490805.1. Lineage (GTDB taxonomy): Bacteria > Pseudomonadota > Alphaproteobacteria > Rhodobacterales > Rhodobacteraceae > Yoonia. Next base: position 256,155 of record CALNYU010000007.1, on the reverse strand, counting down.
GGTCACGAAAGCCAGCTTTGCGGGATCGCGCACCTCAACGGTGGCGACGTCTTCGACGGTCTCGACCAACAGCACTTCACCCTCGGGCAATTGGCCCATTGTGCCAACTGTTTCAGGGTGGCCCTTATGGCCAATCATGATCATCTGAAGGCCATTGTCTGCGTGGCGCTGGGCCTCGATATGGACTTTGCTGACCAGCGGGCAGGTCGCATCGACATAGACCATCTCGCGCTGGGCGGCGGCGGCAGGGACTGCTTTGGGCACGCCGTGGGCGGAAAAAATCACAGGGCGATCATCGGGACATTCGTCCAACTCTTCGACAAAGACTGCGCCTTTGTCGCGTAGCGCATCAACGACGAATTTGTTATGCACAATCTCGTGGCGCACATAGACGGGTGCGCCCCACTTTTCCAACGCCATCTCGACAATCTTGATGGCGCGATCGACGCCAGCGCAAAAACCGCGCGGGGCGGCGAGATAGAGCGTAAGGGGTGGTTTGGTCATCTTGATCTCCGGTTTCAGCACCAGAGGTAAGGGTTTGACGCGGGCAGGTCCAGTATCAGATGCTGCGACGCATTGAGGCGCGGGGTGGACGCGCCCCAATGCGACAGCAGTTTAGTCCTCGTCAGAGGCGTCATCGTCCTGCGTATCAACACGTGGTTCACGTGTTGGACGGCCAACGACATCGCGCAATTCGTCGAGTTCGATAAAATTGTCGGCCTGACGGCGCAACTCGTCCGCGATCATCGGCGGCTGGCTGCGAATCGTCGAGACGACCGAAACACGCACACCTTTGCGTTGCAGCGCTTCGACCAGTGGGCGAAAATCGCCATCACCGGAAAACAGCACGACGTGATCCACATGGGGTGCAAGCTCCATGGCATCGACCGTAAGCTCGATGTCCATGTTCCCCTTCACCTTACGCCGGCCCATGCTGTCGGTGTATTCCTTGGCCGGTTTGGTCACCATCGTGAAGCCATTGTAATTCAGCCAATCCACGAGTGGACGGATCGGTGAATATTCGTCGTTTTCCAACAGTGCTGTGTAGTAAAATGCCCGAAGCATTTTCCCGCGGCGCATGAATTCCTGCCGCAAGAGTTTGTAATCGATGTCAAAACCGAGCGATTTCGCTGCGGCATACAAGTTTGAACCATCGATGAAGAGCGCTAATCGCTCGTCCCGATAAAACATAGGTTGTCCTTCCAAATGCCAACCTTGCGCTATTGTATTTCCGTGAGTGTTGATAGGGTAGCGCAAGTATTTCATAGGTGTAATATATTAAGCAGGTGAGGCAACCTCAAATGATTAACCGAGAATACCGCCTTGCCCTTATCGCCCTTGGTAGCAACGAGGATTCGGTCTGGGGCGATGCCTTGGCAACTGTACAAAAAGCTATGCTTGAGGTGGGGGCTCTTTCAGAAATGCCGCCGCAATGCAGCGCGTTCTATGCGACACCTGCCTTCCCGAAAGGTGCCGGACCGGACTTCGTAAACGCCGCGATGGCCATCCATACGACGCTCTCGCCCGAGGCGTTGTTGGCCCGATTGCACCAGATCGAAGAAGCAGCGGGACGCGCGCGCACCAAGAGGTGGGGTCAGCGGACGCTTGATCTTGATCTGATTGCCGTGGGGGATGTGGTGTCGCCCGATGTGCAGACGCACGCCCAGTGGCGTGATTTGTCGCTGGAAGATCAGCAAATCCAAACGCCAGACCGGCTTATCCTGCCGCACCCGCGCCTGCAGGACCGTGCTTTTGTGCTGGTACCATTGCGGGATGTGGCGCCAGATTGGCGGCATCCTTTGCTGGGGCGTTCGGTGGCGCAAATGTGTGCCGACCTATCTGATACAGCGTGTGCCGAAGTCTCACTTCTGACCGTGGCGCGCAGCCTTTAGAAAACAATGCACAGAGGCATTGCTGCCCCTTGTCAATCTGGCCCGAAGCCTCTAAGTAGGCGGCTTCCAAAGTCCCTATCTCTTGACTGGAGTACGTCCCATGGCCCGCGTCACCGTAGAAGATTGCGTCGATAAAGTTCCAAACCGTTTTGAGCTTGTGATGCTTGCGGCACATCGTGCGCGTGAAATTTCCGCTGGCGCGCCGATTACGGTGAACCGCGACAACGACAAAAACCCGGTCGTGTCCCTGCGTGAGATTGCTGACGAAACCCAGCAAGCCGATGATCTGCGCGAGCGTATGATCGAAGCGAACCAGACACAGATTGAAGTTGATGAACCCGAAGAGGACAGCATGTCCCTCTTGATGGGTGCAGAAACCGATAAACCTGCTGATGACGACATGTCGGAAGAGAAATTGCTGCGCGCATTGATGGATGCGCAAGGACAGCGTTAAGGCCGCCTTTCCGGCCTGAAAACAATAGGCGCGGGACCAGATGACGACTGCAGATGATCTGATCACGCTGGTCCGCACCTATAACCCGAATTCCAATCAGGCGCTGTTGCGCGATGCCTATGCCTTTGGTGCCGAAATGCACGAAGGGCAGTTTCGCCATTCTGGCGAACCCTATTTCACGCACCCTGTGGCCGTGGCCGGTATTCTGGCCGAGCAACAGATGGATGATGCAACCATCGTCACTGCATTGCTGCACGACACGATCGAGGACACCAAAGCGTCTTTCGCTGAGGTCGAAAAACGCTTTGGCCGCGAGATTGCAGAGCTTGTCGATGGGGTCACCAAGCTGACCAATCTGCAGCTGACCTCGACCCAGACCAAACAGGCCGAGAATTTCCGCAAGCTTTTCATGGCCACGTCCCGCGATCTGCGGGTGACGTTGGTCAAGCTGGCGGACCGTTTGCACAATATGCGTACGATCAAATCCATGCGCCCTGAAAAGCAGGCGCAAAAAGCGCGTGAGACGATGGATATCTTTGCGCCGCTCGCGGGCCGCATGGGTATGCAGTGGATGCGCGAAGAGTTGGAGGACTTGTCGTTCCGCGTCCTCAACCCCGAGGGGCGCAATTCGATCATCCGCCGATTTATCACGCTGCAACGCGAGACCGGTGATGTGATCCAGAAGATCACCGCCGATATGCGCGTCGAGATGGAAAAGGCCAATATCGTGGCCGATGTGGCTGGTCGTGCAAAAAAACCCTATTCGATCTGGCGCAAGATGCAGGAGAAAGAGCAGGGGTTCAGCCGCCTGTCTGACATCTACGGCTTCCGCGTGATCGTGGCGACCGAGGCGGATTGTTACCGCGTCCTGGGGGTCATCCATCAGCGGTGGCGCGCTGTGCCGGGGCGGTTCAAGGATTACATCAGCCAGCCAAAGACCAACGGATACCGTTCAATCCACACCACCGTTTCAGGGCGCGATGGCAAGCAGGTTGAGGTGCAGATCCGCACCCGCGAGATGCATGAAGTTGCCGAGACAGGGGTGGCCGCCCATTGGTCCTATAAGAATGGTGAGCGGGTCGAGAACCGCTTTGCCGTTGATCCGGTCCGCTGGATTTCGTCGCTGACGGAACGGTTGGACGAAGATCAGGACCATGACGAATTCCTCGAAGCCGTCAAACTTGAGATGTATCAGGACCAGGTGTTCTGCTTCACGCCCAAGGGCGATGTGATCAAGCTGCCCCGCGGGGCGACGCCCATTGATTTTGCCTATGCGATCCATACGCGGATCGGGTCGGCCTGTGTGGGTGCCAAGGTTGATGGTCTGCGCGTGCCGCTCTGGACCCGTCTGAAGAATGGCCAGTCGGTCGAGGTCATCACGGCTGAAGGGCAAACGCCACAAGCCACCTGGATTGATATTGCGGTCACGGGGCGTGCGAAAACCGCCATCCGGCGGTCGCTGCGCGAAGAAGACCGCGAACGCTTTGTCCGGCTGGGCCGCGAACTGGCCCGTGTGGCCTTTGAAAATGTTGGCAAGAAGAGCACCGAAAAAGCGCTCAAGACCGCCGCAAAGGCGCTTGCCATTGATGGCGTGGATGAATTGCTGGCCCGGTTGGGCAGTGCCGAAATCACCGGACGCAAAGTCGTAACGGCGATCTATCCCGAGCTTGAAAATGTGCAGGGCGAAGAGATTGATCAGGGGCGCGCTGTGGTCGGCCTTGCGCCAGATCAGATCCAGCAGCGTGGCGCATGCTGTCAGCCGGTCCCGGGCGAGCGTATTGTGGGCATCACCTTTCGTGGTCACGGTGTTGTCGTGCACGCGATCGATTGCGCGGCCTTGGTGGATTACGAAGATCAGCCCGAGCGCTGGATCGACCTGCATTGGCAGGAAGGCAAACATGGCGCTGTCAATACAGTGACCTTCGATGCGACGATCGCGAATGATTCCGGCGTATTGGGGCGTATTTGCACATTGATTGGCGAACAGAACGCCAATATCTCTGACCTCAAGTTCATTGACCGCAAGCCAGACTATTTTAAGTTGTTGATTGATGTCGATCTGCGCGACGCAGAGCATCTGCACCGCGTTCAAACGGCGCTTGAGGCGGAAAGCAATGTGTCGTCAATCAAACGACACAAAGATCCGGGATTAGCAATCTTGGGAGCGGGTACACCGCGCAGAGAAGGATGACGAGTATTGGTCTTCAAACGTAGGGATAGACGGGCGATCTGGCAGATCGTGCTGGATTTCTTCTATCCCCGTGGTGGTTGGACCCGTGCTTTTGAGTATGTCAAACATCGTGTGCGCCGTTTGCCCGATACCCCCCAGAAAATCAGCCGCGGTATTTGGGCCGGTGTGTTCGTGTGCTTCACGCCGCTTTTCGGTCTGCACTTTGTCTTTGCGGCAATTATCGCGCGGCTCATGCGTGGCAATATCTTCGCCGCCTTGATGGCGACGTTCTTTGGCAACCCGCTGACCTTTCCCCCCATTGGCTTTCTGTCAATCAGTCTGGGGTCGTGGCTTCTGGGGTTGCCACCGGGCCGCAATGACCACCTTGGACAGAAATTCGCTGATGCAAGCTATGATCTTTGGAACAATGTCATCGCGATTTTTACCCCTGACCCGATCAACTGGCGCGGTTTGCAGGTCTTTTATGACGATGTTTTCTTTCCCTATCTTGTTGGCGGGATTATCCCGGGGTTGATCAGCGCGACCATCGCCTATTATCTCGCCGTTCCGGTGATCAGCGCCTATCAGACCCGCCGCAAGAAAGCGCTGTTAGCCAAGCTTGACCAGTTGAAGAAAAAGACATCACCTCAACAAGGAACTGGCCAGTAGCCTGCCCAAAAAGAAGGACCATCTAAGATGACCAATACTTTGCGCCTTGGAGTGAATATTGACCACGTCGCCACCGTCCGCAACGCGCGCGGCGGTGCAACACCTGATCCAGTGCGCGCGGCAATCATGGCCGAAGCGGCTGGCGCAGATGGGATCACCGCGCACCTGCGCGAGGACCGTCGTCATATCGCGGACGCTGATATCGAAGGCTTGATGGCCGCCCTTAAAGGCCCGTTGAATTTCGAAATGGCGGCGACAGCAGAAATGCAGGCCATCGCGCTGCGCCACAAACCCCATGCCGTGTGTATTGTCCCTGAAAAGCGCGAAGAACGCACGACAGAAGGCGGACTTGAGGTTGCACGCGAGGAAAACGCGCTCGCCCATTACATCGCTCCGTTGCGTGATGCCGGGTGCCGCGTGTCGATCTTTATCGCCGCTGACAAACGCCAGATCGAAGCAGCGCACCGCATTGGTGCCGAAGTGATCGAATTGCACACGGGCGCCTATTGCGATGCCCACGCCGAAGGCCGCTTTGATGTGCGTGACGAAGAGTTGCGCAAGCTGACCGATATGGCGGCTTTCGCCCATGATCTGGGGCTTGAGGTCCACGCGGGCCACGGTCTGACCTATGACTGCGTCAGCCCGATTGCCGCGCTGCCACAGGTGATGGAGCTGAACATCGGGCATTTTATCATCGGTGAAGCGATCTTTCGCGGATTGGGCCCTGCCATCGCAGAGATGCGCCGGATCATGGATGAGGCGCGGGCGTGACCGCCAAGCAGATTACCATGACTGCGTCGGAACGGGACGCGATGCGCGGCGTGACAGATCATGCCTGCGATTTGCATGAGGCGGGGCATGACATCGTTTTCACCGCAGCCGTCGTGCTCGACGGCGAAGTCATTGCAACTGCCCGCAACGAAGTCAGCGACAGCGACGATCCCAGTCGCCACGCTGAAGTCGTAGCGATTGCGCGAGCCGCAAAGGCCGCCGGTGATCGGGATTTGTCAGGTGCGACACTTCTTGCGTCCTGCCAGCCCTGCGAGATGTGTTTGGCAACGATGCGCTGGGCGGGCATCGGTCGGGTGATCTTTGCGGCGCAGCAGGACAATATCGCCGATGCGTATTTCCGGTTTCCGAGGCTGAAGATTTCAGATTTTCACGCTGCCTGTGACGGAGCCTTTGATTTCTTGGGCGGCGTTCAAGAAGAGCGCGTTGCGCATATCTACGCATCAAAGGACGGCGCATGATCTTGGGCATTGGCACTGATCTGGCGAATATCGAACGGATCCAGGGCACTTTGGACCGCTTCGGTGACCGTTTCCGCGATCGCGTCTTCACCGAGATTGAACAGCACAAAGCCGAACGCCGCAAAGACGTGGCGGGCACCTATGCCAAACGCTGGGCCGCGAAAGAGGCCTGCTCAAAGGCGCTTGGCACCGGATTGCGCATGGGGATTTCGTGGAAAGATATGGCCGTGTCCAATTTGCGCACGGGCCAACCCGTGATGGCGGTGACCGGTTGGGCCAAAGAGCGGTTGGACCAGATGACCCCCGAAGGCCATGAGGCCATCATTCACGTGACTTTAACCGACGATCACCCATGGGCGCAGGCCTTTGTGGTGATCGAGGCGCGCCCCATCGCTTGACAGGGCAGGCCCACAGGCTCATGTAGCCACAAACCTAGAGCAAGGATCAGGAAATGGCCGAGAAAACAGGATTTATCGCCTGGCTTATCGATACAGTGAAAACAGTGTTCTGGGCACTTGTGATCGCGGGCATTTTTCGCACCCTCTTTTTTCAGCCTTTCTGGATTCCATCGGGATCAATGAAAGACACGCTGCTGATTGGTGACTTCCTGTTCGTCAATAAGATGGCCTATGGTTATTCTTACGCGTCTTGCCCTTCGATCCGTATTCAGGGGCTTGGCGTTGATATCGGCGCCGATGATTTCTGTGGCTTTATTGAGGACCGCGACGACCGGATTTTCGGGTCTGATCCCGAGCGCGGCGATATTGTTGTGTTCCGGCACCCCGTTGATGGCCGTGATTTCATCAAGCGTCTGATTGGCGTCCCCGGTGACCGCATTCAGATGATCGGCGGTGTGTTGCAGATCAATGATGTGCCCGTCCAGGTAGAGCCTGCAGGCGTCTTTACCGAAATCATGGAACCGCAAGGCCCGCTTGGTTTGCGCCCGCAATGTGCGAACGCTCCGGTGGGATTCGGGGCAGTCTGTGAAAAGAACCGCTCGATCGAGACACTGCCCAACGGCGTCAGCCACGCAATTTTGGATATTGGACCACGGCCGACAGACAACACCGGTGTCTTCACAGTGCCAGAAGGGCAGTTCTTCTTCATGGGTGATAACCGCGATAACTCGACCGATAGCCGTGTAGCGCAGGCTGCAAACGGTGTCGGCTTTGTGGAGCGCAAGGATATCGTTGGTCGCGCTGATCGGGTGATGTTCTCATCTGCGGGTCGGTCTATGTTCGCTTTCTGGACATGGCGCTCTGACCGTTTCTTCAAGGCGCTCGATTGAAGCTCTCAGCCGAATTGAACGCCTTCTCAAAAAGGCTGGGGTACAGCTTTCAAAAGCCCGAGACCCTGATTCGCGCGGTGACCCATTCGTCCATCGTCAGCCCGCATCGGGATGACAACCAGCGGCTTGAATTCTTGGGCGACCGGGTCTTGGGCCTTGTGATGGCCGAGGCGCTTTTAGAGGCGGATCCTTCCGCGCCCGAGGGCCTGCTGGCCCCACGGTACAATGCGCTGGTACGCCGTGAAGCCTGTGCCGATGTCGCGCGCCATATTGATCTGGGTGCCGTGCTCAAACTGGGCCGCTCCGAGATGAAATCGGGTGGACGCCGCAAAGAGGCGCTGCTCGCTGATGCGATGGAGGCGGTGATCGCCGCGATCTATCAGGACGGTGGCTTTGACGCTGCGCGCGCTGCGATCCTGCGCCTTTGGGGTGACCGCATCCATAACGTCGCCGATGATGCACGTGATGCGAAAACCGCCTTGCAGGAATGGGCGCAGGCCCGTGGTGAAGTGCCGCCGCAATATATCGAAGTGGACCGCACTGGACCTGACCACCAGCCTGTGTTTACCATTGAAGTCCGCTTGGCCTCTGGCCCGTCCGAGCAGGCCACCGCCGGATCAAAACGCCACGCTGAACAAGCGGCGGCAAGCGCTCTTTTAAAGAAAGTCGATAGATGACTGACGCCCCAACCAAAGCCGGTTTTGTTGCCCTGATCGGGGAACCAAACGCCGGGAAATCGACGTTGCTGAACCGCATGGTCGGCGCGAAAGTGTCGATCGTCACCCATAAGGTGCAAACCACCCGCGCGCGTATCCGTGGCGTGGCGATGGCGGAAAATGCCCAGTTGATCTTCATTGATACACCCGGCCTGTTCAAACCACGCCGCCGCCTTGATCGGGCGATGGTGGCGGCTGCTTGGGGCGGTGCTGCGGATGCCGATGTTGTGGTCTTGATGATCGAAGCGCATCGCGGTGTCACGTCAGGTGTAAAGGCGATTCTGGAAACCCTGTCCGAACGGTCGGGCAAATCGCCTGTGGCGCTTGCGATCAACAAGATCGACAAGGTGAAATCCGAAGTGCTGCTGGCGCTGACCAAAGAGATGAACGAGGCGTTTCCTTTTGCTGAGACGTTTATGATCTCGGCCGAGCGTGGCCATGGTTGCGATGCCTTGCGCGATTGGTTGGTCACGCAGGTGCCCGAGGGCCCATACCTTTACCCCGAAGACCAGATTGCCGACCTGCCCATGCGCATGATCGCCGCCGAGATGACCCGCGAAAAGCTGACGCTGCGTTTGCATCAGGAATTGCCCTACGAGCTGACGGTTGAGACCGAAAATTGGGAAGAACGCCCGGATGGATCGGCGCGTATCGACCAGCTGATCTATGTCGCCCGTGACGGACATAAAGGCATCGTGCTAGGCAAAGGCGGTGAGACCGTGAAGGCCATTAGTCAGGCCGCGCGGATGGAACTGGAAGAATTCCTGGGCCGTCGCGTGCATCTGTTCGTAAAGGTCAAAGTCCGGCCCAATTGGTTGGAAGACGCCGAGCGGTATTCCGAGATGGGCCTTGATTTCAAAGACGGCAACGCTTGAAGCTGACCGCCGATATTTGGGTTTCGGCGTATCTGACACGGTTGCGCCTTTCAGAAATTCCAGCCTTTGTGGTGCAGCGCGGTGACAGCACGGCGGGCGCTGTTTTGATCAAGCTCAACACGCTGGATGGTAAGTCCAGCTGTTATCAGCGCAGTTTTGATCTGATGACGGGTGAACGCAAATGGATGGTGCTGGTTGAGGGCGATGAGGCCGATGTTGACGCCTCGATCGTCAAACAACGCGGCTTTGATCCTGATCTCTGGGTGATCGAGGTGGAGGACAAGCAGGGCAGGCATCTTTTGGATGAGCCGGGTCTTGAGTAACTTTTATGCCTCCGGCGGGAGTTTTTAGGGCAAGATGATATGCACCACCTTGCCCCGTGTCATGAGCGTTGCTCATCACCTTGCACGGGCTTCGCCTCTCCAGACCCGGCCCGCAAAACGAACTTCCACTATATTGGTGAATAATTCCTTATCATCTTGCCCTAAAAACTCCCGCCGGAGGCATCGGCCGTTGCAGCTTGGACTGCCACTTGCAAGTAAAGTGCGATCGGTCTGTTATAAGCGTATGGCTCGGACGTATCAAAATGATTGAGTGGCATTCAGAGGCAGCGCTACTCTCAAGCCGCCCTTTCGGCGAGAACGGTGTTATCATTGAGGTCTTTAGCGCCTTGCACGGGCGCCACGCAGGCGTTGTGCGCGGGGGGGCAAGCCGCAAAATCGCGCCAGTCCTACAGCCAGGGGCGCAGTTGTCAGTGGCTTGGAAAGCCCGCCTCGAAAGTCATCTCGGAAGTTTCACCGTTGAGCCAATCCGCAGCCGCGCCGCGACAGCGATGGGGGATCGCCTTGCTTTGGCAGGGTTGAACGCTGTGTGTGGTTTGCTGACGATGGTCCTGCCAGAACGCGAGGCGCATGGACCGCTTTATGACCGCACGATTGCTTTGCTGGACTTGCTGGGGCAGTCGGAGGTTTGGCCTTTGGCCTATCTGCGCTGGGAACAGGCGCTGCTGGAGGAGATGGGTTTCGGGCTTGATCTATCCGCCTGCGCGGTGCGCGGGGTAAACGAGGATTTGATCTATGTCTCTCCGAAATCGGGCCGCGCTGTTAGTCGCGAAGCGGCGGGGGAATGGGCGGATCGCATGTTGCCCCTTCCGCCGGTCTTGGCGGGCAAGGGCGATGCGTCCAATGATCAGATCGTCAAGGCGCTGGGCACGACGGGCTATTTTATTGAGCACCGTTTGATCAAAAGTCTTGGTGACCGCCCGTTGCCCGTTGCCCGTGGGCGCTTGGTTGACGCTATCGCGCGCGCCTAGACCAGTTTGTTGTCGATCAGATAAGTGGCCGTATCAATCGCGGCTTTGTGCCCCTGCCGCATCCCGCGTCCCAGAGTTTTCAAAGCGCGGGCATTGTCCAATTTGTCCACGCGGCCAAGGCCGGGCACAATGGACTTGATGGCCGGATCGAAGAACCCCAAGAAACGCACGACGAAATCTGGCGCGACGCGCGTGATAATCTTGCGATCAGGATAGGCTGCTTTGATCGCCTGTGCCAAATCCGCGAAGGTCATGAATTTATCGACTGTCATGATGCGCTGGCCATATGTTTGCGGCTTGGCGATCGCGGTCACATGCATCTCGGCCACATCACGGATATCGACTGTGAAGAACCCATAGTTCGGCAACATCGGGTCTTTGGCCCGTACAATCCGTTCGATGACGCGGATGGAGGTGCCAAATTTTTTGTCCAGCGGTGCGCCGATCACAAAGCCGGGGTTGACTACTGTCAGCTGCATTTCAGGCGCTGTATCGCGCACAAAATCCCACGCCGCTTGCTCGGCCAGTGTTTTGGAGCGCGTGTAGGCAGAGGTGTCTGGATCGGTTGGATCGGTCCAGTTTGTTTCGTCAAAAGAGCTATCGCCTGCCGGCAATGCCGATCCACTGATGGCGGCGGTGGAGGAGGTCAGGATCACCCGCGTCACACCAGCCTTGTGGGCGGCGCGTAGTGCTCGCAAGGCACCGTCCACGGCGGGGCGGATCAGATCATCCTCGTTCTTGGGTTGGGTCAGCGGGAAGGGCGATGCGGTATGCATCACCACATCAACGCCTGTCATCGCGGCATCCCAGCCGTCGTCTGACATAAGATCCAAGGCCACGAAAGAGAGCCTTTCATCGAGAGTCTCTGGGTCGCTGAGGTGCGGGCGGACGGCCTCTGTCACCTCTGCCGCGCGTGATAGACTGCGGACCGTGCCACGCACATGATAGCCCGCCTCAAGAAGCTGCAGTGCGATGTGTTTGGCAATATAACCGGAAGCGCCGGTTAGCAGGACGGTTTGGGGCACTTGGGGTTCCTTTGCATCACCCTCCACCAAGTTAGCGGAGGGCGCGGCAAAGGCAACTTAATCCAGCAAGCGCCGTGCGATCACTTGGGCCTGAATCTCTGCTGCACCTTCAAAGATGTTCAGGATGCGCGCATCGCATAGAATGCGGCTGACCTTATATTCTAGCGCGAAGCCATTGCCGCCGTGGATTTGCAGTGCGTTGTCGGCGCAAGCCCATGCAATGCGCGCGCCAAGCAGTTTGGCCATCCCCGCTTCAAGATCGCAACGTCGGTCGTTATCTTTTTCATGGGCGCTAAAATAGGTCAGCTGCCGCGCAATCATGATCTCGACCGCCATCATGGCCAGTTTGCCGCCGACACGGGGGAAATTAATCAGAGCCTTGCCGAACTGCTTGCGGTCCTGGGCGTATTGCATGCCCACATCAAGCGCGGATTGGGCAACGCCGACGGCACGTGCGGCGGTCTGGATGCGCGCGGACTCAAAAGTCTGCATCAGCTGCTTAAAGCCTTTGCCGGTTTCGCCACCCAGTAGGTTTTCACCTTTGACCGCAAAGCCATCAAACGCCAGTTCGTATTCCTTCATGCCGCGATAGCCCAGCACCTCGATCTCGCCACCGGTCATGCCGGGGGTGGGGAAGGGGGCCTCATCGGTGCCGGGGGTTTTTTCGGCCAAGAACATGGACAGGCCACGATAATCGGTTGTGTCGGGATCGGTGCGCGCCAGTAGTGTCATCACATGAGTGCGGGACGCATGTGTGATCCAGGTCTTGTTGCCGGTCACTTCCCAATCATCGCCTTTTTTGACGGCACGGGTGCGCAGGCTGCCAAGGTCGGAACCGGTGTTGGGTTCGGTAAAGACCGCCGTTGGCAGCGTTTCCGCCGAGGCGAGGCCCGGAAGCCACTTTTGCTTTTGCTCTTCGGTGCCGCCACAAAGGATCAGCTCTGCCGCGATTTCGGATCGCGTGCCCAGTGAACCAACGCCGATATAACCGCGCGAGAGTTCCTCGGACACCACACACATGGAGGCTTTCGACAGACCAAAACCGCCGTATTCCTCGGGGATCGTTAGGCCAAAGACGCCCATTTCGGCCATCTCGTCGATGATTTCCAATGGGATCAGTTCGTCTTTGAGGTGCCAGTCGTGGGCGTGGGGCTCAATACGGTCAATGCTGAAACGGCGGAACTGCTCGCGGATCATCTCAAGCTCGTCATCAAGGCCAGAGGCGCCGACGGTGATATTTGCGGATTGCTCTTCCATCAGCGTGACAAGCCGCATGCGGGCGGATTGGGTGTTGCCGGATTGGATCAGCGTCATGATTTCGGGCTGCATCAAAGGGGCGGTGTCGGCCGCGGTCAGGCCGATGTCATGTAAGCGCAGGATTTCGCCTTGGCTCATCGGGATGCCGCCGGTGATCTGGGCCAGATATTCGCCAAAGGCGATCTGGTGGATCAATTGTTCGACTTCACCGAATTTGCCGTCAGCCTGCAGGCGCTCGGCCCATTTCTGCATCTGCTGCAAAGACTGGGCGTATGTCGCGAGCCACGCGAGGCCGTGGGCGGCGGTCTGGTTTTCTTCGATCAGCTTGCCGGAGATGCGATCGCCGTCTGTCACGATCGCACGCACAGCGTCTTTGGCGCGGCCAAGGACATCTTCGACCGCAGGAAGGGCGGCGGCGGTGAGCACCGTCAGATCGGCCAGAATTGGGCTTTGGTTCAACGTCATATCCTGACCATCATGCGGCATTTTTCGACTCCGTTCAATTTGCAGGTGCAGAGATAATCATTTTGCAGTTGCAGCGCAATAATTATTCACAAACATATCATCACGCGCACAAAAGTGTCGCAGGTAATTTCATGCTGGCATGCATCAGCGAATGTCGTAAGAGAGCATATGCTGGAATTCTCGCCTCTGCTCACACCTCTGATTTTCGTCTTTGCCTGTGCTGTGACGATGCTGGGTGGATTTGTCAAAGGTGCCGTTGGGTTCGCCATGCCGCTGATCATGATTTCGGGCATGGGCATTCTGATCCCGCCAGAGCTGGTCGTTGCAGGAATTGTGATTCCGATTGTGATCAGTAACGGCTTACAGGTGGCGCGCTCGGGTTTTGGGAATGCGCAAGTGTCCCTCAAAGAGCACTGGCGCTATGTGCTCGTGGTTTGTGTGATGATCCTTATATCAGCGCAATTTGTGCGCAGCATTCCGGGTGATGTCATGTATATCGTGCTGGGTGTGCCCGTTGTCGGCTTGTGCTGCATTCAACTGATCGGCTGGCGGCCGCAGATTACGCCGCGCTGGCGGCGACCCTTTGAATGGGCTGCGGGTGCGCTGGCTGGAACCCTTGGAGGGCTGGCGGGCACATGGGGTCCGCCCACGGTGCTGTATCTTCTTGCATTGAACACACCACGGGCAAGCCAGATGTCAGTACAGGGTGTGATCTATGGGCTGGGTTCGGTGATGCTTTTGCTGGGGCATTTGCAATCAGGCATCCTGAATGCGCAGACATGGGTATTCTCAGCCGCACTCGTCCCGCCTGCGCTTTTAGGCATGTGGCTGGGGTTTCGATTGGGTGACCGGTTTGACCAAGAGCGATTTCGCCGTGTCACCCTTTGGGTGCTAATTATTGCAGGCGTCAATCTGATCCGACGCGGCCTGATGGGCTAGGAGAGCGGTAAGGTGGATCAAGATCCACCTTACGTCACATTATCCGATCGCTGCAGCTTTGACGTCGTCATCAATATACGGCACGTATTTCTCAAAGTTGTCGCTAAACATCGCAACCAGCTTTGCGGCTTGTGCGTCATAGGCCGCTTTATCGGCCCAAGTATCGCGCGGGTTCAGCAGTGTGTCATCGACGCCATCCACTGAAATTGGCACTTCAAACCCAAAGTTAACGTCCTTGCGGAAGGTGCTTTCGATCAAGGTACCATCAAGTGCGGCCGACAGCAGCGCACGTGTCGCTTTGATTGGCATCCGCGACCCTGTTCCGTAGGCACCACCCGTCCAGCCGGTGTTCACCAGCCAGCAGGTCGCACCATGGCTTGCGATCTTGGAGCGCAACAGGTTGCCATAAACCTCCGGGCGGCGTGGCATGAAAGGCGCGCCAAAGCAGGTGCTGAATGTGGGTTCAGGCTCGGTCACGCCACGCTCGGTGCCGGCGACCTTGGAGGTGAAACCGGACAGGAAGTGGTACATGGCCTGCGCCGGTGTCAGACGTGCGATGGGAGGCAGCACGCCGAAAGCATCGCAGGTCAGCATGATGATGTTCTTGGGGTGTCCACCCAACGCTGTTTCCGAGGCGTTGGAGATGTAGTTCAGAGGATAGGCACAGCGCATATTCGCCGTCAGGCTATCGTCTTCGAAATCCAGTTCCAGAGTTTCCGGATCGAATACCATGTTCTCGATCACCGTATGCGGCATGGAACAGGTGGCGTAGATTTCTGGCTCTGCTTCGGGGTCGAGGCCGATTGTCTTGGCATAGCAGCCGCCTTCGAAGTTGAAGGTGCCACGCTCGGACCAGCCGTGTTCGTCATCGCCGATCAGAACCCGTGTCGGGTCAGCGGAAAGGGTTGTCTTGCCGGTGCCCGAAAGGCCAAAGAAGACGGCGGTGTCCACTGGGTTTCCGGGGGCATGGTTTGCCGAGCAGTGCATCGGCATGATGCCCTTTTCAGGCAGCAGATAGTTGAGCAGTGTGAAAACAGATTTCTTGTTTTCGCCAGCGTATTCGGTGCCGCCGATCAGGATCAGCTTCTTTTCGAAATTCATCGCAATCACTGTCTCGGACCGGCACCCGTGCTTTTCGGGGTCAGCCTTGAAAGTGGGGCAGTTGACGACGGTGAAGTCCGGCACAAAGCTTTCCAGCTCTGCAGCGTCTGGGCGGCGCAGAAGGTGCCGGATGAAGAGACCATGCCAAGCGAGTTCGGTCACAACACGCACATCAAGCCGATGGGCGGGGTCCGCACCACCAAAGAGATCCTGCACGTTGTAGGTGCCGCCCTTCATGTGCTCCAGCATATCAGCATAGAGGACATCAAACTTGGCTGGATCCATTGGCGGATTGTTTTCCCACCAGATTGTATCAACGACGCCTTCTGTCTTGACGACGAATTTGTCTTTTGGTGAGCGACCGGTGTGCTTGCCGGTGGTAACAAGGAGTGTCCCGCCTTTGCCTGTCACACCTTCACCCGCAGCAACAGCCGCGTCGTGCAGTTCGGCTTCAGAGCGGTTGTAATAGACATAACCCAGCCCTGTGATGCCTTGATCCTCAAGTTTCATCGACGGGTTGACCGTACCTTGGTCCATGGGTTCGCTCCTTTTTGAAATGGCCGACGTGGCTAGCGATGCTTCTCCATAGCACCAAGTTTTCGAAGGCCGATACCCCAGTTTAACATCGTTAGCGCAACCAATGCGATGTTAGCGCAACCAATGTCGGCCCTAGGCAGAATAAAGCCTGAATACGGCGGTGTAATTTCGGGATTGTCGGCAAAAGTAACTCAAATAAGGCATTTTCGTGGCATTGGATCAGTTAAGTGTTGATTCGCTTAGGTAAAACGTTGAAAAGTCTCAGGCAGCGCCTTCAAGAGCGCCGAGCATATCGAAAGAAGGGTTTCCAACATGTCGAGAATTGCACTTGTAGACGATGACAGGAACATCCTCACGTCCGTTGCCATGACACTAGAGGCCGAAGGTTTCGAGGTTGAGACCTATAATGACGGGCTCTCGGCGCTCGAGGCTTTCAACAAACGGATGCCAGACATGGCTGTTTTGGACATCAAAATGCCACGGATGGACGGAATGGATTTGTTGCAAAGACTGCGACAAAAGACCTCCATGCCCGTTATTTTCCTGACTTCTAAAGACGACGAGATCGACGAAGTTCTGGGTCTGCGCATGGGCGCGGACGATTACGTAAAAAAGCCATTTTCTCAGCGTTTACTTGTTGAACGAATCCGGGCGCTCTTGCGGAGACAAGATGCGATCGCGGGCGAAGAGATTGAGGAAACCGAGGACACCAAAGTCATGGTCCGAGGTGAGTTGGTGATGGATCCGCTCCGTCACGCAGTGAAATGGAAAGGGAGAGACGTATCCCTAACGGTAACGGAATTCTTGTTGTTGCAGGCGCTGGCCCAGCGACCCGGCTTTGTCAAAAGCCGCGATCAGCTGATGGATGTGGCCTATGATGACCAAGTTTACGTGGACGATCGTACGATCGACAGCCACATCAAGCGGCTGCGGAAGAAGATGCGTAATACAGATGACGAGTTCTCTGCGATCGAGACCCTTTATGGAATCGGGTACCGCTACAACGAAGAGTAAGCCATGACGGCTTCACCCAAAATTGACGTACGTGACCTCAAGTCCGTGCGCGCAGCAGCGCGTACGCCTGATCTTGTGCTCGGCGATGATTGGGTTGATCCGGACTTTGTCACCGAAGAGATCGCGGTCGACGAAATCCCCGGTGGCCGTTTGTTTGCGCTGCGGCGTTCTCCGATCGCGCGCAAAATCATTACCTTCAACCTGATTGCCTTGATCCTGCTGATCTCTGGCGTGCTGTATCTCAGCCCGTCGCGTGACAGCCTTGCGTTTCAACGTGCTAATGGATTGATTAACGAAGCGCAGTTGATCGCGGATGTTTTTGAGGGACAACTGCCCAGAATAGCGCCCGTGAACCTTGTCACTGCAGACGGCATCAATCCGACGGCTACGCTTGAGGGGCTGAACCTGCGTGGCGGCGTCGAAGTGTCGGTCTTTGCGCCAGATACGACGCTGGTCGCGCGCGCGAGTGGCAGTCTTAATCAAGCGCAAATTGCCGAGCTTGAAGCGCAAACTGGCGGGACGTTCATTCTGGATTTCCTTGTTTCGCTTTGGGATGGCTTGGTCAGCCTTGGATCGTTTGGACAAGAGGACGCCAGTGAAGAAGCCGCCCTCATCAGGCTGTCACAAGAGAATGTGCGTGATGCAATCGCGAACGGCACCCAGTTGGAAGCGTCAGAAATCAACGGCGCGACAAGTTTTATCGTGACAACGCCCATCATGCGCAACGATGTGGCTGTCGGGGTGATCGCTGTGACAACCGCCGCCGGTGAGGTTGACAGCCTTGTGCGCCGCGAACGCGAACAGTTCCTGCGCCTGTTCTTCGTTGGTATTCTGGTCAGTGTCGGCCTGAGTTTGGTTCTGGCCTCCACCATCGCCAATCCTTTGGCGCAACTGGCCACCGCTGCAGAGGCAAGTCAGGAAAAGAACGCACGCAAAATGTCCCCCGGCCGTGTCCGTATCCCGGATCTAAGCGGACGCCCTGATGAAATTGGCCGTTTGTCTGCGGCCCTGCGCAGCATGGTGTCGGCCCTTTACGAACGGATCGAGGGGAACGAGCAATTTGCCGCAGATGTGGCGCATGAAATCAAAAACCCTTTGGCCTCTTTGCGCTCTGCCGTGGGCACGATGCGCGTGGCCAAGCGTGAAGACCAGCGCGAGCGCTTGCTTGAAGTCATTGAACACGATGTGAAGCGGTTGGACCGGCTCGTTAGCGATATCTCGAACGCCTCACGCCTCGACAGTGAGCTTGTGAAGGAAGAGGAAGAATCCTTTGATTTGATCAAGATGCTGGGGAATATCGGTGAATTCCTGGGCAAAGACGCGCAGCTGCGCGGCGTTGATTTCGTCACCGACCTGCCAGAGGGGACCCTTATGGTCCAAGGCCTCGAAGGGCGGATGGCGCAGGTCTTTGTCAATCTGATCACGAATGCGATTTCGTTCTGTGATAAAGGCGATGCAATCCGCATCTGGGCGCGTACCCGTCAGAACCGTGTGCTGGTTGTGGTCGAAGATACTGGCCCCGGTATTCCCGATGATGCGCTGACCAAGATTTTCCAACGCTTCTATTCGGAACGTCCCGAAGGGCAATTTGGCAATAATTCCGGCCTTGGTCTGGCGATTTCCAAGCAGATCGTTGAGGCGCATGGCGGTGCAATCTGGGCCGAGAATATCCGACCTACCGATGCCGACCCAACCTCTGAGCCGTTGGGTGCCCGTTTTGTCGTTGGTCTGCCAATCTAAGGTTATACATCATGTCAGCATCCCACACTCTGCACGCGACCTGTGTGGCATGGGCTGATCGTGGTGTTGTCATCACTGGAAAATCCGGTTCGGGCAAATCTGCTTTGGGCCTGCAGTTGATGGCACTGGGTTGCAAGCTTGTCGCGGATGATGGTGTGCGTGTCACATTGGAAAATGGCGCTGTCTTCGCGCAGGCTCCGGAGACGATCAAAGGACTGATTGAAGCGCGCGGTGTCGGCATTCTGAACGCAGAGGTTCAGGCCCGCGCAAAAGTGGTGCTGGCGGTGGACCTTGATCAATCCGAAACAGCGCGCCTGCCCGTGCAACGGTCTTTTGAAGTGCTGGGGCACGATGTCCCCTTGATCTGTCGCGTTGATGCGCCACACTTTGCTCCAGCAATTCTGCAAATTCTCAAATCCGGTTGGAGCGACAGATGACCGAGACGGGCGCAGCCCAAGAAGATCAGGCCCCTGTGGTGGTCTTGGTGACCGGTCCATCCGGTGCCGGCCGCTCCACGGCGATCAACGCGCTCGAGGATCTGGGCTATGAGGTGATCGACAACCTGCCTTTGTCTCTTTTGCCGCGCTTGCTGGATGGTCCACCGCCTGTGCGGCCGCTTGCCTTGGGCATTGATGTCCGCAACCGCGATTTCAGCATCAGCGCGCTGATCGATACGATTGACCGGCTGACGGGGAAGGGCCAATTTCCGGCGCAAGTTCTCTATATGGATGCTGACGAGGAAGAGCTCGTGCGCCGCTATTCCGAGACGCGACGGCGGCACCCTCTGGCACCGGGCGGCCCGCCGCTTGCTGGTATTCAGGCCGAGCGGGAATTGCTGATACCCGTCCGCGCGCGTGCCGATGTGCTGATCGATACGACAGGCATGTCGCCGCATGAGGCCAAGGCGGAAGTTGAGCGGTGGTTCAAAACGGGCGAGGGCGGTGCCAAGCTTGGCGTGACGTTACATTCCTTTTCCTACAAACGTGGTCTACCGCGCGGTATGGATATCGTGATTGATTGCCGTTTCTTACGAAACCCCCATTGGGAAGAAGACCTGCGCGCCCTTGATGGCCGCGATCCTGCAGTGGCTGCCTATGTGGCTGCTGATCCGCGTTTTTCGCCGTTTTTTGCGCAGGTCAAAGGCCTCGTTGATTTGCTGCTGCCCGCACATAAGGACGAGGGCAAAGCACATCTTTCAATCGGGTTTGGCTGTACGGGGGGTAAACACCGCTCGGTTGCAATGACAGAACGGCTCGCAGAGGCCCTTGCACAAGACGGTTGGCATGTGTCTAAACGACATCGCGAACTAGAGCGGCGCGAGGCGCAAGGGAATAGGGAAGACGCAGTTTGATTGGTATCGTCATTGTGGCGCATGGAGGGTTGGCGCAGGAATACCACGCCGCGGTCGAGCATGTGGTGGGACCGCAGCCCGGCATGGTGAGCATTGCGATCGGCCCCGAGGATGACCGCGCTGCAAAACAAGCTGAAATCTGCGAAGCGGCGGATGATGTCGATACCGGTGACGGGGTTGTGATTGTCACGGATATGTTCGGTGGCTCGCCTACCAATCTTTCGCTCAAGGCCTGTCGCCCGGAAAACCGCCGTATCCTTTATGGTGCGAACCTGCCGATGTTGATCAAGCTCGCGAAATCCCGCAAAGGCAGCGTGCCTGATGCGGTCGAAGCGGCCATCGCCGCCGCCCATAAATACATCAACAGTCACAATGGTGGTCTGCCCCAATGACCCAGATGCGATTGAAGATTGAAAACATTAAAGGATTGCACGCGCGCGCCTCGGCCAAATTGGTCGAAGTTGTCGAAAGCTTTGATGCAGAAGCCACCGTCAGCAAGGACGGCGAACGTACCAGCGGTGACAGCATCATGGGGCTTTTGATGTTGGCAGCCTCTATCGGAACCTTTATTGACGTGGAAACCCGTGGACCGCAGGAGAAAGAACTCGCTGCGGCTATCGAAAATCTGGTTGCCGATAAATTTGGTGAAGGCGACTGATGGATCCAAGGATCGCATAGGACAAGTGCATTGACCGATACGACCCCCAAGACCCCTGCACAGCCCTCCGCCTCAGAGCCCGCCCCGCGTGTTTATAACCGTCGGGCGCTGACCTATTCGGATACGTTTGACAGCCCCGTAAGGCGGGCGGTTATCAAGACGATTGAATGGCTGACGGGCAAGATCAAGATTATCCGCATGGTCCGCGAATTTGAAAAACGCGGCAAATATCATGGCCAAGCGTTCTGGCGCGGTGCACTGGATGTGATGGGGATTGATCTGATAACGCCGCAAGAGCAGCTTGATCGTATTCCAAAAACTGGCCCCGTTGTTGTTGTCGCAAACCACCCGCATGGGTTGGTGGACGGGATGATCTTTGCGGATCTGATCGGGCGCGTGCGCAGCGACTACCGTATTCTGACCCGCGCGTTCCTGACTGATATTGACGAAGATGCCGGTAAATTCCTGATCCCTGTTCCCTTTCCACATGAGAAAGATGCACAGGCAAAGATGGTTGAAATGCGCAAGCAAGCCATGGCGCATTTGAACGCTGGCGGTGTTGTCGCGGTCTTTCCGTCTGGCGTCGTTGCATCATCCAATTCGTTTTTCGGTCCGATGGTCGAGAAAGAATGGAACCTCTTCACCGCCAAAATGATCCGCATGTCGGGCGCGCGTGTCGTGCCGCTTTTCTTTCCGGGCGCGAATTCGCGCTGGTATCAGATGGCCAACCGCATATCGCCCACGCTGCGCCAGAGCCTTTTGATTTATGAAATCGTCCGCGCTTGCGGCAAACCGCAAAAGCCGATTATTGGCCATCCGTTTGATGCCGATGAAGTCAAAGAACGGCTCGGCGATCAACGCGCCTGCATGGATTGGATGCGCGCGCAGACGCTGAACCTGAAAGACTAGCGCGTGGGTACAGGCGTGCCGCTGCGGTAGTCATAGAACCCGCGTTCCGATTTACGGCCCAGCCAGCCTGCCTCGACATATTTGGTGAGCAAAGGGCAGGGGCGATACTTGGTATCGGCCAGACCGTCGTGCAGCACGTTCATAATCGCCAGACATGTATCCAGACCGATAAAATCGGCCAGTTCCAGCGGCCCCATCGGATGGTTCGCACCCAGCTTGAGTGACGTATCAATAGATTGCACCGACCCCACGCCTTCATAAAGCGTATAGATTGCCTCATTGATCATTGGCATCAGAATACGGTTGACGATGAAGGCGGGAAAATCCTCGGCGGTGGCAGATGTTTTACCCAAGCGTTCCACAACGGCGTGGCAGGCCTTGAAGGTAGGTTCATCGGTCGCGATGCCGCGGATCAGTTCGACCAGCTGCATGATCGGCACGGGGTTCATAAAGTGGAAACCCATGAATTTCTCAGGCCGGTCCGTCCGCGACGCCAGCCGCGTGATCGAGATTGACGAGGTGTTCGACGTCAGGATCGTGTCGGGCTTGAGGTGCGGAACAAGGTCTTCGAAAATCGCGGTCTTGATCGTCTCGCGCTCGGTCGCGGCTTCGATAATCAGGTCGGTCTTGCCCAAATCGGTGAGCGTCGGTGTCGTTCCGATCCGCTTCATCGCCTCGGTTTTCTGGCTTTCGGTGATCAGATCCTTGCTGACCTGACGGTCCAGATTGCGCTCAATCAACGCAACGGCGGCGTTCAACGCGTCCTGGCTGATATCCGTCATCAGCACTTCATAGTCCGCAAGGGCAAAGACATGGGCAATGCCGTTGCCCATCTGACCTGCGCCAACGATGCCTACCTTCTCAATTGTCATGATCATTCCTTCACCGGTTGGCTGCACCATAGGCCCCTGCGGGGGTCAGCTTCAAGTCAGGCGAATGCGTAAAAGTTTTAACAAATGCCCTCATTAGCAAATTCGCAAAAGAATTGGGCGAATCTGCCGCTTGGGTGATGATAGTAAGGGGCGGCAGCCATGAGACACGAAACGATTGAAACTGGTGAACTTTCGTATTCACCGTGCCGTTATGGAAATTCACGGATGTTGTTTCGTGGGCCCCGTAAACGGCTTGACCTGCCATATCTTGCCTTCATCGGCGGCACCGAAACCTATGGCAAGTTTATCGAAAAGCCGTTTCCAACCCTTGTTGAAAAGGCGATGCGCCAGACGTGTGTGAACTTTGGCTGCGTGAACGGGGGGATTGATGCCTTTGTAAATGACCCAACGGTGATGGGCATTTGCGAAGAGGCGGAACTGACCGTGGTGCAGATCATGGGGGCAAATTACCTGTCGAACCGGTTCTATTCGGTCCATCCGCGGCGGAACGACCGATTCCTGCGCGCCTCGACTGTCTTGCAGGCAATTTATCAAGAGATCGATTTTTCAGAGTTTTCCTTTACGCGCCATATGCTGGGCGCGCTGCATGCCACATCGCTGGAACGGTTTGACACTGTCGTGCTTGAGCTGCGCGAGGCGTGGTTGGCGCGCATGCGGAATATGCTGGGCCAGATAGGGCGACGGTCCATCCTGCTGTGGTTTTCTGAAGACGCCATGACAGATGAGCATTGGGCCGACCGCCCCGGTCAGTTGCAGGTCGACCCCCTGTTTGTCACGGCTTCGATGATTGATGAACTGCGGCCGCTGGTCAAAGACGTGGTTGTCGTGAACCCGACGGAACGTGCCCTTTCCCAAGGGTCACGTGGCATGTTCTTTCCGTCCAGTCAGACGAAAGCCGCGTCAGAAATGCTGGGCGCCGAATGCCATGTCGAAGCAGGTACAGCCCTGATTCAATCAATCAGAAATCAGCTCTATGCCATATAAAAAGGGCCCTCAGCACTGCTGGGGCCCTTCTTCTAAAATCGCGCTCTGGATCAGAGCTTGCTGGTCAGTTCCGGTACCGCATCAAAGAGGTCTGCCACCAGACCGAAGTCAGCGACCTGAAAGATCGGCGCTTCTTCATCTTTGTTGATGGCGACGATGATCTTGCTGTCTTTCATGCCCGCAAGGTGCTGGATCGCACCCGAGATACCGACGGCGACATAAAGATCAGGTGCCACCACCTTACCGGTCTGGCCAACCTGCCAGTCATTTGGCGCATAGCCACTATCAACGGCAGCACGGGATGCCCCCACAGCGGCGTTCAGCTTATCCGCCAGCTTTTCGATCAGGGCAAAGTCCTCTTCCGACCCGACACCGCGGCCACCGGACACCACAACACCCGCAGATGTCAGCTCTGGACGGTCAGAGGCCGCAACCTTGTCCTCGATCCACTCGGACAGACCCGGATTGCCAGCGGCACCGATGCTTTCAACGGAGGCGGAACCACCCATCCCAGCGGCATCGAAGCCGGCTGTACGGATCGTCATGACTTTCTTGGCGTCAGATGACTTGACCGTCTGGATTGCGTTACCTGCATAGATCGGGCGCTCGAATGTATCGGCATCAACAACAGCGGTCACTTCAGAAATGATCATCGCATCCATAAGGGCCGCGACGCGTGGCATCACGTTTTTCGCATCCGTCGTGCCCGGTGCCACGATATGGGTATAGTCCCCCGCCAGTGACACGATCAAGGCAGCCGTGGGTTCGGCCAAACGGTGACCGAGGGCCGGGTCTTCGGCGCAAAGCACTTTGGACACGCCATCAATTTTTGCGGCCTCATCCGCTGCGGCTTTGGCCGATGCGCCCGCGCAAAGCACGGTGACTTCGCCCAACGCCTTTACGGCAGACACGGCCTTTGCGGTTGCATCAACGGCCAATGCGCCGTCAGTGACTTCACCAATCAAAAGAACAGCCATTAAACAGCCCCCGCTTCTTTGAGTTTCTCGACAAGTTCATCAACCGACCCCACAATGATACCGGCCTTGCGGGCCTCTGGTTCTGTGGTGCTCACGATTGTGAGGCGCGGTGCAACATCAACGCCGTAATCGGCAGGCGTCTTTTCATCCAAAGGCTTTTTCTTGGCCTTCATGATGTTGGGAAGCGACGCATAGCGCGGCTCGTTCAGGCGCAGGTCCACAGTCACAATCGCTGGCATTTTCACCTTGATCGTCTGCAGGCCGCCATCCACTTCGCGGGTGACGGTCGCACTGTCGCCATCAACATCAACTTCAGAGGCGAACGTGGCCTGTGACCAGCCCAGCAGGGCCGACAGCATCTGGCCCGTGGCGTTCATATCGTTGTCGATTGCTTGCTTGCCACAAAGCACCAGACCCGGCTCTTCTTCTTTCACGATAGCCGCAAGAATTTTCGCAACGGCCAGCGGTTCGATGTCGGTGTGGACGTCATCTGTCGCCACCACAAGGATCGCACGGTCAGCACCCATCGCCAGCGCTGTGCGCAGTGTTTCCTGGCTTTGCTTGACGCCGATAGAAACCGCGACAATCTCTTCGGCCTTGCCTGCTTCGCGCAGACGGATCGCCTCTTCCACGGCGATTTCATCGAACGGGTTCATCGACATTTTGACGTTCGCGAGATCAACACCGGAGCCGTCCGCTTTCACACGAACCTTCACGTTGTAGTCAATCACGCGCTTGACGGGTACGAGGACCTTCATTTGCGTTTCTCTCCCAAGAATCTGATTAGTTTACGTCTCGCACCGTTGTTAGCCTGCGCTGGCGCATGAAAACAGTGCAAAATCGACGCGGAAGAAGTCACCGACGCCACGTTCTTGACGTGAACGTAAGGTCAAACCCCGATGGCGGGGTTTGCTGTGTGCTTTAATAGCAGATTAACCGCGGTTCGCGCCGGGCACCCAAAGCACATCATCATTGCCATTATTATTGGCGATGCGTGAGGCCTGGAAGAACCAGTCAGACAACCGGTTCAGGTATTTGACCGCTGCGGGATTAACCGACTCCATTGTCGCCAATTCGACTGTCAGACGCTCGGCGCGGCGCGAAACGGTGCGGCAAAGGTGCAGATGTGCGGCCAGCGCCGATCCACCAGGCAGAATAAAGCTGCGCAGCGGTTCGACCTGTTTGGTCATCGCATCAATCTGGGTTTCAAGGCGGGCCACCTGTGCATCGGTCATGCGCAGTACGGGGTATTCTGCCTCTGCGTCCTTTTCCATATCGGGGCGGCACAGGTCCGCACCAAGATCGAAAAGGTCATTCTGGATCATCGCAAGCTGGGCATCCATATCGCCAGTGGCGTGCAGGCGCGCCATTCCGACGGTCGCGTTTGTTTCATCCACGGTGCCGTAAGATGTAACCCGCATGGAGTGTTTCGCCACACGGCTGCCATTTCCAAGGGCCGTTTCGCCTGAATCGCCCGTTTTCGTGTAAATCTTGTTAAGAACGACCATCGGTTAGTTTCCTCCACCGCGCAAATAGACAAAGATCAGGATCATCACGACCGCAAACAATTGCGCACCAATACGCCAGCGCATGATCTTGTTTGCGTGCTTGCGATTATACTCACCGCCCTTGCCAAAGCTGCCAATGCCCCACAACAAAATGCCAAGCACAACCAGCACCGACAGAGACATCGCCCAAAAAAGCGGGTCATTGGTCATTGCTTCGATCCTTCCTCAATTCTTCTCGCATGTAGCAGGGTAGGCCGGAAAGAAAACCCTCAGGCCCGCAAAATCACGGCATCAAGCAACCGCGTTGGCAATACTCGCCGTAAAATCCCCATGAGGTACGTGGGGGTCGTGACATAGTAACGTGGCTTGGGGCGCGGTGAGGTCAGGGCGTGCAGGATTTTCTTGGTCACGGCTGCTGGGGGCAGTTCAAACCGGTCGGGCCCGTTGTCCTCGTATAGCCTTGAGCGCAGTTGCGCATATTGTGCTGCCCGCGCCGAGGATTCCCAATCGATCCATTTTTCAAAATGCGGAATCGCGTTTTCGCGGATTTTTGCAGTGATGGGCCCCGGTTCGATCAGGATCACCTTGATCGGCGTATCGCTCATTTCGATGCGCAGGACATCCGTCAGGCCTTCAAGCGCGTGTTTCGTGGCGACATAAGCGCCGCGCCACCGCAGAGCAACAAGCCCCAAGACGGATGAGCAATTGATGATCCGCCCATGCCCTTGGGCGCGCATCACGGGAATGACCAGCCGTGTGAGTTCATGCCAGCCAAAAACGTTGGTTTCAAAAATTTCGCGCAGGGCACCCACCGGCAGATCTTCGACCGCACCGGGGCAGGCGTAAGCGCCGTTATTGTAAAGCGCATCCAGCGTGCCGCCCGTTGCCTCAAGCGTTTCGGCAAGGCCGGTGACGATGCTATCGGCGTCAGCGTAATCAATACGCGGGCTTTCAAAACCCTCGCTGCGCATGCGGTCGCAGTCTTCTGTCTTGCGGCAACTTGCAAAGACACGCCAGCCCGCATTGCGCAGGCCGTATGCGACGTCATACCCGATGCCCGAAGAACAGCCTGTGATCAAAATGGATTTCTGTGTCATGCGCTGTCTTTGCACCGCGCGATGCTGGCTGACAAGTGGCCGTGCGCTGTGACGGCGATTGAACGCCTGTTGTAAATCGAGATTGCGCCGCGGGGTGCCTATTCGCCGCTTTACGCCAGAATCGAGGCCCGCTAAACCAATAGACATGAATGATGAAACCGATACCGGCCTTGGGCCCAACGATGTAACCGAAAGCCTCCGCCGCGCCATTGGCGACCGGTATCTGACCTATGCGTTGTCCACGATTATGCACCGCGCTTTGCCCGATGCGCGTGATGGTCTGAAACCGGTGCACCGCCGGATTCTTTACGCCATGTCGCGACTGCGCTTGTCGCCCACGGGCGGGTTCCTGAAATCCGCCAAGATCAGCGGCGACACGATGGGTGATTTCCACCCGCACGGCGATGCTGCGATCTATGACGCGATGGCGCGTTTGGCGCAGGACTTTAACGTCCGCTACCCGCTGGTTGATGGCCAGGGCAACTTTGGCAACATCGACGGCGATAACCCTGCTGCGTCACGTTACACCGAGGCGCGGATGACCGCCGCCGCCGAGGCGCTGCTGGAAGGGCTGTCCGAGGACAGCGTTGATTTTCGCGACAACTACGACGGGCGTCTGACCGAGCCTTCCGTCTTGCCGGCCACATTCCCCAACCTTCTTGCCAACGGATCAAGCGGCATTGCTGTGGGTATGGCGACGAACATCCCTCCGCATAACCTGCATGAGTTGATTGATGCATGCCTGCATCTAATCAAAACACCCGATGCCCGCGATGATACGTTGCTGAACTACATTCCCGGTCCGGATTTCCCGACTGGCGGCACGATTGTCGAACCCCAAGAAAACATCGCCGAGGCCTATCGCACTGGGCGCGGTTCTTTCCGTTTGCGCGCCAAATGGGAGGTCGAGGATCTGGGCCGTGGGACATGGCAGATTGTCGTGACCGAAATCCCCTATCAGGTGCAGAAATCGAAACTGATCGAAAAGCTCGCCGAAGTCATCCAGCTCAAGAAAGTGCCGCTGCTGGCCGATGTCCGCGACGAGAGCGCCGAAGATATCCGCGTGGTGCTGGAGCCCCGCGCCAAGACCGTCGATCCCGAGGTCATGATGGGCATGTTGTTCCGCAATTCCGATCTGGAAACGCGCTTTAGTCTGAACATGAACGTGCTGATCGACGGGCTGACACCCAAGGTGTGTTCGCTCAAGGAAGTGCTGCGCGCCTTCCTGGATCACCGCCGCGATGTGCTGATCCGCCGGAGCAAATACCGTCTGGAAAAGATTGACCACCGGCTTGAGGTGCTTGAAGGCTTTATTATCGCCTTCCTCAATCTGGACCGCGTGATTGATATTATTCGTTACGACGACGACCCCAAAAAGGCGCTGATGATCGAAGACTGGGGGCAGGATCATGTCCGCGCCACCTCTGAGGTCGACTACCGCTCGCCGATCGTGCCGGGCGCTGATCCGGAGATTTCGCTGACGGAAGTACAGGCCGAGGCGATCCTGAACATGCGCTTGCGCAGCTTGCGCCGCCTTGAAGAGCTGGAACTGATTGCCGAGCGTGATGCCTTGATGGAAGAGCGCGCAGGCATTGAAGACCTGCTTGAGAGCGAGGATCTGCAATGGGCGCGGATCGCGGAACAGCTGCGCGAGACACGCAAGATCTTTGGCCGCGATAGCGAAGGCGGGGCGCGCCGGACGCAGTTTTCCGAAGCCACCGAGGTCGTTGACGTGCCGCTTGAGGCGATGATCGAGCGCGAGCCGATTACTGTGGTTTGTTCTGAAATGGGCTGGGTGCGCGCGATGACCGGTCATATTGATCTGACCCGCGAGTTGAAATTCAAAGACGGCGACGGGCCACGCTTTATCTTCCATGCCGAAACCACCGATAAATTGCTGGTCTTTGGCGCAAATGGGCGGTTCTACACGGTCGGTGCCGCCAACCTGCCCGGCGGGCGTGGCATGGGTGAACCACTGCGCTTGATGATTGATTTGCCAAATGACGTCGAAATCATCGATTTCCTGATCCACAAACCGGGTGAAAAGCTGCTGGTTGCCTCGGCCGAGGGCAACGGGTTTATCGTGCCCGAAGAAGAGGTGTTGGCGCAGACGCGGACCGGCAAGCAGGTGCTGAACGTCAAGGATACTGTTGCCAAGGTCTGTCGCCGGGTTGCGGGCGATCATGTGGCGGTGGTGTCCGAGAACGCGAAGCTGCTGGTCTTTGAAGTCAGCGAATTGCCCGAGATGAACCGTGGCAAAGGCGTGCGTATCCAGAAGTACAAAAAGGCGGCTGGGCGGCAGGGTATGCTTGAGTTGGATGGCGGGTTGTCGGACATCACGACATTCACCTGGGATGATGGGCTGTCATGGCAGATGGGTGGCGGCAAAACCCGCACCGAACCAGATATGAGCGACTGGAAAGCTGCGCGTGCGGGTGTCGGTAAACGGCCACCACACGGTTTCCCCAAGAACAACCGGTTCATTTAATCGTTTGACCTTCCAGTGCGGGAAGCACCTAGCCTGCTCCCAAATGGAATAGCGAATGAATGGTGCTGAGAATGAACAAAGTTGCAATCGGTGTGTTTGCATTGGCGGTTGCGGGTGGCGGAGGTTACGTGATGACGGCTGCGGTTAATGCGCCAAACGTCTCGGACGCAACGCCAACACCCGAGGCTGCCCCGTTGGTCGAGGTCGCAATACCAGTGACGTTCACCGAGCAGCAGGCGATGGGCCAGATTGCGTTCGAAGCCAATTGTGTCGTGTGTCACGGCGTCAATGCGGCGGGGCGTGATGGCGTGGCGCCTCCCTTGGTTCATAAGATTTATGAACCGTCGCACCACGGCGATGAAGCGTTTCAGAGAGCAGTTGCACTTGGCGTCCAAGCGCACCATTGGCCATTCGGGAATATGGCGGCAATTGAGGGGCTAACGCGCGCTGACGTGGCGACGATTGTTTCGTATATTCGGGCGCTACAAGTTGAGAACGGTATCAATTAGCGCCTTTCAGGCTCGGACGTGGTGACGCAATAGTTCAAAATGCAGATTGACTGATTTGCATTTCGTTTCTGATATCGTAACTGCCCCACTTGATTTCCCATCCATTTCCAAATACATCGCCCGCGATGTTGGACCGGGCCGCTTTTGGCCCCTCAGAATTAAGGGCCCTGCAAAATGGCAAAGGCAAAGTTTGAACGTAATAAGCCGCACGTAAACATTGGCACAATCGGCCACGTTGACCACGGCAAGACGACCCTGACAGCGGCGATCACGAAGTACTTTGGTGACTTCAAGGCCTATGACCAGATTGACGGTGCACCCGAAGAGAAAGCCCGTGGTATCACGATCTCCACAGCGCACGTTGAGTACGAGACAGAGTCCCGTCACTACGCCCACGTCGACTGCCCCGGCCACGCTGACTATGTGAAGAACATGATCACCGGTGCCGCCCAGATGGACGGCGCGATCCTGGTTGTGAACGCAGCCGACGGTCCAATGCCACAGACACGCGAGCACATCCTGCTCGGCCGTCAGGTTGGTATCCCGTACATGGTTGTTTACATGAACAAGGTTGACCAGGTTGACGACGAAGAGCTGCTCGAGCTGGTTGAAATGGAAATCCGTGAACTGCTGTCCTCTTACGAGTACCCAGGCGACGACATTCCTGTGATCCCGGGTTCGGCTCTGGCCGCACTGGAAGAGCGTGATCCCGAAATCGGCGAGCAGTCGATCCGCAAGCTGATGGAAGCTGTCGACACATACATCCCGACACCTGCCCGTGCAGTTGACCTGCCGTTCCTGATGCCAATCGAGGACGTGTTCTCGATCTCTGGCCGTGGTACTGTTGTGACTGGCCGTATCGAGCGTGGCGTGATCAACGTCGGCGACGAAATCTCGATCGTTGGTATCCGTGACACCACAAAAACGACCTGCACAGGCGTTGAAATGTTCCGCAAGCTGCTGGACCGTGGTGAAGCTGGCGACAACATCGGCGCGCTGCTGCGCGGTGTTGACCGTGAGGGCGTTGAGCGTGGTCAGGTTCTGTGTAAGCCAGGTTCCGTGAACCCGCACACAAAGTTCGAGGCAGAAGCCTATATTCTGACCAAAGAAGAGGGTGGTCGTCACACACCATTCTTCGCGAACTACCGTCCACAGTTCTACTTCCGGACAACTGACGTGACCGGCACAGTTGTTCTGCCCGAAGGCACCGAAATGGTGATGCCGGGCGACAACCTGAAGTTCAACGTCGAGCTGATCGCACCGATCGCGATGGAAGACGGCCTGCGCTTTGCGATCCGCGAAGGCGGCCGCACCGTCGGCGCCGGCGTTGTGTCGAAGATCGTCGAGTAATCGGACCACGCGTGGGTTGCACCCACCCTACGTAGGGTGGGTGCAACCCACCGCATGACCAAACAAACAAAAGGCCGCTCCATTTGGGGCGGCCTTTTGCTATCCTCTCTCTTATGTTACCCAATACCCAACAAACGGAGGCCGACATGGATCATTCAGCGCTGTGACCTTTTCTAAATTCAGCACAAGGATGTCCCATGACCTTTCCATCTCCCAAAACCCGAAATCCGGTTATTCTGCCTGACGGCAACGCACATGAAGGCACCGTCTTTCTTTCCGCGGCTGTTGATCATCCGCGGTTCGAGATTGGCGACTATACGTATGCCAGCGCGCACAAGCCGCCCGATGATTGGGCGTTCCATCTCGCACCCTACCTTTATGACTTTTCGCCAGAAAAACTGCGTATCGGAAAATTCTGCCAGTTGGCGGATGGTGTGACGTTCATCACGTCGTCAGCGAACCATCGCTATGATGGGTTTTCGACGTTTCCTTTTATGATCTTTACTGGCGCAGGCCCGGACGCGCCGTCCATGCCCGACCCTGGCCCTGACACTGTCGTTGGCAATGATGTTTGGATTGGACAAGGGGCCACCGTTTTGCCCGGTACCCGGATTGGCAACGGTGTGATCGTTGCGGCCGGCGCGGTTGTAAGCGGAGAAATCCCGGACTACGCGATTGTCAGGGGCAATCCCGCGCAAATCAGCAGGATGCGGTTTGACGGTGATACGATTGCAGCCTTGCTGGAGATCGCCTGGTGGGACTGGGACATCGACAGGATCGTTGCGCAAGAGGCTGCGATTGTTGGTGCTGATCTGGCCAAGCTGCGGTCTGCTGCCGGGTAAAGCCAACCGCATAACCGGCCAAACCGACCATTGCCGAACGCCCTGCCGCTTCGGGCTGTGACATCCATATCAGTTGCGCCAATGGTGAATGTCGGGAAGGGTAGTGCATGACATCAAATCGCTGGCTGATTCTGGCCGTCCTGTTTTTCGCCCGGCTTGCAATGGCTTTCCAGTTTCAGGCCATTGCCGCGCTGTCGCCGCTCTTGATGGCTGATTTCGGTATTGGACTTGCGGATATTGGTTTTCTGATCGGGCTTTATTTTGCCCCTGGTGTTTTCTTTGCCCTTCCGGGTGGCGTAGTTGCTGCCCGATTTGGTGACAAGCGGGTCGTTGGTGCGGGGCTGATCTTGATGTTGCTGGGTGGCGCGGTCATCGCCGCGACGGAGAGCTGGAATGTGCTGGTGGCTGGCAGGTTCATCGTAGGCACCGGCGGTGTGATCCTGAACGTCGTTATGACCAAGATGTTGGTCGATTGGTTTGCAGGTCGCGAAATCTCGACGGCGATGGCGATCTATATCAATTCCTGGCCTGTCGGGATCGCGCTCGCGCTTATCTTCCTGCCCGCATTTGCCAATGCAGGCGGCATCGCCTTTGCTTGGTGGGCGCTTTGGGGCTTGGTTGCTGCGGCCTTTGTGCTGTTTGCACTGTTTTATCATCCCCCCGAAGGGATTGAGGCCGCGATCCTCACGCTTGAACGGGTCGCGTTTCCCTATGTTGCGCTGACATTGGCGGGTTTGGTGTGGGCGCTCTATAATACTGCGCTCGCGATGGTGTTCAGCTTCGGCCCTGCTCTTTTGGTCCAACAAGGGTGGTCTTTGACGCAAGCGGGTTCTGTGACCAGTCTGTTCATGGTGCTTTTTTCCATCGCGTTGCCAATCGGTGGGATCGTTGCGGATCGCACCGGGCGCAAGGACGCAATCATTTATCTCAGCCTGATCAGCTTTGCGGCTCTGATGCCTGTGATCCTCTATGTGCCGTCCTCGGCGCTCGCTGTCTTTTGCATTTTGGGCGGCTTGTTCGCTTTGGGGGCAGGGCCGATGATGACCTTGCCCGGTGATGTACTCACCCCAAGATCGCGCTCTCTGGGGATGGGTGTCTTCTTTACGATCTACTATGTCGTGATGATGGTTGGCCCACGTTTTGGCGGTGGCTTGGCCGAGGCAGCAGGTGATGCCGGTATGGCGATCCTTGCCGGGGCAGGGATGTCGCTTGCGGCGGCATTGTGCTTGCTGTTGTTCCGGAGGGCGACGGTCTAGGGGCCGGGGGGCAGGCCAATGAGTTCATCCGCCCGCGCCGTTGTGGCGTTGATGAAATCAGCGATGTCCTGACGGATATTTTCCAACTCAGCCGCGTCTGGTTTGCGCGGCACCTTGTTGGGAAAGCGGGCAAACACATAGGCGCCTTTGCTGAATGGCCGGGGTACCAGCAACTGATCCCATGAGTTGGCCCGCCGCTGCCGCGTGGTAGAAAAAGCATAGCAAAAGATCGGCAGCCCTGTCGCACGCGCCCATTCAAGTGGCGGATCTTTCAACTGCTGTGCGGGCCCGAGCGGGCCATCAGCCGTCAAGCCAATACTCACCCCGTCCTTGACGCGTTTGAGGACGGTGCGTGATGCTACAATGTTTGAAACCTTGGCCGACATTTTCATCGGTTGCAGTCGCGATTGCCGGTGAACCGCGCCTACGACCCGCGCAATTGGTGATGTGTCATGCAGGCTGGAGAGTGATCCACTATCCACGGGCCAATGGTGCGCGATCATCATAAGCCGACTGTGCCACATCACCAGCAGAACAGGCCCTTCCGCCATTGCGGCGCGCAAGTCATCAACGCCCTCAGACTGCCACCGAGTCGTGCGCTGTACCAGATTGAGATAGAGCAAAACCAAACGACCAACCGCGTTCACCAGCCATTCTGAATTCTCGATCCGTCTGCGCAGTGACATCTGTGGCATGGGCCTTTGGCTAGGGTTCGGGAGACTGTTTTGGCATGTCTGTACCTGAATACAAGCCGCCAGAGGCGTGATCTGTGCCGCCCATCCACACAATTGGACGAAAATCAGTTTGATTTGGGTATAATCCCGCCAATCCGGCTTTCCAGGCTTGGCGCATACTTATGGTGCCGGACCTAATGTTTCTTTTTGTATTTTCATCGAGTCATAGGGCCAGCAACGAGCCCGCCCTCAAATCAGCCACATTTTTTTCGCCATACGTGTTGCCGCCAACGAGGCCTGAGCCGAAATCGAACGCTCTGGCCGTTTCACGACACCTTCCCTCTTGATCCTGCTTGAGTTTCGGACTACCTCGCTACTCGGTCGTAGGGGTATAGCTCAGTTGGTAGAGCGGCGGTCTCCAAAACCGTAGGTCCCGGGTTCAAGTCCTGGTGCCCCTGCCAGACCAGATTACCGACACGCTGTTGCGCGGAGGGTCAGAAACTTTTCATGACAGCGACGCCCCTTTCTGTTGCCTTCCATATCGGAGCGCACAAGACAGCCACGACGCATTTGCAACGCTCGCTGAGGCATGCTGCGGATCAATTGGCAGCGCAGGGCGTGCAGTATTACGGCCCCGATTCACTGCGTCTGCCGGGCCGGTCTTTGCAATCGCTGTTCGGGCTGAAACATCAAGCACCGGATGATGCCGTCAAACGTCCAGCGGCCGAGCAAGTGGCACGATTGCGCAAAGACGGCCATCGGCTGGTCTTGAGTGAAGAAAACTTTATCGGTGCTTTGAATACGCCAAATGGTCGCAAGATGAAGCGCCGCTACAAAGCTGCGGATGCGCGGCTGAGCGGGCTGTCAGACGCGATTGGACAGAAGATTGATGTGCACCTCGCCGTGCGCCGCCCGACGGCATTTCTCAATTCGGCCTATTGTCAGATGCTTTTGGGGGGGCGGGTACAGCCTTTGAAAACCTACCTCAAGAGCCATGGCATAGGCACTGTAGACTGGGTCGATCTGGTCAGCCGTTTGCGCGCCGCACCCGGTGTGGGGGACGTGATAGTCTGGCGATATGAGGACTATAGCGCCCTATTCCCACAGATAGTCGCGGGATTGGTCGGGCAAGAAGCCGCGTCTTTGGTCACCCCGCGCCGACGCCGGATCAATCGCGGCTTGTCCGCCCCGGCTGTTGCGCAGGTGTTGGAACAGGCGGGTGCAGGGGCCGACGAGAACAGCGCAAGAGCCGCGCGCAAGGCGCTGCCCGTTGAAGATGGACATGCGCCCTTTGACGGCTTTTCGGAAAAAGAACACGTCATGGGTGACGCGGCCTATGCGCGTCAGATCGCTGCGATCGCAAAGATGGATGGTGTCACCTTGCTGCGCCCTGAGCCAACCTGACCTGCTGTTGATCACCGGGCTGTCCTTACGGGCTTGAATTTGCAGGTCAGAGGCCGTAAGTCCGTCATGTTTCGATAAAGGACGATCAGCCATGGCACTCGCCAACCCCGTTAAGTTCATCCAAGAAGTCCGCTCAGAGGTGGGCAAAGTCGTATGGCCGACCCGCCGTGAAGTGGTCATGACCACGATCATGGTGTTCATCATGGCCGCACTGACAGCGATCTTTTTCTTTCTGGTCGATCTTTTGATCCGGACCGGTCTGAACGGCGTTCTGACTTACTTTGGCAGCTAATCGGCCTGATTTTCCGCGCGCCTCTTGAAAACCTCGTAAGGCAGCGGTAAGAGCCAACAACTTCCGAAAATGGCGTGCGGCGAATCAAGTTGCACGCCGCTTTTATTTTCGGGACTGGCGGTTTCGCTGCCAAACTGAAATGCAATTGCGGCCCTCGGGCTGCGTGACACGACAAGGTGCTCTGACAGATGGCCAAACGTTGGTATTCGGTAAGCGTTCTCTCAAACTTTGAAAAGAAGATTGCAGAAGCGATCCGCACAAAGGCAGAGGAGCAGGGTCTCAACGATCAGATCGATGAGGTTCTGGTGCCAACCGAAGAAGTGATCGAAATTCGTCGCAACAAGAAAGTGACCGCCGAGCGCCGCTTTATGCCGGGGTACGTTCTGGTCCACATGGAAATGTCCGACGAGGGCTATCACCTCATTAACTCGATCAACCGCGTCACAGGTTTCTTGGGGCCACAAGGCCGCCCGATGCCGATGCGTGACGCCGAAGTCCAAGCGATCCTTGGCCGCGTCCAAGAGGGCGAAGATGCGCCACGCACGCTTATCCACTTCGAGATTGGCGAGAAGGTCAAAGTCAACGACGGCCCGTTCGAGGATTTCGATGGCATGGTCGAGGAAGTGGACGAAGACAACCAGCGCCTGAAGGTGACGGTTTCGATCTTTGGCCGCGCCACACCGGTCGAGCTGGAATTTACGCAAGTCTCCAAGCAGTAACGGCGACCGCAGGAATACGAAAAGGGGAGCGTGTCACGCTCCCCTTTTTTCGTTTGGGTGGGCCCGGCTCTGGTATCTGGCGCGTCCGCATATTTTCAGTGATTTCTCGCGCAAAACCTCTTGCTAAATTGGGTTTGCCCGACTAGACGCACGTCTTGTCGTCCGGGTGACGGCACTCATGTGGGAGGCGAGGGGCACGCGTGCGCCGGACCGGACCACACAACGAAAAGCCCCGCGGTCGCGACCAAAGGGCGTTGAAAAAGGAATAGGCTTATGGCCAAGAAGATTATGGGTACGCTCAAACTGCAGGTTCCTGCAGGCGCGGCTAACCCTTCCCCACCAGTCGGCCCAGCATTGGGTCAGCGCGGCATCAACATCATGGAATTCTGTAAAGCGTTCAACGCCAAGACAGAAGGCATGGAAAAGAATGCCCCATGCCCGACAGTGATCACCTACTATCAGGACAAGTCGTTCACGATGGAAATCAAGACGCCACCTGCGTCT
The DNA here is from genome assembly GCA_942490805.1 of uncultured Alphaproteobacteria bacterium. Classification (GTDB taxonomy): domain Bacteria; phylum Pseudomonadota; class Alphaproteobacteria; order Rhodobacterales; family Rhodobacteraceae; genus Yoonia. The sequence continues at coordinate 219,036 of CALNYU010000007.1, read as the reverse complement.
TACTACATCAAGAAGGCCGCGAACCTGAAGTCTGGCAGCAAGACACCTGGTAAGGCTGTTGCTGGAACAATCACAGGCAAGCAGGTTCGTGAAATCGCAGAAGCCAAGATGAAGGACCTCAACGCGACGTCCATCGAAGGCGCAATGCTGATCATCGCGGGTTCTGCCCGCTCTATGGGCATCGAGGTGAAGTAATGGCAAAATTTGGTAAGCGTACAACGGCAGCACGCGCTGCATTCGCCGGCAAGCATAACGTCACAGTGTCCGAAGCTGCGGCTATGGTCAAAGACAACGCCAAAGCAAAGTTCGACGAAAGCGTCGAGATCGCAATGGTGCTGGGCGTTGATCCACGTCACGCAGATCAGATGGTCCGCGGAACTGTGAACCTGCCACACGGCACAGGCAAGACCGTGCGCGTCGCTGTGTTTGCACGCGGTGAGAAAGCTGAAGAGGCGAAAGCTGCTGGTGCAGATATCGTTGGTGCAGAAGACCTGATGGAAACCGTTCAGGGCGGCAAAATCGACTTTGATCGCTGCATTGCGACACCTGACATGATGGCCGTCGTTGGTCGTCTGGGTAAGGTTCTGGGCCCACGTAACCTGATGCCAAACCCACGGGTTGGCACAGTGACCATGGACGTCAAAGAAGCTGTGGAAGCAGCTAAGGGCGGCCAGGTACAGTTCAAAGCGGAAAAAGCTGGTGTGGTTCACGCCGGTATCGGCAAGTCCTCTTTCTCTGCACAGCAGATCGAAGAGAACATGAAAGCTTTCGTTGATGCGGTTGGCAAAGCCAAGCCGACAGGCGCAAAAGGTACTTACATGAAAAAGATCTCTGTCAGCTCAACAATGGGCCCAGGTGTATCTGTTGACGTCGCATCCGCGACTGGCAACGCGTAAGCCACCTTTAGATTGAAGCAGACTTCGGCAGGCCAAAATGGCCTGCCGTTTTCGTTCTTGCCTTGCCGTGACTTGTAACAAGGCAGGTCGCGCGTTCGGTTTTGAGCTGGTCCAGACGGACAGACAGCAAACCGATACTTGCGCCGGTATTTGTGATTTGCTGCGCGTGTTCTACGGGGACTGTCATCATCTCAATGATTGTGTCACCGATCCAGGTACAGAGTTCTGTTGTCACATCCCGGTTCAAAATAATAAGAAACTCGTCACCGCCGACGCGATGCCGGCAAAGTCTTCGAGATTGCGATGCTGTGCGTCAGTTTTGTTTTTCATCCCGCACCCTAGGCGCGGACTGATTGCCAAGAAGTTAGTACGCAGGGGTTGAAGTCATAAAACCTCATTAAATCAGGCGCGGCACTTGGCTTTCTGGTCAATCATCACTAAACGGTGCCTCAGGCCCGCGCGATTGATTCGTCTGGGCCTTTATTCGTCCGAGACGGTGGGTTGGCCTCATGCCATTAATTCCTGCCTGAGACGGGAAGACCAGATTTCTTGAGGCTCTCCTCTGTTACCTCTGGCTCGCCCCGTTTGCACATGGACTGTAGACTGTTGGGCGGCCTGAGCCGTTTGACAAAATTGAGCCGGGGGAAACCCCAAACTTGGAGTGAAACTGTGGATAGAGCACAAAAAGAACAGCTGGTCGACGATCTCGGCCAGATCTTTGAAAGCTCTGGCGTTGTAGTGGTTGCCCGCTACGAAGGCATGACAGTTGCTGAAATGCAGGACCTGCGCGCGCACATGCGTGAAGCGGGCGGTTCCGTACGCGTTGCCAAGAACAAGCTCGCCAAGATCGCCCTCGAGGGCAAGCCATGCGCAAGCATTGCTGAATACCTCGAAGGCATGACTGTACTCGCTTACTCGGAAGACCCCGTCGCTGCGGCGAAGGTTGTCGACAAGTACGCCAAAGAGAATGAAAAACTTGTCATTCTCGGCGGTGCTATGGGCGATACAGCACTGGACGTCGCTGGTGTGAAAGCCGTTGCCGGGATGCCATCACGCGAGGAGCTTATTGCTTCTATCGTGGGCTGCATCGCTGCACCTGCAAGCAACATCGCCGGGGCCATTGGCGCGCCTGCTTCGAACATCGCAAGCATTCTCTCAACCATCGAAGAGAAAGCTGCATAAAGCAACTGAATTGACTTGGGGGTTCACCCTCACGTTGGAACACACTTAAAACGAACGGAAAGCATAAAATGGCTGATCTGAAAAAACTGGCTGAAGAGATTGTTGGTCTGACCCTTCTCGAAGCACAAGAACTGAAAACCATCCTGAAGGATGAGTATGGCATCGAACCAGCAGCCGGTGGCGCTGTTATGATGGCAGGCCCTGCTGGCGACGCTGGTGCGGCTGCAGAAGAAAAGACTGAATTTGATGTTGTGCTGAAGAACGCTGGCGCATCCAAAATCAACGTCATCAAAGAAGTTCGCGGCATCACAGGTCTTGGCCTGAAAGAAGCCAAAGACCTCGTTGAAGCTGGCGGCAAAATCAAAGAAGGCGCGTCCAAGGACGAAGCCGAAGAGATCAAAGCAAAGCTGGAAGCAGCTGGCGCAGAGGTCGAGCTGGCCTAAGCCCGCTTTTGGCGAAGCTCAATTCGCCCTAAAAATACGGCTGGACTCGCAATTTGCGGGTCCAGCCAAACCTGTCTTAGAGGTCGGCCAATGCGTTGACCGTCCTCTTGGGTAGGTTTTCGTCGGGAGGCACCGGTGGGACGGTTGCCACGAATAGACGAAACCCCCGGTCAAATGGGTGATGCGCTACGGCCCCGGTGGTGCAGCATTCGAGAGACAAAACAAAAGGTGAAACCGCACATGGCTTCTACGTTCCTTGGTCAGAAACGCCTGCGTAAGTACTACGGCAAAATCCGTGAAGTGCTTGAAATGCCGAACCTCATCGAGGTTCAAAAATCTTCCTATGATCTGTTCCTGCGCTCCGGCGACAGCGAAACGCCACTTGACGGCGAAGGCATCAAAGGTGTCTTCCAGTCGGTGTTCCCGATTAAGGATTTCAACGAAACCGCCGTTCTTGAATTCGTCAAGTACGAGCTGGAAAAGCCGAAATACGACGTTGAGGAATGTCAGCAGCGTGACATGACTTATAGTGCACCGCTAAAGGTGACCCTCCGTCTGATCGTGTTTGAAGTGGACGAAGACACAGGTGCGAAGTCTGTCAAAGACATCAAAGAACAGGACGTGTTCATGGGCGATATGCCTTTGATGACACCGAATGGCACCTTTGTTGTCAACGGCACCGAGCGCGTGATCGTATCCCAGATGCACCGCTCCCCAGGCGTGTTCTTCGATCACGACAAGGGCAAAACCCACTCTTCCGGTAAACTCCTGTTTGCCTGCCGCATCATCCCATACCGCGGTAGCTGGCTGGACTTTGAATTCGACGCCAAGGACCTTGTGTTCTGCCGGATCGACCGCCGTCGTAAACTGCCTGTGACAACTCTGCTTTATGCGCTGGGGATGGATCAGGAAGGCATTATGAATGCCTATTACAACACCGTTGATTACAAGCTGGACAAAAAGGGTAAGGCCTGGACAACCAAGTTTTTCCCAGAGCGTGTTCGTGGCACACGCCCTACGTTTGATCTGATTGACGCGAAAACCGGTGAAGTGATCGCCAAAGCAGGCGAGAAAGTGACACCGCGTTCGGTCAAGAAACTGATCGATGCTGGCGAAGTCACCGATCTGCTGGTCCCATACGAAAACATCGTGGGCAAGTTCGTAGCGCAAGACATCATCAACGAAGAAAACGGCGCGATCTACGTCGAAGCCGGTGATGAGCTGACGCTTGAGATGGACAAAGAAGGCACAGTTATCGGCGGGACGCTCAAGGATCTGGTTGATGCGGGCATCAAGTCTATCCCTGTGCTGGACATCGATAACATCAACGTGGGCGCCTACATGCGCAACACGATGGCGGCCGATAAGAACATGAACCGCGAAACCGCGCTCATGGATATCTACCGCGTCATGCGTCCGGGTGAGCCACCGACCGTTGATAGCGCGTCTGCGCTGTTCGACACACTGTTCTTCGATAGCGAGCGCTATGACCTGTCCGCTGTTGGTCGCGTGAAGATGAACATGCGCCTCGATCTGGATGCCGAAGACACCATGCGCACCCTGCGCAAGGAAGACATCGTCGCCTGTATCAAAGCACTGGTCGAACTGCGTGACGGCAAGGGCGATATCGATGATATTGACCACCTTGGTAACCGTCGTGTCCGTTCTGTCGGCGAATTGATGGAAAACCAGTACCGCGTTGGTCTGCTGCGCATGGAGCGCGCGATCAAAGAGCGTATGTCTTCTGTCGAAATCGACACTGTGATGCCGCAGGATCTGATCAACGCCAAACCAGCCGCGGCTGCGGTGCGTGAATTCTTCGGCTCTTCGCAGCTGTCGCAGTTCATGGACCAAACCAACCCGCTCTCCGAAGTGACGCACAAGCGCCGCCTTTCGGCGCTTGGGCCCGGCGGTCTGACACGCGAGCGTGCGGGCTTTGAGGTGCGCGACGTGCACCCAACCCACTACGGCCGCATGTGCCCGATTGAGACACCGGAAGGTCCGAACATTGGTCTGATCAACTCGCTGGCCACTTTTGCCCGCGTGAACAAATACGGCTTTATCGAAACACCTTATCGCAAGGTTGTTGACGGCAAGGTAACGGACGACGTGCAATACATGTCCGCGACCGAAGAAATGCGTCACACTGTGGCGCAGGCCAACGCGAATATGGCGGCTGATGGGTCTTTCAACAACGAACTGGTGTCGACCCGTAAGAACGGTGACTACACGCTGTCCCCACGCGAAAACGTGGACCTGATCGACGTGTCGCCAAAGCAGCTGGTCTCGGTTGCGGCGTCCCTGATCCCGTTCCTTGAAAACGACGACGCCAACCGCGCCTTGATGGGCTCGAACATGCAACGTCAGGCGGTTCCACTTCTGCAGGCCGAGGCCCCATTGGTGGGTACCGGTATCGAAGAAGTTGTGGCGCGCGACAGTGGTGCGGCGATCATGGCGAAACGTGGCGGTATCATCGACCAGGTTGATGCGCAGCGTATCGTTATTCGTGCGACATCCGACCTTGAGCTGGGTGACGCAGGCGTCGACATCTACCGCATGCGCAAGTTCCAGCGTTCGAACCAGAACACCTGCATCAACCAGCGTCCGTTGGTGAAGGTGGGTGATACGGTTCAAAAAGGTCAGGTCATTGCCGACGGTCCATCCACCGATATCGGTGAATTGGCCCTTGGTAAGAACGTGGTCGTCGCGTTTATGCCGTGGAACGGCTACAACTACGAAGACTCCATCCTGATCTCTGAGCGTATCGTGCGCGACGACGTCTTCACCTCGATCCACATCGAGGAATTCGAAGTGGCCGCCCGTGATACAAAGCTTGGGCCAGAGGAAATCACACGCGATATTCCAAACGTCGGCGAGGAAGCTCTGCGCAACCTTGACGAAGCGGGTATCGTCTACATCGGTGCCGAAGTTGGGCCCGCAGATATCCTTGTTGGTAAGATCACACCAAAAGGCGAAAGCCCGATGACGCCAGAAGAAAAACTGCTGCGCGCCATCTTTGGTGAAAAAGCATCCGATGTGCGTGACACATCCTTGCGCCTGCCGCCCGGTGACTTTGGTACCGTGGTTGAGGTTCGCGTCTTTAACCGCCACGGCGTGGAAAAAGACGAACGTGCCCTGCAGATCGAGCGTGAAGAGGTTGAGCGCCTTGCCCGTGACCGCGACGACGAGTTGGCGATCCTTGATCGCAACATCTACGCGCGTTTGTGGGACATCATTGGTGGTAAAGTCGCGGCCAAAGGGCCGAAAGGCTTTAAGGCCGGGTCTGTCGTCTCTGAGGAAAGCGTTTCCGAATTGTCCCGCGGTCAGTGGTGGCAGTTGGCGATGTCTGATGAAGATGACGCCAAGATCGTCGAAGCACTGAACGAACAGTACGAAATCCAGAAGCGTGCCATGGATGCGCGGTTCGAGGATAAAGTCGAGAAAGTGCGCCGCGGCGATGATCTGCCACCAGGCGTGATGAAGATGGTCAAAGTCTTTGTGGCTGTGAAGCGCAAGCTGCAGCCCGGCGATAAGATGGCCGGTCGTCACGGCAACAAAGGTGTTATTTCCAAGGTTGTACCTATGGAAGACATGCCGTTCCTTGCGGATGGTACTCCGGTGGACTTCTGTCTGAACCCACTGGGCGTGCCGTCACGTATGAACGTCGGTCAGATCCTTGAAACACACATGGGCTGGGCCGCACGCGGTTTGGGTATCCAGATCGACGAAGCGCTGGGTGAATACCGCCGCTCCGGTGATCTGACACCTGTGCGTGAAGCGATGCGCATTGCCTACGGCGATGATGTCTACGAAGAAGGCATCGCTGGCATGGATGAGGACAACCTCGTCGAAGCAGCAGGCAATGTCGTCAATGGTGTGCCAATCGCAACGCCTGTTTTCGACGGCGCCAAAGAGGCGGACGTGAACGACGCGCTGACGCGTGCCGGTTTCGACACCTCGGGTCAGTCGGTTCTTTTCGACGGTCGCACAGGCGAGCAGTTCTCGCGCAAAGTGACCGTGGGTGTGAAGTACCTGCTGAAACTGCACCACCTGGTCGACGACAAGATCCACGCACGTTCCACAGGCCCATACAGCCTTGTCACGCAGCAGCCTCTGGGTGGTAAAGCCCAGTTCGGTGGCCAGCGTTTCGGGGAAATGGAAGTCTGGGCACTGGAAGCATATGGCGCGGCTTACACCCTGCAGGAAATGCTGACTGTAAAGTCGGATGACGTGGCAGGGCGGACGAAAGTCTACGAAAGCATCGTCAAAGGCGAGGACAACTTTGAGGCCGGCGTGCCTGAGTCGTTCAACGTGCTCGTGAAAGAAGTCCGGGGCCTCGGCCTCAACATGGAACTCCTGGATGCGGAGGATGAGGAATAGGCGCAACCGCGCGTGGGTTTCACCCACCCTACCGTAGGGTGGGTGAAACCCACATTTCCCACATCCCCATGCACCCCAATTCAAGGAATTGAAGATGAACCAGGAACTGACAAACAATCCGTTTAACCCGCTTACACCGGCGAAAACGTTCGACGAAATCAAGGTGTCGCTGGCATCGCCCGAGCGGATCCTGTCGTGGTCCTTCGGCGAAATCAAAAAGCCGGAAACCATCAACTACCGTACGTTCAAGCCTGAGCGGGACGGTCTGTTCTGCGCACGTATCTTTGGCCCGATCAAAGACTACGAATGTCTTTGCGGCAAATATAAGCGCATGAAATATCGCGGTGTTGTCTGCGAAAAATGCGGTGTGGAAGTCACTCTGCAAAAGGTCCGCCGCGAGCGGATGGGCCACATCGAACTGGCTGCACCTGTTGCGCACATCTGGTTCCTCAAGTCGCTGCCATCCCGCATCGGCCTGATGCTGGACATGACACTGCGTGATCTTGAGCGCATCCTGTACTTTGAAAACTACGTGGTGATCGAACCCGGCCTGACTGACCTGACCTACGGCCAGTTGATGACCGAGGAAGAGTTCAACGACGCGCAAGACCTTTACGGCATGGACGCATTCCAGGCCAATATCGGTGCTGAAGCGATCCGCGAAATGCTGGCCCAGATTGATCTGGAGTCCGAGGCAGAAACGCTGCGTGCGGATCTGAAGGAAGCCACAGGCGAATTGAAGCCCAAGAAGATCATCAAGCGTTTGAAGATCGTCGAAAGCTTCCTTGAAAGCGGCAACCGCCCCGAGTGGATGGTTCTGACCGTGATCCCCGTGATCCCGCCAGAGCTGCGCCCGCTGGTCCCACTTGATGGTGGCCGTTTTGCGACGTCTGACCTGAACGATCTGTATCGTCGCGTGATCAACCGGAACAACCGTCTGAAGCGTCTGATCGAACTGCGCGCACCTGACATCATCGTCCGCAACGAAAAGCGGATGTTGCAGGAATCTGTCGATGCGTTGTTCGACAACGGCCGTCGTGGTCGCGTGATCACGGGTGCCAACAAGCGCCCGCTGAAATCGCTGTCCGACATGCTGAAAGGTAAGCAGGGTCGCTTCCGTCAGAACCTTTTGGGTAAGCGCGTCGACTTCTCGGGTCGTTCGGTCATCGTGACCGGTCCAGAGTTGAAGCTGCACCAGTGCGGTCTGCCGAAAAAGATGGCGCTCGAGCTGTTCAAGCCGTTCATCTATTCGCGTCTTGAAGCCAAAGGTCTGTCTTCCACAGTGAAGCAAGCCAAGAAACTGGTCGAAAAAGAGCGTCCAGAGGTTTGGGATATCCTTGATGAGGTGATCCGCGAACACCCTGTCATGCTGAACCGTGCGCCAACGTTGCACCGTTTGGGCATTCAGGCGTTCGAACCGGTTCTGATCGAAGGTAAAGCGATCCAGCTGCACCCGCTTGTCTGTTCCGCGTTTAACGCTGACTTCGACGGTGACCAGATGGCGGTTCACGTCCCACTGAGCCTTGAGGCCCAGTTGGAAGCCCGTGTTCTGATGATGTCCACGAATAACGTATTGTCGCCCGCCAACGGTGCGCCAATCATCGTGCCATCGCAGGATATGATCCTTGGTCTCTACTACACCACGATCATGCGTCACGGCATGAAGGGTGAGGGCATGAACTTCTCGGATATCGAAGAAGTTGAACATGCGCTGACTGCCGGTGAAGTACACCTGCACGCCAAGATCAACGCCCGTATGACGCAGATCGACGACGAAGGTAACGAAGTGGTGACACGCTTTGAAACCACACCGGGCCGTTTGCGTCTGGGTGCGTTGCTGCCGCTGAACGCCAAGGCACCTTTCTCTCTGGTCAACCGTCTGTTGCGCAAGAAAGAAGTGCAGCAGGTCATCGACACCGTTTACCGTTACTGCGGTCAGAAAGAATCTGTCATCTTCTGTGACCAGATCATGACCATGGGCTTCCGCGAAGCGTTTAAGGCTGGCATCTCGTTCGGTAAGGACGACATGGTGGTGCCTGATACCAAGTGGGCACTGGTCGACGAGACACGCGAGCAGGTGAAAGACTTTGAACAGCAGTACATGGACGGCCTGATCACTCAGGGTGAAAAGTACAACAAAGTTGTCGATGCCTGGTCAAAGGCCAACGACAAGGTCACCGACGCGATGATGACCACGATCTCGACCACACCGCTCTTGGCGGATGGTGCCGAAGGTGAGCCGAACTCGGTTTACATGATGGCCCACTCCGGTGCGCGTGGTTCGGTCACACAGATGAAGCAGTTGGGCGGTATGCGCGGTCTGATGGCCAAGCCGAACGGCGAGATCATCGAGACGCCGATCATCTCGAACTTTAAGGAAGGTCTGACCGTTCTTGAGTACTTCAACTCCACCCACGGTGCCCGTAAGGGTCTGTCGGATACGGCGTTGAAGACTGCGAACTCGGGTTACCTGACACGTCGTCTGGTGGACGTCGCCCAAGACTGCATCATCCGTGAGGTCGATTGTGGAACCGAGCGTGCGATCACCGCAGAAGCCGCCGTCAACGACGGTGAAGTCGTCGCATCCTTGGCCGAGCGTGTGCTGGGCCGTGTGTCTGCCGATGACGTCATCAAGCCGGGTACGGACGAAGTGATCGTCGAAGCAGGCGAGCTGATCGACGAGCGTAAGGCTGACATGATCGACATGGCTGCGATTGGCAAAATGCGTATCCGCAGCCCGCTGACCTGTGAAAGCGAAGATGGCGTTTGTGCGATGTGCTATGGCCGTGACTTGGCCCGTGGTACCCGCGTAAACATCGGCGAAGCTGTCGGTATCATCGCGGCACAGTCCATCGGTGAACCCGGGACACAGCTGACAATGCGGACATTCCACATTGGTGGTGTTGCCCAAGGTGGTCAGCAGTCGTTCCTCGAGGCCTCACAGCCCGGCAAGATCGAATACCGTAACGCACAGCTGCTTGAAAACGCAGCTGGCGAGATGGTTGTCATGGGCCGGAACATGGTTCTGGCAATCCTTGGCGAAGAGGGCGAAGAGCGCGCGACCCACAAGGTTGGTTATGGCTCCAAGGTGTTTGTCAAAGAGGGCGCAGATGTGCTTCGCGGCGACAAACTCTTTGAATGGGACCCATATACGCTTCCAATCATCGCCGAGGCATCTGGTACAGCGAAATACGTTGATCTGGTCAACGGTATCGCAGTCCGCGAAGACACCGACGATGCAACGGGTATGACCCAGCGCATCGTGTCTGACTGGCGTGCGGCACCGAAGGGCAATGAGCTTGCGCCGAAGATCATCGTTCTTGGCAAGGATGGCGAAGTTGTCCTCAAAGAGGATGGCAACCCCGTTGCTTATCCGATGTCTGTGGATGCTGTTCTGTCCGTCGAAGACGGCGAAGAGATCAAAGCGGGTGATGTTGTCGCACGTATCCCACGTGAGGGTGCCAAGACAAAAGACATTACCGGTGGTCTGCCACGTGTGGCCGAACTGTTCGAAGCCCGTCGTCCAAAGGATCACGCAATCATCGCCGAAATCGATGGCTACGTGCGCTTTGGCAAGGACTATAAGAACAAGCGCCGCATCGCGATTGAATCTTCGGATGATGCAGACGTGAAGGTCGAATACATGGTGCCCAAGGGCAAGCACATTCCGGTTGCGGAAGGTGACTTTGTCCAGAAGGGTGACTACATCATGGACGGCAACCCAGCCCCGCACGATATTCTTGCGGTTATGGGGGTCGAGGCCCTTGCGGATTATATGATCGACGAAGTGCAGGACGTGTACCGCTTGCAGGGTGTGAAAATCAACGACAAGCACATCGAAGTTATCGTGCGCCAGATGCTCCAGAAGTGGGAGATTCAGGACAGCGGTGACACCGTTCTGCTGAAAGGCGAGAACGTCGATAAGGCCGAGTTTGATGAAGCCAACGCAAAGGCCGTTGCGCGGGGCGACCGCCCTGCGACAGGCGAGCCGATCTTGTTGGGTATCACCAAAGCGTCGTTGCAGACCCGTTCGTTCATCTCTGCGGCATCGTTCCAGGAAACGACACGCGTTCTGACCGAAGCATCGGTGCAGGGTAAGCGCGACAAGCTGATCGGCCTGAAAGAGAACGTGATCGTTGGCCGTCTGATCCCTGCCGGTACCGGTGGTGCAACACAGCAGATCCGCCGTGTTGCTGCAGATCGCGACAATGTCGTCATCGAAGCACGCCGCGAGGAAGCTGAAGAGGCTGCACGCCTTGCAGCCCCGATGGAGATGCCAGCGCAGTCTGAGGAAGATCAGGTCTTTGGCACCGCGGTTGAGACGCCTGAAGACGACGCATAAACAAGCGTTTCTCTGAATTAAGAAAGGCCCTCGCTTTGCGGGGGCCTTTTTTGTTGCAGGCCAGATCACGCGATACTGGGCGACATGTCTTCTTCATGCCGTTAATTTATCGTTTTGCGACTTCTCTGATCCATTCTATGAATGGGCGATGACCTTTGATCAAATCAAGACCTTCCTCTGGGTTGCCCGCCTCGGGGGCTTTCGCAAAGCGGCTGAGCGGCTCAACCTCTCACAACCCGCTGTGTCGACCCGCATTTCAAATCTTGAACAGGAACTTCGTGTCCCCCTTTTTGAACGCGGATTAGGCGAGCCTGTTCTGACGAAACACGGTGCGCTTTTGCTGTCTTATGCCGAGCAGATGTTGTTCGTCGAAGAAGAGATCAAACAGCGGGTCGCCAACCCTTCCGAAACAGAAGGGCTCTTTCGCGTCGGCGCATCTGAAACGATCGCCCAAGCCTGGCTGCCCGATTTTCTGAAAGCCTTCAGTGAGCAATATCCGCGTGTGAGCGTGGATCTGACCGTGGATATCTCGCTGAACCTGCGCGCAGACCTTCTGGAACGAAAGCTCGATCTGGCGCTATTGATGGGGCCTGTTTCGGAATTCTCGATTGAGAACGTCGCTCTGCCACCCTTCGATCTGCATTGGTACCGCGCCACATCAAACCCGCAGGAGGATCTGAGCCAGATACCGATTATTTCCTACTCCAGTCAGACCCGGCCCCACCGCGAGTTGATGTCGGAACTGTCGCGCCGCATTGGGCCTAAGCTGCGAGTCTTTACGTCTGCGTCACTGTCGGCGAGCCTGAAGATGATCGCCGCGGGAATCGCTGTTGGTCCTTATCCCCGCGCGCTGGCCAGTGATCTTTTGGCTGCGGGCCAGATCGTTGAGTTTGACCCGGGCTTTCGCCCAACACCGCTTGATTTCACGGCCTCGTATCTGTCCGAGCCGCGCAGCTTTCTAATTGAAACCAGTGCAAAAATCGCCCGCGACGTGGCGCAAGAGTGGGATATTCGCAATGCTGGGTGAATTCAAATAATTTATAGGAATTGATATAAAATGATAATTTGCATGAAATATGTTAGGCATGTGATGCTTGAACGACAAGAGCGGGGCTGCCATGAACGCGAAATCTGTTTCCCATACCGACCTTATCACCGCTTCGGCGGCTGATGTGCGCGCAGCGATCCGTTCAGGATCATATGCTGGGCACACCGCTGGTTTGGCAGCAGGTAAATTACAGTGCAACCTTGCGATCTTGCCAGAGCGTTATGCGCTGGATTTCCTGCGGTTTTGCCAGCGCAACCCCAAGCCTTGTCCGGTTGTCGGGGTAAGCGATACCGGCAATCCTGCGCTGCCGACGCTGGGCCACAACATTGACATCCGCACCGATGTTTCAAAATATCGCATCTTCCGCGATGGCACGCTGGCCGATGAGGTCACGGATATCAGCGATGAATGGACCGATGATCTGGTCACAGTTGCGCTTGGCTGTTCCTTTACGTTTGAAAACGCCCTGCTGCGCGCCGGGATTCCGGTGCGCCATATCGAGACAGGTTTGAATGTCCCGATGTTTCGCACCAACATTGATCTGGTGCCGGCGGGCCGGTTTCACGGTCAAATGGTTGTCACCATGCGCCCCATTCCGGAACATCAGGTTGCCCAAGCGCATGAAATCAGTCGCCGTTTCCCTCAGGCTCATGGCGCGCCGATTGCGGTCGGTGATCCGGAAAAGATCGGGATTGCGGATCTGATGCAGCCTGATTGGGGTGATGCGGTCGAAATCAGAGCCGGCGAAGTGCCGGTTTACTGGGCCTGCGGTGTGACCCCCCAGAACGTCCTGCTGGACGCGGGGCTGCCGCTCTGCATCACGCATTCGCCCGGTCATATGCTGATCGCTGACGTGGCAGAGGACGCTGAAACAACAATTCTAAAACAATAATGAAACGACCCAACAAGGAGACCAAACCATGAAAAAAGTTATATCCATCCTCGCCGCAAGCACCGCGCTGGCTGCACCTGCCTTGGCAGAAGACCTGTCCGTCGTCGGAAGCTGGTCGAGCCTGCCGTTGCACGGCCAATATGAAGCACCATTCTGGAGCACGACATTGCCGGAAGCCTCGGGTGGCGAAATCAATGTTGAGCTGACAACGCACAACCAGATGAGCCTCGGACTTGGCGACATCTATCCGCTGCTTGGCCAAGGCGTCTATGACGTTGCGATGACAGTGGCCGACTATGCCGTTGCCGATGCGCCGGAACTGGAAGGTCTGGATGTGCCGCTTGTCGCGCTGACAGCCGACGAAGCCCGCGCGATGGTCGATGCCGCCCGCCCGATGGTGTCCGACATCTATCGCGACCGCTTTAATTCGCACGTGCTTGCGATTGCGCCCTATCCGCCACAGGTCGTTTTCTGCAACCACGAGATCACAAATCTGGCCGATCTTGAGGGTCTGAAGGTGCGCGCCTCTGGCCGTATGACTGCGAAATTGCTTGAAGCACTGGGCGCGGAAGGCGTGAACGTTTCCTTCGCCGAGGTGCCGGGTGCGTTGCAGAACGGCGTTGTCGATTGTGCCGTCACAGGTGCCGGTTCGGGCTATAGCGCGGGTTGGTGGGAAGTTTCCACACACCTGCTGCCTATTCCGCTTGGCGGTTGGGACTCGGTCGTGACTGCGATCAACCTGGATAAATGGAACAGCCTGAGCGCGGAAAACCAAGCGCTGATCTCAAGCGAGATCGTCACCGGCTTTGAAGATCCGGCATGGGCCAGCGCCCAAGATGCATTGGTCAACGACATCGCTTGCCTGACAGGTAACGGTGAATGCCCATCGGGTGAAGCGCGCTCCATGACCTTGGTTGAGGTCAGTGACGCAGACTTTGCACGCGCACGCGATATTCTGACAACCGAAGTTCTTCCTGAATGGGCAGAGCGCGCAGGTGGCGATTGGGCTGCCCGTTGGAACGAGAGCGTTGGCGCGGTTGTCGGTGTGACAATCAACTAAAAGCAAAGTCAGGGGACGTGTTGAGATGGAATTAAAGCTGATTCATCGTCTGCGGGTGATCAACAAAGGTGTGGCACTGGTCGTAGGTTTCGGCCTGCTGCTGTGCGCTGCCTTTGTGCTCGTGGATATTATCATGCGCCAGATCGGCTCGTCCCTTGGCGGCACAGAAGAGATTGCGGGTTATGCGATGGCGCTCGCGACCTCTTGGGGCATGTCCTATACGCTGCTGGAGCTTGGGCATGTCCGCATCGACTTGCTACGCACGAAATTCCAATCCTTTGGAAAGGCGCTGTTTGATGTCTTTTCGATGATCGTCATGTCCGGTGTGATCATCACGATCGCGATTAAGGCATGGCCCGTTGTGGAACGTTCAATCACCAACGGATCGCGCGCGAATACGCCGCTCGAGACGCCACTGGCCTGGGTGCAGTTGCCATGGTTTGCAGGCTGGGTCTGGTTTGCGGCCATGTCCACGATCACGACCCTCGCGGCGCTTAGCTTGCTGGCCAAACGTAGACATGCCGAAACAGAAAGCATCATTGGTGCCTTTGCAGAGCAGGAGACACTGCAATGATCGGCTATGTGTCTATCGGCCTTTTGGGGCTGCTCGCGCTTTCCATTCCTGTCGGGATCGTGCTGTTCCTGCTTGGTTTCGGCATTGATATCTTCTTTTCCAGTTTTCCCCTGACCCGGGGCCTTGGGAATATGGTGTGGTCGTCATCAAATTCGGCCACCCTGATCGCGATCCCGTTCTTTGTCCTGCTGGGTGAAATCCTTGTGCGCAGCGGCGTTGCCACGCGCACCTATGCGGCCTTGGACCGCTGGGTGTCATGGCTGCCGGGCGGTTTGGTCCACGCCAATATCGCGACCGCAACGATGTTTTCGGCCACGTCCGGCTCGTCCGTGGCCACAGCCGCCACTGTCGCGACCGTTGCCATGCCGCAGGCGGAAAAGCTGGGCTATGACCCCAAGCTCTTTTCCGGCGCGATTGCCGCTGGCGGGACGCTTGGCATTATGATCCCGCCCTCGATCAATCTGATCGTTTACGGCTTTCTGACGCAGTCCTCGATCCCGCAGCTTTTCTTGGCAGGACTGATCCCCGGTATCGCACTTGCGATTGCCTTTATGCTTGTGACCGCAATCATCTGCGTGATCCGGCCCGATCTGGGGGGCGTGCGCCGCACGTTTCCTTTCCCGCAGATGCTGCGTGCGTTGATTGACCTGATCCCGATCCTGATCCTTTTCGGCCTTATCGTCGGCTCGATCTATGGGGGCTGGGCCACCCCGACAGAAGCCGCAGCCGTCGGTGTCGCAGGCGCATTTGTGATCGCGCTGGCCTTTGGTGGTGTGTCTTGGGACATGTTGAAACAAAGCCTGACGGGGACGGTCAAGATCACCTCTATGATCATGCTGATCGTGATCGGTGCGTCGTTCCTGAACTTCACGCTGGCCTCAGCGGGGCTCGGGCGGGAACTGACAGAGTTTATGACAGGGCTTGGCCTGACGCCGCTCAAAACAATACTGGTTGTCGTTGTGCTCTACATTGTCTTGGGGTTCTTCATTGAAACTTTGTCACTGATGGTCGTGACTATTCCGATCATCGTGCCGCTTGTGGTGGCACAGGGCTATGACGTGATCTGGTTCGGTATCCTGATGATTGTCCTGATCGAGATGGCGTTGATCACACCGCCCGTGGGTCTGAACCTTTATGTGGTGCAGGGCGCGCGCAAGTCGGGCAGCCTGAACGAAGTGATGTTGGGGGCTTTGCCGTATTGCCTCACAATGCTCGCTATGGCATTTCTCCTCATCGCTTTCCCAAGCATCGCACTTTTCCTTCCTAACTTCCTGCAATAAGGGCCGGAGGCTATGCAGATTGACCTGAACGCTGACCTTGGAGAAGGCTTTGGCCCGTGGTCCATGGGTGATGACGCGCCAGATGATGACGCTGGTCACCTCGGCCAGTATCGCCTGCGGGGGTCATGCGGGCGATCCAGAGACGATGTACCGGACGTTGATGCAGGCCAAACAAAACGGGGTGAGTGTTGGCGCGCATCCGGGGTATGCGGATCGCGCAGGCTTTGGCCGCCGTGTGATCCCCATGTCACCGGATGAGATCGGACGAATGTGTGCCGCACAGATCGGTGCGCTGATGGGGGTCGCGGCACTGGTTGGGGTGCCTGTGACCTACGTCAAACCGCATGGGGCGCTGGGCAATCTGGCGGCGCGGGATCGTACGGTCGCAGATGCGATTGTTGCGGCTGTGCGCCGGATTGATCCCGCATTGGCCATCCTCGCCATCTCTGGCACTCAAAGCGAAGAGGCCGCACGGGCCGCAGGCGTGCCTGTGTTTTCGGAAATCTTTGCTGATCGCGGCTATCTTTCCTCGGGTCAGCTCGTGCCGCGCAACCAAGACGGTGCGATGATCCATGACGCGGCAGAGGCCGCCGCGCGTTTGATGGGGTTTCTGCAAACCGGTCTGATGCCAGTCGTGGATGGCGACCCTATCAAACTTGCAGCGCATTCGATCTGTGTGCATGGTGACAGCCCGGGGGCTGTGGACATGACACGCGCAATTTCAAACCATCTTACGTCGCAGGGTGTCGCGATCAGACCGTTTATCGCGCCCTAAGGATGCCTATGGAACCTCAATTCAAACCCGTTGCTGATCATGCTTTGCTGGTGACTTTCTCTGATACGATCAGCGAAGAGGCTCATGCCGCTGTCATCGCTCTCGATCAGGCAATCGCAGCAGATGTGCCGGATGGCGTGATTGAAACGGTGCCGGCGCTGGTCAATCTTCTGGTGTCGTTTGACCCGATCAAGACGGACCACAGTGCCGTTGAAAGCCATCTGCGGACACAGCTTAAAGGTCTGGAAAGCCAGAAGATCATTGGCGTCGATCGGCAGGTTCAGGTCTGCTACGAGGGCCCTTTCGCCCCTGATCTCGAAGCGGTCGCAGCGGCAACAGGGCTGTCCCAAGAGGCGGTGATCACTGCGCATCTGGCTGGGGATTTCCATGTTCTGATGTATGGGTTTTCGCCCGGATATGCGTATCTTTCGGGTGTGCCGGAAGCCATTCAAGTGCCGCGCAAGCCCGCCCCCGTGCGCGGCGTGCCCGCAGGCAGCGTGATTATTGCAGGACCACAATGCCTGATTACCACGCTGACGATGCCGACAGGTTGGTCGATCATCGGGCGGTCCCCGACGCCTATTTTCACAGGTAACCCCGACCATCCGTTCCTTTTTGATGTTGGCGACCGCGTGGTGTTTGAGCGCGTTGATCTGAAAACCTACGAGGCACTTTGCAAGGATACGGCCGATGGCGAGCGCTAAGTTTTCCGTTTCATTCGCCGGTCCTTTGGTCACATTCCAGGATGCAGGGCGTCCGGGAAATATGCGCTACGGCGTTGCGGCCTCTGGCCCGATGGACCGTCTTGCCTTTGCTGCGGCACATGCCGCTTTGGGCAATAAGCCGGGGGGCAGCGCGATCGAGATTTCCCTTGGTGGTCTGATGCTGCAATGCACCGAGGGTGCCGTGACCGTGGCGATCACTGGCGGTGATTTCGTCGTCGAACATGCAGGGCAGAAGACCAGTTCTTGGACCATCCTGACAGTCCGCAAAGGCGAGAAGCTTGCAATCCGTGCAGGCAAGGCAGGCAGTTGGGCCTATCTGGCTTTCGCGGGTGATCTGGCGTCTGAGACATGGCTTGGAAGTCAGGCCACCCACGCTTCCTCTGGCTTTGGTGGGGGTGTCATTCAAGGCGGTCAGACGCTGGTTGTGGCAGATGCAGCCGTGCGCGAAGAACGGGTAGGCGAGATTGCGCATCCCGAATTCGTCTCTGATGCAGCGATGCGCGTCGTTCTGGGGCCGCAGGACCAGTATTTTACGGCTGACGCAATAGAGCACCTGTTGAATGAACAATTCGCCGTGTCTGATGCCTACGACAGGATGGGGATGCGGCTGAACGGACCGGCCCTTGAGATGGAGCGCGCCCTCTCCATTCCGTCAGAGCCGATTGTACGCGGGTCAATTCAGGTCTCTGGCGACGGTGTGCCGACGGTGCTTTTGGCCGATCATCAAACCACGGGCGGCTATCCGAAAATAGCGACCGTGATTTCATGTGACACAGACAGGCTGACCCAGCTTCGGGCGGGGCAGAAAATCCGTTTTGCGTCTGTTTCAACGCAGCAAGCTGTTGATGCGGCACGCGACTATGCGCAGCAAAAGGCGCAGTACCTCGACCAGATTTCCATCGCGCGGGGCACCTTGGCGCAACGACTGATGCGCGAAAATCTGATCCACGGGTGGGCGGACGATTAACGCGGCATCAATCAGGCGGTTTTAGCGGACAAATTTCTTATGCTTCATCCGCTTCGGCTCAAGCGCATCTGCGCCCAACCGTGCCTTTTTGTCTTCCTCGTAATCGGTAAACGCACCTTGGAACCACTCGACATGGGCGTCGCCCTCGAACGCAAGGATGTGCGTGCAAATCCGGTCAAGGAAGAAACGGTCGTGGCTGATGACCACGGCGCAGCCTGCGAAATCGACCAGCGCGTCTTCGAGCGCACGCAGCGTTTCCACATCAAGGTCGTTCGTTGGTTCGTCGAGCAGCAGGACGTTACCGCCTGATTTCAGCAGTTTTGCCATATGCACGCGGTTGCGTTCACCACCTGACAGAAGGCCCACTTTCTTTTGCTGGTCGCCGCCTTTGAAATTGAACGCCGAGCAATAGGCGCGGGAGTTCATTGACGCGTCGCCCAGTTCGATGATTTCCGCGCCGCCGGTGATTTCTTCCCAGACAGTTGCGTCAGGGTTCAGCGCGTCGCGCGACTGGTCCACATAAGATAGTTTGACGGTTTCACCATATTCAACGGTACCCTCATCAGGCTGGGCCTGACCTGTCAGCATCGAGAATAGCGTGGATTTACCCGCACCGTTGGGCCCGATCACGCCGACGATCCCGCCGGGGGGCAGGTCGAACGACAGGTTTTCAATCAAGAGCTTGTCGCCCATATGTTTTTTCAGCCCGTTGACTTCGATCACCTTGGAGCCGAGCCGTGGCCCGTTAGGAATGATAATCTGGGCGCGGCCCATTTTCTCTTTCTCGGACTGGTTGGCCATTTCGTTATAGGCGCTGATACGGGCCTTGGATTTGGCCTGCCGCGCTTTCGCGCCTTGCCGCATCCATTCCAATTCGCGTTGCAGGGTGCGTTGCTTGGATTTGTCGTCCTTCGCCTCACGCTCCAGCCGCTTTGCCTTGGCCTCAAGCCAGCTTGAATAATTGCCTTCATGCGGGATGCCCGACCCACGGTCCAGTTCCAGAATCCAGCCCGTGATCGCATCAAGGAAATAGCGGTCGTGGGTGACGATCAGGATCGTACCTTTGTAATCAATCAGGTGCTGTTGCAGCCACGCGATCGTTTCCGCGTCCAAGTGGTTGGTCGGTTCGTCGAGCAGCAGCATATCAGGCGCATCCAGCAAGAGCTGGCAAAGTGCCACGCGGCGCTTTTCACCGCCTGAAAGTGTGGTCACATCCGCATCATCGGGCGGGCAGCGCAGCGCCTCCATGCTGATGTCGATCTGCGCGTCCAGATCCCAGAGGTTCTGACTATCGATCTCGTCTTGCAGTTGCGCCATCTCATCCGCGGTTTCTTCGGAATAGTTCATGGCGACTTCGTTATAGCGATCCAAGATCGCCTTCTTGTCAGCCACGCCGAGCATGACGTTTTCACGCACAGTCAGGTTCGGATCAAGTTCGGGTTCCTGCGGCAGATAACCGACGCGCGCGCCTTCGGCCGCCCAAGCCTCGCCTGTGAAATCCTTGTCCTGACCGGCCATGATGCGCATCAGTGTCGATTTACCGGTGCCGTTCACACCGACGACGCCGATTTTTACGCCGGGCAGGAAGTTCAGACGGATGTTCTCAAAAACCTTTTTCCCGCCGGGATAGGTTTTGGACACGCCGTCCATGAAATAGACGAATTGATTGGCAGCCATTGGGGACGCTCCGCTTGGAATGAGGTTTCGCCCTAGATAGCGATGCGATGGGGCAGGGGCAATCGGTGTGCGGCTTTAAAGTTGGATGCCCACGGCGTCTTTGCCAACGGAAAGAGGACATTCCAGCGTTATCGCGATGCTATTACCCAATTCGCAGCCATCCAGCCTAACGCCTTGGGTCAGTTCCGCCTAAGAACCGAACCTTGAGGCTTCAGCGTAGAGCCCAATGACACTGCTCATTTGGCTGGTCATATCATTGGCGCCGTAAAAGACAGCCTCCAACTGCGATTGATCGAGCGTATCACCGGACAGTTGTGCGTCGATCGGCTGCCGCAGGTCGAGCCAAGCAGACCGCACTGCAGTAAGGCCTGCGTCGATCTTGCTTGTTGGCGGCGCCTGAATACCAAGGCTTGGCATGCCCGAAGACAACGCACCCATGGAGCTGTTGAAGGCCATGCGTGCGGACCATAGCGCGTCTGTCATGCTTTCAGTAGCGATGCTGCTGCTGACCAGACATGCGTTCTTTGATATTTCCTGCGCCAGAAATTGCTGCCGCTCGGCAATATCAACCAGCATTGCATCGGCCAACCGGGTCTCTGTTGGATTGAAATACTGCGCAGCCACCTTCGACACCAGCATATGTGCCACTTGTAGAAGTTCTGCGCTTTGGGCGTTCAACGTCAGAACATCTTCGGCGGTGCCGTCGCCCTGCGCAATCGAAAGGGCATTAATTTGCATTGGTGCCCAGAGTTCATTGAACTGCGCGATGACCCCCAATGTCTTTCGGTGCTCTTCCGCGCCGAAAATACCAAGGCTGGTGTCGCCGTACTCCAAGGCATGGGCGATGGCGCTCACCTCAGAAATTGTGGCCCTGAGCGTAGGAATAGAGTCGTTTGTTGCGACGCCGGTCTGCACAAAGCATGCGTCAGAGACAACGCGTTGGCTCAGCATACGCAGCTTGCCCGAAAGATCGATTCGCCGGTTCGTGTCAGCCTCTTTGGTATACTGCGCGAATGAAATTCGGATGGTGCCGTTTTCATAGGTTGCAGTTGTTTGGGCATAGGCAGGCAGACTGCATGTGATGGTCGCCGCAGCACAAATCATACGTGCACACGTTGAAATATCGCCAAAAAAGGCACCAATAGAGCGGATCATTGTGTTTTCTTCCCTCGGCAGCAGGACGCAGAAGCCCTGGCAGTTAACATCTGGGCAAGAGCGGAAGAAAAGCCCCACTTGCCGTACTCATAAACACAGCGGCAACAACACACACCGCAGCAACATAAGATCAATTTTAGCCGAATTTGCGCGCGGCGTCTAAGATTCAAATGGTTGAAAGGGGCCAAAGACCGGAAACTGTTTGTTGCGCTGGTCGTCGTGAAGGGGGCCAAGAAAAAAGGCCCCGCAAAAGCAGGGCCTTTCTTATCATTCTAACAGAAAGAATTTACTGCGGAATTTCGGCAGTGATGCCTTCAACGTAGAAGTTCATGCCAGCCAAGGTACCATCGTCTGCGATTTCACCTTCTGCCAACCAAACAGAGCCGTCCTGACGGTTAATCGGACCCGTAAAGGCGTGGTATTCGCCAGTGCGCAGGCGCTCGACCAGTGCTTCGGCAGAGGCTTTGATGTCAGCAGGAACCGCGTCGGTGATTTCACCGATACCAACCATGCCCGGGCCGATGCCGTCCCATGTGTCTTTGCTTTCCCATGTGCCATCAATCACCGCTTGTGTGCGGGCGATATAGTATGGCGCCCAGTCGTCGATGATGGAGGAGACGCGTGGGAACGGTGCGAATTCGGCCATGTCAGACGCCTGACCAAATGTGACCACGTTGCCAGCGGCCTGCGCAGCAGCCTGTGGTGCGGTCGAATCTGTGTGCTGCAGGATCACGTCAGCGCCTTGCTCGATCAGAACATTTGCGGCTTCTGCTTCTTTTGCAGGGTCAAACCATGTGTAGGCCCAGATGATGCGGAATTCGACATCAGGGTTCACTTCTTTGGCGTGCAGATAGGCCGAGTTGATGCCGCGAATAACTTCGGGGATCGGGTAGGAGGCGATGTAGCCGATGATGTTGCTCTCGGTCATCTGGCCTGCAATGTGGCCCTGTACTGCGCGGCCCTCATAGAAACGTGCCGAGTAGGTCGAGACGTTGTCAGCGCGCTTATAACCTGTGGCGTGCTCGAACTTCACGTCAGGGAACTGGGCCGCGACGTTGATGGTTTGATCCATATAGCCAAAGGACGTGGTAAAGATCAGGTCAGCACCTTGCAGCGCCATCTGCGTCATCACGCGCTCTGCGTCAGGGCCTTCTGGCACGCTTTCGACAAAGACGGTTTCAACCGCGTCGCCAAAATGCTCTTCCACAGCCAGACGGCCTTTGTTGTGCTCATATGTCCAGCCGCCATCGCCGATTGGGCCGACGTAGACGAAACCAACGGTCGTCGTGTCCTGGGCCGTGGCCCCTGTGGCAAGGCCAAGTGCGAGCGTCGCGCTGGCCAGTAGTGTTTTCATTGTCATGTGTATCCCCTTGGTGGTCTTGTTGTCGCCTCAACGTGAGGCATGGAAAGATTGTCCCAGTGATCCGGGCGCACGTCCGGCCCGCATAATAACCAGAACCGCGATAGTGGCCAGATAGGGCGCCATAGAAAGATACTCTACTGCAATCGCCGCACCAGCTGCTTGCAGGTTCAGCTGCAAGACGGTCACGCCGCCGAACAAATAGGCGCCCAGCAAAAGCCGCCCCGGACGCCAGCTTGCAAAGACCACGATGGCCAGCGCAATCCAGCCGGCACCGGCGGTCATGCCTTCGGTCCATTGCGGCACGCGCACAAGGCTGAGGTAGGCCCCGCCCAGCCCGGCACAGGCCCCGCCGAACATGATGGCCAGCATCCGCACCCGCACGACATGATAGCCCAGCGCATGGGCTGCTTCGTGGTTCTCGCCCACCGCCCGCAGGATCAGCCCCGCGCGCGAATACCGCAAAAACGCCCAGACCGCCGCCACAAGCGCCAGCCCGACATAGACCATTGGGTCATGCTGAAAAACAATCGGGCCGATGATGGGGATGTCGCCAAGAATCGGAATATGCCAATCGGGAAATGCGGGTGCTTTGATCCCGATATAGCCTTGCCCCATCAGCGCGGATAGGCCCAACCCAAAGAGTGTCAGCGCAAGGCCGGTGGCCACTTGGTTTGACAGCAAAAACTGGGTCAGAAAGCCAAAGATCGTCGAAATCAACGCCCCGCCCACCGCGGCACCGATAAAGCCCAGCCAAGGCGAGTTTGTCCCGACAGCGACCACAAAACCACAAACGGCCCCGGTGATCATCATTCCCTCGACCCCGAGGTTCAACACCCCCGCGCGCTCGACCACCAACTCGCCAATCGCGGCCAGCAGAATAGGGGTTGCGGCGACCATCAGCGATGCCAGCAACAGGATTGGATTGATTGAGGAAAGATCCATCAGCAGGGTACCAGTCGTGTTAAATCCATGCCAAAGCCCCCTCTGGCAGAATAAAGACGGCCGCGAAGCCTATAATCATGCCGAAGATCCATCCAAAACGAACGAACCAATGTGATTTTCCAGCGCGTGCCTTATTCTTGGCGGCCATCACCCCTGTTCCCCATCCAATGCGGTCAAAGAAGCGGCGCAACGCGCTATCAAACAGGATGACGAGGCCAAAAAGACAAGCGATAAATGCAGAGGAACCCAGTGCGATCCACCAACCGGTCGATCCCGCCAATTCGACGGTATAACCCATAGCCAGTCCCAAAAAGAAACCGATTACAGGCCGTGCGATTCCATTGACGGTATCATCGAAGTTCATACCAACCGCCTCCCCCAGCTAATCCGGTAGTTGGTCAGCACATCAACCGCGAGCAGGAAGAACAGCAGCATTCCCTGCAAAATCTGGATCGCGGCAATCGGCAGGCCCAGATTGGATTGCGCAATCTCGCCGCCGATATACGTCAGCGCCATCAGGCCACCCGCCAGCAGAATGCCCACAGGATGCAACCGCCCAAGGAAAGCCACGATAATCGCGGTGAAACCATAGCCTACGTTAAAGTCGATGCTGATCTGGCCTGCTGGTCCTGCGACCTCAAACAGCCCTGCAAGCCCCGCCAATGCGCCAGAAATGCCCATGCAGATGAGGATCAGCTTGCCGGGGTTCACACCCGCAAACCGCGCCGCACGCGGGCTTTGCCCTGACAAGCGCACGTTGAAGCCAAAGATGTGGCGAGACAGGGCGATATAGGCGAAAATCACCGCGATCAAAGCGGTGACCACGCCCCAATGCATACCTGCGGATTGCTGGATCCAACTGCTGGCAGAGGGATATTGCGCGAGGTTCCGGCTCCCGGGAAACCCCATGCCTTCGGGGTTGCGCAGCGCACCAAGCGCCATTGAGGCCAGCAATTGCTCGGCCACATAGACCAGCATGAGCGACACAAGGATCTCGTTCGTGCCGAATTTCACACGCAACAGTCCGGGGATCATCGCCCACAAAAGGCCACCCACGGCCCCTGCGACAATCATCAGCGGAAAGATGAGGATGCTTTCCATCGGATAAAGGGCGAGGCCGACCGCCGCGCCACAAATCGCGCCGACAATATACTGGCCTTCGGCTCCGATGTTCCAAATTCCTGCACGAAAGCCAAAAGACAGGCCAATCGCGATCAGCACCAAAGGCGCGCCCTTGATCAAAAGCTGCGGGCGATAGAACCACGCAAATTCTGAGAACAACGGATCAAGAAAGATCGTGCGGATCGTCACAAGCGGATCTTGCCCAAGCGCCGCAAAGAGCAACCCGCCAAACACCATCGTCAAAAACACGGCCACGATGGGGGTCGCAAAGGTCCAAGCCCGCGATGGCTGCGGGCGCTTCTCCAGCATAATCATGCGCTGCCCCCCGACTTTCTATGTCCAATCAAACTTCCGCCGGAGGCCCTACGCATCCACATGCGCCACCTCCATATCGTGCGCGCCACCCAGCATCAGGCCGATCTGCTCAACGGTCAGCCCAGCGGCAGGCCGTGGCGCAGACAACCGCCCCTCGTTCAACGCGGCAAAGCGGTCGGAAATCTCCATCAACTCGTCCAGATCCTGACTGATCACAATCACCGCAGCCCCTTTGGCGGCCAGATCAAGCAACGCCTGCCGGATCGCTGCGGCGGCAGAGGCATCAACCCCCCACGTGGGCTGGTTCACGACCAAGACCTCGGGCGCTTGCATGATCTCGCGCCCGATGACGAATTTCTGCAAATTGCCCCCCGACAGTGACCGCGCCGCGTTTTGCGGCCCCGGCGTGCGCACATCAAAGGCGGCAATCACCCCTTCGGCAAACGTCCGTGCCTTGCCCCAATGCAAAAAGCCGTTGGTCGTTAGTTTCTGCCGTGTCATCGCGGTCAGGATCGCATTCTCGGTCAGGCTCATATCGGGGGCAGCGGCATGGCCCATCCGTTCCTCGGGGGCCGTCAAAATCCCGATTTTGCGGCGCGCATTGGGCGTAAGATGGCCGATAGGCGCACCCTTATAGCTGATCATCGCCTTGGCCGTCTTCATCTCACCCGACAAAGCAGCGACCAGTTCATCCTGCCCGTTGCCCGCAACGCCACCAATGCCCAGCACTTCGCCCTTGCGCACCTCAAGCGTGATATCCCGCAGGGGGGTGCCAAAGCGGTGCGGTGCTTTCGCACTCAGGTTTTTGAGAGCGAGAACCGTCTCGCCCGCAGGCTTGTCCTCTTTCTCAGGCACATGCAGCGTGCTGCCCACCATCAGTTCCGCCATGTCACGGGCCGAGGTGCTACGCGGATCACAGGTGCCCACCACCTGACCCAGCCGCAGCACGGTGGCGTTGTCGCAAAGCGCACGGATCTCTTCGAGCTTGTGTGAAATATAAAGGATCGCCGTGCCTTCGCTGCTCAGTTTGCGCAGCGTTTCAAACAGGATGTCCACCTCTTGTGGGGTCAGAACCGAGGTCGGCTCATCCATGATTAAAAGCTTGGGGTCTTGCAAAAGGCAGCGAATAATCTCGACCCGTTGACGCTCGCCCGCTGAAAGTTCACCCACGATCCGGTCGGGATCGAGCGGCAAACCGTATTGATCCGACACCGTGCGCACCCGTGCCGCAATTTCCGCCTGTGGTGGCGGGTTCTCCATGCCAAGGGCAATGTTTTCTGCCACATTCATCGCATCAAAAAGCGAGAAATGCTGAAACACCATCGCCACGCCTGCAGCGCGCGCCGCGCGGGGTTCGGCAGGGTGAAAGGGCGCACCTTCCAGTGTCATAGTCCCGCTGTCCGGTTTCACCAAACCGTAGATGGTTTTCACCAGCGTCGATTTGCCGGCCCCGTTTTCTCCCAGTAGCGCATGAACCTCACCGCGGGCGATATCAAAAGAGACATCCTTGTTGGCGACGACACCGGGATAGGCTTTGGTCAGCCCCCATAGGCGCAACAGCGGTTCATTCATGCAGTGCGCTCCCTCGTCTGGCGTGCCTCGGGGCCAATCATGGCAGTTGCGACGCCAAGTGCAATCGCCGCGGGGTGTTTTCCAAGCGACGGATCCCCGATCGGACACGCAATGCGCGAGATTTGTGCGGGTGTATGCCCCAATGCCGCGAGGCGCGTCTTGAACCGCGCCCATTTGGTCGCCGATCCGATCAAACCGACGCCGTGAAAGTCATGGTTCAGCAGTGCATGACAGAGTGCGAGGTCAATTTCATGGCTATAGGTGAGAATCAGGTGATCGGCATCGACCGGGGCATGTTTGACGATCAGCGCAGGGTCTTTGGCGACAAGGGTTGTGACATCCGTTTCTGGAAATCGCTCTGCGCCTGTATCCACCCAAGTGATGGCAAAATCCGGCAAAGGCGCCATCACATTGACCAAAGCGCGCCCGACGTGACCTGCCCCGTAAATCCACAACGGACGGGCAGGGGGGGTGGTCATCGCCTCCGCCTCTTCCCACAACAGGCTGACCGATCCGCCGCAACATTGGCCTAACGCAGGGCCCAACGGCATCGTGGCACTGTGGCTGCTTCGGCCATCGCGCAACATGCGGCGCGCCTCAAGCATGGCCTCCCATTCCAACGTGCCGCCCCCGATGGTGCCTTCTGTCCGGTCCGCCCAAACGAGCATCTGTGTCCCTGCCTCGCGCGGCACCGATCCTGCGGTCTTGGTCACGGTGATGCGGATCGCTGTCATGCGCGCGTCCTTTTGACGGCGCGCAGCACCTCTTCGGCGGTCGCCGGTGCTTGCAGGTCAGGGTATGTCGGGCCACAAGCCGCCACCGCGTCGGACAAAGCCAAAAACGCCGAGGTGCCCAGCATGAATGGCGGCTCGCCCACCGCTTTGGACCGGTAAATCGTCTGCGCCGGGTTGGGTTGGTCCCAGAGGGCCACATTGAAAATATCAGGCCGGTCCGAACAGGCGGGGATTTTATAGGTCGCAGGCGCATGGGTGCGCAGGCGCCCTTTGTCGTCCCAAACCAATTCTTCTGTGGTCAGCCAGCCCGCGCCTTGGACATAGCCGCCCTCAACCTGACCGATATCCAGCGCAGGGTTCAGCGATGCGCCCGCGTCATGCAGGATATCGGTGCGCAGGATACGGTTTTCACCAGTCAACGTGTCGATCACAACCTCGGTCACAGCCGCACCTTGGGCAAAATAGAAGAACGGCGTGCCTGTGCCTTTGATACGGTCCCACGCCAGATCGGGCGTTTTGTAAAACCCCGTGGCAGAGAGGCTGACACGGTTGAGGTAGGCGGTCTGTGCGGCCTCGGCGAATGTCATCTGGGCGTCACCGACAAAGACTTGGCCCTCTTCAAACCGCACATTCTCTGCCTGCGTCTGGTGCAGGTCCGCCAAACAGGCGGCGATCCGGTCGCGGATGATATCGCAGGCATTCGCCACCGCCATGCCGTTTAGATCTGTCCCCGAAGACGCCGCTGTGGCGGACGTGTTGGGCACTTTGCCGGTATCCGTGGCCGTGATCTTCACGGCGGCCACATCAATCCCGAACCGATGCGCGGCGACCTGCGCCACTTTCTGAAACAGGCCTTGGCCCATTTCGGTCCCGCCGTGGTTCATGTGAACCGAGCCGTCTTGGTAGACATGCACCAGCGCGCCCGCCTGATTGAGGTGGGTCAGCGTAAAGGAAATGCCGAATTTGACGGGGCTGAACGCTATGCCCTTCTTCAAAATGCTTTGGCCGTTATTCCATTCTGCAATGGCGGCACGGCGGGCGTGATAGTTCGATGAGGTCAGCAGCGCCTCGGTCATCTCATGCAGGATGAAATCCTTGACGGGCATATGATAAGGCGTGGTTTGCATGACGGGCTTTGGTGAGTGTTCACCACCAAACCGCTTGCCCGTACCGGGCCCCTTTGCTGTGTCCATCGCCGCATAGTAATTGCGCTGACGTACCACGACCGGATCAAGGCCCAGTTCGGCTGCGATATGGTCCATCACCCGCTCAATCCCCAGCACGCCCTGCGGGCCGCCGAACCCGCGAAACGCTGTGGCCGATTGGGTATTGGTTTTGAAGCGATGCGAGGTGATCCGCGCGGCAGGCAGGTGATAGGCGTTGTCTGCGTGCAGCATCGCGCGGTCGGCCACAGGGAGCGACAGATCAAGCGCCCAGCCGCAGCGCGTCATTTGCACAAAATCGACGCCCGTCAGGCGACCATCGCTATCGAACCCCGCGTCATAGGTAATGCGGAAATCATGCCGCTTGCCGGTGATCATCATATCGTCGTCGCGGTCGTAGCGCATTTTGCAAGGCTTGCCCGTCAGCCGTGCGGCAACCGCACAGCCCACCGCCAGCGCATTTCCTTGGCTTTCTTTCCCGCCAAAGCCGCCACCCATGCGGCGCACTTCACAGCGGACCGCATGCATAGGCACGCCCAACGCCTCGGCCACTTTGTGCTGGATTTCGGTGGGGTGCTGGGTTGAGCTATGAACCACCATATCGCCGCCTTCTTGCGGCAGGGCGAGGGCGGCTTGCCCTTCAAGGTAGAAATGTTCCTGCCCGCCCATGTTGATGGTCCCATGCACGCGGTGCGGTGCGGTGGTCAGGGCGCTGTCCACATCGCCTTTGGTCCAGATGCGCGGGCCGTCTTCAAAGCGGCTGTCAGCGGCGATCGCGTCTTCGATGGTCAGGATAGGCGTGTCTTCGGTATAATCTACCGATGCCAGCGTGGCCGCCTTGCGCGCCGCCAGATGCGAATGCGCGACCACCAAGAACAGCGGTTGCCCGAAATAATGGACCTGACCGGTCGCAAGCAGCGGTTCGTCATGTGCCGAGGGCGAGACATCATTGGCGAAAGGCAAATCATCAGCGGTCAGCACCGCGACAACTCCGGGCGCGCTTTTCACCTTTTCAAGGTTCATCGCACGGATGGTGCCGCAGGCGATCCGCGCAGTCCCGAAGGCCAGATGCAACGTGCCTGCAGGTGTCGGGATATCATCGATATAGCGCGCAGCCCCCGTCACATGCAGGGCGGCGGCATCGTGGGGAAGTGGCTTGGCGACGCTCATGGTGTCACCTCCAAAACAGATGTGGCCTGTCCACGCATTTCAGCGAAATAGCGGTGCAGCAGGTTTTGCGCGACTTCGATCCGATAGGCGGCACTGGCGCGCATATCGGACATCGGCGTGTAGTCTTTTGCAAAATATGCGGCGGCGTTCTGGATCGTTGCGGATGTCCAAGGCTGGCCGATCAAGGCGGCCTCAACCTGATGCGCGCGGTGCGGGGTGCCTGCCATGCCGCCAAAGGCGATCCTTGCTTGGGTGACGACGCCGTCCGCGACCGTGACGTTGAAACAACCACAGACCGCCGAGATATCCTGATCAAAGCGTTTCGAGATTTTATAGCAGCGCAGCGCAGGGGCGTGTTTGGGCAGGGTGACACCCGTCACCAGTTCACCGTCAGCCCGATCTTGTTTGCCGTAGGCGATGAAGAAATCCTCAATCGGCAGCTCACGGGTCTTTGCACCATGGCGCAGGTGCAAGGTGGCCGCGAGGGCAATCAGCGCAGGCGGGTTATCCCCGATGGGGGAACCATTGGCGATATTCCCGCCGATGGTGGCGGCGTTGCGGACCTGCTCAGAGCCATAGCGCCGGATCATTTCGGCGTAGGATGGGTGCATTTTGCGGATCACATCCAGCACTTCGGTCATCGTGACGGCGGCCCCGAAATGGATGGTGTCATCGGTCTCGCTGATATCTCGCAGGGGCGCGCAGCGGTTCAGGAAGGCGACCTGCGGCAGGTCCCTCAATTGTTTGGTCACCCAAAGGCCAACATCGGTCGCCCCTGCGATCAGCGTCGCATCGGGGTTGGCGGCGTACCAGTCTGCCAGATCCTCAAGCGTGTCGGGCGCATATGGCACAGCATCAACCACGGGCGTTTCGTCCTTGATCCATGCAGGCACCGGTGACGCCTCTGCCGCCTTTGCCGCCCGCACGATGGGGGCATAGCCGGTGCAGCGGCATAGGTTGCCTGCAAGTACATCGTCATGGTCGGTGCGCCCGGCCAGGTGCCCTGTGGCCATTGAGGCGATAAATCCGGGCGTGCAGAACCCACATTGCGATCCGTGATGGTCGATCATGGCCTGCTGGACCGGATGTAGCGCGCCATCCGGGGCGCTGATGCCCTCAACGGTGCGCACGGCCTTGCCATGCAGTTGCGGCAAAAACAGAATGCAGGCGTTCAGGGCCTTGGCCCCGCCCGCGTCTGTGACCATAACGGTGCAGGCCCCGCAATCCCCTTCGTTACAGCCTTCCTTGGTGCCGCAAAGACCGTGATCCTCGCGCAGCCAATCCAGCAGGGTGCGGGTCGGTTCCGCCTCGACCTGCACGGTTTCCCCGTTGAGAAGAAACGTGACGTTCATGATATAAACCCGTCGCCTTACCGAAGTCAGTGAGGGCGCTCAGATGTCGATGCGACGTAGACACCTGCCTCATTGCCGAGACCTATCAAAGCTGGGCGCAGCCCGTTTGGCAAGGGATATTGTGGGCAGCGCGCGTACGCATGTGGCAATCGCCCTTTCTTTGGGCAAAGCAAGAGTGTTTATGCGTCAGCGGCCTGTTTTGCGGCATAAAGCGCCAGATTATCAAGGCCACCATTCCAGCCGTGTTGCACTTCTTCCAACGTTTCAGGGCCTGTGAATGATGAGACCGCCACCGTCACGCTAAGCTCGGTTCCTTTGCCTGCCGCTTCCAAACTATAGGTCACAAGGCTGGTGCAGGCGGCGGCCCCGCCAAAGATCAGGGTCTCGGTAAACACGGCTCGGATGGGCTGTGTCAGGTCGTACCAGCGCGTGTCCACCACAAACTCGGGCGCGTCCGCCGGACCGAAGCGATGCCGATCAAGTCCACCGACACGCAGGTCTGCCGTTTCCGTGACCAGCATTGTCTGTGCATCTGGCCCATTCCAGTGTTCGCGCAGCTTCGGGTCGGTCAGGACATCCCAGAGCCGGTCAGGCGCGAGGGGCAACGTGCGGTGCATATCGAAAGATTTTGTATCAAGTGACATGTTAAATTTCCTTATCCTGCGCTGCGATCTGATGGGCCAGCGCATCCAGTTTGTTCATTCGGTTTTCCCAAATCTCGCGCTGCCATGCGAGCCAGCCTTGCGCCTCGATCAACGGGGCAGCCTCGATATGACAGGTGCGCACGCGCCCTTTTTTGATAGACCGGACGATGCCGGTGTCTTCGAGCACTTTGAGGTGCCGCATGAAGGTGGGCAGGGCCATTTTGTGCGGCCTGTGCAGTTCGCTGACACTGGCGGGGCCTGAGGCGAGCCGTTCAATGACAGCGCGGCGGGTCGGGTCGGCCATTGCGCCGAAGAAGGAATCAAGTTGGTTAGTCATGTAGGTAAGTATTTGCTATGATATGTAGGCTGTCAAGATGGTTAGTTGATTGGCTAAGTGATGCGCCAGTGCCCGCTTCCGCGCTTGCAGCGACGCAGGCATTCGCTACCTTGTCCCGATGAGCACTGATCCCCGATTCATTCACCTGCGCGTCCACACCGAATACTCGTTGCTGGAAGGTGCGATCCCGACCAAAAAACTGCCCGGTATGATTGCCGCGATGGGGATGCCCGCTGTCGCGGTCACTGACACCAATAACATGTTCTGCGCGCTGGAATTCTCGGAAGGGGCATCCAAGGCAGGGGTGCAGCCGATCATCGGTTGTCAGCTGGATGTGACCTATATCGCCGCAGAGCCCGGCAAACGCGCCGAGGCCCCCGCGCCGATTGTGCTGCTGGCCCAGTCCGAGGCGGGCTATATGAACCTGATGAAGCTGAACTCTTGCGCTTATCTGGATGCGCAAGGTCAGTTGCCGCAGGTCACGCTCGAGGAATTGGCGCAGTATCACGCGGGTCTGATTTGTCTGTCCGGTGGTCCTGATGGGCCGGTGGGCCGTTTGTTGCGCCAAGGCCAGCGCCCCAAGGCCGAGGCGTTTTTGGACAGGCTGGCCGCGATCTATCCAGACCGGCTTTATGTGGAATTGCAGCGCCATCCGGGCGATGGTTTGCCCGAAGCCGAGCGTTTGTCAGAGCGCGGTCATATCGAAATGGCCTATGCCAAGGGCCTGCCGTTGGTGGCCACCAATGACGTCTATTTCCCGAAAACTGAGCTCTATGAAGCCCACGATGCACTAATTTGTATCGCCGAGGGCGCCTATGTCGACCAGCAAGAGCCGCGCCGCAGGCTGACGCCGCAGCATTATATGAAATCACCACAAGAGATGGCGACACTCTTTGCCGATCTGCCTGAGGCGATTGAAAACACAATCGAAATTGCCAGGCGTTGTGCGTTCAAAGCCTATAAACGCGCGCCGATCCTGCCCAAATTTGCGGACGATGAGGTCGCTGAATTGCGCCGTCAGGCGCAAGAGGGGCTGAAGGCGCGCTTGGCTGTTATCCCGCATGCCGCCGACGTGGCAGACTACGAAAAACGCCTCGAATTCGAGCTGGGGATCATCGAAGGCATGGGGTTCCCCGGTTACTTCCTGATCGTTGCGGACTTTATCAAATGGGCCAAGGATCAGGGCATTCCGGTGGGTCCGGGCCGTGGGTCGGGTGCGGGGTCTTTGGTGGCCTATGCGCTGCTGATCACGGACCTTGATCCGCTGCGCTATTCGCTGCTGTTTGAACGTTTCCTCAACCCCGAACGTGTGTCGATGCCTGACTTCGACATCGACTTTTGCATGGACCGCCGCGAAGAGGTGATCCGCTACGTGCAGGAAAAATATGGCCGCGACAAAGTGGGCCAGATCATCACCTTCGGTGCGCTTCTCTCCAAAGCCGCCGTGCGTGATGTGGGCCGCGTGTTGCAGATGCCTTACGGGCAGGTGGACCGGCTGTCCAAGATGATCCCTGTGGAAGGGGTGAAACCCGTTTCGATTGAAAAAGCGCTGGCCGATGAACCGCGCCTGCGTGAAGAGGCCAAAAATGAAGAGGTCGTTGACCGCCTGCTGACCTATGCCCAGCAGGTTGAGGGGCTGTTGCGCAATGCCTCGACCCACGCCGCCGGTGTCGTGATCGGCGACCGGCCTTTGGATGAATTGGTCCCGCTTTATCAGGATCCGCGTTCCGATATGCCCGCGACCCAGTTCAACATGAAATGGGTGGAACAGGCCGGATTGGTCAAGTTCGACTTTCTGGGTCTGAAAACCCTGACTGTGATCCAAAACGCGGTTGAGTTGATCAAAAAGACGGGGCGTCCGCTCAATCAGGCGGCGGACGGGACCAAGCTTTATGATGTGCTTGAGGGGTTTGAATACGACATCGGGGCGATCCCGCTGGATGATGAAAAATCCTATGCGCTTTATTCCAGCGCCAAGACAACAGCCGTGTTTCAGGTGGAATCCAGCGGCATGATGGATGCGCTCAAGCGCATGAAACCCACCTGTATCGAGGATATCGTGGCCCTTGTGGCGCTTTATCGTCCCGGCCCGATGGAGAACATTCCGACCTATTGTGAGGTCAAGAACGGGCAGAAGGAACTGGAGTCGATCCATCCGTCGATTGACCATATTCTCAAGGAAACCCAAGGCATCATCGTTTACCAAGAACAGGTGATGGAGATCGCGCAGGTCATGGCGGGTTACTCGCTTGGCGGGGCGGATTTGCTGCGTCGTGCGATGGGTAAAAAGATCGCCGAGGAAATGGCGAAAGAGCGTCCCAAATTCGAGGATGGTGCCAAGGCCAACGGGGTGGAGCCGAAGAAAGCCCGCGAGGTTTTCGACCTGCTGGAAAAATTCGCCAACTACGGTTTCAACAAATCCCACGCGGCGGCCTATGCCGTCGTCAGCTATCAAACGGCGTGGCTGAAAGCGAACCATCCGGTTGAATTCATGGCCGGTGTGATGAACTGCGATATCCACCTGACCGATAAGCTGGGCGTGTATTTCCAGGAGGTCAAAAAGGGCCTGGGGATCGAATATACCCCGCCTTGCGTGAACCGCAGTCAGGCAACTTTTGATGTGAAAGATCAAAAGCTTGTCTATGCGCTGGGCGCGCTGAAAAACGTGGGCGTCGAGGCGATGAAGCTGATCGTCGCAGGGCGTGAGGACCGCGAATTTGTGAACCTCTTTGATTTCGCCCGCCGCTGTGATCTCAAACGGATCGGCAAGCGTCCGTTGGAGATGTTGGCGCGGGCGGGGGCGTTTGATGTGCTGGACCCCAACCGCCGCCGCGTGATGATGAGCTTGGATGCGCTGACCGCTTATTCTGCCGCGATCCATGATCAGAAATCATCCAATCAGGTCTCGCTTTTTGGTGACGCGGGCGAGGATTTACCAGAGCCACGCTTG
Organism: uncultured Alphaproteobacteria bacterium; assembly: GCA_942490805.1. GTDB lineage: Bacteria > Pseudomonadota > Alphaproteobacteria > Rhodobacterales > Rhodobacteraceae > Yoonia. The sequence goes on along the minus strand of CALNYU010000007.1, from coordinate 183,976 downwards.
ATGGACGGCGCGGATTGGTTGCCTGCGGAACGGTTGGCCGAAGAGTTCAAGGCGATCGGGTTTTATCTGTCGGGCCATCCGCTCGATGACTATATGGGCGCGCTGAAGCGCAAGCAGGTGCTCACGCTGGACGAGGTGATCGCCAAGGCGGAACGCGGGGCCTGTGTTGTGAAAATGGCCGGTACGGTTTCGGGGCGGCAGGAACGGAAATCCGCGCGCGGGAACCGCTTTGCCTTTGCGCAACTCTCTGATCCGACAGGACAATATGAGGTGACGCTGTTTTCTGATACGTTAGAGGCTGCGCGCGAATATCTTGAAACTGGCAGTCAGGTAGTACTGACCTGCGAGGCCACGATGGAGGCCGATCAGCTAAAGCTTTTGGGCCGTTCTGTGGGTCCTGTCGATGCGGTTGTCGCTGATGCGGGTGGTGCGGGGCTGCGTGTCTTTATTGATGGGCCAGAGGTGATTGGATCGGTTGCCAGCGTGCTGGCGAACGCCGCCAGTGGTGCTGTGCGGGCGTCGCGCGGGCCGATCTACTTTTGCCTGATGAATGATGACCTGCCCGGCGAAGTCGAGCTTGATCTGGGCGAGGAATTTCCGGTTAATCCGCAGATCAAGGGCGCACTGCGCTCCTTGGGCGGTGTGATCGAGGTGGAGGACGCCTAAGCCGTTTTGGGGCGTACAGATTGCGTACACACCGCGTACACAACCTGTACATACAGGTGGAGTACACACGGATTGAGAAACGCGGCGCGTCTACCAGTGCGGTGGGCGTTGGTCTGCCAGTGGGACGGAGCCGCCTGCATCCATTTCGCGCCCTGCTTCGCGCTCCATCAGCATCGCAAGCCGCCGTTGTGCCACGGCCAACTCTGTCTCTTGGCGCGCGACGATATCCGACAATTCCTCAACCGTGCGGGTGAGGTGTGCGATTTGTTCTTCAAGGTGTGTCAGGTCAGCCATGCGCCTGCTCTAACCCAATTGCATGCGCGGTGAAAGTGACGACTGCATTGCCCCTGTCACAATGGCGGGTTAAACGGCGCGGGAACGAGAATGACTGGCAGGACCCACCCAAATGGCCAAGATCAAGAAACAGCCCCGCCCCAAGGCGCAGACGCCCAAAGGCTTTCAGGATTATTTCGGCGCGGATGTGACCGCGCGCAATGAAATGCTGGCGACGATTGCGGGGGTGTATCATCGCTACGGGTTTGATGCGCTGGAAACCTCTGCTGTGGAAACGGTTGAGGCGCTGGGCAAGTTTCTGCCCGATGTGGACCGCCCGAATGAGGGTGTCTTTGCGTGGGAAGAGGACAACGATTGGCTTGCGCTGCGCTATGATCTGACCGCTCCTTTGGCACGTGTTGCCGCACAGTATCGCAATGATCTGCCGTCGCCTTACCGTCGCTATGCAATGGGCCCTGTGTGGCGCAACGAAAAGCCCGGACCGGGGCGGTTTCGCCAGTTTTATCAGTGTGATGCGGATACGGTCGGGTCTGGGTCTGTTGCCGCGGATGCCGAGATTTGTGCGATGCTGGCCGATACGCTGGAGGCTGTGGGGATTGAGCGCGGGGATTACATTATCCGCGTGAACAACCGCAAAGTGCTGAACGGTGTGATGGAAGTTGCGGGTTTATCCGGTGACGACAAAGAGGCCGAGCGCGGGATCGTGTTGCGCGCAATTGATAAGCTGGATCGGCTTGGGCCGGATGGGGTGCGTGCGCTGTTGGGCGAAGGGCGCAAGGATGCGAGCGGCGACTTTACCAAGGGTGCTGGGCTGGCGGATGCGCAGGCGGACGTTGTGATGGGCTTTATGGAGGCCAAGCGTGATACCGGTGCGGCGACAGTTGCGCGTTTGCGCGAACTTGTGACTGGATCGGATATTGGTCTTGAGGGTGCCAGTGAACTGGAAACCATAGCATCGCTGTTGGAAGCCCAAGGGTATGACGCCGCACGCATTGAGATCGACCCTTCCGTCGTGCGTGGCTTGGGCTATTACACCGGTCCTGTCTACGAGGCCGAACTCACCTTTGAAGTGACTGATGAAAAGGGGCGTCCGCGTAACTTTGGTTCTGTTGCTGGCGGTGGCCGCTATGATGATCTGGTCAAGCGCTTTACGGGGCAGGAAGTACCCGCGACTGGCGTGTCGATTGGTGTGGATAGGTTGTTGGCGGCATTGCGCGCCAAGGGGCGGATGGATCAAACCGCCGTGGGGCCTGTTGTCGTGACCGTCATGGATCGCGACCGGATGTCCGACTATCAAACCATGGTTTCCGAACTGCGCAATGCGGGTATTCGTGCCGAGGTTTATCTGGGCAACCCCAAGAACTTTGGCAATCAGTTGAAATACGCTGACAAGCGCAATTCGCCTGTCGCGATTATCGCGGGCAGTGATGAATTTGATAAGGGCATCGTGCAGATCAAGGACCTGATTTTGGGGGCCGAGATTGCCAAGAACGCGACCTTGGAAGAGTGGAAAGACCGCCCCAGCCAGTACGAAGTGCCGCGCGATCAGATGATCGCAAAGGTGCGTGAGATTTTGGACGCGCATAGCTGATGCCGACCTCACCCGAAACACTGACCGAAGCGCGCCGTCTGCGTGATCTGTTTGCCGCCAAGGGCGCGCAGGTGATCAAGGCCGATGTGTTGCAATCGGCAGAGACTTTGCTGGATCTCTACGGCGAGGATATTCGTGCGCGTGCCTATCTGACGTCTGATCCGCTGCAGGGCGAAATGGTGCTGCGTCCCGATTTCACCGTGCCCGTCGTGCAGATGCATATGGAGGCCCATGCCGATCCCGCCCGCTATACCTATTCCGGCAAGGTATTTCGCAAGCAGGAAACCGATGAAACCCGTGCCAATGAATTTGTGCAGGTGGGTTATGAGGTGTTTGACGGCCAGAACCCTGCCGGTGCTGATGCCGAGGTATTCGCCGCGATTGCCGAAGGGCTGGCCGGATTGCCTGTGCGTGCCGCCACGGGTGATATCGGGGTGCTGATGGCGGCGGTGCGCGGGCTGCGCACGACCGATGATCGCAAGGCGGCGTTGATGCGCCATATCTGGCGGCCTGCGCGGTTTCGGGCACTGCTGAAGCGGTTTGGGAGTGGGGCTGTACCGCCTGCGCGTGCTGCGTTGTTGGCGGCGGATGATCCTTTTGCGGGTGCTGGCCCCGAGATTGGTGTGCGTAGCCGCGCCGAGGTGCAGGCGCGCATTGATGCGCTGCGCGCAGATGCTGCGGCGCCGCCGATTGCGTCGGAAGAGATCGGGTTGATTGATGCCATTCTGGGCCTGCGCGAAACGGCGCCAAATGTGCTGAGCGCCCTGCGCGACATCGCGGTTGATATGCCTGCGATTGGCAATGCTGTGACGGTGATGAACGCCCGTCTCGCCGCCCTGTCGGATCGTGGTGTCGATGTGGACAACCTTGAGTTTGAAGGCAGTTACGGGCGCACGTCGCTGGAATATTATGACGGATTTGTCTTTGGGTTCTATGCCACGGGCCACCCCGATCATCCGCCTGTGGCGACCGGGGGGCGGTATGATGCGCTGACCGCGCGATTGGGGCAGGGCCGTGCGGTGCCTGCGGTGGGTGGCGTGATCCGCCCTGATCTGGCTTTGGGGTTGCGTGCATGCTGAAACTGGGTGTGCCCTCCAAGGGCCGATTGATGGAAAAGACCTTTGACTGGTTCGGTGCGCGGGGCATTGGCCTGCGTAAATCCGGATCTGACCGTGAATATGCGGGCGCCGTTGACGGGTTCGAGGGGATCGAACTGGTGCTGCTGTCGGCGGGGGAAATCCCGCGCGAGTTGGCGGCAGGCAATATTCATCTGGGTGTCACGGGCTCTGATCTGGTGCGCGAAAAGCTGGCAAATTGGGACAGCCGTGTGGCCGAGCTTGCGCCGATGGGGTTTGGCGGCGCTGATCTGATCATCGCGGTGCCGCAGGGCTGGGTCGATGTGAACACGCTGGATGATCTGGATGCGGCAGCGGCGGCATTCCGGCAAAAGCATGGGTTCCGTTTACGGATCGCCACCAAATACCACCGTCTTGTGCGTGAGTTTTTGCGTGAACAGGGTGTCGCTGATTATCAGATTATTGACAGCCAAGGGGCCACCGAAGGCACCGTCAAAAATGAAACCGCCGAGGCGATTGCCGATATCACCTCAACCGGTGAGACATTGCGCGCCAATGGTCTGAAGATTCTGGATGATGGTTTGATCCATGCGTCCCAAGCGACCCTGTTTCGGGGCCTTCGCAACAACTGGACGGATGAGCAGCGTGCGAAGCTCAAAGCGTTGCAGATGGTGCTGGGGATCTAGGCCTGTGCCGCTTTGACCGCATCACGACATGCGGTGTCCAAAGCTGAGGGTTTGTGGCGTGCTTTGGTCAAACCACTCTCGGCATCATCCCCTGCGACAGCAGAGGCGGCTGTTGTGGCCATGCTGTAGCTGTGGACTTGTGCAATCCCTTTGAGCGCCTGCCGGCAGAGCGCGTGGATCACGAGATAATCAAGGTGACTGCCCAAGAGCCCCGCGCCTTGTTCCGCACCGCCTGCGGCATTGCTTTCGCAGGCCGCCGCATCCATCGACAGAAACGACCGGCAGATCATCGGGCGCGCGTCATAGGCGCGGCAGCTGCGTGTTTCGGGGTCAAGGGCGGGGCAGGCTTCGGGGTGCCAATCGCGGCCGTCGGGTTGACCGGCAAGGGGGCTGACGGCCTTGTGCAATTGTGCGGCTTCAAAGCCGGTAATCACGCCGCCCTCACCCCCTGACAGGATGCAGCAAAAGGCGCAGCCTTGGGCGCAGGCGGCCTTGGTCACGGCCTCGGGCGGGGATTTCAGGATTTCATCGCGCACCGCATGGCCCAGCCGCCACGCCGCTTTGCCGCTGGCCATCTCTGCGACGACATCCTTGGGGGGCATCCCGTAGGTTTGGGCTGTTTGCAGAAAAGACGTCAGGATGCGTTTGCCGCGTGTTTCAAGTGCTGCGTCGACCCCTTTGACCTTGGCCTTTGCCACACGCGCGGCGAGATCCGCCACAGTCAGCGCACCGGATTTGTCGCTTTTCTGTGCCAGCCTGCGGGCCGCGCGCGCGGATGTTGGTTTCATGGTGCGGCACCTTCAGTCTGGCTTGGGTTTGACCTGACTATAGAAGGCAGAGGCGGGCCGTCCAGTGTCACCCCTTCAATCTGTCGCGCAGGAAACGCCGCAGGATTTTGCCCGATGCAGATTTGGGAATTTCATCCACGAAATAGATCTGATGCAACTGCTTGTAGTGGGCGAGTTGCGCGTCGATATGGGCTTTGATGGCCGCTTCATCCGGGGCAGGATCACCTGTCACCACGAAGGCCACGGGCAGCTCACCTGCTTCTTCATCGGGCAAGCCTACGACGGCCGCATCAGTGATCCCTTCCATCGCGACCAATGTGGCTTCCAACTCAGCCGGGGCGACCTGAAAACCCTTATATTTGATCAGTTCTTTGAGGCGGTCCGTGATGAACATATAGCCGTCTTCGTCGATTTTCGCGATATCACCGGTGCGCAGCCAGCCATCTTCGGTGATGCTTTCGGCAGTGGCTTTCGCGTTGTTGAGATAGCCCTGCATGACTTGCGGGCCTTTCACCCAGAGTTCGCCCTCTGCACCTGCAGGCAGGTCTTGGCCGGTTTCGATATCCACGATCCGGCAAGACGTATTCGGCGCAGTTACGCCCGCTGCACCGGACTTTGGTGCTGTGCGCGGGACCACATGGGATACGGGGCTGAGTTCGGTCATGCCGTAGCCTTGCAACGCTTTGCAGCCCAGCCGTGCGGCAATCGCATCCGACAGTTCAGGACCAGAGGGGGCGGCGGCGATAAAGACTTCTTCCAAGGCTGAGAGATCGTAGTTGTCTACCAGCGGGTGCTTGGCCAGCGCCAGTGCGACAGGGGGCACCACCCACATGCGTTGTGCTTTGTGGTCCTGACTGATTTGGAGGAAAAGCGGCAGATCAAAGCGCGGCATCGTCACCAAGGCACCGCCGCCGCCAAGGTGGACGTTCATCAAGACGGTCATACCGTAGATATGAAAGAACGGCAGGAAGGCCGCGGTGACTTCGCCCGGTTGAAAGTCAGCGGCGACGATGGATTGATCGACGTTGATCACAAGGTTGCGGTGCGAGAGCATGACGCCTTTGGGAAGCCCCGTGGTGCCCGAGGAATAGGGCAGGACGACGGTAAAATCGTCCAGATCAACCGGTACCTGCGCCGTGATCGGATCACCAAAGAGCGCCGCGTATTCTGGAGTCCCAATCGCGATGACGGGGGTGTCGCCTGCGCCTTCTTTGGCGGTTTCCAGAAAGTCGGGAATCGTGATCAGCAATTCAGCCCCCGCATCGGCCATCTGATGGGCGACTTCGTTGGCGGTGTAGGTCGGGTTGAGCGTTGTGATTGTCGCACCGCCCCATGCGACTGCGTGAAACACGACACAGTATTCAGGGATATTGGGGGCCATGATGGCGATGGTGTGGCCTGCGCCAAATCCCGCTGCGGCCAAACCACCTGCCATGCGCTGGACCTGATCCATAAATGCGCCGGCCGTCATGCTGCGCCCGCTGGGGCCGTCTGTCAGCACCACCTCATTGGGGCGGTTTTCAAGCCCTTGAAAGACGCGCTGGGTGATCGTCAGGTCCGTCGTCGGGACATCCGTAAAGGGACTGGTAAAAATGGTCATGTGGGCTCCTCCTGTGTGGATCATGGCACAGGGTTTGCCGTCTGCCTAGCGCACGCCGATCGCGGCCAGGGCTTTGGAGAGTTCAGGCGGCAGTGCCTCTTCTTCTTGCCGGCCTTCGGGTAAATCACGCGGGGCGTCAGCGACGGGCAGGTAACGCCAGCCTTGGAAGGCGCGCTTTGGTGTCGCCTCGACCCGGATCAGGCCGGGTTTACAGACGATGGCGCAGCGGCGGATATCATCGGCGCCGATATATTCATCAAGCCGCAGGATCGGTTGTCGGCACAGGATCACGCCTTTGATGACCCAGAAAATAGACCCACCATTGAGAATTTCATCGCCGCGTTTGGGCCACATGCGGGTGATGTGGCGTGGCAGCCCGTCTTCGGTCTGCGCACGCTTTGTTGCCTGCCATGCGGTCAGGTCGGCCATGTCTTCGGTGCCGACTGAAAGCTTGAGAATATGGACAGTTTTAGACATCAATCCCCCCCGGGATGTGAGTTAGGTAATGTGGAAAGGGTGCGCGACAAGGTCTAGCTGAAAATAGGTTTATGTGGTATCTTCTTGCTAATCAACTACTACATGTGGTGGCGTTGATGCTGCGGCGATTTTGCAGTTTCACATATTTGCCATTCCCAACCAAACACCCAGCACGTAAGATACAAGCCTTGCCTGCCAATCTTTAGGAGATTCCCCGCTATGACCGCGTTTTCCGCCCCTATTGCCGAACAGATCTGGGACATGAAGTACCGGTTCAAAGATGCGGGCGGCCATCCGATTGATGAAACCGTCGAAGATACTTGGCGGCGTATCGCGGGTGCGCTGGCGGTGGTCGAGGACGACCCCAAAGCATGGGAAAGCAAGTTTTACGATGCACTTGCGGATTTCAAATATCTGCCCGCAGGCCGGATTACAGCAGGTGCAGGCACGGCGCGGTCGGTGACGCTATTTAACTGTTTTGTTATGGGCACGGTCCCTGACAGCATGGGCGGCATTTTTGATATGCTCAAAGAGGCAGCACTGACGATGCAGCAGGGTGGCGGGATCGGCTATGATTTTTCCACCATTCGCCCCAAGGGCGCGAGCGTGATGGGTGTGGCGGCGGATGCCTCTGGCCCCTTGTCGTTCATGGATGTCTGGGATGCGATGTGCCGCACGATTATGTCTGCCGGATCGCGCCGCGGTGCGATGATGGCGACGATGCGCTGCGATCACCCTGATGTTGAGGATTTTATCACCGCCAAATCCGATCCCGCGCGTCTGCGCATGTTCAATATGTCGGTGCTGATCACCGATCCGTTCATGGATGCGGTCAAGGCGGATGGGCCTTGGGATCTGGTCTTTGGTGGTCAGGTCTATCGCACCGTGCAGGCCCGCGACCTGTGGGATGCGATTATGCGCTCGACCTACGATTATGCAGAACCGGGTGTGATTTTCATCGACCGGATCAACCAGATGAATAACCTCAGCTACTGCGAAACCATCGCTGCGACCAACCCCTGTGGTGAGCAGCCCTTGCCGCCTTATGGCGCGTGTTTGCTGGGCTCGATCAATATGGCGCGTCTGGTGAGTGATCCTTTCGCGGATGGCGCTACCTTGGATGAGGAAGCGCTGACCGATCTGGTCGCAACGGCCGTGCGCATGATGGATAACGTGGTTGACGCGTCCCGCTTCCCGCTTGAGGCGCAACAGGCCGAAGCGAAGGCCAAGCGCCGCATTGGTTTGGGTGTCACCGGGCTGGCGGATGCTTTGTTGATGGTGGGCCTGCGCTATGGGTCGGAAGAGGCGGCAGCGCAGACCGATAAATGGATGCACCAGATTGCGCGTGCGGCCTATCTTGCGTCGGTGGATCTGGCCAAGGAAAAGGGCGCGTTCCCGCTCTTTGATGCGGACAAGTTCTTGGCCAGTGGCGCAATGCAGCACATGGATGAAGATGTCAGGGATGCGATCCGTCAAAATGGCATACGAAATGCGCTTTTGACGTCGATTGCACCGACAGGCACGATCAGCCTTTATGCAGGTAACGTGTCGTCCGGGATCGAGCCTGTGTTTGCCTATGCCTACACGCGCAAGGTTTTGCAAAAAGACGGCTCGCGCACCGAGGAAGAGGTTGTGGATTACGCGGTTCAGATGTGGCGTGACCTCAAGGGGGACGCGCCGCTGCCCGATTACTTCGTCAATGCGCAGACACTCGCCCCGCTCGATCACGTGCGGATGCAGGCCGCAGCGCAGAAATGGATCGACAGCTCGATTTCCAAAACGATCAACTGCCCCGAGGATATCAGCTTTGATGATTTCAAAGAGGTCTACATGGCCGCTTGGGATCAGGGCTGTAAGGGCTGCACGACCTACCGCCCGAATGATGTGACGGGCTCTGTGCTTTCGGTGTCGGATGACGCGACCCCCGCAGAGGTACCGGCCCAGATCCACACCGAGGATGGCGGCGCGGAAGTCGTTTATATGTCCGAACCGCTGGACCGTCCGCAGGAATTGGAAGGGGCGACCTATAAGCTCAAGTGGCCCGATAGCGAGCATGCGATTTATATCACCGTGAATGATCTGGTGATCGCGGGGCATCGGCGTCCGTTCGAGGTCTTCATCAACTCCAAGAACATGGAGCATTTTGCCTGGACTGTTGCGCTGACGCGCATGATCTCGGCGGTGTTCCGGCGCGGGGGTGATGTGTCTTTCGTGGTGGAAGAACTCAAGGCCGTGTTTGATCCGCGTGGCGGCGCATGGATGCAGGGTAAATATGTCCCGTCCATTCTTGCCGCGATCGGGGGCGTGATTGAAAAACACATGGTCGCCACCGGATTTTTGGCGGGCGAGGGGATGGGCCTGAAGGCTGATCCGCAGGCGGATGTGGTCGCCATCAACGGGGCACCACGTGGGAAGGCCTGTTCGTCCTGTGGGTCGTATGACTTGCGTATGGTCGAGGGCTGCATGACCTGCGGGTCCTGCGGCTATTCCAAATGCGGCTAGATCGGGTTTCGCCGAAGTAGCCAGACGAAGAACACACCACCGATCAACCCGGTGACAATCCCGATGGGAATGTCATCGGGGGCCATCACGGTGCGTGCGAAAATATCGGCCCAAAGCAGGAAAATCGCCCCGCAAAGCGCCGACACCGGCAGGACGCGGGTGTAATCACCGCCGACGATCAGCCGGACGATATGCGGGATCATCAGGCCGACAAAGCCGATAATCCCCGAAAACGCGACCATGACGCCAGTGATCATGGCCCCCACAACAAATACTGTCAGCCGGAACCGCCCGACAGGGATGCCGAGGGTGGCTGCCGTTTCATCGCCAACGGTCATGGCGTTCAGGTTGCCCGCGTTTGCCCACAGGTAAGCGCCGCAGACTGCGAGGACCACCAGCGGGTAAATCAACTGGCTCCATTGCGCGAGGCCGAGGCCGCCGAGCATCCAGAAAACGACCGTATGCACTGCGCGGGGATCGCCTAGAAAGATCAGCACGTTCGCCCCAGACATGACGATGAAAGAGACCGCGACGCCTGCCAGCACCAATCGGTCTGCGGTTGTGGCGGCAGCAAATTGCGCCACGCTGAGCACGATCAGGGTGGCACCGAGTGCGCCGAGGAAGGCCATAAACGGCACGGTCAGCAGCCCCAGAAAGAGCCCCGTATGCAGCAACGCGAGAATGGCCCCGAAAGCGCCCCCCGCCGAGATGCCCAAGAGATGCGGATCGGCCAACGGATTGCGTGTTACTGCCTGCAGACTTGCCCCGACGATGGCAAGCCCGGCCCCCACTAGACAGGCCAGGATCGCGCGGGGAAAGCGGATGTCCCAGACGATGGCGTCGCGCCCTGCGGACCAATCGGGGGTGATCAGACCGGGAGCGATTTTATGCAGCATGATCCCCCAGACGGTGGGCAGCGGGACCGAAACCGCGCCGACGCTAACCGCAACCGAGAGCGACAAAAACAGCGCCACAAAACCCAGCCCGAAGGTCAGCCGAAGCCGGGCCTTTTGCGGGCTGCGTGTCGTGATTTGTCTGTCGGCTTGGTCCATGCGGGATCAGTTTTCCCGGAATGCGGCAGCCAGTGTTTTGACCGCCTGAATGTTGCGGGGCCCCGGTGTGGCCTCGACGTATTCCAGCACAACAAAGCGGTCGTTTTTGACCGCGTCGAGATCGGCGAAAGCGGGGTTTGTCATCATGAAGTCGCGCTTTTGCTCTGCTGTGACCTCGCCGTAGTTCACGATCACGATGATCTCGGGGTTCGCGTCAACGACGGCTTCCCAGCCAACGGTGGTCCAGCTTTTGTCCAGATCATCCAAGATGTTTACGCCACCCGCCGCTGCGATCAGCGCGTTGGGCATGGCGTAGCGGCCTGCGGTAAAGGGTGCGTCCTCGCCGCTGTCGTAGACAAAGACGCGGGGGGCGTCGGGCAGGGGGGGCAGATCGGCAAGGTAGGTGGCGAGGTCGGCTTGGTAGCCAGCGATCAGGGCCTCTGCGCGGTCTGATACGCCGAAGATAGCACCGAGGTTGCGTAGATCATTGTACATATCGTCCATAGAGGCTGCGTTTTTGTCGCCTGCTTGGCCGATGTGGATGCAGCTTTCGGTCAGCTCATAAACCGCAATTCCGAAGGGGGCGAGGGTTTCAGGGGTCACTTCGCCACCCACCCGCATCCCGTAGTTCCAGCCTGCGAAAAAGAAATCCGCGTCCGCGCCGATCAGCACCTCTTTGGAAGGGTATTGTTCGGAAAGTTCCGGCAATTCCGCGACGCCTGAGCGCATGGTTTCGTCGAGTTTGTTCCAGCCAGAGATACCCGTGTAGCCAACCATGTGGTCGGTTAGCCCAAGCACCAGCATCATTTCGGTCAGATTGATGTCGTTTGATACGGCGGCTTGCGGGGGGGCGTCGAACGTGACTTCACGGTCGCAACTTTGGACCGTGGTTTGGGCAAAGGCGCTTGCTGCCGCGAAGCTGAGGATGGCGGTTGTGAGGAGGAGTTTCATGTGTGTGTTTCTTTAATTTGGCAGATGAAAGGAGAGGTGGTTGGCGTCGCTTGGGGCCAGCTTTTCGCGCCGTGCGCGAACGCGGAACGTGTCGGAGACAAGCGTTTCGGTGAGCAAATCGTCGGGCGAGCCAAAGCCACGGGGGTGCCCGTTTTCGAGCACAAGGATATCGTCGCAGATATCGGCGGCCATGTTCAGATCGTGCAGCGAGACGACGATGGTGAGGTCGAGCTGGCGGATGAGCGCCAGCACTTCCAACTGATGGCGGATATCGAGGTGGTTTGTCGGCTCGTCCAGGATCAGGATTTGCGGCTGCTGTGCCAGGGCGCGCGCGACCATGACCCGTTGGCGTTCACCGCCCGAGAGCGTGCCGAAATCGCGGTGTTCCAAGCCTTTCAGGTCAAGGAGCGTCACGACCTCGTCGATTACGGCGTGGTCCTGGGTGCCTGCGCTGGCATAGCCTTGGCGGTGCGGCGTGCGCCCGAGCGCGATGATTTCACGCACGCTCAGACCGAAGGCAGCGGCCTGTTCTTGCAGAACGGCGGCGACATGCTGTGCGGCTTTGCGCGCGGGCATGGCCCAGAGATCCTGGCCATTGATTTCCACGCGGCCTGTGCTGGGGGCGTGATAGCGGTAGAGCAGTCGCAGCAGCGTTGATTTGCCCGCGCCATTTGGTCCGACCACGCCAAGCACGCGGCCTGCGCCGACCTCAAAACTGGTGGGGTGCAGCACGGGGGCCATGCGCCGATGGGGGCGCCAGCTTGCGCCGGTTACCTTAAGGTGTGCGCCGCTCATGAGACCAGCGCCTTGCTGTCTTGCAGTGCGATGATCGCGGCAGGCACGCGCGCCAGTGTGGATTTGCGCAGTTTGCCGGGCCGGTCGACCGAGGAACACCAGCCGTCATGCAGCACAGCGTATTGTTTGGCGAATTCAACCAGATCGTCGATATCGTCCTCGGGTGTCATGTCGCCGAACAGATAGGTCGCCTTCTGGGTGCCGTGGTAGGCCACCGTGCAGGGCCGGTCACAGCCCGCCATGCAGGCCACGCCGGAAATGGCAAAGTCTTCGGAAATGCTATCGCCCGCTGCAGCAATGGCCTTGCGCAGTTTTTCAATGAGTTCGTATCCGGGGCGGCATTCCGTCCCTTTATGTCTACACGATGTGCAGACCGTGATGCGGTGTTGTGTTGTCCGGTCCATGCAGCCCTCCGCGCATAAGCGGGGGGACGAAAGGGCATGTTTGTGCGGCCAATAGAGCCTTGTTCACCATCATGTTCTCCGCTCCGGACACCCCGCCCGGTTTGAGTTTCTCGCGGTACATCTCTCGTACCCTTTGATGGCAGGTCTCCTGACTTCGCGGGTCGCTGCTTGCCCGATCCCTTCCCGAGCACGGTTGCTCAGTGGTGATCATCGGGGTCGCTCGCCGCTCACAGTTGCGGGGGCAGTCACGGATTCGGCGCGCTTTGGCTCTTCCTCACCGTATTCCCTTTTCATCCGCTGCGCATTGTCGGCGTAGCGGAACCATCGCGCACAGTGTTTGCGATTCCATGAGAGGGGTCAAGGGCCGAGTTGACAGGTGGGGGTGTCAGGTTGGGTTATTGTCGGCCACGATGGCAATAGGTCTGCTTTGCGGGACGGAGCCGACGTTGGATCCTTGGGCTGAGCTGTTGCAGCGGAAGCGATACTGGACCAGAAACTTGCCAAGGGTGCGGTGAGGGTTTTTAGTGATTTGGGATACTGCAAATTACGAGGCACAAAGATATGAACGACCGCCGCAAGATGCAGATGGGTGACTGGCTTACTTGGATTGCACTACTGATAGTGGGAGGTTTGCTTGGTCTGGCGGTCGTTGCATGGGTGGGCTTCGAGGAGCCTGCTTTTCTGCTATCCATTATTTTTTACTTTATCCCGATTGGGTTTGTGTTTGTTTTCACGTTCTTTTTGTTTGAAGTAGCGGGTTCTGGCTTGCCTATTGAGGCGGAAGCCTCGCCCACAAAAGAATCGAAAAAACCCAAACCGCTCTTTTTGCTGGTTAGTCTGCCAGCAGGCTTCGCCATAGGGGCGATCTGGGCAACGTTTGGTTTGAGCGGCGCATTACTCTGAAACGGTGGATTATGTGCCAAGTACTACGGGCTCTGATATCGCCCTTGCATTGGTAAGATGGCGGCGACGACAGGCGCACCTATTACCGCGTGCACATGAAACACTTGAAAATCAATTACCGTTTCGGGCTCAAAGCAGACCTTGGCGTACGTTAGAAAGTGTCTGCGTTATCTCTTCTTTGTGGATGAGCAGTGCAGTGTCACCACCCATCCTCACCAATTAAGCATCTTCCAAGATCAAATCTGACGCCTTTTCCCCGATCATGATCGCAGGTGCGTTTGTATTTCCCGATACGATTTCTGGCATGATCGAACAATCTGCGACCCGCAATCCTGCGATCCCGTGCACGCGCAGACGTTCATCGACAACGGCCTCTTTGCCCTGACCCATCTTGCAGGTGCCCGTGGGGTGGTAGATCGACGCGGTGTTGTTGCGCGCCCAATCCAGTGTGGCGTCATAGTCGTCCATCGGCAGATCGGCGTTGGGCCGGAACTCTTGGCTGATCTTCGAGGTCAGCGGCGCGTGGCGCGCGATTTTGCGCGCGATGTTCACGCCTGCGACCACCGTGCGGCAATCTGTCTCGGTTGATAGGTAGTTGGGGATGATCTTGGGGTAGGCCTTTGGATCGCTGCTTTGCAATCTGATCTCGCCTTTGCTTTCGGGGCGCAGCTGACAGACCGACATGGTGAAGGCCGAGAATTTATCGGCCCCCTTGCCCGGGTTTTCGGCCGAGAGCGGCTGGACGTGGAACTGGATATCGGGTGTTTCCACGTCTTCGCGCGATTTGAGGAACCCGGTCGCAAGGCTGGCAGCCATTGTCATCGGGCCTGCACGGAACATCAGGTATTTCAGCCCGATTTTGGCCTGTCCGAACAGTGATCCAACCTCATCATTCAGGGTGGGTTCGTTGCATTTATAGACAAGTCGCGCCTGCAAGTGGTCTTGCATGTTCTTGCCCACACCCGGCAGGTCGTGCACCACGTTGATGCCGTTTTCGGCCAGTTGTGCCGCTTCGCCGATGCCTGAGAGCATCAGGATTTGCGGGGAATTGATCGCACCACCTGAAAGCACGATTTCCTTGCGTGCCTTGATCGTGTGCTGGGTGCCGCTGCGGTCGGTGTAGGTCACACCTGTGGCGCGCTTGCCTTCGATAATGACCTTTTCGACCTGCGCATGGGTGATGATTTGCAGGTTTTCACGCGATTTGACCGGATTGAGATAGGCCACCGCGGCACTACAGCGCCGCCCGTTGCGCGATGTGAGCTGGAAAAAGCCAACGCCCTCTTGTTCCGCGCCATTGTAGTCGGGGTTGAATTTATACCCTGCCGCTTGGGCCGCTGCGACCCATGCATCGGTGATCGGGCGCTGAATGCGCATGTTCGAGACCGAGAGGGGTCCCTGATCGCCGTGGAATTCATCGGCGCCGCGTTCGTTTTTCTCGGCGCGCTTGAACAAGGGCAGCACATCGTCCCAGCCCCAGCCGGTATTTCCCATCTGGCGCCAGCGGTCATAATCCTGCGGCTGTCCACGCACATAAAGCAGACCGTTGAGTGAGGATGACCCGCCCAAAACCTTGCCGCGCGGCCATTCGATGGACCGGCCATTCAGCCCTGGATCAGGTTCTGTTTTGTAGCACCAGTCCACCTTGGGATTGTGGATCGTTTTAAAATACCCCACCGGAATATGGATCCAGGGGTTAAGATCACGGCCACCTGCCTCAAGCAGAATCACCTTATATGCAGGGTTCGCACTTAAGCGATTGGCAAGGACACACCCTGCAGAACCTGCGCCAACGACTATAAAATCAGCTTCCACTGCTTCATTCTCCATCAATGTGAAAAAACTCTATGCAGAACGCGAAGACTATACTAGGCTTTTTTGAAACTATAAGTCTCAATAATCGACAACATGGGAGGAAACATGATGATTGGAGATAAACTGAGCCGTATTTCGCGGAGGGATCTGTTCAAGTTGGCAGGTCAATACGGCATGAGCTCGACCTTAATGGCAGCAGGTACGTTTGGCGGGGCGATGAGCCTTGCGAACCTCGCATCTGCGGCCGAATCAACCTACGAGCGCCGCTTCTCGAAAGAAGCCAAATACACGCTCAAGTTTGGTGCATCCGGCTTTAACGCCCGCAACCTGCTGATCGAGCGCGCTGGCGCGCTGGAATTTGCGCGTGACCTTGAATCACGGACCGATGGTGAGATTCGGATCGAGTTTATCGGTGACAACCAGATCTGTGGTCAGACATCCTGCGTTGAGAAAACACAGCAGGGTATCGTCGATATCTATGCCGCCTCGACACAGAACTCGGCTGGTGGTGCACCTTACCTGAACGTGCTGGACTATGCGTATATGTTCCGTAACCGTGCGGACCAGTACCACTTCTTGTATTCGCCAGCGTCCATGCGTCTGCTGCGTGAGCCATATGAGAAGCGTCACGGTCTGAAGTTCCTGTTCAGCCACGCTGAATTGCGCGGCATCCAGCTGGGTATGAACTTTGACGACAAGCCCACGATCACATCTGTGGAGCAGTTGGCCGGTACAAAGAACCGTGTCACAGGAACACAGCTTGGTCGCATCGCGATGGAAGCGCTGAACCTGAACCCTGTTCCTGTTGCTTGGGAAGAAACGCTTGATGGCCTGAAGCAGGGTCTGATTGATGGTGCGGAAACATGGGCCTCTGCGGTGGCTTATGCCAACATGGCACCTGTTGTGTCCCAGTCGGTTCACCTGAACTTCTTCTGCGGTACCGAGCACACAGCGATGTCTGCGTCGGTGTTCGATAGCCTTGAAGGTTATCTGCAGGATGCGGTGATGGAATCGTCCTATTGGGCACAGACACATGTTCAGGCTGCAAACGAAGTGGCCCTGATCAACACTGTTGGCCAGTCCGATCCACAGCTTCCAAACACGATCTTTGCGCAAAACGGTGTGCGTAACGCATTCTTGTCTGCTGAAGAGATCAAGAAAGCCGAAGAAATGTGCTCACCTGAGTACCAGCCAGCACTCTGGGAGGAGTGGCGCGAGCGCCTCAACGGCTGGTCCGGTGGTCTGGACACATATCAGGAGATCTATGACGAGGTCCGCACAATTGATGCGAACACGTTGCCTGAGAACGTTGAACCACGTCGCTGGTGGAAAGGCTAAGGCCTTTGCCCGCTGACTAGAAATTTGGCCGGCCGAATGGGAGTTCGGTCGGCCTTTTTTGACACAGAATAAAATAGCTGCGTTCAATGCAGACCGAATAAGACAGATTTGGGGGGGAGACCTATATGTCGATATTATCCGAGGCGGTGGCTGTTGTGCCCGCTCTCTTCTCGGGCAGTTCCTGGGAGATGCGGAGCGCGTTCGATACAGAAGGCATGTGGCTGTTCTGTTTTGTGGCCACATTTGTGGGCGGTGTTCTGGCCCATTTGTTCTACCAATTTGTCCCCTTCATGGAACGCCATCTGGAGCGCGGTCTCTCGGTGATCGTTTACCTGATTATCGCCGGGATCATCTGTTGGGGCGTGATTGACCGCTTTGTGTTTTCGCACCAGTGGTCCGGGTCCACGACGGTGCCACCCTTCCTCTTCATGGTGATGGCATGGTTTGCGTGTTCCTATAACGTCAAGCTGCGCACCCACCTGAGCTTTAGTGAATTCCGGTCCAAAATGCCCCCTACGGGCCAAATGGCGACCCTCACACTTGATGCAATTCTCTGGTTCGGCTTTTGCTGGATCGCGATTACCACGTCGCTGCGGTTTACGGCGCTCTCCGCTGATAACTTCCAGTTGGTCGATGGTGTCGATGACGTCATGAAATGGTGGTTCTACATCACCGTTCCGATTGCTTTCACCCTGATGTCCGGTCGTGTGATTGGCAACTGGTTGGAAGACTGGAACAATTACCGGTCTGGCGATCAGATCATCAAGCAAGCAGTTATTGGCGGAGATGTGTGATGACGGACGGCACATGGATTACACTTATTTCGCTGGCGGTGACGCTCTTCTTTATGCTGGGCACGCCGGTTCTGCTGGTGATCTTTTACTGGGTCGTCGGCTGTAGCTTTGTCATTGATTTGCCATTGGCGAACACCGGCAACGAGCTGA
Source organism: uncultured Alphaproteobacteria bacterium (assembly GCA_942490805.1). Classification (GTDB taxonomy): domain Bacteria; phylum Pseudomonadota; class Alphaproteobacteria; order Rhodobacterales; family Rhodobacteraceae; genus Yoonia. The sequence goes on along the minus strand of CALNYU010000007.1, from coordinate 166,094 downwards.
TTAACGTGTTTAGTAAGGGCTTTGCCCTGCTGGCGATGCCGCTCTTTATTCTGACCGGTGACCTGATCAACCAGTCGGGGATTGCGCGACGGTTGTCGGACTTTGCCTATTCCTGTCTGGGGTGGCTGCGTGGCGGTCTGGCCATGGCGTCCATCGCTGCTTGCGGCTTGTTCGCGGCGATTTCGGGGTCCAACTCGGCCACCACGGCAACCATCGGTTCGATGCTGCATCCTGAAATGGTGAAGGGCAATTATGATGAGCGTTTCTCGGCGGCGACTGCGGCTGCGGGCGGTACGGTGGGTATTATCATCCCGCCCTCGATCATCTTCATCGTTTACGGCTTTTTGCTGAACCTGCCGATCTCGGACCTTTTCGTTGCGGGGATCATTCCCGGCACGCTGATGGTTCTGGGCATGATGACTGCGGCCTTCATCGTCTGCACGATCAACGGCTGGGGTATCCTGATCGGCCTTTCGATCTCGCGGATGATCAAAACGGCGATCGGCGCATGGCTCGGTTTCTTTGCCATCGGTCTGGTGCTTTGGGGTATCTACACCGGTAAGTTCTCACCCACCGAGGCGGCGGGTGTCACCGTTGGTTTCTGTGTGTTCATCGGCCTGCTGTGCTATCCGCTGAACAAGATGATGGGTGCGGCGGCTGATGTGCCTGTCGAAGAGAAGGGCTTTGGTGCGATGTTTGTCGTGCAGGGGTTCACTCTTCCACAGGTTCCGGCCATCGTGTCACGCTCGGCCCAGATCACGGGTATCCTTGTGCCGCTGATCGCTGTTTCGGTTGCGATGCAGCAGGTCATGTCATCGCTTGGCGCCGCAGACACAATCGGCGCCTTCGTCACGGGGATGGGAGGCTACTATGCGGTCCTGTTCACATCTATGGCGATTGTGTTTGTGACCGGCATGATTCTTGAATCGCTGCCTGTGACGATCATTCTTGCGCCGATCCTTGCGCCAATTGCTGCGTCGGTAGGTGTGGATCCGATCCACTTTGCGGTTGTCTTTCTTGTGGGCGCATCCATCGGCTTTGTGACGCCGCCTTATGGTCTGAACCTCTATGTCGCATCCGGTGTGACGGGCGTGCCCTATTTCCGGCTGTTGCGCTATATCGTGCCTTACCTTATTGCGCTGATATCTGTGTGGTTCTTTGTGGCGCTTGTTCCGGAGACTGCTCTGGCTATTTTACCGGATAGATAATGTGACGATAACTGACGACGTAAACGGCGAGGCCGCCGGCCAGATCCCGACCAATCTAAGGCTTTTGTTGCTTTTAGAAGAAGTCGCCAAGGCCGGTGTCCCCGTCACGCCGTCAGTCATCAACGAGACCATGAAACTCCCCAAGCCAACGATTCACAGGCTGTTTGCCACGGCAGAGGCGGAGGGGTTTTTACAACGCGACATTGACGGCCGGTCCTACAGTCCCGGCCGTCGTATGCGGATCCTTTCGATCAATACCCTGTCGTCCGAGCGCATCAGAACCGTGCGTCTGGCGGTGCTGAAATCTTTGGCGCTGGCTGTTGGTGAGACCTGTAATCTTGCGATCCCGGAACGTGAGGGCATGTTCTATCTCGACCGTGTGGAAACGCATTGGCCGTTGCGTATTCAGCTGCCAGTGGGCACGCAGGTGCCCTTTCACTGCACGGCCAGCGGGAAGATGTATCTTTCGACACTGCGTCCGGATTACCTTGAGCGTTTTTTGAAAAACAATGATTTGCACCGTGAAACCAGCAAGACAATCACGGATCCTGTGCTGCTGCGGCAGGAATTGGCAAAGACCCGTGAGAGGGGTTATGCCACCGATGACGAGGAATTTATGCCCGGCATGAGCGCCATCGCCGTGCCGATCCTGGATGATCGTGGACGGCTGTTGTCGACCCTCTCGATCCATGCGCCCGAACAAAGACTGCGCGTGGCTGAGCTGACCGAGCATCTCGAGACACTACGCGATGCCGCCGATGAATTATCTGCTATCGCAGGGCGGTAATGTACGGAACCGGCCCTGCAGGCTAAGCGGGAAAACGGTGCAGAAATGCTCCTTTGAAAGTGGAGTAAATTTGCTCCATACTGCCATCAGCCAAAAAGACCAGGGAATCCCGATATGACGCTTGCCGTCCCAAAGCTGCGCTCGTGCAATGATTGTCCGATCCGCTACAGTGCTGTGTGTTCCAGATGTGAGCCAGATGAATTGGCGCAGTTGGAAGAGATCAAGTATTACCGGACCTATGCGGCTGGCCAGCCAATCTTTTTTGGCGGTGACCCGCTGGAATTTGTGGCCTCGGTTGTGTCGGGCGTTTCCAGTCTGATGCGCACCTTGCCGGATGGCCGTGTGCAGATGGTGGGTTTGCTATTGCCTGGTGACTTTCTGGGCCGGCCCAATCGCGATACGATTGACTGTGATGTGGTTGCCGAAACCGATGTGATGCTGTGTTGTTTCCGACGTAGACCGTTTGAGAAGGTGATTGATGAAACCCCGCATGTGGGTCAGCGATTGCTTGAAATGACGTTGGATGAATTGGACGCCGCACGTGAATGGATGCTGGTGCTGGGCCGCAAGACCGCACGGGAAAAGATCGCCTCTTTGCTGCATATGATCGCCGTGCGTATGGCATCGCTAAAGCCGGGCGACACGGCTGCCACGACATTCACCTTGCCGATTACCCGCGAAACGATGGCCAACTATCTGGGCCTGACAATCGAAACGGTCAGCCGCCAGATGTCGGCGTTGAAGAAAGACGGGCTGATCGCCTTTGATGAACGCCGCGACATTCGGGTGCCTGATCTGGACGCTTTGAAGGCGGAAACGGGTGAAGAAGGATACTAGTCGCCCTTTGCCGATATCCTAACGCGACATCAAAATAGGCAGGTCCGCAAGTTCCAGCAAGTCACGCGTTGCGCCGCCAAAGACGGCCTCGCGTAGCCGCGAGTGGCTATAGGCACCGCTGACGATCATCTTGGCACCAACCTCTTTCGCACGTCGCAACAGGATATCGCCGACATGCGGTTCGGTTTTGGCCAGAACCGCGACTTCGGATTTGGTGCCATGGCGCATCAGATATTGCGCCATCGCTCCTCCCGGATCGGACCGGTCGGCGGCGTGCATGGGCGGGTCGATGATGCAGATATCGGTGATATCGGCTTGCTCCAAGAGAGGCATAGCGGCACGCGCGGCGGCCAGCGCCTCGGCGCCGTCGTTCCACCCCATAAGGACATGACCGCCCGCTTCAGGCGCTTTGCACCCCTTGGGAATCATCAAAACAGGACGTTCAGCAGCGAACAGGCAGGCCTCGACAAGGGACGCGGCCTCGGGGTTGTCCTGATAAGGTCGTGGAAGGACCACCAGATCAGAAAACCGCAATTTGCGCGCAAGATAACCCGTTAATGCAGGGCCTTGCACCGTCGCGGCCTGTGTTGACCAGCGCACCACTTCGCCGCGCATACGGTCCAGAAGCCAAGCTTCGATAGCCTCGCGCTCGGCCATGGCATCGGTGGTCTGTTGGGCCACCATCAGCGCCTCGGACCCGATGTAGTAGTTGTTTGTTTCGGTGTGACTGATTGTCACGACGTAGACGTCCAAATGGGCGTCCATGCGCTCTGCAAGTGCAATGGCTGCGTCCAAAGCCCCTGTGGATTGCTCTGTGTCGGTGAGAATTGTCGCGATGATCTTGTATGACATTGGCTCGGCCTTCCCCATATCGGTCTTACGTTGGGGGCGATCGTTCGCGCAAAACCGCCTCTTACAGGAAACACTGACTGTCTTTGCACAGCGCTGCCTTGATCCATATCAAATCGACCATTGATCCACATCAAAGACCGGTCGCACACCAGATTCCATAAGCGGTAGGACTAAGTAGCCGTCGGACCTGTTTGTGTTCCGGCCTAAGAAGGGGATCACTTATGGGGAACTATGTGAAGTTGATAGCTTTGGGGGGCGTTACGCTCTTCGCTGCTCTCGCTGCAAACTGGGGGCGTGATATCGCATATATCGTTCACGCCCTTATCATTATGGCAGTTTCGGCCTTTATGTTTGTGCGCGTGCTGCGCCAGATTGATGCGCCGGTTTACGCCACGCCAGACGGCTATATGGACGATGTTGTCCGCGCCGGCGTTATCGCAACCGGATTTTGGGGCGTTGTGGGATTCTTGGTGGGGGTGATTATCGCCTTCCAGCTGGCATTCCCCATGCTCAATTTCGAGGTGTTGCAACCCTACGGTAACTTTGGACGGCTCCGCCCGCTGCACACAAGTGCGGTGATTTTTGCATTCGGGGGCAACGCCCTGATCATGTCGTCCTTCTATATCGTGCAGCGCACTTGCGGCGCGCGGTTGTGGGGCGGAAACCTCGCTTGGTTTGTCTTCTGGGGCTACAACCTCTTTATCGTACTGGCGGCGACCGGATACTTGCTGGGTGCGACCCAATCCAAAGAATACGCCGAGCCTGAATGGTACATTGATATCTGGCTGACTGTGGTTTGGTTGGCCTTGCTTGCGGTCTTTATGGGCACGATTTTCAAGCGCACCGAAAAGCACATCTATGTCGCCAACTGGTTCTTGCTGAGCTTCATCATCACGGTGGCGATGCTGCATCTGGTCAATAACCTGAGCATCCCTGTCAGCATCTGGGGCAGCAAATCTGTCCAGGTCTTCTCGGGCGTACAAGATGCGATGACGCAGTGGTGGTATGGCCACAACGCGGTGGGCTTCTTCCTGACTGCGGGCTTCCTTGGCATGATGTACTACTTCGTGCCCAAGCAGGCCGGGCGTCCGGTTTTCTCTTACAAACTGTCGATCATTCACTTCTGGGCCCTGATCTTCCTGTATATCTGGGCGGGTCCACACCACTTGCACTACACAGCACTGCCTGACTGGGCATCAACCCTTGGTATGGTCTTCTCGATCGTGCTCTGGATGCCAAGCTGGGGTGGTATGATCAACGGTCTGATGACGCTGCAAGGCGCATGGGACAAGCTGCGCACCGATCCGATTATCCGGATGATGGTGATCAGCCTTGCCTTCTACGGCATGTCCACATTCGAAGGTCCGATGATGTCGATCCGTGCGGTCAACAGCCTGTCACACTACACAGACTGGACTATTGGTCACGTGCACTCTGGTGCGCTGGGCTGGAACGGGATGATCACATTCTCGGCGCTGTACTTCCTGACACCAAGACTTTGGGGGCGCGCACAGATGTATTCCATGTCTGCGATCAACTGGCACTTCTGGTTGGCCACAATCGGCATCATCCTCTACGCGGCCTCGATGTGGGTCACCGGGATCATGGAAGGCCTGATGTGGCGCGAAGTCGATGCAAACGGGTTCCTGGTGAACAGCTTTGCCGACACCGTATCCGCGAAGTTCCCGATGTATGTGGTCCGTGGTCTGGGCGGGGTTCTGTACCTCTCTGGCGCACTGATCATGGTGTGGAACATGTTCATGACCATCCGTGGCGGGGCGAAAGTCCACGCACCGGTTGGCGTGCCAGCAGAATAAGGAGGGCTGAGATATGTCTGAGACACCAAACACACCAGCCAAAGGCATCCTTGCCAAACACGCGATCCTCGAACGCAGCCCGACATTGCTGCTGGTCTGCTCCCTTCTGGTGGTGACCGTCGGCGGGATCGTGGAAATCGCACCGCTCTTCTATCTCGAAAACACCATTGAAGAGGTAGAAGGGGTGCGGCCCTATTCCCCGCTCGAATTGGCGGGGCGTGATATCTACGTCCGTGAAGGGTGCTATGTGTGCCACAGCCAGATGATCCGCCCCATGCGGGACGAGGTTGAGCGCTACGGGCACTACTCACTGGCTGCGGAATCGATGTATGACCATCCGTTCCAGTGGGGCTCAAAGCGGACCGGGCCTGACCTGGCCCGTGTCGGCGGCAAATATTCGGACGCGTGGCATCTGGATCACCTGAAAGCACCGCGTTCTGTTGTGCCGGAATCGATCATGCCGGGCTATGCTTACCTGCTCGATACGCCGGTCAATCCCGAATATGTGGCCGACACCGTGTCAGTACACCAGTTCTTGGGTGTGCCTTACACTGAAGAGATGATGGAAGTTGCCGCAGCGGATGTTTTGGCGCAGGCCGATCCGAACACCGAGGCCTATGACGATCTGCTCGAACGCTATCCGGGTGCACAGATCCGCAACTTTGATGGTGAGCCCGGCGTATCCGAAATGGATGCCTTGATCGCCTATCTGCAAATGCTGGGCACGACGGTTGATTTCTCAACTTTCACCCCAGACGCAAGCCGCTAAGGAGGCAGAAACAATGGATAAATATTCTCTGCTTCGCGAAATCGCGGATAGCTGGGTTCTTCTGGCGATGTTCCTTTTCTTTGTGGGCGTGATTGTCTGGGTTTTCCGCCCAGGGAGCCGCAAGACATACGAGGAGACCGCCAGCATCCCTTTTCGTAACGAGGACCGCCCCGGCGAATCCAAGACCAAGGAGCGGCAGTCATGAGCAGCAATACTGAAAAAGACATTGATGAAGTCACAGGTACAGACACAACTGGTCATAGCTGGGACGGGATCAAGGAACTCAACAACCCGTTGCCGCGCTGGTGGCTGTGGACCTTCTATATGTGCATCGTCTGGGCCGTCATCTATACGATCGCTTACCCTGCGTGGCCGATGGTCAGCAGGGCAACCACTGGTCTGCTGGGCTATTCTACACGCGCTGAAGTGGCACAGGACATTGCCCTGTTCGAAGAAGCTAATGCCGAAATTTCGGCACAACTGGCCTCTGCTGATCTGACCACCTTGTCCGAAAACGAAGAACTGGCACGCTTTGCCACCTCTGCCGGTGGTGCTGTGTTCCGCAACAACTGTTCGCAGTGCCACGGTTCTGGTGCTGCGGGTGCGGTGGGCTATCCCAACTTGCTGGACGATGACTGGCTCTGGGGCGGTGATTTCGAGAATATCGAATACACGGTTCGCCATGGCATCCGGAACGAGGAAGACTGGGATGCGCGCTATTCCGAGATGACCGCCTATGATGAGATCTTCAGCAATGACGAGATCGATCAGGTGGTGCAATACGTGCGTCTGATTTCCAACCAGCAGCATGACGCTGGCCTTGCCGCTGGCGGAGAGGGGCTTTTCCTGGACAACTGTGCGGCCTGTCACGGCGACAACGGTATGGGCAATCGCGATCTGGGTGCGCCTAATCTGACAGATGCGATCTGGCTTTATGGCGGCAGTGTCGACACGCTCGAAGAAACCGTTCGCTATGCCCGCTTTGGTGTGATGCCCCCTTGGGGCGAACGCCTGACAGAGGCAGAAGTCAAAGCAGTCACCGCCTATGTCCACCAATTGGGTGGGGGCGAATAAGGCTCACCAGCCCCGGATCATCTGTTCGCGCATAGATCCGAGGGCCAAGTGAAGGGAAGGGCGTCTACGCAAGTGGGCGCCCTTTTCTGTTTTGACGTGTTTGGGGGGGATGGCTTGGTCGGGAAACGCTGATTTCCGCTACATCAGAACCTGTTGCCCGTTCTTGAGATGCCGCGCGACAGCCTGCTTTTGCAGACGCCCCGGCGGAATGAAGCATGCAGGTTCCGGGCGGTAGTTGATCTGCGCAATTTCGGGGAACAGCGTCAGAATTTCTTCTCTCGCAGCGGGTGCAAGGGCTTTGAGCGCCTCTGGCCCGGTAAACAGGCTTTCAGTTGGTGCGCCTTCCGCAAAGATCACTTCGTGCTGGTCAAACAACAGGTGGAAATAGGTGACCTGCGTAAGCTGGTCTTCGACATAGATGCCGGGCAGGGCTGTCAGTTTGATTGCCGGGATCAGAACATCGCGGACACCAAACATCCGTTCAGAGATATGCGATGACATCAGCATCCGGTGTTGGCGTGACACCAGCAGGTCGCGGGTGGGCAGGCCTTTGCCCAAGGCGCCAGCGACAATGCGTACCGGATAAAGGTTGGGATTGTTGCGCAGTTCTTCCTTTGAAATGGTCGCTTCAAAGACGCGACGCAGGGTGCCAAAGGTTTGATCTGCGCGCAAAATCCGGTCGCCCTCTTCAAGAGTTTCAACCGGCCGCAGGCCATGGTCTGTCGCGATCAGCGTGCCTTTGCAAAAGCATGGCACAAGTCGCGACACGTCGATCGCACCGGGGCCTCCGTTGGAAGGGCCTTCGGATGCGCTTATGATTGTGAGCGGCGTGTTGGGCGGTGGAACGGCGTCAACAAAAGTGATGGCCTCAATCGTCGCATAGCTTGGGCTGCTGTTATTGATGTTGACGGCAATCGCTGTGTATTCATTGCCTTCCAGGTCGCGCAGAACGAACTGATATTCGGCTTCAATCCCCGCACCTGCGGTGAAAGTCACACCATCAATGGTGACATCGGCATCGAGACTCTGACCGCCGTCGTTGTCCGCAAAATTCGTTTCCGCACCACTATCATCTACGATAATCTGGGTCGTGCTGGTCGTATTGATGGTCAGCGTTTCGCCAACCAGATGGCTACCGTCGCCTTGGGTAATTCCATCAAGCGTCTTGGGAACAGTCGCACCGCCGACGACGCGGGTCCCCGTGAGCGAGATATTCCCCTCGCCATAGACAAAGAACGAATAGATTGCCAAAACGCGAACTCAAAAAACTGGTAACGGTAGCTTATCCTAGGCGACCTGCAGCATAAAAGAAACCTTCCTAGGCCTCTTGTGCCAGCCTTGCCTCAAGCACGTCGAATGGCACGCCGGGTTCATCCTTTGCGCCACGGATGACGAGTGAGGTTTTCACCGATGCGACGTTTTCGGCGCTCGTCAGTTCCTCGGTCAGGAACCGCTGGAATGTACGCAAATCAGGGGCCACGCATTTGAGGATGAAATCCACTTCACCGTTCAGCATGTGACACTCGCGCACCAGCGGCCACGCCTTACAGCGGTTCTCAAAAGCGCTCAGGTCCGCCTCGGCTTGACTGACCAGTCCGACCATCGCAAATACCTGCACCTCAAAACCCAACTCGCGGGCGTTGACATCGGCATGATAGCCTTGGATATAGCCTTGCTCTTCCAAGGTGCGTACGCGGCGCAGGCATGGCGGGGCCGAGATGCCCACGCGTTTGGCCAGCTCGACGTTGGTCATGCGACCATCGGCCTGCAGTTCGGCCAGAATCATACGGTCGATTTCGTCTAGTTTGGTCCCTGGCATCGGATGTTCCCTGATATTTTTGCAAATACTACGCTAAGCTGCGGCTGTGCGCAATATTATTTCAAGGGTCCGCAACAAAATAACGCAGGCGATGCGCTGCGAGTTGGTCTTTTATCATCGCCCGCAGGTGGCTATATCAGTGAGGGAAATCTAGGAGAAGCTGCCATGACCGACACGCGCCACATCAAAGTTTTGATCATCGGATCCGGGCCTGCGGGTTATACTGCAGGTGTCTATGCCGCGCGCGCGATGCTGGAACCGGTGCTGATCCAAGGCATTGAACCGGGCGGGCAATTGACCACGACGACAGAGGTCGAAAACTGGCCCGGTGATACCGAGGTGCAGGGCCCTGATCTGATGGTCCGGATGGAGGCGCACGCCCGTGCCATGGGCTGCGAGATCGTGGGCGATATCGTCACGTCGCTTGATCTGCAAAACCGCCCCTTTACCGCGACCTGTGACAGTGGTGCGGTCTATACCGCCGATGCGGTGATCCTGTGCACCGGCGCGCGCGCAAAATGGCTGGGCCTGCCGTCTGAAGAGAAATTCAAAGGCTTCGGTGTCAGTGCCTGTGCGACTTGCGATGGTTTCTTCTATCGCGGCCAAGAGATTATTGTTGTCGGCGGCGGCAACACGGCTGTGGAAGAGGCGCTTTTCCTGACCAACTTTGCCTCCAAGGTCACGCTTGTGCACCGCCGTGATGAACTGCGCGCCGAGAAGATTTTGCAAAACCGTCTGATGAACAATCCCAAGATCGAAACGCTCTGGTTTCACGAGATTGACGAAGTCTACGGCGCCGACAGCCCCTTGGGCGTGGAAGGCGTGCGCGTCAAGAATACCCAAACCGGCGCTGTGACCGAGATCCCCGCCAAGGGCGTTTTTGTGGCCATCGGCCATGCGCCTGCGTCCGAGTTGGTCAAGGATCAGTTGGAGACCCACAACGGCGGCTATGTCAAAGTCGCCCCCGGCACGACCAAGACGGCGATCCCCGGTGTTTTTGCCGCAGGGGATTTGACCGATCATGTCTATCGTCAGGCGGTTACCTCTGCCGGCATGGGCTGTATGGCGGCGCTTGATGCCGAAAAATACATTGCCGAGATGGAAGACGCGCAGGCGGTGGCGGCTGCCGAGTAGGTTTGCCGCGCATCCGGGCCGTCTGTTCCTGAAATTGCAGCGCAGTAGGACGTCGGGCAGACATCTGCTCTGACCAGCACAACACTGGTCTTTTTCTCTTTGGCTGCTGGACAAGACCTGCATGGCGCGTCTATGCCAGCGCCAACTGAACCACTGCATATTTGAGAAGATAATGTCATATGATCTGACGCCCGTTCCTGAGCTTTATGTCTCTTACGAGAGTTCCCAGAAGATGAAGCTGGAGGCCGCCGAGCTGACCAGCCATGATCTGACGCCACGCCAGATTTGTGATCTGGAATTGTTGATGAACGGCGGGTTCAACCCGCTCAAAGGGTTCTTGTCGCAGGCCGATTACGAGAGTGTCGTAGACACGTTGCGTCTGGCTGACGGCACGCTGTGGCCAATGCCGATCACGCTGGATGTGTCCGAGGCTTTTGCCGAGACGGTAGAGCTTGGTCAGGATATCGCGCTGCGCGATCAGGAAGGCGTGATCCTTGCCACGATGACCGTCACCGACAAATGGGTGCCGAACAAGGCGCATGAAGCCGAAAAGGTTTTCGGGGCCGATGATAGCGCGCACCCTGCGGTCAATTACCTGCACAATACGGCTGGCGCTGTATATCTTGGTGGTCCGATCACAGGCATCCAGCAACCCGTGCACTATGATTTCCGCGCACGCCGCGACACGCCCAACGAATTGCGCGCCTATTTCCGCAAAGTGGGCTGGCGCAAAGTAGTGGCGTTTCAAACCCGCAACCCGCTGCACCGCGCGCATCAGGAACTGACATTTCGCGCTGCCAAAGAGGCACAGGCCAACCTGCTGATCCATCCGGTCGTGGGCATGACCAAACCGGGCGACATTGATCACTTTACCCGCGTGCGCTGTTATGAGGCGGTGCTGGATCAATACCCCTCATCCACGACAACGATGTCTTTGCTGAACCTTGCCATGCGGATGGCCGGCCCCCGCGAGGCGGTCTGGCACGGTTTGATCCGCAAAAACCACGGCTGCACCCATTTCATCGTCGGCCGCGATCACGCAGGCCCGGGCAAGAATTCTGCAGGTGAGGATTTTTACGGACCCTATGATGCGCAGGATCTGTTCCGTGAACATCAAGAAGAGATGGGCATCGAGATGGTCGACTTTAAGCACATGGTCTATGTGCAGGACCGCGCCCAATATGAACCCGCCGATGAGATTCACGACAAGGACGATGTGACGATCCTGAATATTTCGGGTACTGAATTACGCCGCCGCTTGTCCGAGGGGCTCGAAATTCCTGAGTGGTTCTCATTTCCTGCTGTCGTGGACGAGCTGCGCAAAACACGCCCCCCACGGGCGGAGCAGGGGTTCACCGTATTCTTCACCGGATTGTCGGGGTCGGGCAAATCCACTGTCGCCAATGCGCTGATGGTCAAGCTGATGGAGATGGGCGGACGGCCCGTGACGCTGCTGGACGGTGATATCGTGCGCAAGAACCTGTCATCCGAGTTGGGCTTCAGCAAAGAACACCGCGATCTGAACATTCGCCGGATCGGCTATGTCGCATCCGAGATCACCAAGAACGGCGGTATCGCGATCTGTGCGCCCATTGCGCCCTATGCAACGACCCGCCGCGCGGTCCGTGAAGATGTCGAGCAGTTCGGTGCCTTTATCGAAGTGCACGTCGCTACCTCGATTGAGGAATGCGAACGGCGTGACCGCAAGGGGCTTTATAAACTGGCGCGGGCCGGGAAGATCAAAGAGTTCACGGGTATCTCAGACCCATATGACGTGCCTGAAAACCCGGAACTGCGGCTGGAAACCGAAAGCGTACCAGTCGACAACTGTGCGCATCAGGTGATCCTGAAACTCGAAAGTCTTGGGTTGATCAAAGGCTAAGGCGTTGGTGCCAAAGGTAAGGTGGATCAAGATCCACCTTACAAGGTCAATGTACCGTCACCGGCTGCATGTTGTTTTCGCGCGCCAGATGAAAGGCCAGCTTGCGGTCGGCGACGAGCGCGAGTTGTTCGCCATCTGCGTTATGCACTGAAAACAGCTCTTCCAGATCGCCGACGCGTTCCCGCATCTCCTCTGGCAGTTCCGTGGCAAGAATAGGCTTCACGTAAACGATGCCTTGCCCGAATTTCTCGAGATCAAATTTGGTATCCATGGCTTATCCTTTCTTGATTTTGATCGTTTGGACGACGCGCTGCGGCACAGCGCGGGTCAGATCGACGTGTAGCAAACCGTTTTCCATCAAAGCCTCACCGACATCGACACCATCGGCCAACACGAATGAGCGCTGGAACTGACGCGCCGCAATGCCGCGGTGCAGGAAGATGCGGCCTTCGCTGTCATCAGACTGGCGGCCGCGGATGACCAGCGCGTTGTCCTCAACCGTGATCGACAGATCACCTTCCGCGAAACCGGCAACGGCCAGCGTGATCCGGTAGGAGTTTTCCGACGTTTGTTCGATGTTATAGGGCGGGTACCCTTCGTTGCCGCTTTTCGCGGTCCGTTCGACCAGCCGTTCCAGCTGTTCAAAACCCAAAAGGAACGGATGCGTTCCCAAAGCCAATTTTGTCATAAGACATGCCCTTTATTGAAGCGACTGTCAGGTTGCGGCCCCGTTATGGCTGCCGTTGATAAAAATATGGGGGTGCAAGGTGCATTGATCAAGAGGAAGTATTAGGTTCTGAGTGGTTTAACGCTATAGACTGCTGGGAATACCCCGCCCCTGAATGAGCTGTTGATGAACACTTCGAACAAAATGGAAGAAGTTGAGATCCTTCGCGTCAAGCTCGAGGTGCTGCGCCGCGAGCACCGCGATCTGGACGAAGCGATCGAGGCCCTGCATGAACGCGAGTCTGCGGATATGCTGACGATCAAACGGCTGAAAAAGCAAAAGCTTGCGCTGAAAGACCGGATCGCCCAGCTTGAGGACCGTATTCTGCCCGATATCATTGCATAACGCGCCTCAGGGCATTGCCGCGCCGCCGGGCTTGGCTATAGTGCCGCTTCGTTTTGAAGGTGGGATACGATTATGACCAAACCCCTTGTCGGTATCATTATGGGAAGCCAGTCTGACTGGCCCACGATGCGTGAAGCGGCAGACGTGCTTGACGCACTTGGCGTGGCCTATGAGACCAAGATCGTCTCGGCCCACCGCACCCCTGACCGCCTTTGGGAATACGGCAAGACCGCTGTTGATCGTGGTCTGCAAGTGATCATTGCAGGGGCGGGTGGCGCTGCGCATTTGCCCGGCATGATGGCCTCGAAAACCCGCGTGCCTGTGATTGGTGTGCCGGTCCAGACGCAGGCCTTGTCGGGTGTGGATAGTCTTTATTCTATTCTGCAAATGCCGCGTGGGTATCCTGTGGCGACCATGGCGATTGGTGCGGCAGGGGCCAAGAATGGTGGTTTGATGGCCGCGGGTATTCTGGCCTTACATGATTCTGATCTGGCCGCCCGTCTGGATCAATGGCGCAGTGATCTGAGTGCTTCAATTCCGGATGAACCCAGCGATGTCTAATCCTCTTCCTGTCGGTGCAACGATCGGCATTCTCGGTGGCGGTCAGTTGGGTCGTATGTTGTCAGTTGCGGCCAGCCGCCTTGGCCTGAAAACCCACATTTTTGAGCCCGGCGCGAATGCCCCTGCGGGCGATGTGGCCCACCGCGTCACGACGGCTGCTTACGATGATGCCGAGGCGCTGACGGTGTTCGGCAATGCGGTTGATGTCATCACTTATGAGTTCGAGAATATCCCCACCAGTGCGCTTGATTTGTTGGAAAAGCTCGCGCCGATCCATCCGGGGCGTCAGGCATTGGCCACCAGTCAGGACCGGCTGACGGAGAAGACGTTTTTGCAGGATTTGGGCCTGCAAACGGCGCCCTTTGCCGATGTCAGCAATGCCGCTGATCTGGAGGCTGCATTGGCCAGCATTGGCGCGCCTGCGATCCTCAAGACGCGGCGGATGGGCTATGACGGAAAAGGGCAGGCGCGGATTATGACGCCGGATGATGCGGCTGCTGCGCTTGCCGATATGGCCGGAGCACCTGCGATTTTGGAAGGCTTTGTGAACTTCAGCCATGAGGTGTCGGTGATCGGCGCGCGCAGTCCTGATGGCGCAGTGGCCTGCTATGATCCGGGTGAAAACGTGCATGAGGCGGGGATTTTGCGCACAACGACCGTGCCTGCGAAACTGACACCCAGCCAGCGCACCGACGCGGTTTTGATTGCAGCGCGTATTTTGAATGCGCTGGATTATGTCGGCGTTATGGGGGTGGAGCTTTTCGTGACGCCGCAGGGCCTGATCGTGAACGAGATCGCGCCGCGCGTGCATAATTCAGGTCATTGGACGCAGAATGGTTGTACCATTTGCCAGTTCGAACAGCATATCCGTGCTGTCGCCGGTTGGCCCTTGGGCGACGGATCGCGCCATGCGGATGTCGTGATGGAGAACCTGATCGGCGATGATATGGACCGCGTACCGGAACTGGCCAAAACAGATGCCGCGATCCATCTTTACGGCAAAGCCGAGGTCAAGGCAGGGCGCAAGATGGGCCATGTCAATCGGGTGATCAAACCAGCCTCTTAATCCGTGCCGAAGATGATCCCTGTCAGGCTCAGGCTGCGGTCGAATTCGCCGTCACGCAGAAAGGCGACCACCTCTTCGATCACCAACGGATTGTTCATCATGAAGGTGTGGGTGACGGGCAGCACAAGGTGATCTTTCATCCCGTCTAGTCGCGTTGAGGCGACCGACACTTTGCCATCATCCGGCCCTTCGATCAGCGCAGAATAAACGGGGTTGAGGGTGCGGTTGCCCGCAATAATCCCGATCTCGTAGGGGATTTCGGCAAGCTGGTTTGGCAAGCTATCGGCCTGTGTCCCCAGTTGTAGACCCGCAGGGCCGTTGACCCATTGAAACGGCTCAAAGTCGCCAAAAATATCGACAAGTTCTGATCCGCCGTTCGGTGGCCCCAGCATCACCACGCGCCCCATATTGGCGGGGCGGTTGTTGGTCAGCCATGCGCGCACCAAGATACCGCCCATCGAGTGGGTGACGAAATTTACGCGCCTGTCGCCACAGGCGGCCACATCTTCGGGCAGGTTTTGTTCCACCAACGTCGGGATATCTGCTTCGGTCGATGGATAACCGCGGTTAACGACGAAATAGCCCTGATCCTCCAGGACGAGTTGGAGGGGCACCAGCGAAATCTCGGTCCTTGCAAGCCCATGAAGCATGACAACACAGTCCTGCGCGATTGCCGCACTGGATACAAAGATGCCAAAAATGGATGCCCAAATCAGTCTCATACCCCATAGGTAGCACTCATCGGGTTGCGCAAAACCCCCAAAAATCCACAAACCTAGCGTCGTGACATGAGTGAAACCGCGATGCCGCCCAGTACCAGCACCCCCGCCGCGACCAAGCGCGCGGTGAGCGGTTCGTCCAGAAACAACACACCTGCAGTCACTGCGATAACGGGAACGCTAAGTTGGGCGATCCCTGCGATGGTTGTCGGCAAAGCGGGCAGGGCGCGGTACCAAAGCGCATAGCCCAAGCCTGAGGTGATCGCCCCGGCGATGATGGCGGTGAACACGGCGGGTGCGGGCATGTCGCCGACCCCTGTTCCGATCATGACGGCCGCCACCAGCGGCAGACAGAGTAGAAAATTGCTTGCGGTCGCGCCCAGCGGATCGGCCTCTGCCCGCCCCAAAAGGGAATAGCCGCCCCAGGCGGCCCCGGCGACCGCCATGGAAATCGCGCCGCCTATGGGAACCGCTGCCCCGCCACTGGGCCAAAGCAGAACACAAAGACCTGTCAGCGCGATGGCGGCCCCGATCCAGCGCAATAGGGGGATGTGCCCCCCTTCGATGACAGCCCAGCCAAAGACCACGATTTGCAGCACACCGAAAAGGATCAGCGCACCTAACCCGGCATCCAGCGTGATGTAGGCCCATGAAAAACTGACCATATAGACGGCAAGGGCCAGCGCGCCTGCATAGCGGCGTGGCGTCAGAACAGCAGGGCGCGCGGATTTGCGCAGCATCACCAAAAGCCACAGCATCGCGGCCCCTGCGCCTGTGCGGATGGTGGCGAAATCCATCGGGTCCATGCCCTGCATGGCGACGCCGATCCTGTTCAGGATTGAATTGGACGCGAAGGCGCACATCGTCAGCGCGACAAGGGCGAAAAGCCGCATCAAGCGCCCCTTTGGATGTTAGCCACGATTATAAGCCGCCGCGACAAGCGCTGCGGGATCCTTTGCGCCCAAACCGTCTGCGAGCGCCTGCTTTTGACGTTCACCTGCCAGCGCCAAGACAGGCGAGGTGAGACCGTAGGCTTCGGCCACGCGTTGAAAGACGCCATTGTCTTTGTGGGCGGCCTGAATTTCAAAGCCCACGGTTGTGTCCTCGCCCAAAATTTTCGGGATACGATCCGTGATCATGGGGATGCCTGCGGGGCCGCCGCAAAGAATGCGCAGCGCGGTTTCAAGCGGCAGGCCTGCGCGTTTGGCCAGCGGCATCATATCGTCCAGGCCGCTGAAATAGCATTGCAGCATGCTATTGTTGATTGTCTTCATCACAAGCCCCGTGCCCAAGGGCCCCACATGAAAGACACGGCCAGAGATGGCGCTGAGGGTGCTTTGCGCACGTGCCGCGGCGGGATCGCTGCCGCCGATGAAGACACCGCATTCCCCCGCAAGCACCAGTTCCGGCCCGCCAGAGATCGGCGCATCAACGGCCAGACCACCTTTGCTTTCGATCTGGGCGATGCGGTCTTTCAGGATCGTGGGCACAACGGTGCTGGTGTCGATGATCAGTTTGCCTGACAGGTCTTGCATCAGACAGGTATCAAGCACAGTAGCGACTGCGGCATCGTCCAGCAGGCTAAGGATCAGCGTGTCGCAGGTGTCTACAAGGCTGGCGAGGTCCGCAGTGGTGGCGATCCCGTCGATCGCACGACCACTGCGGGTCCACCCTTGCACGCTCTGGCCCTGCGCCTGCATCCGCTGTGCAATCGCGCTGCCCATGCGCCCCAATCCGATGATGCCGATCTGTGTCATGTCACCCCTCCGTGTTTCGTGGTGATTTGATACCGGATCACCGGAAAAGGAAAGGTGGGTCGCCTAGGCGGCGTCCCACGCGCGGTCGCCTTTGGCGTCTTTGACACGCGTTGGCAGGCCGATCTGGTCGAGCAGGGAAAAGAGAGGTTTGGGGTCCAGCTCTTCGACATTCATCATCTTGCCATGGTCATAGGTGCCGTCGGCGATGCGCATGGCAACGGCCACGGGTGGCACACCGGCGGTGTAGGAAATACCCTGGCTTCCGACCTCGTTATAGGCGTCTTTGTGATCGGCGACGTTGTAGACGAAAACCTCGACCTCTTCGCCGTCTTTGGTGCCTTTGACCAGATCACCGATGCAGGTTTTGCCGGTGTAATTCGGCGCAAGGCTGGACGGATCGGGAAGAACGGCCTTGACCACTTTCAGCGGCACAACTTCGAGGCCCTCGGCGGTCGTGACGGGCTGTTCGGACAAAAGGCCAAGGTTTTGCAGCACGGTGAAGACGTTGATGTAGTGATCGCCAAAGCCCATCCAGAACCGGATGTCGGCCTGCGGATAGTTCGCGGCGAGCGAGTGCACCTCGTCGTGGCCGGACATATAGGCCTTTTGTTTGCCCACAACGGGCAGGTCCCATTCGCGGCCGACTTCGAACATCTTGTTTTCTTGCCACGCGCCGTTCTGCCAGCTGTAGACGGTGCCGGTAAATTCGCGGAAGTTGATTTCAGGATCGAAGTTGGTCGAGAAATATTTGCCGTGGTTGCCTGCGTTGATATCGACGATGTCGATCGAGGTGACCTCATCCATGAATTCATCAACGGCAAAACGTGCGAAGGCGTTGACCATGCCCGGATCAAAGCCCGCGCCAAGGATCGCGGTGACGCCAGCGGCGGCGCAATCGTCGCGACGTTTCCATTCATAGTTGGCGTACCACGGCGGCGTTTCGCAGATTTTGGCAGGGTCTTCGTGGATGGCCGTGTCGATATAGGCGGCCCCTGTCTGGATGCAGGCCTCAAGCACGGTCATGTTCACGAAGGGCGAGCCTACGTTGATTACGATCTGGGTGCCTGTGTCTTTGATCAGATCGGCCACAGCCGCGCTATCCATGCCATCAACGGCATGGGCCTTTAGAACGCCGTCCTGTTTCATCGCGGATTTTTCATGCACGCTGTCAATGATCGCCTCGCATTTGGCGATTGTTCTGCTTGCGATATGGATGTCGCCGAGCACGTCATTGTTTTGCGCACATTTATGCGCGACAACCTGTGCGACGCCACCTGCGCCGATGATCAAGACATTGCGTTTCATATATCCAAAAGACCTCTTGTTGTTGTTTCAGGAGAGCGCGGCGGCGAAATCATTATAGTCGAAATCGCGGACCAAACGGATGCTGCCATCCAATTCGCGGATGGCGATGCTTGGCATCTTCACCCCGTTAAACCAGTTTTTCTTGACCATCGTGTACCCTGCCGCGTCCTGAAACGAAAGCCGGTCACCTGCTTTGAGCGGGGCAGCAAAGCGGAATTCACCGAAGATATCGCCGGCAAGGCAGGATTTGCCGCAGATCATCCATTCATGGTCGCCGGTATTGGGGGCGATTTTTGCAGGCTCGCGGTAGATGATCAGATCAAGCATATGCGCTTCGATCGAGCTATCGACGATGGCGAGGTTTTTGCCGTTATGCATGGTGTCGAGTACGGTCACCTCGAGCGTTGCGGCCCCTGTGATCGCGGCTTCGCCGGGTTCAAGGTAGACTTGCACGCCGTATGTCGCGGCAAAGGATTTGAGCCGTGCCGCAAGGCGGTCCAGCGGATAGCCCTCGCCAGTGAAGTGGATGCCGCCACCAAGGCTGATCCAGTCCATTTTGTGGATGATGGCGCCAAAGCGATCTTCGATCAGGGTGAGCATTTCATCGAAACGGTCGAAATCATCGTTTTCGCAGTTGTTGTGGAACATCAAGCCGCTGATCTGATCGGCGACTTGTGCAATCTCGGCGGGGTCATGTTCGCCCAAGCGGCTAAACGGGCGGGCAGGGTCGGCGAGGTCGAACTCGGAGGTGGAAACACCGGGATTGACGCGCAGGCCGCGGATGTGACCTTTGGAGGCGTCGGCAAATTTCTGTAGCTGGCCGATGGAATTGAAGAGGATTTTGTCGGAATGGGCCAACACCTCACTGATTTCGTGATCGGCATAGGCCACGGAATAGGCGTGCGTTTCGCCGTTAAATTTCTCTTTGCCCAAACGGACCTCGTACAGCGACGATGAGGTGGTGCCGTCCATATATTCGGACATCAGATCAAAGACCGACCATGTGGCAAAGCATTTGAGCGCCAGCAAGGATTTCGCGCCCGAGGCTTCGCGCAGCCATGCGATCTTCTCAAGATTTGGAAGAAGACGGGATTTGTCGATCAGGTAATACGGTGTTTGCATGGCAAGATCCCTCTTTGCTTAACGGGCGGTCTGTCGCGGGTCTCTAGCCTGCATCACGCGGCTTCGGAAGTAGTCTTTTTGCCTCGGTCCGATATGAAAAAAGGGCGGCTCCTTTCGGAACCGCCCTGATTGTCTGGGGCCAGTGGGTTCTTGGCATTTGCAAGCAAACGCCTGCCACCCACCAACGACGTTCGGGCTGTGCCCAAGCCGTCGTTTACATCATGCCGCCCATGCCGCCCATGTCGGGCATGCCGCCGCCGGCGTTGCCGCCGTCTTTGGATGGCTTGTCAGCAACCATTGCTTCGGTTGTGATCAGCAGGCCAGCAACAGAGGCTGCGTCCTGCAGGGCTGTGCGCACAACTTTCGCCGGGTCGATGACGCCGAACTTGAACATGTCGCCATATTCTTCTGTCTGTGCGTTAAAGCCGAAGGACTTGTCGTTGCTTTCGCGGATTTTGCCAGCCACGACGGAACCGTCGACGCCAGAGTTTTCTGCGATCTGACGCAGCGGTGCTTCAAGCGCCTTGCGGATGATCGAGATACCCACGTCCTGGTCAGAGTTTGCACCCTTGAGGCCTTCGAGTGTTTTGCCGGCCTGAACCAGTGCAACACCACCACCAACAACGATACCTTCTTGAACAGCAGCGCGTGTCGCGTTCAGTGCATCGTCAACGCGGTCTTTACGCTCTTTGACTTCCACTTCGGACATGCCGCCAACGCGGATCACGGCAACACCGCCAGCCAGTTTGGCCACGCGCTCTTGCAGTTTTTCACGGTCGTAGTCGGATGTTGTCTCTTCGATCTGGCCACGGATCTGTGCAACACGTGCTTCGATCTCGGCTTTGTCGCCAGCACCGTCAACGATTGTTGTTTCGTCTTTGGTGATGGAAACGCGCTTGGCGGAACCCAGCATGTCGATTGTGACGCTTTCGAGCTTCATGCCCAGATCGTCAGAGATGACCTGACCACCTGTGAGGATCGCGATGTCCTGCAGCATGGCTTTGCGGCGATCGCCGAAGCCTGGTGCCTTCACAGCAGCGATTTTCAGGCCGCCGCGCAGTTTGTTGACAACCAGAGTTGCCAGCGCTTCGCCTTCGACATCTTCAGAGATGATCAAAAGTGGCTTGCCGGATTGGATCACGGACTCGAGCAGTGGCACCATTGGCTGGAGGGAAGAGAGTTTCTTCTCGTGCAGCAGGATGATTGCGTCTTCGAGTTCGACGGTCATCTTTTCGGGGTTGGTGACAAAGTATGGTGACAGGTAGCCGCGGTCGAACTGCATGCCTTCAACAACGTCTGTCTCTGTCTCAAGACCTTTGTTCTCTTCGACAGTGATAACGCCTTCGTTGCCGACTTTCTGCATCGCATCAGCGATCTGACGACCGATTTCTGTTTCGCCGTTGGCAGAGATTGTACCAACCTGCGCAACTTCGTCGCTGTCGTTGACAGGACGGGCAGCGGCTTTGATGGCTTCGACGACTTTGGCTGTTGCCATGTCGATGCCGCGCTTGAGGTCCATCGGGTTCATGCCGGCGGCAACAGATTTCATGCCTTCTTTGACGATGGCTTGGGCCAGAACGGTTGCAGTTGTTGTACCGTCACCAGCTTCGTCATTGGTGCGCGATGCAACTTCTTTGACCATCTGCGCGCCCATGTTCTCGAACTTGTCTTCCAGTTCGATCTCTTTGGCGACAGAGACACCGTCTTTGGTGATGCGTGGGGCGCCGAACGATTTGTCCAGAACCACGTTGCGGCCTTTGGGGCCGAGTGTCACTTTTACCGCGTTTGCGAGAATGTTGACGCCTTTCAGGATCTTGTTCCGGGCGTCGGTATCGAATTTTACTTCTTTAGCAGCCATTTTCATGTGCTCCTTGAATGAGTTGGTATCTGAGGGCGATCCGTCGGCTTACATAATGCCGAGGATGTCGCTTTCTTTCATGATCAACAGGTCTTCGCCGTTGATCTTGACCTCGGTGCCGGACCATTTGCCAAATAGCACTTTGTCGCCTGCTTTGACGGACATCGCAATCAGCTCACCGCTGTCTTTGCGTGCACCTTCACCAACGCTGACGATTTCGCCTTCGGCTGGCTTTTCTTTTGCGTTCTCAGGAATGATGAGACCGCCTGCTGTCTTTTCGTCGCCTTCAATGCGACGGACCAATACGCGGTCGTGAAGTGGTGTAAATGCCATTTCAGAACTTCTCCAGTTCGTGTTTCTCCGATGTTAGCACTCAACACAGTCGAGTGATAACGATGCGTAGGTAAGGATGACGCCAGCGTGAGTCAACAGCGCGTTGCATCGAAATTTTCAGTTTTTTGGAATGGGCTTGCATTGCCGCGATGCAGCTTTGTTTTGCAGGATTTGCGCCGTGCTGTGCACGCCGCCCCAGGCGAGGGGTTTCACCCCTCGCGCTCCCCAGGATATTTATGGGCCGATAATAACGCAGCGCGGTGACAAGACGGAGAGTCCGCTAGGGCTTGCGTGGGGCGTCGTCGTCTTCGGAGAGGATCCGCCAGGCATCGCCTTCAAGGTCTTCATATTGGTCGTGCCGCAGGCTCCAAAGAAAGGCCGCGAGACCCAATCCGCCAAGGATCAAAGATACCGGGATCAGGACAACAAGGATGTTCATAGCTTGCCTTTCAGCCGTAGCGCATTGAGCAGGACTGTGATCGAGGATGTCGACATCGCGATTGCGGCGATCAAGGGCGTGGCAAAGCCTGCCAGTGCGATCGGCACGGCGATGATGTTGTAGAGCGTGGAGATCGCGAAGTTTTCCTTGATCCGCGCCCGCGCCGCACGGGCCACCAATGGCAGCTCGATCAAAGGCGTCAGGCTGTCGTTCAAGAGGACGATATCCGAGGCAGCGCGCGATGCATCCGCCGCAGTTGCCGGTGACACGGAGGCATAGGCCGCTGCCAGTGCGCCGGTGTCATTCAAGCCGTCGCCGACCATCAGCACTTTGGCGCCCTTGCTGGACAGATCGTTGATATAGGCGACTTTATCTGCGGGTTTGGTTTCGGCCTGCCAAGATGTGATGTGCAGGGCATTGGCGATCTTTGCGGTTTCATCGGCGTCATCGCCTGACACCAGATGGATGTTGAGGCCTGCTTTTTGCCAGCCCTGCACCAGCGCCAGAGCACCTTCGCGCAGTTCAGAGCGTAGCGCGATCTTTTGCGCCGGACGCGCCCCGATCTTGATGTAGGTCCCGTTGCCAGCGCCCAGCCATGCACCTGATCCGAGCTGGACTGTTTGACCTTTGTACAGCGCGCTCAATCCTTTGCCTGCGTGTTCTTGCTGGTCGCTCAACTTTGCTGGCGTGATGCCGTCCAATGATGCCGCGATGGCCTGTGAAATCGGATGTGTCGCGTTTTGTGTCAGCGCCAGTGCGATGGATTGTGCCTCTGCATCCAGCGTGTCACGCGCTGCGGCTGGCATCGTCAATGTGCCGGTTTTGTCGAAGACCACGGTATCAACCTCGGCCAGACGTTCCAGTGCGGTGCCATCTTTGACCAGGAGGCCTGCGCGGAACAAGCGCCCGGCAGCTGTGGTTGAAACCGCAGGTACGGCCAGACCCAAGGCGCAGGGGCAGGTGATGATCAGAACGGCGACGGCGATGTTCAGTGACAGGCGGATATCGCCAGACGCGACCATCCAGCCCACGAATGCCGCCAATGCGAGAATGTGCACCACAGGGGCATAGATCGCGGCGGCCCGATCTGCGATGGCGGTATAGCGGTTGCGCACGGCCTCTGCCTGATCGACCATCGTGACCATTTTGCGCAGGGTTGTATCCGCCCCGACGGTTGCTGCCTTGATGGTGAGAGGGCCGGTCATGTTGACCTCGCCTGCGGTGACTTCGGTTCCGACATTGGCAAGTGCGGGGCGGCTTTCGCCGGTCAGGAGTGCGCGGTCAATCTGGCTCGTGCCTTCTGTGACGGTGCCATCAACGGGAATACGGCCACCGGGCAGCACCTGAATAAGATCGCCGATGGCGAGGTCTGCGAAATCCACCATCTGCCGCGCGCCATCCTTGAGGCGCATGACGCGGGGCACTTCGAGGGCCGAAAGCTGGGCTGCTGCCGAGGCGGCCGCTTTGCGGCTGCGGTAATCGAGGTAGCGGCCGATCAGCAGGAAGAAGGTGAGCGAAATCGCGGCGTCAAAATAGGCGTGATGCCCGCCGACGAGCGTTTCAAAAAGCGACATGCCCGCAGCCAGCAGGATCGCCAGCGAGATTGGCACGTCCATGTTGAGCTTGCGCACCGAAAGCGCGCGCCATGCATTTTGAAAGAAAGGCTGTGCTGCATAAAGGATCGCGGGCAGGGCAATGCTGGCGCTGATCAGATGGAACATGTTTTGGGTGGCCCCGATGGCGCCGGACCAGACCGCGACGGACAAAAGCATCACGTTCATCATTGCAAAGCCCGACACGGCGATGCGGGTCATCAGCCCGCGCCCGTAAGCGTCGGCTTGGCCGCCAAGCAGGCTGGTGTCGAGCACACGTGCTTCGTATCCCGCCATTTCGAGCGTCTCGATCAGCTCTTCTGGGGCGATGGGCAGGGATGTGCCAACCGTGACCCGTTTCATGCTGAGGTTCACACGCGCGTTGGCCACACCTTCCATGCCCCGCAGCGCGCGTTCAACCGCGTTGATGCAGGCAACACAATGGATGCCGGGCAATGACAGGACGATCTGGGCCGTGCCATTCGAGGCAGCTTTTGCAAGCTGGCCCTCGGGAAGGCCGATGCAGGCCGGACAGATGGCGGCGTCGCTCATTTGACGGTGATCGGAAAACGGCGGCGGAAGGTCGTCCCATCAGGGGCGATGAGTTCAAGCCGCAGGTTCCAATAGCCCGGCTCGACATGGACGGGTGCTGCGAGTGCTGTGCCGTTCCATGTCAGTTCAGGTGTGCTGTCCTGCCCGGTGTGCGTGGCCCGGCCAAGGATCACGCGCACGACCTCGGTCTGGACCGGTGCGCCGGTCTGATCAAAAATAGCGACGGTCAGTACATCGTTTTCGATCGTTGCTGTCGCATCCCAGCGCAGCGCGTTCTGGGCTGCGCGATCAACC
The DNA here is from genome assembly GCA_942490805.1 of uncultured Alphaproteobacteria bacterium. GTDB lineage: Bacteria > Pseudomonadota > Alphaproteobacteria > Rhodobacterales > Rhodobacteraceae > Yoonia. Next base: position 141,245 of record CALNYU010000007.1, on the reverse strand, counting down.
TCGAATGTCTGGCTGGCGACATAGGAATTGCGCGTCTCAAGCCCCGGAAACGTCGCAATCGCGTTCCATGCCAATGTCAGGTTCACAGCGATGATAATCCCAAAACCGCCCACCATAAGGGCCAGCATGTGCCATCCAGTAAATTCACGGGTCATTGTGGGGCTCTCCCATTGAAGATTGCGTCTTTGTAAGCGCGTTCGCCCGATTCCAGATCCTCGACCCAGAAACGCAGGTCTGTGCGGTCGATGCTGGAGGCTGGGTCAATCGGGCGGGCCGAGACGTAGACGCGTTGCAGAAAGGTTTCATTGGCTGGCACGACGATGGACCTTTGCGAGGTGCCTTCCAGTTCGATGCGCAGGATTTCGTCTGATGTCAGCGAAAGACGGAAGGTGCGGTCCTCGCCGTGTTTGTTCAGCAGGCGAATGTCATAGATGTTGCGCACAGTGCCATCAGAAAGGGTGACAAATGTTGGGTTGCGCACCGGTGCGACCGTCATTTCGATATCAGCACGGATGAACAGCGCAAAGACCAGACCCACACCAATCGCCGCCCACATGGTCGTGTAGAGGATCGTGCGGAAGCGGAAGACGTGCTGCCAGAGTTTCTTGGCCGGTTTGCCTTTGGCTTCTTCCTCTTGGTCAGACAGCGCAAGATAGTCGATCAAACCGCGCGGTTTCCCGATCCGGTCCATCACATCATCGCAGGCGTCGATGCAGAGCGCGCAGGTGATACACTCCATCTGTTGGCCGTCACGGATGTCGATCCCCGCAGGGCAGACGTTCACACAGGCCATGCAATCAATGCAGTCGCCCGCACCTTCCACGCGTTTTTTGCCGCGCGGTTCGCCGCGCCATTCGCGGTAGGCCACGGTCAGCGTCTCGGGGTCCATCATGGCGGCCTGAATGCGTGGCCATGGGCACATGTAGTTACAGACCTGTTCGCGCATGAAACCGCCAAAGACAAAGGTCGTGGCGGTCAGAACACCGATGGTTGCCCATGCGATGGGCGGTGCTGTGAAATTGGCGAGGTTAGCGGCCAAAGTCGGCGCGTCGGCAAAATAGAACACCCAAGCACCGCCTGTTGCCACAGAAATCAAGAGCCAGACCGTCCATTTGGTGATGCGCAGCCGCGCTTTGTGAAGGCTCCAGTCGGCGTTCCACAGGCGCACCCGCGCGTTGCGGTCGCCTTCGATCCAGCGTTCTACAAGGATGAAAAGGTCGGTCCAGACGGTCTGCGGGCAGGTGTAGCCGCACCAGACCCGGCCGAGCGCCGAGGTAAACAGAAAGAGCCCGAGGCCTGCCATGATCAAAAGGCCTGCGACGAAGTAGAATTCGTGCGGCCAGATCTCGATCCAGAAGAAATAGAAACGGCGGTGCGCCATGTCGATCAGAACCGCCTGATCCGGCAGGTTGGGCCCGCGATCCCATCTGATCCATGGGGTCAGATAGTAGATGCCCAAGGTGATCGCCATCACCCACCATTTGAGGTTACGATAAAATCCTTTGACGCGGCGCGGAAAAATAGGCTCGCGCGCGGTGTAAAGCGGTTGGTTTTCGGAAGAAGACATTCGTGACCTGCAAAATTGAGTTCTGTTCGCAGGATCGCTTTTAAGGGGTGGACGCGGAATATCCTTGATGTGGATCAAGCTTGGGCAGGAGGGGCTGCGGTGCGCTGTCGCACCCTGCTTGATCCAAAGCGGAAATCGCCTGCTGTTATTCTTCGCCGCTCACGGTTTTTGCAGCAACGTCATAAGGATGCATATCCCTCTCGGCGGGGATATGCGGCGCAATAGACTGTATCAATAAAGATGTGAGTGACTGAAACGCCAAGGGCGGCCTACGCATGGTAGGCCGCCCTTGTCAGTTTCGCATATTGTGTCAGTGTCTAGAACTGTACGTTCATGCCTACCTGGAAGCCGTGCCGCTCATAGGTGTCGCCGAATGCGCCGCCATAGCCTGCTTCAAACCGAATATCGCGGGCGGTACTGGATGAAATCAGGCTTTCAAAGCCAAGGTTCACTTCGACAAAGTCGTCGTCACGTCCGTCAATCGGGAAAGAAGCGGTTGGCAAGCCGTCAAAGCCGGTTTCGATCACCAGATCGTCACTGGACATAGTGCTATAGGCGACACTGCCTGTCAGCTTGTTCTGGCCTGAGGCGCTTGGCATTGCATACTCGCCTTTTACACCGAACGACCCCATGAAAGTGCTGCCCGTCTGCTCTTCCACTGTCAGGTTGAACGCGCCTGCACCGGTCTCGGTGAAGCCATCGACTGTGACATTGTAGAACCCGATGGATGCCATCGGACCAACTGCAAACCCGCCAAGGTCACGCAGATAGCTGGCTTCAACCGCACCGAAGGTTTGTGAGCCTTCTGTGCTGCCGGTGGCTGTTGCTGCCATGGGGGTTCCGCTCATCACATTGCGGGTGCTGTCATAGGATGCGTCCTGGTACCCGAAGAGGGCCTTGAAGCTTGCACCGGTATCCATATTCGAGCGCGCAAACCCGATCAAAGACAGACCCGACATTTCAACATCGCCAAGCCCGTCAGCGGCTTCGGCAGTTGATGTTGTTCCGCCGACTGCGATACCGACCGAGGCATTCGCGTTCACACGGTTTTCAACGCCGACAGTGAACGATGCTGCATCGACATCATAGCCGATAGACCCGGATGTCGCATCATAAGTCGCGGCCGATCCACCCAGTGACGCAAGGCCATAGAGATTTCCGCCCAACAGCCAGGACTGTGCGCCTCCGGCTTGCGAAACAGCGGCTGCGTCACCACCATCAATCGGGGCCAGACCGGTGATTGCCGCAACATGACCGCGCGCTGATTCAAAGCCCATCGCAGTGTAAGCAGGTGCAATCGTGAAGCCGGTACTGGTCAGAGCGGCAGCTTGTTCGGCTTCGTCCAGCAAGAGGATAGCAGTGATGGCGTCCTCATACTCATCGGCATTGCCGGTGTTCCAGAAAGGCACATTCGCGGCTGCATCGAGATAGCCCGCCAGCTTGAACTGATACTCGGATTGGGCCTCAGCTTCAACGATTGGGACAAATTCCGGACCCAGCGCAGGGTGAATTCACCGTCCTCAATCGTTCCGATGGTGAAGTCGTGAAGTTCAGGTTGGCATTGCGCAGGTCTTCGATCGGATCGACTGCAAACAACCCGTTGGCCTCTGCTGCGGCGACAATGGCATCGGGCACGACACCGGATGCATAATCCAGATCGTCCACTTCGACACCGAGAGTTGCTGCCAATTCTGCCAGACGCTCAGGCAGAAGGACGGGTGGTTCTGTGTTTCCAGTAGGAGGTGGCGCAACCTCTAGGGCAATGTTTCCGTAGGTCCATTCGCCAGCTGCAACATTATACCAAGCGACCAATGCGGATTCGTCATTGGGATTGTCGTTGTCGTCCCAGAACAACCCGTCAGGTACCATTGTATTGTCGAGGAAAAAATCGCCAAACGCTGCTGTGTAATCGCTATTTGTGAATGCAGCGTCCGCACCGCTGGCTGTTCCGAAGGCAAGAACGTCCTCACTCAAGTCTGAAGTGAAGCCTGCGCGGCTCTCCGAGAAGAACCCGATATCGCCTTCATTCCCGCCTTCGCCGAACAGGCCATCGACCAGCCGTGACCCAAGGCCAATCTCAGTCGCAGCAAGGTTGAACAGGACCGCATTTGCCGGGTCTGCCGGATTCATCAGTGCGCCATCTGCATCTCAGCAATTCAAGCGAAAAGCCGGTAATCCGCGCTCCTGTGAAGTTCGAGGTTTTGCCAAATGTGAAGTAATCGACGGAGGATGTGTCGACGAGATTGCTATTCCATTTTCGGGATCTGTAATCAGGTACGGATCGCTATTGGTCTGGAAGGTCATATCGAACGGATCGGGCCCGGTCAGCCATGTTTTGATCCGCTTGCCGGAACCGGGCTCGGAATCACAGTAAATGTCTGGGTTATTGGCCATCAGACAGTTCACAACATCGCCGCGCGACTCGATATCTACGTTCGTGTCGGAAAAATCCGTGATGATCACTTCAAAGGGATCCAAATAAAGGAATTCTCCTGGATTTTCAGGGTCATCCACCCGCGTCCGCGTGAATGTCACCGCCTTGACCCCCGGCTCAACAACACCCTCTTCGGGATCCGACAAAAATAAGCCCGTCGCCCGATGTGCCGATCAATGGATTGTCCGATAGCGTGTCGGCCCATGCGGTTGTGCACGCGAGCGTCAGTGCGGCCACCGATCCGGCGGTGGCAAACCTTGTTTTGTGTGTCATCATTTCTCCGTCCCCTACTGTTAAAGAAATTCCTACGCATTCCGAAGCTGGAATTCCCAAACAGTTAACAATCGTTAACAGTTCCTTAATTGACATATATCAAGAACTGAATGTTTTCCTTGATCGGCGGATCATTCGCGCTGAAGCTGAGAGATCACCTGCTGATGGGACGCGCCGGCATGCTCAACCAAACTCTCGCATTTCGCGATCAGGAGGCGTAAGCGTATCGCCATGAATATTGTTCGTCTCGAAGATGCCCGAACCCTACCGCTCTGGCGCAGGCCAACATCGCTTTTGTTTGTGATGGCAATGGCGATGCCGGTGGCATTTGCGACGTGGTCGGCGCTGCTGAACAACTTTGTCATCGAGGTCGCGGATTTTGACGGTTCAGACATCGGCTGGCTGCATACGGTGCGCGAAATTCCGGGGTTCTTTGCAATCGGTGTGATTGCGCTGATTATGTTCATTCGCGAACAGGTTTTGGGTTTGGTCGCGCTGATCATGCTGGGCGCTGCGACGGCAGTGACCGCGCAGTTTCCGGAAATGGCCGGTATTCTGACGGTGACGATGCTGTCGTCCATCGGGTTTCACTATTACGAGACGGTGAACCAGTCGCTCCAACTGCAATGGATCGACAAGAAGAAAGCGCCGCAGACGCTGGGGTGGATTTTGTCGGCAGGATCGGGGGCGACGCTGGTTGTCTATCTGCTCATCGTGATCAGCTGGGAACGGTTCGGCCTGACCTATAGTATCGTCTATTGGCTTTCGGGCGGGTTTACCGCTGTCGTCGCGACGATGTGTCTGCTGGCCTATCCCCAGTTCGAAGCACCGCACCCGCAGATCAAAAAGATGGTCCTGCGCAAGCGGTATTGGCTCTACTACGCACTGCAATTCATGTCGGGCGCGCGGCGGCAGATCTTTGTCGTTTTCGCGGGCTTTATGATGGTCGAACAGTTTGGCTTTGCCGTTGATGACATCACCAAGCTTTTCATGGTCACCTTGCTGATCAATATGTTTGCCGCCCCCTTGTTGGGTAAAGTCGTGCAGATCTTCGGCGAAAGACGCGCCCTGATTTTCGAATATGTGGGTCTGTGTCTGGTATTTTTTGCCTATGGCGGCATCTATTATTTCGGGTGGGGCGTGCTGCTGGCGACGGGCCTTTATATCGTGAACCACCTGTTCTTTAGCCTTGCCCTTGCGATCAAGACCTACTTTCAAAAGATCGCCGATCCGCAGGATATCGCGCCGACGGCGGCGGTGGCCTTTACGATCAACCATATTGCGGCGGTGTTTTTGCCAGCGCTGCTGGGCTATGTCTGGCTGCAATCGCCGGGGACGGTGTTTTTGATGGCGGCAGGCATGGCGATTATTTCGCTGTTGCTGTCGCTGCTGATCCCGCGCCATCCCGCCCCCGGTCACGAGACCGTGTTTCAGGGGCGTTTGTTGGCAGCGGCAGAGTAGTAAACGCGCCCACTTGCACTATATTACCAAAGAACCCGATAGGAGGCGCTTAGATGTTTTTCATGTCCCGCTCAAAGTCTGAAATGGTCGCTAAGGATGCGGCACTGCCCGGTCGCGCGCAAGCGATCCCCACAGCCAAGACCCATTATGTTTTTGACACACCTCTGACAGGTGAAGTCCCGGCAGGCATGCAAGAAGCCATGTTCGGCATGGGCTGCTTCTGGGGTGTCGAGCGGATGTTCTGGAAACTGGATGGCGTGCAATCCACGATGGTGGGCTATGCGGGCGGCTATACCCCGAACCCGACCTATGAAGAGGTGTGTTCCGGCAAGACCGGCCACAACGAAGTGGTCCGCGTGATTTATGATCCTGCCGTGATTTCTTATGATCAACTGCTGCAGGTTTTCTGGGAAGGCCACGACCCAACGCAAGGCATGCGGCAGGGCAATGATGCGGGCACGCAGTACCGGTCCGGTATTTATACCTATTCGGCCGCGCAAAAGGCCGCCGCTGAAGCCGCAAAAGAGGCGTTCGCCCCGCGTTTGTCCCAGGCAGGCTATGGCGCGATCACGACAGAGATCATTGATGCGCCGACCTTCTATTTTGCTGAGGACTATCACCAGCAGTATCTGGCCAAGAACCCCAATGGATATTGCGGGATCGGTGGCACGGGTGTGACCTGCCCGATTGGCGTGGGGGCCTAGGCCCACGCGCGATACGCTCGATATTGCCGCGCGCATACTATTGCTGCCCGTCCTTCTGGGACAGGCCGTTTTTGTGCGCAAACGCTATATTGCTTTGCCGGAACCAACAGGGTCCCGCGCCGGAACGATTGGGCAAGGGCCGCCACTTCGGCTCTTGATCCTCGGGGATAGCTCGGCTGCGGGTGTGGGGGTGCAGCGCCAAGAGCAAGCCTTGCTTGGCCAGCTGACGGCACACTTGGCCCCCTATACGACCGTCGAATATTCCCTGATCGCGGTGACGGGCGCAAAAACATCTGATGTTCTGGGCTGGCTCGATACGCTGACCGAGGGGCAGTATGATGTTGTTGTCACAGCTTTGGGGGTGAACGACGTCACAAAGGGCGTATCGCTGCGCCGCTGGCTGCACCAGCAAACGGCCTTGTTTGATCAGCTCTCAACCCGGTTTGGCGCGCGAAGGATTGTGGTCTCTGGCCTGCCACCTATGGGACAATTCCCGCTTCTGCCGCATCCCTTGCGCTGGGTGCTGGGGCGTCAGGCCGCCCGTTTCGACCGGCATCTTCATACCCTTGTCGCATCACGGCCTGAGTGTTCTGCCGCGCGCATTGATCTGGGGTTGGATGAAACAAACATGTCCGAAGACGGGTTTCACCCCGGTCCTGTGGTTTATGCCGTTTGGGCCAAGGAAATTGCGCAGATCATCCTGACAGACCTTGAACTGCTTGACGGGGCGCAGGGCGCGCCATAACGGAAAGTGAACCAGCGTGGGGGCAAGATGATGATTACCTATTCGGCTTTGACAACGATCACAGGTGAGGACGCGGCCTATGCGCTGGCAGATGCCGTCGAGGGGTTAGAGCCGGAACCCACAGGCGTGGGTGTGTTCGAGATCGAGGATGGATCAGGCCTTTGGGAGGTTGCGGTCTATTTCATGGAACGCCCCGATGCCGGTGCCCTTGCCGTGCTGTCGGCACTGCATAAGGCCAAGCCCTTTAATATCTCGGAAATTCCCGAACAGGACTGGGTGTCGAAAGTGCAGCGCGAACTGTCCCCCGTGCAGGCGGGCCGGTTTTTCGTCTACGGCACCCATGACGCCGATAAGGTGCCTGCCGATAAGATCCCGCTGTTGATTGATGCGGCCATGGCCTTTGGCACGGGCCATCATGGCACGACGAAGGGCTGCCTGGAGGCTTTCGACAAACTGCTGTCAGATGGTTTTGCCGGAAAGAACATTCTCGACGTGGGCTGCGGTACGGCGGTGCTGGCCATGGCGGCTGCCAAAGTGCTGCCCAATGCAGTATTGGCCAGCGATATCGATCCGACCGCCGTCGAAGTGGCGCAGGCCAATGTTGTGAGCAACGGGCTACAGGACCGCGTGAACTGCGTTGTCGCTGCCGGTTTTGGGGCGCCTGTTTTGAAGGACAGCGCGCCTTATGATCTGATTTTTGCAAACATCCTCAAGGCCCCGTTGATCGGGTTGGCGCCAGATATGGCGGCCAATATTGCAGAGGGTGGCTATGCGATTCTCTCGGGGATTCTGAACGAACAGGCCGATGAGGTTATCGCGATATATGCTGAAAACGGGTTCAATCTTGTCGAACGCCGCGTGATTGTTGACTGGACGACGCTAATTTTGGGCAAATTTTCGTCCAATTAGGGCCATATTGCCAAGATTAATTGAAATTTAAGTTGGTTGGTGCGAACTTAGGGTCAGTGTAGTAATATTAGTAACCGTCAAGCTTTGGAGGATGATTCGGTGCAAGCCCACGTCCCATTTGATAAAAGACTGAAAAAGATTGTACGTCGGCACGAGAAAATGTCGAACGGCGTTGTGCGGACAGTGAACTCTGACGGGTTGATCGTGGCTAAGCCACGGCTTTATCGCCCGCGTTTCCCGCTCAAAGGTTTGTTGGCGGTTCTCTTCCTCGGCTTCCTGTTCAAGGGTTTCCTCTTCGCCTACTTGGGCGAAGCAGCCTACGGCGAGCGTGTTGCCACTCTGCAGGGCGGCTCTGTGCTTGAGCAGGCCGGCGCTTGGGTGATGCAGCCAGACCCTGTCACAATGATGGCAGCGAACGGTATCGCAACAATCCTGCCGCAGAACTAATTCAAGACGCCAGACAAACGAAAAGGCCGCGTTCATACTGAACGCGGCCTTTCGCTTTTGGTGGGTCGCTTGTGTTCAGCGTCCGCTACGTGTCGCGATTTCTTCGATGTCGCCGTATGTCAGGCCGATATCGTCCAGCTCACGGGCTGTCAGCTTGGACAAAGAGTTGCGTGTGATGCGCGCATCGTTCCATGCAGCAACTGCGCTGAACATGTTCGCGAAGAAACCAGAGATTTTGCCAGCGGATTGGCCAGCGACAGGGCGTGTTGTGTCAAAAGAGGCCATGGCCATATTCCTATTCTCTATGCTGCAAGTGCAGCGTTGATCTGATAGGGGGCACCTATGAGGGAAAGGTCATGTTGACTAGTGCCATTTTAGCATGGGTCATATGCGTTTTCATCATGCCTCATTTTTGTGCATTTTATGCCGCAAACCACTTATTTTTATAGGGTTAACAGGGTCGATTTTTAGCGCCCAAGTGACGCAATCTGACCTTGTGGCGCTTGCAGCGCAGAACGGGTGCAAACCAACACACTTGGTCTTTGTTCGCCTTTTGTGCTAGCGATAAAAATATAACAAAAAAAGAGGCGAGCGATGCGTGTTTTAGGGATCGATCCGGGCCTGCGGAATATGGGTTGGGGCGTGATCGATGTGGCGGGCTCCCGGCTTGCCCATGTGGCCAACGGGATTTGTCATTCGCAGGGGGGCAATATGGCGGACCGCCTTTTGTCTTTGCATCAACAATTGACCGCCGTGCTGGAAAAGTATCAGCCGCACGCCGCCGCTGTTGAACAGACCTTTGTGAACAAAGACGGTGCTGGGACCCTGAAACTGGGACAGGCACGCGGTATTGCGATGCTGGTGCCTGCACAAGCGGGGCTTGTGGTTGGGGAATATGCCCCGAATGCCGTGAAAAAGGCCGTCGTGGGTGTGGGCCATGCCGATAAGGTGCAGGTGGCGCATATGGTCAAAGTGCAATTGCCCGGTGTGCAATTGGCGGGACCCGATGCTGCCGATGCGCTGGCCATCGCGATTTGTCATTCGTTTCACGTGCAATCCTCCAGCAGTCTGGCTGCTGCATTGGCAAAGGCTGGCGCATGATTGGCAAGATTGCAGGGCGGCTGGACTATCGCAGCACCGATCATGTGCTGATTGATGTGCGCGGTGTGGGCTATATTGTTTATGTCTCTGATCGTGTGATGGCGGGCCTGCCTGCCAATGGCGAGGCGGTGGCGCTTTATACTGATCTTTTGGTGCGCGAAGATAACTTGCAGCTTTTCGGGTTTACCACGCTGGTTGAAAAAGAATGGCACCGTCTGTTGATGTCGGTCCAAGGGATCGGGGCGAAGGCGTCGATGGCGATCTTGGGCACTTTGGGGGCGGATGGAGTCAGCCGTGCGATTGCTTTGGGCGATTGGAACGCGGTCGCCAAGGCCAAAGGTGTCGGTCCCAAGACCGCGCAACGGGTCACGATCGAATTGAAAGACAAAGCCCCCGGTGTGATGGCGATGGGTGGATCTGTTGCAGAGGCGCTGGGCGATGAGGTGATCGAGGTGGAAGCGCCGAAAGCCCCGCGTAAGGCGGCAGTATCACAGGGCAACCCCGCCAGCGCAGAGGCGTTGTCGGCCCTTGGCAATCTTGGCTACGGCCCGGGCGAGGCGGCTGGCGCTGTCGCTGAAGCGGCGGGTGCGGCCCCTGATGCCGACACTTCGACACTGATCCGTGCTGCCTTGAAATTGCTGGCACCAAAGGGGTAGGGGATGGCCATGGACCAGCCTGACCCAACATTGCGCGCCGCCCCCCGACCCGAGGATGAAGACCGCGCGTTGCGCCCGCAGACGTTGGACGCGTTTATCGGCCAACAGGCGGCACGCGCGAACCTGTCGGTGTTCATCGAGAGTGCGCGCAGGCGCGGTGAGGCGATGGATCATACATTGTTCCATGGCCCGCCCGGATTGGGCAAAACGACTCTTGCGCAGATTATGGCGCGTGAGTTGGGCGTGAATTTCCGGATGACCTCGGGGCCTGTGTTGGCCAAGGCGGGTGATCTGGCGGCGATCCTGACCAATCTGGAATCGCGGGACGTTTTGTTCATCGACGAAATTCACCGCCTGAATCCGGCGGTGGAAGAGGTGCTTTATCCAGCCTTAGAGGACTTCGAGCTTGATCTGGTGATCGGCGAGGGGCCTGCGGCGCGCACCGTGCGGATTGAATTGCAGCCCTTTACGCTTGTGGGGGCGACCACGCGGATGGGGCTTTTGACCACACCGCTGCGCGACCGTTTCGGGATTCCGACACGGTTGGAGTTTTATACCGAAGACGAGCTGCATGAGATCGTCACGCGGGGTGCACGATTGATGGGTGCCCCTGCCGCACCTGAAGGCGCGCGCGAGATCGCCCGCCGTGCCCGTGGAACACCGCGCATTGCGGGGCGGTTGCTGCGCCGTGTTGTCGATTTCGCGATTGTTGACGGCGATGGCACTGTGACCCAAGCGATTGCAGACAGTGCGTTGACGCGGCTGGGCGTGGATCATCTGGGACTTGATAATGCCGACCGCCGCTATCTGCGTTTGATAGCAGAAAGCTATGGCGGGGGGCCTGTGGGGGTTGAGACACTCTCGGCGGCCTTATCGGAAAGCCGCGATAGTCTGGAAGATGTGATTGAGCCTTATTTGCTGCAAAAGGGGTTGATCCAGCGGACGCCGAGGGGCCGGATGTTGGCGCAACTGGCTTGGACGCATTTGGGGCTGAACGCGCCCAAATCGCAGACGGATTTGTTTGGATGAGCGGGCAGATGCCTCCGGCGGAAGTTTGAATGGACATAGAAAGTCAGACGATAGAACAACTCTTTACCCGTGCGGACGGCGCATACGTATTTGCCCGTTGGGGGCGGCCAATTGTGCCCGTGGTGTTTGGGGTGGATGACGCCTCGCTTGCCGTTTTCAAAGGCGCGATTGAGGCGGTGGTAACGCTTGCCTCGCATCAGATGGCCGAGACGGATATGGAGTTGGGTGCGAACCTGATGATCTTTTTCTGTCAGGATTGGGATGAGATGACCGAGGTGCCGCATCTGGATAAGCTGGTGCCTGATCTTGCCCCATTGGTGGGGCGGTTAAAGCAGGCAGATGCCAACCAGTACCGGATTTTCCGCTTTGATGAGGCGGGCGCGATACGGGCGGCGTTTGTGTTTTTGCGCATGGATGATCATTTGGCGGCTGTGCCTGCGGATACGCTTGCACTCAGCCAGGCGGTGCAGACGATATTGTTGTGGTCGGATACTGCCTTTGACGAGGTGCCGCCTTTGGCGATGATTGAGGGTCAGGCTATGTTGCGCCCTGAAATTGCGGATGTGATCCGTGCGGCCTATGATCCGGTGATGCCAGCAATGGCGCGCGATGCCAGCCATGCTTTGCGCATTGCAGCACGGGTGCAGAAGGCGTCATGAGCCATCGTTTCCCCATCCGCGTCTATTATGAAGACACCGATCTGGCGGGCATCGTCTATTACGCCAACTACCTGAAATTCATTGAGCGTGCGCGGAGTGAATGGGTGCGTGAGTTGGGTATTGATCAGGTACAGATGAAAGCGGACGGGCTGGTTTTTGCAGTCCGCCGTGTCGAGGCGGATTATCTGGCACCTGCGAAATATGATGATGAACTGGTGATACAAACCACGATGGAGCCGGGATCGGGTGTGCGTCTGGTCGTCAAACAAGAGGTGATGCGCGGTGATGAGGTGCTGTTTTCTGCCATTGTTACCATCATTTGCATGACCGCAGAGGGCGCTGTGGCCCGTCTTCCGGCAGTGATCCGCCGGTTTGTGCATTAAAAACCGCCCGATTTCGCGAACGTGATGCGGGATTGGTTGGATTTCTATAAGTTGATGCGATAAGCTATGTCTTAATCAGAGCCCAAAATCGGGCCTATAGGCAGAGCAGGCATATGGAAGCAGCACACGAATTCACCATGTGGGCGTTATTCGCGCGCGCCACGATTACCGTTAAACTGGTCATGATCATGTTGATCGCAGCCTCCGTTTGGTGTTGGGCCGTGATCATCGACAAAACGATCCAATATCGCAAAGCACGCGCCGAGGCCGAGGTTTTTGATCGTGCGTTCTGGTCGGGTGAACCGCTTGATGCGCTGTTTGACCAGATCGGCGCCGACCCTGAGGGGGCGTCAGAAAAGATATTTGCCGCAGGCATGCTGGAATGGCGCAGGTCACACAGGCAGGATGGCGGGCTGATCGCCGGTGCCACCGCGCGGATTGATCGGTCTATGGATGTGGCGATCGTGAAAGAGGCGGCGCGGTTGCAAAAAGGTCTGCCGATCCTTGCCACCGTTGGTGCCACGGCCCCGTTTGTGGGTCTGTTTGGTACGGTTTGGGGTATCATGAACGCCTTTATCGAAATTGCCGAGGCGCAGACGACGAACCTCGCTGTGGTTGCTCCGGGCATCGCCGAGGCGTTGTTGGCCACGGGTCTGGGCCTTTTGGCTGCTATTCCGGCGGTGATTTATTACAACAAACTTTCTTCGGATAGTGACCGCATTGTGAGCGGCTATGAGGCCTTTGCCGATGAGTTTGCCACGATCCTAAGCCGCCAGTTGGATAGCTGAGATGAGCGCAGGGGTCATGAAATCAGGTGATGACGGGGGCAGACGCCGCCGTCGCCGGTCGCGGCGCGCGCAGCCGATGTCCGAGATTAACGTCACGCCTTTTGTGGACGTGATGATGGTGCTGTTGATTATCTTCATGGTCGCGGCCCCGCTTTCTGTTGTTGGTATTCCGGTGGAACTGCCCGAGACCTCTGCCACCGCCCTGCCGGGGGATGACGAGGAACCGCTGACCGTGACGATCACAAATGATGGTCGCGTGATGATCCAGGAAACCGATACCACCGAGGCCGAATTGGTCGCCCGTTTGCAGGCCATTGCCGCCGAGCGCAGTAGCAACAAGATCTTTTTGCGCGCCGATGGCCGCAACGATTGGAACCGTGTGGCCGAGGTGATGGGTCTGCTCAACGCGGGTGGGTTCTCGGATATTGGTCTGGTGACCGATATCGCGCCGCCTGCCACAGGCGGCGCTGACGGGTAAATCATGGCAACGCCGGGCACCATCATTTCAGGGATTGGCCATGTCGGGCTGATCGGCTGGCTGATTGTCGGCTGGGGCATGTCGTCTGAGCCGTTGCAGATTCAGACGATGGATGTGTCGCTTGTCTCGGGCGAGGAATTCGATCAGATGCGCGCCCGCACGACGCCTGTGCCGGGGTCGGCTGATCCGACGGCCCCAGTGCCGCCCGTGATCGAGGAGACACCTCCGCCGCCGCCTGCGCAGGAAGAGATTACCGAGCAGGCCCCGCCACCTGCACCCATTGAGCCACCGCAAGCCGAAGCGCCGCCACCACCGCCGCCACCTGCGCCCCCGCAGGCCGAGGTTGTGGATGCGCCGCCTGCTGAGCCTGCGCCGCCTGTGACACCGCCCCCGACACCGGATGTGCAGGTGAGCGAAACGCCGACGCCGCCACAAGCGCCCACCGTTGCTTCGACCATTTCCGCCCCACCTCCGCCTGATGCGCAGGTGGATGATGTAGTGCGCGAAGAGGTTGTGCCGGACAATAGTGCCGAAGCCGAAGTTGTGGCCGAAGAGCAAGAGGCGACAGCGCCTGAGGAAACGACGACGGCTATTGTGATTCAGGATTTGGCCCCGACCACGTCTGTGCGCCCGTCAACACGGCCAAGCCGCCCTGCGCCGCCGGCGCAAACGCAGGTGGCCCAAGACGCGCCAACCCCCGCGCCGCAAGAGCCGGCACCGGCCCCGCAAGAGACGAATGAAGATGAAGTTGCCGCAGCTTTGGCCGCCGCGCTCAGTGCGCCAGCACAAGCGCCTGCCGTGGCAGCGGGCCCACCGATGACAGGATCCGAGCGCGACAGCTTCCGTCTTGCAGTGAATAGTTGCTGGAACGTTGATGCCGGCTCAATGGCGGCGCGTGTGACGGTTGAAGTGGGCTTTAGCCTTGATCGCGAGGGCCGCGTTGTGGCAACGAGGTGCGCCTTTTGTCATCCGACGGCGACCAGAGCGCCACGAACACAGCCTTTGAGGCTGCCCGCCGCGCGATCCTGCGGTGTCAGTCGGGGGGCTATCAGCTTCCTGCCGACAAATATGACCAATGGCAGGACGTTGTGATTACCTTTGATCCCAGTGGGATGCGGTTGAGATAGGCAAAGACACGCGTAGGTGAGGTGAAATGGTTTTTTCCCCCTGCCATAATGATGAAAGACAGTGCAGATTCGGGCAAACGCCTGATGAGGCAGAGTGAGGCAAAAATGATAAAACGATTTCTGACGGTTTTGGTGGCCTTGGTCTTGGCAGGGCCGATGATGGCGCAAAACGGCCCGTTGCGGCTGACCATTACGGATGGTGTGATTGAGCCGATCACCTTTGCCGTGCCAAGTTTTGAAGCGGAAACGCCTGCAGCGCAGCAGGCGGCCTCGGATATCTCGCGCCTTGTGGTGCAGGACCTTGCGGGTACCGGCCTTTTCCGTGAAGTGCCCGCCACAGCCTTTATTTCGCAGATCAGTTCTTTTGTGCAGCCTGTCGCCTTTGCTGACTGGCGCGCGATCAATGCCCAAGCGCTGATTGTCGGTGCGGTCACGGTGAATGGGGATCAGCTGACGGTGAAATTCCGTCTCTATGATGTTTTCTCCGGGCAAGAGCTGGGGCAGGGTCTGCAATTTGCGGGCACAACTGCCGGATGGCGGCGCATGGGCCATAAGGTGGCGGATGCCGTTTATAGCCGCATCACGGGCGAGGGCGGTTATTTTGACAGCCGCGTTGTGTTCGTGTCGGAAGCCGGACCCAAGGATAACCGCCAAAAGCGCCTTGCGATCATGGATTTCGATGGCGCCAATGTGCAGTTCCTGACCGATAGCAGCAGTATCGTACTGGCTCCGCGTTTTTCCCCCAGCGGTGACCGCGTGCTCTACACCAGTTTTGAAAGCGGCTTTCCACGGATCAACCTGTTGAACGTGGCCAATGTGGGCCGCCAGCAGTTGCAGACAGCCCCGGGCGAGATGGCCTTTAGCCCGCGCTTTTCCCGTGATGGTCGGCAGGTGATCTATAGCCTGTCAAACGGTGGTAATACCGATATCTACCGCACCGATCTTGGCACAGGCCAGCACGTGCGTCTGACTTCGGCCCCGTCGATCGAAACCGCGCCGAGCCTGTCACCCGATGGCAGCCAGATCGTTTTTGAAAGTGACCGTTCGGGCAATCAGCAGCTTTACATCATGTCCGCCAACGGCGGTGAGGCACGGCGGATTTCCTTTGGCGATGGGCGTTATGGCACGCCAGTCTGGTCGCCCCGTGGCGATCTGGTGGCCTTTACCAAACAGAACGCAGGGCGCTTTCATATCGGCGTGATGCGCACTGATGGCTCTGAAGAGCGGCTGTTGACCTCGTCTTTCCTTGATGAGGGGCCGACATGGTCGCCCAACGGGCGCGTCATTATGTTCAGCCGCGAAACCCAAGGTGCGGGCGGTACGTCGTCGATGTATTCGGTGGATATTTCGGGGCGCAACCTCAAGGCCGTCCCTTTGCCCGGTGGTGCGTCCGATCCGTCATGGGGTCCGTTGCAGCCGTAACGATGTGTGATTCCCTAATGGCGAAAGCCGTGCTAGAGTGAAAAAAAACAGAGCAGTCTAAAAACAGGATGAAACCCTATGACACTTTTTAAGACAACGGCGGTTGTGCTCTTGGTGCTGGCAACAGCAGCATGTACAAACCCTGATCGATTTGGCGCGGGCCGCGATGGTGGTGCCGGTGCCGGTGCAGATGCGAATGCCGGTCTTGGGGCCGGTATGGCCGGATCGGCAAGCGACCCGACAAGCCCGCTTTTCTTTAACCAGACAATCGGTGACCGCGTTTTGTTCGCGGTGGATACATCAACCATCACGCCCGCGGGCCAGACAATTCTGGACGGGCAGGCGCAGTGGCTTCTCACAAACGCTGATTACCGCGCCGTGATCGAAGGCCATGCCGATGAGCAGGGCACACGCGAATATAACCTCGCACTTGGCCAGCGCCGTGCAAATGCGGTGCGTGAATATCTGGTGTCGCGCGGTGTGCCATCCAACCGTCTGCAAGTGACCAGCTTTGGCAAGGAACGCCCCATCGCGATCTGTTCCGAGGAAAGCTGCTACGCGCAGAACCGTCGGGCCGTCACTGTTCTGTCGTTCTCTGCGATGACAAGCTGATCAAGACCTAAAGGAAGCCCATATGTTACATCGTCTTGCTGTTGTCTGCGCTTTGCTGATCTCGCCGCTTCCTGCCTTTGCGCAGGAAGAGACTTTGGCCGATATCAGGCAACAGCTGACGGTGCTCTTTGTTGATGTACAGCGTCTGAAACGTGAATTGTCGACAACAGGCGGGCTTGGTGCGGGCGTTGCAGGCAATACGCCGCTGGATCGTCTGAACGCGATCGAGGCGGAGTTGCAGCGCCTGACGTCGAACACCGAACAGCTTGAATTCCGGGTGAACAGTATCACGACAGATGCCAACAACCGCATCGGCGATCTCAACTTCCGCCTTTGCGAGCTTGAGCCGGGCTGTGACATCGGCCAGCTGGATGACACGCCTTTGGGCGGCATTGCAGTGCCGGGTGCCGCTGCGCCCGTCACGAACCAGAATACCGGCGGCCCCGCTTTGGCCATTGGCGAACAAAGCGACATCGAGCGGGCGCAGGAGGCGCTCGCTGCAGGTGACTTTCGCAGCGCCGTTGACCAGCTTGAGACCTTTGTCGCGACCTACCCGGGTAGTCCGCTGACCTCAGACGCGAACTATCTGCGCGGTGAGGCTTTGGAAGGTCTGGGTGAAACAACAAACGCGGCGCGCGCCTATCTTGATGCGTTCTCGGGCAACCCGACAGGCCCCAAGGCACCTGATGCCTTGTTTAAACTCGGATCATCACTGGGTAAAATCGGCCAAACACAAGATGCCTGCCTGACACTGGCCGAAGTGAACGTGCGTTTCCCCGGCAACGCGACAGTGCTTGACGCCCAAATGGAAATGCAAGCCTTGGGATGCCAGTAGACCGGCCCTCGGACAGCGTTGAAGCACGTTTCCAGACAGCGATCACCGCTGCACCGAAATCTGATCAAACGATCGGCCTTGCTGTGTCGGGCGGTGGCGATTCCATCGCTTTGATGCAATTGGCTGCGCGTTTTCGTGCAGCGGATAAGTTCCGCGCGATTTCCATTGATCACGGGCTACGCCCCGAAGCCAAGGATGAGATCGCTTTGGTCGCCGCGCAGGCCAATGCTCTCGGGATTGATCACACCGTCGTAAATTGGACATGGGACGGCAGGGGCAACTTGCAGGCTGCAGCCCGCGAAGGGCGTTGGGCCGCCGTGCGGGATTGGGCCCTGATGTATAATCTGCGCGAGGTTTGGTTCGGTCACACCGAGGACGATCAGGTCGAGACGCTTTTGATGCGTCTTGCGCGGGGCTCTGGCATTGACGGTCTGACCGCGATGTACCCGGTTAGCCAGCGTGACGGCCTGCGCGTGGTTCGCCCGCTCTTGGGTCTGGCGCGCGCCGATCTGCGCGCTTGGCTAAGATCGCAAAATATTCCATGGTCCGAAGACCCGAGCAATGACGACCCCCGCTTTGACAGGGTCCGTGCGCGACAGATGTTCGCGCAGCTTGAAACCCTTGGGATGACACGCAAGCGGCTGCTGCAGACCGTCGATCACATGCAGGCGGCGCATCTGTCGCTGCAAGAGGCGGCACTTGCCTTTGCCAAACGCCATGTCCGCCAAGACGCGGGGGATTTGCTTTTGGCACCCGAGGCGCTTGATCTGGACAAAGCTGATGCGCCAAGGCGTGTGATGGCGGCGGCGTTTTCTTGGGTGGGCAGCCGTAACTATCGTCCGCGCTTTGAGCAGTTGATGGAAACGGTCTCACAGGCCCGCAAGGGGGCAACGGTCACCTTGGGTGGATGCATTATGACGCCTGATGAGGGGGGTACGGTCCGGCTGATGCGCGAAGCAGCGGCAACGTCGCCGACCGTGAGATTGCACCACGAGGCGGGCCAACCCTTGGGCGCGTTCTGGGATCACCGCTGGTTTCTTGAGGGACCTTTACACGATAATTTGACCTTCAAGGCGCTGGGGGACGGTATCAAGGATTGCCCCGATTGGCGCGCAAGTGGAATGCCGCGCACCTCTTTGCTGGCCTCGCCTTCTGTCTGGCATGGCGACAGTCTAATCGCGGCACCTCTGGCCGGTTTATCGGGTGGATGGTCTGCGCGGATTGTCGCGGATTTCCATAGATCGGCGTTTGCCATTGAAGATTAAGGTTTAACCTCTATTTTAGAGGAAACGCTTGTGCGGCGACTCTGTCGTTTCACTTCCCCATTTCAAAGGAGTTTCCCCCTTGGGCAACGCGCGTAATATGGTCTTTTGGGTCGTCCTGTTCCTTATGGTTCTGGCCCTTTTCAATCTTTTCAGCAGTCCGCAAGGCGCCACAAACAGTGAGACGCGCAGTTACTCTGCATTTGTCGAATCTGTCGAAGCTGGCAGCGTCACCAATGCGGTCATTGATGGCGAGAATATCCGCTTCAATGAAGGCGGGCGGACGTTTACGACAATCCGTCCTCAAGATGCTGAAGTTACACAGCTTTTGCTTGCTGCTGGCGTCCCTGTCGAGGCGCGCAGCCAGGAAACATCGGTGTTCCAGTCGTTCCTGCTCAGCTTGCTTCCCTTCCTGCTTTTGATCGGTGTCTGGATCTACTTCATGAACCGTATGCAGGGCGGCGGCAAAGGCGGCGCGATGGGCTTTGGCAAATCGCGGGCGAAGCTTTTGACCGAAAAGCACGGGCGCGTCACGTTTGATGATGTGGCCGGTATTGATGAGGCCAAAGAAGAGCTCGAAGAGATCGTTGAATTCCTGCGCAACCCGCAGAAATTCTCGCGACTCGGCGGTAAGATTCCAAAAGGCGCGCTGCTTGTTGGCCCTCCGGGTACAGGTAAAACCCTGCTTGCACGCGCAATCGCGGGCGAGGCTGGCGTGCCGTTCTTTACGATTTCCGGTTCTGACTTTGTCGAAATGTTCGTCGGTGTGGGTGCATCCCGTGTCCGCGACATGTTCGAGCAGGCCAAGAAGAACGCGCCATGTATCGTCTTTATCGACGAGATTGACGCGGTTGGCCGTGCACGTGGTGTCGGCATCGGTGGCGGCAACGACGAGCGCGAGCAGACTTTGAACCAGTTGCTGGTCGAGATGGACGGTTTTGAAGCCAACGAAGGTGTCATCATCGTCGCGGCGACCAACCGTCGTGACGTGCTTGACCCTGCGCTGCTGCGCCCGGGCCGTTTTGACCGTCAGGTCACTGTACCGAACCCCGATATCAAAGGCCGCGAAAAGATTTTGGGCGTGCATGCGCGTAAAATCCCGCTGGGTCCTGATGTTGATCTGCGCATCATTGCGCGCGGCTCGCCCGGGTTTTCGGGTGCCGATCTTGCCAACCTTGTGAACGAAGCGGCGCTGATGGCGGCCCGTGTCGGACGCCGGTTTGTCACGATGATCGATTTCGAAAGCGCCAAGGACAAGGTCATGATGGGTGCCGAGCGCCGATCCATGGTCATGACGACCGAGCAAAAGGAAATGACAGCCTATCACGAAGCGGGCCACGCGATTGTGGGTATTTCACTGCCGAAATGTGATCCGGTCTATAAGGCCACGATCATTCCGCGCGGCGGTGCGTTGGGTATGGTGATGAGCCTGCCTGAAATGGACCGCCTGAACATGTTCCGTGATGAATGCCACCAGCGTCTTGCGATGACGATGGCCGGTAAGGCCGCTGAGACCATCAAATATGGTGCCGATCAGGTCAGCAACGGCCCTGCCGGTGATATTCAGCAGGCCAGCCAGTTGGCCCGGGCGATGATCCTGCGTTGGGGCATGTCCGATAAGGTCGGTAACATCGACTATTCCGAGGCGCATGAGGGGTATTCCGGCAATACCGCGGGCCTCTCGGTATCGGCCAACACCAAAGAGCTGATCGAGGACGAGGTGCGCAGCTTTATCCAGACAGGCTATGAGCTGGCGCATAAGATCATCACTGAAAAGAACGTTGAGTTCGAGCGTTTGGCGCAGGGTCTTTTGGAGTATGAGACGCTGACCGGCGACGAGATCAAGCGCGTCATGGCGGGTGAACCACCCCAATCTGGCAATGATGCAGATGATACGCCACCTGCGGGCGGCACGCCATCGGTGACGTCGATCCCTAAAACCAAGCCAAAGAAGCCCCGTGCTTCGGATGATGGCGGGATGGAACCGGAACCTTCTGCATAAAAGTCCAAAACGCCGCTCTGAAAAGAGCGGCGTTTTTGTTTGCTGTATCGCGATTGAAGCCTCCATTTGACTGCCGTAAGCATAGGGCAACGACAATGAGGAGAGCCGCATGCCAGCATTGACCCCCACAAAAATCACAGGTGAAGTCGTCTGGATTGGCCATGTGCCTGACCGCGACGCCTCTTTACGCTCAACAGCGACGGAATCGGCAGAACTCACCTATGCCGGTATTCCGGGTGAAGTGCATGGGGGGCTGACGCGGCCGTCTTGTAGCCGGGTGAAAAGCCAGTATCCCCGCAACACCGAAATCCGCAACGTCCGTCAGCTGTCGGTCGTTTCTGCCGAGGAACTGGCCGCGATTGCTGCCGATTGTGGCCTTGCCACCTTGGACCCTGCGCTGATCGGTGCGTCACTGGTTATCAGCGGCATTCCAGACTTTAGCCACCTGCCGCCTTCATCACGTCTGCAGTTCCCTGACGGGTCCGCGATTGTCGTTGATATGCAAAACCGCCCCTGTCATTTGCCTGCCAAGGTGATCAATGCCGATCATCCCGGCGCGGGTGATAAGTTCAAAGCTGCTGCCAAGGGCAAGCGCGGAGTCACTGCTTGGGTGGAACGGGAAGGCAAAATGCATCTGGGCGACACGGTGCAACTGCATATCCCCGATCAACGCGCATGGGCCCCTTAGGTTTCCCATCCGACACACGCAGAGGGGCTGCCGACGATTCCGGCGGTGAATATGTCGCAATCACGGTGCATGCGGTGGTATCCAAGCGCTAGAAGCGAAGTTGAACAAGAATGGCATTTGCCAAGGGTCAGGAAAGTCTTTCATGGAATATAAGTCTGATATCGAGATCGCGCGCGCCGCACAAAAGCGCCCCATTCAGGAAATTGGTGCGAAGCTGGGCATCGAGAGTGATGATTTGCTGCCCTACGGCCACGATAAGGCCAAGGTGAGCCAGCGTCTGATCAACTCGGTGCAGGACCGTCCTGATGGCAAGCTGATCCTTGTCACCGCGATCAACCCGACACCTGCGGGTGAGGGCAAGACGACCACGACTGTGGGTCTGGGTGATGGCTTGAACGCGATTGGCAAGAAGGCCGCGATTTGTATTCGCGAAGCCTCACTTGGCCCCTGCTTTGGCATGAAGGGCGGCGCTGCGGGTGGTGGTTACGCGCAAGTCGTCCCGATGGAAGATATGAACCTGCATTTTACAGGGGATTTCCACGCGATCACTTCGGCCCACAACCTGTTGTCCGCGATGATTGATAACCACGTCTATTGGGGCAACGAACTCGAGATCGACATCCGCCGTGTGGTTTGGCGGCGCGTGCTGGACATGAACGACCGTGCCTTGCGCCAGATCACGACCTCTTTGGGTGGTGTCGCCAACGGTTTTCCGCGCGAAGCCGGTTTTGATATTACCGTCGCGTCCGAAGTCATGGCGATCCTGTGCTTGGCGCGCAACCTGGAAGATTTGCAAAAGCGTTTGGGCGATATCATCGTCGCCTACCGCCGCGACAAAACCCCTGTGTATTGCCGTGATATCAAGGCCGATGGCGCGATGACGGTGCTGTTGAAAGATGCGATGCAGCCGAACCTTGTACAGACGCTGGAAAACAACCCCGCCTTTGTGCACGGCGGCCCGTTTGCCAATATCGCGCACGGCTGTAACTCTGTCACTGCCACGACGACGGCGCTGAAACTGGCCGACTATGTTGTGACCGAAGCAGGCTTTGGCGCTGATCTGGGTGCCGAGAAATTCATGAACATCAAATGCCGCAAAGCAGGGATCGCGCCCTCTTGTGTGGTCGTGGTGGCCACGGTGCGGGCGATGAAAATGAACGGTGGCGTGGCCAAAGCGGACCTTGGGACAGAGAACGTCTCGGCCGTTGAAGCAGGTTGCGCCAACCTTGGGCGGCACATCGAAAACGTCAAATCCTTTGGCGTGCCGGTCGTCGTGGCGATCAACCACTTTGTCACTGACACGGATGCCGAGGTCGCAGCGGTCAAAGCTTATGTCGCGACGCAAGGGTCCGAGGCGATCTTGTGCAAGCACTGGGCGCTGGGATCGGAAGGGACCAAGGAACTGGCCACCCGCGTGGCGCAAATTGCCGACGCTGGCGAGGCGAATTTCGCGCCGATCTACCCTGATGACATGAGCCTTTTTGATAAGATCGACACGATTGCCAAGAAGATCTACCGCGCCGATGGGGTGGTTGTGGACAGCAAAATCCGCGAGCAGCTGAAGGTGTGGGAAGAGCAGGGGTACGGCAATCTGCCGGTCTGTATGGCCAAGACGCAGTACAGCTTTACCACCGATCCAACACAGCGCGGCGCGCCGACAGGGTTCTCTGTGCCCGTGCGTGAGGTACGCCTAAGTGCCGGTGCCGGTTTCATTGTCGCCATCTGCGGTGAAATCATGACGATGCCCGGTTTGCCGCGTGTCCCGTCGGCTGAGCAGATTATGCTCAATGCTGCGGGCGAGATCGAAGGGTTGTTCTAGGTCATGGGTGGGGCTATGCCCCGCCCTAAGCCCCTTGTGAAAGAAATGAGCCCATGACAGCGACAGTAATTGACGGAAAAGCCTTCGCCGCAAAGGTCCGCGGGCAAGTGGCCGAAGGTGTGGCCAAGCTCAAGGCCGAGCATGGCATTACACCGGGACTTGCTGTTGTGCTGGTGGGCGAGGACCCTGCCAGTCAGGTTTATGTCCGCTCCAAAGGCAAAATGACCGTTGAGGTTGGCATGGAGTCGTTCACGCATCAACTGGATGTGGACACCTCCGAGGCTGATTTGCTGGCGCTGATTGCGCAGTTGAATGCTGATCCGGCGGTGCATGGTATCTTGGTGCAACTGCCGCTGCCTGCGCACCTAAACAGTGATTTGGTTATCAACAGTATTGATCCTGCCAAAGACGTCGATGGTTTCCATATCTCGAACGTCGGTCTGTTGGGCACGGGACAGAAAAGCATGGTGCCCTGCACGCCATTGGGCAGTCTGATGATGTTGCGTGATCATCATGGGTCCTTGTCGGGGATGAATGCCGTGGTGATTGGCCGCTCGAATATCGTGGGTAAACCGATGGCGCAGCTTTTGCTGAACGATAGTTGCACCGTCACAATCGCCCATAGCCGTACCAAAGATTTGCCCGGTGTTGTGCGGCAAGCCGATATCGTTGTTGCTGCGGTAGGCCGTCCGCAGATGGTGACGGGCGACTGGATCAAACCGGGCGCGACCGTGATTGATGTGGGCATCAACCGGATTGAAAAACCCGAAGGCGGCACCCGTCTGGTTGGGGACGTCGATTATGACAGCTGTGCCGCCGTCGCCGGTGCGATCACGCCCGTGCCCGGTGGTGTCGGGCCGATGACGATTGCCTGTCTCTTGGCCAATACGCTGACCGCGTGTTGTCGTGCGAACGGGTTGGCAGAGCCTGAGGGTCTGACCGTTTAAACCACAGGCACAGGGATCGCTTTGTGCCCTGTCAGGATCGCGATTGTTTGTCCATGAAACAGCTTGCGCAGGTCGGCTGCGTGGCTGTTAAGCCCGCCGGTATATGCGCCATAGGCGGGCATGATCAGGCGCTGATGATCAAACATAAAAGCAGGCCTGCTGCGCCCTGCGACACGGTGTTTTGGGTGGTAGTGGCCTGATACCTCGGCGGTGTCTGCCGTGGCGATATGGCGGAACGTCAGCGTGCCGACCGTCATTTCAGCCCTATGTGTACCGCCCAGATCAATCGGACCCGGATCGTGGTTTCCTTCGATCCAGACCCATGATTTGCCAGCTTGCAGGCGTGTCAGCCACAGGCGCGCATCTTCATCAAGGCTGCCTGCCGCATCAAGATCGTCGAAACTATCCCCAAGGCAGATGACCTGTTGGGGCTGGGTGGCGGTGATATCGGCTTCCAGTTTTTGCAGGGTCTCTTGCACCTCATAGGGCGGCAACATCACACCACTGCGCCGTGCGATCCGTTCGGATTTGCCCAAGTGCAGGTCGGACACGCAAAGCATGTTATGCGCAGGTAGGTGCAGCGCGCCGGAGGGCAGGGCGCTGCATCGGGTGCCGCAGAAATCAAAGTGATAGGCGTTCATGATCTGTTCTTGCGGCAAGCTGCGCCCGAGTTCAAGCATCAAAGCGATGACACACCGGCGGCGGCCATCAGGCGTGCGGCCTCTTCTTCCATGATCCGTTCTTGTCCGGCACCCGCGACCGCAATCCGCCCTTGTTCAAGGAACATCGGCAGAGAGAGCGGCGTGACGCGGTCGAGGATCAGGTGATCAATCCGGCCTGCGGTGCGTGTCAGCATTTCTTCGATCCGCCCAAAATCAACCAACCCGCGCATCGCCTCTTCGCGGGTGATCCGCAGCATCAGGTGGTCGGGGTCATATTTTGAAAGGGTGTCGTAGAGGATATCGGAGGAGAATGTCGCCTGCCGTCCGCTTTTGCGCGCTTGGGGCAGGTTGCGTTCGATGAGGCCCGCAATGGTGGCCGCACCACGGAAGGTGCGTTTCATCACGGCATTGCCCGACAGCCATGTTTCAAAATCAGCGCGCATGTTGTCGGGTTGCAGCAGGGGTGTTGGATCATCGACAGGATCAAGCCCCCAGATCAGCGTGGCGTAATCAGTCGCAACAAAGCCCATGGGATGCAGGTTCAGTTCTTCCATGCGCTGGGTGACCAGCATGCCCAGCGTTTGCATCGCGTTGCGTCCGGCGAAACCGTAGACGCATAGATGGTGGCGGCCTTCGTGCGGGAAGCTTTCGACGAGAATGCGATCCGCCTCGGGCAGTTTTGAGAATTTGCGCTGCAGGTCCAACCATTCGGCGGTATGCGCCGGCAGTTCGGGCCAGTCGGGTTGGTTGAACATGCGCAGGATACGCTGGGACAGTTGGGTAGAGTTCGCGAATTTTGTCCCCATAAAAGTGGCGATCTTGGGGGTTTTATCGGCGCGGCGCGACACCTCGACCGTCATTTCCCGCAGGCCTTCATAGCGGACCACTTGGCCACCAATCAGAAAAGTATCACCGGGGGTAAGGGTGGCGGCAAACGCCTCTTCCACTTCGCCCAAGGGTTTGAAATTACCCTTCATGCGGACCTTGAGGGTGTCGGTGTCCTGTATCGTGCCAAGGTTCATGCGGATCCGTTGCGCGGCGCGGGGGTCGCGCAATTGCCAGCGCCCGTCGGCGGTTTGCAGCAGGCGTTTCCATTTGTCATAGGCGCGCAGGGCGTAGCCGCCTGTGGCGCAGAAATCGAGACAGTCGTCGAAGGCCGCGCGCGACAGATCGCGATAGGCGCCGACGGTTTTGATTTCGTGATAGA
Organism: uncultured Alphaproteobacteria bacterium; assembly: GCA_942490805.1. Taxonomy (GTDB): domain Bacteria; phylum Pseudomonadota; class Alphaproteobacteria; order Rhodobacterales; family Rhodobacteraceae; genus Yoonia. The sequence goes on along the minus strand of CALNYU010000007.1, from coordinate 115,028 downwards.
GGGTATCGGCGTCAAAGGGGCCGGCGCAGGCGGTGATCAGGATATGCTGGCAAAGCACATCACGGGGGCCTGCGCCCTTGGGGTCCCCATCAAGGTCGTGGGCTTTGACGGCCTCTAAGGCTGCGACACATTCGACCACTTCAAAGCGGTTGGCAGGTACCAAAAGGGCTTTGGACGGGGCGTTATAGCGATGGTTCGCGCGGCCGATGCGTTGCACCAGCCGTTTGACGTTTTTGGGTGCACCCACCTGTATCACCAGATCAACGTCGCCCCAGTCGATGCCAAGATCAAGCGAGCCTGTGCAGACGATGGCGCGCAATTGCCCTGCGACCATCGCCGCCTCAACCCGTTCGCGTTGTTCGCGGGCAAGGCTGCCGTGGTGGATGCCGATGGGCAGGTCGTCAGTATTGGCGAGCCAGAGGTTGTGAAAGAAAATCTCGGCCTGTGCGCGGGTGTTGTGAAAGATCAGCGTTGTTTTGTGTTTCTTGACCTCCTCCAGCACCGCAGGGATTGCGTATTTGGCCCCGCCACCGGTCCATGGTGGTTTTTCTTGGGTGACCAGCATGGAGATATCAGGATCTGGGCCGGGGTCGGCGTTGATGATGGCGCAGGGATCGGGGTGACGGGCGAGTTGGGCTGCGATGGCATCAGGATCTTCGACGGTGGCGGACAGGCCCACGCGCCGCAGGTCTGGAGCCAGCGTTTGCAAGCGGCTGAGCGCGAGCATGAGTTGATCGCCGCGTTTGCTTTCAGCCAGTGCGTGGATTTCATCGACGATGATGCGTTGCAGGCCTTTGAAGATACGCGGTGCGTCCTCATAGCTGGTGAGCAAAGCCAGCGATTCAGGGGTGGTCAGCAGGATATGCGGCGGGTCGGCGCGTTGGCGGCGTTTTTGGGTGTAAGTCGTATCGCCTGTGCGGTCCTCGATGCGGATGGGCAGGCCCATTTCTTCGACAGGGCGGCGCAGGTTGCGTTTGATGTCGGCAGCGAGTGCCTTGAGCGGGGAGACGTAGAGGGTGTGCAGGCCTTCGTGCCTGCCGTCTGCCAGTTCGATCAGGGAGGGCAGGAAGCCTGCCAATGTTTTGCCACCGCCCGTTGGCGCGATGAGCATCAGGGCAGGGCTTGATGCCTGATCCAGCATGGCCTGCTGGTGAGGGTGAATGGTCCAGCCGCGGGTGGTGAACCAATCTTGGAAAAGGGGGGGCAGGGCTGTCATGTTGCTAAGGTGACGTGCGGGGGCGGTGCGTCAAGACGCACCTTACGATTTGCACACTCACCAACGAAAAAGGCCCCCCGGATGGGAGGCCTTTTTGGTAGTAACTTAGTGAACGATGTCTTCTTCTTTCACGAACATGTTGGCCCATGCACGGTCAATCAGTTCGGGTGACATCTGATATGGGATGCCCTCAAACTCGCAGATCGAAATCATCTGGTCGATCAGGAAGATCGGCTGATAGTTCGCATAAACGTTGTCGATTTCCGGATAGCGGACGTTCAGCAGGTGCACGAGCGTATCCTCATCCAATGGCATCTTGCGCTTGCGGGCGACCATTGCAAAGATCTTGAGGAAGTCTTCCTGGTTCGGGCCATCAATCTTGATCTTGTAGAAAATACGACGCAGAGCCGCTTTGTCGAAGATCGCGTTGGGGTGGAAGTTGGTCGAAAATACCACGAGCGTGTCGAAGGGCACTTCGAACTTTTCACCCGATTGCAGCGCGAGGATATCCTTGTTCTCTTCCAGCGGAACAATCCAGCGGTTCACAAGGGTCTGCGGCGGTTCCGCCTGACGACCAAGGTCGTCCACGATGAAGATGCCGCCGGTTGATTTCAGCTGCAAAGGCGCCTGATAGGTCCGTGCCGTCGGGTTATAGACAAGGTCGAGCATCGACAGCGACAATTCACCGCCCGTAATCACGGTGGGGCGTTCGCAGCGGACATAACGTGTATCAAACCGGCCCGAGGTGCGGCGCAGGCTGTTGGGGTCATCCACGTCGTCTTCAGCGGCGCTATGGACGATCGGGTCATAAACGGTGATCACCTGACCGGAATATTCGATCGCGCGGGGCACATAGATTTTGTCACCCAAAGCATCACGGATACCGTTCGAGATCGAGGATTTACCGTTTCCGGGAGGGCCGTACATCAGGATCGACCGACCGGCGCTGACCGCAGGACCGAGGTTGGACAACAGGTCTTCTGGCAGCACAAGGTGCCCCATCGCTGTTTGCAGCTGGTCGCGGGTCAGTTGGATGTTGCGGATCGACTGGCGCTGGATCTGCTGGCGATAGATATCGAGCGGCACCGGCATCGCGCCGTAGTATTCAGATTGACCCAAAGCATCGAGCGCACGCGCGCGGCCTGCATCGGTCAGTTGGTAGCCCATTTCATTGCCGCTATTGGCATTGAGGGTACCTGTCGCTTCCAGCAAAAGCTGGCCACGGGCCATATCAACCAGCTCCTGCGTGACCGGGATTGGCAGGCAGATGGCGCGGCTGATTGCCGATACCAGATCAAGGTTCATGCGGAACATCGTCTTGATCAAAATATCGCGCATCATGGCCATCGGCAAAAGCATGGCTTCGAGGCTGCGCGGCGCCGGGGGCGCCATAACACCGTTTGTTTGCACGTTCATATCAGGTCCCGCCCATCAAAAATCATATCCTAGCCGCAGACTCAGCGGCCGTTGCCGTCGAGTTTAGTGGAAACTATGGCAAAATAGTGGATAAACATGTGCCTGTCCAAGGCATTGGCTAAGTTATCAGAGATAAACCGCAGCGAGCACAAGATATAGTACAAGCGTCATGCTCAGCGGGAAGCCCTTTGGGAAATATCGGCCGGCGTTCCAGCTTTTCCACTCTGACACAGGGCGTTTCAGCGGTGTAAGGCGGAACACCGTATGCACGACCAATGCCCCCAGGAGGCTGGCTGCGAAAATGCGCAAGATCACTTCGAGATCTGACATGACAAAGAAAGGGGCCATTGCTGCGATCAGCTTGGCGTCTCCGCCGCCCATGACGCGCAAGGACCACAGCGCCATACAGACCACCAAAGCGATGGGAAAATGCAGCCATTGCCACAGATACATTTCCCACCCAAAAGCAAAAGGCCCCAGCACCGCATAGACGGCAAGCGTGACAGCCACCGTTTTATTGGTGATCTTCATGTCGCGCATGTCATTCCAGGAAATGAACAATGCCAGCGGAATGACGGCCGGAAGAAACCAATAAGCGGCGAAGGCTGTCATTCCTGATTACGCCTAGTTTCCAGTGTTGTTTTCAAGCGCTTCCAACGCGCGGGCCGCTTCCTCAAAATATTGTGGATGCGTATTGATCGCGTCATTCAACAGCGATTTGCCGATCGTGATGTCGTTTTGCTTGATCGCGGCAAGCGCCATTGTGTGCATCAGCTGTGCGCGCTCAATCTGGGTCATCGGAATGACCGGCATTGAATAGTTGCGCTGGGCCCCGCGCGCCAGAACCAGATTGTTCTTGGCGGTGAACATATTGCTGTTGAAACGCAGCGCGTCGCCAAACATCCGCTCGGCGGCGGCATAATCGCCTCGTGTCAGTTTTGAGAAACCCCAGTTGTTGTAAACCGTGGCAGGGCGCGTCGTCAGACCAACGGCTGTCTCGTAGAAGCTGTCTGCCTTGTCCCACTGCTGGCGGCTGTCTGCGACCATGGCTTCCAACCGGTAACGCTGGAAGGTCTCATATGTAGGGGGCACGGTGTTCAGTGTTGCTGCGGCTTCATCCCATTGGTTTGCCCGAATGAATGCATCAGCCAGCTCCACGCGGTCTGTGTTTGATGACTCTTCATTTGCGACAACAGCCTGCCAGGCTGTGATGGCCTCAGTTGGTCGCTTGGCGCGGATCAGAGACTTTGCCAAACCACGTTGCAGGTCGATCCGCCCGGGGTCGTTGGCGCTGGCACTGGCGAAATAGCGCACGGCCTCATCTGGGTCTCCGACCGTCAGCATCACATCGTTCAGGTTGGTTTCGTCGACAACGTTAATGTCTTGCATGGCACGTTCGACCTGTGCCTCACCTGATTGGTCACACGCGGACAACCCGACGGTTGCCGCAAAAAGCGTCAGTATGAATGGGTGGCGCATGTTTCTGCGTCCTTTTGCTGCTCTTGCCTATAGTGGTTCCGACATCAGTGCATAATCGCCTGCACCCCGCCGGATCAGATTAAAGTTCTGATATTCTTGTTCGTCATTATTGATCGGATTTTCCAATTTTGCGAGTGCCAAGCGTAAATTGTCGCGGATTTCGTCCGAATTTCCGTTATCTGCGGCAAATGCGCGACGAAAAACCTCACTCGCCTCGCCGACGTTGCCCTTTTCCATCAAGATGACGCCCAGATTATTCCAGGCAGGGGGGAATGTCGGGTCTTCTTCTACCGCGCGGCGCAACCACCGCTCTGCCTGTCCCAACCGGCCAAGGTTCAGGTTGGCCGAGCCGATTGCGGACATCGTATCTACATTCAGGCCCTGCTGGGCGGCAGCACGGTTATAGGCTTTCAGGGCGAGTTCATATTCACCTGCGGCCATCAGGCGGTGGCCGACAATCAGGCCATCTGCACTTTGGCCACGCGCAACACCAGGTGCAAAGACGCCGTCCGGCGAACGATTAAGGCCGCCTGTCGTGCAGGCGGCCAATGATAACATGACCAGGCCAATGCAAAGCGGCCGTAGTATCATCGCGGGTTAGCTCCTAGCCTAGGTTGACGGCAATCGCGTAGATTGATGGGCCAATCAGCATCGCCATCAGCGGCGGTACGGTCAGCATCATTGTTGCAAGCGTCATCTTTGTCGGCAACTTGTTCGCCTTTTCCTCGGCACGCATCACGCGTTTGTCACGCATCTCTGCAGAATAGACCCGCAGCGCGTCAGCGATGGACGTACCAAATTGCGAAGATTGCACCAGCACGGTGACAAAGCTGGCAATATCCGGAACACCACAACGATCAGACATATCCTTCAGAACTGTATTTTTGTCCTTACCGGCCTTGGCCTCTTGGCTGACAATTTCAAACTCTTCGGCCAGTTCAGGGAAACCGGACTTCAACTCGCGCGCGACGCGGATGATTGACTGATCCAAAGACTGGCCCGCTTCGACACAGACCAGCATCATATCAAGACTGTCTGGAAATGCGTTAATGATTGCTTCCTGGCGCATCTGCTGGCGACGTGTCACCCAGTACTTCGGCATGACGTAACCAAAACCGCCTGGGATCAAAATCCACATGGCAAGTTGCTGGGTAGTGGCTTCGACACCTGTTGTCATCTGGAAGATCGTGTAGGCACCACCACACAGCAGGCCAAAGATGCCCAAAGCGAACTGCAAGAAGTTATAGATCCTTACGGCGTTCTTGCTGCGATAACCGGCCTGCATCAACTTCAGCTTTGCAGCAGAGTATTCATCCGCGTTTTGCGGTTCCAGGAAGTTGGCATATTTTTCAAGCTTATCCTTGCCTGAAGCAGAGCGCAGTTGTTTGCCTTTGCCCTTCTTTCCAGCCTCAGGAGAGGTATTTGCCGCCTTGATCCGGTCAAGAGGATCGACTTCGCGCTTGAGCAGCACGGGAAGCGTGATCAGGATCAGAAAGACGCCCAGCAAACCGACGACCATCAAAGGGCCGAATGGCCCCAACATGTCGGTGATCATTGTTTGAATGTTTTCCATCTGGGCCCCCTAGACCTTAATGTTAACCAAGGACCGCATCACAATGAGGTTCACTACAAGAAATGCAACCACAATCAGAACAGCGGGAATGAAAAGCGGGCTCGTCATGACTTCATCATAGTAGTCAGGCTTCACAAGGTTGATGCCAAGCAAAGCGACAACCGGGAACGCCGAGAGCAAGTTGCCGGACCATTTCGCCTCAGCCGTGATCGCGGCGACGCGGCGGAAAAGGCGGAACCGCGCGCGGATCACTTTGGCTAGACCGTCCAGAATTTCTGCAAGGTTACCACCAGATGTTTGCTGGATCGTCACAGCAACCGCCAGAAAGCGCATATCCTGGTTGTCGAGCCGTTCTGCCATCGCCTTGAGCGTTTCGCCCATATCGCGACCATAGGCAGCCTCATCCGAAATCATGCCCATTTCGGTACCCAAAGGGTCGGGTACTTCGCGTGCCACAATGCTGACAGCCGATGAAAACGGGTGCCCGACGCGCAGTGAGCGCACCATCAGTTCAACCGCTTCCGGCAGTTGTTCTGCAAGCATGTTCATCCGCTTGTTGGCTTTGCCGTTCACCCAGACATAGACGCTGCCGATCCCCATCAGAACTGCTACCAGCGCACGGATCGGAACGCCAACGGCGGTTAATGCCGTCAAAAGGGCAAAGGAAACGCCGCTGAGGACAACCATCATCAGCATCAACTGAACCGGTGTAAAAGCAATATTCGCTTTCTGTGCACGATCCGCCAGCAAAGAGTAAATCGGGATACTCTGCGACTTCATATGCTGGGTCATCTCCTTGCGGAGTTGGTCCAGCACCTGTTCGCGGCTTCCGCCTTTGTCGAGCATGTCCAGACGGCGGTTGACCTTGCCGTCCATACTGATCGACTTGCCAAAAATGACAAGATAAGCGCCCTGAACCAGCGCCAGAACGGCGACAAAGATCAGAACGTAGATAAGTGGTTCGACTGAAATCATGTCGTTTACTCCGCGACCATCGGTTCAAAGATGGCAGGTGGAAGATCATAACCCCAAAGCTTGAAGCGCTCGGAGAAGTGGCTACGCACACCGGTTGCCGTGAAGTGACCGATAATCTTGTTGTCGGGCGTGAGGCCGACACGCTGATACCGGAAGATTTCCTGCATGGAGATCACATCGCCTTCCATACCGGTAATTTCGGTAATCGACGTCATGCGGCGCGAACCATCTTGCAAGCGTGAAGCCTGCACGATGAGGTTCACAGCCGAAGAAATCTGGCTGCGCATCGCCTTGATCGGCATTTCGATACCGGCCATAGCAATCATGTTTTCCAGACGTGACACGCCGTCACGGGCGCTGTTGGCGTGGATCGTGGTCATAGATCCATCGTGGCCGGTGTTCATGGCCTGCAGCATGTCGATAACTTCTTCGCCACGCGTCTCACCCACGATAATGCGGTCAGGACGCATCCGCAGGGCGTTCTTCAAACAGTCACGCTGGGAAACGCCGCCTTTGCCTTCCACGTTTGGTGGACGGCTTTCCATGCGGCCGACGTGCGTTTGCTGCAGCTGAAGTTCCGCCGTGTCCTCGATCGTCAGAATACGCTCGGCGTCGTCGATAAAGCCGGACAGCGCATTGAGGGTTGTGGTTTTACCCGAACCCGTACCGCCGGAAACGATGATATTCAGGCGGGTGGACACTGCGGCCTGCAGATATGCGGCCATTTCCTCTGTGAAAGCACCGAACTTGACAAGTTCTTCGATGCCAAGCTTGTCCTTTTTAAATTTACGAATGGAAACAAGCGAGCCATCCACAGCAATAGGCGGGACCATTGCGTTGAAACGCGATCCGTCGGCAAGACGGGCGTCAACGTAAGGGTTGGATTCATCGACGCGACGTCCGACCGCAGAAACGATCTTGTCGATGATCCGCAGCAGGTGCCGTTCATCTTTGAACGTAATGTCGGTCAGTTCCAAACGTCCGTCACGTTCTACAAAAATCTGTTGCGGGCCGTTGACCAGAATATCGTTCACTGTCTCGTCTTTGAGAAGCGTTTCCAGCGGACCAAGGCCTGTTACCTCGAAGAAGAGGTCTTGGCTCAACGTCTGGCGCTCATCGCGGTTCAGGACGATACCCATATCTTCGAGGGTTTCGTTGGCGATCGCGTTGATTTCTGTGCGCAACTCCTGCTCGGAAGCGCTTTCAAGCGCGGCAAGGTTCAAGTTGTCCAACAGGGCCTTGTGCAGCTCCAGTTTGATTTCGCCCAAACGTTCCTTGCGGCGCTTTTCCTTGTCCATCGGCGCGACTTCACCCGGGCGCCTGGCTTGCGTTGTTTTATGTAAAGGCTTGCGCCCCTCATCAGGCTTTGCCGCAGGAACCGCCGCCACTTCAACTTTAGAAGGTGCAGCTGGCGCGGCTGGGCCGGCTTCTTTTGGTAGGTTTGGTTTTTTATATTTTGAAAACATATTGTTACCTCTCAAGCATTCGCTTCGGCTGTATCTGCTTGGTTGACATCATGGATCGACTTCGCGAGCTTCATAATTTCTTTGCGCAGGGCGTTTTTCGGAACGGTTTCCGCCATAGGCGCGCCGTGGTCGGCTGCTTGTACGACAGGTTTACCGCCATCGGGCAGTTGGACTTCGATGGAAATCCCAAGATTATCCGAAAGGCGCTTTACGCGGCTTTTGCCGTTCATGTCGGCAAATCCGGGCGCGCGGTTCAGCAAGAAGCGGATCTTCTCAAACGGCAAGTCCTCGGACTGTAGCGCGCGCTTGAGGCGCAGTGTATTCTGCGCAGACCGCATATCAAGCTCAATCATCGCGAAATAGACATGTGCCATTTCAAGAACGGTCTGGGACCATTCAACCATGGTTGAGGGCATATCAATGATGACATAATCAAAATTGCTGGCGGCCATCTGGATCACGCGCGTGATGTCGTCGGGCGTGATCATATCCAGCGGGATCATGTCCATTGGCGCGGTCAGCACGTGCAGTTTATCGCCATAGGTAAGCGTTGCCTGCATAAATGTTTCCGCGTCCATCGTCGCGGTATCCGTCAGCAATTCGAGGACGGTTTCGCGCCGCGGCAGGTCAAGATAGGTGGAGGCGGAACCAAACTGAAAGTCGAGGTCGAGCAGGCAGACCTTTGGTGGGTCTTTCTTGTCGATATTCGCCAGCTCCCAAGCAAGGTTTACTGCCAGCATGGTGGCCCCGGTCCCGCCCGCGAGACCGTGAATAGGAATAATGACGCCCGCGCGGTCGCCACTGGCTTTAAAACCCTTTTCCCCGCTTTGTGGTGCGGGTGTTTCCTGCTTGGTTAGAACCCGTTCGATCGCACGTGCAAGTTCGTTTTCAGGAAGAGGGTAGGGGACAAATTCGTCGCCGCCTTCGCGCAAAAGCTGGTGCAGCGCGGTCGGGCTGACGTCTTCTGCAATGAGGATCACTTTTACACCAGCCGCTTTAGCCGTGGAAATAACCTCAGAGATCGTCGTGAGGTTATCTTCGTCCTCAGCATCCATGGCGAGGGTGACAAACTGCAAACTGCGCGCCTCGGGCTGGCCGAGGAATGCGATGGCGTCCTCAAAACTAAGATCACCCCATGCATCGCCCAAGGCAGCTTCCATATCTTCAATCAAAAGATCAAAGTTCTGCACGTCACGACTGATCGTGCACGCCACGATTTGTGGCGGATCGCTCTGGACAACCGGGCTTGTACTCATCTTCTTGATGTCCCCATCACTTTAATTACACTCAAAACAACCAGCCACAACGCAAGGCTAGTTTAACATACCAGCCAGGTTTGCCTAAACCGTGGCATCAATACGCACTATTGGTCCGATTATTGCTGGGAATTTTGTCGATAATAGGACCAAATCAGCTCGACTGTGCAGATATTTGCGACGATTTGCAATTCTTTGGTCAAATGATGACGCCGGATAAAGAATCCGGCGTCAACGAAGCGCGTGAGCGCTTATTTTTATAGGCCGTCTGTCGCAGTCGTGGTTACTGGAACAGCACTTGCTACATATTCGCGGAAGATAACCGCGGCGTATTTGCCGTTCAGAAGCATCGGATCGTTCTCAACGAATCCTGTCACTTCGGTGACCGTGCGGCGGTTGCGACGCTCGCGGCCCTCAGTCACAACAAGCGGCTGTGTTTCACCGAAGGACACGACAGCTTCTAAGCGGCTGCGGTCGATCCCTTGTGACGCCAAGAACGACACAACGGTTTGCGCACGGCGCAATCCGAGTGAACGGTTATAACCTTGGCTGCCAACCAGGTCCGTGTGGCCGTAGACTTTGAAGCGCACCTCTGGGAACTGACGGATCCAATCTGCCTGTCTCACCAGTGTTGCACGCGCATCTGCGTCCAGAACTGTCGAGTTGAAGGCAAAGTTCACCGTTGTGTTCACATCGGCTGCAAAGCGACGCGCAAGATTGATCGTGTAATCCTGTGCACCAGTCTGTACCAGACGGTTGTTCATTGTTGCTTCGCCAAAATCACCAGAGTCGATTGTTGACCCTGCTTCAGTAAAGAACGAAGCCCCTGCGATTTGCCTGTCTGCTGATGAGCAGGCGCCCAGTGTTGCGGCCGCGATGGCTGCTGTAATCATGTATTTCATCGACTTACGCTCCAATCATTCGTCAAGGACATAGCCGTAGGACCCGCTAAAGTCCTGGCGTGCCACTTCGCCTGCACCACCTGTGGATGGGCCACCTGTCCGGGCCACTTGGCCGAAGAGGAAGAGCCCTTGCTCGGTGGGTGGGCGCACACGATCCGTTGGCAAGGCCAACGCTTCGCCCCGTGTCGGTGAGACAAGGTGTGGCGTCACAATAATCACCAGTTCAGTCTGGCGACGGGAGAATTCAGCGCTTCTGAACAGTGCGCCAAGGACAGGGATATCCCCGACCCATGGAACCTGACCGTTCAAGTCGTTGAAGTCATCTGAGAGCAATCCGGCAATCGCAAAGCTTTCGCCATCACGCATCTCAACTGTGGTCGATGTTTCGCGACGGCTGAAAGCATCGACAGAGAAGCCGTTTGCCTGAAAGCCGCTTGAAGGGTCAATCGCTGAGACTGCAGCGCTGAGTTCCAGATTGATGATGTCGCCATCAATCACGCGTGGAATAAAGCTGAGCTCGACACCGAACGGCTTATATTCAACCGAGATTGTGCCGCCGTCATTTGACGATGGTACAGGATATTCACCACCGGCAAGGAACGTCGCCTCCTGACCGCTGAGCGCCGTCAGGTTTGGCTCTGCCAAAGACCGCACAACGCCCCGTGTTTCCAACGCTTCAAGCAAGATGCCTACCTCGAGGCTACCCGCACCGAAACCAAAGACAAACGCACCGTTGTTGGAGTTTGAAGCTGGCACAGTATTGGCGAGTGCCCCGTTGATCGCAGCTTGGCCAACCGTACGGTTCGTACCGCCGGTAATGCTGACATCGTCACCGAAACCAAGACCGGTCAGAGAAAGCGAAGAAGAAAGTGCTTTACTGACTGAACGCTGCATTTCTGCAAAACGCACTTTCAGCATCACTTGTTGTGTGCCACCGACCGTCATCAGGTTTGATACGCGCTCTGGTGCGTAGCGCTCTGCAAGATCAAGTGCGCGGTCCAGCCTTGCGATGGAGCTGACTGTGCCGGAAAGAACGATACCGTTGTTTGCGGTACGTACTTCAATGTTTTCGCCGGGGAGAATTTGCGTCAGACGCTCCTTGAATTCTGCCATATCGGGGGAAACATGCACTTCGACGTTCGTAATAAGACGCCCATTCTCACCTAGAAGAGTCAGAGTGGTCCGCCCGGGTTCTTTACCCAGAACGTAGATCGTACGGTCCGACAAAGACGAAATGTCCGCAATGCCGGGGTTTGCAATTGAAAGTTCGGTGAAGGGCACATCGCTCTCCACAACAACGGCCCGACTCATCGGAACGCTCAGTGCACTGGACGCCGCGCCGCGCAGAACGCGCAACGTTTCGGCCGGTGCAATACTAGGTGCTGCCGCAGTTAGCGACAACGTTAAGCCAGCAATAGCTGCCTTTAAGAATTTGTCATATTTCATAAGTGACCTGCCTCTCCGATCACGCCTCGTTTTAACGGGTCTTCCCGCCCATGATCATCAGACCATGAGGCACAACCAGATTTATTGCAATAATCAAGGTGTTGGAGGGCGGAGCGAATGTGGGTTAAACGCAACACTTGCTAGGCAGTGTGGATATTCTTGCGCCCGACACAAGATTTAGCGGGGCGCAAGAAGGATTTCGTCAACTTAAGGAAATTGCCAAATCAATTGGCGCAATCGACCTCGACCTGAATGCGTTCGGTGCCGTTGCGCTGTGTGACAAAGCAGCGTTCTTCCTCAACCACTTCTGGAGCAGGTTCGCGCACGACGTCGACAATGCCAAGAACATCACGAATATTGGTCTCAATTGTTGTATCGCCCGCTTCAAGGTCATCGCGGCCTACAGGTGTGAGTGAGAGTGTCCCTGCCGCTTGGAGAACTTGCAAGTCAGCAAAGTCTTCTTGCGATACCTGAATAACGACACCGCTGCCGCCTCTACCGCGACCGTTCGCATCATTCATCGCGATGATTTCAAGTCGGCTTTTGACCAAGCGCGAAATCCTTTGTCCCCCATTCACGCTGCCAACCCAATAAAGATCGATAAGGTCAGATGTTCGAAGATCATCTGCAAACGCCTGTGTCATATTATTTGGCAGTGGGAAGGCCCGCATGCCGGGATCAAGGAGCGCAGTAATGCCCTGAGGCGCCCCTGCCGCAGTGACTTTTGCGGTCAGAATTGGTTCGTTCTCTTGCATGGGAATGCGAACCACGCGCGGTACATTGAGACCCTCTGGGAACAGTTCTTCCTCTGTCGCGAAGACGCCGTCAGGCAGAAAATCGCGCGCATATTTGATGATTTTGACATCTTCAATCGTGAGCAGGTCACCATATGTCAAAGAGCGTGTGGGCGCATATATGTCGACAGTCCGAATGGCGGTTGCGGAACGCTGCCGCTCCCTCTCCAATTGGGATGCCTGCGTGTCCATATATTGGTTCACCATGTAAACGGCAAAACCAGCAAGCCCCATCCCGATCAAAAGTACCAATCCAAAAACTGCGCGCATTTCAAAGCCTCTCGTTTCACGCCCTTTATAACAAGGGTCGATCACACCTACATATTAAGTCTGCGGTCCGATTGCCAATTTTGCAAGGCTCGTTCGGTCCAGCAGTCATCCTCATGTCTCGACATCAGGGTTAACTGGTGTTCTGCATCGGCGCAAACTGTTTGCCGCTAAGCCGCAATACATGCAATGTGGGGCGCCCACAGATGATGAAATTCCACGCGCTCTAGCGGACCTTGCTGCGATTAAGCGATCTGGCTAAAACAATCCTATTAAAAAAGAATTAGGGGAGTTCGACATCGTCCATGGCGAACTCAATATCATTGGCGAGGTCAGTTGTACTGCCACTGAAAGTCTGCACGACGATTAAGCCAAGAGTGCAGATCGCAGCCGTAAGTACTACGAAGTCGACAGTGATCGCGCCGTCTTCATCGTTGAGAAAAGTTGAAAATTTTGGTTTCATTATTCTACCACCTTTGCACGATAACCTGCGAACGAAACTTGTCGGTCGCACCTAATAAAGAATTACGTTTCGCACTCAAAACTCAACTTCAGCAGCATTTTAAACACTTTCGAGCCGCATCACCTATCACTCTCACAGAAGAAGCCGCGCCACTAATCCAATGGCGCGGCTTCAAAGCTTGTCTCTAACCTAAATTAGGTCTTAGCCAGCGTCCATGTTGCCGAGCGAGTTTTCAATTTCGTTCGCAAGGCCTGTTGCACCGTTGCTGACCGCAGTACCAACTGCCAGGCCCAGAACAACGATTGCCGCTGTCAGAACAACGAAGTCAACTGTTACGGCGCCGTCTTCGTCGTTGCGGAAGTTTTTAATAAAGTTAAGCATTGTGATCCCTCCTCAGGGTATTAGCAGATTTAGTTTCGTTTCGTTCCGCGTCGGCATCTGGTTTACTGGTTACGCTAACGCGAACACCGTCTTGGATGAGTACATATAGCCATTTGAATGGGGCAGCACTTTGGCATCAATCAGTTTTTTTCGCCACAGATCTAAAATCCACCTACGAAATTTGTAACTCACTGTTTTTAAATGAAAGAAATATTCATCTTTCGTTCATCTTCGCAGAAACCCGTTGCGATAAAGTCGCCAATCGCTCTGAAAACTGGCCAATTGTTCCCAAAGTTCTGGCTTTCTGGCTGCTTTCTGCCATCTTTAAATGAACAAAAAGCCTCGAGCAGGTCAAAAAATGAGTCGAAAATTAACGAGCGTAGCGCTGATCAGCGCGATTCTCGCATCAACCCCTGTTTTTGCCGAGGTAGAACGCCTCATGCCGGACTTCACGTTTAAGCGTGTGCCGGTTCCGAGTGCTGATTCATCAAGTCGCATTACAGTTCAGATTGATCCCAACGCGCCAAGGCTTGGTCCAGTCTATATTGACCCAGAGCCAGAACCTGTCGCAGCAGCTGGTGCCATTGCGCTTCCGCAGCCCTCGGGGCTTGAGTGGTTCTGGACGACGGTTCCGACGGCTCTTGCTGCGCAGGGGCCGGTCCGGTTTCAGAAGGCAATCGAACAGCTGAACAATCCTCCGTCGGGCAAGGGTGTACCCTCTCCGCGTTTGCAGGCACTTCAAAATATTGCCTCTGCGCATGGACGCAGCATCTTGATCGAAACGGTGGGCACATCTGTGTCCCCGGCGTTGGTGTTGGCTGTGATCTCGGTTGAAAGTGCAGGACGCACCGATGCTGTGAGTTCTGCAGGCGCCACAGGTCTTATGCAGTTGATGCCTGACACAGCGACCCGGTTTGGTGTGGATGACAGCACGGATGCTGCGCAAAACATCAAAGGGGGCGTGGCCTATCTTGAATGGCTGCTTGATCACTTCGAGAATGATCCTTTGCTTGCGCTTGCAGGATATAATGCTGGCGAAGGTAATGTGCGCCGCTATGAAGGTGTTCCACCGTTCTCGGAAACGCGGGCCTATGTGCCCAAAGTGCTTGCGGCGTGGCAGGTTGCCAAGGGCCTTTGCCAAACACCGCCGGAGCTGATCACCGACGCCTGTGTCTTTAATGTAAACGGGATCTAGGCCGAAAACACATCTGCCCATTCTGGATGTATGCGCAGTTGCGCGCTCACAAATGGACAAAGCGGGGTGATTTGAAGCCCGCGATTGCGTGCATCCGCGATAAGCTCGCGCAACATCAACAGGCCGATTTCATCCCCTTCGTATCCACGCGCCACCTGCGTATGCTCTGCAATCAGCCGCTTCGGGGGTATAAGTTCGTAGGAGAGAACACTCTCGCCAGAGGGATGCACGACAGTGTAGCGGCCTTTCGTGCCACTTTCATCGTGCATCACCTTAAGATCAGACAATCGCAGCCTCTGTTGCCGCGCGCAGTTCTTCTTCTGTCACACCGTCCGCAGTTTCGACGATCTTCAAGCCACCTTCAACAACGTCAAGCACGCCGAGATTGGTAATAATCCGGTCGACAACACCTTTGCCGGTCAGTGGCAGGGTGCATTCTTTCAAGACTTTGCTGTCGCCATGTTTGTTCGTGTGATCCATCACAACAACAACACGGCCAACACCGGCCACCAGATCCATCGCGCCGCCCATGCCTTTCACAAGCTTGCCGGGGATCATCCAGTTGGCTAGATCGCCGTTTTCGGCAACCTCCATTGCGCCCAAAATCGCCATTGCGATTTTGCCACCACGGATCATGCCAAAGGATTGCGCGCTATCGAAGTACGCCGTTTGGGGCAATTCGGTGATCGTTTGCTTGCCCGCATTAATCAGGTCAGCATCTTCTGTGCCCTCGACGGGGAAGGGGCCCATGCCGAGCATCCCGTTTTCGGACTGCAACGTCACTTCAACCCCGTCAGGGATATAGTTCGACACCAAGGTCGGAATGCCGATCCCAAGGTTGACATACCAGCCGTCCTGCAGCTCTTGCGCGGCGCGGGCGGCCATTTGATTACGGTCCCAAGGCATAAGCTGATCCTACTCTTTTTCGGTTAATGCGGTTTTGATCTCGGCCATCTGCGCTTCGATCGCACTCAGGCGGTGATCCATCATCAGGCCTTCGGCAGCTTGCAGTGTCAGGCGCTGCAGTTCTTTTTCGTCACCTGTAAAGCTGTCATGCACGATGCGGCGGGCGACGACGATCCAGTGATGAAAATCGCGGATCGTTTCTTTTTCGGTGGTGGGTAACACGTCAGACATGGTCGTTCCCCGTTCAGGCCGCCGGGCGGGTTGTGCGTTGTTCGATCCGCTTTTCGTGATCGCCTTGGATCAAGCGGTGCACATAAATACCGGGCAAATGAATGCTATCGGGATCAAGGCTTCCTGTCGGCACGATCTCTTCCACCTCGACCACACAGGTCTTGCCGCACATGGCGGCAGGCGGGTTGAAGTTACGGGCGGTTTTGCGGAACACTAGGTTCCCGGTCGCATCCGCTTTCCAGGCTTTCACAATCGCCAGATCGGCAAAAATGCCTTCTTCAAGAATATAGGTCTCGCCGTTGAAGTCTTTATGCTCTTTGCCATCGGCAATCACGGTGCCAACGCCGGTTTTGGTGTAAAATCCGGGGATACCACAGCCACCTGCACGCATGCGCTCGGCTAATGTGCCCTGGGGGTTGAACTCAAGCTCAAGCTCGCCTGACAGATACTGGCGCATGAATTCGGCGTTTTCACCAACATAAGAGCTGATCATCTTTTTGACTTGGCGGGTTTGCAGCAAAATGCCGATCCCGAAATCATCAACGCCTGCGTTGTTTGATGCGAATGTCAGGTCCTTCGTGCCCGCGTCGCGAATTGCGCTCAGCAAAAGCTCGGGGATGCCGCACAGGCCGAAACCGCCAGCGGCGATAAACATGCCATCATGCAATAGCCCATCAAGAGCAGCGGCCGCGTTGGGGTAGATCTTTTTCATTGGCGAACTCTCCGGCGTGGTTTGCACAAGTTGTGCCGCCCAACACCAGGAGAGTCAATGAAATGCCGCGATGCAGAAATGCGATCAGTCTGCTTTTTTGGCCGCAGGTTTCTTCTTGGCTGCGGTTTTCTTCTTTGCAGGGGCCTTCTTGCGCGCAGGTTTCTTTTTGCCTGCCTTTTCGGCCCGCTCATCAATCAGATGGACCGCCTGCGCAAGCGTCAGGTCGGATGGTTCAATGGTGTCGGGGATCGTGGCGTTGATTTTTTCCCACTTCACATACGGACCATATTTGCCGTCAAAGATGTTCACGGGACCGCCTGCTTCGGGGTGTTCACCCAACTCGCGGATGGGCACGGCGGCCTTACCGCGTGCGCCGCGCGAGGCCACTTTTTCCGCCAACAGTTGCACAGCGCGGTTCATCCCGACTGTCCAGACCTCATCAATGCTTTCAAGGTTGGCGTTGGTCCCGCCACGATGCGATGTGCTTTCGGCGTGTTTCAGATAAGGACCGTAGCGGCCGATATTGGCCCAAACCGGCACACCGTCTTCCGGGTGCGGGCCCAATTCGCGCGGCAGGGAAAGCAGCATCAGGGCCTGTTCAAGGGTCACGTCTTCTGGCTCCCAATCCGCAGGGATACTCTGACGGGGTGGTTTCTTGTTTTCCTCGGTCACTTCACCGCGCTGGGCGTAGGGGCCAAAGCGGCCCTTGAAGATGCGGATTTCGTCACCCTCATCGGTGCCTAACAGCTTACCCTCTGGCGGAATGGCCGAGGCCTCGGCCTCTGGATTGGGGGGGCCGAAGGGCCGTGTGTAGCGGCATTCAGGATAGTTCGAACACCCGATAAAGGCCCCGCCAGAGCGCGCCGTGCGCATTGACAGACGCCCTGCACCACAGTTGGGGCAAAGGCGCGGATCGCTGCCATCTTCCGTCGGTGGGAAAAGATGCGGTTCGAGCACCTCGTTAATCTTTTCCAGTACCTCGGTGATGCGCAAATCGGCGGTTTCGGCGATCGCTGCCGAGAAATCGCGCCAGAACTGGGCCAGCACCTTTTTATAGTCGGCTTCGCCTGCGCTGACCTCATCAAGCTGGTTTTCCAAATCGGCGGTGAAGTCATAGCCGATATATTTGCGGAAATAGTTGGTCAGAAAGGCCGTCACCAGCCGCCCCTTATCTTGGGGGATCAGGCGGTTTTTGTCCTTCTCAACATAGCCACGATCCTGAATCGTCGTCACGATCGAGGCATAGGTCGACGGGCGGCCGATGCCCAATTCTTCCATGCGCTTGACCAGCGTCGCTTCGGTATAGCGGGGTGGGGGCTGGGTGAAATGCTGTTCGGGATCGACCGATTTCTTCTCGGCCTTTTCGCCAGCAGTCAGTTGCGGCAGGCGCTTGTCATCATCATCAACGACAGCATCGTCTTTGCCTTCCTCATAAATCGCAATGAACCCGTCAAAGACCATCACCTGGCCGTTGGCGCGCAGCACAACCTGTTCATCCGCGCTGGTAATATCAACGACCGTGCGTTCCAGACGCGCGGCTGCCATCTGGCTGGCCATCGTGCGTTTATAGATCAGGTCATAAAGTTTGCGCTGATCGGCGTCCGAAATCTTGGCATCTTCAGTGCTGACCGACATTTCGGTCGGACGGATACATTCGTGGGCTTCCTGTGCGTTCTTGGCTTTGTTTTTGTAAATACGTGGCTGATCCGGCAGGTAGTCGGCACCGAATTTCGCCTTGATTGCATCGCGTGCACCGGTCACTGCCTCGGGGGCCATGTCGATGCCGTCGGTCCGCATGTAGGTGATCAGGCCTGCTTCATACAAACGCTGGGCGACGCTCATGGTTTGCTTGGCGCCCATGCCGAATTTGCGGCTGGCCTCTTGTTGCAAGGTCGAGGTCATGAAGGGCGGGGATGGGTTGCGCGTGGCTGGTTTTGCCTCAACCGACTGGATGACCAGATCGCGTGAATTGATGGCCTGCACTGCCATTTCGGCCTGTGTGGCATTGCCCAGATCGAATTTATCAAGCTTCTTGCCGGCCAGCGTGGTCAAGCGCGCCTCGAACGTCTGGCCGCGGGGGGACTGCAAAAGCGCCTTCACAGTCCAGTATTCCTGATTGCGGAACGCCTCGATCTCCATCTCGCGTTCGACGATGATGCGCAGACATACAGACTGGACGCGGCCGGCGGATTTCGCACCGGGCAGTTTGCGCCACAACACCGGCGAGAGGTTGAAGCCCACCAGATAATCCAGCGCGCGGCGCGCCAGATAGGCATCGACCAACGGTTCATCCACCTGACGGGGGTTTTTCATCGCCTCGGTGACGGCGGATTTTGTGATGGCGTTGAACACGACGCGGCTGACGGGCGTGTCTTTCTTGATCGCTTTTTTGGCAATCAGTGCCTCGGTCAGGTGCCATGAAATCGCCTCGCCCTCGCGGTCGGGGTCGGTTGCGAGGATCAATTCGTTGTCGTTTTTCAGCGCATCGACAATGGCTTTGATGTGCTTTTTACTGTCCGATGCGATTTCCCATTTCATTTCGAAATCTTCATCAGGCAGGACCGAACCCATCCTTTGGTGGCAGGTCGCGGACGTGTCCGTAAGAGGCAAGAACCGTGTAATTGCTACCAAGATAACCGTTTATTTTCTTGGCCTTTGCAGGGGATTCGACAACGACAACGGGCATGAGAATCCTTTACAGAAAATGCGGTTCCTTAGGTCGGGCAAGATGTGGCGTCTGCTTGCCGAATGTCAATGAGGGTAAAAATCTTTGCGCGCAACTGCCGCAAACCTAGACAGTGCGCGCCAGCAAACCACCCGCGTGCCGCGTGATTTTGCCATCCAGTTCCAGATCAATCAGAACAGGTGCGACATCCGTTGCCGTGACTTTGATATCACGCAGAAGCTGGTCTTCGGCGATCGGCGCGGCGCTGAGGCGTGACAGAATCTCGGTATGCAACGCCGCGATATCGCGCAGCGATTTTGCCTGCGGGGCCGGTTCCGGCAAATCGAGGGTGGGCGCAGGGCTGGGTGCTGCGGCGGGTGTCACTGCGTCAATAATGTCTTCGGCGCTGCGCACAAGCGTCGCGCCATCACGGATCAGCACATTGCAACCCCATGCGCGCGCATCGAACGGATGGCCGGGCACGGCAAAAACATCGCGCCCTTGGTCAAGTGCGTTGCGGGCGGTGATCAGACTGCCGGATTTCCCTGCGGCCTCAACCACGACAACAGCGCGGGCAAGTCCGGAAATGATTCTGTTGCGCATAGGGAAATGGCGCGCCTGCGGTTGCAGGCCCATGGGCATTTCAGACACGCGGACACCGCGTTTTGCAATGTCCTGGGCCAGTTGCGTGTTTTCGGCGGGATATATGGTATCAACACCCCCCGCCATCACGGCAATCGTGCCACCGGCCAGTGCCCCATGGTGGGCTGCGGCATCAATGCCGCGGGCAAGGCCCGAAACCACCGCAAAGCCTGCTTTTGTCAAATCCTCGGCCAATCGTTTCGCCATGCGTGTGCCCAAGGACGATGCATTCCGTGCGCCCACAAGCGCGATCATCGGTTTTTGCAAAAGCGCCGTTTGTCCCAGCACCCACATCAATGGCGGCGCATCAGCAATGTCGTAAAGGGACGAAGGATAGGCTGGCGATCCATGTACCACCAATTGCGCACCTGCGGCTTTGCCTGCTTTGAGTTCCGCCAGAACCACGCCTTCAGAGCAGATTTCATAGCTACTGACGCCTGCAGATTTGGCCACATCGGGCAGGGCACGCAACGCATCAGCCGCGCTGCCGTGTTCTGCCAGCAGCCGGTGATATGTCGCAACGCCAACCCGACGCGAGCGCAATAGACGGAGCCGGTTGACCGTATCTTCTTCCGTGGTGGGTAGGAGTGGGGGGTGAGTGGAAGAAAGTTGTTTTCCGGTCATCCTGGAGGCTCCGCCATATTGCACAGCCACTCTAGGATGAAGGGTGTTAACGAGTTCTTACCCGATTGAATTTAAATTTGACGAAAATGCATGATTGGCGCCGCTTTCGCAGGGATCGGCCTACGATCTGGCGATCAGCGCACCTGTGATGGTGCGCCTGACTGCCTGTAAAGAATCACCTTAGGCGGCAGCGCCGCCCACGGTAAGACCGCCGATCAACAGGCTTGGCTGTCCGACGCCAACCGGCACCCACTGGCCCGCCTTGCCGCAATTGCCAATCCCGGGATCGAGCGCCAGGTCATTGCCGATGCCGCGAATCTGCTTGAGCGCCGTGGCACCATCGCCAATCAAGGTCGCACCCTTCACAGGCGCGCCGACAACACCGTTCTTGACGCGGTAGGCCTCGGTGCAGCTAAAGACGAATTTGCCATTGGTGATATCCACCTGACCACCACCAAAGCCCACCGCATAAATCCCGTCTTTGAGATCAGCGACAAGGCTTTCAGGCGCGGCATCACCGGCCAACATATAGGTATTGGTCATGCGCGGCATCGGGGCATGGGCGAAACTTTCGCGCCGCCCGTTCCCGGTGGGGGCGACCCCCATCAGACGCGCGTTCTGGCGATCCTGCATATAGCCGACCAGCACACCGTCTTCGATCAGGGTATTCTTGGCGCTGGGCGTGCCTTCGTCATCTACGGTGATTGAGCCGCGCCGGTCAGGGATCGTGCCATCATCCAGCACGGTCACGCCTTTCGCTGCAATCTGTTGTCCCATCAGCCCCGCAAACGCGCTTGAGCCTTTGCGATTGAAATCCCCTTCAAGCCCGTGCCCGATGGCTTCGTGCAACAAAATACCGGGCCAGCCGGGGCCAAGCACCACGTCCATCACACCGGCTGGGGCCGGTTCGGCATCAAGGTTGACCAAGGCAATGCGCAGCGCCTCTCGGGTGACAGGCTCCCAATGGTCGCGGCCGATCAGCCCGATCAGGCCCGCACGGCCACCGCCACCCATGCCGCCGCTTTCGCGTTTGCCGTTTTCCTCGACAATCACGCTGATGTTCAGGCGCGACATGGGGCGCGTATCGGTCACCAGCGTGCCTTCGGGGCGAAGAATAAGCACTTCTTGATGCGACGCTGCAATCGTGGCCGAAACCTGCACGACACGCGGATCAAGGGCGCGGGCGAATGCGTCAATCTCGCGCAGAAGGTCAATTTTGGCGGGGAACGTCGCCTGAAGCATCGGATCATCGTCCGAATAAAGCTTGCGATTGGTGCCCGCAGGGGCGGCGGACATCGTCCCGCCGCCGTCACCCACGGCAAGGCGCGCAGTGGCGACGGCGCGTTTCAGGGCATGTTCATCAATGGTTGTGGAATGGGCGTAGCCTGCGGTTTCGCCACGTACGGCGCGCAAACCAAACCCTTCGGATGCGTCAAAACTGGCGGTTTTGATGCGCCCATCGTCAAATGAAATCACTTCAGACTTGCGGCGTTCCAGAAAAAGTTCGCCGTCATCGGCCCCTGCTGTGGCTTCGCGTAACAGCGCAAGGGCCGTATCCTGATCTAGATTGGTTTCAAAGGGGCGAAACGGGTCTGCGGACATGGGTTTTTCCTTGTGCGGCGTGATTTTTGTCACGAAAGCGTCTGTTTGACGCAATAGCAGTTCTTGAGTTGTTCATCAGGATATGGGACACGGTCTGTCGAATACAATGGGATTCCGTCCGTAGCCCGAATGGAATCGCCCGGGAGACGCACCACAAGAGGTGCAAATAAGATAGGGTACGATATGCGTTTGAACACCTTTGCAACATCGCTTTGGACCACAGCCGGTCTGGTGATGGCTGGAACATCAGCAACTGCACAGCAGGTAAACCAAGACCTCGAAATCATCGGTCGCCCAGTTGACGGCGCAATGGGTTTTCAGCCTGCCGCGACAGAGCTTGCGCGCGATGTGCACTGGCTGGACAACATGCTTTTGGTGATTATCACCATCATTACACTGTTTGTGACTGCCCTGCTGGCATGGGTCGTGATCCGCTATAACCACAAGCGGAACCCGGAGCCTGCGACATTCACACATAACTCTCCGCTGGAAGTGGCGTGGACTGTGGTACCTGTTGTGATCCTCGTGTTCATCGGTGCGTTCTCGCTGCCCGTGCTGTTCAAGCAGCAAGAAATCCCCGAGGCGGATATCACCATCAAAGTTACCGGTTACCAGTGGTACTGGGGCTATGAGTATGTAGACCACGACTTCGGTTTCGAAAGCTACATGTTGGCCCGCGAAGAACTGGAAGACTACGGATATGGTCAGGAAGAGTATCTTTTGGCGACCGACACCGCCATTGTTGTGCCTGTAGGTGCAACAGTTGTGATGCAGGTGACTGCGGCTGACGTGATCCACTCTTGGACAATTCCGGCTTTCGGCGTCAAGCAAGACGCGGTCCCCGGCCGCCTGGCGGAACTATGGTTCGCTGCGGAACGCGAAGGTATTTATTTTGGCCAGTGCTCCGAGCTTTGCGGTAAAGACCACGCCTATATGCCGATCACCGTCAAAGTTGTCAGCCAAGAGACATATGATGCCTGGCTCGCCGAGGCGACTGGCACGTCCTAAACGGGTGGGGCGGGTCAAGACCCGCCTTACACAGATCAACTGTTCAATCATGTAAGGTGGGTCTCGACCCACTCCCATGTAAGAAGGTCCAGAATGAGCGATATCAGCGCATCAGACAGTGCCTATGAGGCAAACATGGGCGATTACTTCGCCCTGTTGAAGCCACGGGTGATGTCGCTCGTGGTGTTCACCGGACTTGTTGGCCTGCTGGTGGCGCCAGTGCCAGTGCACCCCTTTATCGGATTTGTGGCGATCCTGTGTATCGCCGTTGGTGCGGGTGCATCGGGGGCGCTCAACATGTGGTGGGACGCGGACATTGACGCGCGCATGCGCCGCACGGCGGGGCGGCCTATTCCGTCAGGTCGCGTCGCACCCGGCGAAGCGCTGGGCATTGGCATGGCGCTCTCGGGCTTTGCTGTCGTGCTTTTGGCGCTGGCGACGAATTTTCTTGCGGCGTTCCTGCTGCTTTTCACCATCTTCTTTTATGCCGTTGTTTATTCGATGTGGCTTAAGCGGGCGACACCGCAGAACATCGTGATCGGCGGGGCCGCTGGCGCGTTTCCTCCGATGATCGGCTGGGCTGTGGCGACCGGCGGTGTGAGCGTTGAGAGCGTGCTGATGTTCGCGCTGATCTTCATGTGGACACCACCGCATTTCTGGGCGCTGGCACTCTTTGTGAAGTCGGACTACGGCAACGCGGGTATCCCGATGCTGACTGAAACGCACGGGCGGGATTCGACGCGCCGGCATATCTTGGTTTACACGCTGCTTTTGGTCCCTGTCGCAATCGGGCTTGGTTTTACCTCCATCGGTGGTCCGTTCTATCTGGCGATTGCGGTCTGGATGAACGCTTGGTTCCTCAAAGGGGCGTTTGATATCTGGCGGCGTGATGACGCAGCCTGCGAAGCCGACAAGCACAAAGTCGAAATCAAGGTATTCAAAGTATCACTTTACTATCTTTTCGCACATTTTGGCGCACTCCTTGTTGAAGCGGCTCTGCGGCTTTACGGGATCGGAGGCTGGTCATGACTTTACATGTCGAACACGAACTGCACACACGGCGCAAAGGGCGCAACTATGGGCTTGGGCTCATTCTGGCGGCCTTTATCGCCGTGATCTTTGGTCTGACCGTGGTGAAGGTGCTTGAACTGGGCAATGCTAATCAGTTCGAGCGGTTTGACCACGTGGCGCGGCCACAGCTTATTCCGGAAGAGGGGGCGGGAGAATGAAACTGTTTCCAAAACTTCAGGGGCCAAACAGAACCTTGGCGCAAACCGTATCTGTTGTGTTCTTGATGGGTGGCCTCGCTTGGGCCTCGGTGCCGTTTTATGACTGGTTCTGCCGTGTCACAGGATTTGGCGGAGCGACGAATGTTGCCGAAGCGGGCAGCGATGTGATCCTGGATCAAACCATCAAGGTCCGTTTTGACGCGTCATTGGAGCGCGACATGCCGTGGACCTTCAAGCCGGAAGTCCGGGAAATGGAAATCCGCATCGGAGAAACAGGGCTTGCCTTCTATGAGGCGCACAACCCCCTTGATGTGCCGATTGCCGGGCAGGCAGCCTACAACGTCACGCCCTACGAGGCTGGCGCATTCTTCGACAAGATCGAATGCTTCTGCTTTACCGAACAAATCTTGATGCCGGGCGAGACTGTCATGATGCCTGTGAGCTTTTTTGTGGACCCTGCCATCGTAGATGACCGCGAAGGGCAGTATGTGCACACGATCACGCTCAGCTATACGTTCTACCAAATCGACCTGCCGGAAGAGGAAATCCAAGCTTCTCTTGCGCCGCAAGCTTTGACACCAGCGTCACAAGACGCCATACAAAACAACTAACGACCAGCCTATAGGGAACGCACCACATGGCGCATGCAAAGAACCACGATTACCACATTTTGCCACCATCAATCTGGCCACTTATGTCCGGATTGGGCGCTTTCATCATGCTGTTTGGCGCTGTGATCTGGATGCACGGATCAGGCCCATATATGTTCCTGATCGGTCTTGCGGCTGTTCTATACGTCATGTTCGCCTGGTGGTCCGAAGTCGTGGCTGAAAGCAACGCGGGCGATCACACGCCGGTTGTGCGGATCGGTTTGCGCTACGGCTTTATCATGTTCATCATGTCCGAGGTCATGTTCTTTGCCGCATGGTTCTGGTCTTTCTTCAAGCACACGCTTTACCCGATGAACGAATATGCGGGCACCACTTATGTTCCACCTGAGTTCTATCAGGTCGACGCCTTCCACCTGCCGTTGATCAACACGCTGGTGCTGCTCTGCTCGGGCATGGCTGTCACTTGGGCACACCACGCGCTGGTCCATGAAAACAACCGCAAAGACCTGCAAAATGGTTTGTTGCTTGCTGTTGTTCTGGGCATCTTGTTCACGGGCCTGCAGGCCTACGAATACTGGTATCTGCTGGTTGAGCAGGACTGGACCTTCGGTGGAGACAAGTTCTTTTCGAACTTCTTCATGGCCACAGGTTTCCACGGCTTCCACGTAATCATCGGTACGATCTTCCTGTTTGTTTGCTATTTGCGGGCACGGGCAGGACATTTCACACCTGAACGGCACGTAGGTTTCGAGGCCGCAGCTTGGTACTGGCACTTCGTTGATGTGGTTTGGCTGTTCCTCTTCTTCGCCGTCTACATCTGGGGCATCTAAGGGCCCAGCGTGTAAGGTGGATCTTGATCCACCTCCCCAAATTCACAAACGCGCGGGTGCAATCTCGCGCGTTTTGGCTATCGAGGGCGCAAGATGCTGCGTAAAATACTTTTCCCGATAATTCTTGGTGTCGCCGGCTGCGGCGTTTTGATCAGCCTTGGTCTTTGGCAGGTGGAGCGCTTGGCATGGAAACAGGAAATCATCTCTGGGATCGACCAGCGGCTAGCGGCGCCACCGGTCCCGCTGACGCGTTTTGTCTACGAGCAAAGTGATGAATATTCACGGGTCATGGTTTCGGGCAGGCCTACCGGAGAAGAGCTGCATGTGCTCGTCTCTGGCACCGAGGCTGGGACTGGCTATCGCGTGATTTCAAAGTTTGAAACAGATATTGGGCCAATCCTTGTGGATCAGGGCCTTCTTCCGTTGGAAAGCAAAGATGCGTCACCACTGCGCTTGCAAATGCGTATGGTTGGTACGCTGTTGTGGCCTGATGACCAGAACAGCGACACTCCGATGCCCGATCTGGACCGCAACATCTGGTTTGCACGGAATATTCCAGCCATGTCCGAAGCCCTTGGCACCCAGCCGTTGTTGGTTGTCGCCAGTCAAACCTCGCCAGCTGATCCGCGCCTCACACCGTTGCCCGTGAACACCGCAACGATCAAGAACGATCATTTCGAATATGCCGTCACATGGTTCTTGCTGGCAGCAGTCTGGGCGATTATGAGCCTGTACCTGATCTTCCGGACCACGCGCCAAAAGGACGCCTGACACCCATGCGCTACATCTCGACCCGCGGCACAGCCCCGAGCCTCAGCTTTGAAGAAGCCATGCTGACAGGTTTGGCGCGTGATGGCGGGCTTTATGTGCCTGAAGAAGTGCCGACGCTAAGTCATGCACAGATCGCCGCGATGGCGGGCAAATCCTATGAAGAGGTGGCCTTTGACGTGATGCGCCCCTTCATCGGCGATACCTTCACTGACGATGAGTTCCGCAAACTGATCACGCAAGCCTACGCTGGTTTTGGCCATGCTGCCCGCGCACCTTTGGTGCAACTGGATAGCAACCACTTCCTGCTGGAACTGTTCCACGGACCGACGCTGGCGTTCAAAGATTTTGCGATGCAACTGATTGGCCAGATGTTCCAAGCGGCCCTGACCCGCTCGGGTGATCGCGTGACAATCGTAGGGGCCACGTCGGGCGACACAGGCTCGGCTGCGATCGAGGCGTTTCGCGGGCTGAAGGCCGTGGATGTCTTTATCATGTACCCCCATGGCCGCGTGTCCGAGGTGCAGCGCCGCCAGATGACGACACCGACCGAAAGCAACGTTCATGCGCTGGCCGTGGATGGTGATTTTGACGATTGCCAAGCCGCTGTGAAGGACATGTTCAATGATTTCACCTTCCGTGAAGAGGTCAAACTCGCAGGTGTGAATTCGATCAACTGGGGCCGTGTTCTGGCGCAAGTGGTTTACTACTTCACCGCTGCTGTGTCCCTTGGCGCGCCGCACCGCGAGGTCAGCTTCACTGTGCCCACAGGCAACTTCGGTGATATTTTCGCAGGCTATATCGCCAAGCAAATGGGCCTGCCGATTGCCGATCTTGTGGTCGCCACGAACCGCAACGACATTCTGCACCGCACGCTGCAAACTGGCGCCTATACCAAGGAAGGGGTGGAACCCACGATCAGCCCCTCGATGGATATTCAGGTCAGTTCCAACTTCGAGCGCGCTTTGTTTGATGCCTACGGCCGTGATGGCGCAGCCGTAGCAGGCCAGATGGAGGATCTGAAAAAAGGCGGTTTCGAGATCAGCCAAGGCGCCTATCAGATGCTGAAGGATACCTTCAAATCCGGTCGTGCATCCGAGGAAGAAACCCACGCGGCGATCAAGACCTATCTGGCGCACCACGGTGAACTGCTTTGCCCGCATACCGCTGTTGGCGTCCATGTGGCCGAGGCGCATTTGGGCACCACACCGATGGTCACGTTGGCTACAGCGCATCCCGCGAAATTCCCCGATGCGGTGAAAGCGGCCTCTGGTGTCGCGGCACCTCTTCCCCCGCGCATGGCGGACCTATATGACCGACCCGAGCGCGTCACCCGCGTCGGTAATGATCTGGCTGCTATTCAGGCGGTCATCAGGGAACGGATTAAGAATTGACTATCCAACTGCACACGCTTTCCAACGGCTTTCAAATCGTGACCGAACATATGCCGGGGCTGAAGTCAGCCAGTATCGGCATATGGGTCCAAGTGGGCGGGCGGCACGAACGGATCGCGCAAAACGGCATTGCCCATTTCCTTGAACATATGGCGTTCAAGGGCACCAAGACGCGCAGCGCGCTGCAAATCGCCGAGGCGATTGAGGATGTGGGCGGCTATATGAACGCCTACACCAGCCGCGAAATGACCGCCTATTATGCCCGCGTGCTCGAAGATGACGTGGCCCTTGGGTTGGATGTGATCGCGGATATCCTGCTGAATCCCGTCTTTGATCCTGCCGAGATCGAGGTCGAACGCGGCGTGATCTTGCAAGAGATTGGCCAAGCGCTTGATACGCCCGACGATATCATTTTCGATTGGCTGCAAGAGGTGGCTTACCCTGATCAAGCGCTCGGCCGGACGATCCTTGGGCCAACCGAGCGTGTGAGCAGCTTTAACCGCGATGATCTGCAAGGCTTTGTGGCAGAGCACTATGGCCCCAACCAGATGATCCTGTCGGCGGCAGGGGCGATTGATCACGATGCAATCGTCGCGCAGGCCGAGGCTTTGTTTGGACATTTGTCCAGCGTTGCCCGCGCCCCTGAATTGATGCAACCCGCTCTCTTTGGTGGCGGTGAGCGGCGTGTGAACAAAGACCTTGAGCAGGTACACTTTGCACTGGCGCTCGAAGGACCGACTTATCTGGACCCTGCGATCTATACCGCGCAAATCTATGCCAGCGTGATGGGCGGCGGCATGTCTTCGCGCTTGTTCCAAGAGGTCCGCGAAAAACGTGGGCTGTGCTATACGATCTTTGCGCAAGCCGGGGCCTATGAGGACACAGGCCTGACCACGATCTATGCAGGCACCAGTGCCGAACAGATCGCAGAGCTGGCCAATATCACCATGGACGAGATGAAGCGCGCCGCCGACGATATGAGTGCAGCCGAAGTCGCACGCGCGCGCGCGCAGATGAAAGCGGGGCTTTTGATGGGGCTGGAAAGCCCGTCGAACCGCGCCGAACGTCTTGCACGGCTTTTGTCGATCTGGGGGCGTATTCCCAGCATCGCCGAAACGGTTGAGCGCATTGACGATGTCACCACCGGCGATGTGACAGACTTTGCCGGACAAATGGCCGGACAGGCAGGCACCGCGCTGGCGCTTTATGGGCCCGCCGAGGCCGCCCCGACGCTTGAGGCGCTGAAAGCGCGACTGGCGGCGTAATGCTCGGGGCCAAGAAGAAGGTCCGGATCGAAACCGAACGGCTGACGCTGCGGCCGCCAATTCACAGCGATTTTCGCGCATGGGCGGCCCTGCGCCGTGACAGTGAAGGCTTCCTGAAACCTTGGGAGCCGACCTGGGCCTCTGACCATCTGTCGCGCAAGGCCTTTACCAATCGTGTTTACTGGGCGCAGCGTTCCATCGCGAATGGCACGGCGATGCCGCTTTTTCTGGTGCGGCGTGAAGACAACGGGTTGCTGGGTGCCATCACCCTCGATCATATCCGACGCGGTCCTGCGCAATCGGGGATCACAGGTTATTGGATCGGCGAGCCCTTCGCGCGCCAGGGTTACATGCGCGAGGCCATTCAGGCCGTTGTGCATCATGCCTTTACCGTGATGGACCTTAGCCGGATTGAGGCGGGTTGCCTGCCTGAAAACACCGCGTCCCGCCGTTTGCTGGAGCTTTGTGGCTATAAATATGAAGGCGTGGCGCAGAGCTATTTGCAGATAAACGGACGCTGGCGCAATCATGTGCTCTACGCGAACCTGCGCAATGACCGGCGCGGAAAGACCGATGTCGGCTAGGAGGCTGCGATGACACTTCCACAAACACCTTCATTCCGGTTGGATGGCAAACGCGCATTGGTCGTCGGCGGCTCGTCGGGCATCGGGCTGGGCTGCGCCGTCGCACTGGCTGATGCCGGGGCTGAGGTGACGGTGGCCGCGCGCAGCGAGGCCCGCGTCAATCAAGTGGTGGCAGAGATGACCGCAGCAGGCATGAAAGCGCAGGCGCTGGTCATCGACGTTGCGGATGTTGCCGCGACTGAGGCCGCGGTGCTGGCTGAAGGGCCTTTCGATGTGTTGGTGAACGCGGCGGGGTTTGCGATCCACGCGCCTGCCACAGAGACGCAAGAGGCCGATTTTGATGCTGTGTCGAACATCAATTTCAAAGGGGCCTACTTCCTGACGCGCGCCGTGGCCAAGGGCCTGATTGCGGCGGGTAAGCCCGGCAGCCTGATCAATATATCTAGCCAGATGGCGCATGTGGGCGGGATCGACCGCGCAGTTTATTGTGCGACCAAGTTTGCTGTGGAAGGCTTTACCAAAGCGATGGCCATCGAATGGGGCAAGCAGGGTATCCGCGTGAACACGATCTGCCCGACCTTCATCCGCACGCCATTGACCGAAGTGACCTTTACCGACCCCGACAAAGTCGCGTGGCTTTTGAGCAAGATCAAACTGGGCCGCGCCGGTGAGGTCAGCGATATCATGGGGCCGGTGGTCTATCTGGCCTCTGATGCCTCGGCGATGATGACCGGCACCCATATGCTGATCGACGGGGGCTGGACGGCAGACTAATCGCGGTTGGACAATCGCGCTTTTCGGTCCATGTATCACGAAGACTTAAGGGAACATTTCATGCTCAACCCTGTGACACCGGAATTCGAAGAGACCCTGCGGGCCCTGCTGCCTGCGGGTGCGTTCAAGAACGATACCGCACCTTACCTATCCGAGCCGCGCGGCCGCTGGGCTGGGCAGGGCTTTGTTGTGGCCCCTGCCAGCACGGAAGAGGTCGCCAGCATCGTGCGCGCCTGTGCTGCGGCACGCATTGGCATCGTGCCCTATAGCGGTGGCACCGGGTTGGTCGGTGGGCAATTGTTGCAGGAAGGCCAGCGCCCTGTTGTCCTGTCGCTGGAACGCATGAACAAAATCCGCGCGGTCTATCCATCTGAGAACGTGCTGGTTTGCGATGCCGGTGTGATCCTTGCGGATGTGCAAAAGGCCGCTGAGGACGTGGGGCGTTTGTTTCCGCTCTCGCTGGCCTCTGAAGGGTCTGCGCGGATTGGCGGCTTGCTTGGCACCAATGCAGGCGGGGTGAATGTGCTGCGCTACGGCAATGCGCGCGCGCAATGTCTGGGGCTTGAGGTTGTGCGTCCTGATGGCAGTATCTGGCATGGGTTGACGCGTCTGCGCAAAGACAACACCGGGTATGATTTGCGCAACCTGATGATTGGCGCAGAGGGGACTTTGGGGATTATCACCGGTGCCGCACTGAAACTGGTACCGCGTCCGGTGGGCATGGGGGCGGCGTTGATGGCTGTGCCGTCGCCTGCGGCAGCGTTGGAGCTGCTGGCGCTTGCGGGCGCGCAGATCGGCGAGGGCATTTCCGCCTTTGAAATTATGAACAGAAAAGGCTTTGATTTCTTGGCTGACGTCGGGCCGGAGATCAAGCAACCCTTTGACGTGGTGCCGGAATGGTGCGTTCTGATTGATGTGGGGCTATCCGCAGGGATCAGCCCTGAAGAGGCGCTTGAGGGGTTGTTTGCCGCAGCGTTCGAGGCCGGATTGGTCACCGACGGGGTGATCGCGCAAAGCCATGCGCAGCGCGATGCCTTCTGGCACATCCGCGAAAGCATCCCCGAGGCGAACCGGCGCATCGGGTCAGTGAGTTCGCACGACATTTCCCTGCCGCTGAGCGCTATTCCAGAGTTTATTCAGCGCGCTACGAAGGCTTTGGCAGAGGTCGGCGCGTTCCGGATCAACTGCTTTGGTCACTTAGGCGACGGCAACCTGCACTATAACGTCTTTCCGATGCCCGGTCTTAGCCGTGCCGACTATGAGACCGAGCGGCCGGAAGTGAAGCGTGTTTTGCATGATTTGGTTCATGCGATGGAAGGGTCCGTCAGTGCAGAACACGGCATTGGGCGGTTGAAGGTCAAAGACCTTGAGACCTATGGCGATCCAGCAAAGCTTGAAATGCTGCGGGCGATCAAGGATGCGCTGGACCCTCTGGGGATTATGAACCCCGGTGCGGTTTTGCGGCAGCGGTCGATGCCTCCGGCGGAAGTTTGAAGGGACATAGAAAGTTGGCGGCTATTCGCCTTCAAACTGGCAAAGCGCATGGACGTTCATGCCGAGGCCTTCAAGTTTTTTGCGTCCACCAAGGTCTGGCAGGTCAATGATAAAGGCGCAGCCGATCACCTCGGCGCCCATGCGTTCGATCAGTTTGATCCCCGCTTCTGCGGTCCCGCCGGTGGCCAAGAGATCATCCACCAGTAGCACTTTTTCACCCGGTTGCAGGGCGTCGTCATGCACCTCCATCGTGGCTTTGCCATATTCCAGCGTATAGTCCTGCTCGATCGTTTTGCCGGGCAGTTTGCCTTTCTTGCGGATCGGGACGAAGCCCACGGAAAGCTGGTGTGCGATGGCGCCACCAAGGATGAAACCGCGTGCTTCCAGTCCGACCACTTTGTCGATGGGTTGACCTGCGTAGGGGTGCAGCAATTGATCAATGGCAATGCGAAAACCGCGGGCATCGCTAAAAAGCGTGGTCACGTCGCGGAACATGATCCCTTCGTGCGGAAAATTCGGGATCGTGCGGATATAGTCTTGGACAGTTTTCATGAATCGTCTTTCTAAAGGACACGGCCAGCAATGGCGTCAAGTTTTGCGACCAGCGCAGGATCGCGTTTATCGGGGGCGGTCATCACGGCATAGTCCAATGCGCGGTCACAGCCATGCGGACAGGGCGCGCGGTCAGCGCCAAGCAGGGCGGGCAGGCGGCTGATCAGGTCTTGGGCCTTGGTGCCGTTGCCTTGCAGTGTTTTGATCACATCGCTGACATCGACCGCGCCATGGTCAGGGTGCCAACTGTCGTAATCAGTGACCATCGCGACCGAGGCGTAGCAAATCTCGGCCTCGCGGGCGAGTTTCGCCTCGGGCATATTCGTCATACCGATCACATCGCATCCCCATTCACGGTAGAGTTTGCTCTCGGCCATCGAGGAAAACTGCGGTCCTTCCATCGCAAGATAGGTGCCGCCCCGATGGATCGTGATCCCCGCGTCCCGTCCAGCGACGTCACAAGCGTCTGACAGGCGGGCACAGGTCGGATGGGCGACGCTGACGTGCGCGACGCAGCCCGTGCCGAAGAAGGATTTTTCGCGCGCAAAGGTGCGATCAATGAACTGATCGACGATCACAAAATCGCCCGGTGCCATCTCTTCGCGGAAGGACCCGCAGGCGCTGACGCTGATGATATCGGTGACACCCAGCCGTTTGAGCGCATCAATGTTTGCGCGGTAAGGGACCGTGGTTGGTGAATGCACGTGCCCGCGCCCATGGCGCGGCAGGAACACCATCTCGACCCCATCCAGACGCCCCGTCAGCACGTCATCAGAGGGCGCGCCCCATGCGCTCGGGGCCGTGACCCAAGCGGCATCTTCCAGCCCATCCATATTGTAAATGCCCGAGCCGCCGATGATTCCGATTTTGGTCTGCATGATCCGCCTTGTCGTAGTCCCGCTACTACATTGAAGCGGATCATCATGAAATGGAAGGCTTGCTGCCGTGCCAATGCTGCAACACCGCATCATACCGAGGGGTTGAGGGGTGACATTGGGGAGGCGCTGCTTTAGGGCACAGTAAATTCCCCTTTTGACAGGATTCCTTATGGCCCGCGCCCTATTGGCGAGTTTCGCTGAAAGCCTTTCGCTTACTGACCCAGATGCCCCGCTGACCCCCGGTCAATGGCGGGTCGAAATTCTGTCTGGTCTGACCGTGGCGCTGGCGCTGGTTCCCGAGGCGGTTGCCTTTGCATTCGTCGCAGGGGTCGAACCTTTGGTCGGGCTTTATGCGGCCTTTATCGTGGGTCTCATCACCGCCGTCTTTGGCGGGCGTCCCGGCATGATTTCGGGCGCGACAGGGGCTTTGGCCGTTGTGATGGTCAGCCTCGTGGCGCTGCACGGCGTGGAATATCTCTTTGCGACCGTGGTTCTGATGGGGCTGATCCAGATCGTCGTGGGCGTGATGCGCTGGGGCAAGTTTATCCGGCTGGTGCCGCATCCGGTGATGTTGGGCTTTGTAAACGGTCTGGCGATCGTGATTTTCTTGGCCCAATTGGGCCAGTTTCAGGTGCCCGGTTCCGCCGAAAGCGCAGGCCACGGCATGGCCAATGGTCAGTGGTTATCAGGGGCGCCGCTGTATCTGATGCTGGCGCTTGTGGCGCTGACCATGGTGATTATCTGGGTGATGCCCAAGATCACGAACGCCATTCCAGCGCCATTGGCAGGGATCGGGATTGTGGCGGCGATTGTGATCGGCTTTGGGCTTGATGTGCCGCTGGTCGGTGATCTTGCCAACATTGAAGGTGGTTTGCCTGCGTTCCATATTCCGATGGTGCCGCTGACATGGGCAACGCTTGAGATCATCCTGCCCTACGCGCTGATCTTGGCCGCGATTGGCCTGATTGAGAGCTTGCTGACATTGAACCTTGTGGGTGAAATGACTGGCAAGCGTGGTGGTGCAAGTCAGGAATGTCTGGCACAGGGTGCGGCCAATACCGTGACCGGTTTCTTTGGCGGCATGGGCGGCTGTGCGATGATTGGTCAGTCCATGATCAACGTGAAATCAGGCGGCCGGACACGGGTTGCGGGGATTGCTGCGGCCCTGTTCCTTTTGGCCTTTATCCTGTTTGCAAGTGGTCTCATCGAACAAATCCCGCTGGCAGCGCTCGTTGGCGTGATGTTCATGGTGGTGATCGGGACCTTCGCGTGGAACTCGCTACGCATTCTGCGCAAGGTGCCGCGTACCGATGCTTTTGTGACGATCCTTGTGACCGTTGTCACCGTGGCCACCGATCTTGCGACGGCCGTTGTGGTGGGCGTGATCGTCTCGGCGCTGGCCTATGCCTGGAGCAACGCGACCCGTATCCATGCGATCAAACGCGAGAGCAAGACTTCGGCAGGCGCGCAGGTTTATGAAATCCAAGGGCCGCTGTTTTTCGGGTCTTCTGACGGGTTCATGGAGATTTTTGACATCGAGAATGATCCCGATGTGGTGATCGTCGATTTTGCCAACAGCCGCGTTGCGGATCAGTCGGCCTTGCAGGCGATCGAGGCACTGGCGCAGCGATATGAGGATGCTGGCAAAGAGATCCAGCTGCGCCACCTCAGCCGCGATTGTCACAAGCTTTTGTCAAAAGCCGGGCACCTGATGGTCGATAGCGATGATGACCCCGATTATGCGCTCGCCGTGGATTATAGCGTGAAAACAGGCATTATCGGCGGCCACTAGGACCGCTTATTCGCCGGGGCGCTGCAGGCTAAAGACCTCGCGGATCGTGGAATAGTCGCGATAGCCCAGCCGTGTGAGCGGGTTGAAGGTTGTGACGTCAAACTTGCCATCGACCAAGCAGTTATCGCGGATATGCACGCCTGTGACCTCGCCAAAGACCGCGAAATTCGCCTCTCCGGGCAATTGCACGATCTGGGTCAGCTTGCACTCAAGCGTCGCGGGTGTGTTCAGCACGCGAGGGCAATTGATCGTTTCGCATTCGCCCTTTGCGATCCCGGCAAGGGCGAATTCATCGGTCTCGCGCTCCCACGGGCCGGATGTCTGGTTCATCACATCGCGCGCCGCATATTCGACGACATTGACGGCAAAAACGCCCGTTTCGCGGATGTTGGCAACGGAATCTTTGGTGCCGTCGCGGTCCGGTTTGCTGCTGGTTGATGCGAACATGACCTGTGGTGGCACGTAGGCCACGGCGTTGAAGAAGGAATAGGGTGCAAGGTTGTCCTGCCCGTCCGCGCCGCGTGTGGCGATCCATCCGATGGGGCGGGGTGAAACGATCGCGTTAAAAGGATTGTGCGGCAGGTCGTGGCCATTTTTGGGTTCGTAGAACATGCAATGCCTTTCCGTTTTGTTGCCCAAGAGGTAGCGTGCCACCAAGCGCTTGGCCAGATGAAAGACAGATGCAACAAACGGCAATGACATTGGCCAAAGAGACGGCGGATGACTGGTGGGAAGTAGAGGCGCTTTATGATCTTTGCTTTGCGCCGGGGCGGTCCGCTTTGTCGTCCTATCGTTTGCGCGAAGGTGTTGATCCGATTGGACCGCTGTGTCTGACGGCCCGTGACGCAGGTGGGATCTTGGCCGGTGCGGTGCGGAACTGGCCTGTGCGTGTGGGTGGGCAAGAATCCGTCTTGCTGGGTCCTATCGCCGTACACCCCACCCGCCAAGGTGAGGGCGTGGCCGCACTTTTGATGCAGCGCTGTTTGGCTGAGGCGCGTGATCTGGGGTGGTCGCGACTTATGCTTGTGGGGGATGCGCCCTATTATCAGCGTTTCGGGTTTGAACGACTAATCGATGTCATCATGCCGCCGCCGACGAACCCTGACCGTGTGCTTGGTGTCGCCCTGACGGATGGGGCATGGGATGGGGTGACGGGTGCCGTCACATCCCTGCGCGATTGAAATCAGCGCGTCTTGTACCCACTTCATAACGATGGATGATGAAAGCGCCTTAATGAAAGAGATCAACCCCGCGAACCCGCCGACACCGCTGACAGAGGCGGCAAAGGCAGAGATTGCCGCATTGGCCGTGCGTCAGCGCAAGGCCAATGGCATGCTGATGAGGGCAATCAATTTCGTAGGCGGGCAGGTGGAAGACGGGCTGAAGATGCTGCCCGCAGGGGTGCGCGATCAGATGGATGATCTGGCACGCGCGGCGCTGCGACAAAGCTTTGATATCGCCAGCCAGTCCCGCAAAGGGCGGGGGCAGGCCATTGGCTCTGACCGTGTGCACAAGATTTTGGGGACGATTTCGGGCGCGATTGGTGGCGTTGGCGGTTTGCCCACCGCGCTTGCGGAATTGCCCGTTGCGACGACGGTGATTTTCCGTGCGGTCCATCATGTGGCGGTCACCTATGGCGAAGACCCGGATGCCGAAGAAACCAAGGTCGAATGTCTTGCCGTTTTTGGCGCAGGCGGGCCGGGCAGCGGTGATGATGGGATTGATACGGCGTTTATTGGCGCGCGGCTCAGCATCTCGGGTGCGGCCGTGAACGGGTTAATCAGCAAGGTGGCCCCAAGGTTCGCGGCGGTCCTGTCACAAAAGCTGGCGACACAAGCCGTGCCGATTTTGGGTGCGGCGGCCGGGGCAGGGACCAACTATGCCTTTGTCGATTACTACGTGTCGATGGCGCATGTGCATTTCGGTCTGCGACAGCTCGCACGCATCTATGGTGAACAGGCGGTCACCGAGCATTTCCATGCGGTGCTTGCAGCGGGCAAACTGCCTCAGACCTGATAAACCAGCCAATCGGCAACCGCACGGCGCACGGATTGATCGCCATTGGCGATCGCCTGATCCATCACCGCTTTGACCTCATCAAGGTTCACGCGGCGCAACAGATGCTTGACCGGGCCCACAGAGGCCGGGCGCATGGACAGTGTGCGCAGGCCAAGGGCGGCAAAGCAAAGCGCCTCAACAGGGCGTCCGGCGTCTTCACCGCAGAAGGACAGCGGCGTGCCGCTTTTTTCGCAGCGTTTGATCACATGGGTCAGGAACGCCAGAAAGCTGGAATCCAGCGTATCATAGCGTTTGCGCACACGCTCATTCTCGCGGTCGGCGGCAAAGAAGAACTGTTTGAGGTCGTTGCCACCAATCGAAATGAAATCGACTTCTTCGAAAAACGCATCTGGCGCATAGGCCAGCGATGGCGTTTCCAGCATCGCGCCCACCTCGAGTTTGGACGGGAGCGCGTGGCCCAATTTGGTTTCGCGCGCGATGGCTTTATCCATTTCGGCGCGGGCGGCACGGAACTCATTCATCTGGGTGACAAAGGGGAACATCACGGTCAAAGGTTGCCCGTTGGCGGCCCGCAAAAGCGCCTGCAACTGCATCCGCAACACGCCGGGTTTATCAAGCCCGACGCGGATCGCGCGCCAGCCCATGGCGGGGTTCGGTTCGTCGTTGGGCTTCATATAGGTCAGCACCTTGTCCGATCCGATATCAAGCGTGCGGAACGCGACCCGTTTGCCATCTGCGGCTTTCAGAACACGCGCATAGAGCGCCGAAAGCTCGGCGCGGCGCGGCATTTGGCTGCGGATCAGGAACTGTAGCTCGGTGCGGAATAGCCCAACACCTTCGGCACCAGACCCTGCCAGCGACGGCAGATCTGCAATCAGCCCTGCGTTCATCTGCAAGGAAATATGGGTGCCGCATTTGGTTTCTGCAGGCAGATCACGGATCGAGGCATAGCGTTCCTGCGCCCGCGTTTGCATTGCGATCTTGTCGCGGAACGCGATTTGCACGGTTTCATCAGGGCGCAAATGCGCGATACCCTGGTCGCCGTCCACGAGTATCGGATCGCCGTTCAGGGCCTCGCGTGTGACACCCTTGGCGTTGATGATCAGCGGGATCGCCCAGGCGCGTGCCACAATCGCGGCGTGGCTGCCGACCGAGCCTTCCTCCAGCACAATGCCTCTGATTTTCTTGCCATATTCCAAGAGTTCGCCTGGGCCAATATTGCGCGCGACAAGGATCGGATTGTCCGGCATGTCAGCACGGGCATCGGCCCCTTGACCGGTCAGAATACGCAGCAGGCGGTTGGAGAGATCGTCCAGATCATGCAGTCTCTCGCGCAAGTAAGGGTCTGCTGCGCGTGACAGGCGGGCGCGGGCGTGGGATTGCTCTTTCTCGACCGCCGCCTCTGCTGACAGGCCGCTTTTGACGTCTTCTTCCATCCGCTTGAGCCAACTGGTCGAGTTGGCAAACATGCGGTAGGCCTCAAGCACCTGCACCTGATCGGCATCGGCAGACCGTGCGCCTACCAGCATATTATCGACGCCCTTGCGCAGCTCCTCGATCGCATCACGCAGGCGCGCGCCTTCGGTTTCGGGATCATCCGAGATCGGGTTCGTAACCACCACGCGGGGTTCGTGCAAATAGACGACACCTTCGCTGGCCCCTTCCTGCGCAATCGAGCCACGCAGCATCACAGGCTGTTGGTGACGGGCAGAGAGGGCAGCCCCTTCGCCGACAAATGCGCCCAGCTCGGTCATCTCGGCGATGACCATCGCGACGATTTCCAGCGCGTAGACCTCATCAAGTGTGTATTCGCGGGCGGCTTTCGATTGGACAACCAAGACGCCCAGCACATCACCAAGTCGCTGGATTGGCACACCACAGAACGACGAATACCGCTCTTCCCCGGTTTCGGGCATGTAGCGGAACCCTTTGGAGGCTGGCGCATCGGCGGTGTTGATCACCGTGCGGCTTTTGGCGGTCCGTCCGACAAGACCTTCGCCCAAGCGCATCCGTGTTTGGTGAACCGCTTCGGCCTCTAGACCTTTGGTCGCGCAGAGTTCGAGCGTTTCAGCATCGCGGAACAGATAGATCGAGCACACCTCGGTCAGCATCGAATCGGCAATGAGTTCCACGACAGCATCAAGCCGCGCCTGACCCTCATTGTCAGCCGCCAGCGCCTCGCGCAACCGTCCAAGCAGCTTGCGGCTTTCGCTTTCTAGCCGGTGTGGCATGGCCCCTCCCGTGGAACGGGCTGCCACACAAATGCGTCAGCCCGCTTTTTCCAATTCAAAGGCATCATGCAGGGCCTGCACGGCAAGTTCCATGTATTTTCTGTCGATGAGCACGGAAATCTTGATCTCTGATGTTGTAATGACCTTAATGTTTATGCCTTCAGCAGAAAGCACACGGAACATCTCGGCCGCGACACCTGTGTGGCTGCGCATCCCGATGCCAACAACACTCACCTTGGCGACGCCTTCATCGGCAACCAGATCGTGGAAATTGATCTCGCCGCTGGCCTTGGCGTCCTGCATCGCCTTTTCGGCGCGCTTCACCTGATCGGTCGGGCAAGAGAAGGTCATGTCCGTGCGGCCCTCTTCCGAGATGTTTTGCACGATCATGTCCACGTTTACGCCAGCCTCGGATAGCGGGCCGAAAATCGCGGCCGCAATACCGGGGCGGTCAGCGACCGAGATCAGGGTCATTTTCGCCTCATCGCGGGAATAGGCGACACCGGCCACAACATTGGATTCCATGATTTCCTCCTCATCGCAGACCAGCGTTCCGGCGCTGTCCGATGGTTCTTCGAATGATGATAGCACCCGCAGGCGCACTTTATAGCGCATAGCCAGCTCGACCGAGCGGGTTTGCAAAACCTTGGCACCCAGTGAAGCCAGTTCAAGCATCTCCTCGAAGGCGATCTTATCCAGCTTGCGCGCTTTGCTCGTGATGCGCGGGTCTGTGGTATAGACGCCGTCAACGTCGGTGTAGATATCACAGCGCTCTGCCTCGAACGCGGCAGCAAAGGCCACGGCTGTCGTATCGGACCCACCACGCCCCAGCGTGGTGATGCGGCCTTCGGGGCTGACACCCTGAAAACCAGCGACAACAGCCACTTTCATGCCTTCGCCAAACTTTGCATTGATATTGTCGGTGGGAATTTCCTCGATCCGCGCGCTGGAGTGGGCCGAGGTGGTTTTGACCGGCACCTGCCAGCCTTGCCAGCTGCGCGCCGGAATATCCATTTCCTGCAAACGCAGCGCCATCAGACCCGCCGTGACGTTTTCGCCCGATGACACAATCGCATCATATTCGCGCGCGTCATAAAGCGGGGATGTCTCGTTGACCCAGCCCACCAATTCATTGGTTTTGCCCGACATGGCCGAGACGATCACGATCACATCATAGCCATTGGCGACCTCAACGGCCACGCGTTTGGCTGCGCGTGCGATACGGTCAAGGTTGGCCACCGAAGTGCCGCCAAATTTCATCACGAGCGTTGGCATGGGCTATCTTTCGAAAACGTCTGAATTATCAGCGCTTCCTTTAATGTGCGTGGTCCCAAAGGGCAAATAGTTAGTAAGGGTGTTCGCGCCCGTCCCAAGTCAGGAAACAGCCCGTTGTTGCGGTGCCAAGTTCCGCAAAACGTGCGGCTAACCCTGTGGCGCTTTCATCCATCGAGATATCGGCACTTGTCCCGCCCATATCGGTGCGCACCCAGCCGGGATGGTAGATACCGACGGCAATTCCCTTTGGCGCCAGGTCGGTGGCCAGATTGCGCCCAAGGTTGAGGGCTGCCGCCTTACTGGCGCGGTAGATATAACTGCCACCGGGTGCGTGCGTGTCTGACGCCATCTGCGACGAGATAATCGCGATCTTGCCTGCTTTGGCGCGCAGCAAATGGGGCAGCAGGTGTTGGATTGTCAAAAACACACCGGTAACGTTTGCCGCAAAGGTCTGCTCCCACATGTCTGCGGGATAGCCATCTTCCAGCGATTGACCTTTGTCGACATAGACACCGGCGTTGCAGATCAAAAGATCAAGCGCGGTATCCCCAAGACGTGTAGCCAAGGCGGCATGCGATGCGGGGTCCGTCACATCCAGTTCGTACATCTGCCCTGCATCAGCGGCACGATGCGTACCGATCACGGTCTCTCCGGCTTGGGCGTAAAGCGCCATCAGCGCCTGACCAATCCCGCGATTGGCCCCTGTGATCAGTGTGGTCATGGGAAGTCCTCGCCCTTGGGGTCAGTTGGTTTTCTTGCGCGGCATGAACGGCAACGGCACCACCGGAATGCCGTCTTCGACCAGCTTCTTGGCCTCTTGCAGGTTCGCTTCGCCGTAAATCGGGCGTTCGGGTACAAGGCCGTCGTGCATATCGCGGGCTTCTTTGACGAAACCCTTGCCGACATAGTCGGAATTCGCCTCGACCTTGTCGCGCAGGGCGGCGAGGTCGGGCTCAGACGGTTTGGGGGCCGTGATCCGCGACGCTGTGCTGACCGCCGGTGCCATAATCATCTTGCGCACCTGTGTGGACCCGCAGGCGGTGCAATTTACCATGTTTGCCGCAACAAGCTTGTCGAAAGCCTCGCCCGACTGGAACCAGCTTTCGAATTCATGGTCTTGGTCACATTTGAGGTGGAAACGGATCATCACAACCTATTGCTTACATCTCAATGATAAATAGGCCTTTTAGGCAGCACTGCAAGCGGTGGTTACCGCCCGATCTTATGGGGCTTGAAGGCCGCAACAATGCGCTTCAGTTCAGGCTCTTTGATTTTCTTGGCGGCTTTGGCGGGCGACATCCACTTGCGCCGCCGTTCTTTTTTCTCGGGCCAGTCGGCATGCACATGGGTGACGTGGAGCGGATAGACCATCGTGACAATCGGGGCGTTCCCAACTTTCTGCGGCTTGCTGTGGCTGAACACGCCGAGGCAGAAATCAATTGCTTCGCCGCTGAGGCCTGCCTCTTCAAAGGCCTCGGTGGCAGCGGCATTGGCGGGCGTTTGTTTGTGCATGGGCCAGCCCTTGGGGATGATCCAGCGCTTGCGCGTCCGGCTGGTGATCAGACAAATCTGGACCTTGTCGTTCTTCACGCGCCAGCACAGCGCCGCGAACTGTGCCCGCACGTCGGTTTTATGTCCGCTACGCAATTTGAGTGGTAGCTGCTTTGCGACTGATTTCGCCATGTTCTCCGCCGCAAATCGCATTACATCGGGTCGTATGTCCGACGATATGCAAGCATCCGATCCACACGCAACCCCACCCGTGCGATTTATCGGGTCCGAGATCTATCGGCACTCCAGTTATGGGGCGTGGCACCCGTTGCGTGTGCCGCGTGTATCCACCGTGATGGACCTTGCGCGCAGTATGGGGTGGCTGCCGCCTGCGCAGTTCATCACCAGTCCCCGCGCCAAGACAGCCGCGCTGACGGGCTATCACACGCCGACCTATCTGGCCGCGTTGCAAGCCGCCGAAGCCGCGCAAAGCGTGAGTGAGCAGACCCGCCTGAAACATAACCTTGGCACGCCGTCTAATCCCGTTTTCAAGGAAATGTTCCGCAGGCCAGCCACCGCTGCGGGTGCGTCGCTCTTGGCGGGCGAGTTATTGCGCGACGGTGGTGTGATCTATTCCCCCGCAGGCGGCACACATCACGGGTTGCCCGACCGTGCGAACGGGTTTTGTTATCTCAACGATCCAGTGCTGGCGATCCAATCCTTGCGGCGCAACGGCGCGCAGCGGATAGCCTATATCGATATCGACGCGCATCATCCCGATGGCGTTGAACATGCCTTTGCAGGTGATGAGGATACGCTGCAAATTTCGGTGCATGAACAAAACCGCTGGCCGCGCACGGGGGCATTGACGGATGCGGGCGTGGGACAGGTGTATAACCTGCCTGTGCCTGCCGGTTTGAACGACACCGAAATGGCGCTGATCCGCGATGAACTGATCCTGCCGCTAGTCGCTGATTTTCGCCCCGACGCGATTGTGCTGCAGTGCGGGGCCGATGCAGTGACCGAGGACCCGCAATCGCGCCTGACCCTGTCGAACAACGCCCATTGGGCGATTGTGGCGGCCCTGCGTCCGCTTTCGCCGCGCTATCTGGTTCTGGGTGGGGGCGGCTATAATCCGTGGTCTGTGGGCCGTCTTTGGACAGGTGTTTGGGCCACGCTGAACGGTCACGACATCCCAGAGGTTTTGCCACCAGCAGCCCAAGGCATCTTGGGTGCTTTGACATGGACCGGCCCCTTTCGTCAGCATCACCCAGAGGCGCATTGGATTGCCACGCTGCGCGACGCCCCGCGCGAGGGCGTGATCAGCGATGCGGTGCGCACGGGCGTGCAGTCATTGGCGGGGCGCCGCGTGCGTTTGGTCTGACCCTTGCAAGGGTGCGCAAACGCCCCGATAGTCGCGCCATGAGAATACGCACGCTTCTGATAAGTCTTGTTCTGACGCTGTCCGCCCCTGCTGCCCGGGCCGAGGTTTTGATCTTTGCCGCTGCCAGTCTGAAAGAACCCGTGGACCGGATCGCCGCACAGTTTGACGATGTGGTCGTTTCATACGGCGGCAGCGGGACGATGGCGCGGCAGGTCAGCTTTGGCGCGCCTGCAGATATCGTGCTTTTGGCCAATACTGACTGGATGGATGTTCTGGTCGAGGGCGATCATGTGCAAGCGGGCAGCGTGGTTGATTTTGCCAGCAATCGTTTGGTGATGATCGGCCCTGCAGGTGCCGCCCCACTGGCGCTTACATCAGAGGCGATTTTGGGCGCATTGGGGGCAGGGCGCATGGCGGTCGGGCTGACCGAGGCCGTGCCTGCGGGCATCTACGCCAAAGCCGCCCTGCAATCACTGGGCCTTTGGGACGCGACCGAGAGCAAGCTGGC
Source organism: uncultured Alphaproteobacteria bacterium (assembly GCA_942490805.1). Taxonomy (GTDB): domain Bacteria; phylum Pseudomonadota; class Alphaproteobacteria; order Rhodobacterales; family Rhodobacteraceae; genus Yoonia. The sequence goes on along the minus strand of CALNYU010000007.1, from coordinate 70,730 downwards.
CGAGGTCGACAACGTGCGCGCGGCGCTGGCTTTGGTCGCGCGCGGGCAGGCGCCTTTGGGCATTGTGTACCAAAGTGATACGCGCATCACAGAGGATGTGGTCGAAGTGGCCCTTTTCCCTGCCGCAAGCCACCCTCCAATCCGCTATGTGGCGGCTTTGACAAAGACCGCAGACCCGCAAGCGCAAGCGGTTTTGGCGTATTTGCGCGGACCGCAAGGCCAAGCGATTTTGGCAGAGGCGGGTTTGCTGCCACCTGTGGATGATGCGCAATGATCGAGGCGCTTGGACCGGCGGAATGGACCGCGATCTGGCTATCGCTGCGCGTGGCGCTGGTGGCGACATTGGCGGCGCTACCGGTGGCGATCTGGGTGGCCTATATTCTTGCGCGCAAGTCCTTTCCGGGTCGTCAATTGTTGAACGGGCTGGTGCATCTGCCCTTGGTTTTGCCGCCTGTGGTGACGGGTTATCTGTTGCTGGTGCTTTTCGGCCAGCAAGGCCCGTTGGGCAGCTTGCTCTACCAAACCTTCGGGATCAGTTTTGCCTTTCGCTGGACAGGGGCGGCGCTGGCGGCGGCGATCATGGCGTTTCCGCTGATGGTGCGTGCGATCCGGCTGGGGTTTGAAGCGGTTGATCCGGGGTTAGAGGATGCCGCTGCCACCTTGGGGGCGTCGCGTATGCGGGTGTGGCGTACGGTGACTTTGCCTTTGGTGGTGCCGGGTATTCTGGCAGGGGCGATCTTGGGATTTGCCAAGGCGCTGGGCGAATTCGGGGCCACGATCACTTTTGTCGCGGCCATCCCCGGTGAAACGCAAACCATCCCCACCGCGATCTATGGATTGTTGCAGGTGCCGGGCAGCAACGCAGCAGTCCTGTCTTTGGTCATGGTGTCGGTCATCCTCGCGATGGGCGCGCTTTTGGTGTCCGAGTGGCTGGCCCGTCGCATGGCCAAACGGGTGGCTGGCAAATGATCACGGTCGATATCCAAAAACGGCTGGGGGCGTTTCAACTGGATGTGCGGTTCGACGCGCCCAAGGGCGTGACCGCTATTTTTGGGCGTTCCGGATCAGGCAAGACCTCGCTGGTGAATGCCGTCGCGGGGCTGCTGTGCCCTGATGCGGGGCGGATTGCCGTGGGTGACGCGGTTTTGTTTGACAGCGCCACCCGCCAGAATCTGCCGCCTCATAAACGGCGCATCGGTTATGTGTTCCAAGATGCGCGCCTGTTTCCGCATATGACGGTCCAGCGCAACCTGACCTATGGCGGCGATCATGACGCGGCCCGGGTGATTGATGTGCTGGGCCTTTCTCATTTGCTGAACCGGATGCCAGCGGGCCTGTCGGGGGGTGAGCGGCAGCGCGTGGCTTTGGGCCGTGCGCTCATGTGTGATCCGCAGCTTTTGCTGATGGATGAACCGCTTGCCGCGCTTGATGCCCCGCGCAAGGCCGAAATCCTGCCCTTCATCGAACGGCTGCGCGATGAGGTGGAAACGCCGATGTTTTACGTCAGCCATGATGTGTCCGAGGTGGCGCGCCTGGCCACCACTTTGGTGGTGCTGGATGAGGGCCGCGTGGCGGCCTGCGGTCCGGTGGGGACGGTGCTGTCGCAGCCCGAAACCATGCCCTTGGTGGGCGTGCGTGCGGCAGGGGCGGTGATCACGACCAAGGTCGCGGGGCGGCTCTTGGATGACGGGCTGACCGAGCTTGCCTTTTCAGGGGGACGGCTGGTGTTGCCGGGTATTTTGGGGGTGCTGGGTCAGACCATCCGCGTACGTATTCCGGCGCAGGATGTGATCCTTGCAACCGAAGCACCAAAAGGGCTGAGCGCGCTGAATGTCTTGCCTGTGCAAATTACCCGCGTCGAATTCGGGCGCGGACCCGGTGTGGCGGTCGGGTTGCGCGCAGGTGATGATGACCTGCTGGCGCGGGTCACACGGCGCAGCGCGTTACGGATGAATTTGACTGTGGGGCAGAAAATCTATGCCATCATCAAGGCCACCGCCGTGGGCCCAGAGGATATCGGGCAGTGAGCTAGCTTGCGCTGGCGCGGTCAAACATTTCCAGCAAGTCTGCCGCCAGAGCATCGGTTTGCGCGCTTGCGGTCTTGATTGCCGCGCCTGCGTTTTGGGCCACAGCGGGCAGATCCCCTGACAGCAACGCAGCGGTGATATCATCGGCGGTTGCGACTGCGATTGCGCCAGAGACTTCGTCCAGTTGCGCATAGTCGGTCTTGAAATTCGCCACCCGCGGTCCGTGCAAAATGGCACAGCCCAAGGCGGCGGCTTCCCACGGGTTGTGCCCCTCAACGTCATTGAAGGTGCCGCCAATCAGCACGGTCTGGGCCAGTCGGTAGATCAGGCCCAGATCGCCGAACGTGTCGCAAAGCCAGATGGCATCGTCGGGCGCGGGGATTTCGCCTTTGGACCTGCGCGGACCCACCACTTGCGTCACATCCTGCGGAAGTCTGGGGGCAATAACCAAAAGCGCCGTCGGATCGGTTTTGCGCAACTTTTCATGTGCCGCGCGGGCGAGCGCTATGTCTTCCGCATGTGCAGGTGCCACGGCCCAGACCGTGCGGTCCGACAACGCCTGACGGAGTACGTCTAACTCTGCTTTCTCGTAAGACAGCAAAGGTGCCGCCGGTTTGAGAGAGCCAGTCACTGCCACCTCTGCCCCGAGTGATGACAAATGCGTGGCGGTGGCCGCGTCCTGTGCCGTGATCATGGTCATGGCCCCGTAAAGATCACGGTAGAGCGCTGCCGCCTTTTCGTGCGACCGGAACGAGGCGGCGTTCATGCGTGCGGCTACCATGCATTGCGGTATCCGCCGCGCGGCCAGATCGCTGACGATGCCGGGCCAGAGATCTTGTTCAACCCAGATACAAAGATCGGGGGTGAAATGATCAAGGAAACGCCGGCGAAAGGCAGGGGCATCGAGCGGCAAAAACTGATGCAGCGTGCGGGGTGGGGCGTTCTTGGCAAAGACCTCGGCCGATGTGGCGGTGGTTGATGTGACGAGGAAAGATAAGTCGGGGCGTGCATGGCCCAAGCGCTCAATGAGACCGCGCAAGGACAGGACCTCGCCCAAGCCAACGGCATGCAGCCAGATCAGCGGGCCGTCAGGTCGGGGGGCGAGATTTTGGCCAAGCTTTTCCGGCCATCGTGTCGGGTGTTCCTTCCCGCGCTTCAGGCGGCGGCGCAGCACCGGCTTGGCAAAAAGTGGCATCAGATGGCTTGCCGCAAGATAACTGCGCAAAGCGAAACCGCGATGCATGTCAGCCGGGAATGTCATGAAAGGTCTTTTGCAGGGATGTTTCCCAAAAATCAGGGGATTTCAGGGCTTCGACAAAGCGTTCCGATGCGCTGCCGCCGCCAAAGGCGTCATGGCGCGGATAGGCTTTGCCCCATATATCCTGCAAGAATCTATTGATCGCGGCGGTATCGGTTGCATCGGCGAAAAAGACGGATGGCGACTTGGCGCGGTTGGTTTGGCGGGTCCCGATATCAAGGGACGGCAGGCCAAGGAAAGGTGCCTCGCGTACGCCCGCCGATGAATTGCCAACCATCGCTTTGGCGTTCTTCATCAGCTCAGAGAAATGGGCGAAGCGCATCGATGGCAAAACGCGGAACCGCTCTGTTGGCAGGCGCGCGATGGCGTCAAATATAGCGGATGATCCGGGGTCGTTATTTGGGGCGATCACCACAAAATTACGCCCTGATTGATCGAGCGCGCCAAAGAATGCATCGGCCTGCGCGCCCATCGTCTCCGCCTCCGAGGTGACAGGGTGAAAGACGCAGATGCCATAATCATCGAAAGGCACGGCATAGCGTTCCTGCACCTGGGCAAGGGTCACGCCAGAGGGGCCTGCGTGAAAATCCAGTTCCGGCGATCCGATGGCGCGGATATTTTGTGCGGGCTCGCCCAAGGCCATCACCCGCCGTGCGGCATCTTGCGAAGACACAAAATGCTGGCTGGCCAGTTTACTGTTACAATGGCGATAAATCTCGTCAATCGTGCCCGAAACTTCGCCCCCCTCAATATGCGCACAACGGATGTAGTTGGTGGCGCAGACAAGCGCGCAGGCCAGCGCCTCAACCCTGTCGCCGTGAATGACGACCAGATCGGGCGCATATTCCTTGACGAAATCCGAAAATCCGATGACCGTCTTTGCCAGCACCATGTCCTGCGGATCACCGGGGCGCTGATTGAGAAACTCATGCACCTGGACCCCCGCTGTCCGGTGCACCTCTAATTTGGTGAGCCCGTAGCGCTTGAGCATATGCATACCGGTCGTGAAGAACGACACGTCAAAGCCAGCGTCCCGCGTGGCAATGGCCAAAGGCTCAAGCTTACCAAAATCTGCCCGTGTTCCGGTAACAAAAAGAACTGTACGCGGCATCTCGTCTTCCAAATCACTGCGTTACCGGATCACCCGATTTCTGTTGCATCAAAGAGTACCTTGATGTCACTGGAAAGGGAACGGGCTTTGGCCAAGCGCACGTTCAGATATTGCCAAAGTCCTGCGCGGCGTTCATCTAAACGCTTGACCTTATCTGGCGTCATCCTTAGGTGACGGTGTCACGAGGCGAGTGGGCAGGTAGGTTATGCAGCGGATTGCAAATCCGTGTAGACCGGTTCGATTCCGGTACTCGCCTCCATTTCTTTCACGAATATCCACCGATGGGGTGCGGAACGTGAAGGCGCTTGGCGCCACGCCTCAAGGACTTTGTTACTTGCGCAAAATCAGAGCATGATTTCCTGAACCTGTTTGATGGATCACGGCAACCCCTGCATTTGTTGCGACAGATTGATCGTGCATTGGACCGTTTTGCCTTGAGAGCGATAAGGCCAGCGTCGCCTCGGCGAATGTTGGCGGTATATTCGCAACTGTTTGATGCGTCGCGAAGGTATATTGCCTTAGCAAGGTTTGGGAATGGTTTAAAAGGCCGAGCTCTGGCGCACGATCGATCAAATTGTTGCTTGAAAAATCTGGCAGGGTGATTTGGGTCGGGGTGGGGGCCGAGACGGTGACCTGCCCAACTTGGGCGATGAAACCCTCTTGCGCCCACACAGGGGTTTGAGCCGCAATGATGAGGCCGACCAGCATCGCTTTGCGCCTGTTGCTATCGGTCTTCGTTCGGCAACGATTGGGCCAGAAGGCAAAGAAAAGAGCCATCGTGAGATCCTGCACAAAAGTGGTTTTGCTGAAGGCAGGCTAGGCTGAAAAAGTTAATCAGATTTAGAAAGGCCGCGCAGAAGGCGGCCTTATTTGATTGGTATTTTATTGAACGGACACGCCTCTGAAACGTTGGTTTTCGTAAATCTGGAAAGCGTCAATGACCTGCTGTCCCTTGACGGGATCTGCGAAGGCCCATTCGCCTGCCTGCGCGCCTTCGACGATCAGCGCATAGACCGCCAGTTCCATGGCTTCCCTTACGGCGAACATTTCCGGTTCATTTTGGGAAAATCCGCTTTCCAGCTCTAGCAATTCATCTGAAGAGATGAATTGGAAGATGCCGTTGCGTAGCATGTGCGAATAAACGGTCTTGGTGGTGGTTGTCGCCGCCAGAACACGCCCGCTCGAGACGCTGACGGCACGCATGCTGACCGTCACAACGTCATGCCGGTACTGAACAGACGATCCAACCCCAAGCAGGCTTGCGCCGATGCCGCCGGTCATTTCGTTGCTGTCATATCCCACGATCGCGCCTTCGATCAGCGTGCCGGCAAATCGCAGAGGTGGCAAATTCGTCTGGCCCTGAAAGGCGATTTGCGTGCGTTCAATGATGTCACGTTCACGCAGGAGATTGTCGATACCAGTGCGCTCTGAGACCTCGAACCATTGGCCCCGGCCAACATTCGTCAAGACATCGGCTAAAACATGCGCCCCGCCTTGGGTCACGGCGCGCGAGAGGCTGGCAAAGTTTTCTTCCGGCTCATTCGATCCTGACAAATCGGGGAAAGAATAGACAGCAACATCAAGCGGACGGGCAGGGGGCGGCAAGCTCTCTACAGTCAGACCTGTCCTCGTCAGGGGGTTCAGCGCAGCTGGTGTGTAGCTGATGTTTTCCACGTTGGGCATATCGCTACAGGCGCCAAGCGCCAAGCAAGCGACCAAGGCTCTTAGTCGGTACATAACATTTGCTTTCGTAAAAGACGCGTTTAGTCGATTTGCTGAATAAGCGCCTCGGTGCCGGATGCGGCCGCACCTGGCTGCACAACCGTCGGACCACCACTATCTGTGTTGATAGGAATAATGATCGTCGGACCGCCGATAACATCACCGCCACCAGTCGGGGTTCCACCACCTCCGCCGACACCACCCGTGATTGGAACGCGGTTGGTTGCGGATGCCTGAGCTTGGGCCACACTGAATAGGAATGCGCCATTCTGTGGGTTACCTCCAAAGGAGGGGCTCAGGAAATTGAACGTGAGGTTTTCAGCTGTCGCGGGCAATGCCATCACGCAAATAGCTATCGCGCCCGAATAAACGTGCTTTCGAAATATCATTTGAAACGTGCCTGCTTCTTGTTTTGATTGCACCTAGCAAAGCAGAAAAGGCTTATAAATCAACCTCTGAGCGCCAGATGAACATGGATGACAAAAAATTGGTGACCGAAAAACCACGCTTTTGTGGCTGAAAAAGCACGCCTTTGGATGGAGCTGCTCTTTATCCGGGTAGCCGCAGGACTGTTGTCGCGTTACCCGGCTTGATGATCAGCGAACCTTCAGGGCTGCGCTGCACAGAGGCATTTACGGGTGGGTCATTGGCGGATTGATTGACCATCACGTTCAGTGGCGCCAGCTGGCCCGCGGAACCATTATAGTTGTCCTGCACCCGCAATCTGGTCGAGAGTCCAAGCCCGTTTTGCATCACGGTCGTGGTTGCATTATCCCCCACAACGCCAACATCAGAGATATTTGCCGAACCACTTTGGAACGCCAAAAGCTGATTGCTTGTTCCGCGCACGGTCGACAACGAAGTATGACCCAAGCCCAATTGAACGGTCGCCACGGTGTTTCGGGTGCCTTCAACCAAAGCTGCGCTCGTGTTGTAGTTGCCCAGCTGGGCCGTCGCGAGCGTGTTATTTGCGGATCCTGTCAGCTGTACCGCGGTGTTATCTCTGCCAACTTGTAAGGTCGCGAGAAGAGAGTCTGACGAAAGATCGACATTCGCGCCGACATTTCCGCTACCGATTTGGTTGATAAATGCCTCTTGCGCGGACACTGCAGGGGCAGTTCCCAACAGGCCGACAAGGCAGCAAAGTATCATTTGTGTGCGGTTGCGCAAAAGTCAGCTCCAAAAAATATCTGATAAAAGTGATGCTAGGATGCTGCAGAACTGCCGTTTAAGCAACTGTCAGCGCGTACAGACATAAAATGTAAATAGCGCACCCCGCAGATTGCGGGGTGCAGCATTGTCAAAAATCAACCAGCTTAGTTGACTGTAATGTCCGAACCGTAGCTAAAGCCGGTGGACACGTCTGGTGTCGTTGGGTTCGTTGTACCAACTGCCAGATCAACAGTTGGCGTCACGATGCCACCGTAAGTGAACCCAGCAAGACCGCCACCACGCTGTTGCGCCCAGTTGACGCCAACGTTGTCATTACCCATTGAATGGTCTGCGCGCGGTACGCAAAGTTCTGCGAACCTGGTCCGCCATCATTCAGCTGAACAGTCACGGCGGTGTTTTGACCGCCCAAGAAGCTGGATGGGGTCTGGACGATCAAAGATTCCATAGTGCCGGTTGAAGAGTCGCGCACTGTGCCTGCATTTGTATTAGTCTGACTGCTGTTATCGAAAGCTGTGTCGATCTGGTATGTTGAAGCAACGTTACCACGGCCACGGCTCAGGTTTGCGGCTGAAAAGCCAGTACCCTGCTGCGCAATCACTTGGGTGGAGACAACGCCTTGGTTGTACTCGGAGTAGTTTACCGCATTCAGGTTATCGCCCAGCTGGGTGATGAATGCGTCTTGTGCGGAAGCGCCTGTCGCAAATGCAGTAGCGGCAATAGCAAAGATGACTTTTTTCATAATCGTTTTCCTCTTTGAGCGTTTTTCAGAAGACAGGTCACATTCCACGCTCAAAAAAGGTCACCTACTAACACAACCGCTGGAAACGCCAGCGAAATAGCCAGAAAAACTGGCAACACTCTTACTATACGCTTTCGACAAATATTCGCCACTTTTTTAAGAATTTTTTTAAAAATTTTACTTTAAGTGATTGAAATATCGTATCTCCCTTGGTTTTTGCTTTTCCTGCACTGTCTGAGCGTTTCCTGAGCATGGTCAATATGAGATTAAGGCGACTATTGGTCGGTCGTTAGGCATGATGGGCGGCAGAACTGATTCTTTCATCCGGATCATTACCCTTGTCGGTTCCACCATTTTGCATGGGATCGAAATACAAAGCGGAATTACCGAACGGAATTGGACGACCGACTTTTGGGCGGCAAAATGATCGCTCAGATTGGTCTCAATGCAGCTGATTGAACCTGTCTCATTCCGTTGCCGAGACCGCGCGCTGCCCCTGACCGGGCAGCCCCGAAAGTTCATGCGCGGATGCTTGCTGCAATGCCCTGATCTCTCAACCAGCAAAGCGACATATGCGCAACGGATTGACCGATCCCTCAGGCGCCTTTGCCGTGATCAAGATTGACTTCTTTTCTGCCCTTCGCTAGCCGACTTGCACGTGTCAAGACCCCGGTGCGACCGGTGGGGTTTGGGTCTGATGCACCGGCTTTGAGCGTTTTTGCTCTTTCAGGGCGGGTTCATTCTATTCTGGCGGCCGCAAAACAAGAGTTCGAGCGACATATGCAAAACGTTTCAATCGTGGTCCCCGTGCATAACGAGGCGGACAACATCGGCACATTGGTCGCCGAGATATTGGAAACGGGCGCTGCCTATCCGCTGCACGAAATCATTTTTGTCGATGATGCCTCAACGGATCACACACAAGACGTTCTGACTGCTCTGCAAGCACAAGAGCCGCGCATTGTTGTTGTCACCCATCCCCATGTGGGCGGGCAAAGTGCGGCGATCCACAGTGGTGTCTTGCGCGCGACGGGCACGATCATCGCAATGCTGGACGGAGACGGCCAGAACCCGCCACATGAGTTGCCGAAATTGGTTGCACCTCTGCTGTCTGATACCACGGGCAATCTGGCACTGGTCGCAGGGCAGCGCGTGGGGCGACGCGATACGCTGTCCAAGCGGCTGGCCTCAAAATTCGCCAATAAGCTGCGCTCGGCGCTTTTGAAGGACGGAACCCGCGACACCGGCTGCGGGCTTAAGGCGTTTCGCCGTGACGCATTTCTGGTGCTGCCGCTTTTCAACCACATGCACCGCTATTTGCCTGCTTTGTTTATTCGTGACGGATGGGACATTACGCACGTAGATGTCAGCCACCGCGAACGCGGCGCAGGCCGGTCGAAGTACAACAATTTCCAGCGCGGGCTTGTCGGGATCTTTGATCTGATCGGGGTCAGCTGGCTGATCCGCCGCCGCAAGCGCGTGAATAAAATGTCTCAAGTGCTGCAGCACAATTCGGGAAAGTTGCCCCATGTTTGAGTTTTTGAATGTCGACAGTTGGGCCGAATTCACGTGGGTCATGGTCGGCCTTGGCGGGCAGATGGCCTTTACCGCGCGGTTCTTGGTGCAATGGATCGCATCTGAAAAGGCGGGTCGGTCGACCGTTCCTGTCGCCTTTTGGTATTTCTCTATTGTTGGCGGCACGGTGCTACTCTCTTACGCGATCTACCGTGGCGATCCGGTCTTTATTTTGGGGCAGTCCATGGGCGTGGTGATTTATTCGCGCAATCTTTGGCTGATCCGTCGTGAGCGTTTGGGATAAGATGACAAAGCTATGGGATATTGTCGTGCGCTTCCCGATCCTGATCGGGATCGCGTTGATTTTCGCGCAAACGCTGCCTGTTTTGGATGCGCGCTGGCTCTGGTTTTCTGATGAGGTCCGCTATGCGGAAGTCTATTCAAATCTCGTGCGCGATGGCCACTGGATCGTTCTGAACCTCAACGGTGAGGCCTACCCGGACAAGCCGCCCGTTTACTTTCTCCTTCTCGCGGCGCTCGATCTGATCCCCGGTGTCGAGATGCCGGGTCTGATGTGGTTGGGCTCTGCTGTTTCTGCGATCTTTTTGCTGTTCGCCATGCGTGCGCTGGCCAGCGCTGTTGGCATTGGTCGTTCAGGGTTTGCTGCCGGTATGTTGGTGCAGCTCAGTCTCTTTGGCATGGTTTTCCTACTCCACTATGTGCGCATGGATTTGCTTTTTGTGGCGCTGATGATGGGCGGACAGGCCTATTTGCACCGGTACTACTACAACGGGGAGGCGGCCAAATTTGCCTACCTCGGCTTTGCGTTAGCTGGACTTGCGGTGCTGGTGAAAGGCCCGCTTGGTCTTTTGTTGCCCTTGGTCGCCGTCTGGGGTGCGGCACTTTGGGCCGGACGCGGGGCGGCGATCCTGCGGTTGACGACGCTCTTGGGTTTGCTGTTGGCCGTGCTGGTGATGGCAAGCTGGGCCTTTGGTATCATTCTGGTCGAGGGCTGGGCGTTTTTCCGCGATCAGATCATTGGCCAGCAAGTGGTCGCAAGGGCGACGGATACGTTCCACCATAGCGAACCCTTCATCTATTACTTCATCGTGCTGCCTGTGTTGCTTTTGCCCTGGACCGGCTTTGCGCTGGCATTGCCTTGGAGCCGTGTTTTGCAATGGCCTGCTGCGATGTGGAAAGGCCGCCGCGAATTGAATGCTGTTGGCATCCTTGCCATCGGTGCTTTCGCGCATTTCGTGACGCTGTCGCTCCTCGATGGCAAAGTCGGGGTCTACGTGCTGCCAATTCTGGTGCAGGTGTCCCTGCTGATTGGTGCGCTGCTTGCGTCAGGCTTTGTGCCGCGCGCCTGGGTGGGTGTCGCTGGGGTGATGGGGCTCTTTGGTGCTGCATTGATGGCGTTCTCTTTCAGCCAAGATGCGGCGGACTATCAGCTTGGCGCGCTGCTTTGTGGTGGGCTTTTGGTCGTGCTTGCGGGCCTGCTGATCTGGTTGCGCAAAGCAGGTCAGACACCCTTGTTGGTACAATCGGCTGTGATGGTGGGGTGGAGCCTCGTGCTTGCCGCGGTCCTGCTGCCCGGGATGAACGAAAGCGCATCGACCCGCATCACGGCCGAGCATCTTGGCCGGCTTGCCGAAGAGGGCTATACCCCCGTGGCCTATCGGACCTACCCTGGCATTTTTTCTTATTATGCCGATCGCGATGTGGTGCAGATTGACAGTCAGGATGCGCTGGAGGCGCTTATTGCTTCGGATAGCCCGATCGTTATTGCAGGGCGCAAGCGCCATCTGGACGCGCTGGATCTGACGGGGTTCGACCTGCTTGACAGCCGCGAGATCAATGGCGCCGGTGGCCGTTACGAGGTTGTCAGCCGCAGCGCGCGATAATCCAATTGATGCCACCGCAGGGTGTAGCAGGCAAAGAGATAACAAAGATGCGGCGCAGGCGGCGGGCTTTGTCTTGTTGTGCCGGTTTCTGCGATGTTCAATGTTGCTGCGATGTGCCATCTATGGCATGACATATTAAGCAAACTGAACGAAAGAGTTTAGATCGTGACTGACTATGCCTCCCGCCGCACAATGATGGTCGACACGCAGGTGCGTCCTTCTGATGTGACCAAGTTCCCAATCATTGATGCAATGCTTGCCGTACCACGCGAAGCATTTGTACCAGATGGCAAGCGTGAAGCGGCTTACGTTGGTGAAAACCTTGATATTGGTGGTGGTCGGGTCCTGCTTGAGCCGCGGACATTGGCCAAGATGATTGACGCGCTGGATATCCAGCCGGGCCATGTTGTGCTCGATGTGGCCTGTGGTCTTGGATACTCCACCGCCGTTTTGTCGCGTATGTGTGATTTTGTCGTGGCCGTTGAGGATGATGAGGCACGCGCCGAAGAAGCGCAGTCGATTCTTTCGGGGCAGGGCGCCGACAACGCGGCAGTGATGTTTGGACCCTTGGCAGAAGGTGCCGCCAAATCTGGCCCCTATGATGTGATTATCCTGCAAGGCGGCGCAGAACAGGTGCCTGCGGCGCTTTTGGACCAGCTGCGCGAAGGCGGGCGGATTGCGGCTGTCTTTGCCGAAGGCACGCTGGGCGTCGTGCGCATTGGCTATAAGATTGACGGCGTCGTGAACTGGCGCTTTTCGTTCAATGCCAGCGCGCCGGTGCTGAAGGGTTTTGAAAAACATCGCGCCTTTGCACTCTGAGGAGTGATCGGTCGCGTTGGTCTTTACGTATTTACTTTGAAGAGCGTTGGAGTTTCGCATGATTAAACGTAAGGGATTGGCCGTTGTCGCGATCGCGCTGACATTTATCGGCGCACCCGCACTGAGGGCGGACACTCTGGCTGATGCCTTGGCCGCAGCCTACAACAACTCGGGCCTGCTTGAGCAGAACCGCGCCCTGCTGCGCGCGGCAGACGAAGGTGTGGCGCAATCGGTTGCGGCGACCTTGCCGGTGATCAATTGGTCGATTTCTGCCACGAAAAGGCGCGTTGAAGTGCCCGTGGTGACGACAACTGACTCGGTTCTGGCGCAGATTTCGGGGGATGTGACGCTCTTTGATTTCGGTGTCGGTCGACTTGGGATTGAGGCCCAGAAAGAAGTGGTGCTGGGCACACGGCAGTCCTTGCGCGGCGTTGAGCAGGATGTGCTGCTACGCGCAGTGCAGGCTTATATGAATGTTGTTAGCACAGGCGAATTTGTTCAGTTGCGCCAGAATAACGTGCGCCTGATCACGCAGGAATTCCGCGCAGCGCAAGACCGGTTTGACGTGGGCGAGGTGACACGGACAGATGTGGCACTCGCCGAGGCACGTCTTGCTGCGGCGCGCAGCCTTTTGGCCGCAGCCCAGGGTGATTTGGCGCGTGCTGCTGAAGAATACCAAGCTGCCATCGGACGCGCGCCTGCGGGTGCACGTTCCGTCAGCCCTGCGCCGGTGTCGCGGACGCTTGACGATGCTAAATCCTTTGCCGTTCGCAACCACCCCAGTGTGCTTGAGGCGCAGCATTCGGTTGCCGCCGCCGAGATCAATATCCGTCGCGCAGAATCTGCCACACGGCCTTCGGTCTCTTTGAGCGGGTCGGTTGGCGCGGACGAAGAAGCGAACACCTCGGCCCAGGTTGGCCTCAGCATCGGTGGCCCGATTTATCGCGGTGGCCAGATCCTGAGCCAGTTCCGCCAAGTGCAGGCCAACCGTGATGCGGCACGTTCAGGGCTGCACCTGCGTGTGATCGGCGTCGAACAGGAAGTCGGCAACGCCTATGCGTCGCTGCAGGTTGCACGGGCATCGCGGCAGGCCTCGGAACAACAGATCAGTGCGGCCAGCATTGCATTCGAGGGTGTGCGCGAGGAAGCAACGCTTGGCTCACGCACCACATTGGACGTGTTGAACGCGGAACAGGAACTGCTTGATGCGCGGGCAAACCGGATCGCGGCGCAGTCAAACGAAGTGATCGCATCCTATGCGCTTTTGTCGGCCATGGGGCTTTTGACCGCCGATCATCTGAACCTGCCTGTGCAGCAATATGACCCGTCAGCCTACTATAATCTGGTCAAAGATGCGCCAACGGCCCTCTCTTCACAGGGTGCTGCGCTGGACCGTGTTTTGCAGGCGATTGGAAAAGAGTAATCGCACAGTTGTCCGGGCCCTGCGCCTTCGCTAAAATCCTGCAACTGGGTGCAAATTCGGGATGAGCAGGATGTCCAAGATGGCGCAGGATGAAGACATTGATGACCTCGTATCGTCAGTGCGTGATTTCGTCTCGCATAAAGAACCGCAACGTTCGCGTTCGCGGATCCTGTTGGACCGGCTTATTCTCACGCCAGACTTGCGGGTTGACGATGCCGATCCCTCAAAAAAACCAGCAAATGCGGCGCAAGGGGGCGAAAAGCCGGCCGTTGGGGTAAAGCCTTTGCCTCCGGTCAAGACCTATGACAAAGCAGGGCTGGAAGCCACCATTGCAGAGCTAGAGGCCGCAGTGACAGCCCAGTTTGATGACTGGGAAGCCGACGAGGGCGAGAGCTTTGCCAAGTCTGCATGGGCTGCAAGCGCCTTCCAGAAGCCGCAGAATGATTCGGCGCATGTAGCTGAACCAGAGCCACCTTTCGTCCATTCAGAGCAGAAAACTGATGCGCATACGCCACAGTCCGTGCAAGCCGAGTTGGTTTCAGATCCGGCCATTGAAGCAACCAAAGATGCTGTGGCTTCCTCGGTGATGTCCGCGCTTGATGAAGAAGCGCTGCGGCGCCTCGTGGCCGAGATTGTCCATGATGAACTCGGCGGAGAGCTTGGCGAACGGATCACCCGCAATGTGCGCAAACTGGTCCGCCGCGAGATCAACCGCGTTCTGACCAGCCGTGAGATGGGCCAAGTCTAATGCGCCAAGGCAAGTAGCGTGTCGATGTCCATATGGGTTTCCAGATGGTCAGCCAGCGCATCAAGCGTGTCTGTGACGCTTCGCGCATAATCATGGTGCGTGACCGGTTTGCCGATATCGGCCAGAAACGCCGCGCGGAACGCATCAGCCGCAAACAGACCATGCAGATAGCACCCCATCACCCGCCCATCGGGTGACGCCGCCCCTTCACCACGCCCGTCCAGCGACAGCCATGCGCGTGCGCAGTCCGGACCATCCGTCTGACCGATATGGATCTCATAGCCGCTCACCGCGTCCCCGCTGGGCAGATATGAGGCGTTGGAGAGGGCAAGCCGTTTTTGCGGGGCCATAACCGTGCGGACATCCAAAAGGCCAAGCCCCGCGACCCGCGCAGGCGCGCCTTCGATCCCATCATCGTCGATAATCTCTTGGCCCAGCATCTGATAGCCGCCGCAAATGCCCAAGACATGCCCACCGCGCCGCACATGCGCCTGCAGGTCAATGTCCCACCCTTGCGCGCGGAAATGCGCCAAATCGGCAATCGTGGATTTCGAACCGGGAATAATGACCAGATCCGCATCACCGGGAAGCGGGCGGCCCGCCTCGATGATCTCGACGGTCACATCGGGTGTTGCGGTCAGCGGATCGAGATCGTCAAAGTTTGCGATACGGTTCAGGCGGGGTACGGCAATCTTGATCGCACCGCCCTTGCGACTGGCAATGTCCATCACGTCCTCGGCAGGCAATTTCCACGCGTCCGCGAACCAAGGCACGATCCCCAGCGGGGCCCATTCCGTGCGTTCGGCGATAATATCCATGCCTGCGGCAAAGAGCGTCGGATCACCGCGGAATTTGTTGATGGCAAAGCCTTTGATGAGGGCGAGGTCCTCGGGCGGGAGGATGGCATGGGTGCCGACGAGTTGTGCAATCACGCCGCCCCGATCAATGTCGCCCACCAGCACGACAGGCACATTGGCAGCACAGGCAAAGCCCATGTTGGCGATATCGCCTGCGCGCAGGTTCACCTCGGCGGGGCTACCTGCGCCTTCGACAATCACCAGATCGCGGCCTGCGCCAATGCGTTGGAAACTTTCCAGCACCGGGGGCAGTAGTTTTGCTTTCTGTTTGCCGTAATCGCGCGCTTTCATCGTCGCAAAGCGTTTGCCCTGCACGATGACCTGCGCGCCGATATCGGTTTCGGGTTTCAGCAACACGGGGTTCATATCGACCATCGGTTCCAGCCCACAGGCCAAAGCCTGCAACGCCTGCGCGCGCCCGATTTCCCCACCATCTGCTGTCACGGCTGCGTTGTTGGACATGTTCTGTGGCTTGAAGGGGGCCACGGACATGCCGCGCTTAACGCAGGCGCGCGCAATGCCCGCCACGAGCATGGATTTGCCAACATTCGAGCCGGCCCCTTGGATCATGATCGCTTTGGTCATCGGTACTCCTTTGGGTCACTTCATAGGGGTGCGACGGGCGCGGGGAAAGAGGATGAACACAGCAGCGCATCTGATTTTCGGGTGAGATCATATGGTAGGGCAGGCATACATGGCTGGCCACAAGTGCATGCGCACCCTGATCCTCTTCGCCATACTGTTCGCGGGGGGCTGAAACAAAAAACGCGGCCCACTGGGCCGCGTCTTTAACGCAAAACTGCCGGTCGAAACCTAAGCAGCACGTGCCTCTTGCTCGGCTGCATTGCGGCGTTCACTTTCTTCGCGTGACAGTGCGACGGAAGTCCGTACACCTTTACCCACGAATTCCATCAAACCGCTTACAACCCGCTCATTCGGGTCGATACCCGCACATGACAAAACTTCACGGCCATCACGTGACCGCGCCCAGCGTGCGATTTGCTCTGGACCGTTTCCGTATTTCTTGTCATCTGCAATAGCATCGTCGAGAGCTGCCAGTACCACGGCAGCAAAGAGTTTGCGGGCACGGTTGCCTTGTTCGTTGTTAAAGGCTGTACCGTCGACGAAATCTCTCATCATGTTTCCCTTTTTTTGCTCTTGTAGTTCCCGCGTAGGGGCCCTTATGCCTGTTTTGATCCGATTCGGGGGTTCTCTTTTGGAATGGCAGATATGCGCTGTGCGCATAGCTCGCGCGCCAAAAAGAGGCTCCGATTGGTTGAACTTGCCAGCTCCCCACCAGCTGGATATAGGCTGCGAACAAAACCTTTCAACCTTCTTAACAATCTAAAGAGCCTCAGACCCATGCCCAAAATTAACGGTAATGAAATTCGTCCCGGCAATGTCCTTGAACACGAGGGCGGTCTTTGGGGCGCTGTAAAAGTTGACCACGTCAAGCCCGGTAAAGGCGGTGCCTTTGCACAGGTGGAACTGAAAAACCTGCGCGATGGTCGCAAACTCAACGAACGTTTCCGCTCTGCTGACAAGGTCGAGCGTGTGCGTCTGGACCAGAAAGATCAGCAGTTCCTGTTTGAAGAAGGCGATATGCTGACTTTCATGGATAGCGACACCTATGAGCAAATTGCATTGCCTGCCGATATTCTTGGCGACCGCCGCCCGTTCCTGCAGGACGGTATGATGGTCAAAATTGAATACTACGGCGAAGAGGCGCTGAACGTCAGCTTGCCCCAGAAAGTCATCTGCAAAGTTGTGGAGACCGAGCCGGTGGTAAAGGGCCAGACAGCGGCAAACAGCTTTAAGCCTGCGGTGCTCGACAATGGCGTGCGCGTGATGATCCCGCCTTTCGTGGGGCAGGACGAAGATATCGTGGTGAACACAGAAACGTTCGAATACGCCGAACGCGCCTAAACCTACTTCAGGCGGGTGAGGGTTGCCTCGCCTGCCTGCATCGCGCCTTCGGCGCGGTCAAAGCGCAAAAACGCGAGGGCCTTGTCGCCCGCAACTGTGTGCAAAGTGCCTACAGGTTTCCCGTCTGATGTAATCGGATCGCCAGTGGTGGCATCGCCTGCAACAGAGACCAGTGCCAACCCCTTCTTCAGCGTTGTTTTGTGCTTCATCCGGGCGACGATTTCCTGGCCGACAAAACAGCCCTTCTTGAAATCCACACCGTGCAGCCGCTCAAAGCCAGCTTCCAGCACATATGTCTCGTCGTCGAGCTCAATGCCGGTTTCTGGGATCAGGTTTTCGACACGGAGCGCATCCCAATTCGTCTGATCGCTGATATCGCTGTCACCATAGGCGCGCCATCCAAGCGCGTCATGGCGCGGGTCTGCATAGGCGCCATCCGGTTTTGCACCCGTGCCGCGCGACACAATCAGATCGGTCTGATCAATCGTCACTGCGGCGCGTAGCCGGTACATCATCAACCGCTGCCCGAGCTTTTGCGCATGTGATGTGGCGACATCAATCAGCAGGCGGTCTTGCTCACCAATGACAAAGAAGTCGGCAATGAATTTGCCCTGTGGGGTAAGCAGCGCGGTGTAGATGATCGTGCCATCGGCCCGGGTCACATCATTCGTGACCAACCCTTGTAGGAATGACACGCGGTCATCGCCACTAATGGAAAGGACGGTCCTGTCAGACATTATCGTTGCTCTCTGTTTGTGAAAATTGCAGGCGGTGCAGGTCGGCGTAAATGCCGCCGCGTGCCAAAAGTGTTTCATGGTCGCCTTGATCTATAACGCGGCCGTGGTCCATCACGACAATAGAATCTGCATTGCGGATCGTCGAAAGTCTATGCGCGATGACCAATGTCGTGCGCCCCGTCTGGAGCTTTTCGAGGGCCCGCTGCACGATTGCTTCGGATTTTGTATCCAGTGCGCTTGTCGCCTCGTCCAGCAACAAAATCGGCGTATCACGCAGCAAGGCGCGGGCGATGGCCACCCGCTGGCGTTGGCCACCAGACAGGTTTGACCCGCGCGGTCCGGCGGGGCTGTCGAGCCCGTTAGGCAGTGAGGACAGGAAGTCACTGACATGGGCTGCATCAAGAACAGATTTCAGATGTGCTTCATCCACCCCTTCGCGCCCCAGCAGAATGTTGTCGCGCAAGGTTTCGTCAAAAAGCGCGGCATCCTGGGTGACGACGGAAAACAAACTGCGCAAATCGGCCAGTTCATAGTCGGTGATCGGGACATCCCCGACAATCGCGGCCCCTTCGCGGGGTTCCACCAGTCGGGTCAGGACGTTAAAGACCGTGCTTTTGCCTGCACCGGATGCGCCGACCAAAGCGGTCGTCTTGCCCGCTTCGGCGACAAAGCTGGCCCCACGCAGCACGGGCAGTTCACCGTAGTTCAGCGAGACATTATCCAGCGCAACCGTCGGGGCAACAGCCGGTATTTTTTTCGGCTTGGCGGGCGACAGGATGGTTGGTTTGAGGTTCAGCACATATTGCAGCCGTTCAACGCTGGCGGCGGCCATCTGCCATTGCCCGCTCATGAGGCCAAGGCGGCGCAGCGGATCAAAGGCGAGCGACATGGCCGTAAAGAACGCCATGAACTCGCCGTTGGTCTTTTCGCCTGAGATAATCTCGGCCCCGCCATAAAGCAAAACGGCAAGAAATCCGATTCCGGTCATGATATCGATCAATGCAGGAACTGCCGCTTGCCCCGCCGTCGTGCGCATGTTCGCCCCAATACCCTGCTGGATCAGCGCATCATATCGCTTTGCCTGATAGGTTTCGAGTGCGTTGAGCTTGATCGGGTTAATGCCATGAAAAACCTCATCAAGACGGGTTGAGATGTTGCCCGCGATTTCGCGCGCGTTTCGCGAGCGGCGACGAATATAGGCCTGCACCAGAAGTGATGGCAGGATCAAAAGCGGGATGCCAATGATGGCGATCAAGGTCCATTTCCAGTCAATCCAGATCGCGACGGCCAGCAGACCAATCAACGAAACCAGATCGCGCGCTACGGCTGTCAGCAAGCTGCTCCAGACGCTGTTGATGACACCGACATCGCCCTGCACCCGCTCAATCAACTGCCCTGGTGGATGGATCTGAAAAAAACCACTGTCGAGTGACATCAGGTGCCGCAGTAAATGTTTGCGCATAGCGGCCGAAGCGAGTTGCTGGATCCATTGCAGCAAAATGCGTTGGCCAGAGGATGTGAGCGCGCGAACAAAAAAGATCCCCATGATCCCGAAACCCACGAAGTAGAGCGCGTTCCGGTCACCTTGGGCGAAAACATCGTCAAACATCGGTTGGATCATGCGGCTGATCAGCGCCAGCATTGACCCTTCGATCATCATCAGAACGGCGGCAGCGGCGAGCAGCCATTTGTGTTCCCGCAAATAATCGCGCCAGAGCCAAGCAAAGAGTTTGGTGGCGGATTGCCGCTTTTCCGAGCCGGATTTTGGGATAGGAGGGGGCATCAACGGCCTTTTGCGATCTGGGCTAACTATCGTCTACGCGGAAATGGGGTAGTAGGGCAAGCAAGGCAAGGTTGACGTTGCACTGTGCCGCATTAAAGTCCCGCCATGTAACATCAGAAAGCCCCCGCACATGTCGTTGTCCCAAGGTCGTGCCTATCTGGCTATTCCCGGTCCGTCCGTCATTCCCGATGCAGTATTGCGGGCGATGCACCGCGCTTCGCCAAACATTTATGAGGGCGAACTGCATGATTTGACCCACAGTCTTGTACCGGATCTTAAGGACGTTGCGATGACCGACGGCAACGTGGCCATCTATATCGGGAACGGCCACGCTGCGTGGGAAGCCGCCCTTGCCAACACGATTTCGGCCGGTGACACTGTTTTGGTACTGGCGACCGGCCGGTTTTGTATCGGCTGGGGTGAAATGGCGGCGGGGCTGGGCGCTACGGTAGAGACCATCGATTATGGCGCACAGTCCCCGATTGGCCTTGCGCAGGTAGAAGAGGTCTTGGCCCAAGACAAAGAGGGCCGGATCAAGGCGGTCCTCGCTGTGCATGTCGATACATCGACAAGCGTTAAGAATGATATCGCAGGCCTGCGGGACGTGATGGACCGTGTCGGGCATCCCGCATTGCTGATGGCGGACTGTATTGCATCGCTGGGGTGTGACCGGTTTGAGATGGACGCATGGGGCGTCGACGTGATGGTTTCAGGGTGCCAAAAAGGGTTGATGACACCTGCGGGCGTTAGCTTTGTCTGGTTTAACGCCAAAGCGGATGCCGCCCGTGGTGACCGTGTCACGACCTACTGGGACTGGCGGCCGCGCACGAACCCCGAATTCTATTTCCAGTATTTCGACGGTACCGCCCCGACGCACCACCTTTACGGCTTGCGCACAGCGCTTGATCTGATCAAGGCCGAGGGTTTGGAGAACGTTTTTGCACGGCATGAAAAGCTGGCACAGGTGATCTGGACCGCCTTTGATCATTGGGCTGCAGAGGGGCCGATGCATCTGAATATCGCCGATCCCGCGCACCGTTCACATGCTGTGACATCTGTCAGTATCGGATCACCCCATGGGGATGCGCTGCGCCACTGGTGCGAACACAAATGTGGTCTGACACTCGGGATTGGTTTGGGCCGTGCGCCCGCCGATGCCTATTTCCGGATTGGTCACATGGGGCATGTGAATGCCCATATGATCATGGGTGCGCTTGGCACGATTGAAGCCGGGCTCAAGGCGTTGGGTATCCCGCATGGAGATGGCGCTTTGTCCGCTGCGGCGCAGGCCGTGGCGACGCGCGCCTAGCCGTTTTTGAGACGATCAATCCACTTGAAGAAATGGTGCAGCCCATAGGCCGTTACGGCAACCCAGACGTAGCCGACGGCCGCCGCGATCACCCAAAAGCCCATAAAGAGAAAGACCCAGAGCGTACCCAGAAACGCATCTGTATAGTCTTCAACGGCTTGGATCGGGCGGTGATGCGACATGACTAATCTTTCTATGATCTTAGAAAGATAATCGGCCCAAAATAAAAATCACCCTAATTTTTCGTGTGCACGCGCAAGCGCCTTTGGGAGGGCCTGTGCGAAGGCGTCAATCTGTGCCTCCGTCCCACAGCTGACACGGATGCAGCGGTCCTGTGGGACCACAAAGGGCATCCGCACAAAGATGCCATCCGCGACAAGGGCGGCCAGCACCGCACGTGCGAAATCGCCGTCCTTTCCGCAATCAATCGTGACAAAATTGGTGGCTGAGGGCAGGGGGGCCAAGCCATGCTCTTTGGCAATCGCGCCGATCCGATCCCGTGCTTTTGCAACTTCAGCCTGCACATGCGTTAGCCAGTCAGCATCTTGCAGTGCGGCCAGCGCGCCTTCCTGGCTGATCCGGCACATGCCGAAGTGGTTTCGGACCTTGTTAAAGCCGTTGATCACCTCTGCTGCGCCGATCGCATAGCCGACGCGTGCGCCTGCCATACCGTGGGCTTTGGAAAACGTCCGCATCCGGATGACGTTTGGTGCAGCCGGATCAATCGCAGGCGCGGTGCCGTCCGGGGCGAGGTCGATATAGGCCTCATCGAGTACAAGCATGCAGCCTAGCGGGAGGCGATCAATCATATCTTGGATCACATCTGCCTGATGCCAGCTGCCCATCGGATTGTCCGGATTGGCGATATAGATCAGCTTGGCAGAGACTTCGGTTGCTTTTGCAATCAGCGCGTC
Source organism: uncultured Alphaproteobacteria bacterium (assembly GCA_942490805.1). Lineage (GTDB taxonomy): Bacteria > Pseudomonadota > Alphaproteobacteria > Rhodobacterales > Rhodobacteraceae > Yoonia. The sequence goes on along the minus strand of CALNYU010000007.1, from coordinate 48,765 downwards.
GGGGTCTTCATAATTGCCCTTGTAAGGCACGGTATGCAGCGTCCCGCCGAAACCGGCGACATGATAGTTGAAGGTCGGATAGGCGCCCGCAGAGGTGACGACCGCATCACCCGCACCGACATAGAGCCGCACCAGAAGGCCCAAGAGGGCATCAATCCCTTCACCGACCATAATGTTCGCAGGGTCTACACTGTGATGCGCAGCAAGTGCATGGCGCAGGGCATGGCTTTCGGGATCGCCGTACATCCAGACCTCGCCCGCGGCCTTTTGCATTGCGGCAATGGCTTTGGGCGAGGGGCCAAAGGCGCTTTCATTTGCACCAAGCCGCGCAACAAAGGGGCGACCCATCTGGCGCTCTTGCGCTTCGGGGCCAACGAAAGGAACCGAGGCGGGCAGGCTTTCGGCCAAGGGGGTAAGGGCAGGTTTTGTCATGGGGTCAGATAACCGTTTGCTTGAATTCTGCGCAACTGTTCATATGTGAGAATGGTTCGCAATAAGGGTGATCTCGGATGAAATTGAGTAGACGTGGGTTTTTGGTCAGTTCTGGCGCGGCCCTTGCGGTGCGTGCGGTCCCGCAGGTGGCAGGCAAGGCGGGTGGACGGCGGATTTTGACGTTGGTCTATGATAAAGCGTTGGGGATGATGCGCGCTGTCGAGCGTGTGGTGCCGTAGCGCTGCCGTCGCCATTGTCGCTCGGACCAATGGCGCAAAAATGGCGACCGGAAGTTTGATCGGACATAGAAAGTCAGGGGGCAGTGGCTGGACCGCCCCCCTTTGGATCTAGCCAATCTCTTGCAGGCGCGCGATGGCGGCTTTGAGTTGGGCTTCTTCGTTTTCGCGAAGCGCGAGATTGGCTTTGGCCTCGGCCACAACCTCATCGGGGGCGGATTCCACGAATTTGGGGTTGTTCAGACGCCCGCGCAGGCCACCCAACTCTTTGCCCAGTTTCTGCATTGTTTTTTCGAGACGCGCGATTTCCTCGGCCACATCAATCAGATCGGCCAGCGGGATGCCAAAGGTGCCGCCTTCCATCGGGATGGTGACGCAGCCTTTGGGGAAGTCATCCACATGGGCAAGGCTTTCGATCCGCGCGAGGCGCTGGATGAGCACATGGTTGTTGTCCCATGCCGATTGTCCTTTGGCGTCGAGGCCTGTGACCAGAAGCGGCACCTTTGCACCCGCAGGCACATGCACCTGTGCGCGCGCAGAGCGGACGTTGTCGATCAGCCCGATCACCCAGTTCATTTCGCGGTCAGCATCGGCATCGACAAGTGCCTCGGCGGTGTAGGTCGGCCAGTCGGCGTGGGCCAGCATTTTGCTGCGGCTGTCCGCCTGTTGCCAAAGCTCTTCGGTGATGAAGGGCATGATGGGGTGCAGCAGGATCAGGCATTGGTCCAGTACCCAGCGCAGGGTTTGTTCGGTCTCGGCCTTGGCTGCTGCATCCTCGCCTTGAAGGATGGGTTTCGAAAATTCCAGATACCAGTCGCAGACCTTGCCCCATGTGAAGGCATAAAGCGCATCGGCGGCGTCGTTGAAACGATAGGCTTCCATCGCCGCGTCGACGGTTTCGCGGACTTTGCCGGTTTCGCCGATGATCCATTTGTTCAGCGTCTGGGTGGCCTCAGGCCGCGCCGCATCGCCGGGGTAGGCGATTTCGTAGTGTTCGGCAAAGCTGAAGGCGTTCCAGAGTTTTGTGCCGAAGTTGCGGTAGCCCTTGATCCGGTCTTCGCTGATTTTCAGTACGCCACCGAGTGCGGCCATCTGCGCGTTGGAAAAGCGCAGGGCGTCGGCGCCGTAGGCGTCGATCATGTCCAGCGGGTCGATTACATTGCCCTTGGTCTTGGACATCTTCTCGCCCTTCGCGTCGCGGACAAGCTGGTGCAGATAGACGGTGTGGAACGGTTCCTGCCCCATGATCGCTTCGGACATCATCATCATGCGGGCGACCCAGAAGAACAGGATGTCCTGACCGGTGACAAGGACATCGCCGGGGAAGTATTTCATCGCCTCGGTGTCTTCAGGCCAGCCCAGCGTGCCGAAAGGCCAGAGGCCGGAGGAGAACCATGTGTCGAGGACGTCGGGGTCGCGCCAGACCGGATAGACCAGTCCGGTCGGGTCTTGTGTCACGTTGTATTCGGCCAAGCTGGCAGAGAAGCGATCAATCGCTTCGGCCTTATCGGCGACCTCAATGATCTCGGCGTGGCTGAGAGGGCTGGGGACATCGGCGTTGTCGAAGACGAAATCCGGCTTGACGCTGTCAAAATCTGGTCCGCTGTGCATGACCGTGCCGCGATGCACCAAACCTTCAAGCAGAAGGCCAAGGATCTGCACTTCATCCAACGCGCCCGAGGGATTGTGTTCGTCTTCGACACCAAGATCGAGGCCATACCAAACCGGAATCTGATGCCCCCACCACAGTTGACGCGAGATGCACCAAGGCTCGATATTCTCCAGCCAGTGGTAATACACCTTCTCGCCGCTTTCCGGCATGATCTTGGTGCGCCCTTCGCGCACCGCATCCAGCGCGGGGCCGACGATTTTGGCGGTGTCGACGAACCATTGGTCGGTCAGCATCGGCTCGATCACCACTTTGGAACGGTCGCCGAAGGGCTGCATGATTTTCTTGTCCTCGACGAAGGGGATCATGGCGGGTTCGTCATCGCGTGGGTTGTCACCCACCCTACCATCGTCCTCCGTAGGGTGGGTGGAACCCACGCGTGGATTTGGCACCATCACCGCGTTGCCTTCCGCCGTGATATCCGCAACCACGCGCTTGCGCGCTTCGAACCGGTCCAGCCCGCGGTACTCTTCGGGGACCATGTTCATCGCGGCGATCATCGCTTCGTCAAACTCTAGTTCGCCATTGGCGATGGCTTGGGCCGTTGCGGCCTCTTCCGCGTATGGTTTGCCGTCGGCGCGCATAGCACCCTTGGTATCCATCAGCGCATACATCGGGATGTTGCCGCGCTTGGCGACTTCGTAGTCGTTAAAGTCATGCGCGCCGGTGATTTTCACAGCACCCGAGCCGAAATTCATATCGGGGTAGGGGTCTGTGATGATCGGGATCAGGCGGCGCTGTTCTTTGGGACCCACGGGGATTTCGCACAGCTTGCCCACGATTGGCGCATAGCGTTCGTCGTCTTTGTGCACTGCAACTGCACCGTCGCCCAGCATTGTTTCGGGGCGGGTCGTGGCGATGGAAATGTAATCGCGCGTTTCGCGCAGGGTGACGTTGCCGTCTTCGTCTTTCTCGACGTATTCATAGGTCTCGCCACCGGCCAGCGGGTATTTGAAGTGCCACATGTGGCCGTCGACTTCGATATTTTCGACCTCAAGATCGGAAATCGCGGTCTCGAAATGCGGGTCCCAGTTGACCAGACGCTTGCCGCGATAGATCAGGCCTTTGTTGTACATCTCGACAAAGACTTTGAGCACGGCATCGTGGAAATTGCCGGGTTTTTCCGTTGCAGGCGCGCTTTCGGCACCCGACATGGTAAAGGCCGAGCGGGACCAATCCATGCTGTCGCCCAAGCGGCGCGCTTGTTGTTCGATCTGCCCGCCGTTGGCCGCCTTCCATTCCCAGACTTTCTCAAGGAATTTCTCGCGCCCCATTTCGGTGCGCTTTGGCAGGCCTTTTGCAGCAAGGTCTTTTTCCACCATCAACTGCGTCGCGATCCCCGCATGGTCCAGTCCCGGCTGCCACAGCGTGTCATAGCCCTGCATCCGCTTCCAACGGGTTAGCATATCCATGATTGTGTGGTTAAAGGCGTGTCCGACGTGCAAGTGGCCCGTCACATTAGGGGGCGGCAACATGATGCAAAAGGTTTCATCGCGGCTGGCATTCGCGCCTGCTTTGAAAGCGCCTGCCTTTTCCCACATCTCATAGAGGCGGGGTTCTGCGGTTTTGGCGTCGAATGTCTTTTCCATCGGCATCGGTTTGGTCCTTGCTGTGTACGCAGGGCAAATAACGCGCTGATGGGGCAAGGGGAAGAGTAAGGTGGGTTTAAACCCACCTGACCCGTGGAAAAGTGGCTTTTGGTCGATGCCGCTGGACTTGGACCAATCCAAAGCTAGGGTCTGCCTCAAGCAAGTGAGGTGCAGCAATGGAAAAATTCGGCAAAAGCCAATCGGTAACGCGGGTCGAGGATCAGCGGTTTTTGACCGGTCATGGCCGCTATGTTGACGACGTTGCGCCCGCAGATGCGCTCTTCGCATACTTTTTGCGCGCGACCGTGGCCCATGGCGAGATCACGACGCTTGATCTTGATGAGGCGCGCGATATGCCCGGCGTGCATCTGATTGTGACCGCCGATGATCTTGCGGCGGCCGGTGTCGTTTTGGGGCTTGCCGGATCAACCGTCAAAAACCGCGATGGGTCAATGGCTGCCGCACCTGAGCGCCCTTTGCTTGCGCGGGGTCGTGTGCGCCATGTGGGCGAGGCAATTGCGATGATCGTGGCCGACACGCTGACGGCGGCCAAGGATGCCGCAGAGATGATCCTTGTCGAAATTGACGATCTGCCTGTGCATGTGGACCTCGCCATCGGCGGCGAGGCCATACACGCAGAAGCGCCTGAAAACCTTGCCTTTGATTGGGGGCTAGGGGATGAGGCCGCAACGCAGGCCCGCATTGCCGAGGCCGCCCATGTCGTCACCGTCGATGTGATGGACAACCGGATCATCGCCAACGCGATGGAGCCGCGCGGATGTTATGCCGAGGTTGTTGATGGTCGTCTGCATGTTGCGCTGAACGGGCAAGGCGTTTGGGTTCCCAAGGGTGACTTGGCCCGCCACTTCAATCTTGATCCTGCAGATATCCGCGTCACCACCCCCGATGTCGGCGGCGGTTTCGGAATGAAGGCGATGCGCTATCCCGAGCCGTTTTGTGCCGCACATGCCGCCCGCGTGCTAGGCCGCCCCGTGCGCTGGATGTCCGACCGGGGTGAGGCGATGTTGTCGGATAATGCCGGGCGGGATTTGACCACGACGGCAACACTTGCCTTTGATGCTAACTATCAGATCACCGCATATCATATTGATACGATTGCAAATATGGGCGCCTATAATTCGCAGTTCGCGCAAAATATCCAAACGGACCTCTTTTCCAAGGTCTTGATGGGCACTTATGACGTGCAGACCGCCTATATGCGCACGCGGGGGATTTATACCAATACGACCCCCGTTGACGCCTATCGCGGTGCGGGACGGCCCGAGGCGATTTTTGTGCTGGAACGCACGATGGATGAGGCAGCGCGGCAGTTGGGCGTCGATCCTTGGACGTTGCGCGAAAAGAACTTCATCGCGCCGACCAAATTTCCTTATACGACCGTTTCCGGGGTGACCTACGACGTGGGCGATTTTGCGATGGTGCTGGCCAGTGCCGGGCGCGAGGCTGACCGCGCAGGCTTTGCCGCGCGCAAGGCTGCGTCGGCCAAGTCCGGCAAATTGCGGGGACAGGGGCTTTGCTATTATATCGAAAGCATCCTCGGGAACCCGTCCGAGACAACGGCGGTCGAATTCACACCCGAGGGGGCCACGATCTATGTCGGCACCCAGTCAAACGGACAGGGGCATGAAACCGTTTATGCGCAATTCCTGTCCGACCAAACCGGTATTCCGGCAGGTCAAATCACCGTGGTGCAGGGCGACAGTGACCGGATCGCCACGGGCGGCGGTACGGGTGGTTCCCGCTCGGTCACTGTGCAGAACACGGCGACGCTGGCGGCGGTTGATGTGATGCTTGAAGGCTTTACCGCCTTTCTGGCGGATGCCGAAGGTGTCGATGCCAGCGCCGTCAGCTTTGATGATGAACGGTTCCGCATTGCCGGATCGAACCTGACGCCCACAATGCTTGAGGTGGCGGATATGGCACGCGATGCGGGCCGCGATGATCTGTTGCGCCATTCAGCGACGATCAAGCTCGACAATCGTAGCTTTCCGAATGGGGCGCATGTTACGGAAGTTGAGATTGATCCCGAAACAGGTGTTGTCACCGTCGATCGCTACACAGTCGTCGATGATTTCGGCAATCTGATTAACCCGATGCTGGCCGAAGGGCAGGTGCATGGCGGTGTGGCGCAGGGCATTGGTCAGGCGCTGACCGAGCGGGTGGTGTTTGACGCGGATGGCCAGCTGCTCACGGCGAGTTTTATGGATTACGGGATGCCGCGCGCTGATGATCTGCCGATGATCAAGTTTTCAACCGAATGTGTACCTTCGACCTACAACCCCATGGGGATGAAGGGCTGCGGCGAAGCAGGGACCGTCGGCGCGCTGGCTGCCATGGCGAATGCTGTGCTCGATGCGCTGTGGGATGTTGGCGTGCGCGAGGTTGAAATGCCGTTCACACCGCACCGTGTTTGGGAAACCATCCACAAAGCAAAGGTAGCGCGTGCAGCTGCGTGATTGGGTCTTTGGCCTTTTTGGCAGGCGCGCGCGAAGTGCAGAAGGTGGTATTCGTGGGGGTGGCCCTGCAATCCATGTGGTTGTCCTTGAAGGCGCGACTGGGCGGGAACCTGGGACGCGATGAACGGCCTGTTTCAGTCGCCGCGTAATTTCATGATCAGACACGTGGCTGAGCCGGTGGCGTAAAGCCTGTCCGTCGTCGCATCGCGAATTTCGCCGCGCGCCACCCCGGTGGATCGCCCGGCGTGTTCGATGATCCCCGTCGCGAGGATCTCGGCCCCGATCGGAATGGCACCAACCAAATTCACCTTATATTCAAGGGTCGTATAGACCGACCCCTTTGGCGTCATCGTCATCACGGCACAGGACATGCAGCTGTCGAGCAAGGTGCCATACCAGCCGCCATGCACGCCGCCTGCGGGATTGCAGTGTTGGAATTCGGGCTTGCCGCGGAAGGTGACTTTGCCTTCTTCCACCGCCTCCAGTGAATAATTCATAAGCGCCGAAATCGGCGGGCGCGAAATGCGCCCTTCCTGCATCGCTTGCATGAATTCCAAACCCGACATGGACAGAGTTGTCTCAAGATCGGGTATTTGGTCGGGGGTTGAGGCAGTGAACATAGGCGCTCCGGACGGCTTACCGCCCGAAGCTGGCGTGTTAGGCTACGTTTTGCAACTGGACTTTTGGTGTCACACCAAGGGCATGGCACACGTCACGTGACAATTCGGGGCGGTTCAGTGTGTAGAAGTGCAAATGATCAACGCCGCCTTGTAGCAGATCATCACAAAGCTCGGTCGCGACAGCTGTTGCCAGCAGTTCCGTGGTGCCATCGCGGGTGGCGTTTTCAAAGGCATCATGAATCACTTGCGGGATATGCGTGCCGCATTGTTTTGCAAAGCGCTGGGTGCCGTTCCAGTTTTCAACCGGCAGGATCCCGGGGATGATCTGGCCGTCGATGCCCGCCTTTACACAGGCGTCACGGAAGCGGAAGAACGTTTCGGCCTCAAAGAAGAACTGTGTGATCGCCGATGTCGCGCCAGCATCAAACTTGCGCTTCAGGAACGCGATGTCGGCGGCGTGGTCTGTCGCCTCGGGGTGCTTTTCGGGGTAGGCACCGACGCGGATGGTAAACTGGCCCATGTCGGCCAGTGCCGCGATCAGCGCGACCGAGCTTTCAAAACCTTCGGGATGTGCGGTGAATTTCTCTGCACCTTTGGGTGCATCGCCGCGTAGTGCCACGATCTCGCGCACGCCTGCTGCGGCGTAATCTTCTGCGATCTGCAAGGTCTCGGCGCGTGTTGCGTCAACGCAAGTGAGGTGCGCTGCAACGTTCAAACCGCTCGTTTTGTGGATCGTTGTCACCGCTTCATGCGTGAGTTTGCGGGTGGTGCCGCCAGCGCCGTAGGTCACCGAGACAAATGTCGGGTCCAAAGGTGCGAGCGTATTGACGCAGTCCCAAAGACGAAAAGAACCCTCAAGGGATTTTGGGGGGAAGAATTCGAAGGAAACGGTCGGTTTCGACATTGGTGCACCTCTTGCTTGCTTTGATCTTTTGTCATCAGTATGAAGTTGACGCAATTTCATAAACTTCACCAAAGTCATGAGGACGCCTCATATATGCATATCGAGTTTCGACATCTTCGGACGATCAAGGCGATTCATGACACTGGCGGGCTCGCGCGTGCAGCGGACCAGTTGAACATTACACAATCGGCCCTGTCACATCAAATCAAGGGGATCGAGGATCAGGCAGGTGTTGAGCTTTTCGTGCGGCGCTCCAAGCCGCTGAAATTGTCCGCTGCCGGAATGAAGATGCTGGCCGCTGCCGAACAGATCCTGCCGCAGGTGGCCGCGTTGGAGGCTGAATTTTCAGGTCTGGTGGCCGGAAGTTCGGGACGATTGCATATCGCGATTGAGTGCCACGCCTGTTTCGAATGGCTGTTCCCTGTGTTGGAACAATTCCGCAAAGCCTGGCCAGAGGTTGACGTCGATATTCGCCCTGGCCTTGCGTTTGATGCCTTGCCAGCCTTGCGCAAGGAAGAGGTTGATCTGGTGGTGTCCTCTGATCCTGAGGATTTGCCAGAGACAGATTTTACGCCGCTCTTTGATTATGAACCTGTGTTTGTGGCGGCGGCCAGTCATCCTTTGGCCCAAAAAGCCGTGATTGAGGCCGAGGATTTTCGCGGCGAGACGCTGATCACCTATCCCGTTGATCGCGCGCGGCTCGATATCTTTTCGCAGTTGCTAACGCCCGCAAAAGTCGAACCCGCAGCGGTGCGGCAGGTGGAATTAACGGCGGTCATTCTGCTGTTGGTGGCCTCAAACCGCGGTGTCGCCGTTCTGCCGGACTGGGTTGTCCGGCAGGTGCGTTTTAATTCGGACTACGTCACGCGCCCGCTGACGAAAGAGGGGATCACGCGCAGGCTTTATGCCGCGACGCGCGCAGAGGATACCAGCCGCCCTTTCATGGCGCACCTGATCCGCCTTGCTCGCCAGGAAGCTGTGAAATTGCAGCGCGCCTAAGCCGCTGATGTCTTGGCCCAGCGCGCTGGCTGGCTACGGTTTGGCGCATCCAAGCGCAAACAGGTTTCGTGAAAGGGCATGGCGGCACCGTAATAATACCCTTGCACATATTTGCACCCCATATCGCGGAGCATGTTGCGCTGTTCTTCGGTCTCGACACCTTCTGCAATCAGGTCGACTTTGAGTCCTTTGCTGATTGTCACCAGACCTTCGATCAGCACTTTTGCGGCAGGATCAAACCCAAGATCACGGACAAAACCCGTGTCGAGTTTGAGTTCATCAAACTCCAATTCTTTGAGGTGCTGAAGTGACGCATAGCCGGTGCCGAAGTCGTCCAGCGAAATGCGCACGCCTGCATTGCGAAAAAGCTGAATCGAGCGGCGTATGATTTCACTTGAGCGTGCGATAAAGATATCCTCAGTAATCTCGAATGTCAGATGATGACGCAATTCTGGATAACGGTCGAGAATACCGAAGAGTTCCTTGCGGCCCAAAAGCGTGGCCAGTGTGACCTCCGACATGTTGATCGAAACCTGCCCGGGATCGAGCCCCTCACGTTTCATATGGGCAAGGTCCCGCAGCACGAGTTCCGCAGTATGGGCCATGAAACTGCCCTGCAGTGCCAGTTCATTAATCATGGGTATAAAATGGGATGGGGCAAGTACGCCGTGCGTCGGGTGTTCCCATCGCGACAAGGCTTCAAACCCGATGATTTCGCCGGTGTCGATCCGCACCTTTGGCTGGTAATAGGGCAAGATCTGCCCGTTGTGCATCGCGTCCAGTAGAATTTCGCGGTCTTTCAGCGTGGGACGCACGGGAAACGCGCTCTTGTCGTAGATCATGATGTCGGTATTTGAATCTTGCTTGGCCAGATACATGGCCTGATCCGCGCCCGACAGCAGTTCAGGCGGTGTGTTCGCATCCGGCCCTTGCCGGGCGATGCCGATGCTGATGCCCACATCAAGCTGTTTTTGCTCAAAAGGAATCGTTTCGCGCAGCTTGTTGATAAGATCGCGCGCGAATGTGTTGGCTTGTTTGACGGAAGAGATATTTGCCGACAGCAGAGCAAATTCATCACCCCCGACACGGGCAACACGATCGCCACGCACGGCGATCGCGCTCAGCCTTGACGCAATAGCGCATAGGACGGCGTCACCTGCCTTGTGTCCGTAGCTGTCATTAATCGGTTTGAAGCCATCCAGATCAATCAAAAAGACTGTCACGCCCTGTTTGTTGGCGTGCTGATACATCATGCTTTGGACCACTTCATCAAAGGCGCGCCGGTTCATCAGGCCGGTCAGACTGTCACTGCGCGACAGTTTCTCAAGATCGGCCAACCGCGCATTGGCTTCTTGCCGCGCCCGTTCAAGCGCCTGATGCGTGTCTTTTTGCAAGTTCATCGTGTCAAAGGTGTTGGCTATATAGACAAAGGTAAGGAGCGCCGTCAGGAACCATGCCAGCGTGTCTGCCTGAAAGGCAGGATTGTTTAACAGGTTCCAAAGCATCAGAAACATGGTGGCAAAAGCGACGAGCATCTGGCTCCAATTATAGACTGGAAGCAGGCCGAACGTATTGCTCACATGGATGTAAATCCCGAAGACCCACAGATAACCGGCGATGATGAAGGGCAAGCTGTCGCTTTCCGACAGGATAATGCCAAGACCAAGAAACGGAAACATCGCGGTCCAATTGACCCCGAAAACAGTAATCGCCAAGGGCAGGCTGAGGGGATTTTCAAATTGCGAAGCCCGTTTGTTGATCGGATATGCGATGATTTCCAGAACAAAGATGCAAGCGCCAACAATCAAACCCAGAGCTCCGAAACCTGCAAGGTGGCAGATGCCGATCATCAGAATGGCCGAGGCCACACGCTTAGGCACATCCCGCCCAGAGATGTGGCCCGCGATCTGCGTTTGGTGCAGGAAGTGGTCAATCAGTCTTTTTTGCATGCAGTCTCTCGCGTCATTATCCGAAGGTATGAGCGAAAGCTGCAAACGAGCCGTTAAGACGCGCAAGAAAAGTGATCGTCGAGAACACCCTCTTGCCTCTTGTTCCGCCTAGCCCGAGGGCCTATACGCCCCGCTTGATCCCCTATGAAGGACCCCCCAAATGGCTGGCAGCGCAAACCTAAACGTCATGATGAAAACCGCCCGCAAGGCAGGCCGCGGTTTGCTCAAGGATTTTGGCGAAGTCGAAAACCTGCAAGTCAGCACGAAAGGCCCCGGCGATTTTGTCAGCCGCGCCGACAAAGCCGCAGAAGCGATGATCAAAGAAGAGCTGATGCATGCCCGCCCGAGTTATGGTTTCCTTGGTGAAGAGGGACAAGAGATTGACGGTGAGGACCCGACGCGTCGCTGGATCGTTGACCCGCTGGATGGGACCACGAATTTCCTGCACGGACTGCCCCATTGGGCGGTCTCAATCGCGCTTGAGCATAAGGGCCAGATCGTTGCGGGTGTGGTTTATGACCCCGTGAAAGACGAAATGTTCTATGCTGAAAAAGGCGGCGGTGCTTGGTTGAACGAAAGCCGTTTGCGCGTGTCAGGTAGACATCGCTTGATTGAAAGCGTCTTCGCTACTGGCCTTCCCTTTGCTGGCCGTGCGGATCTTCCGCAAACGCTACAGGATCTTGCGCGCATTCTGCCTGCCTGTGCCGGTGTGCGCCGCTTCGGTGCTGCTGCGCTTGATTTGGCCTATGTTGCCGCTGGCCGCTATGACGGGTTTTGGGAACGCGGTTTGAATGCTTGGGATATTGCCGCCGGTATTGTGATTGTGCGCGAAGCAGGCGGTATCCTTGAGCCGATCAATCCAGAAGGCGACATCATGGGCGATGGTCAGTTGATCTGCGCCAACGAGCCGATTTTTGAGACATTCGCCAAGATCATCCGCAAGGCCTAGCGCCTGACAATCGGGATGTTGCTACGGGTATACTGCGCCTCGGGATGGGGCGGGTGTCCGTGTGTCTGCCGCCAAAAGAGGCTGCCACCGCGTTTGATCCATAGCGGGACCGTCAGAAGAGCCCCGATCACAAAACCGCCCGCATGCGCCCAATAGGCCACGCCGCCGTTCGAGGTATCGACATTGATGCCACTGAAGAGCTGAATGGCGAACCACAGGCCCAGCATGATCCACGCGGGGATGGGGAAAATGCGGAAGAACACGATAAAGAAGATAAAGATATCGACCCGCGCCTTTGGGAAAAGCAAAAGATAGCCGCCCATGACCCCCGCAATCGCGCCTGATGCGCCGACGGTGGGAATGGTTGAAAACGGATCGGCCACGTATTGCGCCAGTGACGCGCCAATGCCGCAGACCAGATAGAAGATCAGAAACGGGATATGGCCCATTTCATCTTCGAGGTTATCGCCGAAAATCCATAGAAAAAGCATATTTCCCGCCAGATGCATAAAGCCGCCGTGCAGGAAGATCGACGTCACAAGGCCTGTATAGTTTTCACCATTCGACAGGCGGACCGGCAGCAAGGCATAGTCGTAATAAAGCTGCGACAGCGCACGCTGGTCCTGAAACAGGGCGAGCCCCGCCAGAAAGATCGCGACGTTCAGTGCCATCAGGGCAAGGGTCACGTAAGGCGTGCGCTCAGAGGGGTTGTGGTCGCGAATTGGAAACATAGCGCGACCGTCCCCGAAGCCGCCCCAGCGGTCAAGAGAAAGCTGGAGCGGCGACCTCTGCAACTTCGGCCAGGAGTGCGGCATTTCCGCCCGCTGCTGTCGTGTCGATGCAGACATGGCGTTCATGCAGCACATGGGCCGCGTCAGGCATGCCGGTGATCAGCGCTGTGATCGGCCCTTCGCGTGTGCTCAGCGCGGTCTCAAGCGCGCGTCCGGTTTGGGCATCGCCCCACCAGATCACAGCACCCAGATCGGCAATCTCGCTCAGTTGCGAGGCGGTCAAACCACCTTCGGTACTGATCCCGATACCACCCAGCGCCTTCACGGCCGCCACCTGTTCTTGTGCGACATCCGCACCCGGTCCCATACAAAGGATCGGACCACGTGCCAGCGTGCTGTGGCGGTTGGATTCGCCAGTTGGTCCGGGCAGGTCGGTTGGCTTGGCAGGGGTTGGCACCTTCGCCTCGGCGATACGCTTTTTCAGCGCTTTCATATCCGCAGCCTCGGACCAAGCAGCCTCTGTCCGTGGCGCGGGCCTTGCGGCAAAGCGCGGCAGATAGAGCGGGCCGCCCGCCTTTGGACCCGTCCCTGACAGACCTTCACCGCCAAAAGGCTGGCTACCGACGATCGCGCCGATCTGGTCGCGGTTGACGTAGATGTTGCCCGCGTGGACCTTCTCGACAATCGTTTGCACGCGGTCGTCAATGCGTGTGTGCAGACCAAAGGTCAGGCCATAGCCGGTTGCATTGATCGCGTCGATCACGGCATCCAGCTCGTTGGATTTGAAGGTCGCGATGTGCAGCACAGGGCCAAAGATTTCTTTGGTCATGTCCGCGATCCCATTGATGCGGATTGCCGTCGGCGGGATGAAATAACCCGTAGATGGCACTTTCACCTGATGCAGGATGCGCCCCTCGCTGGTGGCTTGGGCGATGTGACTTGCGATCCCGTTGTAGGCGGCTTCATCAATCACCGGCCCAACATCTGTGGACAGATGCCATGGATCACCCACACTCAGCTCATTCATCGCACCTTTAAGCATTTTCAAGAGGTTATCGGCGATATCCTCTTGCACATAAAGGCAACGCAGGGCCGAGCACCGCTGACCTGCGGATTGGAACGCGGCATTGATGATGTCACGCACCGCATGTTCCGGCAGGGCCGTGCTGTCCACGATCATCGCATTCAGACCACCGGTTTCTGCAATCAGCGGCGTGCCTGGGGCGCAATTGGCCGCCATCGTGCTGCGGATTTTCATGGCCGTGGCGGTTGAGCCGGTGAAGGCCACACCATTGATGCGCGCATCCGCCGTGAGCGCCGCGCCCACATCACCCCCGCCGGGCAGCAGTTGCAACGCGCTGGGCGGCACGCCTGCGTCATGCAAAAGCGCCGTTGCGCGGGTTGCGATCAGTGGGGTTTGTTCGGCTGGTTTAGCCAGCACAGCATTGCCCGCCGCCAAAGCCGCCGCGATCTGGCCTGTAAAGATCGCCAGAGGGAAGTTCCAAGGGCTGATGCAGGTCCAGATGCCGCGCGCCTGTTGCTGGCTGGTGGCTTGCGCTGCGTAATAACGCAAGAAATCCACCGCTTCGCGCAATTCAGCCACCGCATCGGGCAGCGATTTGCCCGCCTCGCGCGTCAGGATCGCGAAAAGCTCACCTGCATTGGCTTCAAAAGCATCGGCGGCAGCGTTCAGGATCTCGGCGCGTGCTGCGACATCCGCGTGCCAAGGGGTTGCGGTATCAAGGGCCGTGGCGATCTCTTTCTCGGTCGCCACTTGCACCTGTCCAACCACGTCACCGGGCATCGCGGGGTTTTTGACGGGTTGCGCATTCTGTAACTTGGCCTTGGGGTATTTATGGGCAACCGTCGTCAGGGCGTGGCCTTTGTATTTGGCCTTTTGCAGCACCGTGCGGCTGTTGAAAATCTCTGCAAGCGTGGGCGTATGGGTCAAATCCCATCCCTTCGAATTCACGCGCTCGGGTTCATAAAGTTCTGGTCCGGTCTTCAATGCGGGCCGTTGTCCAGCATAGTCGAACGGACATGCCGCGACGACCTCGGCGGGGACGTCTTCGTCGACGATCTGGTTCACAAAGCTTGAGTTCGCGCCGTTTTCCAGCAAGCGGCGGACCAGATAGGCCAGCAGGTCCTCATGCGCGCCGACGGGCGCGTAAATGCGGCAACGGGTTTTTTCGGCGTTCAGCACGATGGAATGCAATGTCTCGCCCATACCGTGCAGGCGCTGGAATTCGTAGTCGTTGCTGCTGCGCTCCAATTGCTGGGCTAGGTCCAGAATGGCGGCGACAGTGTGCGCGTTATGCGTGGCGAACTGCGGATAGATCCGGTCCGTCATGCGCAGCAGTTTGCGGGCGTTGCTGATATAGCTGATGTCGGTGTGCTGTTTGGCGGTGAAGACGGGGAAACCTTCGATGCCTTCAACCTGCGCGCGCTTGATCTCGGCGTCCCAATAGGCGCCTTTGACAAGACGAACCATGATCTTGCGGTCAAGCCGCGTGGCCATCTCATATAGGCAGTCAATCACCAGTGGGGCGCGCTGGCCGTAGGCCTGAACGACAACGCCGAAACCATCCCAACCGGCCAAGGCAGGCTCGGACAGCACCGCAGAAATCACATCAAGCGAGAGCGAGAGGCGGTCGGCCTCTTCCGCATCAATGTTGAAGCCCATACCGGCCGATTTCGCCAACAGCGCCAATGCGCGGACGCGCGGCACCAGTTCTTCCATGACGCGGGCCTCTTGCGCGACTTCATAACGCGGATGCAGGGCCGAGAGTTTGACCGAAATGCCGGGGTTTTCCGCAACGCTGTCATATTTGCAGTGGTCGGCAATCGCGCTGATCGCGCGCGAATAGGACAGGTGATAACCCTTGGCGTCGGCATCGGTCCGCGCGGCTTCGCCGAGCATGTCATAGCTGTAGGTAAAGCCCTTCGCCTGCATGCCTTCGGCGCGCTTCATGGCTTTACCGATATCTTCGCCCAGAACGAACTGACGACCCATTTCGCGCATCGCGCGGGCCACGGCACTGCGGATCACAGGTTCGCCCAGACGCTTCATCGCACTGCGCAGATGGCGGGTGATACCCGGCTTTTCATCATCCAGAACACGCCCTGTCAGCATCAAGGCCCACGTCGAGGCATTGACCAGCGACGAGGCGGAATGGCCCAAATGCTTGCCCCAGTCAGAGGGCGCGATCTTGTCCTCAATCAGCTCATCCATGGTGTCGGCATCCGGCACGCGCAAAAGCGCCTCGGCCAGACACATGAGCGCAATGCCTTCATCAGTGGAAAGACCGTATTCGGCCAAGAATACTTCCATCAGGCCCGGATCAGAGCTGTTGCGGATTTGCGTAACAAGATCCGCAGCGCGCTTACAAATACGGGTGCGATCCTGAGGCGTCAGCTGGGCTGCCGCAACAAGCGCTTCAACGGCGCTGACCTCGTCCTGATACATGGACAAGTCGATCTGGTGGCGGACATCTGTTATGTGATCGCGGGGCATTGCAAGCTCCTTCCTGAAGTTGTCCTACTGTAGCGAAAAATACATGGCCATTCTAACTGCATTATGCCAGTTTTGCGGTCAGTTTGACTTATTAAGTGGATGAATCATGACTGAAATGCCTTCTGGGCTGGATCGGTTTGATCTAAAGATTCTTGATATCCTCACGGTCGAGGGCCGGATCAGTGTCACCGAGCTTGCCCGCAGGATCGGTTTGTCGAAATCGCCCACGCAGGCGCGGCTGAAAAGGCTGGAAGATCACGGCATTATTCGCGGCTACCGTGCGCTCTATGATCCGATCCGCTTGCGGCGTGATCACGTGGCCTTTGTCGAGGTCAAACTTTCGGATACGCGTGAACGCGCATTGGCCGAATTCAATAGTGCTGTGATGCTCGTTCCGGAAGTCGAGCAGTGTCATTTGATCGCAGGGGCATTTGACTATCTGCTGAAAGTACGCACCGCAGGCATGACAGGGTACCGCGCTGTTTTAGCTGAGAAAATTTCGACTTTGCCGCATGTGGCGAACACGTCGACCTATGTTGCGATGCAGGCAGTCAAAGAAGAAGGGCTGTCGCCCGTCGCACCCGGTGAGGGAAGCGTGGCTTGACGGAAGGGCGCAGTGGCGCAGATACTTTAGCTATGAAATGGATAGCCCCCTTCTGCCTTTTAGCCGCGCCTGCGCTCGCGCAAACCTGCCCCGACGCCCCTGATCACAGTGCCCAACTGTCCGAGATCTTGGCCGAACTCGGGACTGCGCAAAGCGATATGGCCGCCCGCGAACTGTCGAATGGCCTCTGGGAGCTTTGGACCGACGCGCCCGATGCCACAGCACAAGAGTTGTTGGATGAGGGCATGTCGCGGCGGTCTGTCTATGATTTTCTGGGCGCGCGCACGGTTTTCTCGCGTCTGATCGACTACTGCCCCGACTATGCCGAAGGGTACAATCAACGCGCCTTTGCCAGTTTCCTGAGCGAGGATTACGAGGGCGCATTGGCCGATCTTGACCGCACGTTGGCGATTATTCCCAACCACGTCGGCGCGTTGTCCGGCAAGGCGCTGACGCTGATCGCGATGGGGCGCAACGCCGAAGGGCAGGCGGCCCTGCGTGCGGCGGTTGCATTAAACCCTTGGCTGCAAGAACGCGCACTGCTTGATCCACCAATGGGCACAGATCTCTGATCACGGCTTGCCCAGCGCTGCAGGGCGTCATAGGAATAGCGCCGTGCCCGCGTGGTGGAATGGTAGACATCGGAGACTTAAAATCTCTTGGCCGCAAGGCCGTGCCGGTTCGAGTCCGGCCGCGGGCACCATTTCAGAAGATAATGCTCAGGACATATGTCCCCTCATCGTGGCGATTGCCGATATCGCGAGCGGCGTGATAACCCTTCGCCATGAAGCTGCCTAGGGGGATTGATCGACATGACGCTACGACCACGGGACATTGACCCCAGTAAATGTTTCATCGCGGGCGCTTGGGTTGATGCGCTATCAGGCCAGACGCTACCACTGATCAATCCCTCTGATGGCAGCACGCTATGCCAGATTGCCCGTGGCGGTGCCGATGATATTGCTGCGGCGGTAGAGGCTGCGGAAACGGCGCTCTGTGGTGCTTGGGGCAAAGCAACCGCGGCGGAACGCGGGCGGATGCTGGCCAAGATCGGTCACGCTGTGTTGGATCATGTGGATGAGCTGGCGCAGTTGGAAGCGATGGACGTGGGCAAGCCGCTCAAACAGGCGCGCGCGGATGTGCTGGCGCTGGCCCGTTATCTTGAGTTTTATGGCGGCGCTGCGGATAAGGTGCATGGCGAGACGATCCCTTATCTGGACGGCTATACCGTCTATACCCTGCGCGAACCGCATGGCGTGACGGGCCATATTATTCCTTGGAACTATCCCATGCAGATCATCGGGCGCTCGGTGGGTGCCGCGTTGGCGATGGGCAATGCCTGCGTGCTTAAACCCGCTGAAGAGGCGTGTTTGACCGCATTGGCCTTTGCCGAAATCGCGCGCGCGGCAGGGTTGCCTGATGGCGCGCTCAACGTCGTGCCGGGTCTGGGGGCCGAGGCGGGGGCCGCTTTGTCCGCCCACAAAGGCGTGCGTCACATCTCATTCACGGGCTCTGTTGGCGTGGGCAAATTGATCCAGCAAAGTGCCGGTGCAAACGTCGTGCCTGTGACGCTGGAACTTGGGGGCAAGTCGCCGCAGGTTGTGTTTGACGATGCGAATATCACGGCGGCTTTGCCGTTTCTTGTAAACGCAGGCATCCAGAACGCAGGGCAGACCTGTTCGGCCTCGTCGCGGATATTGGTCCAACGCGGTGTCTATGATCAGGTCGTGTCGGAAATGGCCGCCCGCTATGCGCAGCTGCGGGCAGGGCCGGCGATGGCCGATCTGGATGTGGGGCCTTTGGTGTCTCAACGGCAAAAAGAGATTGTTGAAGGATTCCTTGCGAAAGGGGGCGACCTGACGATTGCGGCGCAGGGCCAGATCGTTGGCAACGCACCGACAGGTGGGGCCTATGTCGCGCCGACGCTTTTTGCGGATGTTTCGCCCGATCATACGCTGGCGCAGGACGAAATCTTTGGCCCCGTGCAGGTCATTATTCCGTTTGAGGATGAGGCCGAGGCGATTGCCATCGCCAATGGGACCGATTTCGGCCTTGTTGCCTCTTGCTGGTCCGAAAACGGCGCGCGGCAGATGCGTATGGCGCGTGCGCTGCGGGCGGGGCAGGTGTTTATCAACAACTACGGTGCGGGTGGCGGGGTGGAACTGCCCTTTGGCGGCACGGGCCTTTCGGGGCATGGCCGCGAAAAGGGGTTCGAGGCGCTTTATGGGTTCTCGGTGCTCAAAACGGTTGCGGCACTGCATCATTAGGGGTGCTTTCGCAAAACAATCCCACTACTTTCACCCTATGGACGCAGCACAATGAACACGCTTGGCATTGATCTTGGCGGCACGAAGGTAGAGGCGCGGGTCTTTGATGCCGATTGGCAAGAGATCGCCCGCCACCGTGTCCCGACCCCCAAAGACTATGCCCAGCTTGTGGATGCTGTGGCAGATCAGATCGCTTGGGCCACCGACGCCGCTGGCGTGATCGCTGCGGTGGGCGTCGGTGCGGCGGGCCTTGTGAACCCGCAAACGGGCCTGACGCTGACGAATAATCTGCCTGCCTCTGGACGGCCCTTTCCGGCGGATATTGAAAAGCGGGCGGGGCGCAAAATTACTTTCCTCAATGATTGCCGCGCGCTGGCGTTGTCCGAGGCTGTCTTTGGTGCGGGGCAGGGGAAATCCGTGGTGATGGCGCTGATCCTTGGGACCGGCGTCAGCGGTGGCCTGACCGTGGACCAAACATGGCGCGAAGGACCGACGGCCACTGGCGGTGAGATCGGCCATATCGCCGCCCCTGCGCATATCATCGCCGCATATGGTTTGCCGATTTACGACTGCGGATGTGGCCGGAAAGGGTGCATCGAAGCTTATATTTCAGGGCCCGGCCTGCAACGTCTTGCCGCCTTTGTGACGGGCGCAGAGCTCACGACGCATGAGATCGCTGCGCGACGCACCACGGATATGGCGGGGGTTTGGGCGCTCTGGTGTGCGCTTGTGGCGGA
Organism: uncultured Alphaproteobacteria bacterium; assembly: GCA_942490805.1. Taxonomy (GTDB): domain Bacteria; phylum Pseudomonadota; class Alphaproteobacteria; order Rhodobacterales; family Rhodobacteraceae; genus Yoonia. The sequence goes on along the minus strand of CALNYU010000007.1, from coordinate 29,088 downwards.
ACTGATCCATCACCTCACGCTCACCGTTGATCCGGATGTGATTGTGCTGGGTGGGGGCCTAAGCGCTATTGCCGATGTGATCTCTGATTTGCAAAGCGCAGCGGCGCATGCGCAGATCGCAGGGTTTGATGCGGCACCACTTGCGTTGGCGCAAGGTGGTGACGCCAGCGGCGCGCGTGGTGCGGCCTATGCGGCATGGATGGATCATCAAAATTGTGCAGGGGGCAAGGCATGATGGACGGTTGGTTCAAGCCTGATCTTTTGTTCGATGGTCAGGATATCGTGGCTGATGTCTCTTTGCGCATCGCAGACGGTCGCGTGGCAGAGATGTCCACAGACGCGGTTGCAGCGGTCCACCTTCCGGGGCTTCTCACGCCGGGCTTTGTTGATCTGCAGGTCAATGGCGGCGGCGGTATCCTTTTGAACACGACGCCGACCGCTGATGGTATGACCCAGATTGCTGCCGCCCATCGCCGCTTTGGGACGGTGGCGATCCTGCCAACCGTCATTACCGATCATCCAGACGTGCTCGTCCATGCGGCGGCCGCGGCGATTGCTGCAAAAGACCGCGAAGGTATTCTAGGGCTGCATATTGAAGGCCCGCATATCAGCGTCGCGCGGCGCGGGACGCATCGGGCGGATTGCATCCGTCCTTTGGATGACCACACGCTCACCATTGTGTCCGATTTGCGCAGGGCAGGCATCGCCGTGATGATCACCTTGGCACCCGAAGCGGCAACGCCCGCGCAGATTGCGATGCTTGCGGATATGGGTGCCATCGTCTCACTCGGGCATACGGATGCCAGCGCAGAAGAGATTGAGCGTGCGGTTGCCGCTGGCGCACGCTGCGGCACGCATCTTTTTAATGCGATGTCCCCCATGACAAGCCGCGCGCCGGGTGCTGTGGGCGCGATCTTGAATGCAGGTATTGCCTTTGGCATGATCTGCGACGGGTTCCATGTTGATGACAGAATGGTGCGGCTGGCCTTGCGCGCCTGTGCGCCGGGGTCTGCGCCGTTTGTGGTATCGGACGCGATGGCGACGGTCGGCGGCGCGCCCGCGTTCACGCTCTATGGGCAGACGATCCACCTCTCAGAGGGGCGGTTGGTGAATGCCGAAGGCAATCTGGCCGGCGCGCATATCACGCAAGCCGAAGGCGTAAAGCGGCTGGTGGATCATGTCGGCATCCCGCTGGCGGATGCGTTGCGCATGGCCATCACCACACCCGCCACATTGATCGGCCAGCCCCATTTGGGGCGTGTGCTGGATCGCTCAACACATGATCTGTTGTTGCTGAAACCTGACCATACGGTCGCGGGCACTTTGGCTAGCTGTCTTGCGCCGTCAAACGGCTGACAGTTACGGCAGAGGCGACCACCATCGCTGTCGCTGTGGCAAGCATCAACGCGAGGCCACCCAACTGATAGGTCAGGCCTGACAAAACTGTCCCCAACAACCGCCCGCCTGCGTTGGCCATATAGTAAAAGCCCACGTCCATCGTGACCCGCTCGGCCTTGGTGAACGCCAAGATCAGGTAAGAGTGCAGGGACGAGTTCACCGCAAAGACTGCGCCGAAGACAAGCAACCCCAAAACCAGCACCACCGTGAGCCAAAGCTGCGGTGCGTCAGTGCTGAGAGCGGCCAATGTGAGTGCAGCAGGAATGGCGGCCAAGGCCCAAGCCCAGCGGCTAGCCGCCGCAATCAAGTCTTGCGGCGGCCGCGACTTGGCCCGCAGGATGCGGGGCGCGTTGGCCTGAACGATGCCGTAGAGAATGATCCAGACCGCCATAAACGTCCCGATCAGGAAGAAGGTGGCGCGATTGCCGGCTTCGGTCCCGTCCGACAGGACCGCATAGAAATAGATCGGGATGCCCACGACAAACCAGACATCGCGCGCGCCGAACAAGAACACGCGCGCCGCCGACAGCCAATTCACATTTGCCGATTTTGAAAACACGTCAGAGAATTTTGTCCCCTTGCGCCCTTTCGGCAGGCCTGCGGGCATTGCGATCAGGACGGCAATCAGGATCACGGACAACACCGCCGCCATCCCGAGCACAGCCCACACAAATCCCAGCGTGGCCAGCAGGGCTGCCCCCAGCAAAAAGCCCACACCTTTCACCATATTCTTTGAGCCCGTCAGGATCGCAACCCAGCGAAAGAGACCACCAGCCTCGCTCGGGGCCAGCAATTTGACGGCGGATTTAGAGGACATTTTGGCAAGGTCTTTGGCTACACCGCTGACCCCTTGGACAACCATGACATAGACGACCGAGGCCCCAATCGCCCAGTTTGGATCCAACTGCGCAAGTGCGAGCAGAGCGATGATCTGAATGCCTAGGCCTGCATAGAGGGTAGAGGTCAGCCCGAAACGGGCCGCGATGAACCCCGCGCCAAGGTTCGTCACCATGCCCGCGATTTCATAGAGCACGAACAGATAGGCCAGCTGCACCGGCGAAAACCCCAGCGTGTGAAAATGCAGCAGCACCAACATGCGCAGCGCGCCATCGGTCAGCATGAACGCCCAGTAGGATGCCGTCACCGCGATGTAGGCGCTGAGCGCCTGAGGGCGGTCTGTCACAGGGCGGCTCCGACCATCAGTGCCACATCAACCAAGCGGTGCGCGTAGCCCATTTCATTGTCATACCACGCATAGATTTTCACCTGCGTGCCGTTGATCACCATCGTTGAGGGTGCGTCGATGATGCCGGACCGTTGATCATTGGTGTAATCGGCCGAGACCAGCGGGCGTTCTTCATAGCCCAAGATGCCCCGCAGTGGCCCTTCGGCAGCGGCGTGGAAGAGGGCGTTCACTTCTTCTGCGGTGGTCGGACGTTCCACCTCGAAAACACAGTCGGTCAGTGAGGCATTCAGCAAGGGCACGCGGACGGCATGACCGTTCAGGCGGCCCTTCAATTCTGGGTAAATCAGCGTGATCGCCGTGGCGCTACCAGTGGTCGTAGGGATCAGCGAATTCAGGGCCGAACGCGCGCGGCGCAGGTCCTTGGCTGGGCGGTCCACGATGGTTTGGGTGTTGGTCACGTCATGGATGGTCGTAATCGACCCGTGCTTGATGCCAAGGTTTTCGTGGATGACCTTGACCACGGGGGCAAGGCAGTTGGTCGTGCAACTTGCCGCAGTCACGATGCGATGCTGGTCCGGCTCATAGGTGTCATGGTTCACACCAAAGACGATATTGGCCGCATTCCCATCCTTGACCGGGGCAGAGACCACCACCTTTTTCACACCCGCCGCGAAATAGGGGGCCAGTTTGCTTTCGGTTTTGAAAACGCCGGTGCAGTCGATCACCACGTCGACACCGGCGAGAGGCAGATCTTCAATGGATTTGGCACCGACAAAGGGCAGGCGCACACCGTCAATCGTCACGCTGCTTTCGTCATGCGAAAACGCGGCATCCCAGCGGCCATGCACGGTGTCAAACTCAAACAGATGCGCATGCATTTCAGGATCACCCACCGCATCATTGATCCATGCAATCTTGGCGCCGCGTTCCAAGAGTGGTTTGAGCGCCAGTTTACCAATACGGCCAAGGCCATTCAGAGCATAAGTTGTCATACTGTTTCTTCCGTTTCGTGGCGTGCAATATCGTCGATAGCGCGTTGCAACGCCAAAGGGTCAAGGGATGCGAATGGCAGCGCCGCAAAGCGGCTGAGCCGATGATGAAGAGTGTCAAAGACTTGCTGGAACACGGTGGTTTGTTGGGCTTGCGTGCCTGTGACACGGACAGGATCAGGCAGGCCCCAATGCGCAGTGAGCGGTTGGCTGGGCCAAGCCGGGCAATCTTCGTTGGCGGCGGCATCGCAGACGGTAAAGACAAAATCGAAGACCGGCGCATCCGGACCTTTGAACGTGCTGAGATGCTTCGACGTCAGCGTTGCTGTGTCGTAGCCATTGCGTTGCAAAACCGCGTGCGCGATTGGGTTGATGCTGGCTTGCGGATGGGTTCCTGCCGAATAGACCTGAAACCGGTCGCCAGCGATCTGGCGCAAGATGGCTTCGGCAAAGATGGAACGGGCAGAGTTTCCCGTGCAAAGGAAGAGCACGTTGTAAGGGCGGTGCGCTGCTGGACCGCGAGGGGTGTCATAGATGGGCGCACAGATTTCTGGCCGACCGCGACAACAATCCAACAAAAGATAGTCGATGGTCTGCCGCGCTATATCCATATCAATGGCGTAGCGCAGAGACGTTCCTTCGCGTTCCTGGCTGACAAGACCCGCTTGCATCAACGCATTCACATAGTTGGAGAGAGTGTTTGGCTTGAGATCCAGCGCCATGGCCAGTTCAGTCGCAGGAACGCGATCAGGGTAGCGGCGCATCAACAGGCGAAACACTGCAAGCCGTTGCGGGTGGCCAAGGGTTGTCAGTCGTTTGGGAATCAATAAATCCATAATTCATGAATATAAGAAATAAAGGATTGTGCAAACACTATTTGATGTGGAATCGTCGATCACCCAAGCCTCAAGATTCATTCAATGTTCACGTTGGGGCACAAGAAGTGATAAAAAAACGTGCGAAATTCCATATGTCGCTGATTTTATGGGCGACCCCGCGCGAGTCGACAGGCTCAGCGAGAATTCTCTAGCATAATTCTGCAGCGCAGCATCAACCTTGGGCGGTCGAAGAAAACTTCGGCGTCGCGCAAAGGGCTATCCTGCAAGATCGCTCCCTTCACGCGACTACAACATCACTGTTGCGGGTCCTTCCTAGTTGGTCGGTCCAGAGTTGCAAAGGGAATTGGTTTCCTGACGCAGCGTCCCGCAACGACAACGGGGACCTAAGAAATATGACCTTTAGAACTTCTGCACTTGTTTTGACTGCCTTGCTTGGCACGACATCCATGGCTGCCGCGCAATGCGCCGATCCGATCAAAGTTGGTGTGCTCCACTCGCTGTCTGGCACGATGGCGATTTCGGAAACCACGCTCAAAGACACGATGGAACTGCTGATCGAGAACCAGAACGCCGCTGGCGGCCTGCTCGGGTGTGAAATCGAAGCAGTTGTTGTCGATCCTGCATCTGACTGGCCGCTCTTTGCGGAAAAAGCGCGTGAACTGCTGACCGTCAGCGAAGTTGACGTCATCTTTGGAAGCTGGACCTCTGTCAGCCGCAAATCCGCCTTGCCTGTTCTGGAAGAACTCAACGGCCTGATGTTCTATCCAGTGCAGTACGAAGGCGAGGAAAGCTCGCGCAACGTCTTCTACACAGGTGCCGCACCAAACCAGCAGGCGATCCCTGCGACGGATTACTTCCTTGAAGAGCTGGGCGTCGAGAAATTTGCGCTCTTGGGCACAGACTATGTCTATCCACGGACCACCAACAACATCCTTGAGGCCTATCTGCAGTCCAAAGGTATTCCTGCCGAGGATATCTTTGTGAACTACACACCTTTCGGTCAGTCTGATTGGGCGACCATCGTTGCCGATGTGATCGCGCTGGGCGCTGACGGCAAGCAGGTTGGCGTGATCTCGACCATCAACGGCGACGCCAACATCGGTTTCTACAAAGAACTGGCCGCGGCAGGCGTTTCTGCCGATGATCTGCCTGTTGTCGCCTTTTCTGTGGGCGAAGAAGAGCTTTCCGGCCTCGATACATCTGACCTTGTCGGTCACTTGGCTGCTTGGAACTACTTCCAGTCCGCAGAATCCGACCTGAACGATGAATGGGTCGCGGCGTGGAAAGCCAAGATGGGCGAAGACCGTGTGACCAACGACCCGATGGAGGCCCACTATATTGGCTTCAACATGTGGGTGAACGCGGTGACCGAGGCAGGCACAACAGACGTCGATGCAGTGCGCGAGGCCATGTACGGGCAGGAATTCCCGAACCTGACAGGCGGCACAGCAGTCATGCTGCCAAACCACCACCTTGCCAAGCCTGTGTTGATCGGTGAAATCACGGCCGACGGTCAATTCGACATCGTCAGCCAGACCACTGAAGTGCCGGGTGATGCATGGACCGATTATCTGCCCGAATCTGCGGTGCTGGTCTCGGATTGGGAAACACTGGGTTGCGGGATGTATAACACCGAGACCGAAACCTGTGTGCAGCTGACTTCCAACTACTAAAGTAGCTGAGCAGGGGCGCGTTATGCGATGCGCCCCTGACCCCCTCCCTCACATATCGGCCTGAACACCTATGCTGCGATTGCTTTCCCTGGCCCTGTCCTTGTGCCTGATCCTTCCCGCATCTTTGCAAGCGCAAACCCTGCAAGACATCCTGCAAACGCACCAGGACGAGGTCCTGAGCCCCGGTCGCCAGACCGTCGGTGCTGTGCTGGACGATCTGGTCGCCAGTGGCTTGCCACAGGCGTTGCCGTTCCTTGAGGCATGGCGCGACCGCGAAATCGTGCAGCGTGACAGCGACGGTTTGTTCTTCCGCGCGCTTGAAGAGGGGGATGCGATCACGCTTGTGGACCTCGACACAGGTACGACCACCACCGTCGCAAATGACGATGACCTGACCGAAGCACGCCCCAATGGCGGTGTCCGCCGCGCTATCGGCGATGCGCTGGTGCAGTTCCAACTTTCTGATCCCGATATCACCCGCCGCCAAGCCGCCGTCGATGCCATCGCCCGCAGTATGGACGCAAGCCAGCTTGGCCCGTTGCAGGCCTCTATCGCTGGCGAACCTGATCCAACCCTCAAAGAAACCAAAGAGCGGCTTGCTGGCATGCTGGCGGTTCTTTTTGGCGAGACCCAAGACGTGCGCATCGCCGCGATCACAGGCATGGCAGATGATCTTTCGGTTGACGTACGGGCTGTTCTAAACACCGTGTTGTCAACCGAACCGCAGGTCGCGGATGCCCTGCCAGAAGATGCCAATATCGCACAAGTGCTGACCGTCGGCACCGACATCACCGACACAGAGGCCTACGCACGGCTGATCGCAGCGGGCCTCGCGCCCGCGCTTGTCACCAATGCCCAAATTCGCGAAGCGCTCGTGGCCAATATCGCAGGTGGCATGGTGGGCGGGGTTGCTGTGACCGATCTGAACACGGATGCGGCGCGCGCGACCGCCTATGATGCACTTGCCGCCGAAGGACTGGTCGCCCCGCGCGTCACGCCCGAGGCGCAAACTGCCGCCATCGCCGCGCATGTCTTTTTCCTGCAATACGACGAATCTGATCCTGTGATCACCGATGCCGCCGCGCAGTCGCTTGCGGCCATTGAAACCAAGGTCGCCTTCAGTCAGGGCGTTGATCTGGGACTGGATGCGCTGTCGCTCGCCTCGATCTATTTTCTGGCAGCCATTGGCCTTGCCATCACCTTTGGCGTCATGGGCGTCATCAACATGGCCCATGGCGAATTTATCATGATGGGCGCCTATACCGGCTTTGTCGTGCAGCAATTCGTGCCCGATTACACGCTGTCGATCATTATCGCGCTGCCTTTGGCCTTTGCGATCACCTTCGGGGCTGGTGTCGCGATGGAGCGGCTGGTGATCCGGCACCTTTATCACCGTCCGCTCGAAACCTTACTCGCGACCTTCGGGATTTCGATTGCGCTGCAACAACTGGCGAAAAACATCTTCGGTACCCAAGCGCGTCCGCTGACCTCGCCCGAGTGGCTTGATGGAGCATTGGTGTTCAATGACGTGATCGCCATCAGCTACATCCGGATTGCGATTTTTGTACTGGCACTTTTGTTTCTGGGCCTGATCCTGTTTGTGCTCAAACGCACGCGACTGGGGCTGGAAGTGCGCGCTGTTACCCAAAACCCGGGCATGGCGGCCTCGATGGGGATCAATCCTGACAAGATCAATATGCTGACCTTTGGTTTGGGGTCTGGCATCGCTGGCATCGCGGGGGTTGCGATTGGGCTTTATGCCAAAGTCACCTCTGAAATGGGTGCGGACTACATCGTGCAAAGCTTTATGACCGTGGTCGTGGGCGGTGTGGGCAACGTCTGGGGCACGCTGGCTGGCGCGTCCCTGATCGGTTTCCTGCAAAAAGGGATCGAGTGGTTGAACCCCTCCAATACGCTGGCCGCACAGACCTATATGATCCTGTTCATCATCCTCTTCATTCAATTCCGGCCCAAGGGCATCGTCGCCCTCAAGGGCCGCGCGGCGGCGGATTAAGTCATGCGGAAATCATTTCTTGCCGAAAACCCCTCCGTCCTGTGGTTCATCGCGACCCTTGCGGTGTTTACCGTGGTGGTCACGCTGTTGTCCGAGGTGACGGGCGTCGATCTGATATCCACCTCCTTTGTCAAAACACTGGGCAAGACGCTTTGCCTGTGTCTTGTCGCCATCGCGATGGACGTGGTCTGGGGCTATTGCGGAATCCTATCGCTGGGGCATTTCGCGTTCTTCGGCATCGGCGGCTATGCCGTGGGCATGTGGTTGATGTACGCGCGCACCGAAGGGATCGTGATTGACAGTTTCGCAGGCCAACCGATCCCGCCGACACCCGCAGAAGTCTCTGACGCTATCGGAAACCAGATTTTCGGGGTGGTCGGCAGTTCCGAATTCCCGCTGATCTGGGGCTTTGCCGATAGTCTGTTTTTGCAGTTGATGATGGTCGTCCTTGTGCCGGGTCTGCTCGCGCTGGTCTTCGGCTGGCTCGCGTTCCGGTCGCGTGTGACGGGGGTGTATCTGTCGATCCTGACGCAGGCGATGACGCTGGCCCTTGCGCTGTATCTGTTTCCAAAACGATAGCGGCTTGCGCGGCAACAACGGGCTGTCAGGCCTGCAAAATATCCCCGGATATGAAGACGCGTCGCAAGCAAGTATCTCGATCATCTTCTTCATCGCCTCGGCAGTGGCGCTCGCCGCCGGATATATTTTCTTTGCGTGGATCGTGTCGGGCAAGATGGGCAGCGTCATCAAGGGCATCCGCGATAACGAGGCGCGGGTGCGGTTCCTTGGCTACCATGTGGAAAGCTACAAACTCTTTGTCTTCACCACCACCGCCGTCGTCGCAGGCATCGCAGGGGCGCTGTATTATCCGCAGGCAGGCATCATCAACCCTGGTGAAATCGCGCCCATCGCGTCGATCTATCTGGCGGTCTGGGTCGCTATCGGTGGGCGCGGGCGGCTTTATGGCGCAGCGATTGGCGCGGCCTTCGTTTCGCTCCTGTCGAGCTGGTTTACCGGCGGCGGCGCGCCCAACATCAACCTTGGATTTTACGTCATCCAATGGACCGATTGGTGGCTGGTGCTCTTGGGCTTCTCGTTCGTAGCGGTCACATTGTTCTTCCCCAAAGGGATCGGCGGCCTCTTTGACCTGTTGGTGAGGAAGCAATCATGAGCATGCTTTTGGAAGTCTCCGGCGTGACCGTCACCTTCGACGGGTTCCGTGCGATCAATAACCTGTCGATCAATTTCGCCCCAACCGAGCTGCGCGCGATCATCGGTCCGAACGGGGCAGGCAAGACGACCTTCATGGATATCGTGACCGGCAAGACCAAACCGGACGAGGGCCACGTGATTTGGGGTGAAAGGAATATCTCGCTGTTGGGGATGTCTGAAAGCCAGATTGCCCGCGAAGGGATCGGACGCAAATTCCAGAAACCTACCGTTTTTGAAGCGCAAACCGTCCGGCAGAACCTTGCAATGGCTTTGAAGAATCCGCGTGGTCCATTTGCCGTGCTGATGCATAAGAAAACCAAATCCAATGCAGCGCGGATTGAGGATATCGCGGGGCAAGTCGGGCTGTCGGATAGCCTGACCCGCGTTGCTGGCGAACTCAGCCATGGTCAAAAACAATGGCTCGAAATCGGGATGCTGCTGGCACAAGAGCCGCGCTTGATGCTGGTGGATGAACCTGCCGCTGGCATGACGCCGGAAGAGCGTGAAAAGACTACTGACATTCTGAAAGAAGCGGCCAAGACGCGCGCCGTTGTCGTGGTGGAACATGACATGGAGTTTGTGCGCAGGCTGGACTGCAAGGTTACGGTCCTGCATGAGGGCGCAGTCCTCGCGGAAGGCAGCCTTGATCACGTCACCGCCAACCAGACGGTGATTGATGTCTATCTGGGGCGTGCCCATGCTTGATGTCCAAAACCTTGACTTGAAATATGGCCAAAGCCAGATCCTGTTTGATGTTTCGCTTCAGGCCGAAACGGGCAAGATCACTGCCGTGATGGGCAACAACGGGGTTGGCAAGACCAGCTTGCTCAAAGCGATCTCGGGACGGCATCCAATCTCGGCGGGGCGCGTGACCGTAGACAGCGCGCCGGTGCAATTGGCCTCGGCCTTTCATGCCGCAAGGGCAGGGATCGCCTATGTCCCGCAGGGGCGTGAGGTGTTCGCGATGATGACAGTATTGGAAAACCTTGAGACCGGTTTTGCCTGCTTGCCCAAGGCGGAACATGCGATCCCGGATTATATTTTCGATCTGTTCCCGGTCTTGCGCGATATGCAAACGCGGCGCGGCGGTGACCTGTCGGGTGGTCAACAACAACAGTTGGCCATCGCACGGGCGCTGATCACAAAGCCCAAGGTGCTTTTGCTGGATGAACCGACCGAGGGCATCCAGCCCAATGTGATCCAGCAAATCGGCGATGCGCTTGAGACATTGCGCGATAAGGGCCAGATGGCGATTGTGTTGGTTGAGCAGAACGCCGACTTTGCCTACCGGATCGCCGATAGGTTTACCGTGATTGAACAGGGTAAGGTCAAGCGGACTGCGGCGAAAGAGGACTACTCCAAGGATGCGCTTATGGCGGATCTCGCGCTATAAGGTGTGTCTTGAAGTTGATCTGGTCTTTCCGTCATACGACCAGAGCGATTGCCGAGCGGCCAACCGGCGGTCACTGTCCTGCTGAGGTGGATGTGAATGATCCAGATGGTCGTGCGCTGGTCTGTCGGGGTTTAAGGACGGCGTTGATCTTGCGCCTCAGGATCGTGCGGGTGTCAGAGTCCGCTGCCCGCTCCACAAGATATTGCCCAACCTCCTTGCCGATCAGATGCGCGGGAATTTGCACAGTCGAAAGAGCAGGAAACATATCGGCTGAGCCTGCGAAATCGCCGATACCGACAATCGACAGATCCTGCGGAATGCGCAATCCAAGTTGCATCGCCGCAGCCATCGCCCCTTGGGCAATGATATCGTTGCCGCAGATCAGGGCAGTAAGGCCATGCGGCTCGCGCAACAGATCAAGACAGACCGCCTTTGACTGTGCGATGCTATAAAGCGACTGCGCGATCCACGCGTCAGGCAGATCAATATCTGCCATTTTCAGGGTGTCGCGAACAGATTCCAGCCGACCACGGGCGCGGTCGTTTTCCTGGGTTGGCGGGAAAATCAATCCGATGCGTTTATGGCCCAGCGACAGAAGGTGCTGCGCTGCGAGCTGACCCGCCTCGCGATTGTCAGAACCGATACAGGAAATGGGCGAGGTCTCGGCATAGCTCCACGCGGCAACAACGGGCACGTTCTGCGAGGCAAGGAGCTGATAGGTGTCGTCGCTGTGGTCCAGCCCGATCAGGGCGATCCCGTCGACACGGTGTTCAAGAAGTTTGCGAAGGACATGATATTCAACGCCCAGGTCATAGCCATGGGTCGCCAGCAGCAGCGTAAAGCCCAGATCTGAAACGACGTCGTTGAAGGATTGGACCAGTTCGGCAAAGATTGAATAATTCACTGTTGGCACGACAAGCCCGAGCGTGGCGCTGCGCCGACCATGCATGGCCTGTGCTGCGCGGTTGCGGACATAGCCGGTCTTGCGAATGGCACGTTCAACCTTTTTGCGCGTCGCGGGATTGACCAGATCGGGATGGTTCATCACGCGCGAAACAGTGGCCGCAGAAACACCTGCCGCCTTGGCCACCGAAAAGATATCGATCTTATAGGATTGTTTTTTCATAATAATTCACCTCTAAAGTGCCATTTTATGAAAACGTTTGCAATACTATTTTCATGACGTACCTTTTGATGTGCTGACTGAAAATGGGGTGCACTGAATGTCGATTTCTTCTGACCCGAGCCATGTTGATACCTTGATTGCGCAAGCGCGTGCGGCCCAGGCCAAGTATGAGGCGCAGGGCAGTCAGGCCCGCTATGACCGTGCCGCTCAGGCTGCCGCCTGGGCGATCATGCAACCGGATCGCAACCGCCAACTGGCCGAACTTGCAGTGGAGACCACGGGTCTTGGCAACGTGCCCGACAAGATCACCAAGAACCACCGCAAGACGCTTGGGCTTATGCGCGATATCGCGGATGCCCGGACTTTTGGTATCTTGTCCGACGATCCGGTTACAGGGATCACCGAGATCGCACGCCCGCTTGGGGTTATCGGGGCCGTGGTCCCATCCACCAACCCGGCCGCAACACCTGCCAACAATGTCATTAACGCGCTGAAATGCGGCAACGCCATCATCTTGTCGCCGTCCCCAAAGGGGGTGGCCTGCTGTGAGATGCTGTTGGGCTTTATCCACGCCGAATTCGACAAGATCGGTGAGGACAAGCATCTGGTGCAAATGATCCCTCCGCCGGGCAACAAGGCCGACACACAGCGCCTGCTGGAACTGGCCGAACTTGCCGTTGTAACCGGAAGTCAGGACAATGTCCGCCGTGCCTATTCAAGCGGCACACCCGCTGTCGGTGTCGGTGCAGGCAATGTGACCGTGATCGTTGATGAGACGGCCGATCTGGCGGCGGCAGCGGCGAAGATCACGGCCTCCAAAACTTTCGATAATGCAACGTCCTGCTCTTCTGAAAATGCGTTGGTGGTCGTGGATGCCGTCTATGATGCCTTTGTAGAAGCGATGGCCGCAGAGGGTGGGGCCCTCGTGTCTGCCGCGCAGGCCGACGGTATCATCGCAAAGCTCTGGCCCCACGGGCATCTCAATCGCGAGGTGATTGCCAAGGACGCCGATATCATGATTGAAAAGCTGGGGCTTTCGGGCTCTGTGCCTGCCGGAACGCGCTTTGTTGCTGTTGAGACCGACGGGATCGGCCCTGACCACCCGCTGTCCGGCGAAAAGCTCAGCCGCGTCCTGGCCCTTTACCGGGCGCGGGACTATGCCGATGCGGTAGCGATTACCAAGCGCGTGCTGGCCTATCAGGGTGCGGGCCACTCGATCGGGCTGCATTCCAGCGATCCTGACCGCCCGATAGACCTGGGGCGGCACATGCCGACCTGTCGGGTGATCGTCAATCAGGCGCATACATTTGCCACAGGCGGCTCTTTCGAAAACGGTCTGCCCTTCTCTTTGTCGATGGGCTGCGGCAGCTGGGGTGGGAATTCGATTGATGACAACCTGCATTGGACGCATTTCATGCAGCGCACCAAGGTCGTCCGCCCGATAGCGGCGCGCGAACCCAGCCTCGAAGATGTATTTGGTGCCTATTGGGCTGCGGTGGGCAAATGACGCAGGTGTCGCCAACACCGCCTACGGGGACTGTCCGCAGTTGGCTGGACATGCGCGCCGATACACAAGGTGATGTGATCAGCCACTATTTCCCTGGCGACGCTGCGCTGACATGGGCCGAACTGCGCAGTGGTGCGGTAGCGATCGCGGCCAAGCTTGCGGGAATGGGCCTGCACAAAGGCGAGAGCGTTGCTTTGATGATGCCAAACAGCCGCCAAGGCATATTGTGCCTTTTCGGCGTTCTGTATGGTGGCTTTCGCACGACGATCATTAACCTTGTCGCGGGGGCCGAGGCGATTGGCTATGCCTTATCGCATTCCGACGCGGCTGTTGTTCTGGTCAATGAAACGCAGCGCGATTTGCTGAAAACTGCTGCAGCGATGCATGATGTCAGCGCGCGTGCGATCTTCGTCGGAAAAGACATCGCATGGCCCGAGGGCACGGCAAACGGGGTTTTGTCCGAACTGGACGCGCAGGATGATGCGCTGTTGATGTACACGTCAGGCACGACGGGGCGACCAAAGGGTGTTTTGCACAGCCATGCAAGCCTGCTGGCCGGGGGCTGGACACCTGCGCTGGCACATCATCTGTCAGACAGTGATCGGGGCCTTTGCGTGCTGCCGATCTATCACATCAACGGACTATGCGTGACGATCATGGGGCCGCTGATCGCGGGCGGCTCGGTGGTGGTCTGTGACAGGTTTTCGGCCAGCCGGTTCTGGACGACTTGCGCAGACTACCAGATTACATGGTTTTCTGTTGTCCCGACGATCATCTCGCACCTGCTGCATAGTGCGGAAAATCCTGATGAAGCAACCAAGGGGCGGATCAGGTTCGGACGCTCCGCGTCATCCGCCCTTGCTGTGGAAACCCAACAGGCTTTCGAGACACGTTTTGGCATTCCGATTGTGGAGACGATGGGCCTAACGGAAACAGCCGCGCAAATTCTGTCGAACCCGCTACCGCCGGGGTTGCGCAAGATCGGATCGCCGGGGCTCGCCTACGGCAACGAGGTTGCGATCCTGTCGCCTGATCAGTGCCCGCTGGGACCTGACACCGAAGGTGAAATTGCCATCAAAGGGCCGAATGTCATGCGGGAATATTATAAGAACCCCGAAGCGACGCGCGGCACATTCACGGATACAGGCTGGCTACGGACCGGTGATCTGGGCAAGATTGACGCAGACGGCTATGTCTTCGTCACCGGACGCCTGAAAGAGTTGATCATTAAAGGTGGCGAAAACATCGCCCCGCGTGAAGTGGATGAGGTGCTTTATGCGCATCCTGACGTGGTCGAGGCAGCGGCCTTTGCCCGCCCCTGCGCAAGTTACGGAGAGCGGGTCGAAGCAGCCGTCAAGCTGCGTGACGGTGCCACAATCGGCCAAGAGGAATTGATCGCGCTTTGCCTTGGAAAGCTCGGGAAATTCAAATGTCCCGATGTGGTGCATATCCTTGACGATTTGCCAAAGGGACCATCCGGCAAAATCCAACGACTGAGGCTGGCAGACATGACGGCCTGAGATGCCGCAGCCAATCCTGAGGAGGAGGGGAGGCTGCATTACCTAACCCCCGGTACACCAAAAGGTATCCGGGCAAAAAACCAAAACTGGGAGGAAGACATGACGACACGACTTGGAAAAATGACCCTTGGTGCGACACTGCTTATGGGTTCAATGGCAATCGGCGGCGCGGCTATGGCCCAAGGCTATCCTGACCGCCCGGTAGAGCTCATCGTGACCTTTGGTCCGGGCGGCGGTGCGGACCTGATGGGCCGGACAATGGCGCAACTGATGGAAGGGCCACTGGGCGTATCTGTTCCGGTGTCCAATGTTGGCGGCGCGTCGGGCAATGCGGGGTTGACGCAGCTGCGTACCAACCCGGCTGACGGCTACACGATGGGTACCTTGATTTCGCTGACTGTGGCGTCTTGGGCGTCTGGTTTGGGTGACAACAAGCCCGAGGACTTTGAGGTGATCGCCGTTGTCCAAAGCTCGCCCTCGTTCCTGTTTGTGCCGGCAAGTGGCGACCATCAAACCGCCGAAGCCCTATTCGACTATGCGAGAGCCAATCCCGGTGCCATCACGGTGGCGACATCAGGCTATGGCACGCAAGACGATGTGACGCTCAAGCTCTTGGCGAATGCGGGAATTCAAATGGAGAATGTGCCGTTCCAGGCTCCGGCAGAGCGCTATGCGTCACCCATCGGGGGGCATACCTCAGCGATCTATGAAGAACCGGGCGATGTGGCGCAGTTTGTTCAGGCGGGTCAGCTTGTTCCGGTCGTCGTTTTCGCAGCAGAGCGTCATCCCGAGTTTCCCGATGTGCCGACATCAGCCGAGCTCGGCATTGATATCTCGGGCCTCGATAACTACCGCACTATCGCGGTGGCCGCTGGGACACCCGCAGATGTTGTGGCCAAACTGTCAGACGCTGTCGCAACAGCAACTGCATCTGATGAATGGAAGGCCTTTTGTACAAAGACCTACTCTTGCATCACACCTGTGACGGGTGATGCCGCGCAAGCGATGGTCAGCGACTTCCGCGATCTGATCGCGGCACAACTCGCCAACTAGGCGCGGGGGGAGCAATGGCGTCTGCAAAACCAAATAAAGACATTGGCCAGATGCCGCGGGCCGGGCGGGGTATCCCCCCCGGCTACCTGCGTCTTTTGCCGACGCTGATACCTCTTGGCCTGTTGGTGCTGGCGCTTGTCCTGCCAGCCCATATGTTTCAAAGCGATCAGACAGCCAGCAGGATCGGCCTTGGGCCTGCTGCATGGCCGCGCGCCATGTTGCTGGGCATGGCGCTTTTTTCGGCCCTTTGGATCGCGCGCGACATCTGGGTGCTCAGCGCTGCGGGCCGCAAGTCAACATTGTCGATACCTGTTGAAGACACGCACTACCATTTTGGCAAAGCGATCATCGGGCTGATCATGATCGTTGCTTATGGTTGGATGCTGCCGAAGATCGGATTTGCGACGGCGACCGCCACTTTCATTTTGGTCTGGTGCCTTTTCGGCGGTCTACGCAACGTGTTCGTGGTTGTGCCGGTGACCCTGATCGGGACAATCGCGCTCTTGTGGCTGTTCATGGGCTTGGCGCTGATGCCTTTGCCGCGCGGTGCCGGCGTCTTTGATAATTTCAGTATCTGGTTGCTACGGGCAACCGGTATTTACTAGCGGATTGGAAACCTGATGGCTGCGTTAGATCTACTGGGCGGCGGATTTCTAGCCGCATTCCAATTCTGGTCGTTCATGACGATCGTGACAGGCCTGATGGTCGGCGTCGTCGCAGGGGCGTTGCCGGGGATCTCTTTCGTCAATGCCATGGCGATGGCATTGCCCTTTACCTATGTGATGGAACCGACCCAATCCATGCTGTTCCTTGGAGGGATTTATGTCGGGGGCGTCTTTGGTGGCTCGATCTCGGCCATCCTGATCAATGTGCCGGGCACACCAGCGTCTCTTCCTGCCACATGGGATGGCTACCCGATGACCAAGCGTGGCGAAGCAAAGCGCGCCCTGACAATTGCTGTGACGGCGTCTGCAACGGGCGGGTTGGTCAGCGCGCTGGTATTGGCGTTCCTGTCGGCCCCTTTTGCCAGCTTCGCACTGAAGTTCTCGCAGCCTGAATTCTTTGCCGCCACCATTCTCGGCCTCGTCAGTGTCATCGCGATCGCAAAGGATCAGCCGGTCATCACAATGGTATCTCTGCTCTTGGGGATCGTTGTCGGCACTGTGGGTGTTGATCCGCTCTATGGTCAGGCCCGTTTCAGTTTCGGTGTGCCGGAAATGGAAAGCGGCATTCGTTTTGTGGTTGTCATGATCGGTCTTTTCGCGATTGGCGAAGTGGTGGACCTTTTGGCAACGGACCGTGATCTGCGGCCGAAGAAGTCCGAAGGTAAAGCGATCGGGGCCAGCTTTCGCGATATCCTGAACGTGAAAGGTGCCATCGCACGCGGCACAGGGATCGGTTGTCTGATCGGCATGATCCCTGGTGCGGGGGCCACGCCGGGTGCTGTCATCGCCTATGGGATTGAAAAGCAGGTGTCCAAGCGCGGCAAAGAATTCGGGACCGGCATTGAGGAAGGTCTGGCTGCACCGGAGGCTGCCAAGAATGCGACAACAGGGGCGGCGATGGTGCCGCTTTTGACATTGGGTATTCCGGGCAGCGCGGCAACGGCGATCATGCTGGCGGCCATGATGCTGCATGGCGTCAATCCCGGACCGCTGTTGTTCATCATGGACCCGACGATGGTCTATACGATTTTCGCGGCGATGATCATCGCCAATATCCTGATGATTTTTGCGGGGATCGGTGTCGCGCAATTGTTCTCGACCCTTATGCGCACGCCGCCTGCGATCCTTGCGGCCTTTATCATCGTACTGAGCGTCGTCGGTGCTTTCGGGGTGCGCAACAACATCTTTGACGTCTATGTCTGCCTCGCGTTCGGCGTGCTGGGCTGGGGGATGAAACGTGTCGGCTTTCCATCGGCTCCGCTTGTTTTGGGGGTGATACTTGGGCCATTGGCAGAGCGGTATTTCTTGACCTCCATGGCCAATGCAAAGCAGGACTGGACCGTCTTTTTCACCCGCCCGATCAGCGCAACCATCTTGGGCCTGGCGCTTGTTTTCATTGCTTGGTCACTCGCGCCAAGTCTGAAAGGCCTATTCAGGAAGTGACCGTGGGCTTGGCAGCGTGTTGATTTTTCTCAGGAAGGTTTCAGTAGGCCTGTTTGATGATACTTGCCTTCTCGGTTCCGTTGGCCCTTCACTGTGACGCGGACAATCCAACGCCTTGCGCCGGATGGATCGACCAAAAGGTACTAGCCACTCCCGCCGCCGTGGCGACCGGGGCCGAGGGTGCTGTCAGACCAATGCGAACCAGTCTCTGCAAAGACAGTGAGGCTGATCTTTATGCCGCGCCGAGTTGACGCCACTCGGCAAGAGCGACGGCGCGGTTGAGCTTGAAATTGTCTCTGCTGTAAAGTGCGCGTTCCTGATTAAAATGATTGTAGACGGAAGAATGAACAGCGGCGAATTTTTGCAGACATCGCATTTGCCTGAAGCGGAGCATGGCCCGCTCTCGTCGTCGAAACGGCAGATGTGAATTCTCCGCTCGATTGTTTAGCCAACGGCCTGTTTCCTGACGTTTGAGGTTGCCGATATCTTTCATTGCGGCACCGTAGGACCTCAGTTTGTCCGTGACGATAATTTCAGGTTGGCCGTGGCGCCTCATGGATTTCCTAAGGAATTTAAAGGCTGCCTTGCGATCCCGGCGCTTTGTGACATAGCTTTCCAGCACTTCGCCTTCGTGATCCACAGCACGCCACAGGTAATGCGTCTCGCCGTTGATCTTCACGAAAACCTCATCCAGGTGCCACTGCCAGTTTGAATAGGATCGCATCCGGCTGACCCGATTTCTACGGATCTCAGACGCAAACATCGGACCAAATCTGTTCCACCAGAACCGCACCGTTTCATGACTGACTTCGATCCCGCGTTCGTGCAGCAAGTCCTCGACATTCCGCAGCGAAAGCGGAAAACGGACGTAAAGCATCACGGCCAGGCGGATGATTTCAGGTGACGTTTTAAGTACTTGAATGGAGAGCGCTTTGTCATTCAAAGAGGTTGTAAATGGTGTCCCGCCGGCCTCAAACGGGTTTTGTCTGACAGTGCCATCGTGAGTAACATGTGGTAATACTTGGACTTGTTGAAGTGCCAACGTCGTAGCAGGGTATTCGATAACCGTATCCTCCTAAAGTATCCTCCGTGGGATGCTCTAAGTCCTAATGTACTAAGGAAAAGGGACAATGCGTGTGGCGGAGACGAAGTCCGACATTCACTCGAGTTGGGTTGTCTAAGTATCTAATATTAATATATAAAAATTTTGACTGTAAAGCGTAATGTATTGCAATTTGTATAGCAAAAATAGTTGATATGAGGTGTGGATAGAGGTGGACACTACCCGAACAGCCGGCCGATCAACCTATCCCCATCGCGTCCAAGCACCCCTACTAGGACTTCGCATGGGACGCCCCATCGGTTCGGCAGTATGTGCGAGTGCAGCCATTCCTTGAGTTTGAAGTGCGCGCGTTGCCGACCTTCGCTACAACTTCCACGAATGACTGCTTCGCGGGACAAACACCCGTCCCAATAATTATTCTCGCCGAGTTTGCATCTTTCCTCCAAACACGGCGCTGCTTCGCCTGTCCGAGAGCGAGGCTCGATCATGACTAGCTAGCTGAAGATTACATGGTATCCTTTGTGAACATTTTTCTGGAAGGATTTTCATGATGCGTATCCCAACCATCTTCTTCACAGCAACGCTTGTGGCAGGCCCCGCGTTGGCAGTCGACGATTGCCTACTAGGCACATGGGAGGGCGGATCTTGGCGCTCTATCCCAGATCATGGGTAGGCAGATGAACGCACCCTTTGCCACACCTGTTGGCGGCAATGTGTTGATGACCATCACACCGGATAGTATGGCGAATATGGTGATTGATGATCTTGTGTTGAATGTTGTCGTGCAAGATGTGCCCCCACGGATGTTAGTGTCAGTGGGGTCAGCAACGGCGTTTTGCAGGTGAGGAGGGTAGGTCTATTGAGATATCAACTTACAATCTTGTCGGGTTCGCCAATGGGATTATGGGGCAATCCATGACGATCCTGTTTGATCTTCTCCACAGGGATGTTGGGAGGTGGTGCTGGCAGCTATACTTGTGATGGCAGGTTCATTATCGTTCGGCGTCTCTGCACAGCCCTGATGAAACGTAGGTTCCGTCCTCCAGTTGGGTCGAAAACGCTCTAGGGATAGCATACGTTTTCGCGCGCCCGGCTAGCACACGAAATTGACTATAGGTTCCAAATCCATTCGCTCTCATCGGCTATTACAACTTTTCCTCTCCCTCTTAGGCGGCGCTATTTTTGTGCCTCTAAAGGGTTGGGTCTTCAGGGTTGTTACCTTAGATGTGGAATCTGAAAGCGGTGCTTAGCAACCGAGCAAGGAAGGATGTATGGTAATACGAGGTTTGCACAGGGAATGGAAAAAATGTTGAAATATCATGAGCCCATGAGGCCCTAAAAACAAATTTGCTCAAAGCACCAAAGCGCTAGTTTCATCTCATTCAACAGGGAAAGGACAACAACATGCGCGTTTTGACACTCAATTGCCGCTGGAGCACTTACTTGCATCAGGATCAATGGTCCAAGCTGGTGGCTATCACCGGAGATTATGAGACACTCGTCGTCGTGGCAGAGCCACACCATCAGCAGGTTCTTCTTATCAGTCCGACATCGTTCTCGGCGTCCCCCTTGCTGCTTTGTTGATAGCCGCAGCGGTCAAAAACAGTGATGACGACGATGGCGGTGATAGTAATGGCTCCGTTGCTAACGGCAGCGATATGCGCCTGAAGACCGATATTATGCAGATAGGAACAGCCGAAAACGGGCTACCGATCTACAGTTTTCGGTATCTGGGCCATGATGCACTGTTTTCTGGGGTGATGGCCCAAGACGTCCTTGCCCACACACCAGAGGCCGTCATCACCATGCCCGGTGGGTATTATTTCGTGAATTACGACATGCTCGGCATGCGTATGGAACGACTGGATTAAGACATATGAGGGCGGGCTGATCTGGCCCGCCTACCGCAACTCATATTTTGCGCACGAAATACGTTGCCATTCTAAAGGTGTGCAAATCTATCTGTGGTGGTTTATCGTTCGCTGCGTCTGCGCGAATGTCGGCTTCGATGACGCGGCTCCAGCCCGTGGCGCAGCTACGCGCACGGAGCCATCGTCCGGTCGTGCCAAGCGGGCGGCCGCTGTGCCCGTGCCTGTCAATCAGCGCGCCAGATGCGCCTCGGAATACGCGTCATACCACGCAAGGCAGTCGGGGTTCGCCATCGCGTCCTGCGTCACAACCTCCGGCATGGATTTTCCAAGCAGCCGCTTCTTGATCGGCACCTCCAGCTTCTTGCCGGTCAGCGTGTAGGGAATATCGGGGGCTGCCTCGATAAGGTCAGGAACGTGATGCGGTGACACACGGGTTTTCAGGTCCTGCACGATGGTGGTTTTCAGGCGCTCGTCCAGGCCGATCCCTTTGGCAAGCTTCACAAACAGGATCATGCATGACGGCTTGCCCAGATATTCAAGGTCGACAACGAGGCTGTCGAGCACGTCGTCGCTGTCTTCCACGACGCGGTAGATGTCCGCCGTCCCCATCCGGATGCCGTATCGGTTGATCGTCGCGTCGGAGCGTCCGTAGATGATGCCGCTTCCCCGCGCGGTAATCCTGACCCAATCGCCTTGCCGCCAGATCCCGGGGAATGTGTCGAAATAGCTTTCGTGAAGGCGCGTCCCGTCAGCGTCGCCCCAAAGATACAGGGGCATCGACGGCATGGGACGCGTGCACACAAGCTCCCCCACGTCGTCGGTCACGACCTGGCCATCGTGATCGAAGGCGTAGACGGCAGCCCCGAGCGCGCGGCACTGCATTTCGCCGACATGCACGGGCAGGGTCGGACTTCCGGCCAGAAAGACGCCCGCAAGGTCCGTCCCACCGGCAATGGGGGCGATCCAGATATCATCGCGAACCGTCTGCCTGAGCCATTCGTAAGCTTCGGGCGGCAAGGGTGAGCCTGTCGACCCCAGCATCTTGAGATTGGTCAGATCGGCCTCGTCCTTTGGGTGAATACCCGCCTTCATGCAGGCGCTATACCACGCGGCCCCTGCACCAAAGACCGTCACGCCGGCCGTCTCGATAAAACGCCAAAGCCGGCCATTATCGGGAAAACCGGGGCTGCCTTCGGCGATGGCGACCGTGGCGCCGGTCAGAAGTCCCCCAATGTGCACGTTCCACATGATCCAACCCGTCGAGGAATACCATGAAAAGGTATCCGAAGGCGTCACATCGCAATGCAGTCCCACAAGCTTGAGATGCTCCAGAACCACACCGCCGTGACCATGCACGATCGCTTTCGGACTTCCCGTCGTCCCGGAGGAATAGACCACCCAGAGCGGATGGTCGAAGGGGAGCGGGCGCGGCCGCACCTGCGCTGACCCGGCCAGAAGGTCGCCCCAGCCATGGCGTGTCACGGTCTCTGGCAGCGTCACACCGGTGGCGGCATCCAGTGTGATCCAGCTTTCAAGGCTCGGAAGGCCGGCGAGAAGCGCCGACACCTCCGCCGACCGATCCCGTGATTTGCCACCGAAATCGTAGTGCGTCCGGGTGAAGATCGCCTTTGGCGCGATCTGCCGGAACCGCTCGAGCACCGTCGGCGCGCCCATGTCCGGCGCGCAGAGCGACCAGACGGCACCGATGCTGGCGCAGGCGAGAAATGCAACGATCGTATCGGGTGTGTTGGGGAGGTAGCCTACCACGCGGTCGCCCGCGACAATCCCGAGACGCTCAAGCGCGGCGGCCAGTGTCGTGACCTTCTCGTCGAGGTCGGCCCAGGACATATCCACCATTTCCCCGGCTTCGGATTGGTGCCGGATCGCGACGCCCCCCGATTGCGCGTGGCGCAGCACCTGAGTGGCATAGTTCGTTTGGGCTGCCGGAAACCAAACGGCGCCGGGCATTGCCTCGACGGCCAGCGCGCCGCGATCATCCGTATCGAGGCTCAGGTCGAAAAATCGTGCGAGGCCGGTCCAGAAGTCTGCGGGCTGCGCCACGGACCAGTCCCAGAGCGTGGTGTAGTCCTCTATCGGCAGCGACGTTTCCCGTTTCGCCCACGTGATGAATTTTGTCATCGCGCTGTTGTCAGAGAGGCTTTCGGAAGTGTGCCAAGCCGTTGAGGTCGTGTTCTTCATATGGAAGCCTCCGGGACCAATCGACGTTCCCCAAGTGAAACACCGCATCTCCCATGCTCGCCCAACTGTGCGCACCGATCAAGCGTGTCGGTCAGGCCGGCGAATGTCCGGACATCGCGGCGAGAAGGCGTTGCAGGTTCCGTTTCCTGACACCAGACCTTCGCTGCACCACGGAAATCTGGCTGTCTTGGCTCGCTCCCGCCATTCACCGCGCGAAGCACCAACTTCCGCGACGCGGACAAAGCCGCCGTCGGGCGGTCACCACGTTGCCAAGGAGTATTTGGCAAATCTCTCAAGGCCCGCTCTCTTTAATCGAGCACCCATATCACGCTCGACATGTCGACCTTGGGGCCGAGCGCTTCTGCCGCTCGTGCGTAAAGGTCAGAGCTGACGTCGAGTTGCGGCGTTGCCGAGCACAGGCGCGCCGCTTCTGTTCGGATCAGGCAGGTGCTCGTATGCGCGTCTGCCACACCGGCCTGCAACCCGAAATCGCTTTCGATCATCTTGGGAAGTTTGATGGTCACGAAATCGCTGCTGAGAGGGCCTGCCGCCACGGCTTGCTTGAATTTGTCCAACGGAAGGCCGCCCTTGCGTGCAAAATTGGTCGCCTCGGCCAAGGCGACGAGGCTGGAGCAAAGGTAAAGGTTGATCGCCAGTTTCATGCGCAAGGCATCGCCAGCGGCCCCGCAGTAGATCTGATCCTTGCACATGGGGCGCAAGAGAGGGGCCACCGCGTCCGCCACAGCGCGATCACCGCCCAACAAACAGACAAGCTGGCCGTTCTCCGCGGGCACCCGCGAGCCTGAGACCGGCGCTTCGAGATAGGTCCCACCCGCCTGCGCAATATCGCTTGCAAGACCAACCGAATAGAGCGGATCGACCGAGCCCATGCCGATGATGGTCTTGCCCTGAACATTCTCGGCGAAGGCGGCCGTGTCGCGTTCCAGCACTGCATCAACAGCGTCCTGGTTCAGAAGCATGAGAATGGATGTCCGCGACCCGCGCAAAACGGCCCGTGGTGATCGGGCAAACTCGACATCACATCCGCCGGGGAAGGCGTCTGGAGCCTTTTGCGTCCTGTTCCAGACGTTCAGCGTAATGCCATGCCGCGCGAGGTTCCGCGCCATGGGCAATCCCATGGTGCCCAACCCGATGAAACCGACCTTTTCCATGATCCATCCAATCCTTTTGTTTGTGCAAGAACAGCATGGCACCTGATCCGAGGTGTTTTTTGCCAAATTGAGATATGAAATCGTATATTTTTAGTGCCAAGCGCCATGATGCAATGCATTGATGGTGTTAAGCACCAACAGAAGCGAGCACGACCATGCAGCACGCCCTCGACGACATCGACCGGAAGATTCTTCGCCTGCTCCAGAAAGACTGCAAGCAGACCAGCAACGAGATCGCCGAGCAGGTCGGGCTTTCGCAAACCCCTTGCCTCCGGCGTATCCGGAACATGGAGGCTGCCGGTATCATCGAACGATACACAGCGATGCTGAACCCCGACACCCTCGGCCTTGGCATGACATTCTTCACCCGCGTGTGGCTGACCGGACAGGACGAGACGACCGTTGAACGGTTCACCAAGGAAGTGCAGCGCCTGCGAAATGTCGTTGAATGCCACCTGATGGCGGGGGATTGCGACTTCCTTCTGCGCATTCTGGCCGCCGACATCACGGCGTATCGCCGCTTTCAGATCGAGTATCTGAACTCCCTTCCGGGTGTTCAAAGCGTCAAGACCGAAATTCCCATGCAACGGATCAAATATTCCAACGAGATCCCCATCTAGCTGCATCCGGCCGAGCGTCTTCTCGGCCACGCGTCGGATATGGCGTGGCAAACGACTGAATTGGGCTCAAACCTGCCGTTGGCTGCGATGGACAACAAGGTCTGCTCTGCGGGACTTTTCGGACTCTCGTCGCACTTTAACCAATGACCGCTTTCGATTGGCAGCATGTTCAGCACAGAGCGCCTCCTGGCAAAAACAACCGCTCTATGCTATAAAGGAGAGAACGTGTCTCTGACTAATGCAAGCGAAAGTTCAGGGCTTCCTATGGAGTTCGTTTTGATCCGCTCAGCGATGGTCGAGAGTTTCCGACGCTTGTGTCGGATCGAATGCATTTGAGACTTTAAGCTACCCTTTTGAACGAAACTCCTGCGAAAGGGTCTAATGTGGGGAACAGGTCGCGCATGCTGGATCAGGGCCTCCGGGCCTGTGCCAGAGCCGAAAAATCGTTCGTCTCACGCACTCCTCGATCCACATTCCGCACGGCCTCGCGCTGAACAGGATAACAAGAAAACCACCCGCCATTCCTCTGAAAACGTCGCCTTCGGCACCGCCGCATTTGAGGATCAGGCATAGACTGGCACTCTGAAGACCAGACAGAGCCCGGATTTCAATCAGCATCTTCACACCTTTGGCTTCTGGTATCAAACTGCGTCGCAGACCTGACGATGTCACGCCAGACGCTATAAATGGCACCTTGTGGCAATCAGAATAGGGACTGGCGGCCAAACGGGCCCAGAGGAAGCTCGTTTGGGGTCAGACCCGCCACAAAGTATTCATTCAGGCCACCGACGAGCGTGTAGAACGTCAAGACCGCAAAATGTATCAGCGAAACCGTTGCCAATTCTGGATCGGCGATACAATCAGGCTGCCGACGTCGACAAACTCATCAAACTGGGCCGTGCGGAAATGAGAAATGTTCAATTTGAACCACCGGATACCTAACAAATTTCTGGCGGTCTTTGCGACTCCTGCGTTCATCGAAATGAACCAGGTATCGACCTTGCTCATGAGACAGTTTGAGGGTAAAGGTGAGTCTCAGCGGATCGTGGTCATGCCCCATAAGGTGTATCTGCCCAGCGTCATGCTGGCAACCAGTTTGCCCGTGTTAGGGCCATTGCTGTTGCCGATATGGGGCTGAAGGACGTCCAATACTTCGCGCCAACGTTGGAAAAATATCAGGTTATCAACTCCTAGGGAAAAGATCGCGCCCGTTGATCCATGGATGATCTATCTGAAATTCTGCAATCGTTTCCGGTGGTACTTGGGTTGATCCTCGGTTCCATTCATGAAAATCACGGAAGCGCGCCCCAAGCGCAAACCGTTTACCGTTCCGGACCAGTCATCTTTTTCCGGCCCGTCAACTGATAGGAAAATGCAGTGTAGTGCGCCGCGTCATTGGTGCCCGTCATCATGACTTCTGAACCGGACGAGATCGCCTCGAAATTTTCTGGGTCTTCTATAGGTCTTCACATCACCTGGGCTTTGCCCAAACACTGCCTGTAGGAAACGCCGCTTACCAATTTTTTGCGTCATGTAAGAGGCCCGCGCGTGACTACGAAAGGGGATGAGATGTGTGTATTTCGCGCCAGCCAACAAGAAACCGTTGCCACTTTTGCATCCGTTCAAATTGTTCGGTACGCGAGTCATCGGCAGACACCGGCTGTGGCTATCAATGCCCGGACACGGTCTGGATTGGCCAATGCAATCTCGAAGGCATATTGTGAATCGTCTTCGATACTTAAGATAAGTACATCGCGATACCCCTTCTGCATGTCCAAAATGGACACAGCATCAGACACCAGCGCCGTGTCAAAATCGATGTCAGCGTCACTGGATCAGACCCACCATACCCCGGACGGATGGGCACGATGACTCGCAAGTCCCTACGTGCCGCTTCTGCCTCTGCCCTACGCGGGCCATCGCATCAGGCCCAAGCCTGCCGACAGATACAAGATCGTCGTGCCTTCGGATCACCCAGCAGAAAATAGTCAACCTTGCGCCCATCTGGCACCACGACCGTTTGGAACGCGCGGTCCTTCAATGTGGCGTATCCACGGTGGATGTTACGGCTTGCCTCGTCATGTTCCGGCTGATCACCAGAAACCTCCATGATCGACATTGTCAGCCTCACCCAGTTCGACCTGAGATGTGTTTCCGTCTTTGCCATTAAGGATTTGATCTGACCACGGATCGTATCGACAGATCGCCCCCGGGCGATCGCAACGTCGTTGATTGACCCGGATTTGACCAAACTTCTAAGAACGTCAGTTTCTGCGGGGTTCAGCCCCGAAAACCTGAGTGAGCGTTGAGTTCAAACCGTTCGGCCATGTGATCCCGTTCGCGGCCAAAATAACCATCGGTTGACCGTCGAGGGTCGTGGAACAGCTGTAGGCGGAAGACCACGATCTGGTGGCCGTGGGTTGGTCGGAAGCTCAGGATCGCGGTGTCTTCGCGATCATTTGCAAACAGCGACGGAATGAGCGTAGCACGCGCTCGATATCTGCAGGGTCAAGTGGTAAGTCTCTGATATGACGGCCATTTCCAAATTCCAGATTTGCAATCGGCGATGTCGTTGGCTGCCTTGGATTTTCAAATTTGGATCAACCACAAGGGGAGAAACTGTTTTGAACGGGGAAAGGGCACAAGTTCAATCCGATCGACAGGGCTGTCGGATTCACTTCTCGCCAGAATCGACTTTTGCACGCCTTCGAAATGTCCCATGATCTTGCGATCGTTGAGCAGGTTTGGAGAATGGAAATCGGCGTTGGGCGCACAGGAGCCATCGACTGTTCCCACTCGTCGATGAGGGTTTCCATCCGAAGTGGATCAAGTGCAACGTCATAGAACCACTCGATCGCCCCATCGCTCAACGTGGCTGTATTGTCCGGCGGATTTGAGAAATATGTTGCTATCTGGGCACTGCTCGTCTCATCCATAGATAGGCGACCCTTTCAGAGACTGCTATTACAGATCGAACTTTATAGCACGCTGGATCGATTGTTTGGAATTTACATTCGCTACGCTGCAAACCCCTTGAAACGCGGTCCTGTGGGACGCTGCACTGCCGCAAAATTCGGTTAGCAAATTGTCCGTTGTGGCTGCCGTTTCTGCGAGTTGTATGTAATTTTTCTGACAGCGGACATTCGCTGCATGACAGAAAAACTGCAAAATGGGCTCGAAGGAGACATTCGCTACTACCTGCATCGTCTGGTTTGCGGACAAAGCCAGTTCTCCACTTGCCTCTGCCCACCACCTCATGCAAAGTTAATGGCCAATACGGATTGTCTGTTTCTCCGCTGGGTCTGCTGCCAAACGATCCAGCGTGGAGACATGTTTTGGGAGGAGTTGTTCATGACATCCAAAACCTCAGGTCCTACACCACCGGACAATCTGATGCCGCAGCGGAGCTCCACGCCAGAGGTCAATAAAGTGACAGCGGGAGATATCACTGCGTCACTCAAGGGCTGGGTTCTCTGACTTTTTGGCTCGACCGGTAATGAGCGGCTTCTTTGGTCTGTTCTATGCGGTTTTTGGAATCCTTTTTGTTTGGATCCTGGTCTGGCTCGAGAAGCTCTGGATGATCATTCCCGCCGCCATTGGTTTTCCGCTAGTCGCGCCTTTCGCCGCCGCCGGTTTATATGAAATGTCCCGGCGGTTGCAGAAAGCAGAGAGTTTTGGCTGGTATGAAATCCTCACTGTCATGGCAGATCAACGCAAGCGCCAGATGGGCTGGATGGCCTTTGTTACCCTTTTCGTCCTGTGGATATGGTTTTACCAGTTTCGGACTGTGATGGTGATCGTGCTGCAGGATTCGTCCTTCTCCGACTTAGACGGGTTCTTCAACGTTGCATTTTTCACACCGGCGGGCTGGACCTTCCTTGCGATTGGCACCTGCGTCGGTGCACTACTCTCGGCCATCCTATTCTCGGTAACCGTCGTCGCGATGCCCATGCTGCTCGACCGGGAAATCGATTTTGTCTCCGCCATGCTGACGTCCATTCGCGTGGTCACGGAAAACCCGGTGGTCATGCTCACTTGGGCGGCGATCATCTCGGTCACCATGCTGTTGTCGCTGGCTCCGGCGTTTCTAGGCCTGATCTTCACCCTGCCGATCCTTGGTCACACCACATGGCATCTCTATCAGC
>CALNYU010000006.1:0-54332 GCA_942490805.1 uncultured Alphaproteobacteria bacterium | reverse complement strand
GAACCCTCGAGACGGTTTCCCGCCTACTCCCTTAGCAGGGGAGCGCCTTCGACCACTCGGCCACGTCTCCGCCGACGCGTCTAGCAGGAACAAACTTAGGATCACAAGCAAAATCTTGGATTTTGCGCCCTTTGCGCTGTCGCTGTTCTGTCGCCTCATTTTGCAGCAGGGCGGACGTTGCGAAAAAGAGGGGAATGAATTAGAACAAATAGTGAACATAAAGAGGGATTCGGTGTGTCGTGTATGGGCTCGCTTCGTGTACACAAAGGTCTGGCAGGGCAGGGGCAGCGCGCTGTGCCGATGGTTCATACCTTGTCAGAGGCTTTTCCAAGCCATCCCGCAGACGCCAGCGCTGTGGGATTTGCCCTCTCGCGCCTGCCACGCGGTACGGCACCGATCCTGTGGGTGCAGGACCGTCTGTCCCGCAAAGAGGCCGGGCGTCCTGCATTGGCGGCAATGCGTGCGGATCGTCCTGTGATCATGGTGGATTTGTCGCGCGCCGCCGATGTGCTTTGGGCGATGGAAGACGGGTTGCGCTGTCGCAGTCTGGGTGCCGTCATTGGCGAGATTTGGGGCGACCCGCCCAGCCTGGATTTCACCGCGACCAAGCGTTTGGCATTGCGCGCAGAGGCGGGGGGTGTGTCCTGTTGGTTGATCCGCAGGGCGGCCAGTCCGGACCTGAGTGCCGCGCGCGAACGCTGGCGTATCGCCAGCATGCCATCCGCATCACATCCCCACGACCCTCAGGCCCCCGGTGCGCCACGCTGGTCGCTCGATCTGTTTCGTGCGCGCCATACCAAACCCGGCCAATGGGTGGCCACCTATGACCGCGCGGCGGATCGTGTCCATCTCGCTGCCCCAGCTCGCGATCGAGCGGTGGACCCGCGTGATGGAACGGCAGGGCAACGCGCCGCCGGATGATATTCCTGTGGTGCTGGCCCGCGAAGGGCAGCATGGACCGGTTGTGCACGCGGCCAACCGTGCTGCCCGGCTTGAGGGTGTTCATCCCGGATCGCGGGTGGTCGATATGCGCGCAATCTGTCCCGAACTGCAGGTCGCATACGCCGATGAGGCGGGCGATCATGCCGCCCTTGACCGGCTGGTCCTTTGGGCACGCCGCTGGTGCCCGTGGACGGTACGCGATGGCAATGATGGCCTGATTTTGGACACCACAGGGGCCGATCATCTTTGGGGCGGTGAGGCCGCAATGCTGATCGAGATGGAAACGCAATTGTCCCTATTGGGCCTGACCGCGCGGCTGGCGGTGGGCCCCACATGGGGGGCGGCTTGGGCGCTTGCACGTTTTGGACCGGTGCGCGCGATCTGTGGGCCGGAGGAGATTTATTTCAAACTGGGTGCCTTGCCGGTGTCGGGCTTGCGGCTGGATGCGCCGACGCTGCTTTTGTTGCGTCGCTTGGGGTTGAAAACCATTGGTGCGGTCATGGATGTCCCCCGCCTGTCGCTGACCCGCCGCTTTGTAAAGGCAGGCTTGCAGGCCAATCCGCTGATGCGGCTGGACCAGTTGATGGGTAAATTGGCCGAGCCTGTGTCAAGCGTGGACGCCAAGCCGGTGATCCGCGCGCAGGCCCGCTTGGCCGAGCCGATTTTTGACCCGACACCCCACTTACCGGATCTTTGCGAGGACTTGTGTGATCAGCTCAAGCACGCCGGTCTGGGCTGCCGCCGCCTGCACCTGACGGTTTACAAGACGGACGGTGATGTGAGCCACGTGGATGTCGCGACCTCTGCGCCGACACGCGATCCTGCGCATTTGCATGGCCTGTTTCGGGATAAGCTGGAACGGATCAACCCCGGTTTTGGCTTTGATCTGATCACGCTTGCGGCAGGTGCTGTCGAGGAGATGCAGGATAGCCAGACCCGTTTGGATGGCGCATCGGACGATGATCTGCACCTGACGCAATTGATTGACCGGCTTAGTGCGAAATTCGGCCCCCGTGCCGTCACCCGCCCTGTTTTGCGCCAAAGCCATCTGCCCGAACGGGCCGAGGCGCAGATTGCTGCGCTGGCGGATACCCCCAATGGTGTGGCGGTTCTGACCAAAGAACGCCCCTTGCGCCTGCTTGATCACCCTGAAGAGGTGCGCGTGCTTTACGCCGTCCCCGAAGGTCCACCCGCACAGTTTATCTGGCGCAGGCAAACCCACCGCGTGGCCCGCTATGCGGGGCCGGAACGGATCGCGCCCGAGTGGTGGAAGGACCGCCCCGGTACGCGTTTGCGCGATTATTTCAAGGTCGAGGACCAGAGCGGGCGGCGGTTGTGGCTTTACCGTGAAGGCCTGCACGAGGACGGGCGCGGGGGCGATCCGCGGTGGTTTGTACATGGGATGTTTGCATGAGCGGGTGGTGCATATTGTGGGCTTGGGATGCCTCCGGCGGGAGTATTTTGGGCAAGATGATAAGCCTGTCGGGGCGGGAGTGAAGGATGCCTGAAAATGACCACCAGCACCCCCGCCGCACGTTGGACGGTGATGATTTCCCCCCAAACCCCCGCGCGCCCTTTGTCGAACTGGGGCTGACCACGTGCTTTTCCTTTCTGCGCGGGGCCTCTGACGCGGTGGATCTGGCCGCGACCGCTTGGGCGCTGGGCTATGACGCCTTGGGCTGCGCCGACCTGAACACGATGGCCGGTGTTGTGCGCCTGCACACCGAGGCCACCAAGGCCAAAATCCGCCCTGTCATCGGGTGTCGCGTGCAACTTGTCAGCGGTGAAGCCTTCCTCGCCTATCCCAAAGACCGCGCAGCTTACGGGCGACTTTGCACGTTGCTCTCCAAGGGCAAAATGCACGGGGTGGATGGCGCGTGGCAAGACAAAGGGGCCTGCGATATCACGCTGGATGATCTGGCCAAACACAGCGCAGGGGTGCAGTTGATTGCGCTGCCCGGCGAACATCTGGACCATTTCAGCGCCGGTTTGCGGCGGCTGATCCGCGCGCTGCCCACACTCAAACACATCGCGGCCAGCTATCTTTATCGCGGTGATGACCGCGCGCGGATCAACCAGCTTGATACGCTGGCGCGCGCCAACGGGCTGTCCATTCTGGCCACCAATGATGTGCATTATCACGCACCCGACCGGCGGCCCCTGCAGGATGTGATGACCTGTATCTTGCATAAAACCACGATCCATAAAGCGGGCTTTCTGCTCGATGCCAACGCCGAACGGCACCTGAAATCGCCCGCGCAGATGGTGCGGCTCTTTGCGGAATGGCCCCATGCAATTGCGGCGACGCGCAAGGTGGCGGATGCCTGTCAGTTCAACCTCACGGAACTCGCCTATGAGTACCCGCGCGAGACGGTGCCGGAAGGTTATACCGCGCAGGAATACCTTGAAGAGTTGACATGGAAAGGGGCGGAAAACCGCTACCCTGACGGTGTTCCGCCCGAGATCAAAGCCATCCTGCAAAAGGAACTGGCCATGATCGCCAAGCTCGAAATCGCCCAATATTTCCTGACCATCGAACAGATCGTCGATTTCGCGCGCCACCAGACCAAGCCCGAAATCCTGTGTCAGGGCAGGGGCTCTGCGGCCAATTCCGCCGTTTGTTACGTGCTGGGGATCACCTCTGTTGACCCCAATAAAAACGATCTGCTGTTCGAGCGGTTTATCAGCGAGGAACGCCGCGAACCCCCCGATATCGACGTGGATTTCGAACACGAGCGGCGCGAAGAGGTGATCCAGCATATCTATCAAAAATACGGACGCCACCGCGCCGCCCTGTGTGCCACCGTGATCCACTATCGCCCGCGCATGGCGGTGCGCGAGGTGGGCAAGGTCATGGGCCTGTCCGAGGATATCACCACCGCACTGGCCAAAACCATCTGGGGGTCTTGGGGGCGCGAAGTGGGAGCGCGCGAGGCGGCCGAGGCAGGGATCGACCTGCGCGATCCGCTGATGGCGCGCACGATCAAACTGGCCGATCAGATGATCGGGATGCCGCGTCATCTGGGCCAGCATGTGGGCGGGTTTATCCTGACCGAAAAACCGCTGATTGAGACCGTCCCCATCGGCAATGGCGCGATGCCGGAGCGTAGTTTCATCGAATGGGACAAGGACGATATTGACGAGCTGCGCATCCTCAAAGTCGATGTGCTGGCGCTTGGGATGCTGACCTGTATCCGCAAGGCGTTTGATCTGATTGATGCGCATTACGGCAAACGCTTTACCCTTGCTACCGTCCCGCAAGAGGATCCGGCGGTCTATGACATGCTGTGCCGTGGCGATAGTCTGGGCACCTTTCAGGTCGAAAGCCGCGCGCAGATGAACATGCTGCCGCGGCTAAAACCGCGTGAATTCTATGATCTGGTCATTCAGGTCGCCATCGTGCGGCCCGGTCCGATCCAAGGCGATATGGTGCATCCTTACCTGCGCAGGCGCAGCGGCAAGGAACCCACTGAATACCCATCCCCCGGACCGGGGCATGACCCTGACGAGTTGCGCAAAGTGCTGGGCCGTACCCTTGGCGTGCCGATCTTTCAGGAACAGGCGATGAAAATTGCCATGGTCGCGGCTGAATTTTCCACCAAAGAGGCCAATGAGCTGCGCAAAGCCATGGCGACCTTCCGGTCGCACGGCACCATCGGCAAGCTTGAAGACAAGATGGTCAGCCGCATGATTAAACGCGGCTACGATCCCGAATTTGCCACACGTTGTTTCAACCAGATCAAAGGCTTTGGCGATTACGGTTTCCCCGAAAGCCACGCGGCCAGCTTCGCGCATCTGGTCTATATTTCGTGCTGGCTGAAATGCCATTATCCTGATGTCTTTTGCGCAGCCTTGCTGAATTCCCAGCCGATGGGGTTTTACGCCCCTGCCCAGATCGTGCGCGATGCCCGCGAACATCAGGTGATCGTGCGGGCGGCGGATGTGAATTATTCGGACTGGGACAACACGCTTGAACCCGTCAGCCCCGGTCTCTTTGCCGTGCGGCTGGGCCTGCGCCAGATTGATGGGATGCGGCAGGATATGGGACAGCGGGTGATGGCGGCGCGCACGACGCCATTTGTGGATTTGGCCGACCTGAAAGACCGCGCGCGGCTCGATGCAGGTACGATGCGCAAACTGGCGGCGGCAGATGCAGTGCGGTCGATGACACTGGACCGACGACAAGCACTTTGGGACGCGCGCGCCTTGCGCGATGCACCTGACCTGCCGCTTTTTGCCGACAAACGCGATGAGGGCGAAGAACAGCGCTTTGATCTGCCCCAAATGCCCGTTTGCGAACATGTGGTGGCCGATTACCAGACAACGCGCCTGTCACTCAAAGCGCACCCGATGTCCTTCCTGCGCCGCAGCATGGACAAACAGGGCTATACGCCCACCCGCGCCTTGCACGATATGCGCAACGGCCAGCAGATCAAACTGGCCGGTGTCGTGCTGATCCGTCAACGCCCGGGTAGCGCCAAAGGGGTCTGTTTCATCACGCTTGAGGATGAAACCGGCGTCGCCAATCTGGTCATCTGGCCCAAGGTGATGGAGGCCTTTCGCAAGGTCATCATGCGCGCCCGCGTGATTGATGTGCGCGGCACTGTCCAGCGCGATGCCGATGTGATCCATGTGGTCGCCCATCACCTGACCGACCGCAGCGATGCGCTCGAACGGCTGTCGCACGACCGGATGGAGGCACCCTTGGCCCGCGCCGATGAGGTCAAGAAAACGATCCCCCACGATCCACGCGGTGGCCATCCGCGCGATGTGCGGGTGATCCCCAAATCGCGGGATTTTCACTAGATCAACATGAGTGGGGTCCCCGTTGCCATGCGTCGCGGATTGTCGGTGGCTGCAAAGTTTGCCACGTTCTGACCTCCCGCACCGCGTTGTGGCGTGCGGAACCCTTTCAAAGAGTCGGATAATCGCAGGGATTCCTCGCGCAAAAAGTGAACTGCGGTGCCCGTTTGTTCGACCATCGACGCATTTTTCTGGGTCATGTTATCCAAGGCGCTGACACTGCCGTTGATTTCATCAAGATCAATGGCCTGCCGTCGCACAGATTGCGCGATATCCGACACGAGCCCGCCCAGGGTTTCCACATGCTCCAACACTTCACCAAGCTTAAGCCCTGTGTTCTGCACCAGCTTGTTCCCGGATTGAATTTCCGCAGCACTTGTCGATATCAGGGCCTTGATTTCCTTTGCCGAATCCGTGGCATTCTTGGCAAGCCCGCGCACCTCCGAGGCCACGACCGCAAAGCCGCGTCCCGCATCGCCGGCCAGTGCTGCTTCAATGCGTGTGCGCTCGACGCCCACATAGAAAATCCCGACCACGTCACCGCGGCTTTCGATAACGGGTTCGTAAATGGTCAGATGGTGCCACGACCGCAAAGCCGCGTCCCAATTCACTGCACGATGTTGCCGTGCCATCTTTCGGTACCTCTCTCGTCCCCACACGGTGGCCGTTTCCCCGTAACCCGACGCGGTCGATCAAACGGTGGTCATCAAAAGCGGGTATCGCGTCCCAATTCACCGATGTTACCGCGCCATCTTGCCCGTACGACTGAAATATCGTCAAATTGATCCATGAACGTTGAGGTCAGGATGCGCAGTCCCGTATTTTGTTGCAACTGCGCTTTTTTGCGCATGCTGAAGAACGCCAATCACCATCGCGAATAGAACGGCGATAAGGATCACCGAACTTGTGATCAAGTGACCACGCAGTGACAGGTTAGAGATGATATTGCGCATAGGTCCTGCTCCGGCATCACTTCACAGTCGCAGCTTGCGCACAAAACCCTTTTCAAACAGTGAATGCCCGCCGACAGTTTCGAATTTTCAATCATGGACCCGCATTGCGCGCCGTGAAAAAATTTCTCTGGCAAGGGCGTCAAAGCCGTTTGTATCGCCGAAATATCGCTTCTAAGCTGCCGCAGAATTTGCATGTAAAGGAGCCCTGCAATGCAGCACCACATACGCATGGGCGTGGATATCGGCGGCACCTTCACGGATGTGGTGCTTGAGGTGGGCGATGCGCAATTTTCCACCAAGGTCCTGACCACCTACGCCGCCCCAGAAAACGCGATTATCGACGGGATGCATCAGGTCTGCGCAAAGGCGGGCATCACCCCGTCGCAGATCAGTCAAATCATCCATGGCACGACCCTTGCCACCAATGCGCTGATCGAGCGGCGTGGTGCGAAAACTGCACTTATCACGACCGAAGGGTTTCGTGATGTTATCGAGATGCGCACTGAAAGCCGCTTTGAACAGTACGATTTGAACCTGCAATTGCCTGAACCGCTCCTTCCGCGCCAGCACCGGTTTACCTTGAAAGAACGCATTGATGCGCGCGGCAATGTGCTGATCCCGCTGGACCGTGCCGATATCGAAACACTGGCCGATGACATGGCCTCTTACGGTTTTGAAAGCATCGCCATCGGACTGATCCACGCGTACCTCAACGACAGCCATGAGCGGATGATCCGCGACGTCTTTGCCGAAAAGCTCCCTGATGTGATGATCTCGCTGTCCTCCGAGGTGTCACCGCAGATGCGGGAATATGAGCGGTTCAATACTACGGTCGCGAACGCCTATATCAAACCGCTGATGAAGTCCTATTTGGGCCGTCTGAAGGGCCGTTTGGCAGATGAGGGCGCCGCTTGCCCGATTTTCCTGATGCACTCGGGCGGCGGGATTATCAGTCTGGAAAGTGCGGCTGAATTCCCTGTGCGTCTGGTGGAATCCGGCCCTGCGGGTGGGGCTGTCTTTGCCGCAAATATCGCGGCACGCTATGGCCTGAACAAAGTCCTGTCCTTCGATATGGGGGGCACGACCGCCAAGATTTGCCTGATCACCAACCAGACCCCGAAGACTGCCCGTGTGTTCGAGGTCGCGCGCACCTACCGCTTCAAAAAAGGCTCAGGCATGCCGATTTCGATCCCTGTCATCGACATGGTCGAGATCGGGGCAGGGGGCGGCAGCCTCGCCCATGTGGACGCCATGCGCCAGATCCGCGTAGGCCCCGAAAGCGCCGGATCAGAGCCGGGGCCGGCCTGCTACGGACGCGGCGGTACGCGCCCTGCGGTAACTGACGCGGACCTGACATTGGGCAAGCTGGACCCTGATAACTTTGCAGGCGGATCGATTAAGCTTGATGCCGCTGCAGCAGCGCAAGCGCTGGGCGCATTAGGCGCGCCGCTTGATATGGATGCACAAATGGCCGCCTACGGGGTGGTCGAAGTGGTTGATGAGAACATGGCCAACGCCGCACGCGTCCATGCGGTGGAAAACGGCGAGGACCTCGCCGATTACACGATGATCGCTTTTGGCGGTGCGGCTCCGCTGCATGCGGGGCGGTTGTGTGAAAAACTCGGCGTAGACCGTCTGTTGGTGCCAACCGGTGCTGGCGTCGGCTCTGCCATCGGGTTCTTGCGTGCACCGTTCAGCTTTGAAGCGACCCGCAGTGTCTATATGAAACTGTCCGATTTTGCGCCCCAGACGGTGAAAACCCTTCTGCGCGAAATGGAGGTCGAAGCGACCGGTTTCGTCCGCACCTGCGATGCCACAGCGCCGATCAACGCCGAATACAAAGTCTATATGCGCTACACAGGCCAAGGCTGGGAAATCCCGATTACGCTGACCGCCGCACAGGCGCAAAACCCTGACGCCGCAACCTTTCAAGAACTCTTTGAACAAGACTACACCACGCTCTTTGGCCGCACCGTGGCGGGGATGGACGTAGAAATCACCGTCTGGGCGGTGAATGCCACGACCGAAGTCGCAGCGGCCCAGACCATTGGCGCAACTCCCGACGGCAAGGCGGCTGAGGCCGCGAGCAGTCGCGCCCTTTTCGACCCCATCAAGGGCGCACCGGCTAACGCTGCCATCGTCCTGCGTGCCAGCCTTTCGCCCGGCGACCACGTCGCAGGCCCCGCGCTGATCACCGAGGATGAAACCACCATCGTCGTCCCCGCCAGCCGCACCGCGATAGCACGCCCGGACGGCACCATCGACATCACGGAGAAACGGACATGAGCAACGTCGCCTTCCAAGTCATGTGGAACCGCCTGATTTCGGTCGTGGAAGAACAGGCGCAGGCGCTGGTCCGCACAGCGTTTTCGACGTCTGTGCGCGAAGCGGGGGATCTGTCGGCAGGCGTCTATAACGCCCAAGGCCTGATGCTCGCGCAAGCGGTCACCGGCACCCCCGGACACGTCAACGCGATGGCCGATGCTGTCCCCCATTTCATTCGGCGCATCGGGCGCGAAAATATACACGAAGGCGACGTCTATATCACCAATGATCCATGGGAAGGCACGGGCCATCTGCATGATATCACCGTTGTGACGCCGTCGTTCCACAACGGTCACCACGCGGGCTTTTTCGCCTGTACCGCCCATGTGGTCGATATCGGCGGGCGCGGGTTCGGGGCCGATGCGGCGAGCGTTTATGAAGAGGGCATCTATATCCCGATCATGAAA
The DNA here is from genome assembly GCA_942490805.1 of uncultured Alphaproteobacteria bacterium. Classification (GTDB taxonomy): domain Bacteria; phylum Pseudomonadota; class Alphaproteobacteria; order Rhodobacterales; family Rhodobacteraceae; genus Yoonia. The sequence continues at coordinate 44,902 of CALNYU010000006.1, read as the reverse complement.
TTCGCCGATCGTGGTCAGGTGGATGAAACGCTGATCCGCTTGCTGCGCGGCAATGTGCGTGAACCCGATCAGCTGATCGGGGATATCTACGCGTTGGCCACCTGTAACGAGATCGGGCATCGGCGGTTGGTCGAGATGATGGATGAGTTTCACCTTGCCGATCTGACAGGCATTGGCGATTTCATCCTCGAAAATTCCCGCCGCGCCACGTTGGAACGCATTGCAGCACTGCCCCGCGAAACCGCGACAGGTGCGATGCGGATTGACGGGTTTGATCGGCCGATCGATCTGAAGGTCAGGCTCGAGATCGCAGAGGACCGGATTTCATGTGATTTCACCGGCACTTCCGGCCTTGATAAAAAGGGCATCAACGTGCCGATGGTCTATACCAAGGCTTATGCCTGCTACGCGCTGAAATGCGCCATCGCCCCAGAAATCCCCAACAATGCCGCGTCGCTGGCTCCGTTTGAGGTGACAGCCCCTGTCGATAGCATCGTCAACGCGGTGCACCCCGCACCCGTCGCGTTGCGCCATATCATCGGGCATATGATCCCCGATACGGTCTATGACGCGCTGGATAAAATCCTGCCTGCAACCGTGCCCGCCGAAGGGGCAGGGTGTTTGTGCAATTTCCAAGTCTCGCTGCGCCCATCCCCCGGCCACCAGGGGCGCAGGTCCGAGGTGCTGACCTTCAACTCAGGCGGCGCAGGGGCGCGGCCCACGGTGGACGGGCTGAACGCGACCGCCTTTCCCTCCGGCGTGATGACCATGCCGATCGAGGCCACGGAACACACTGGCCCCGTCATCATCTGGCGCAAGGAATTGCGCCCTGATAGCGGCGGGGCAGGACAGTATCGCGGCGGTCTGGGGCAGTACATGGAAGTGGGTGCCACCACAGGACATGAATTCGATTTCTCGGCGATGTTTGACCGCGTTCACCACCCTGCGCGTGGTCGCCAAGGTGGGCAGAATGGTGCGCCGACCAGCATCGCGCAGGATGATGGCAGCGTGATGCAAGGTAAGGGCAAACAGTTCGTCGCCGAGGGACGGCGTGTCATGCTAGCCCTTCCCGGTGGTGCGGGCTATGGCCCCGCATCAGCGCGCGACCCCGCACTGATCAAACGCGATCTTGCGCGTGGCTATATTTCTGCCAAAGCTGCCCGTGACGATTACGGTCTGAGCGAAGATGACATCGCCGCCGTTCTTGCCGCTGTCACCAAAGGGGAAACTGCGTGATGCAAGCGCCTGAGCACGCAAACTATGATGTCGTGATCGTGGGTGGGGCGATCTACGGATCGGCGGTCGCGTGGTTCCTGACCGAAAACCCTGATTTTGACGGCACGATCTTGGTCGTGGAACGCGATCCGACCTATGAGTTCGCTTCGACCTCGCACACCAACTCTTGCATCCGCCAGCAGTTCAGCGAAGAGATCAACGTGCGGATTTCGCAGTTTGCTGCTGAATACATCAAGAATTTCCGCGCCCACATGGGCGGTGACGTCCGCGTGCCCCAGCCGCATATCCACAGTTTTGGCTACCTCTATCTGGCCGACAATGAAGGCTTTGCTGCCACGCTGCGCGAGACCCAGAAAATTCAGGCCGCTTGCGGTGCTGGCACACGGCACATGACCCGTGATGAGATCGCGCAGGCCTACCCGTTCTATCAGCTTGATGATATCATCGCAGGCAACCACAACACCGTGGATGAAGGGTATTTTGACGGCCACACGCTCTTTGATTGGTGGCGGCGGATGGCCAAGGAACGCGGTGTGACCTTCCTGACCAATGAGGTCGTCGCGATGAACCGCAACGCGTCAGGCACCCGCGTTGAAAGTGTGATCCTCAAATCAGGCGAGGTTGTCGGCTGTGGCACGGTTGTGAACGCCTCCGGCCCCCGCGCAGTGCTGACCGCCCGCATGGCCGGTATCGACATGCCGGTAGAGCCGCGCAAGCGGTACACCTTTGTCTTCGCGGCGGAAAAACCTCTCGACCGCGATCTGCCGCTGACGATTGACCCGTCAGGCGTGCACATGCGCACTGACGGGGCCTATTATATGGCAGGGTGCCCGCCCGATGATGACGGACCTGTGGATTACACTGATTTCGCCGCCGATCATAACATTTGGGAAGACAAAGTCTGGCCCATCCTCGCTACCCGCATCCCGCAGTTCGAGGCCATCAAGCTGCGCAATTCATGGGTCGGGCATTACGCCTATAACACCTTCGACCAGAACGCGATTTTGGGCGCGCATGAAGAGGTCGCGAACTTTGTCTTCGTCAACGGGTTTTCGGGGCACGGGTTGCAACAATCGCCCGCCATCGGGCGCGGCACGGCGGAATTGATCACTTATGGGCAATACCGCACGCTTGATCTGAGCCCGCTGAATTTTACCCGCATCGCGCAGGGTGCGCGTTTTGTCGAGAAGGCTGTGATATGAAAATGGCCCCCAACGCCTTCCTTGCCGCAATCCGTGCGGGCCGTCCGCAAATCGGGCTGTGGATCAGCCTTGCGCATAACTATGCCGCCGAGGTGGTGGCGAGCGCGGGCTATGACTGGCTCTTGGTCGATATGGAACACACGCCCAGTGATATGGCGACGGTGCTGGGCCAATTGCAGGCCATCGCGCCGCATGGATCAACCGCCATCGTGCGTCCGCCGTGGAACGACGCTGTGATGGTGAAACGCCTTTTGGACATGGGCGCGCAGGGGTTGCTCTTCCCGATGGTCCAGTCGGTGCAAGAAGCGCAGGCTGCCGTCGCCGCCTGCCGCTATCCGCCCCAAGGCGTGCGCGGCGTTGCCGGGTCTATCCGCGCCAACAACTTTGGGCGGATCACGGATTATTACGCGAATGCCGGCAATGAAACTGCCGTGCTCGTGCAGGTCGAAACCCGTGCTGCCGTGGCGCAGGCGCTTGAGATCGGGCAGGTGGATGGGGTGGATGGTGTCTTTTTCGGACCCGCCGATATTGCCGCCGATATGGGGCTTTTGGGCAAGCATATGTCGCAGGAGGTCTGGGACCTGATCCTGCCTGCTGCGCGCAAGTTGATGGCGGCGGGCATTCCCGTCGGCACATTGGTGACGGACCCTGCGTTTGCTGCGAAACTGCTGGCTGAAGGTTTCACGTTTGTGGCCTGCGGCACGGATACGAATTTGCTGGCCAAAGGGGCCGATGCATTGCTGGCGCAGATGCGCGCCGCTACGGAGAAGGAAAACACATGAAGAAACTTGTTCTCACAGGGGCGGCGGGCCGTCTTGGATCATACCTGCGCGAGCCGCTGACAAAGATGTGCGATGAACTGGTCTCGACCGATCTGGTCGATGATATCGGCACGCTTTATGCGGGCGAAAGCTATGTAAAGGCCGACCTTTCCAGCCTCGATGCGATGCTTGCGGTGATCAAAGATGCCGATATGGTCGTCCACTTTGGTGCGATCGGGGATGAGGCCGCGTGGGACGACATCCTGCAATCCAACATCGTCGGTGCCTATAATGTGTGGGAGGCCGCCTATCGTTGCGGCGTCAAGCGCGTGGTCTATGCAAGCTCGGTCCATGCGGTGGGCATGCACAAGAAAACCGACACCATCGGCCTTGATGCGCCGCACCGGCCCGACACTTACTATGGTCTGGCCAAGTGTTTTAGCGAGGACCTTGCCAGCCTTTATTGGGATAAACGCGGGATCGAGAGCGTGTGCATGCGCATCTTTTCCTGCGCGCAGGCCACGAATGCACGCAGCATTGGCACATGGCTGTCCTATGACGATCTGATCCATCTGGTGGAACGGTCCATCGACAGCCCTGTTGTCGGGTTCACGGTCGTCTACGGTATTTCCAACAATGACCGCGCGGTGGTCGATAACAGCAAGGCGGGGCATCTGGGCTATCGCCCCAAAGACAATGCCGAGGTTTTTGCCAAAGAGGTCTTCGCGGATACACCGCCGCTCGACAACAAGGACTTGGCGAACCTGTGTATCGGCGGGCCGTTTGCGACGGTTGAATTGGGCAATTCCGGCACAGCATCCATGGGGATCGTGGACGACCGCAAGGAAACCTAACGCTTCCGCCCTTGCGCCACCCACATTCCCGCAAGGATCAACGCGACACCCAAGGCGCGCGCCCACAGATTGCCGGGCGCGCCCATGACCATATCCAGCACAACGCCTGAGATCATCTGCCCTGCGATGATGAGTAGCGCGGTTTGCGCTGCCCCGATCCGCGCAATCAGCCAACTGCCTGCAGCGATAAAGACCACACCCACTGTCCCGCCTAAGTAGGCCCACCAAGGTGCGGCGGCGGGACTGCCCGCGAAAAGCCCGCCGACAGCCAAGGCCACACAGGTGATAAAGACCAGACCGACCAGATGGTTCCAAAAGGATGATTCCATGGCTGAGGTCGACAAGGCCAGCCGCCCGTTGATCTGGCGACTGAGCGACACCAGAACACCGGCAAGAATGGCAAGAGTGGCAAACCAGATCATGTGCTGCTGCCGAAGAAGATCAGAATCAGGCTACCAGCGATGATCAGCGCCAAGGCAACAAAGTCACGCCGCACAGGTGTGCGTTGGGGCAGGCCAAAAAGGCCGCGCATATCGGCAAAAAGGCTAAAGACCATCTGCCCAGCCAGCCCCAGCGCGATGGTTCCTGACAAGGCCAGCGCCGAGTTCAGCGTTGCCGAGGTCAACATGACAGTCACGGCCCCCGATACGCCGCCCAAATATACCCAAAGCGGTGGGCGGGTGATCTGCGCGCGTTTGGGTCTAAGGATCAGCAAGAACAGGATCGCAGCAGCAGTTCCTGTCAAATGGGGGACCCATGATGCAAAAAACAGTGAACCATAGGCCGCTAAGGTGCCATTGAAGAGGACCATCAAAGACAACAATCCGCCTGCGCCAAAGGCGGCGGCGAAATGCAGTGGATGATTTGAAAGCTCAGGCTGCGACATAGTCGCAGGTGTCTCGCTTTAGGCGCGGGAACGCAATTGCTGTTGGCGCTTTATCGCACCAAAATGTTGCTTTGGCCGCTCCGGGCGCGACGATTTGATGTCTCGCAGTTTGCCAATCAGTTCCCGCCCTGCCTTGGGAAGCCCATAAGACGCATAGCGCGACATCCATGCAGGAAGCGTTTCAACAGCGTAGGCATGCAGAACCATCTTCTTTTCCTGCGCAGTCAGCTGGTCAAAAGGCACCTCACAGGTTTCCCTGCGCATCAGGTCAACGCAAAGCGCCATGAGGCTCTGTTCTGTCTCATCAGCGGTTGGGGCAGCAAAAGTTGAGTGGTAACGGTCGGCCAATCCGGTATTCAGCTTGGCGAAGCGACGCCGCACCAACTGATGACCAAACAGCCAAATTGCCACAACACTGAAACAAAAGAACAAAATACTCACTGGCAACACCGATCCATTTTACTGCCCCACGATACCGTATGTAGTGTACCTTTGTCGAGAATTCGTCTTAATTAGTACATTCCTACGTCGTTCAGATAACAGAAGATGAATATGTTGTTTCGTCGTTGACACCCCATGTATCCGCTTTATAAGCCGCCCATTCATTGGTGTTGGTGGACCGCGCAAGCGGAACCCTGTCGCCCCGGCAAAATCCGGGGAAAGGACAACGCCCTTCGCAATATAAAGAAGGAGATCAGCGTATGACTAAACGTACCGCTGCCAAGTACAAAATTGACCGCCGGATGGGCGAAAACATCTGGGGTCGTCCAAAGTCCCCCGTCAACCGTCGTGAATATGGCCCCGGCCAGCACGGTCAGCGCCGTAAAGGTAAACTGTCCGACTTCGGTACACAGCTGCGCGCAAAGCAAAAGCTGAAGGGTTACTATGGCGACCTGACCGAAAAGCAGTTCCGCCGCATCTATGGTGAAGCCGAGCGTGTTAAAGGCGACACAGGTGAAAACCTGATCGGTCTGCTCGAGCGTCGTCTGGACGCCGTTGTTTACCGCGCCAAGTTCGTGCCAACCGTTTTCGCTGCGCGCCAGTTCGTGAACCACGGCCACGTCACAGTGAACGGCCAGCGCGTGAACATCCCGTCTTACCGCGTGAAAGAGGGCGACGTGATCGAAGTGCGTCAGAAGTCCAAGCAGCTTGAGCTGGTTCTGGTTGCTTCCCAGCTGCCAGAGCGCGATGTGCCTGACTACATGGACGTCGACCACAACAAGATGACAGCGACTTTCGTGCGCACACCCGGTCTTGGCGATGTGCCATATCCGGTCACGATGGAACCAAACCTCGTCGTCGAATTCTACGCCAAGAACTAATCTTGGCATTTCTTCGGCGATACGCCGGAGCATGATTTTCAAGGCCGCTCCGATCCGGGGCGGCCTTTTCATTTTTAGGACCCACCAATGCACTGGCTTTGCATCCAGCAGAGCGATAGAACGGGCGAAACGAGACGGGAACGGACTTCATGGCGGACGGCATTCAACCCCAACCGGGCATTTTGGACATCGCACTTTACAAAGGTGGCGAGTCGCATTTGGACGGCGTGAGCAATGTGCTCAAGCTGTCGTCAAACGAAAACCCGTTGGGGCCAAGTGACGCCGCAAAAGACGCGATCGTGCGGGCAACCCATGATCTGCACCGGTACCCGCCAACCGATCACGCCAAACTGCGCGCTGCGATTGCAGAGGTCTGGCACGTCGACGCTGAACGCGTTTTCTGCGGCGTTGGCTCTGGCGATGTTCTGAAACTGCTGGCCGAAGCCTATGCCGGTCCCGGTGATGAGGTTGTCTTTACCGAGCATGGTTTTTCCATGTACCCGATCTACGCCCACGCCTGCGGTGCGACACCTGTCGTGGTCCCCGAGAACGAGCGCGTCGTCGATGTCGATGCGATCCTCGCGGCCTGCACGGATAAAACCAAACTGGTCTTTATTGCCAATCCGGCCAACCCGACGGGCACGATGATCGGCAGCGCAGAAGTGGCGCGATTGGCCGAGGGTCTTCCGCCGCAAGCGCTTTTGGTGCTGGACGGCGCATATGCGGAATTTGTCGATGGCTTCGATGCCGGCAAAGCCTTGGTCGAAGCGCGTGAGAATGTCTTTATGTCGCGCACGTTTTCGAAAATCTACGGCCTTGGTGGAATGCGTGTGGGTTGGGGGTACGGACCTCAGGCCATCATTGATGTGCTCAACCGCATCAGAGGGCCGTTCAATCTCTCCTCAGCCGCCCTCGCAGCGGCAGAGGCGGCGGTGCGCGATACGGCACATACCGAAAAATGCCGTGTCGAGAATGCCAAATGGCGCGACTGGCTGGCCAATGCACTGGCAGAACTGGGCGTGCCGTCGGATACCTCCACGGCTAACTTCATCCTTGCGCGGTTTGCCGATGAGGCCGAGGCCACGGCCTGCGATGCACATCTGCGCGCAAATGGGATCATCGTGCGGCGTGTCGCGGGATACGGCCTGCCGCATTGCTTGCGGATTACGATCGGTGATGAAAGCGCTTGCCGCCGTGTGGCCCATGCGATCGCGCAGTTCAAAGGGGCCAAGTGATGGCCCAGATTTACGACCGCGTCGCGCTGATCGGCCTTGGCCTGATAGCCTCATCCATGTGCCACGCCATGCGGCGGGCTGGGCTTGCCGGTGAGATCGTCGGTTATGCACGGTCGGCAGAAACGCGCGACACGGCGCGCGAAATCGGGCTTTGCGATCAGATTTATGACACGGCAGCAGAGGCAGCCAAAGACGCGGACCTCGTCGTGCTCTGCGTGCCGGTCGGTGCCATGGAAAGCGTCGCACAAGAGATCGGGCCGTTCCTGAAACAAGGTGCCACGGTCAGCGATGTGGGATCGGTCAAGCGCACGGTGATTGAAGCCGTCGGTCCGCATATTCCCGAAGGCGTGAATTTCGTGCCTGCCCACCCACTGGCAGGCACCGAACATTCTGGGCCGCGCTCTGGCTTTGCCGAACTTTTTGACAACCGTTTTTGCATCATCGTCCCTGTCGAGGGGACAGATCGTGCTGCCGTTGACCGACTGATCGACCTTTGGCGCGGCATGGGTGCGTTGATTGATGAAATGGATGCCGAACACCACGATCTGGTACTGGCTGTGACCAGCCACACGCCACACTTGATTGCCTATACAATGGTCGGTGTTGCCGATGATCTGCGCCGTGTCACCGATAGCGAAGTGATCAAATACTCCGCCGCCGGTTTTCGCGATTTCACCCGCATCGCGGCCTCTGACCCTGTGATGTGGCGCGATGTGTTCTTGAACAACAAAGAAGCGACACTGGAAATTCTGGGGCGTTTTACGGAAGAGCTTTTCGCGCTGCAACGCGCCATCCGCCAAGGGGACGGCGATCATTTGCATGATTACTTCACCCGCACCCGCGCGATCCGGCGCGGCATTATTGAGGCGGGTCAAGATACCGACGCGCCCGATTTTGGCCGTGTGAAGGCGCGCAAAGAGTGAAGCGCTGGGCGATCTTTTGTATCGCCATGGTCATTTCCGGCCCTTTGCACGCGCAGGATATTGTCCGCCCTGTGGCGCGCTCTGTGTCAGAAGTACCGCCGGAAAATATCGTCAGACCTGTTTCGCGCCCCGCCGAGCGCCCGCTTCTGGAACATGGCGCGCAAACGCGGCCCTTGTTCCGCGCCGAACGTGATCTGTTCGCCTTTAGTCCCAATGCAATCCCGCAATCGCTGCGGCCTGCGTTGCGTCCCGCATCAATCGAAGCCGCCGCCGAAGCGCGGCGTCTGGCCCGTGCGCGCGGGCAGGTTTGTGGTAATCCTGCGATCCAGGGCACGGTCGTTGGCACGATCAATGGGGCAGGGGCCTGCGGGGTTGAGGATGCGGTGAAACTGCGCTCGGTTGCCGGTGTCTCGCTCAGGCCGCAGCCAACGATTGATTGCCGCACGGCACGCGCGCTGAATACCTGGGTGGAGCGCGGGGTTCTGCCTGCGGTTGGCGGCGAGGGCGGCGGCGTGTCGTCCTTGCGCGTTGTGTCGCATTATGCCTGCCGGACGCGCAACAACCAACCGGGCGGGCGGCTCTCGGAACATGCTTTTGGACGGGCGATTGATGTTGCGGGTATCCAGTTGCGCGATGGGAGTGAAATGACCCTGCTCACCGATTGGAATTCGGCAGATGACGGGGCGCAGTTGCGCCAGATGTGGCGTGCCGCCTGCGGGCCTTTTGGCACCGTGCTCGGCCCCGAGGCCAACCGTTTTCATCGCGATCACTTTCATTTCGACACCGCACGCTATCGCAGCGGGTCCTACTGCCGCTAATCTGCGGCAAGTCGTGCTTTACCCTTTTGAATGCTGGGCCTATAAGCGCGGTTATGTTGCGGCAGATGATCATAAGCATTATTTGCCCGGCGGCCTGAAACCTTTCACGCCTGCCGGGAAAAGGTGTCAGCGTGTGCGCACCGATCCAACGCGATATTTTCAAATGACTGCTTGAAGGACGCCACCCATGTGCGCCGAAACACCCGACTATAAACAAACCCTGAACCTGCCGCAGACCGATTTCCCCATGCGCGCCGGATTGCCCAAGCGCGAGCCCGAGTGGCTGGAACGCTGGGCGCAAATCGGCGTCTATGACCGCCTGCGCGAAAAGGCCGAGGGGCGCAAACCCTTCACCCTGCATGACGGCCCTCCCTATGCGAACGGCCATCTGCACATCGGCCACGCGCTGAACAAGATCCTGAAAGATATGGTTGTGCGCAGCCAGCAGATGATGGGCCGCGATGCCCGCTATGTGCCCGGTTGGGATTGCCACGGTCTGCCGATCGAGTGGAAGATCGAGGAACAATACCGCGCCAAAGGCCGCGACAAGGATGATGTGAACGTCGTCGATTTCCGTCAGGAATGCCGCAAATTCGCCGAAGGCTGGGTCGATATCCAGCGCGAGGAATTCAAGCGTCTGGGCATCACCGGCAATTGGGCTGATCCCTATCTGACGATGAATTTCCACGCCGAACGCGTGATTGCCGAGGAATTCCAGAAATTCCTGATGAACGGCACGCTTTATCAAGGTTCCAAACCTGTGATGTGGTCGCCTGTTGAGAAAACAGCGCTGGCCGAGGCCGAGGTCGAATACCACGACCGCCAGACCGACGCGATTTGGGTCAGGTTCCCCGTGGTTGCCACCGACGCGGCTGACTTGGGCGACGCCAAGGTCCTGATCTGGACCACGACACCTTGGACCATCCCGCAAAACCGCGCGGTCTGTTTTGGCCCGACCATCACCTACGGTCTCTACGAAATCATCGGCCGCCCCGAGGAATGCTGGGCGGAGATTGGTGAAAAAATCCTCGTGGCGGATAAGCTGGCAGAAGAGGTCTTTGCCGCTGGCCGCTTGGAAGGCGACGAAATGATCCGCCGCCTGCGCGATGTGACGCCCGAGGAACTCTCAGCGTTGACGCTCGCCCACCCGCTGCGCGGGGCCGAGGGTGCGGGTGGCGAATGGGATTTCGATGTGCCTCTGCTGCCTGGTGATCACGTGACCGATGACGCCGGTACCGGCTTTGTGCACACAGCCCCCAGCCACGGTGACGACGACTATGCCATCGGGGTCAAGCATGGCCTGCCGATGACCTATAACATCCTTGATGACAGTTCTTACCGCGATGATCTGCCGTTCTTTGCGGGCGAAAGCATCCTGAAGCCCAACGGGAAACCCGGTGGCGCGAACAAAGCTGTGATCGACAAACTGGTCGAAGTTGGCGCGCTTTTGGGCCGTAAACGCATCACGATCTCGGACGCGCATAGCTGGCGGTCCAAGGCGCCTGTGATCCGTCTGAACCGCCCGCAATGGTTTGCTGCCATCGACAAAGCGGTCGGTGACGGACAGGACGACTATGGCACCACGATCCGCGAACGTGCGCTGCGCTCGATCGACGAATTGGTGACTTGGACGCCCAAAACTGGGCGCAACCGCCTGTATTCCATGATCGAAGCGCGCCCTGACTGGGTGCTGTCGCGTCAACGTGCTTGGGGCGTGCCGCTGACCTGTTTCGTCAAGAAAGACACGCAGCCCACAGACCCTGATTATTTGCTGCGTGATCCAGCGGTGAACGCACGGATCCTCGAGGCCTTTGAAGAAGAAGGTGCTGACGCTTGGTACAAGGAAGGCGCGAAAGAGCGGTTCTTGGCTGATGCCGTGAACCACGAAGATTACGTGCAGGTTTTCGACATTCTGGACGTGTGGTTCGACAGTGGTTCGACCCATGCCTTCGTGCTGCGCGACCGTGCAGACGGGTCCGAGGACGGCATGGCCGATCTCTATCTCGAAGGCACCGACCAGCACCGCGGGTGGTTCCATTCATCCATGTTGCAGGCCTGCGGCACGATGGGCCACGCGCCTTATCGCGGTGTGCTGACGCACGGGTTTACGCTGGATCAGAAGGGCATGAAGATGTCCAAATCTATCGGCAACACCATCGCGCCGGAACAGGTGGTCAACCAATATGGCGCGGATATTTTGCGTCTTTGGGTGGCGCAGTCCGACTATACCGCTGACCTGCGGATCGGGGATGAAATCCTCAAAGGTGTCGCGGACAGCTATCGCCGTCTGCGCAACACCATGCGCTATATGCTGGGCTCGCTTGCTGATTTCACGGAAAACGACCGGATCGCACCTGCCGAGATGCCCGAACTTGAGCGCTGGGTGCTGCACCGTTTGGCCGAACTGGATACGCAGGTCCGCGAAGGCTATGCGCGCTATGATTTCCAAGGCGTGTTCCAAGCGGTGTTCACCTTTGCGACGGTCGAACTCTCGGCCTTCTATTTTGATATCCGCAAAGACGCGCTTTACTGCGACGGCGACACGACCCGCCGCCGCGCGGCGCGCACGGTGCTGGATATCCTGTTCCACCGCCTGACCAAATGGTTAGCCCCTATGCTGACCTTTACCATGGAAGAAGTCTGGCTGGAACGCTTCGGCGCTGCGGATAGCTCGGTCCACCTTGAGGACTTTGCTGAAACGCCCGCCGATTGGCGCGACGATGCGCTGGCCGCGAAATGGGCCGAGGTCCGCAAGGTCCGCCGTGTTGTCACCGGCGCGTTGGAGGTTGAGCGCACAGCCAAAGTCATCGGTGCTTCGCTGGAAGCGGCTCCGACTGTCTATGTCAGCGCAGAGACTGCCAAGCTGCTGGAAACCGTTACCTTCGACGATCTTTGCATCACATCCGGCATCACCGTGTCTACGGATGCAGCACCCGAAGGTGCATTCACGCTGGACGAGATCGCAAATGTTGCGGTCGTCTTTGGCCGTGCGACAGGTGAGAAATGCCAGCGCTGCTGGAAGATCCTGCCAGATGTCGGCACCCACGCACACGCAGGTGTCTGCGGGCGCTGTAACGAAGCACTCGGCTAATGGACTATGCAGATCCCCAATCGGTTGCACGGATGCGGGCGGGTTTTGACCGTCAGGGCGCGATGGCAACCATGGGGATCACGATTGCGGATGTCGCACCGGGCCGCGTTGTTCTGGAAATGCCATTCAATCCGGCGTTTTCCCAGCAGCACGGCTTTATCCATGCCGGGGTCATCACGTCCGGCATGGATAGCGCCTGCGGCTTTGCGGCCTTTACGCTGATGGCACCCCCGAGCGAGGTGCTGACGGTGGAATTCAAATGCAGCTTTATGGCGCCCGCGCGGGGCCAGTCGTTCCGGTTCGAGGGCGATGTCATCAAATCGGGCCGCACGCTGACCTTTACCGAAGGGCGGGCGATTGCGGTTGACGGTGACACGGAAACCACGGTGGCGACGATCACAGCCACGATGATGGCGGTGCGCGGGCTCAAGACGTGATCTGCCCTGCGTCACCGGTTGGCCCATTGGGGGCTGATGCGGTGGACGGTGCGATCACGCGGTTGCTGTGGGGGCGGGACGGCACATTGACCGACGGTCCCCTGCATCAGCAAATGGCCGAAGAACTGGCCGCTTATTTCGCGGGGCAATTGCGGCAATTTCAGATCCCTGTTGCTCCGAAGGGCAGCGCCTTTCAGCAACGGTTCTACGCGGCCCTCTGCGCGATTCCCTACGGCGAAACCCGCACCTACGGCGATCTCGCAAAAGAGTTGGGTGTGTCGGCGCAAGCTATCGGTCAGGCCTGTGGTGCCAATCCGATTGCGATCATCATCCCCTGTCACCGCGTTTTGGCAGCAGACGGATTGGGGGGCTATTCAGGCGCGGGCGGGATCGAAGCGAAGGTTGCTTTGCTGCGGCTTGAAGGGGCGGCGGGGCTGCTGATCTAGGCCGTGTCACGTGCCGGAATGATCTGCTGGGCGACACCTGCAAAAAGCAAATAGATCGACGTCAGGATCAGGCCCCAATGCGCCCAACTGGCGGGATGGAAGTCAACCCAAGCCGCCCAGCCCGCAAAGAAGGTCCAGCCCAATGCCATCGGCAAAGTGAGCGTCCGCCACCTTTCGGTCCGGACAGGGTGAACGAACTTCAGCGGAATGAACATGGTGATGGCAAGGCTGCCAACAAGCACAAGCGAGACCCAAAAATTGGGTTGCAGCGCGAAAATGACCAGCACCAGCATATTCCAGCATCCGGGAAAGCCGGAGAAAGAATTATCTTTTGTTTTCATGCGTGTATCGGCAAAATACATCGCCGACGCGAAGGTGATGATGATGATGGCAAACCAGCCTGTCCATCCGGGCAAAAGACCCGATTTAAAGAGCGCATAGGCGGGCACAAAAACATAGGTCAGATAGTCGATAATCAGATCAAGCAACACACCATCAAAGGCGGGTGCGTTCGTTTTGACGTCATATTTGCGCGCCAATGGCCCATCAATGCCATCAACCGCAAAAGCCACAACAAGCCATAGAAACATCAGGCTCCATTGTTCCTCGACGGCTGCCAGCATGGCCAGCATGGCGAAAACAGCGCCAGTGGCAGTGAGCAGATGAACAAGGAGAGCTTTTGCGCGAAGTGTCATGCAACCGTCATGGGGGAAAATAAGTGGGGGGGCAACCAGTTCTCAGGCCTTTGGATGCGCCTTTTCATAAACAGACATCAAGTGCGCGGCATCGACTGCCGTATAGGCCTGCGTGGTCGAAAGCGATGCATGGCCCAAGAGTTCTTGAATCGTCCGCAGATCGCCACCTGCAGCCAAAAGATGTGTCGCAAATGAATGGCGCATCGCATGGGGCGTGGCAGTGGCGGGCAGGCCCAATTGCAGACGCGCCTTTTCCATCACTTTCTGGATCGCACGCGGTGAAAGAACACCGCCACGGGTCGCCCGAAAGATCGGGGCGTTCTCGGTGACGGGATAGGGGCACAGCCGCAGATAGGCATCCACAGCATCGCGGGCGGGGGCAATGACAGGGACGATCCGTTCCTTGTTCCCTTTGCCGACGATCCGCAGCACGTCGGGCAGGGGCACGTCGCTGCCGGTGAGGCCTAACGCCTCGGATATCCGCAAACCACAGCCGTAAAGCAGGGTGACAACAGCGGCGTCACGTGCCGCAATCCATGGATCATTTGATTGCAATTCGACCGTGTCGATCATTTCCGATGCGGCTTTGATTTCAAGCGGGCGCGGTAGTTTGCGTTGGAACTTCGGGGCGCGGGTGGACAGGACGGCAGTGGGCTCAAACCCTTCGCGTTCGGCCAGCCAGCGATAAAAGGACTTCACCGCCGACAGGGACCGCGCCAGCGAGCGTGCGCCAACACCGCGGCCCCGCTCGTGTGCCATCCACGCGCGCATATCGCGGATCGTGACGCGGGCGATGGGGGCAAGGCCCTGGCTGCCGCCGTTGTGCTGGGTCATGAAGGCCAAAAAGCCAAGCACATCTGTCTGATACGCCTTCAGCGTGTTCTCGGCGGCCCCGGCCAGCGCGCGCTGGCCTGCGAGCCATGCGCCCAAAGCATCTGATAACGCCGGCGCGATCATGGCATCAGGCCAGCCAGCGCCGGACAACCCGTTCAAAGACGCCAACAAAGAAGGTCAGCAGGTCAGTGCCCTGTTGCGGCGTAAATTGCTGTGGGTCTTCGCTGCCCATGACCAGCATGGCGGGCAAGCGATCCGGGCCCAAATCAACCTTCAGGCAGGCCTCGGATTTGATGTATTCCGCGCGTGGGCCATAAAGGCTGCCACCGACTTTGTGAAATTCACGCAAGGTGATTTGGCGGGCGGGCATATTGCGGCCAAGGGTGATGTAGCCATCGACATAGCCCTCGGGCATGATCGAGATCGCAGCGCCTGCATTGCTTTGTGTGTCCTGCAGGTTGCTTTCCAGCACCAGACGCACCGCATCAACACGCAAGATATCGGCGACTTCGCCGGACAGATCCGCGAGGAAGCGTTCAAAGGTGCTCGCGTCCAGCATCCGCAGGATCGCGCGGTGAATTTGATTGGTGCCCGCAAGATTGTCATAGGCGGCCGCAATGACATTGCGGTGGGTATCCTCAAGGCGGTCAAAACGTGCCTCGAGCCGTTCCATGGCAACCGAGCGGAGATCGACGATATTGCCTGCGTTCTGGTCCGCATTCGCACCCACAAGGGCGCGCATCACGTCTGCATCTTCCAAAAGAACATCGGGGTTTGCGATGATCTTCTCACGAAGGTCATCGGCCATCAGTGTTTTATTCATGAGCCTGCTCTGCTTTGTTTTTTGTCAAGTTAGCAGAGGGTTGGGTGGCTTGTCGCAGGGTTTTTACGCACAAGTCACAGGGCGTGGCACTTTTGCCCTAGTTTGCCAAAAGTAAGGTGGATCAAGATCCACCTTACCTGACGCATCTTTAGAGAATTTTGATACCGGCCTTGGCAACATCGGCCATGAACCCGTCCAGACCCTTGTCCGTCAGCACATGGTTCGCCATCGCCTTGATTACAGCAGGCGGGGCTGTTGCGACATCCGCACCGATCTTGGCACAATCGCTCATGTGGTTTGCAGACCGGATCGAGGCGGCAAGGATGTTGGTCTCAAACCCGTAGTTGTCATAGATTGTGCGGATATCTTCGATCAGCTCCAGACCGTCCATGTTCAGATCATCCAGACGCCCGATGAAGGGGCTGATGAAGGTCGCCCCTGCTTTGGCGGCCAGCAACGCTTGGTTGGCCGAGAAGCACAAAGTGACGTTCACCATGATGCCATCATCCGACAGCGTCTTACATGTTTTCAGGCCAGCCCATGTCAGCGGCACTTTCACCGCGATGTTGTCGGCGATCTTGGCCAGCTTACGGCCCTCGGCCAGCATGGTTTCGGCGTCCAGCGCCACAACCTCGGCAGAGACCGGGCCAGAGACGATGGAACAGATTTCTTTGGTGACTTCCAGAATGTCACGGCCTGACTTTGCGATCAGCGAGGGGTTCGTGGTGACCCCGTCAACCATCCCAAGGTCATTGAGTTCTTTAATCTGGTCGATCTCGGCGGTATCTACGAAAAACTTCATCTGTTCACTCCAAAGCAGGGTTGGTGTTTGATGATGCAGCATTTACCTGATCTGCAAGGCGGCGGAAACCCTCAAAGGCGGATATGACCGATAGCTTTTTCCACGAAGGTGATCTTGTTGGCGTGTTGACGACGCAACCGCTTGATCGCCTGCTCGACTACAAAGCGCCCGAGGGCGGCTGTCATTTGGGTGCTTTTGTCGAGGTGCCGCTCGGGCCCCGCAAGGTGCTGGGTGTCGTCTGGGGTGCGGGCAAGGGCGATTATGACCGTGCCAAGATTCGTTCTGTGATCCGCGTGCTGGATGTCGCCCCCATGCGCGAAGAGATGCGCGTTTTCCTGACCCGCACCGCCGAATATACCCTGACCCCCCTGACTGCGATGTTGCGCCTTGCCACCCGCGCGCCCGGATTGGGCGAGGCGCAATCCATGCGCAAAATCTACCGTCTGGGTGATCAGACCCCCGACCGCATGACCGATGCCCGCGAAAAGGTGCTGGGCGTGTTGCGCGACTATGGCGGGTTGTCGTTTACCCTTGGCGAAGTGGCCGAAATGGCGGGTGTGGGGACCTCTGTGGTTAAGGGGTTGGTGAAACTGGGGGCCGTATCCGAGGAAGAGGCCCCGCGCGATGTGCCCTATCCGCAGCTGGACCCGGATTATGGCGGTAAGGAACTGAGCGCCGATCAGGCGGCGGGTGCAGCCACATTGCGGGCCGCTTTGCGCAGTGACAGCTATGGGACGACCTTGCTCAAAGGGGTGACGGGTTCTGGCAAGACCGAAGTCTATCTTGAGGCGGTCGCTGAATGTCTGCGCATGGGCCGTCAGGCGCTGGTGCTGCTGCCGGAAATCGCGCTTTCAGGGGAATTTATCAACCGTGTTGAAGCGCGTTTCGGGATGAAGCCTGCGGAATGGCATTCCGGCGTCACCATGACCGAACGTCGCCGCTGTTGGCGCATGGTGGGGCAGGGTGATGCGCAATTGGTGGTTGGTGCGCGCTCGGCTCTGTTTCTGCCCTATCAGAATCTTGGGCTGATCGTGGTCGATGAGGAACATGACACGTCCTACAAGCAAGAGGATGGCGTGCTCTACAACGCGCGCGATATGGCTGTGCTACGCGCCGCAATCAATGGCGCGCAGGTGGTCTTGGCCTCGGCGACGCCAAGCCTTGAGAGCTGGGCCAACGTGGAGGCGGGGAAATATACGCGGCTCGAGCTGACGTCGCGCTTTGGTGCGGCGGTCATGCCGAAGATGGCGGCGATTGATATGCGGGTCGAGGACATGCCGGGCGGGACGTGGGTTTCACCCACCCTACGCGGTGCGATCCAGAAGCGGCTGGAGAAGGGCGAGCAATCGCTGATTTTCCTCAACAGGCGGGGCTATGCGCCGATCACGCTCTGTCGTGCTTGTGGGCACCAGATCGGCTGTGACCACTGCGATGCGCGGATGGTCGAGCATCGGTTTCTGAAACGGTTGATGTGCCACCAATGCGGCGAGACAAAACCGCTGCCCACGGAGTGTCCAAGCTGCCATGCAGAGGGTCGGCTAAGTGCGGTCGGTCCCGGGGTGGAGCGGATGGGCGAAGAGGTCACAGCGCTTTTCCCTGAGGCGCGGATCGCGGTGCTATCCTCTGATCTTTACGGGTCCGCCCGCGCGATGAAGGCGCATATCGAGCAGATCGCCGAAGGTGGCACGGATATCATTATCGGCACACAGTTGGTTGCCAAGGGTCACAACTTTCCGCTCCTGACATTGGTCGGTGTGATTGACGCCGATCTGGGCCTGCAAGGGTCAGACCTGCGTGCGGCGGAACGGACCTTTCAGTTGATGCGGCAAGTGGCTGGACGCGCCGGGCGGGCCGAGACGCCGGGCGAGGCGCTGTTGCAGACCTACCAGCCAGAGCACGCGGTGATCCGGTCTATTCTGGCGGGGGACGAGGAAAGTTTCTGGGCGGCCGAAGCCGCAGAGCGCAAAGCCGCAGGTGTGCCGCCTTATGGCCGGATGGCAGGCATCATCCTGAGCAGCCCGAACGTGCAAGAGGTCTTTGATCTGGGGGCGGAAATGGCACGGCGGGACGGGCCATTGCGCCAGATCGGGGCGCAGGTATTCGGGCCCGCGCCAGCGCCTATTGCGCGGGTCCGCGGGCGGCATCGGGTGCGGTTGCTGGTGAAGGCCGATAAGTCCGCCCCGCTACAGCAGGCGCTTGCCAAATGGGCGGGGCAGTTCCGTTTGCCCGCAAATCTGCGCATGGCGATCGATATTGATCCGCAGAGTTTTTACTAGCGCGTCGGAGCCTCCGGCGGGAGTTTTTAAGGCAAGATGATAAGCGCTAGTCGATATTTGGATCGGCGTAGTCACCCATTTCCTCGCGCCAGTGACGGCGGCAAAGCGAGACATAGCGTTCATTCCCCCCCACCACGATCTGATCGCCCGCAGCCAGCACATTGCCGTCCTCGTCACGGCGGACCACCATCGTGGCCTTCTTGCCGCAATGACAGATCGTGCGGACCTCGCGCATTTCATCGGCCAGCGCCAGCAATGACGCAGAGGCCGGAAACAGGCGCCCGCGAAAATCGACACGCAGGCCGTAGGTCATGACGGGGACATTCAGGTCATCGACGACACGGGCCAGTTGCCAGACGTGATCGGGGGTCATGAAGTGTGCCTCATCAAGAAACACGCACGCGCAGGGCCCTGCGTTCAGGCGGGCGGCGATCATCTCGAACAGATCATCCTCGGCCCCAAAGGTATCGGCATCCGCGCCGATACCGATCCTGCTGCCAATACGGCCAACGCCAGCACGGTCGTCAAAGCGCGCGATCAGCAAATAGGTTTGCATCCCGCGCTCAATGTAGTTGTGCGACGCTTGCAAGAGCACGGTCGATTTGCCCGCGTTCATGGTGGAATAGTTGAAATAGAGCTTTGCCATGGCAGGTGATTAGCGCCGGTCTTGCCAACTTGGCAAGACCGATACGCGACGCAAATTGGCGTCAATTGCGCTTTGGAGGTAAATGACCCCCAAGAGAAACGGATCGCGATCCAAACATATCGTACCACTCAGCACGACAACTCGTTAACTAGCCTCCGAAACACGAGACTGGATTATTTCTGTCACACAGGGCATTGCCATTTCATGGGAATAGCGAAATGATTTTCCCCTGCCGCGAGAGGCAGTAGCTTGAAGATGGAGTACACCTATGGCGGGTTATGGCGGTTACTTGAAGAAACATACCGAGGCGCTGGTCAAAGATGTCGGTATCGAAGCCGCTTGTGAACTGACAGGGAAATCCAAGGCAACGCTGGGCCGCTATTATTCTGACAGCAGCGAACACGCCGACCGTTTCATGCCGGTTGATGCTGTGGCCGCTCTGGAAGCTGCCGCCTCTTATCCGCATGTCACATCCGCGCTGGCCGAACTAAAGGGCGTGACCCTGTCCTACGACACAGAACGGTCCAATAGCACGGGTGAGATCAATACCGATGTGATCAAGCTGAGCCAGCGGTTTGCCATGCTGATGGCGGAGTACAACCAGTCAATCGCTGACGGGGTGATTACCATCAACGAGGCCAAGCGGATGCTGCGGGAAACCACCGCGCTCCAGCAAGTGCTACTGGATATGAAACTGCATCTGGATGGAACGTCCTGACGGCGGTCACCGCATCAGCCGGGACCGTTAGATCAGTGGAACAAAGGGCACACCGCAGGCGGCGAGCGTGAGCAGCAGTGACGTGGTGATGAGAAGTTTCATGGCAATACCCTTGTTTTAAGCGCGTTCGACGATCACGGAACCGACAGAATAGCCTGCACCGAAGGAACAGATCAAACCCTTATCGCCCGGCGCTAAGTCACTGGAATGTTTTGAAAATGCAATGATAGACCCGGCCGAGGACGTGTTCGCGTAGTCCTGCAGGATATTGGGCTGTTCATCAGGCGCGGGGGTGCGGCCCAGTACCTTTTTGCCGATGTAGTCGTTCATCGTCTTGTTGGCTTGATGCAGCCAAAGGCGGCGCAGGTCATCGGGGTTTACGTTTTCTTCGGCCATGTGGTCTGCGATATGGGCGCTGACCAGCGGCAGGACCTCTTTGAAAACTTTGCGCCCGTTTTGCATGAACTGCATGTCGCGGCGGTCTTCCATGCTGTCCTGTGTGCGGCGTAAGTAGCCGTTATTGTTGCGGATATTATTGCTGAATTGCGTCGCACAGCGGGTTGAGAGGACTTTGAAATGTGGGCCTGTCAGGTCCTCATCCCGTTCCAGAAGTGTCGCTGTGGCCACATCGCCAAAGATGAAATGGCAGTCGCGGTCGCGCCATTCCAGATGCGCGGAACAGATCTCGGGGTTGATCACAAGGGCGCGGCGGATGGAGCCTGCGCGGATCATATCGGCGGCGGTCTGAATGCCGAAAGTGGCGCTGGAACAGGCGACGTTCATGTCGAAGGCGAAGCCGCCTGCGCCCAGAAGCTGTTGAATTTCAACGGCAATTGCGGGGTAGGCGCGTTCCATATTCGAGGCGGCACAGATCACCAGATCGACGTCAGCGGCATCAACACCAGCGGCAGACAGCGCCTTTTGCGCGGCATCGACGCCGATTTCGGCCATGTAGCCGGGTTGGTCGTCGGGGCGTTTTTCCAGCCTTGGGAACATGCGGGTGGGATCGAGAACGCCTTCTTTATCAAGCACATAGCGGCGTTCGATCCCTGAGGCGGCTATGATGAAATCGCTGGAGGAATGGGGTTTGGCCTCAACTGTGCCGGCGGCGATTGCAGCGGCGTTTTCCGCGTTCCACAGGTCCGCGTAGCTGTTGAAAGCGGCGACCAGTTCATCGTTGGTGATGGTCTGGGAGGGGGTGAAAACCCCGGTTCCTGTGATAGCGACGTTATGCATTTTGGCCCCTCAAATTGGTGCCGCCAGACTAGGGGGTGCGGGGGGTGAAAGTCCACCGGAACGCAGCGTTCCATGGTGGATGGAAGGCTGCTGAAACCATAAGAAAACGATCGCTGGTCATTTCTTCTGGCGGACTGCACCGCAGATTTCTGCGCAGCTTGCCGGGCAACGCCCACCCCGAGGTCTGGGCGCTGACCCTGTGCTGTGATTGAGGGGTTACCCCTGCAAGCTTCTCACCCCAACATCACCCTCTTCCCGCGCTTGCATCGCCAGAACGGCGGCATGTGATGCGGCGGCGGTCGTGAAGTAGGGGATTTTGTCGTAGAGGGCGACGGCGCGGATGGAGCGGCTGTCGTCGACGGCGGCGGCGCCTTCGGTGGTGTTGAAGACCAGTGCGATGTGCCCGTCTTTGAGCCGGTCGACGATGGTCAGCCCGCCTTCGTAGACTTTGTTCACCACTTCGCAATCAATTTCGTTTTCAGTGAGCCATGCGGCGGTGCCACGTGTCGCCACGATGTTGAAACCAAGCTGAAGGAGGATTTTTCCGGCCGCGATCATGTCTGCGGTTTTGTCCATGTCTTTGATCGAGATGAACACCGTGCCTTCGGTGGGCAGGTTGGTGCCTGCGCCCATCTGCGCCTTCAGGAATGCGCGGGGGAAGGACCGGTCCCAGCCCATGACTTCGCCGGTGGACCGCATTTCCGGCCCGAGGATCGTATCGACGCCGGGGAAGCGGGCGAAAGGCAGAACGGCCTCTTTCACGCTGAACCACGGGGTGTGTGGATCGGCAAGCGTGAAGGCGTCGCCCATGGGCAGCACGTCCATCGGGTTTTCGGACGCGGGGTAGGGCGCGCGCAGCGGGAAGTTCGAGAGCGGCTCACCTGCCATCAGGCGGGCGGCGATGGAGGCGATGGCGCTATCGGTGGCCTTGGCCACGAAGGGCACGGTGCGGGAGGCGCGGGGGTTCACCTCGATCAGGTAGACGGTTTCGTCTTTGACCGCGAACTGGATGTTCATCAGGCCCACGACGTTGAGCGCCTTGGCGAGTTTTTCGGTCTGGCTGCGGATTTCCGCGATCATCGCGTCCGAGAGCGAGTAGGGGGGCAGCGAACAGGCGCTGTCGCCCGAATGCACGCCCGCCTCTTCGATGTGTTGCATGATGCCGGCCACGTGGGTGGCGGTGCCGTCGGACAGGCAGTCGACGTCGACTTCGACCGCACCCGAGAGGTAGCTGTCGAGCAGGACAGGGCTGTCGCCCGAGACAACGACGGCCTCAGAGATGTAGCGGCGCAGATGGTCCATGTCGCGGACGATTTCCATGGCGCGGCCACCCAAGACGAAGGACGGGCGGATCACGAGGGGGAAACCGATGCCTTCGGCGATGGCGAGCGCCTCTTCGTCGGTGGAGGCGATGCCGTTGTGCGGCTGGCGCAGGCCCAGTTTCTGGACAAGCTGCTGAAAACGCTCGCGGTCTTCGGCAAGGTCGATGCTGTCGGGTGTGGTGCCGAGGATCGGGATGCCTGCTTCGTTGAGGGCGTTGGCGAGTTTCAGCGGGGTCTGGCCGCCGAATTGCACGATCACGCCGTGCAGGGTGCCGTTGTCTTGTTCGACCCGCAGGATTTCCATGACGTGTTCGAATGTCAGCGGCTCAAAATACAGCCGGTCCGAGGTGTCGTAGTCGGTGGACACCGTTTCGGGGTTGCAGTTGATCATGATGGTTTCATAGCCCTGATCGGTCAGGGCGAAACAGGCATGACAGCAGCAGTAATCGAACTCGATCCCTTGGCCGATCCGGTTGGGGCCACCGCCAAGGATGACCACTTTTTTGCGGTCCGAGGGGCGGGCTTCGCATTCAACCTCGCCCATGACGGGGCTTTCGTAGGTGGAATACATATAGGGCGTTTGCGCTTCGAATTCCGCGCCGCAGGTGTCGATCCGTTTGAAGACCGCGTTGACGCCAAGGTTGCGGCGGGCGCGGCGCACTTGATCCTCGGAGCGGCCTGTGAGTGTGCCCAACCGCGCATCGGTAAAGCCGAGCATTTTGACGGCGCGCAGGCCTTGTTCGGTCACGGGCAGGCCGTTTTTGCGTATTTCGGCCTCGGCCTCGATGATTTCGCGGATGCGCGCAAGGAACCATGGGTCAAATTTGGTAACGGCATTGATGGCGTCGTCCGACAACCCGTGGCGCATGGCTTGGGCGATCACGCGGATCCGGTCGGGTGTTTGTTTGGCCAGCGCTTTGGTGATGGCCGCCGCGTCGGGCGCGCCGGGGATGTCGATTTCGTCAAAGCCGGTCAGGCCGGTTTCCATCGAGGCCAGCGCCTTTTGCATGGATTCGTGGAATGTGCGGCCGATGGCCATGGCCTCGCCCACGGATTTCATGGCGGTGGTCAGGTAGGGTTCGGAGCCTGCGAATTTCTCGAACGCAAAGCGCGGGATTTTGGTGACGACATAGTCGATGGTCGGCTCGAACGACGCAGGGGTCACGCCTGTGATATCGTTGTCCAGCTCGTCCAGCGTATAGCCCACCGCCAGTTTTGCCGCGATTTTGGCGATCGGGAAACCTGTGGCTTTCGAGGCCAGCGCAGAAGACCGCGACACGCGGGGGTTCATTTCGATCACCACCATGCGCCCGTCATCGGGGTTCACGGCCCATTGCACGTTGGACCCGCCGGTTTCGACGCCGATTTCGCGCAGCACGTTGATGCTGTGCGTGCGCATGATCTGGTATTCTTTGTCCGTCAGCGTCAGCGCGGGAGCGACGGTGATCGAATCGCCCGTGTGCACGCCCATGGGGTCGACGTTTTCGATGGCGCAGACGATGATGGCGTTGTCGGCCTTGTCGCGCACGACCTCCATTTCGAACTCTTTCCAGCCCAGCAGGGATTCGTCGACGAGGATTTGACCGACGGGCGATGCCTCCATCCCGGTCCGGCAGTAGTGTTCATAATCTTCGCGGTTGTAGGCCACGCCGCCGCCTGTGCCGCCCAAGGTAAACGCGGGGCGGATGATGGCGGGCAGGCCCACGTATTCGATGGCATCGATGGCCAGTTGCAGACCTGCTTTGATGTCGCGTTTGCCGTTTACTTCTGGCGCGGTGATGATCGTGGCCTTGGGGTTTTCGATGCCGAGACGGTCCATCGCTTCGCGGAAGAGTTTGCGATCTTCGGCCATTTCAATGGCTTCGCGCTTGGCCCCGATCATTTCGACGCCGAATTTTTCCAGCACGCCCATGTCGGCCAGCGCCAGTGATGTGTTCAGGCCGGTCTGTCCGCCCATCGTTGGCAAGAGCGCGTCGGGGCGTTCTTTTTCGATGATTTTGGCGACGATCTCGGGGGTGATGGGTTCGATATAGGTGGCGTCTGCCAGCCCCGGATCGGTCATGATTGTGGCCGGGTTGGAGTTGACGAGGATGACGCGGTAGCCCTCTTCGCGCAGCGCTTTGCAGGCTTGGGCGCCGGAATAGTCGAACTCGCAGGCCTGACCAATAATAATGGGACCCGCGCCGATGATCATGATCGACTGGATGTCGGTACGTTTTGGCATGGCAGGCCCCCGGAATGTGCAAATTTTCGTGGGTTATAGGCATGGTGCAGGCAGGCGCAAGAGGGAGTTCGCCTTTGTCCGGGAAATGATGCCTTCGACTGGGCGGAAAGCCCATTTGATCTGTGTCAATAAAATCTGACACTAGTAAGTGTAAACTAAAATAGACATATAAAGGAGTCAGTCATGCGCATTCTTTTCGTTCACCCCAATTACCGCTCGGGTGGGGCCGAGATTGCAGGCAGCTGGCCGCCCGCTTGGGTCGCTTATTTGACCGGATCGCTGCGCCGTGTCGGCTTTGACGATATCCATTTTATTGACGCGATGACAAACGATCACAGTGATGAGGTGCTTGCCGAGAAAATCGCGGCGTTGCAGCCCGATGTTGTCGGTGTCACCGCGATTACCCCGTCGATCTATAAGGCCGAAGAGGTGCTGCGTCTGGCCCAAGAGCATGCACCGCAGGCGCTGCGCGTGCTGGGCGGGGTCCATGCGACCTTTATGTATAAGCAAGTGTTGTCCGAGGCGCCGTGGGTCGATGTGATCGTCCGCGGCGAGGGCGAAGAGATCGTGACCGAGTTAATGTCTGCGGTCCGTGATGGCCGCTGGCCCGCCGACAAGCGCAAGATCAAGGGTCTCGCCTTTATCGATGAGGATGAGATCGTTGCGACACCGGCAGCAAGTACCGTCAAGGATCTGGACGGGATCGACCCCGATTGGACCATTCTGGAGTGGGAGAAATATATCTACATTCCGCTCAATACCCGTGTGGCTATTCCCAATATGGCGCGGGGCTGTCCCTTTACCTGTTCGTTCTGTAGCCAATGGAAATTCTGGCGCGATTACCGTGTGCGCGACCCCAAAAAGGTCGTGGACGAGATCGAGCGTCTGGTGAACGAGCAGCAGGTTGGCTTCTTTATCCTTGCTGACGAAGAACCCACCATTAACCGCAAGAAGTTCATCCAGTTCTGTGAGGAGCTGATTGCGCGGGGGCTGCCGGATAAGGTGAAATGGGGCATCAATACCCGCGTGACCGATATCTACCGTGACCGCGAATTGCTGAAGTTCTATCGCAAGGCCGGGTTGGTTCACGTCAGTCTGGGGACCGAGGCCGCAGCACAGATGAAGCTGGACCAGTTCAACAAAGAAACCAAGGTGGAAGAGAATAAAGAGGCCATTCGCCTGCTGCGGGAGGCCGATATTCTGGTTGAGGCGCAGTTCATCGTGGGCCTTGATAATGAGACGCCAGAGACGCTGAACGAGACCTACAAGATGGCGTGGGACTGGCAGCCGGACCTTGCCAACTGGGCGATGTATACGCCTTGGCCGTTCACGCCGCTGTTTCAGGAGTTGAAGGACAAGGTCGAGGTGTTCGACTTTAGCCGCTACAATTTTGTGACCCCGATTATGAAACCGGCGGCAATGACACGCGGTGAATTGCTGGACGGTGTGATGAACAATTATCGCCGGTTCTATATGAAAAAGGCGCTGTTCCATTACCCGTGGCGCGGGACTGGGTTCCGCAGGCGTTATCTGCTGGGGTGCCTGAAGGCGTTCATGAAGGCGGGCTTTGCGCGCACGTTCTATGATCTGGGCAAGGTGGGGTATACGGGGCCGCAATCGAAAAAGAACCTTGATTTCCATTTTGACGAGACCCGCACCATTGCCGAGGCGCAGATGGAGGATTGGGAAGCCAGCGCTGATAAGGCCGCCAAGGCCGCCGAGCGCCGTGCCGCGATCCGTGCGCAGGGCAAGGAAAGGGCGGCGGAACGCGCGGCCGATTTCAAGATGCCAAATGGTGCGCAGGTCAAAGCCTGCGGTGGCGGATCCGGGCAGATGGAAGATGCTTAGGGATGCCACTCATGATGCGGGCCTGATTGGCCCGAACGCGATCCTGCAACTATTGCCGGTTCTGGAGCGCGCAGGTGGCGTGCCATTTCGGGACAAGGTCATGGCCGCCGCAGGGGTGTTTGAGCCCCCCAGTGATGATGGAATGATGCCAGAGGGGCCTGCGGCCCGGATACATCAGGCCTTGCGGTCGATTGAACCGGAAATGGCCCCGTCGCTGGCCTGGGCAGCCGGGGAGCGCACGGCGCATTACATCATGGCGCGCCGCATCCCGAAACCCGCGCAGGTTTTGTTGCGGGTGCTGCCTGCGGCTTTGGCTGGGCCGATCCTGTCGAAAGCGATTGCGCAGCATGCCTGGACCTTTGTGGGGTCGGGTGAATTTGCGGTGGCAGGTCCTTTGGTTTTTGAGATCAAGGACAACCCCATCGTGCGTGGCGAGGTGAGTGAGACACCGCTGTGTCATTGGCACGCGGCGGTCTTTGAGACGCTTTTTCGCAGCTTGGTGGACCCGCGCCTGCGGTGCGCCGAGCAATGCTGTTGTGCGATGGGGGCTCCGGCCTGTCGGTTTGTGCTGAAACGGTGCTAGATACCAAAATTCTGCGAATTTTGGTGCCTCCGGCGGGAGTTTTTCTGGCAAGATGATGAGGAACGGTTGACTTCATCCGGGCAAAGGGGTGTATCGGGCCGACCAATCGCCCCGACTTAACACCCTGAGGAATTGACCCATGCACGCCTACCGTAGCCATACCTGTGCCGATCTGACCGCCGCCAATGTCGGTGAAACCGTGCGTCTGTCGGGGTGGGTAAACCGCGTGCGCGACCATGGTGGCATCCTCTTTATCGACCTGCGCGATCACTACGGCATTACACAGGTGCTGTGTGATCCGGATTCTGCCGCCTTTGCGGACGTGGAAAAGGTGCGTTCCGAGTGGTGTATTCGCATTGATGGCGAAGTGAAGGCACGTGATCCGGAGCTGGTGAACGCCAAACTGCCCACGGGTGAGGTTGAGGTGTTTATCCGCGATATCGAAGTGCTGGGTGCGTCCAAGGAATTGCCGCTGATGGTCTTTGGCGATCAGGAATATCCCGAGGAAACCCGCCTGAAGTACCGCTATCTGGACCTGCGCCGTGAGGCGATGCAGGACAACATGAAGCTGCGGTCCGATGTTGTGGCCTCGATGCGCCGCCGCATGTGGGACTCTGGGCTTCCGTGAATATCAGACGCCGATTATTACGGCATCTTCCCCCGAGGGTGCGCGCGATTTTCTGGTGCCTTCGCGTCTGCATCCCGGCAAGTTTTACGCGCTGCCGCAGGCCCCCCAGCAGTTCAAGCAGCTGATCATGGTGTCGGGCTATGACAAGTATTTCCAGATTGCGCCGTGTTTCCGCGACGAAGACCCGCGCGCAGACCGGTCGCCCACGGATTTCTATCAGTTGGATTTGGAGATGTCGTTCGTTGAGCAACAGGACGTGTTTGACACGATCCAGCCTGTGCTGACCGGCATTTTTGAGGAATTCGGTGGTGGCCGGAAGGTTGACCAGACGTGGGAGCAGATCAGCTATCGTGATGCCGCCCTGTGGTATGGCACCGATAAGCCGGACCTGCGCAACCCGATCAAGATGCAGGTTGTGTCCGAGCATTTTGCAGGCTCTGGCTTTGCGATTTTTGCCAAGTTGCTGGAGCAAGAGGGTACCGAAGTGCGTGCCATTCCTGCGCCGTCCGGTGGGTCGCGCAAGTTCTGTGACCGCATGAATGCTTTTGCCCAGAAAGAAGGGTTGCCCGGAATGGGCTATATCTTCTGGCGCGAAAAGACCGCGGATGCGGTGGCGCAAGAGCTGGGTATTTCGGTGAAAGAGGCGCAGGACAAGCTGAAATCAGGTGAAGTTGAAGGTGGCATGGAAGCCGCTGGACCTTTGGCCAAGAACATCGGGCCTGAGCGGACCGAGGCGATCCGCCAGCAGCTGGGCCTTGGGCTTGGTGATGCGGCGTTCTTCCTTGGTGGCAAGCCGAAGGCGTTTGAGGGTGTGGCTGGCAAGGCGCGTACCGTCATTGGCGACGAGCTGGGTCTGACGGATCAGAACCGCTTTGCCTTTGCCTGGATCGTGGATTTCCCGATTTACGAGCAGGACGAAGAAACCGGCAAGATCGATTTTGAGCACAACCCGTTTTCGATGCCCCAAGGTGGGATGGAGGCGCTGCAAGGCGATCCGCTCAACGTGTTGGGGTATCAGTATGATCTGGCCTGTAACGGGTATGAGTTGGTGTCGGGTGCGATCCGGAACCACCGTCCCGAGATCATGTTCAAGGCGTTTGAACTGGCCGGTTACGGCAAGGACGAGGTTGAAAAGCGCTTTGGTGGCATGGTCAACGCGTTCCAATATGGTGCGCCACCCCACGGGGGCTGTGCGGCGGGGATCGACCGGATCGTGATGTTGCTGGCGAATGCATCGAACATTCGCGAGGTCATCATGTTCCCGATGAACCAGCGTGCAGAAGACCTGATGATGAGTGCGCCGAGCGAGCCGCAGAACGAACAGTTGCGTGAACTGCGCCTGCGCGTCCTGCCGCCTGAAAGCTAAAGCGGCCCGCCTGCCGCAATCCGCGTTTGCACCAGTTGCGACAGAGCGATGACGCCTGCGTCCGCATTCTGGCCAGCGCGCCGCAGTTGGACCAGGTTTTTGACGGCGGCGTCAAGATCGTGGTCTTTTGCGCTGCGCGCGACGCCGCCAAGAAACTGGGTGACATAGTCGAGCGCGCCATCTTCACCCGTGTCGCTCAGAACCTGTGCGATATGGTGCATGTCGTCGCGATAGGCGATCAGATCGGGCCGGATGGTTTCGTCTGACACAGCACGGGGTGCTGCAGGCTGCCGCTCTTTGGGCAGATTGTGCAGAATGGCGGACTGAAATGCCAAAAGGCTTTGCACGGGTTTGGCAACAAAACCATCGGCACCGGCGGCCATCACATCTTGTGCATAGTCATCCCCGCTCATGCCCAGCAAGACCTCGATCCGGGGGGTGGCATTGGCGAGCGAACGCAAAAGCGACAGGCCCGAGCCATCGGGCAAACCGACATCCACCAAAAGAACATTGGGCCGGTAAATCGCCAGATGTCGCCGTGCATTTTCAAGGCTGTCGGCCCGTCTGAGCCGCGCACCTGAGCGCAGGCACATCAATCGGATCGCCTCGCTTGCGAAACGGCTGTCTTCAACCACAAGAACGGTGAGCCCAAGCAGCGGGCGGTGCGCGGTGGGCGCACGGGTAAACATCAGTTCATCAAGCGTAGCCATTTTGATTCGTCCCTTGGTTGCAGCGCGGTTAATCAAAGCAGCACAAGGTGAAGAGATGATTAACCGGATCATCCGTTGCGCCTGCCTTTTGTGCAGGCCATAAAGTGCAAAACAGGAGAAGTGCTCATGATTGGCCGTCTGAACCATGTCGCAATTGCTGTCCCCGATCTGGAGGCTGCAAGCGCGCAATACCGCACCATGCTGGGGGCCGATGTAGGCGCGCCGCAGGATGAGCCGGATCACGGCGTGACGGTGGTTTTTATCAACCTGCCCAACACCAAGATCGAACTGCTTTATCCGCTGGGCGAAGGCTCGCCCATTCAGGGGTTTTTGGATAAGAACCCTTCGGGCGGTATTCACCATGTCTGCTATGAGGTGGATGATATCCTTGCCGCCCGCGATCACCTTCTGGCCGAAGGCGCCCGTGTGCTGGGCGGTGGGGAACCCAAGATCGGGGCGCATGGCAAACCGGTGCTTTTCTTGCATCCCAAGGATTTCCAGGGATGTCTGATCGAGCTTGAGCAGGTTTAGCCCCTTGTCCTGACGCGCAAACAGCGTATCTGACAGGTACAACGCTATAAAAGGAATATCGCTTTGGGTCCCGTTTCTGGTCTCGTTTTGCTTGCTGTTATCTGGACGGTTGTTTTCTTCATCGTTCTGCCGCTGCGTCTTGAAACCCAAGGCGAGGCCGGTGAGATCGTGCCGGGCACGCATGCCTCTTCGCCCGCTAATTTCAGTTTCAAGCGCAAGGCGCGGCTGACCACGATGTGGGCTGTGCCGATCTGGATTGTGATCGCCGGAACGATCCTGTCCGGGGCCATTTCGATCCGCGATATCGACTGGTTTGAGCGGATGTCGACCCCTGAGGTCAGTCTCGACTAACGGCGTGATAGAGGTGGGTGAAGGTTGCCGCACCCAAAATCGGGATCACCAGATTAATCAGCGGAAATGACAGCGGCACTGCCATCAGGCAGCCTGCGAGCCAGATTTTTGCTTGGTGTTTTTTGCGCAACTCCTTCGCCCGTGCCCGTCCCACGCGGCGCATGGCGGCGAGTGTGAAATATTCCCGCCCCAGCAGGAACCCGTTGAGCGCATAGAAGATAAAGAGCGCGGCAAAGGGGAAAAGCCCGTAGAGGATGAAGGCAAAGAGGTTTGCCACGATCAGCACGCCCATGAAATTCACGCTATCGCGCAGCCCGTCCCAGAAGGTGACATGCGGCACGTCAGGCAGCGTTGGAAAGTGTTTGTCCTCGACGGCTTGGGCGACCTCATCGAGGAAGAGCGAGGTGATGGCGGAGGCCACGGGCACCATCAGAAAGATCGACATCACGATCACGAGGCCGAGCGATCCCCAGCTTAAGAGATCGCCGATCCATGTGACCTCGCCCACGCCGGGTAGGGTGATCGGGGCCTTGGTCAGCCATTCGATCAGCCACAGCAGGCCTGCGTAGAGGCCCACAAGCAAGGCAATCGTCAGGCCGATCCCCCGCCAGAGTACGCTGCGAAAGCGGGGGTCGGGCAGTTGGGCGATGGCCTTGAGAAAAGACGCAAGGATCATGCATCGGCCCAAGTGGTGATGGCGGACAGGTCAGGGCGCGGTCTTTCAGGGGGCGCGCTGGTTTCGGTGCCAAGGTGAATGAAACCCGCTACGGTTTCGTGCGGTGCAAGGCCGAGGCCTTCGGTCACGAATGCCGCATCATGGCTGGCCCAGCCTGACAGCCAATTCGCACCCCACCCAGCGGCCAGCCCTGCGTTGACCAGCGCAAGGCAGACGGCGCCTGCGGAATAGACCTGTTCGATATGAGGGATTTTCTCGCTGGGTTTGGGGCTAAAGATCACTGCGACGGCCAGATCGGCGTTGGCGAATTGGTCATGCGCTTTGGTGATCTTTTCGGGGTCGATCCCGAGGTCTGTGCCGCGTGCGGGCACCAGTGCCGCAAGTCGTGTGAGGGCGGGTTTTGTCAGGACGATAAAGCGCCATGGTTCCAGTTTGCCATGATCGGGTGTGCGTGCCGCCGCCGTCAGCAGGGTTTCCAGCGTGGCACGGTCCGGCACAGGAGTCGTCAGCGTTTTGGCCGGCCGCGAACGGCGGGTGAGAAGGAAATCGAGGGCGGCTTGGTTGCGGTCTGGCATGGCGGGGTCCTGCGTTTTGGGTTGATAGGTAGATATGCAGGCAAGGGCGGGGTGACAACCTTGTTGGATCTGTTTGTACCGGGCGGTTGGCGGCAAGGGTTTCGGTTAGAGTGCTGCTTCCATCTCGGTAATCCAACTATCCACAAACGCATCAAACCGTGCATCCGGTTGGCGCAGGGGGAAAACCTCGGCAAAGGGGTCGGGGGCTGTGATTTTACTGCCGGACATTTCTTGCAGCACGTTGTGGCCGCAGAAGGGCACGTAGGTTTCGGAATAGCCGCCTTCGTGGACCATCACGAGTTTGCCGTCGCAGATGTCATCCGCCAGCGCCATGACCTGCCGTGTCATCATCTGGAACGTCTCGGCTGTGGCCAGCATCCGCCCCAGCGGGTCGTTCGCGGCGGCATCGAACCCGCAGGCGATGATCAGCACGTCGGGGGCGAAATCGCGGATGGCGGGCAGGGCGAGCCGCTCCATCGCGGCGAGGTAGCCTGTGTGCCCTGTGCCGGGGGGCAGGGGGATGTTGAGGTTGTAGCCTTGGCCTTCGCCCGTGCCGCGATCTGCGAAAGCGCCGGTGTCCATCGGGTAGTTCCGCTCTTGATGCAGTGACACGGTCAGCACATCGGCGCGGTCGTAGAAGACCGCTTCGGTGCCGTTGCCGTGGTGGACGTCCCAATCAAGCACGGCAAAACGTTGGGCTTGCCCTGCGGCTTTGGCGGCCTCAATGGCGATGCCGATGTTGTTGAGCAGGCAGAACCCGTTGGGAAAGTCTGGCAGGCAATGGTGGCCGGGCGGGCGGGACAGGGAATAGGCGTTCTTCACATCTCCGCGCAGCACCGCCGCGAGTGCGGCTTTGGCGAGGCCCGCAGAGAGGGCGGCCAGTTCGTAACCGCCGGGGCCGAAGGGGGTGCGGCGTCCCAGTTCGCCGCCGCCTGCGTCGGAGAGGGCTTTGAATTCATCCAAGTAATGGGCGGGGTGGACGCGCAGGAGGTCTTCGCGTGTCGCGGGGGCGGCACCTTGCATAGCGAGGTCTTGCGCGAGGCCTGTGACCTCGATCAGGTTTTTCAGGCGGCGTTTGGTTTCGGGGCTTTCGGGCAGACCCCCGTCCAGCGGTTGCACCAGCCCACCCACAGGCAGCATCCCTGCGTAGTTGCCGCCGCCATGCCAAAAGCAGCGTTCGTCCCAAAAGAAACCTGTCGTCATGCGCGTCTAGCCTTTGCGGAGTTGATAGATGCCTTCCGGCAGATCCAGCGCCGCTTCGAGATCGCGCAGTTGCGTCAGCGACAGCGTGATGCGCACCACGTCGTCGGTGCGCGGATCAAACTGGGTGATTGTGACGCAATCATCAAAGGCGTTGATGATGACGTCTTCTTTGAGGGGGGCGGCACCTTCGTCGACCAAGGTCACAACGGTGGCGTCATAGTCGTGTTCGATTGTAAACATGAGGATACCCTAGCTTGCGATCCGTGCGAGTACAATTTCCAATCCCGTCCCCTGCGCGTTCTCTTGCCGCGCCGTTGCCTGCGTTGTTGCCGGGATGCGCTGGGGTGCTAATATCCCGCTTATGAAGCGAATTATGAGCGAACGCCCAATGATCCGAATTTTGCCCCTTGTTCTGTGCGCCGCACTGAGCGCCTGTTCCCCTGTGTTGGTCGAAACACCGCAGCCGCAACCCGTGATGCAAGCCGCAGCACCCGTGACACCGCGCCTGTCACAGCGGCAGGCGGTCGAGAATTTCGAATTTGTTGTGCGCCGCGTGAAACCCGTGGCCGAGCAATTCTGCCGTACCCGCGGACAGCAACCCAACTGCGACTTCCAGATTGTGATTGATAACCGCACTGAGCGCGGGGTGAATGCGTTTCAAACGCTGGACCGGGCCGGTCGTCCGGTGATCGGCTTTACCGTGCCGTTGATTGCCGAGGCACGCAACCGCGATGAGCTGGCCTTTGTTATGGCGCATGAGGCGGCCCACCACATTCGCGGCCATATCGCGCGCCAGCAGCAGAACGCCGCTGTCGGCGGGCTTTTGGTGGGGGCTTTGGCGGGTGCTTTGGGGGCTACGGATATCGAGAGCGCGCAGCGGATCGGGGCCACTGTGGGTGCGCGCAGATACTCCAAGGATTTTGAGCTGGAGGCCGATGCGCTGGGCACACAGATTGCGGCGGCTGCGGGGTTTGATCCGTTGCGGGGGGCTGAATTCTTCTTCCGTATTCCTGATCCGGGCGACCGTTTTCTGGGCACCCACCCACCGAACGCGGATCGTGTCCGCACTGTGCAACGGGTGGCGGCGGGGCTTTAGGTCAGCGCCGCCGTGGCAATCGCAATCGCGGCAAAGAAACATGCCGATGCGGTCACGACAAACCCGTGCCAGATGGCGATGGAGAATTTCAGCGTCTCGCTGGCGTAAAAAGGCACCCCTGCCGTGTAGAGCAGGCCGCCCACGGCCATCAGGACCATGGCCGAGACCGGTACAATGGGCCAAAGCGACCAGATCAGCGCGAGGCTGAGCCAGCCCATGATCAGGTAGAGCGCAGGCCCGAACCGCCCGGGTGTGCGCCAGTAGAACAGTTTGAGCACCATGCCGATCACCGCCAGACCCCAGACGATGGCCAGGATCACATAGGCAAACCCACTGCCGATCATCACCACAAGTGGCGTGTAGGTGCCCGCGATCTTGAGATAGATCGCTGCATGATCAAAGCGGCGCAGGACCGGTCTGATCCCTTCCCACGGGGTCATGTGATAAAAGGCCGAGGCCACAAAGGTGGCGATCAGCGTCGCACCGTAAACGGATATCGCAGCGATCTGCCCCGGCGTTGCCGTGCCCGCCGACCAGACGATCAGCACCACAGCCCCGGTGATCGCACCCAACACGCCTACCGCATGCATCGTGCCGTCGGCGATCCGTTCTGAGCGGGCATATGTCGGATACATAGGTGCGTCTTCCTTGGTTCACAGCAACGGTAACCGGATCACACAGCCGGTCAAATGTTCCGTTAGGTCAGGGTAACGTCTTGGTGTTAACGGACAGATAATTTTGCGGCGGGTGTCATCGGATGACCCGAGGCGCAAAAGCAGAGTTTGCGTGTGATGTATCGCATGCTGCCGCGTGTACAATTTGGCAGCAGGGGCGGGACGTCGATCATCGCTGCCGGCGCCATCAATGTCTTCTATGAAGACGCAGTTGACGTGCAGTGCCGCGGTTCACCTCAAGTTCAACTCTGTATAAACCCAATCATCGCATTTTCCTGAGCGGCGGTTAACGGTATTTTCTGCTCGGTATGACGTTACCGATTACTCTTGCTATTGCCGCTGCTGGAGTTGTTGCCACCACCATTGTTGCCGACACCCGTGTTGTTGCCGCCACCGTTGTTGCCGTTGTTGCCGTTGTTCGCCGTTGTTGCCAGTGTTGTTGCTGTTGCTTGCCACCGCTGCTCTGCTACTGCCACCGCTACCCCTACTGCTGCTGCTACCGCTACTGCTGCTGCTGCCACCGCTACCGCTACCGCTGCTGCTGCCGCCGCTGCTGCTGCCACCGCTGCTGCTGCCGCCGTTCCCGTCGCCGTTGTTGCCGGTGCCAACAACTGACGGCTGATTGGCACCTAGAGCGGCTACGACATCGGTCGCGAAAGCTCTGGTCCCGTTCAACGCGGCCTGAGCCATGCCCGCTCCGAAGATAACTGCAATGGTCGTTATGATGACGAAATCGACTGTAGCGACACCGCTCTCATCTTGCTGGAATTTTTTGAAGAAGGCACGAGGACCGGTTGGTCTTCTGTTTTGGGCGCCACACGATAGAAGTTGTTTGTTCCTGTAGATACCCGACAATTTAAAATTCCTGCTCAACCTAGATTTCATATTCACATACCGCTGGCGCACGGCAGTCCCGCAAACGGTCTGGTTGTTTGGTGTGGTGAAATGAAGGCAAAACTGAGAAAATTAGTCATAAATTATGACCTTCTTTGGACAAAGAGGATGCGCGCGAATGTCACCTGCTACCAGAAGGTTTGGGGATCTTGTTCAGTCGGTTTTCTGCGCCACTTGAGCGCCTTGTCTGCTCGGTCCTGATGTACTAGGGCCGCTGCGCGCCATGCGTCACGCAGGGCCTTGGCATGTTCTGTCTGATCACGCAGTCTTTGCTTAAATCACAAAGGGTTCAGAAATATGCGGCAACAAATTCTGCGCGTCTGGCAAAGGGCGATCTGGTCTTGGGACGGCTTTGCGC
Source organism: uncultured Alphaproteobacteria bacterium (assembly GCA_942490805.1). Lineage (GTDB taxonomy): Bacteria > Pseudomonadota > Alphaproteobacteria > Rhodobacterales > Rhodobacteraceae > Yoonia. Next base: position 8,622 of record CALNYU010000006.1, on the reverse strand, counting down.
ATGTCTACAAGACGGAAGGATCATTGGCGCAATGGCTGGTGGCCAATGTGGTGTTTGCGGTGCTGGCGTTTGTGCTGCCGCTTTCGGCGGGCGAACGGGGCATGCTGTTGATGGGCGGGATTATCGTGCTGGCTGCTGAATGTATGAATACGGCCATTGAACGTGTGGTCGATGATATCAGCACCGAAAAGCGTGACGCTGCAAAGCAGGCCAAGGACTGTGGATCAGCCGCTGTGGCGGTAAGCGCCATAGGCGTTGGTGTGGCGTGGGTCTGCGTGATTATTGGTTTGGTTTGGTAGCGCTGGTCGCTTTGCCGCACTTTCCATCCTTGCGATGAACGCTAAATCGCTAACTAACCAACGAAGGAGAGCCCAATGCGCCTGACAACACTGACACTTGCCCTGTTTCCAATGGCGGCCTTTGCCGCAGGCGGCGAAACCGACATGCCCCCCACGCCATCCGAGACGACCACCGAATGTGCCGAAGGTCAGGTCTGGGATAAAGCGACGCAAAGCTGCATGGACCCCGCCGAAAGCACCAATGACGACAGCGCGCGTTTGGATGATGTGCGTGAACTGGCTTATGCCGGCTATTATCAGGCCGCACTTGATGTGCTTGATACCCTTGAAAACCCGCAGGCGCCGCTGGCGTTAACCTATTACGGGTTTACCCATCGCAAGGCGGGCCGCGTCGATCTTGGCATGGCTTATTATGACGCAGCGCTTGCGGCGGACCCCGACAATCTGCTGGCGCGGTCCTATATGGGGCAAGGGCATGTCGCATCGGGCGAAATGGTGCTGGCACAGGCGCAGCTGACCGAGATCCGGATGCGCGGCGGGCGTAATACCTGGGCCGAGGCATCGCTTGTGCAGGCGATCACCACCGGAAGCGGCACATCTTACTGACTTGATCTAGCGCAAAGTGCCGGTTGCGGCGGGATGCTATCAAGGCATCACCCGCAACCGGAGGATCAAAGATGCAAACCTTGGGCGACGCACGCGAACATTTCTGGCGTGTCATCAAAATGGCCAACGCCTGCGAGGTCGACCTGTCGACCGCGCTGGATGAAAATAAGATCAATATCGACGAATACACCGATATGATCACGGGCTGCCGTGGTTGTGCGCAGGTTGACAAATGTGACCGGCTGTTGGCCGAGGCGCCAACAGTTGGAGCGTGCGCCTGAGTATTGCGGAATCGCGAGACTTTTGCGGAATTGCGCCAGGACTGATTCTAGCGCTCGACGCTTCAGGATACACCGTTTAGAAAAATGCCCCGTTTGCGCTATTTTGGTGGGGCAGGGGCTATGCCTTATCAAGCATTTGTGCTAACCGCCTCCTAGTATTATTTAGGGCGCATTATGGCAAATTATTCATATATTGGATACGATGTAGGATCGATTGTGTTCCTTGCTGGCGGTCAAGTGCAGCTGAATGGCGCATATGATCCAAACGTCGATCGCGTTGTTTTTAACGTACAGGACGCCGCAGGTGGGACGCTTCGCGGTGGAAGCGCGGACGACGGGCTGGACTTCAATGGTGACAGTCTCGCCGATGAATTGGGTGACGACTTCACGCAGGTCGGTCAAGCGACAAGCCTTGACGGAACGACCGAGTTTGCAGACGGCATCATATATCTTGAACAGTCGTACACGCTGTCTGCGCCTGGCGTTGATGACATCATCCTTTATCGTGTTGAGATCCGCGAAGCCGGCAACGGTTTCGGCACACATGTCGGTTATATTACGTCCGAACCATTGGACGCCGGTGTGACCTACACGTGGACCACGTCAAACGTGACGATCGATAATGCGCCAAGCAGCACTGATCTAACTGCGCTTGTTGATGTGCCCTGTTTTTGTGCCGGCACGATGATCCGAACACCGACGGGGGACCGGGCGATTGAAGCCTTGGAGGTGGGTGATGAGGTCCTGGTGGCCTCGGGTGAAACCCGGACGATCCGCTGGATTGGCGAGCGGATCATTCTGCCGCCATTGGCACAAGAGAGGGATCTCTGGCCCGTTCGCATCCCTCAGGATGCTTTTGGTGAGGGGTTACCTTATTGCGATCTTCTCGTCTCGCCGAACCATCGGATGATGGTAGCTTCCCCTTTGAACGAACTTCACTTTGGTGAACCGCGTGTTCTGGTCGCCGCAAAATTCCTGATATCGCAAGGCGGTATTGCGCAATTCACGGACCTGCCGCGCGTGCATTACTTCCACATGCTTTTTGACACACACCAGATCGTTATTGCAAACGGCGTGGAAAGCGAAAGCCTTTACCCGGGTGATATGGCTTTGAATGGGATGGCGCGTGAATCGCGTGATGAAATCCTGACAATATTCCCCGAGCTTGCGACCGAAGAAATTGGCGCTTACGGACGAGTCGCGGCACTTACCATCAAGCGTTGGGAAGCAAGATTGCTTGACGTTTAGCGTGCGGCGCAGGCCGTTAGGCTTTCACCTTCCGCGTATCCGGATGCAGGGCGGTGCCGAGAATATGATCGGCGCGGTGGACCACTTTTTGGGCGCTCCCGACAATCTCGGGCTGGGGGGCTTGCGCGATCGTGTGATCCTTGCCGGGGTAATCCAGCGTTGACAGGAAATGCCGCATGCAATTGAGGCGGGCGCGTTTCTTGTCGTTGGATTTCACCACGGTCCATGGGGCATCGGCGGTGTCGGTATAGAAGAACATCGCCTCTTTGGCTTCGGTGTAATCGTCCCACTTATCAAGGCTTGCCTTGTCGATCGGCGACAGTTTCCATTGCTTGAGCGGATCTGTCTCGCGCGCGTCAAAGCGGCGTTTCTGTTCGTCCTGCGTGACCGAGAACCAGTATTTATAAAGGCGGATACCAGAGCGGGTCAGCATCCGTTCCAGCTCGGGCGTTTGGCGCATGAATTCAAGGTATTCTTCGGGTTCACAAAACCCCATCACACGTTCAACGCCTGCGCGGTTGTACCAGCTGCGGTCATAAAGCACCATTTCGCCCGAGGTCGGCAGATGTGCGATGTAGCGTTGGAAATACCATTGGCCGCGCTCTTCGTCGGTGGGCTTGTTCAGCGCCACAACGCGGGCGGCGCGGGGGTTGAGGTGTTCGGTGAACCGCTTGATCGTGCCGCCCTTACCGGCAGCATCACGGCCTTCGAACAGCAGCACAAAGCGCTGGCCGGTTTCCTGCGCCCACAGCTGAACTTTCAGCAGTTCGGCCTGCAACTCGGCTTTCTCGGCCTCATAGGGGCGGCGCGCCAATTTGGGCAGGCCTGCCGTTCTGCGGGTTTTGGGCTTATCGGCCAGGGCGGTATCTTTCATGTGCTTTTCCTTCATTGCTTGATGGAAGTTTAGCAAATGAGGGCGCTGACCGCCTTGATGTGAGTCAAGGGTGCGACCACGCGCCTGTTGATGAATTTGCTAGACGGGCTAATATTATTTCACACGTACACAGCAGGAGGACATTATGCGTCTCACAGTACTTGCCCTTGCCATGCTGCCCATGGCGGCCACGGCACAAAATACGACACTGCCCAACCCGACCGCGCCTGTCGCGCAATCCCAGACCTGCCCGGCGGGCACCGCATGGGATGCGGGTGCTGGCGCCTGCGCGGCGGTCAGCCAGTCGGCCACGCCCGTTGAAGGCTTTGGTGGTTCAAGCGGGTGCAGCCACAGCGCCGCGCGCGAGGTCACATCCTGATCCGAGGGTAAGGTCCTGAAGGTCATTGAAAATGCATTAAGCGACCGCGGCTCAAAATACGCGGTCGCTGGCGGGCCTGTGTCGTCCGCCGAGAACGCACGGGCCTTTGTCAAAACGCTGTGCCGGCGCAAGAAATTTGCCAAGGCGACGCATAACACATGGGCGGTTCTCGTGCCCGATGGCCCCTTGAAAAACGACGACGGTGAAAGCGGCGCAGGCATGGTGATCCTGCGGATGCTGGAGCGTGAAGGGCTGGAAGGCCACATCATCGTGGTGACGCGGTGGTTTGGCGGGGTGAAGCTGGGCGGTGACCGGTTTCGCCGCGTGCAGGATGCGGTGCGGGTGTATTTGGACGATCGGGGGGCGTCGGGGTGAACCCCGACCTACGCGGCTTGTAAAGCGGGGCGGGGGTGGCCACCTATCATACAGCCGCCCTATTTTGGGACGGCGCTATGAAAGGGATCACCATGTCCTTCAAAGACCTCAGCACACAAAAGACACCGGACTCCGCCGTGAAAACGCCAAAGACCGAAACGGTTGCGGCCAAGCCTGATGCGAAAGCGCCAGAAGTGAAGGCCCCCGCCAAGAGCTAACGGGCTGCGGGGGCAACCCTGCCGAATATGAATATGTGCGAAGGCGTGTCATGTGAGTGATGCGCCTTTTGTTTTTCTGTACAGCCGCTGGACGGGATGTAGGGTGGGTGTAACCCACGTGTCGGGCGCGTGGGTTACACCCACCCTACGGATGCAATGGTAGTGCCGCGGCTGGCAAAGCAACCTAAACCCTCCGATACGCTTCGTGCACAACATAGGGCAGCGCCTGGACCCTCGGGGTGGGTGCGAAGCGCCCTCCCCATGGGGGAGGTCCGGGCGCTGCCCGGCGATGCCGGGCGGGAGTTTTGGGCGAACGCGTTTTATGTCACTGGTTTATGAAGTAATTTGCCCGCTGATCGGCCTCCTAACAGAAATAATTCTGGCCCTATCTTCATTTTGGCCAAGTAAATTTTGGGAAATTAAAGCTAACGTCTGCAGGACTGTTTGCAACTTGATCGTGGCTTCTCTTTGAGCCAGTTGACCCCATCACGACTTTCATCACCATCAAGATAGACGGACCCAGGATCGTTACTATTCTTAGAATAATCTGTCCAGAGACCTTTGCCCATTTGATCCGTTGAGACCAAATTTTCATAGCAGATCAGCGACTGATCGCTTCAGAGATTCTTCTTGGCATCAAGTCCTGTCCTTCAGACAGCTTTTTCGATCGGTTGATTTCTTTTTTCGTCTCTGACAGATTTTGAGAACGTGTAATCTTCAACAAAGTAATTCGCTGCGAGAAACTTTTTCTACTAGTTTCAGTTCAGGTTGATTATCCTGCCTCGGACTTACTGAGAATTCCACGTCACACATATTCTCGTAGCCTTTCGTCTTCCGGTCTTTTTGTCATTGGGAAGTAAATCGTTGAAACGCAATGAAAGTGAGTGATCCCAGTATTCTGGTTGTGCGAGAAGTTCGCGACAAAGTTGGATAGTCGGCAAGACCTCATCTCTTAGCTTGGCATGATGTCTGTTGCCATGGCGCGATTCGGGCACCACCCCGTTTTCTGCATTCGTCTATTCAATTGACCTTTCAAAATAGTTTTTCGGCTTCGCAAGGTGATAGCCATTCTGCAAATTTCTCTAAGGGTCTGACCTGATGTGCATTCACTTAGATGCTTACCTGTGAGATGTCCCCTCAAGAGGCTAAACGTATTTCGTCCCTTGGGCATATTTCTATTTCGCGAATGCCCCCCCCACAAATCATACTCCCCCGCCTCATCCACCTCGACGGACACAATCTCCCCAACCGACAACCCCTCCGTCCCCTCGTCAATAAACAGGTTCCCGTCGATTTCCGGCGCGTCGGCCTTTGTGCGGCAGGTGGCGATCCCGTCTTCGTCGATGTCGTCGATGATCACGTCCATCACTTGCCCGACCTTCGCGGCGAGTTTCGCCTCGGATATCGCCTGCGCCTTTTCCATGAAGCGGTCCCAGCGGTCCTGCTTGACCTCATCCGCCACATGGTCGGGCAGCGCGTTGGAGCGCGCGCCGGCGACGTTTTCGTATTGGAAGCAGCCGACGCGGTCGAGTTGCGCCTCGTCCATCCAGTCCAGCAGGGTCTGGAACTCGGCCTCTGTCTCGCCCGGGTAGCCGACGATGAAGGTCGAGCGCAGGGTGATGTCGGGGCAGATGGCGCGCCATGCGGCGATTTCATCCAGGGTTTTGGCGGCAGCGGCGGGGCGGGCCATGCGGCGCAGCACGTCCGTTGACGCGTGTTGGAACGGGATATCGAGGTAGGGCAGGATCAGCCCCTCGGCCATGAGCGGGATCAGGTCGCGCACATGGGGGTAGGGGTAGACGTAGTGCAGGCGCACCCACGGTTTCTGGTCGCCACCCAGCGACCCCAGATCGCGGGCCAGATCGGTGATATGGGCGCGATGGCCACGGTCCGTCGGCGTGTTTGATATCGACCCCGTAGGCAGAGGTGTCCTGAGAGATCACCAGCAGTTCGCGCACGCCGCTTTCCACCAGCTTTTCCGCCTCGCGCAGCACCGCATGGGCAGGGCGGCTTTGAAGCCGCCCGCGCATGTCGGGGATGATGCAGAACTTGCACTTGTGGTTACAGCCTTCGGAAATCTTCAGATAGCTGTAGTGGCGCGGGGTCAGGGACACGCCGCTGGCGGGCAGCAGGTCAATGAACGGATCGGGCGAGGGCGGCACGGCGGCGTGCACGGCATCGAGCACCTGTTCGTATTGGTGCGGGCCGGTCACGGCGAGGATCTGCGGGTGGTGTTCGCGGATGTAATCCGGCTCGGCGCCCAGACAGCCGGTGACGATGACCTTGCCGTTTTCTTGCAGCGCCTCGCCGATGGCATCAAGGCTTTCCGCCTTGGCGCTGTCCAGAAAGCCGCAGGTGTTGACGATCACCGCCTGGGCGCCCGCGTAATCGGGGCTCATCGCATAGCCATCGGCGCGCAGGCGGGTCAGGATGCGTTCGCTATCGACCAGCGCCTTGGGACAGCCAGGCCGGAACATGCCTGGTCGGCTGGCCCGCACGGGGGGTGTCGGTCAGGCGCGCTTTGGGCGCGAGGTCAGGGCGGAGGTTTGGCGGGTTCTGGGTCATAGGGCGCATATAGCGCGGGGCGGGGGTGTTGGGAATGGGGTGTGGTGGTGTTGGGGAAAGCCAGTGACGGATCGTCAGATATGGTGCTCTCGTCGTGATACGCTGCTGCTGCCATCATAGCGCTTCCGCCGCGTGACATGCTGGACGCGTATCTGATGCTTGGCGGTTGTGGTCAGTCTGCATGTGAGAAACTCAGATGCTGTTGCGTTGCCTGCCACGGGTCTTTCAAAATTCGCAAGAAAGGGGCAAAAGAGGTAGCCGGTTCGTCCACATCCCGAGATGTTGGAAACTTATATTTGACCCCATGCTTGCCGGTTCGCCGGGTTTTCCAGTTCCCTCCGTTGAAGCGGTGTTGGCGGTGGTAAATCACCTGCATCGACGGCTGCTAAATATGCCTGAATCGTTGTGCTTGGCCTGCGACCTTTGGATTTTTTGACGAATGACAGCCCGAAAAAGCAATAAGAGGCATAAAAGAAACTATGGTGAAACTGGTGACCGTTCACGGTTTCTTCGATGTGAGACACGGCAAGCGCTTTCCACGCCTGATCATCCTTTCCGTCCCAGTCTTGGACCAGCTGCGCGCCTTGTTGGGCAAGATGTTCGTCGCTATACGCCCCGTAACGCAGGGTTTTGTGCAAAAACCCGCAGGAAGCAGCCTTGGTCTTGTCCATGAATGCACGGCGCGACGCGATCGTCACGAGAGGGTATCCGCGAAATGCCAAGATATAGGACACCAGCCCTTCTTTCAGGTCCGCACGTCCCGGGGTTAACCAAAGTGATCTCCAGACCCTCCAGAACAGCCCGTTCGGCTGCAATAGTGGCCCACGACAACGATAAAAATAGGCCTCTACGAAATCATCCCAGAGTGGACGCTTGGCTCTTTCGCCCTTCGCTTTCGTTTTTAGGACCAGACCACCGAATCCATCAGGCAAGTGACGTAAATCTTCGAGAACTCTAATGTCACCACCAAGCGGGAACATGATGCTGTCATTCATCATCAGGACCTCTTCGAACTTGCCGCCATCAGTTTCGAGCAATTTCAGGGCATCACGGTAGGCGCCTGCATCATAGCCATAGTTCGGGCGGGTCCCGTAGCGCCAGCAAACCGTTGCAAGTTGACTACGGTCGGTATCGGAGAGTGGGCAATTTGAGATTGCTACAACAGCATAGCCAGCGTCAGCCATTGTCGCGCAACTCTCGAGGGTTGTGGCGCTCACACCATTGGGTTGGAAAAGCACAATCACAAAAGCCTTGGGTGTCAGGGGGCGGCTTCCGATAGAGAATTTTACGCGGACATCCCAATTTCTATCGTGCTGCCACTTTTGCAGACGATAGCTGGGTGCCACGGCAATAAAGCGAAATTGCATGCCAACGCGGATGAGTTCACGCATCACGCGCCGCATGGGCGACTGTCTTGTTTCTTTAAATATCTTGGGCTGTTTTGTTCGAGGATCGAAGAAACCATCGGGTGCGCGTTTGTCTGGTGTGTCGTTCATGTGGAGTCCATTTGGATTCATCATTTAGCTCGGGGCATGTGTACCTTGGTATTCCCGGATTTGGCAGATATTTTGGGTATTTATTGCTGACCGATGTGCCAATGCATATGCACACCCCGTCCATAGAAATGGTCTTTGAACACATTGATGCATGTCGCCTGTTCAAAATGATAAATAGATCATTGTACCCAGAGGTGTCGTGTTAAAGCAAAAGGCCGCCCTTCGGAGGCGGCCTTTGAGGTGTGTAAGGTGGATCTTGATCCACCTCGTATTTTGGGCTT
>CALNYU010000005.1:0-443162 GCA_942490805.1 uncultured Alphaproteobacteria bacterium | reverse complement strand
CTAATCAGTTTCTGATGCCCCCCTACAACTTTTACTGTATGCTGTTCAGGTAATTTTCCAACATGGTGTATCCATCGGTTCCCGACTTTATTTCGGTCACCGGCATTTTTCGGATCGAGACCATTTTTCATTTCCCATTCGTCAGGCATTCCATCATGATCGTTATCGGCTAAAACCCTGGATCGTGTTTATATTCAGGATAAGCATTAGCACCAAAAGCTAAAACCGGATTGTCTATAATTCCCTTGCTAATGCCATAAAAGGATTTTCAGTAAAGGTATTTTCTTCTTTTTGCCCGGATATTTTTGAGTTGTTCCTTTTCCGGAGGCTGTTCCGGTTCGTACTTCCTGAACAATACGTTTGTCAGCCAAATCCCATGAAATGCGGCACCGGCCAGTGCACTTTTTATAGGCATGCTCAGCCGATTCAGTTATAAGTTTGTGGGGAATTCTAAATGGTTTCGGAATATCAAGCAGCCGATCTTTGAACGCCGCTTTTTTCATAGCTTTCAGCATCTAATCCCAATGAATTAGCGGTATTCAGTGCTTTATTCGCAGAACCTTCCATGATGTTTCCATTCATGTACCATTGTGCAATTAAAGAGTCACTGAATGGAATGATGTAAAGATTGACTGAAAAGGAAGGCAAATCACCTGAATGTGCCGAATGTAGTTTTATAATAGTTGTTGATGAAGTTACATTGATAGGTTCCATCTGCTATTTCAGTAGCAAGCGCCATATGCAGAGTTAGCCTTTCCCCAATTGAAATTGACATTGTTAACATACTCATGCAACACGTTTTTGTCGTGGTGTTTACTTCCGTTAAATCTTGGACTGCGACTGTAGTTGTGCGCGAGCAATTAACCATTGGTGCATTTTGTCTCCCCACTGCGCTCCATAGCCGCGGGCACCTTTTGCATGACCAGAAGCATAAAGGCCTTCATGAATAATACACCATTGAACCGTGGTGAAATCATTGTCGTACATGGTCATATTTTCTTCGCCAGACCAGCCAAATGTACAATGATCAATAATAACATGGTTGGCGTTTTCAAGACCCAGGGTCACCGCCTTTTACAAAACTCCCATCCTTATATGCAAACCAATTCGAAAACGTATATGGCGAATTATCAGATTTGAGCTTCCTCCAAGGTTTACTTTATTTCCTCGTATGCATATACCATGCCTGGAGCTGTCTGTCGGCAAGTCAGACCTTTTGCGCTTTCTCTCTTAAATCGGTAACCGATATATTTCTCCTGAAACCTGAAAACAATCGTTGATGGTTCTGAAGTACTCTTTTTGAATGCCCAGCATGCTTCCTTCAGTCGCTCCTTCCTCATCGTCAAGCAGGTTGGTAACTTCAACAACCTGTCCGCCAAATCCGCCTTTCGAGTAAGCTCCGAATCCTTCGGCTCCCGGAAAAGCAAGTTGTTGAGATATCGGTATTGAAAAACAAAACAATTACGAATACAGTTAAAAAAGTATTTTTTCCATCAGTAGTAATTTATTGGAATAGAGTCTTAATTGAAATAGTTTGAATCAAAGTAAGATCACGAATCTGAAAACAATTGGGAAAGAACAATCTTGTTCATTTAAGTTTTAAAAAGTGAAGGTATGCGACACTTTTTAACTGTTAACTTCACGATAAAAATCATGGCGATATTTAAGTTTACTGAAAAATGTATTAATTGCTTATTGAATAATAAATGACCGCTTGATAGAACGAGGTGCAAGCATTTTAATGAACAACCGGAAAAAGCATGCATTTAACACAGTCTGTGCTGAGATTTATCCAGGAGGGATAAAGTGTTTATAGAAAATGGATCAAACGTGTGGATATGCGACTAGGGGTCTTTGAACAACTCCTTAATCATCATTTTCTATAAACCTCTGACCTCGAGGTTAATCCGAAACTTCATTGAGTTTTTCAGCGGGCTATTTAGGCTAAAGCTATTGACACCGCTGTTCATTCTGTCCGTCAGCTGTACATCAAAATTAACCTCTAGGACAATAACAGGATATTCATTTTAGATAAAAAAACAAAATCTATCCCAGGCAAATCCAGGTCAATTGACTTGTGGTTGAAAGTCCATGTTCTACCCATGGATCGAGGATGATCAGGTCATTTTTCCCCACATCATATTCTTTGCCGTTCAGAAAGTATTTTCCCTTTGCCTCCATAAACCACAATTCAGACTGCTTATGTTTGTGTGGTTTAAACGGATTGTCGGGTGTGGTTATTCGGACTACAAAATGTTTTGTATTTAATTCCCGTCCATCCAGATCATAAGGTCGACCGTTTACAAATCAATTGAACTTCCCTTAATTGTATCATTTGAACCATCATTCTGCTCTTTCAAATTACCATCAAAATTATTATCAAATGCAATGCTGAAATCTGATTAGTTTCAGCGGTATTAAATTGATTAGGTTTAACTTTTTCAGATGGACGCTCCATGTCAATATCTTCTTTTACTTGCTGGAATTGTTTCATGATTTTTTGCTGAAAGTAAAATGAACAGCAACAGTAGAAGCAAATAGACCAATACATTTTATTTTTTCATATCTGACATGTCAATTCTTTTAATCTGTTTTTTAATTTGAAACTGTTTTTTTATAAACACGTTCAATTCATGTATTATTTTTCTTAGGTGTTGCAGTTTACAAAAAGTTAAGCAGCTGATTAGCCATTTGAAATCGATACCAATTACAACGATTAAAATTGATTTTTATAAATATCCAGTATTATTTCAGTTGCATTTCTTGCTGATTCGCCTAGTTATTAAAGGATCCTCTCGGTCTGTATGGAATTAATAAATCATTTATAATAATCTCATGATTTGTTGTATCGTCAACCAATGGACTTGAAGAGCCTGTATGTGTATTTGTATTCGTTTACTGTTTGGAGGGATTCTCCGAACCTTCAATATCCCAATGAGTGATTACATCATTCTCTAAAATGAGATACCCTTTGTCGGAATATATTCCATTTTTGCCGGAAATCGCGGTTTTGTTGCTGTTGAAGCAGTAATTGTACCAATCATTCCTGAATTGTGAAGACAAATAACCGCACCATGATCTTCAACTTCAATATCATGAACAAATGTGGCCAGCTTACTAACAAGCTTGCCTGGTTTGCCAAAAAACCAATAATATAAATCTATATAATGGGAGGCTTGTTGAATGAAGGGACCTCCGCCATCAATTTTATATGTTCCGCGATATTCGGCCGAATTGTAATAATTATCATCCCGGTAATTTTTGACAGATAGATCTACCGAAAATATTTTTCCAATTTTATTTTCATCAATCAATTTTTTTACAATTGGATTATCTGAGCTAAACCTTCTTTGGTAGACAACTCCGAGCTTTACATTTTTTTCTTTGCAAGAATTAATCATCATATCAATTGAATCTAAGGAAATATCAATTGGTTTTTCACAAAGTACATGTTTGCCTAATGAGGCTGCCTCAATTGCACTAATATAATGATAACCGTTTGGAGTACAAACAATTACAGCATCAAAATCAATATCTATTTCATGCAAGGAACGAAAGGAGGAAGATGACTAAATTTCGAGGTTGATTTAATTTTTGTGATACTATTCCAACTACTTCAGCATTATCAATATTGCTGAATAGCTGTAACATATGTATTGGCAATATTTCCGCTTCCAATAATTACAAATTTTATTTTCTCACTCATGATATTCCGATTTTACTGATTTTATTCAATTATCTATTCAATTCAAAGGGCGGCTAAAACAAACAATTTTTCAATGTCATGAGTTTATCGGCAACTTTTCTTTCTTCACTTAAAATATTATTCATGAATCCATCCCTGTATGGATTTCCGCCTAAACCGGCACTTTTACAAATCTGAGTAATATGTGCTTCACCATCCACATCAACTTTAACCAGTTCTTTTATCAGACCATCAAATGTATTTGGCCACATCTTTAAATCTTTCGGGCAAATAACCTTTGTTTACTCCTTTCGCAAAAGCATAAGCAAACATTTCTGTTCCAGAAGCTTCCAAATAATTGCCTTCACGATCGACATATCCAGTGCTGGTACCGCAAGCCAGATTCATGCTTTCAAATTTTGGTTAAAGCTGTTGCCAATTGATTTAAATAATTGACTAAGTCCTTATGTTTTGGGTGGTCTACCGGGAAGTAATCCAAAACATCAACCAATGCCATACAATACCATCCCATTGATACAGATACATAAAAATGAAATTTTACCTGTGTTCTTGTCTGCCCAGTCCATTTGTTTACTTTCATCCCAGGCATGTAATAACATCCCTGTTTTTTCGTCAAATGTATGTTTATAACTAAGGTCGAATTGTTTTGCAATGTCGTCTAAATTTTGCCACCCTTCAAATTCTACAGTATATCGGGCATAAAATTGCTGCCCCATATTCGTCATGACAGCGTTGATATAGGTGATCTTTTGTGTAAAATCTAATGGACGAATAACAAGTTGATGGATAATGATGATTTTGATTTTGGTAAAATTGTTTGCGAATCGAAGTTTGTTTGGATCAGGGAAAATTTCGGTTTACTGATGAATGTCTCTTCGGACTGACTATAATTGGAGAATGGTTCACATGCTGTCAATTAATGCATCAGCATATCCTTTAAATGTTGAAAATATTTTCGTCCTGTGAGTTTTCTGATAGAGCTTTTCAAAAGAAAAAGCAAGTAGTCCATGCTTATAGTTCCAATTGGGTTCCTCAGAATTATCAACCTGCAGGCCTGAGAATCACGTTTCATGATCGACAATGCCAGACGTTCAGACCATTTCAGAGAATTATCTGAAATCGCAAATTCTTCACTTTTTGCTTGTCTGTTTGTTTGTTTGAATTACAGCTTACGAATATCAATACAGAAATTATCAGTGCAATTGTGATACAGATTAATATTTTTTTTCATGATGAATTAACGTTTAATGCTTAGTTCAGATGTAAAAAATTTATTAAAACAACTTTGATTATCATTTATTTAGATCAGCGAATAAATCATACCTGCTTTCATCGAGGCAACTGCCTTTTTCTTCTTCCAGATAAGAATCCCATTGCCGATTGTAAACCTCAATGAGCACCGTTGAATCTTCTGTTATACCATCAATTTTCCACACACTGTACCCGAGTGCAACTACTCACATAATAATTTCCTTTACTATCCTGCTCTACGGCATCAGCTCCCAAAACTGACCTTTCAGCAGGGTCAATTCTCCATTGCGTTTAACTAAAAAATTGTGAAAAATTCACCACCATAATATTACCGCATTGTTGTCGATACCTACTCCATTGGGGTTCAGCATTAAGGCCGAAGTATCTTGGGCTATGGTTACATTTCCATCTAAATTAATGTGATATTGACCTAAATGTGGCACCAATGATACTGTTCATATCAAGGAGGCCATAAGCACCATTCTCATCGCGCATATATTTTGTGCCCCCATATCCACCACCAAAAATCCCTTTACCTTCAGCATCTACAGCAACATCATTTAAATGCAACACTTCTTCCGGAAAATCCTCTTTTTTTAGTAAATATACTTGCACGTATGTGATCAACTTTCAAACACTTGGGTTAAATCAGAGAAGTACAAATTTCCGGCTAAAAAAACAATCCCTTTGGGTTCATCGAAACCCAAAGCTTTAACACCGTTTGGGAAATTTCTACCAACTCACCATCACCGACTTCACTACCATTCATTACAGTAACGTAGTAATTGCCATTAAATCCTTTGGTAATGCTTTCTGGTTTTACACCTACTTCTACCGGAAATTTAATTTCAGCTGTTTCTCCCCAGCCAGTTGACAAAATCATTGTAACGAGTGTTATGCCAATAGTTACAAGCCTTAACTCTTGTTTTAGAAAGTTTGTTGGTTGTGTCATGATTCAATATTTATTAGTTGGTTTTGAATATTTGAAGTTTTGAGTATTCATTTAATTTGTCTCTGCAACAAAACTATTGTACATCGAATCAATTCGTTGAGCACGTTGCGGATAAATACCATTTATAATTACTACCTGATGAATAAATTTTGCTGTTTCTCCTTTTTTAAGGGTATAATTAAATTGCTCTTCTCCATTCGTGTAAATACGTTACTTCCAAAGGGATTGATTCCATATAATCCATAGTCACGAGCCATCCAATGAGGAGGATGATTTAGGTTTCTCGGGTGGTCGAACATACAAATGGAAATACTGTCTTATCACCAACTTTACCCGCCAATTGCATCACATTTAGCACGTTTTCCCCAAACATCTGGATAACCATCCAAACCATTGCTGTTACGGTAATGGCCTGAAACATTTTCATTATCAAGAACAGCACTTTCTGCGGCTATTTGGCTATCGTCAAATAGCTCTGCTGGAGCATCGGAAGCAATTTCCAGTTCTCGTCTCACCCTCATTGCGAACATACCTTCTTTAGAATCTTCGAAAAAGACATCACGCTCTGAGAGCAGAAATACTAGTAATATGAGTGATTAGTCGAGTGTTTGAATCTCCACTAAAAACATAAGTTGTTTGCTCTTTAAGAACAAGTTCATCTTTATCACTGCGCCACTCCTTTTCCACTTCTAAAATCCCTTTTTCACCAGATTCAACTTTGAGGAACTTTAATATGATTGATTCTCCATATCTGACATTTGGCTCTGGGAACGACAGCACTGTTCCAAAATCAATTTCATTAACAATACCATGATTAAACCATATTCCATAGTGATGAGGATAATCCATACGTTCACCTTTGTTGGGAGCGATTGGAAAACCAGTGTTATTCTTTTCCTAGCGTGTATTCAGTGGAAGAGTACAGGCTTTCTCCAAATACTATCGGCATACAGGTAAGATGTGAAGTATTTGTTATCTATAAACACATCCAGTTGGTTCAGCGAGTCATTTTGAATAATTGAAACAAAGTTTGAAGGGGTATCATTGGCATTTTGCCTTGTAGTAGTATTTGCATGATTGGAATAACAAACAAAAATAAGAAACCTGATATTATGGCTTTTGTTAAATTCGTATTCATATACTTAATATTTGCTAGTTAATTGCCTGCATCAATATTTTCCAGGAGTTTCTAATTTAATAAATTATCGATTGGAATACTTTCCTCAAATTCAAATCTTTACATTTCTGAAATGGTTTTAGTACAGCCTCCAGAAACACACTGTTTATTACCCATACTTAAACTACTCACATTCGGCAACAACCGTCTGTAGCGTGTTAGTTGAGGAACCATTATCTTTAAGAACCAGCAATATATGCAAAGTTTTTCCTGAAGCCCGCATCTTTGAGTTAACAAGGCTGGCTTTGATGCTTTTTCATTGATCTCTTGCATTCGAATAGGTTCCTGCCTCTAGAAAGAATCTCCATTCGTAAGTAAGCGAATCACCCTCATCCGGAATCACTGCTACCAGTCGCATCAAGCGCAATTCGGTTGACCTGCCTTTGCGAGCCATTTTTACAGGCTGAAGCGACTTATCGCCATTCAACATTACCATTCAGCGGATGGTTCATACCTCATTAAACTCTTTGACGCACCAATCTATGCGTGCCTGATAGTCGTTTTTGAAATTCCGGAGCCCAACCGACAGATGGTAGCACCAAGCGTTTCAGGATTAAGATTAGATTCCAGATCGATCCAATGGGTTTCAGAACCTGGTAGGCGTTGTAAACCGTCAACCCCAGCCGCTGGATGTCAGGATGGTCCATATCACTTAGAGCCATTTTGAATCAAGCCGCCAAACCTGTTTCGGCATCGCGCTGTCGCCGAGAACATACCTTTGCGTACTGGACACAATGCTTCTAAAGGTGTAGTTATTAAAACGGATATTGGTATTAAGCCATTCTTCGTCGTGAATTTCCGGATCTGCGGAATACAAAATTCCACCGGATGAAACCAAATAAACCAAATCCGGAAAATTTTCAAAAGAATCCAAAATTGATAGCATCCACCAGTACTGAGCGTAAACCGGATCCTGAAATAGCTGTTTTTCAATTCTTTGTCGCTGCGATCATTCCGCCTTTCCAAAGTGCCTGTGCCAGCTCCACTGATCCCTCCCAAATGGAAATCAAACCGGTCGGTGTGTCGCGATCGATACCTCAATGACAGCAGAAGCTTCCATTATCCTTTCCGGCGCCAAGAATATCTTTGAGCGGAAGGTGAATGCTGGATTCTTCAGCAATGCCTGTCGGATATTAAACGAATCATCGCGGTGAGTTTTGGTTCGCTTTTCTGATCCAGCCTGCAAAAGATCAGCCGGTTCGGTAAGCCTTCGCTGTTATTCATCAGGTTTTCGCGCACCTGAGCGTAAGCGTTGATCCATTCAACCGGGTAGCGCGGTTGTGGTTCGCCGTCGATCGGCCTGCGGGTATCTTTCGGGAAAATACGGATGGAGGTTGCCAACAGCCTTCGATGTCGAACTGGTCGGCATACATCAGGAATCGGGTAAACGACTGCTCATCATCGAGATCACCGCCAATATCGGTTGTACGATGATCCGGTGTTTTTCGCTTTCGGCAAGCTTTCAACGGAGCTTTTGCATCCGACTTAACGAGTGGTTGCGAAAAAAGCATTCCCTGACCAATGAGAAAAATACTGATCAGGAATGCTTTTTTAAATTGAAGTCATTCTAAATTTTCAAGGTTTTATTTATCCATAAATTTCTTCTATTTCAGTAATAACATTTTACCTTTTTGTTCGAAAGATCCTATTTTCAGGCTATAAAAATAAACTCCGTCTTTCCAGATTGCCTGCATCAAATTTAACCGAATGCTCCCCGGCTGACTGCCATTGATTAATCAGGGTAACAACCTGCTGTTCCCATAGCGTTATATATACTGACAGATAAACATCGTACCCGGAGATTTTAATTCATACTGATTGTAGTATAGGAACTAAACGGATTAGGATAATTTTGTAATCCAGTCAGATCTGCTGGGAATATCGTGAATTCCTGTCACGGAAGAAGTTAATACATTGCAATAATCCAGATTGGGGTGTCCATTGCTGGTATTGACAGTTACCCGGACTGTATTATTCCCGGTTTTAAGTTCTGATAATGGTTTGAGTCAGCCATACCCCAGGTTCCTGTTGTCGAGAAACTCAGGTTACCAACAGCGACACCGTTAACGCTAACCGCACACTGCCGGTCGGTAGTACCTCCGTTTGCATTGGCAGATTAACGATGCAGAACCGCCACTTCCACCATCAATATTGTTCCATTCAACCCAGGTTCAATTCCGCCCATGCCTGGATCGGCTTCGGACTGGCCCTGAGCGGGCTGATCTGGCTGTTATTGCCCGGACTGACCCGGCCACCATTGATTCCAGCGCTGTTTATGATCGGCGCCGGAGTGGCCTGGGCGGCCTACACGCTGCGCGCGCGGACTAGCGGGGATGCCATCGAGGCCACCGCAAGCAATTTTCTGATTGCCGCCGTGCCGATCAGCCTGTGCGCCCTGCTGCGCTGGCCGCAAGCGCAGTGGGATGGGCCGGGTCTGGGGCTGGCTTTGGCCTCCGGTGCCCTGGCCTCGGGCCTGGGCTACGTGGTCTGGTATGCCGCACTGGCCCATATTCGAACCCGCACCGCGGCAGTGGCGCAACTGCAGGTGCCGGTGATTACCGCGCTGGCCGGCGTGCTGGTGCTGTCCGAGCCGCTGGCCTTGCGCGTGCTGCTGGCCGGGGTCATTATTCTGAGCGGGATACTGCTCGTCATCGCGCCATGGCAGGCTCGGCGTTGATGGCACCGGATCATCTCCACTCACGAGAGGATTAACCATGAAACTCTACGGCAGTTATTTTTCACCTTACGTGCGCCACTGCCGAGTGGCCTTGGCCGAAACCGGGCTTGCTTACGAGTTCGTTGAGACTGACTACGCGCAAAGCGCCCGGCTATCGCCCGCCGCGCGCGTGCCGTTCATCGAGGACGGCGCGCTGCGTCTCACCGATTCGGCCAGCATTCTTCGCCACATACGCAACCGCGCCGGACACCATTTCATGCCCGACATCCAGGACTATGATCTGTTCCTGCTGGCCAATACCGGCCTCGATACGACGATCAATCTGTTCTTGCTGGAGAAAGACGGCCTGACGCCCGCCGACGTTCCCTACCTGGCCCGTCAGGAGGCCCGAGTGCAAAGCGTCCTGGAAGAATTGGATGCACGCTGCGCGGCGCGACACGCGGACTTCTATCCTGCTTTTTCGGACGGCTTGATCCGGGTTGCCTGTTTCCTCAGCTGGGGAGGCTTTCGTGACCGCCTGAGTTATGCGGGCTTTGCGCATCTGGAAAAGCTGATGCGCGCACTTGATGCCTGGCCGCTGTTTGCCGAATCCGATCCGCGGCGATCGGTCTGAGCCGCTGGACAACGTCAAAAAGCAAGTCGGCTAGAGCAGCAGCAAGGAGGCCAGCCCGAGGAACGCGAAGAAGCCGACCACGTCGGTGATGGTGGTGACGAAGGGGCCGGAGGCCAGGGCCGGATCGATATTCATCCGCTCCAAGGCCATCGGAATCAGGATGCCGCCGACGGCGGCCGCAACCAGCGTCAGCATCATGGCCAGGGCGATGACCGCCCCCAGCATCGGTACGCCGAACCAGAAGCCGGCGACCAGCGCCATGATCAGGCCGAAGCCGACGCCGTTGATCGCGCCGACCGTGATTTCACGCCAGCTGACGCGGAGGGCATTTCTCGGTGTCAGTTCGCGGGTGGCCAGGGCGCGCACCGCCACCGTCATGGTCTGGGTGCCGGCATTGCCGCCCATCGAGGCGACGATGGGCATCAGCACGGCCAGCGCAACCATCTGGTCGATGGTTTCGGCATAGGTGTTGATGACCATCGAGACCAGATCGCGGTCAGCAGGTTGACCATCAGCCAGACCGCGCCGGCCACGGGTGGTCTGCGCAGTACGCTATCGGTGAGGCTGGAATCCTCGTCGACACCGGCCATGCGCAGCATGTCTTCTTCGTGCTCCTCATCAAGCACGCACATGGCATCGTCGATCGTAATGACGCCGACCAGGCGGCCCGCCTGATCGACGACCGGCGCGGAAATCAGGTGGTAGTGGTTGAACAGGTAGGCGACATCACTCTCGGGATCGGTCACGTTCAGCGTGCGGAAGCTGGATTCGATCAGGTCCATCAGCGCCCCGTCCCGCCGCGAGGACAGCACCCGCCCCAGCGCCACGTAACCGACCGGCTTCATCGCCGGAGAAACCAGAATCACGTGGTAGAACTGATCAGGCAGGTCCTCGTTGTTGCGGATGTAGTCGATGGCCTGGCCAACGCTCCAGTCTTCCGGCACGGCGACCAGTTCGCGCTGCATCAATCGACCCGCTGAATACTCGGGGTGAGACAGCGCAGCTTCGACGGTGAAGCGGTCACCAGCTTCCAGCGCGTCGAGGATACGCGCTTGCTGCTCAACCTTCAGGTCCTCAACCAGATCGACCACATCGTCGGAGTCCAGCTCGCGGACCGCATCGGCGAGGACCTCCGACGGCAGCGATTCGATCAGCGGTTCGCGAATCGCGTCATCCAGCTCCGATAGCACTTCGCCGTCGATGTCGTCGCCCCAGAGCTCCATCAGGGCATTCCGCTCCGGCGGGCTGATCTGCT
Organism: uncultured Alphaproteobacteria bacterium; assembly: GCA_942490805.1. Classification (GTDB taxonomy): domain Bacteria; phylum Pseudomonadota; class Alphaproteobacteria; order Rhodobacterales; family Rhodobacteraceae; genus Yoonia. The sequence goes on along the minus strand of CALNYU010000005.1, from coordinate 431,531 downwards.
CGATCAGGTCGGCGACGTCGGCCGCGTGCAGCGGCTCGAGCAGTTCATTTAGCTGCTGGGCATCCTGGGCGTCAACCGCATCGATGACCGACTGGATGCGCTCCTGATCGAGGCCGTCTTCCAGTTGCTCTTTCTCGGGTGGCGTTTCGGTCTGCATGGGCCGTTTCCTTGAATGCTCAGGCAAAAAATATCCCGGCCGGGCCTCAGAGCGCCGCTGCGGGTGATGTGGGAATTATTGCAGGAAATGCGTGCAAATCACGAATTTCATTTAAATTTCAGGGTGAACAGACCGCAGATCGAGTGCTCGGAGACACGACACAGCTTAGGTTGCGACATAAAGCTGAAACCTATTGGCAACAGTGCTGCAGCATTGGCTGCTTACTTTATGCGTCTGTTTTCAGCTCAGGATCTGCATCATGAAGTTCGCTCGAATTGTTGCGCTTGCCGTTGCGCTGGCCGCTGTGCCAAGTGCCACCCTTATGGCCCAGTCTGCGGGCGGGACCCTGCAGGGGCGGGTAACCGATGAGACCGGCGGTCGTCTTGAAGGTGTGCGTGTTTCGATTGCACAAGCCGGGCTGTCGACAGTGACTGACGCCGCCGGGCTCTATGTATTGCGTGGTATTCCGTCGGGTGAACAGGCCGTTCGATTTGACTATCTGGGCAGCGATCCGGTGCTTGAATCGATCGAAATTCAGTCGAATTTCAACAATGAACTGAACGCCAGCCTGGTCACGGCCATGTCGCTGGATCGGATCGAGGTGCGCAGCCAGGCTCAGGCCGGGTCGCGCGCGCTTAACCAGTACCGCAACGCCGATGCCATAACCAACGTGGTGTCCTCCGATGATATCGGCAGCTTTGTCGATCAGAACGTGGCCGAGGCCCTCCAGCGCTTGCCGGGGATTTCGATCACGCGCGATCAGGGCGAGGGTCGCTTCGTTACCATTCGTGGCTTGAACTCCAACCTCAACAATGTCAGCCTCAACGGCATGCGCATCGGCACGCCTGAGCCGGGCAATCGCGAGCTTCCGCTGGACCTGATTCCGACCGGGTCGGTCGAGCGTCTGGAGGTGGTCAAGGTGCCGACCCCGGACATGCCGGGCGATGCAATCGGCGGTGCGGTCAACGTGGTCTCGCCGTCCGCATTTGACAGCGAGGGACAGGTGATCCGCTATCGCATCGAAGGCCTGTATGCCGATCTGGGCAGCGAGAGCGGCGTCCGCGCCGAGCTCGCCTACCGTAATGTGTTCGACGCCTTCGGTGGGGCAGACAATGTCGGTGTGTCTCTTGGAATCAATTACCTTGAGCGCGATTTCCAGTCGGACAATATCGAGACCGAATACGACTTCGTTGAGGACAATTCGACCGGCAATGACGTTTTTGCCCCGATCGAGACGCAGCAGCGGAAGTACTTCATCACGCGTGATCGTCTCGGTGCCCATTTGAACCTGGATTTCCGGCCGAATTTCCGCGATCAGTATTTCTTCAACGTGCTCTACAGTCAGTTCAACGATGCCGAAACGCGCCAGCGCTCGGTCAGCGTTTGGGAAGACGGCGGTTTGGAAGGCGAAACGGGCGGCACTGCGCAGTTCCGTGACATTGAAGCAGACGGCATCCGTCGCCGCGTGCGCTACCGCAGCAAGGAACAGGAGACCTTTGCTCTTGCGCTTGGCGGTGAGCATCGCCTGGAGAACTGGACCATCGACTATCGCGCCGGATATTCCGAGGCCAGCGAGCGCGCGCCGGATGAAATCGAAGGTCGCTGGGAGCTGGATGGTGACAATGTCGATGCCGACGTCAACTTCGGAAATGGTGTGCCAGCGTTTTCCATCAATCGCGGCGGCGCTGCGGCGAACGATATTTTCGATAATCAGAACTTCGAGCTGGATCGGGTCGTTCTGTCTCAGGCCTTTGTCGACGAAGAGGATCTCAACTTCAGCCTGAATCTGGAGCGCGCGTTCCTATTCGGAGAAGGGCATCAGTTCACCCTTAAATTTGGCGCCGATGCGCGCTACAAGGACAAGGACGTGGACGAGAATGAAATCGAGCTACGCCAGAATCCGGACGTGAATCTCGGGCAGTTCACCAGTGCGGGTTTCGATTTCCCGTTTGGCAGTCTGGGCGACGGTATCAGCTCGCGACTGTTCCGAAATTTCTTCAATGACAATCGATCTGAATTCGGCGAACGCCCAGGTGATGTCGACGAGAATCGCCTGCTCTCGACGGCCGGCGACTTCAGCTCCAGCGAAGACGTGCTGGCCGCCTACCTGATGGGTACGCTGGACATCAACGACTGGCGCCTGATCGCGGGTGGTCGATTCGAAGACACTGATTTCAAGACCCGGGGCAGCGCCATCGATTTTGATGAGAACGAGATCCCCAGCGGTATCGGCACGGTACGCGCCTCCAACAGCTATTCCGAGTTCCTGCCGGGTATTCTTGCCCGCTATGAGGGCTTCGAAAATGTGGTCATCCGCGCCGCCTGGACCAACACGCTGGCTCGTCCAAGCTTCAGTGCGCTGTCGCCCGGTGTGGTGATTTTCCGTGAAGATATGGAAGATGAGGGAGGCCATCCGAACCTGGATCCGATCACCTCGACCAATTTCGATTTTCTGCTCGACTGGTACCTGCCGCGAGCCGGCGTGTTCTCGCTCGGCTTTTTCTACAAGGACATCGACGACTTTGTGGTTGATTTCGTGACCGACAATGATCCGCAGTTTCCCGGCTTCGAGGTCGCGCGACCGATCAACGGCACCTCGGGTGAAACGCAAGGCATCGAGTTCAACTTCCAGCACAATCTGGGCGTCTGGAACGAGTCGCTTGACGGTCTTTTGGTCGGCGTCAACCTGACCGAGATGGACACCGAATTCACGGTTGCCGAGCGCCCCGGCGAGTCATTCGCCTTGCCGCAGGCCTCCGAGTCGATTGCCAACATCTATGTCGGTTTCGAGCGCGGGCCGCTTTCGACCCGTCTGTCCTGGTCGCATCGTGGCAAGTATCTGGAGGAGATCGGCGATGATCGGAACTTCGATATTTTCGTCGATGATCACGCTCAGCTCGATTTGACGGCCTCCTGGCGATTCACCGATCAGATCGAGGCCATGCTCGAAGTGATCAACATCACCGACGAGCCGCTGCGGCTCTATCAGGGTGATTCCGGTAACGTATTCCAGCTAGAGGAATATGGAATCAGCCTGAGCGCAGGCCTGCGCGGTAAATTCTGATGCCCGCGCCATCTTTCAAGCCAGGGAAGCGCCAATGACCATGTGGACAAAGCCCAAACCTCTGCTGCTGATCCTGCTCCTGCTCCTGCCGGGCCTGATCACGGCCTGTGCCGAGCAGAGCACTGAAACAACTGATGCAGCGCCGGCTCCGGTTCGGTCGGACACCCTGGCCACGGCCGGAGTCAACGCCATCGCCGCGCCCGGCGGTCGAGATCACCGAGCGCTGGCTGACCCAGCGCAATGAACGTGACAACGTTGACTCCGTGGCGGTCTGGACTGACCGCGCTGATCGCCACTGGCTGCTGGCCACGGCCAAGGAGTCCAATATCCTGATCATCTATGACGCGACCACAGGCGAGCGCCTGGGTGAGGCCGGTGGCACGGGCGATGCGCCGGGCAAATTGCTGCGTCCCAACGGCATTTTTGTGATTGATGATCTGGTCTGGGTGGTCGAGCGTGATAATCATCGTCTTCAGGTCATGCAGTTGCCGGACTTCGCGCCGGTCGGACTGTTCGCTGCCGATCAGTTGAGCAAGCCCTATGGCCTGTGGATTGATCGCCTGGACGATGGTTATCGCGTGTTCATTACCGACTCCTACGAGACCGAGGATGAGCAGGTGCCGCCGGACGAGGAACTCGACCGTCGCCTGCACCGACTGGACATCGAGAATGTCGATGGCGTGCTGACCCTGGCCGATCATCAGGTGCTGGGTCCGGTTGCGGGTGATGGGCGCTTGTTCAAGGTCGAATCGATCTGGGGTGACCCCGACAATAATCGCCTGCTGGTCGCCGATGAGCACCCCGAGCGACTGAACTTGAAGCTCTTTGATGTCGAAGGCCGCTATACCAATGCGACCGTGCTTGACGGCGAGTTGTTCTACGAGCCCGAAGGCACCGCGCTGGAACGCTGCGCTGACGGCAGCGGATACTGGATAGTGACTGACCAGGACGAGCTGGATAATCGATTCCTCGTGCTGATCGACTGAGCCTCGACGTACAGTCAGCGTTCACCGGAACAGTCACAAGCAACACCGACGGCGTCTGGTTGCACGCTGAACCGCTGCCGGGTTTTCCCGGTGGCGCGTTTTATGCAGTTCATGACGACGGCAATGTCGCGGCTTTTGACTGGGCAGACGTACGCGCCATGCTCGAACTGACGCCTTGCAGCTAGACAATGATTTCAAGACGTCGATTTCTTAGCAGCGGCGCCGGTACAGTCGGCTTGGCCTTCCTTGGTTATCAACGACAGGTTCTGGGCCAGACTCGAGTAGCGCTTTCCGGCTGGCGTGATTTTGGCCCGGCGCTACCAGACCCCTCAGGCGTTTTCGATTTGCCGCGCGGCTTTACCTACACTGTGATCGCTCGGATTGGCGAAGTCATGGATGATGGTCTGAGCCGGCCCGGTCAGCCGGATGGCATGGCTGCGTTTCGGGGCTCTGACGGTCAGGTCATTCTGATCTGCAATCATGAGTTGCAGCATGACGAATCGGCGATGGGCCCGTTTGGCCTGTACGGAGAAAAATCGAGCTACATCGATCCTGCGCGGGTCTACGACAGCGGGCGTCGGTTCGCGTGCTCCGGCGGCACCACCACGTTGGTCTACAACCCGCAGAGCCGTCATGTCGAGCGCTCCTGGATGAGCCTGGCCGGCACCGAAAACAATTGCGCCGGTGGGCCCACACCCTGGAACAGCTGGCTGAGCTGCGAGGAAACCGTGGTTCGCACCGACGAGGCCAGCTATGCCCGCGATCACGGCTGGGTGTTCGAAGTGCCCGCCGCGGCGACCGGCCCGGTCGAGCCGATTCCGCTGACCGATATGGGGCGCTTTCGGCATGAGGCCACGGCGGTCGATCCGGCCAGCGGCATTGTGTACCTGACTGAAGACCGCTCGGACGGCCTGTTCTATCGCTTCGTGCCAAATGAACCGGGTCGCTTGATCGCGGGCGGCCGACTACAAGCGCTGGCGCTTATCGATCGCGGTCATTCTGATACGCGCAACTGGCCGGATTCCGGCGCGCCTGCCTTGCAGGTCAACCAGGCGCTGGCGGTGGAGTGGCTGGACTTGGCTCAGATTGACTCGCCTGATGATGATCTGAGGTTGCGCGGTGCCGAACAAGGCGCGGCCGTGTTTGCCCGTGGCGAAGGGCTATGGTGGGGGGAGAACGAAGCCTATTTCGCCTGCACCAACGGTGGCCCCGATCGTTTCGGTCAGATCTTCAGGTACTCTCCGCGCAGCGAGACCTTGAGTCTGTTCGTGCAGTCCAGTGATCATCGCCTGATGGCGGCCTGTGACAACCTCACCGTCTGCCCCTGGGGCGATCTGCTGGTTTGCGAGGATCGGGCTGACGGTGCCGGTCTGATTGGCGTGACGCCAGAAGGTCAGCTGTATGAGTTCGGCCGCAACCGGTATTCTGAATCCGAGCTGTGTGGCGTCTGTTTTGATCCTGCCGGGCAGACGCTGTTTGTCAATATTCAGGCTGACGCTGGCCTGACCCTGGCTATCCACGGACCGTTTCCCAACGCGACGGCCTGAGTCTGCGCGCTCACCAGCTTGACGAGATCGTGCCGGCCCGATGTTTGGTGGCAGGTAATGCCATGCCCGCTGAGCGGTCCGCGTCAGACCTTCCTCTCGAGCATCAAAGACGACCAGATTCAGGGGCAATCGGCAAAAACCTGACCTTACTCGACACCTTTCGGGTTTCTGGACGCCAGTAGGTCGACCAGGCGCGCTTTTTTCGGGTCGCGATAGAGCAGGGTTCTCAGCGAGCTGTTGCGCGCCAGCGGTTGCCATTCGCCTTCGGGCTGGGCCAGACGATCAGCGATTGCCCACAGCACTACCGGATTGGCGCCCATGCCCATGTGAGTGGCGCTGACTTCGATGTTTTCCGATAGCTCATGTTCCGGTGCCATGCTCATGCGCCAGTTCACGATGCCGTCGGTTTTGCTCATGAACGAGGTGTTAGGGGCCAGCGGGTGGTCGGCCAGCCAGTCGGCCAGGCGCGGGTCGTCGGCTTTCCAGCCGCTGACCAGTTCAAAGATGCGCCAGGCATTGGTCGCTTTATGGTGGCCCTGGATCGGCGACCCCAGAGTAATCACGCTGCGGACGTGTTCGGGCATGCGCACTGCCAGGGCGCGCGCCATGGCGCCACCCAGTGACCAACCGATCAGGCTGATGGTGCGTCCGTGGCGACGGTAGAGGGTATCAACACGCTGTTCCAGCCGCTCGACCGTGCCCTCCCGCGGGCCGAGGTTGAAGCCTTCGTTCCAGGGGTAGGCCGTGTAGCCGCGGTTTTCGAGATATTTCCGCAGCGCCCAGGTGCTGGCATCGTTGGCGATCAGGCCCGGCAAGACCAGCACAGGATGGCCGTCACCGGCCGGTGCTCGCTTCCAGGATCGGCCAGCTCAGGGCCAGGAGCTCCATTCGAAGCGGCCTTCCAGCGCCATCAACAGTGGTGATGGTGCCCGCATCGGTAAATGCTCGATCCATTTCATATGTTTGATCCTTGTTCAGTCTCGGCACATTCGAGTTCTTCGAGCGCCGTTTCCAGATATCGGGCCATTCGCTCCGGACTGGCCAGGGCCTGCGGGCAGCTCAGAATGCCGAATTCCATCTTCCCAGCATAACTCTGAACGGTGATGTTCAACCCCAGTCCGTGGGTGACGATGGACAGCGGATAGTATTGATCGACCCTGGCGCCGGCCAGATAAAGTGGCACCGGCGGACCGGGCACGTTGGAGATCACCACATTGGCCAGGGGCGGCAGGCGTTCGGAGAGTCGTCCCTGCTTCCACAGGCGGCTCAGGCCGGTGGCCCAGAACGGCGCGGCCAAGCCGGGAAAGTCGGTCGGGATCAAGTCGCTGAAGGCCTGAACCCGGTGCTTGATCTTGCCCGTGGCGGCGTGGATACGATGCAGTCGCTGGATTGAGTCAGCTTCATCGGTGGGCAGTTCGCACTGCACCATCGAGACCTGATTGTTGGTTTCGTCATCGCCATCGGCGCGCAGCGAGACCGGCATGCCGGCGACCAGGGCTCGCTCAGGTAACTCGCCTTTCTGTTTCAGTACTCGTCGCAGCGCCGTGGTGCATACGGCCATGACCACGTCGTTCAGGCTCACCCCGTGGGTCCGGGCCACGCCCTTGCAGCGTGCCAGCGACAGGCTGGCGACACCCAGTGCACGCTTGTCGCTGATCTGAACATTGAACGGCGTACGCGGGGCCAGCATCACGCTGTCGCGCAGGTTGCTGAAAGTCTGTCGCGGAGATGTCGCGCTTGAGGCGGCCAGCTTGACCGTTTCAGGAATCCCGCGCATCCAGCGCCCCCAGCTGCTGATCGTCGAACCTGCCGCGGTAGCGGCCAGACGGATCGTGCCAGTGGGGCGACTGGATGCGTGCGCTGGACGAGGGTGAGCGGGGATCTTGGGGTGGGGCTCGACATCCAGCAGTGCTCGCGCCAGCGCAACACCGCCCTGGCCATCAAGCAATGCATGGTGAATCCGGCTGTAGAGTGCGATGCGGCCATCGGCAAGTCCCTCGATGACGACCAGCTGCCACAGCGGCTTGGCGCGGTCCATGGGCTCAGCGTGCAGGCGGGCCGTCAGGTTCAACAGCGCCTTGATAGAGCCCGGTGCGTGCACCTTGCGATGCTGGATGTGCCAGTCCAGATCCAGTTCGGCGTTTTCGCGCCAGATCGGATGACTCAGGCCGAGCGGGGCGTCTTCCAGTACCCGGCGCAGAGGAGCGGCAGCCGAAAGCCGGTCGGAGACGTGATCGCGCAGGCGCTGATGAAAGTCAACGCCGGTCCGACCTGACGGATCCAGCAGCATCAGGCTGCCCACGTGCATGGGCGTGCCAAGACCTTCGAGGGAGAGACACGCGGCGTCGAGGCCGCTGAGCGGGCGATTCTTGGCCACAGGCCTCACTAGCGAGAAAACGCAGTCAACTATACGCCTGTTCTGTCTGGCGTCGTATCTACGAGACATGCAGTTGCGGACGCGAGTCGGTCGTTTGGCGCTAGGCCCTCGTCAGCGGGTCGCGGGAGCCTGCTAGAGCAACGTGATGCCGACATGCTTTCTTTGAGCATCGGCAACATCCTGCTGGGCGACGGCAAATCGAGGTCAAGCGAAGCATCTGAATTGTTCCCGAAGATGGGCGCCAATTAGTTCTTCTTTCCGAACACCTTGGACAAACGAGGGCTTCCGAAGAAGCTGGCTCGCCGCCGACCATGCGCCGACGATAAGATCGAGTTCGCCTTGATATTCAGTGCCTCGACTCCCAACCGTTGCCGAGATAACTCCCGTCTGACGCTGATATTTGAAACATTTCCTGTCCTGAATTTCCATTGTCTGCAGTTCCCGACGCAGCGTATCTCCGACTATCGTGCAGGGGATGACTCGCCAAGGGCAGTTCATGACAGAAGGTATTTTTGCCGAGGCGGCGTTTCGCCCCAAGATTTTGTGGCCGGCTGACTGCGGATTACTTGTTGTGGTTGATGTCTCGGTCCGCGATGACGCCGTAGACTCAGAAGAATTGATGCGGAGTTGATTCTTTCATTGTCCCACAGCCCAATTGCTGTTCGAAACCAGGTGAAGCCTCACGATGGGTGACTCCGGCCCGCGACCTGAATCGTGGCTTGATTGCTGGATAAAAATGTTACGAGCACTCGGCTCTAGAATGCTCTCGAGGTGCGTTTCCCCCCGATCACGATCGGCTTTCCAGACTCAGTGGTTGCATCTGATGGTGCACCCTGCAAGAAGTATCGGCCGAGATCAACGCCAATCTCCATCAAGGCAATGTGTTTGCCATGGGTATCGGTGCCAGCGTCAACAACCAGGTGATTGAGCGGATTGCCCGTGCGTCGCACCGGTTTCGTCTCGGGGAGATACGCGGAACAAGCCTCTCGTCTGTTGACCATGATCGAGCATCCATTGATGACCGATATCAGCGGACTTCGGACCGTCGATGCCTTGATCTCGAGCCGAGCGCTCTCGATGGTTGGAGCGCCCCGTGATTGTTGCTGGCCTGGTATGAAGTAAGCCAGGATTTTCGCCCATTCCGGAGTACCGGAATCGGACAGGTGTTCCAGTGGATTATCGATGCGCGCCACGAACCTGGCGATGGGCGCTGGGCCAAGGGAGCGACTCCGCTGATCGACGGTCGATCACGGCAGAGGCCTGAGAGCGGACGGGAGAATCGATGAGATCTGGATCCCCTTGACGCTGGCGTGCCGTCACCGTGGACCGGTTCTTGCCGTAGATGAATCGTCCGAACGGATGATCATGACGTCGCGTTGTTCAACCGGCTGCAGCGCAGAACTATCAGAGCGGCGGTTTGGCTTTTCTTCCGCTTCCATCGGTGTTACCGTCGCCCTGATGGCGGGGGCTATCCACCAATTCGCTAGACTTGGAAGTGCGGGATTTCGAACCGTCAACAGTCACTGATGCCACGGACGCTGGAGCCCTTGGGATCAGACGACTCTCGGATCATGCCACACATTGTATCCAATGGTCTGATCAGCTGTGTTAAATATCGAGATATCAGATCGGATGTGTTGAACATTCATCGTGGTGACTCGGCCTGGCGGAGATCGTCGCGGACATCGGCGCGCCTCGGAATGGCGCGGATTGACGATGCCGCTAAGCCGGCAAGATCAATGCCCGTCGCTGCTTTCAGCGCTGTCCCGTCGGATCACGCTCAGAACGAAAATCAAAGGGAATCTGCATGTACTGCCAAGCGGAATCGTTCCATCCTCGACGCACATTGGGAGGCTCTCCGTCGGCCACTCAAAGCCTATCCGGGCATGATCGCCTATGCTTTGTCGGATTCCGGAGACTTCATCCGGTCGGAGGTGCCCTATATGAGCGGCGTTTTTTCTCCTTCTGCTGATCTCTCGTTTGAGGTCAGTTCTATGATTGAAGACATGGCCTCGGAATATGGGCGATTGGGGTGATGATGTGGACAGACGATCAGCACCGCTTCGAACGATGATCGCCGACGAATTCGTGATGGCAAAACGCCAGCAGTCGACAGGTCGCCGGCCGATGCGCGAACAACCGACCGAACTGGCGATCCAGGTGGAGGACCCTGGATTGGACGGCCGGGTTCAGCCGCAGGCCGTCGAGGGTCCTTGATGCTCGTTGGTCGGGCAGATTGTCGTCGTTCGCCCAAGATTGGCGTTCGATCCCTAATGCGTCTGACAGAATAGGATTTGAAAATCAGATGGACCAAAAGGTCATTTGCTTCCAGGACAAGTTCGCAAAGTTCGTCGACCTCTGGTCACCGCGCGTGATTGCCGAGATGAACGACTACCAGTTCAAGCTGGTGAAGATCGAAGGTGAGTTCGTCTGGCACTCGCATGAGGACACGGACGAGGTCTTCATCGTCATGGACGGTGAGATGGTGATCGAATTCCGCGATGGCGAGGTCGCGCTCAAGGCCGGAGAAATGTTTGTGGTACCCAAAGGCGTCGAGCACAAGCCGTGCGCGACGTCCGAGGTTCGGATCCTGCTGATCGAGCCGCGTGGCGTAGTCACACCGGCGAGGCCGGCGGTCATCTGACCGCCGGAAACGACGTCTGGATCTGACTGGATTTCGGCGGGGCGGGATCAGATCTCGGTCAGGATCCAACGATGGCTTTGGCTGCTTCACGGCCCTCGAAAACGGCCGTGACGACCAGGTCGGCGCCGCGGACCATGTCGCCGCCGGCGAATATCTTCGGGTGGGTCGTCTGGAACGGCGCATGGCCGTTGGCCTGGACGACCAGGCGGCCGTCGTCGTGAATCTCCACGCCAGCGCCAGTCAGCCACTTGGGTGGGTTGGGGCGGAAGCCGAAGGCGATGACGACGGCATCAGCCGGCAGGATCTCTTCGCTGCCTTCGACGAGTTCGGGGCGGCGGCGGCCGTTTTCGTCCGGCTCGCCGAGTCGGGTTTCTGCCACGCGCACCCCTTCGACTTTGCCGTTGCCGACGATCCCCAGGGGCTGGCGGTTGAACAGGAATTCCACACCTTCTTCGCGCGCGTTCTTTACCTCGCGTCGGCTGCCGGGCATGTTGGCCTCGTCGCGGCGGTAGGCGCAGGTGACCGCAGCTGCGCCCTGACGGATGGCGGTGCGGTTGCAGTCCATGGCGGTGTCACCGCCGCCGAGCACAACTACGCGCTGCCCTTCAAGATTTCGGTAGGCGTGGCCGGGCAGGGGGTCGTCGAGCACGTGGCCGACGTTGCCGATCAGATAGGGCAGGGATTCGATCACGCCGTCGAGGTCCCGGCCGGGCAGGCCGCCGTCCAGGGCGCGGTAGGTGCCGAGGCCCACGAACACGGCGTCGAATTGGTCGAGCAGATCATCAAGCATCAGGTCGCGGCCGATCTCCACGCCGAGCTTGAACCTGACCCCCATGCCTTCGAGAATCTGGCGCCGGGTTTCAACCACCGTCTTGTCGAGCTTGAATGGCGGAATCCCGTAGGTCAGCAGGCCGCCGATGCGGGGGTACTTGTCATAGACTTCGGCCTCGATGCCGTGGCGAACCAGAACGTCGGCGCAGGCCAGGCCGGCCGGACCTGCGCCGATGATGGCCACGCGCTTGCCGGTCGGCCGACGTTCGACAGGTCCGGCCGCCAGCCCTGGCGCACGGCCTCGTCGGTGATGTACTTCTCGACCGAGCCGATGGTGACCGCGCCCAGGCTGTCGTTAAGCGTGCAGGCCCCCTCGCACAGGCGATCCTGCGGACAGATTCGGCCGCAGATCTCGGGCAGGGAGTTGGTCTGGTGCGACAGCTCGGCCGCCTCGAACAGCGGCCCTCGCTGATCAGGCGCAGCCAGTCCGGAATGTAGTTGTGAACCGGGCATTTCCATTCGCAGTAGGGGTTGCCGCAGGATGCAGCGGCCGGCCTGGTCGGCCGCTTCGCTCTGTTCGTAGTCACCATAGATCTCGTCCCAGCCCTTGACGCGGATCGGCACCGGCACGATATCCGGGTCCTGTCGCGGGAAATTCCAGAAACTGCAGCGGGTCGGATTTGCCGGATTGTCCGGACTCGCGCGCGCACTCGCAGCGGTTCAATCAGGCTGTCCAGCTCAGCGGCCTTGGGCTTCACCAGCCAGAACTTGGCAGGTAGGACCGGAAATCACTGAGTATGGTGGCGGCCAGCTCGCTGTCGGTCCACTTGTGATGGCGCTCGATCAGACCGCGCAGATGATGGACGTGGTTTTCCATGTGGTCGGGGGCGATGTGCTGGATGTCGATCAGCTCATGGTTGTAGCGATCGACAAAGCCCCGATCGATGTCGAGCACGTAGGCAAAGCCGCCGGTCATGCCGGCACCGAAGTTGATGCCGGTCCGTCCCAGCACCACGACCACGCCGCCGGTCATGTATTCGCAGCAGTGGTCACCAGCGCCCTCGATCACCGCGAGGGCGCCCGAGTTGCGAACCCCGAAGCGCTCGCCGGCAATACCGGCAGCAAAGAGCCGCCCGCCGGTGGCGCCATACAGGCAGGTGTTGCCCATGACCGGGGTGTCTGCGGCCGGATAACGCGCTTCCGCCGGTGGGTGGAGTACGATGCGTCCGCCAGCCATGCCCTTGCCAACGTAGTCGTTGGCATCGCCTTCCAGATGTCAGGTTGCAGGCCGCCGGCATTCCAGACGCCGAAGCTCTGGCCGGCGGTGCCGGTCAGCCGCAACTTGATCGGCGCGTTCTCCATGCCCAGGTCGCCGTGACGGCGGGCGATTTCGCCCGACAGCCGCGCGCCGATGGAACGGTTGATGTTCTTGATCGGATAGCTGAAACTCGCCGCCGCTGGCCTTGGGCGATGGCCGGCAGCGTATCCGCACCATCTGTTCGGCCAGCACGCCCTTGTCAGAACGGCTGGTTGCGCGCGGTCCGTGCAGAATGCGTGGCGTCGTCGCCAGGCCGTCCCGTCGAGCAGCGGCGACAGATCCAGGCGACGCTGGCGCTTGTTCGGTGACGCCCGTCCATTGCAGCTCCAGGAACTCGGTACGACCGATGATGTCGTCCAGCGGTGCACGCCCAGCTCGGCCAGGATCTCACGAACTTCGCGGGCCACGAAGCGAAAGTAGTTCATGACCATTTCCGGGCAGGCCGATGAAGTGCTCGCATGCGCAGCATCTCGTTCTGGGTGGCGACACCGGTGGCGCAGTTGTTCAGATGGCAGATGCGCAGGTACTTGCAGCCCATCGCGATCATCGGCCCGGTGCCGAAACCGAAGCTCTCGGCGCCGAGGATCGCAGCCTTGATCACGTCGAGGCCGGTCTTCAGGCCGCCGTCGGTCTGCAGCCGCACCTTGTCGCGCAGGCCGTTGGCACGCAGGACCTGGTGGGTTTCGCACAGGCCCAGTTCCCAGGGCGCTGCCGCGTATTTGACCGAGGTCAGCGGGCTGGCGCCGGTGCCGCCGTCGTAGCCGGAGATGGTGATCAGATCGGCATAGGCCTTGGAGACGCCGGCGGCGACGGTGCCGACGCCGACCTCGGCGACCAGCTTGACCGAGACCAGTGCCTCGGGGTTGACCTGCTTGAGGTCGAAGATCAGCTGCGCCAGATCCTCGATCGAGTAGATATCGTGATGCGGTGGCGGAGAGATCAGGCCCACGCCGGGTTTGGCGTAGCGCAAGCGCGATCATCTCGTTGACCTTGTGGCCGGGAAGTTGACCGCCCTCGCCCGGCTTGGCGCCCTGGGCGATCTTGATCTGCATCTCGCGGCAGTTGTTGAGGTACTCCGCGGTCACGCCGAACCGCCCCGAGGCGATCTGCTTGATCTTGGACATCTTCTCCGTGCCGTAGCGGGCCGGGTCTTCGCCGCCCTCGCCGGAGTTGGACCGGCCGCCCAGCCGGTTCATGGCAATCGCCAGCGCCTCGTGCGCTTCCGGTGACAATGCGCCCAGCGACATGCCGGCCGAATCAAAGCGCAGCAGGATGTCGTTTGCGCCTTCGACGGCATCGAGGGCAATCGGTGGCTGGCTTGATCGCAGTTTCAGCAGGTCGCGAAGGGTGGCCGGGTCGCGACCGTTGACCAGCTGGGCGTATCGCTGATAATCACTGTACTCGCCGGTCTTGCAGGCCCGCTGCAGCGTGGTGACCACGTCCGGATTGTAGGCATGGTATTCACCGCCGTGCACGTAGCGATACTGGCCGCCGTGTTCGATCGGCACGTTGACCTGCCAGGCCCAGTGGGCCAGCGCGCGCTGGTCGCGAAGGATGTCGGCAAACGTCGCGCCCTGCAGGCGGCTGACTGCGCCCGGAAAACAGACCTTTACCACTTCGTCGGCCAGGCCGACGATTTCGAACAGCTGCGCCCCGCGATAGGAGTCGACGGTCGAGACCCCCATCTTGGAGAGGATCTTGAGCAGGCCCTTGCGGATGCCGCGCCGGTAGTTTCGGCCCAGCTGCATTGCTTCATCGTTGGGGTTTTCGATCTCGCCGCTGGCCGCCATGGCATGCAAGGTCTGATAGACCAGGTAGGGGTAGACCGCGGTTGCGCCGAAGCCGATCAGGCAGGCGATCTGGTGGGGATCGCGGGCTGTGCCGGTCTCGACGATGAGATTGCACTGCAACGCGCTTGCCGCATTCGAGCAGGTGGTGATGAATTGCGCCGGTGGCCAGCAGCGCATGGACCGGCAAAATGGCCCTTCTTGAGGTAGCGGTCGCGAGATCAGCAGGATCAGCTTGCCGGCATCAACGGCGGCTTCGGCCTGCTGACAAAGCTGGTCCAGGCCCTCTTCAAGCGGGCGCTCGGCCGGCAGATTCAGGTCGATGAATTCCGAGGGAAGTCCGAACTGCGGGGTGTTGATCAACTGGCGCAGCTTGCGCTGGCTCAGAATCGGTGAGTTCAGGACCACTCGATCGGCCAGATGAGGCCCGACCTCGAACACATTGCCCTTGCGGCCGATGCCGGTTTCCAGCGACATCACGATATTCTCGCGCAGGCTGTCCAGCGGTGGGTTGGTGACCTGGGCAAACTGCTGGCGGAAGCTGTCGTAAAGGGAACGAACGCGCGTCGACAGCACTGGCATCGGGGTGTCATCGCCCATAGACCCCACGGCCTCGGACTGCGTTCGGCCAGTACCTGGATGACCTCGTTCGACGCTCTTCGCGCGACAGGTTGAACATCTTCTGGTAGGTCGCCAGCGTGTCCGCGTCGAAGGGCTCGGCGGCCATATGGACATCAACCAGCTCCGAATCCAGGTATTTGACGCCGGTCTTCAGCCAGTCCTGCCAGGGCTGCAGGGTCTTGAGCTGGTCGTCGATCTCGTGTCTTCGAGCAGGGTGCCTTCAGCTCGGTCCGACGCCAGCATTTCTGACCCGGGCCCAGCCGGCCCTTTCGTGACGCACATCCGCAGCTCGATATCGACAACGCCGGTTTCCGAGGCGACCAGGCGGCCGTCTCCGGTCTCAGTGTCCAGCGTGCCGGACGCAGTCCATTGCGGTCCAGCGCGCAGACGGCATGGCGACCATCGCACATGACCAGGCCGGCGGGGCCGTCCCAGTTCTCCTGATGAAAGCTGAAGTACTCGTAGAACGCGCGCAGGTCAGCATCAAGATTATCGGCGGTCTGCCAGGCCGGGGGAATCAGAATCCGAACGGCCTGTGGCAACGGCATGCCGCCGGCGACCAGCAGCTCGAGCATATTGTCCAGCGAACTGGAGTCCGAGCCGTGCATTGCGATTGGTGGGTCGAGCTCGGCCAGCTCAGGCAGTAGTGGCGAGGCCAGCAGTTTGCGCCGCGCTCGGGTCCAGTGGCGATTGCCCTGAATGGTGTTGATCTCGCCGTTGTGGGCGAGCAGTCGGAACGGCTGAGCGAGCTGCCAGCGGGGCAGGGTATTGGTCGAGAAGCGCTGGTGAAATAGTGCGACAGAGGTTTGAAAATCGGGATCGGCCAGATCAGGATAGAAATCGGCCAGTCGCTCCGGCACCACCATGCCCTTATAGGAGAGAGTTCGCGATGACAGGCTGGCAATGTAGAGCCGCTCGTCGTTGCCGCCGAGCTCGATACGTCGGCGCGCGATGAACAGCTGACGCTCGAAGGCTTCATGGTCAAGATCTTTGGTCGTATTGACAAAGACCTGTCGGATGCGCGGCTGTCGAGCACGCGCCGCAGCCCCCAGCGCGTCAGCGTCCACGGGTACGTCGCGCCAGCCGGCGACGCCCAGACCCTGGGCCGAGAGTTCTGCCTCGATTCGATCGCATTGTCGATTGGCGCGGTCTTCGTGCCGGTCAAGAAACAGCATGCCAACGGCGAAGCGCTCGGCAAGTTCAATACCCGCCTTGGTAGCCGTTTTTCTGAGAAAGGCGACTGGGAGCTTGACCAGAATGCCGCAGCCATCCCCGGTCTTGCCATCGGGTGCGACGGCACCGCGATGCGTCAGTCGCTTCAGCGCCGTGAGCGCGTCGGACAGAACTTCATGTTCCGGCTCGTCGTTGAGCCGGACAATCAGCCCGAATCCGCAGGAATCTCGTTCAAAATCCGAGTGATGCAGGGTATCCGTCAAGGAAATCTCGATGCGCTGGCCGATGGATGATCATACCCGCTTCGGGTGAGGGCATGACGCGGGGTTCAACGGCGGGCATGTGAATTCTCGCCTGTGGCTCGCCGGCCAGAGGCCGCCTTTGGGTATAGCATGGGCTGCGTTGAACATCCAATGGTTTGATGCGTTGCCGGCCCATGTTGCGAGTACCAGCACAACCCACTTTGCTTGCCGCCAGGCGGATGCCTTTTGCGGCAAGCTAGGCGACTTTGTCAATCAGCTCAGGAGTATCCCCCGTGGCTCGAAAGTCCCGACCGAAGAAATCTGTACCCGCAAGCGCCACCCCCAAGCGTATCTACGCACCCGACTGGGTGGTCCTGGGCCTGAGCGGTTTCGGCTTGCTGGTCACCGCTTATCTTGTGCTGACCACGCTGACCACAGGGTCGCCCGTTGGTTGTGGCGTAGGCTCGTCCTGTGATCTTATCCAGTCCAGTCGCTGGTCGACGCTGCTGGGCGTGCCGGTATCACTCTGGGGCTTCGTGCTGTATCTGCTCATCGCGGTAATCGCTGGCCTCGGTCGTCCACGCCCGAAGCGCTGGCAGCAGCTCTGGACCCTGACCTTCTTCGGCCTGGTCTTCAGCCTCTACCTGACTGCCGTGGGCTGGTTCGAACTGCAGGCCTTGTGCTGGTGGTGCACCACATCGTTGCTGACCCTGGTGGCGATGTTCATCTACCTGACTTTTTTGCGGCCGGAGACCGGCGATGACCCGTTCTGGGGCAACTTCCTGATCAGCAAGGGCGCGATGTTGCTGGTCGCCATGGTGGCGCTTCACGGCATCTACAACGACTGGTTCGTGTCACCGGCTGATCCGAAGCTGGTAGCGCTGGCCGAGCATCTGGATGAAAACGGTGCCGTGTTCTACGGCGCGTTCTGGTGCCCGAGCTGTCAGGACCAGAAGGCCGTCTTCGGCAAGGCGGCAGAGTCGCTTCCGTATTTCGAGTGCTCGCCGAATGGCCGCAACGCCGGCATGGCGTTCGAGTGTGCGGCCGAGGAAATCAGTAACTTCCCGACCTGGATCATCGGCGAGCGCCGACTGAGCGGTGTTCAGACGCCAGAAGAGCTGGCGCGCTACACCCGCTTTGATTGGGAAGGCTGGCAGCCGGAAGACTAGTCCGGCTGCCAGTTCTCCGATCTATTGGATCTGGAATCGATCCTGGAACAACAAGGGGTCTCGACACTGCGACGGCACCGTCTCATCGGCGGTGACGTTCAGTGAGCCGGCGCTGCCGCCATCGGCAGCGTTCACGCCCATGCCACGTCGGGCAAAGGCGTCCCAGATCTCGCACTGGTTGGCGTTGTCGTAATTGATCTCATCCGCCAGCAGGACGGCGTCACGGAAATCGAGGAAGCTTGGCGTGCAGGGCTGCAGCTTCAGGCCGTCGATGACCAGTCGCAAGGCCAGGTTGTTGCCGCCGTTACCAGTATAGCGATCCTCATCGAAGCCGTACTTGTCGACCAGATTCCAGTACATGTCCCACATCGCGCTGTTGAGCACGGTGCCTACCCCATGTGGGATCGAGACCGCCAGCCCGACCAGCGGAGCGCAGATTGTCGTAGGTCAGAGGATTGATGGCCTTGTCGCGGATATAAGGTGCAGGACGGATGCCCGCGCCCGGCAGATTTTCCTGGAAGATCAACCAGGAGCCCATGCCGCGCGGCTGGTCCGAGGTGTCGCTGGCTTTGGCGGTCATCCACAGGCCGAGGAAATCACTCCAGCCCTCGCCACCCTGCTGTGAGCCGCCAAGGCAGGCCGCTTGAGACGGTCCACCGGTCAGACGGTTGGACAGTCCGTGGCCGTACTCATGCGCGATGACCGCAGCGTCGAGGTCGCTGTCGCGATCAAGAGAAGCACTACCTTCCTGCAGCAGTTCAGCGCTGATGTTGTTGCCCAGGTCGGCGACGATCAGGTCGCCGTTGTCGTTGCCGATCATGGCCACCGGAATGGTCACAGCATTACCGTCAGCGCCGGCGCCCATGTTGATGGTGCCGTTGCCGCCTTCATTGTTGATGACCACGACCGCACTGGCGCCCGCATTTTCAGCGTTGAGCGCTTTGCGGCCGAATTCGCAGCCGCCGCGGCGGACCAGCGCGATATTGCCGCTGGTGAAATCAAGCAGTGCGCTGCAGCCCTGCGCAGGGCTGGCGCTGCCATCGCTGACCAGTTCCAGAGTGCCGCTTGTGCCGGGATCGCTCAGAGCCTGGCCCCAGTCAGCCCCTCGGACCGGATAGTCGCCTGCCGTGGCCGCCGGCTCATCGACGCGCAGGGTCGCCGGCGGTGCGCCCGTCCAGATGAACATCTGCATGCGCGGCGCTGAGCCGTCCGGCGGCGTGCCGAAGTTGGCATTGTTGGTGCCCGAGCCGTCCTGTGCATCGGCGCGGACGGCGTCGTTGCCCTGGCCCTGGCCCGTGAAATTGACCTGCTGGAAGTTGCCTGAAGGCTCGTCGAAGCCGTGGTGCCAGAGCACGTCATGAATGTAGTTGTTCCAGTAGAACAGGTTGGTAATCGCGAAGTCTTCGTACTGCGGTGGCTGCTGCGTGGTCAGATCGACCGGAAAATCGAATTCCAGATTCGGCCCGCCGTCCGGGCGGCGTCCGCCTGCGTTGTTGGCGTCGGTATCTTCCTGAGCGAAGACGTTGTTGCCGCGCGTGTCGGAATAGCTTGTGGCGCCGGCCTGGTGCCAGCCATCGGGTGAGGCCTGGGCATCTTCGGGATCAACGACCAGAGTGTCAGGCCCTCGGCGGGGTGTTCCAGCGGCGCGGCAAAGACCCGATAGGAGGCTTCCTGGGTCCAGTTGACCGCATTTAGGACGTCGCCATCGTGCGCATCGATCCAGGCCTGGTACCAGTCCTGGCGACCTTTCTCATCGACAACCATTTCCCAGGCCAGGTGCAGTTTGCCCTCATGTTCAATCCAGCTCAGGTTGACCGGAATGTCGTCATCCGACATCGCCCCGCCTGAGAAGACCATCGCCTCCGAGCTGCTGCGATCGGTTTCAACGTCATGCTCATCAAAGTTCAGGCGACGTTTGCTGGCGTAGGCTGCGATGGCGTCGCGAGCAGAAAGCGTCGGGCTGCGGCTGTTCATGCGCGAGCGAGCCTGGGCAACGAAGCGGCTGTTGACGCTCCAGACTCGACCATCGGCACCCAGATTGATATTGACCAGCCCCAGCGCCACCGGTAATCCCTCTATGCGCTGGCGCAGCCAGACGTGGCGGACGCCGTTATGTGCGCTCACGTAGTCGTCGGTGACTTCGGTGTTGGCAATGTCGTCGGCGGTCAGGCCCAGCGCATCGGCACGCTGTTCGAGCACAGAGCGCGCGAAATCAGCATCAATGGTTTCGCTGACAGGATTTTCATTGGCAAAGGCGGAGAGAGCGAGCGCGCACAAGGCTAGCGCCAGAAGACGTCGGCTGGATAGCATAGGATTCCTGAGTGTTAGGAGGTGGTGGTCAAGATTCGCGGTAAGTTTGCCACAGCGCGGGCTCGACGGCGAGCAGAAACAGACGGTGAATAGACGCCGCAAGCTTTCGCGAAAGGATTGAATGCTTTGCTGCTGCAGCGTTCCGACCGGCATAGCCTTCATCACATTCGACGTATGCTTGGGCTCTGGATTGTCGATCTGAGGTTTTTGCATGCTGTTTCCACGTGAAGTCCCATTCGTCATGGCGCTGCTGTTGCTTGGCCTGGCGAGCAATGCCGATGCCAGATGCTGGCATGGTGATGCTGCTGGCGGAGATTTGAATTTTGCCGGTGAAGTGGACGGTGATCCCTTTTATGGGCAGTTCAATGAATTCACTGTTCGGGTTTGTTTGCCTGAGGGTGCGGCGTGGTCAGAAAGCGAGTGGACCGTGACGGTATCGACAGGATCGGCCAGCACGCGCAACCGGGATCGGGATGAAACCCTGCACGGCAAATGGTTCTTTGCCGTCGAAGACTTTCCCACCGCGAGGTGGGTTTCAGCCCAGGTGATTGAACGCGAATCAGACCTGCTGGTCGAAGGTGCGCTGGAGATTCGGGGTCACGCGGTTGATCAGTCGGTTGTCATCGAAGTAAAACCAGACGATGATGGACTGCGGGTGTCCGGGAGTGCTGAAATTTCCCGCCTCGATCTCGGTGTCGGCCAGGGTGAATACGCCGATCCCGAGTTCATTCGCGATCGCGTAGACCTGCAGTTCGAATTGCAATTGCTGAATTGATATCGACGATTTCAAACCGCTGATTTGAAATCGCTGATTTGAAACCGTGGACTTGGAGCTGATTGGATGAAAGTGGAGTTGTTACCCTGATGCGAGCTGTAATCCTGTTTCTTGCCCTGATCGTACTCGGTGGGGCAGCGTTCATGTACTCGTCTTCACGACTGAGTGCGTCTGACTTCAGTGATCAGCATCAGGTGGTGATTTTCACTGCGCCCTGGTGTGGGTTCTGCGACCGAGCCCGAGCGCATCTCAATGAACGAGACATCAGTTTTCTCGAAATCGATATCGAAGGCTCGGCGGAGGCCAATGCGCAATGGCGCGATGCCGGCGGGCGCGGGGTGCCGCTGGCCTTCTTCGATGACCAGCGGGTTTCCGGGTACTCGCGTGATGCCTATGATCAGCTGCTCGATGGGCTGAGGGGCGGACGATAACGCTGATCTGCACGCCGACCAGCAGACCTGTAGCAGTCCGCCCGGACTGGAATCATGTATCAGGCTGTTTCAGGCCGACTTCTTTTCCGATTCGACGCCCAGGCGCTTGTGCATGACCGGCGATGTGGTGGTGTACTGCACGAACTGGCGTTTATCGGGGTGGATGTATTTCTGCACGCCAAAGGCGGCCAGCGCGGCTTCATGAAAGCCTGAAAGTATGAACTTCTTCTTGCCGGGATAGGTGTTGATGTCGCCGACGGCGAAGACTCCCGGAACGCTGGTTTCGAATTTCTCGGTATCCACTGCCAGCTGCTTCTTTTCGATCTCCAGCGACCAATCCGCGATCGGGCCCAGGTCCGGTGCAAGGCCCCAGAAGACCAGCACTTCATCACCTTCGATCATGTGTCGATTCTTGTCCAGGTCCATGATCTCGAGCCCCTTGAAGCGTCCTTCTTCGCCGTGCACTTCCATGATCAAGCCCTGATGCTCGATGACGTTGCCGGACTCGGCCAGCGCCTTGACCTTGGCCACTGACGCCGGAGCGCCGCGATAGTCGGCGCGGCGATGGACCAGCGCGATCGAATCTGCGATTTCAGCCAGGTCCATGGTCCAGTCCAGAGCGGAATCACCGCCGCCCAGAATGATGACCCGCTTGCCGCGATAACGCTCGCGATCCGTCACCCTGTACTGGACCTGATCAGACGTGATCTGATCAAGATTCTTGGCCTTGAGCTTGCGCGGCAGAAACGAGCCGAGCCCTGCCGCGATGATCACGGCACCGGCGTCGAACTCGGTGCCTTTTGATGTCACGACGGTAAAGCGGCCATCATCGCGCTTGCTGAAGCGTTCTACCTGCTGGCCCCAGTGCATGCCGGCGTTGAACGGCTTGATCTGTTCCATCAGCCGATCAATCAACTCCTGGGCGCCGATAACGGGGTAGGCCGGAATGTCATAGATCGGCTTTTCCGGGTAGAGTTCGGCGCATTGTCCGCCGGGTTGGGGAAGGCTATCGATCAGTTCGGCCTTGAGGTCGAGCAGGCCAAGCTCGAAGACCTGAAACAGGCCGACGGGGCCGGCGCCGATGATCACAGCATCAGTTTTAATGGGCATTGAAGTCAGCACAGTATTGAAATTGACCGTCAATGATAACGGGCTTGATGTAGCGACAGGGTGTAGCCGGTGATTTCCGCTTACAAGCCGTGGTTTGCGGAATCGGTGTCCGTTAATTCAGCCAGTTTCTCGCCGCGTGTCGGGCAAATCTCCACGCATCCGGATGCAGGCATGCAGCGGTCTTGCTAGTCTAGCCCGCTGGATTGATCGCATCAGGAATTCGGCCGTGTCCAACATTCAGTTGCATCCAGAGTGGCTGGATGTCCTGCGAAACGAGTTCGAGCAGCCCTACATGCAGCAGCTCCGCGCGTTCCTGCGCCAGCGCAAGCAGGCCGGGGCAACGATCTATCCGCCCGGCCCCGAGATGTTCAATGCGCTCGATTCAACGCCCCTGTCGAAGGTCAAGGTGGTGATTCTCGGCCAGGATCCCTATCACGGGCCAGGTCAGGCGCACGGCTTGTGCTTCTCGGTGCAGAAGGGCATTCGAGTGCCGCCATCGCTGCTCAATATCTACAAGGAACTCAACGCCGACCTTGGTATCACGATCCCGCCCCACGGCTGTCTGCAGCCCTGGGCTGAGCAGGGCGTCCTGCTGCTCAATGCGGTGCTGACCGTCGAGCGTGCTCAGGCCGGCGCGCATCAGGGCCGAGGCTGGGAACAATTCACCGACGCGGTGGTGCGAGCTGTCAACGACCGCTGCGCGCACGTCGTGTTTTTTCTGTGGGGCAGCCAGGCTCAGAAGAAGGGCGCTGCAATTGATTCAGAGCGTCATCTGATACTGAAAGCCCCGCACCCTTCGCCGCTTTCGGCGCATCGGGGGTTTCTGGGTTGCCGGCATTTCTCCCCGGCCACCGACTGGTTGCAGGAGAAGGGACTGACACCGATTGACTGGGCGCTTGCCGACTGAATCATGAGGAATCGGAGCTGTGGTTGACCGGTGTCGCCAGGACCGCAGCCCGACGACGACTGGCCGAGCGAAACCCGAGATAAATGCCCAGCAGGGCGACTGCGCTGCCGGCCAACTGGATCGGATCCAGTCGCAAGCCGAAAATGAGCATGTCCCAGACGATGGACAGTGAGGGTTGAAGCAGCAGCAACAGGCCGAGCACGCTGGCCGCCAGGCCGGGCATGCCGCGGGTGATCAGAAGCCATCCGAGAACCTGGCAGAATAGACCCAGGGCAATCAGCGCGAGCAGAGAGCGGGTATCGGGAATGCTGAAGCTCTGGCCTTCGAGCGCGTTGATGAAACCGAGGATGAGGGCACAGCACAGGCTGACCTGGAGCAGGCGAGCTTCGGGTTTGAGGTCGGGCTTGCGAATCTGGGCCGCGCGCAGCGTCAGCAGGTACGCGCCATAGGCCAATGCTGTAAGCAAGCCGAACAGCACCCCGATTCGCCCATCCGGCGGCAGCAGCGTCCAGTCGCGTCCGAACAGCAGCCATAGCCCGAGCATGGCAAGGCTCAAGCCGGCCGCGAATCGCCAGCCGACGCGCTCCTTGAGCCAGATCAGCCCGACAGTGGTGAGCACGAAAACCTGAAAATTGGCCAGCAGGGTGGCCAGTCCCGGTCCGATGTAGGCGATCGAGCGATGCCAGAACCAGAGATCGGCAGTGAAACACAAGGCGATCAGAATGGAGGCCAGCCAACCCGAGCTCATGCCCTTGCGCAGACGCTTGTCAAACAGAAGCAGTAGCCCGAAGCCGGCGGCGCCGAAGACCATGCGGTAGAACGCCGATGTGGTGGGTGCAACTTCAGCCAGTCGGGCAAAAATGGCCGCGAAGCTGATCAGGATCGCGCCGCCGGTCTCCCACAGGCCGGCCCGCAGGCTGGGGTTCACGCGCTGCGCGCTCTGCGCGCCAGCTGCGGACTGTCGGAGTCGAAGCCGCAGGCGCGTTCGATCAACAGTTCGCGCGCAGGCCATAGACGACTTGCAGCCATGAAGCCTGCGCCGAGCAGATGCTGGCCCAGCCCGATCGGCAAACGGAAGGTCTCGTTGATGGCGTGGATGCCGCCGCCGATCATTTCGGAGGAAGAGCGCCGCCAGCGTTGATAACGGATCAGGCGGTCGTCGACGCGCTGATCGATTTTTGCATTCCCGAGGCATTCGGCCAGCGCTGCCGCGTCGGCCAGACCGAGATTCAAGCCTTGACCCGCCAAGGGGTGAACGCTGCGGGCGGCGTCGCCGAGCAGGACAAAACGACCCTTGACCAGGCGCCGTGCGCGGCGTCGAACCAGGGGCAGGGCGTGCCGTTTCCCGATGGTCGTCACCGCACCCATCGGGCTGTCCTGATTGAGATTAAGCTCGCTGATGATCGAATCGTCGTCGTCCGCGACCTGGGCCAGCGCGCGTTCACTGGGCTGGGACCAGACAATCGAGGATTGGCCGTCCGGCAGCGGCAGCAGCGCCAGTGGCCCATGTTCGGTGAATCGCTGCCAGGCAATGCCTGGGTTGGGCTGCTCGGTCCGGACCGGCGCGATCAGGGCGTGCTGGTTGTAGTGCCATTCATCAACCTCGATTCCCGCAGCCTGACGCAGCCGGCTCCGCGTGCCGTCAGCAGCCACGAGCAAGCCGGCGTTGAGACGGGTGCCGTTGTCGAGTTCGACCCGCACGCCATGGGCTCGAGCCTCGAAAGAGTCGACCTGGTTCGGGCACAGGAGCTCGGCATTTGGATGCTGATCGAGTCGAGACCATAGGCTGTGTCTGATCGCGGGAATCTCCACGATCCAGCCCAGGGCGTCAAGGCCGTGCTGATCTGCCAGGAACTCCACCTTGCCAATGCCCGAGCAGACCTGCATCGAGTGATACGCGGCAACCCGATCGGCGTGGGGCAGGGGCCATGCCGATGCGGCCCTCAGAATTGCCGCCGAGCCGGGGCTGATCGCAACCACTCTCGGGTCCAGGGTCTCGGCCGGCCAGTCCGTCGCCAGCGCCTGGGCATCGATCAGGGCGACTTGATGGCCCTGATCGGCGAGCAGCAGCGCCGCTGCCGCGCCGGCTGCACCACCACCAACAACTATGATCTCGAAGTCCTTGATCATGAACGGGAAGTGCCGTCGGCGCTATCAGGTCTTGCCAGGGATGCAATCGGGTGGCGAAAGCCCATGGCCGCTTGCACCAGGCGATGGCGCAGGCCCGGCAATCCGGCGTGCACCGCTATTCCCAGGCCGGTGGCCAGGCGCGCAAGTCCGGAGGGATTGGTGAACGCTCGGGCCAGGGTGTCGGTGTAGCGAACCGTGGCGTCCTGATCAGCCGATCTGGAACGCATGTAGGCCGCCAGTGCCTCGTCATTGCCCGGATCAGCCTGGTCTTGCAGTGCATCGACCAGCCCGGCGACATCGCGCAGACCCAGATTGAAGCCCTGAGCCGAGACCGGGTGAACCGCGTTGGCCGCGTTGCCGATAAGCACAAGTCGCTCGCCAACCGGTCGTGCCGTGCGTTGGCGAATCAAGGGATAGCGCGCGCGCTTGCCCGGTCGCCGAAACGCGCCCAGGCCATTACCAAAGCGCTGCTGAAGTCTTTCAGTCAATCGTTGATCGTCTAAGCCCATGGCCGCATCTATTGCGGCATCCGAATCGATCCAGACCACGCCCATGCGTCCGGCCGGTTGGGGCAGAAGCGCAAGCGGGCCCTGTGGCGTGAATCGTTCATGAGCGGTCGCCCGCGAGGGCCGTTCCGGCAGCACGTTGAAAATCATTGCTGATTGACCATAGGCATGGCGCTGGCAGTGCAGGTCAGCCTGCTGCCGCACGCTGGAATCGTTGCCGTCGGCGCCGATCAGAAGCTGCGCACGCAGCTGCTGGCCAGAGTCGAGTTCGAGCACCACGTGGTCGGGGTGGGTGGTCCACCCGGCCAGCCGGTCCGGGCAGAATTCAGTGATCCGCTCATGGGTTTGCAGTGCATTCAGGGCGACGTGGCCCAGCTCGCGGGCAACGATGACCAGTCCGAATTCCTCTCGCCCGTGATCGGCTGCATTCAGGGTCAGCTTGCCGAAGCCACCCTGCCGGGTCACCTCGATGGTTGTGATCGGGCAGCGCGAGTCTGGCGCCGGCAGCAAGTCCAGGCGCGACAGAATATTCAGTGATGCCGCATTGATGACCAGCGTTCGATCATCATGACTGCTCCGCGCGGCAGCATGCGAGCCGGAGGGGCTGCGATGTGGCCTGGCCTGCGCTTCGACCACTGCGACGGAGCGGCCAGCCTGCGCCAGGGCGACGGCCGCACTGGCGCCGACCAGGCCGCCGCCGACGATGACCACGTCGAACGTCTTGGTCATTGTGCCATGACCCCTTGAATATCCTCGATTTCTCTGGGTACCGATGCGGTCAGGTTCTCCGGGTCACCATCGCTGACCCGGATGTCGTCTTCGATTCGAATGCCGATATTTCGAAAGTCTTCAGGGATGTCGTCGTCATTGCCGATGTAGAGGCCCGGCTCAACCGTCACCACCATGTTCTTTTCAAGCACCCTGGATTGCTCGTCGATCCGATAATCGCCGACATCGTGCACGTCAAGCCCGAGCCAGTGGCCGGTCTTGTGCATGTAGAAACGTCGATACGCCTGTTGTTCGATCAAGCTGTCGACCGATCCGGACAGCAAGCCAAGATCAAGCAGCCCTTCGGTCAGCGCCTGCACGGCAGCCTCGTGATAGGCCTCGAACGGTCGTCCGGGGCGGACCTGATCGATGGCCTTTTTCTGGGCGGTAAGGACCACCTCGTAAACCGCCTTCTGCCCTGCGCTGAAGCGGCCGTTGACCGGAAAGGTGCGGGAAATGTCGGCGGCATAGCCGTCCACCTCTCAACCGGCGGCGATCAGCAGCAGATCGCCGTCGTTCAATGTCTGCTTGTTGTCGATGTAGTGCAGCACGAGTGCATTCTTGCCGCCGGCAACAATCGGCAGGTAGGCGGGCTCGCAACCATTGCGCTGGTATTCGTGCATGAGTTCGGCCTGGATTTCTGCCTCATTCATTCCGGGTTTGCAGTGCTGCATGGCCCGTATGACGGCGGCAGCCGACACCCGGGCCGCCTTTTTCATGACGCGGATCTCTTCGCGCGACTTGATCAGTCGCTGCTCGTGCAGCAGGTATTCCAACGAGACCATTTCACCCGGCCCCTTCTGGCCGCGCTGCAGCTGGCGCAGCGCTTCGCGCCAGCCAATGATGCGTTGATCGAAGGCCGCATCCTTGCCGACCGGGTGGTATACCCGAGACACCCCTTCCATCAGGCCGGGAAGGATGTCATCCAGGTCGTTGATTGGAAAGGCATCATCGACGCCGAGATTCTCGCGTGCGCCGTCAAGCCCGAGGCGTGGCCCGTCCCAGCGTTCGCGTTCGGGATCGCTGGGGCGACAGAACAGAATCTGCTCGCCGGCGGATCGACCGGGCACCAGTGCCAGGACCGCATCGGGCTCCTTGAGGCCGGTCAGGTACAGAAAATCACTGTCCTGCCGAAAGGGATAGTGGCTGTCTCCATTACGCAGGGTCTGGCGTGCCGACCCGATCAGAATCAAGGCGTTGTCGCCGGCTTCTGTCATCAGGCGGCGACGGCGACGGGCGTATTCCTCGGCTTTGATCATGAGTGGCTCAGGCTTTCTTCACGCAGCAGTAATACGGCGACTCGCAGGAACTCGGTCAGTTCCGCATACGCGGACTCCTCGGCTTCCTGATCTGAATCGTCATCGGTAGTGGCTCGAGCAATTTGTTCGATCATGCGCAGAGCATCCTGGGATTCCTCGCTTTTCAGTACCGGTTGTCCGGAACCGAAACCGGTCAGGAAGCCCGAGCACCAACGGCCCAGGCAGCTTGTGCGCTCCGACAGTGGTCGATCATCAGTGGGCAGCAGCGGATGAAACTTGAGTTCGGTCGATGCCAGTTCGGTTTTCAGTGACGTCAGCGCGGGTCCGATCTGTTCAAGTATTTCCTCCGGGGTCAGGTCGCCGACCTGGAGCGCGGCCAGATGACCCGCCAGTGCGCTTTCGTCCAGACTTGGACGGGCACACAACAGGCCGATCACAACGGCATGGGTTTCGGCTACGCCAGCGGGGTCCTTGTCGGCCGCCAGGGCGAGGATCCAGGCGAGTTTGGATTCCTGCTGTTGGGTCATGGTGTTCCCCGATTTTGATAACGCGTCCATTTTAGCACCGGGTCTGTGGCAGGCGCGTTTGCCGGGTGCTTGTGAAGTGATGCCCTTAACATCTATCATTAAGCCTCTGTAAAACCTAGAAGAACTCGCGCGCATGGATTCTTTGCAACAGACGACAGCGGCGTTGGATCAGCTCCAGCACCAGCTCAAGGCAATACTCGACCGTATTCGCAGACTGGAAGAAGAAAATCGGTCCCTGCACGTGCGTCAGGATTCTCTGGTCGCTGAACGTGCCCAGCTGGTGCAGCGGAACGAGGAAGCGCGCGAACGCGTCGAGGCGATGATCGAACGCCTCAAGTCACTCGAGAATGCGGGGTAGGCCAGATGAGTAGTCCAAGCGAACCGGTGGTTGTCCGGATTCTTGAACGTGAATACCGGGTCATGTGCGCGCCCGACCAACGGCGGGAACTGATGGAGTCAGCCCTTTACCTCGACAATCAGATGCGGGAGATTCGAGATTCGGGCCGAATCTCATCAATTGACAAGATCGCCGTGATGAGCGCTCTGAATCTCGCCGAAGAGGTGTTGAAGCTGAGGAAGCAGCTCAAGGAGCGAGAAGAGCAGGTCGACCTTCGCGTTCAACAAATGGCGATTGAGCTTGATCGTTCACTCCCCTAGGCATAGACTGACCGTCAGGCGCTCTCTGCGGTGTTCGCCAGCGGGAACGTAATATGCCTTGTCCCTACGTATTGACCTCGGGACGGTGACTTTCCATGCTGGTGTGCTGGTTGCCTTTAACGGCGAATGGCCTGAAGGCAGGAAGAGCCGACCCACTTGAACCCCTGGTTCAAGGTCACCGACCTGCAGCGGCACAGGCGGAGAGCGCCACTCCTTTTTAATGATTCGAGCTGTAAGGTCCACGAGGCCTCTGGAAATGTCGGACACCAAAGCGACACTTCGATCCCAGCTCTTGTCCGAACGCCAGGCCTTGCACGAGCACCAGCGGCTGCGCCTCGACCGTCGAATCTGTACCTATCTGCTCCGCTATCTGGATGATCTCGACGCCCTGCAGCTGGCTGCGTTTCATCCGTTTCGCGGTGAGCCTGATATCAAGCCCGCAACCACGGTGCTGCATCAGGCGGCGCGTCGCATCCATCTGCCAGTGCTCGTCGATCAAGATCTGCAGTTCCGGCGCTGGCGACCGGATGCACCGCTGGTCAAGAATCGGTTCGGAATCCTGGAGCCGCACGATGGCCGGATCTGCCCGCTTGAAAGCCTGGATGTGGTGTTCATGCCCTTGCTGGGCTTCAGTGCAGACGGCGCTCGGCTCGGCATGGGCGCCGGGTTCTACGATCGAGCCTTCGAGAGGTTTCTGGGCCGACCGGGTGCCGGGCCGCAACGCGTTGGGGTGGCGTACAGTTTTCAGGAGCGTGACCGTCTGCCCATCGATCCATGGGATGTCCCGTTGGATGCCGTGATCACCGATCGTGGCATCCATGTATTCAGTGATTGAATCAGGTATTTCCGCCTCGCTTGCCAGCTGTATCGGCCGCGACTCGAGCGCGCGTTCCCGGTTTTGCCCGGAGCGTACGAACGCTTGCGGCGATAGTCGTCGAGATACCGGGCGACGCTTGATAGACTTGCGAGTGAGCCAGAACGTCTGAATCCATGACAGGAGAGTGTTCGTGAAGTATTGGTTGATGAAATCCGAGCCCGATGCGTTCAGTATTGATGATCTCAAGGGTCGCCCGACCCAGACTGAACCCTGGGATGGCGTTCGCAATTATCAGGCGCGCAATTTCATGCGCGATGACATGAAGGTGGGCGACAAGATTTTCTTCTACCATTCCAACTGCAAGGTGCCCGGCATTGTCGGTATCGCCGAAGTGGCCAGCAAGCCGTACCCGGACCGCTGGCAGTTCGATCCGGAGTCAGACTACTTCGACCCGAAGAGCGATCCTGATGATCCGCGCTGGATCCTGGTAGATATCAAATACAAACGTCACACCAAACGTCTGATTTCACTGGCTGAGATCAAGGCGCATGCGGAGGCTCTGGACGATTTTGCGCTGACCCGGCGCGGCAATCGACTGTCGATCATGCCGGTGACAAAGGTGCAGTGGGACTATCTACTCGGGATGGAAAAATCATGAGTCAGGAACGATTGAAAATTGACGTGGCAAAGGCCGCCGTGAAGTTTGTCGAAGACGGCATGCTGCTCGGCGTTGGCACTGGAAGCACGGTCAACGCCTTCATCGATCAGCTGGCTGCGTCGGGCAAGCGTCTCGAGGGGGCCGTGTCGTCGTCGGAAGCGACCACGGAGCGCCTCAGGCAGATCGGCGTTCGCGTGCTGGAACTCAACCACACCGGCGATCTGGAGCTCTACGTCGATGGCGCTGATGAGGTCGATGGCCACAAACGATTGATCAAGGGCGGTGGTGGCGCACTGACCAGGGAAAAGATCATCGCCGGGGCCAGTCGTCGCTTCATCTGTATCGTCGATGAATCGAAGTGCGTTCCGGTGCTCGGAGAATTTCCGCTACCGGTCGAAGTCATGCCGATGGCAAGAGCGCTGGTGGGTCGGAAATTGATCGGGCTCGGCGGGCAGCCCGAGCTACGCGAGGGCTACACCACGGACAACGGAAATCTGATTCTGGACGTTCGCAATCTCGATCTCGTTGACCCGCTGAAGGTTGAAGACCAGATCAACCGGATACCGGGTGTGGTCTGTAACGGTTTGTTTGCGCACCGAGCCGCCGATGTAGTTCTGGTAGCGACAGAGGATGGCATTACTCAGCGCTAAGGCGGAAGGGCGATCGTCGCGCCGGGCATTTCGGGATCATCGGATTCAACTGAACGGCGAGTGCTTGAGGCAAGCAGCTACAGGGGCGGCCTGAGCCGGTGAAGGTCAGCAAGCTACTCGGCGAGTTCCAGACGATTTCTGCCGCCCGCCTTGGCCCGATAAAGGGCGTCATCGGCGCGGGCCAGCCAGCGGGACCAGCCCTCGCGAGGCTTGAGCGTCGCGGCGCCGGCAGAAAACAGCAGTGGTCCACCCGGGCCCTGGGTCGAGCCGCTCAGGCGCTGGTGCAGCTCGGGCAGTGATTGTTTTGCTGACTCCTTGTCCATCCCGCGCAGCAGAATAACGAACTCCTCGCCGCCCATCCGATAGAAGCCGTCTTCTGCTCGCAGCGCTTGACGAACGTCGTCGGAGAACTGCAAGAGCGCCTGGTCACCGGCCTCATGACCGAATTCATCGTTCAATGCCTTGAAGTGATCGAGGTCCAGTACCATCAGCGTGGCGGGTCGCTCGCGCCGGCCTTGCCGATTGACGGCATCTTCAAGATCATGCTGCATCAGACGCCGATTGCCCGAGCCGGTCAGCGAATCACGGGTGGCCAGGTGAGCCAGAACTCGCCGTTGATTGCGCAGCTGCGAGGTAAAAACGATGCCGAAGGTGCTGAACATGAAAGCCACTGCGGCCCAGCTGATTTCGTGCAGCAGGTCATTGAAAAGGTTGGGGTTGAGCAGAAACAGAACGATGATCAAGCCGTTGAGCGTAGCCGCCAGCCAGCGCGGCAGAATCAACATGTTGATCCAGAGCACCAGATAGGTCCAGAGCAATCCATTACTGCCGACGATCATGGTTGAAAGCACGCAGGACACGGTGCTGACCAGGCCAAACATGATCAGCGCCCATTCTTCAAAACGCGGGAAACGACCGAGTATCAGCGCGATAGACAACATGCCAACGATGATCGCGTTGGTCAGACCGCCGCTGAAGTCCCCCATGACGAAGCGATAGACTGCAAAGACGGATACGACAAACACAGTTGTGCCGCCGAGGTAGTACATCACGCTCATCTCGAGCCGCCGCCGATCCAGCGTTTCAGCCCAGTTCAACTGATCTGATCGTGCGTGATCATTCGATCGATTGACGTCGCTCAATAGACCCTCCGCCCCCGTTTCTGGTCTGCCAACGCAGGCTATTGCAGCCATACCCTGCAGAACTATGACATACCAGACTCAATGCGGCAACATTCGAACGGTGGAATATACTAGCTGCTTCCGGGCGAGCTGCTCGCTGTCAGAATTGAATCCCCTCGGTATTTCTCATGCCTTCGAATGCCCTTGACGCCTGCCGATTGTCCGTTGCTCCCATGATGGACTGGACGGACCGCCACTGCCGCTATTTTCATCGCCAGATCAATGCTGAGGCACTTCTGTATTCCGAAATGGTGACCACAGGAGCCGTGATTCATGGTGATCGGGAGCGCTTGATCGGATTTGATCCAGCCGAGCATCCGGTGGCGCTGCAGCTGGGCGGCAGTGACGCCGAAGCGCTGGCCGACAGTACGCGAATCGCCGATGAATGCGGTTATGACGAGATCAATCTGAACGTCGGCTGTCCATCTGACAGGGTCCAGAAAGGCCGGTTCGGTGCCTGTTTGATGCGGGAGCCGGAGCTGGTGCGCGACGTGCTTGCGGCGATGCGATCCGTCACCGATCGAGCGGTGACGGTCAAGACGCGCATTGGCGTGGATGAGCTGGATGACGAGGCCTTCTTCCAGACGTTTGTCGACACGGTGCTCGAGAGCGGTGTCGAGACCATCATTGTTCATGCGCGCAAGGCCTGGCTTTCGGGGCTGAGTCCGAAGCAGAACCGGGAGGTGCCGCCGCTGGACCATGCCCGGGTTTATCGTCTCAAGCAACGCCATCCTGATGTGCAGGTGGTCATCAACGGCGGAATCACCGAGCCGGACCAGGCCATCGCTCACCTTACCCATGTCGACGGCGTAATGCTGGGCCGAGCCGCGTATCACCAGCCCTGGGTGCTGGCCGAAATCGGCGAGCGTCTGGGACAGCCGGTCGCGCAATCGCGCCGGGCGGTGGTCGAGGCGATGGCGGATTACGCCGAGGCGCACCTGGCGCGTGGCGGACGCCTACAGCATGTCGGGCGCCACATGCTGGGACTGTTTCACGCCTGTCCGGGGGCACGCGGCTGGCGCCAGACGCTGAGCCAGAACATGCATCTGCCTGGGGCAGGACCGGAGCTCCTGATTCAGGCCTGCCCTGAGGGCTGATCAGCGCGTTTCTTGAAGCGGTGTTCTAGCCTACACTTGCTGCCCATTCGCGCTTACCATGGCGCCTCTGTAAAGCGGCGCTCAGCGCCATACACATGAGGACGCATTGCAATGATCGTTCGTCATCCTGATCAATTTCGTGCGCAGATTCAGGCCGGTTGGCTGAATCGGGATGCGCCGGCCGTACCCAAGGCGGTCTTTCTGGTCGAACCGACGGATTTCCGTCTCAGCGAGCAATCGGCACGCGACAACGTCTACATGGACCTCAGCGTGCGGGTCGACCCGGCCCGCGCGCTTGACCAGCACCGACGCTTGAGTGAACAAATCACGGCTTGCGGCATTCCGATGGTGCGTTTTCCCGGGCATTCAAGCACCCCGGACGATCTTTTCCCCAACAACGTTTTTGCCAGCATTCCCGGGCGCAGCATCATTGGTCGGATGCGCCATCCGGAACGCCAGCTCGAGACGGGCCGAAAGGATATCCGCCAGTTCTTCGTGGATCTGCTGGGCTACAAGGAGATCGATCTGTCGCAGCGCGATCTGGTGGCTGAACTGACCGGGGCAATGGTCCTCGATCGCAGTCATCGCATTGGCTACTGTGGGCTGAGTCAACGGGCCGATGAGGCGGGTTGCCGGGCCATGCATGAGGCATTCGATCTGGCCCTGACCTTCGAGTTCGAGCTCAAGCCCAGCGAATATCACACCAACGTGGTCATGGCGATCCTCGCCTCGCGTGCGTTGGTGATCTGTCCGGACGCCTTTGTCGACCCCGATGTACCCAGAGCCATTGCCGAGGCTTATCCCGGCCACGTGCTGGAAATCAGCACTGAAGAAAAACAGGCCTTTGCCGGCAACTGCATCGCGCTGAACTTCAAGGACCTGTTCATGAGCAAGACCGCTTACGACGCGCTGCCCGCCAGCAAGATCAGGCAGCTTGAAGACTGGAGCTTCGTGATTCATCCGATCGAGCTTGACGAGATCGAAAAGGCCGGCGGCAGTCTGCGCTGCTGTGTGGCCGAGATCTATTAGGAAAACCGTGACCCTTGCCAGGACTCGAACGCCGACCATCTGGCCTTGATGGGTTCAGGAATTGATACGCTCTTGACTGGGCAGGCCCTCGCGCTTTCCGCGAGCGGCACTTGCCGGTCACGATTCGAATAACGCTTTCCGGTTCAGACGGGGTTAAGCGGGAGTGACTACAATGACGCCAGATTCGGGACATGGTGATCAAGGAGACGGGCGGGTGAAATGGCTGACCAGACTGCTGATGACGGTGATCGTGACTTCGGTCCTGACCGTGTCGGCATGGGCCATCACCCTGGAAGAAGCGGCAGAGCGTGTTGCGCGTCAAAATGATGCCAAGGTCGTTTCCGCACAGACCGTTGAACGAAACGGGCGGCGCGTGCACGTGATTCGTATCCTGACCCGTGAGGGCGTGGTTCGCACGGTCAGAGTTCCGGCAGATCGAGGTTGATTGGCGATGCGCATTCTGGTGATCGAGGACGAAACCGAGCTGCGTGAGTTGCTCGGTCGTGCGTTGAAGAAGCTCGGCTATGCCGTCGATCTGATCGCCGATGGTACCGACGGGCTTTTCTATGCCACCGAGTATCCCGTCGACCTGGCGATCGTTGATCTTGGCCTTCCCGGTCGCAGCGGCATGGATATCGTCCGTGAAGTTCGACAGCGCGACATGTCCTACCCCATTCTGGTACTTACCGCTCGATCCGATTGGCAGGACAAGGTTCAGGCGCTGGAGCTTGGCGCAGACGACTACGTGACCAAACCCTTTCGCCTGGAAGAAGTCATGGCGCGCGTGCAGGCTCTGCTGCGCCGCTCGGCCGGCCACGCCGCGCCCGAGGTCAGGTTCGGCCCGCTGGAAATCAATTTGTCGAGCCAGGTGGTGCGGCTCGAGGATGAAGCGCTCGAACTGACGACCTTCGAGTACAAGGTGCTGGAGTATTTTGCTCTACACCCGGATCTAGTGGTGTCGAAACTCGAGCTCAATGATCATTTGTACGACGAGGATGCCGACCCGGACAGCAACGTGATCGAAGTCCTGGTCGGTCGCCTGCGCAAGAAGCTGGACCCGGACAGTAGCTGGAAACCGATCGAAACCCTGCGCGGACGCGGCTACCGTTTTCGCCGCGCAGAGGACTGACGTCCATTGGCAGCCGATGGCCATGATCCTGCGCCGTCACTGATTCTGCGGCTCATGGTCGGGGCCGGGTTGGCCCTGCTGATTTCCCTGAGTCTGATTGCATTGGCGGTTGATCGTGGCTTTCGCGGTGCGGCGGAAAGCGCGCTGCAGGAGCGGCTCGAATCGGTCGTGTTCCTGATCCTGTCGACCATTGAACTGGATGCCGATGGCCAACCCGACGTTGCCGACTCGCTCGCCGAACCGCGGCTCGGGCAGCCAGGATCAGGACTGTATGCCGCCGCGCTGACGCCGGCTGGAGTGTGGCAGTCAGGCTCGCTGGTCGGCGTCATCGACCCGCCGAGGCAGACGCTGATTGCTCGCAACACCGAAGTATTCCAGGGTCCAGAAGCAAGCCAGGCCTGGTACGGCTATGCGATCGGCTTGGGCTGGGAGCAGCCGGATGGCGAAATCGTTGATCTGACGATCTGGGCCGCTGAAGACCCCGAGCGCTTGCGCCGTACGCTGGCAGGATTTCGTGGTGATCTCTATCAATGGATGCTGCTGGCCGCAGCGCTGGTCATCGCCGCCCAGCTGGTCATTCTGCTGCTGCTGATCCGTCCCCTGCGCCAGGTCGCGCAGGAAGTCAGCGATGTCGAGAGCGGAAAGAAAACGGCGCTTGACGGGCGCTATCCGCGCGAGCTTCAGCCCCTGACCGCCAATCTCAACGCCTTGCTGGCCACCGAGCGGGATAACGCTACTCACTATCGCCAGGCGCTGGCTGACCTGGCTCACGCCTTGAAGACGCCATTGGCAGTCCTTCGCGCGCGACTCGAGTCGGATCAGTCCGAATCCCGACCGGCGCTCGACGATGCGCTGACCGACATGGAGCTGATGATCCGCCGCCAGCTCGAGCGCGCGGCACGGTCCACCCGCCGGACCTTGAATCAGCCGGTCGCAATCGTGCCCGTGGTTCAGCGACTGGCCGATTCCCTTGCTCGTCTGTATGCCAGCGATCAGGTCAGATTTGAAGTGCACGGCGAGCCTGAACTCAGCGTTCGGATTGACGAGCGCGACCTGATGGAGCTGTGCGGCAATTTGATGGACAACGCGGCCAAGTACGGCGCGGGGCATGTTGTGATCAGGGTTGAACCCGGTGAAACCGGGCCGCGTTCCGACGGCGTGGTGCTGACCATCGAAGACAATGGTGCCGGCATCGAACCCGATCGCTTCGAACGCTTGCTGATGCGCGGGGTTCGCGGTGATCAACAGCAAGAGGGGCAAGGCCTGGGGCTGGCCATCGCCCGTCAGCTGATCGAAGCCTATGGCGGTACTATCCAGCTAGCGGACTCGGCGCTTGGCGGTGCCGGCCTGAAAATCACCTTCCCACCGAGATAGTCCATGAAAGAGACTTCCAGCAAAGAGACGTCCATCCAACGGCTGATCGCGATCATGGCCAGGCTGCGAGATCCAGAGACCGGCTGCCCCTGGGATATCGAGCAGACTTTCCATTCCATCGCTTCCTACACGATCGAAGAAGCGCATGAAGTGGCCGAGGCCATCGAGCGCAATGATATGGATGACCTCAAGGACGAGCTGGGTGATCTGCTGTTTCAGGTGGTGTTTCATGCCCGCATGGCCGAAGAACAGGCGGCGTTCGTATTCGACGACGTGGCCGACGCCATTTCCGACAAGTTGGTACGACGCCATCCGCATGTGTTTGGCAGCGAAACATTTGATTCAAGCGAAGAGCAGACCGCGAGCTGGGAACGCATCAAGGCCGAGGAACGCGCGGCCCAAGGCGAACAGGATGGCAGCGCCCTGGCAGGGGTGTCGAAAGGCCTGCCGGCCTTGCGACGGGCGGTCAAGCTGCAGAAGCGCGCCGCCCGCGTTGGGTTCGACTGGCCGACGATCGATCCGGTGTTCTTGAAACTGCGAGAAGAGGCGGCCGAACTCGAACAGGCCGTTGCCGCCAATGATCCCGACAACATGGAAGAGGAGGTCGGTGACCTGTTATTCGTGCTGGCCAACCTGGCTCGTCACCTCAAGGTTGACCCGGGTGCGGCCTTGCGCCGCTCGAATCACAAGTTCGAGCAGCGCTTTCGCGCCATGGAGCAGATGGCAGTGGAGCGCGGCTTGGTCTTCGACCAGCTCAGCCTTGACGAGCAGGACGCCTTGTACGAAGCGGTCAAGCGCGAGCAGCGCCAGACCGAGATACCTGATCCGGGCCGCCCGGACCTCACTGCGCGGAGCCGGGCGGCAGAGTCTCAAACCTACGGGGTCTCGAATCGATCGCTGAAGATCGAGTCCTCGATGACCTGCTGCTCATAGGCGCCCATGTCCAGGCCGCTGCCGAACACCCGGGCAAAGCCGGCGCCACGCTGATCGTGATCGGGCATGAAGCTGCCGTCGTTGCCGGCATCGATCGCCGGGCTGCCGTCGAGCAGGGCGTGGGTGCGGCCACCCTGCCCACCGTTGTTGGCCAGGGGTGCGAGCAGAGGATCCTGATAGAGCACGTTACCCGTGCCGTTGACAAACTCGGAGTACTCGCCGGCCAGCAGGGAGTCGTTGAGTTCACACAAGGCGCCGCCACCTGCGCGAACGTCCTGGTCTTCGGCCCCAGTGGTATTGCCGGCCAGGAGCGAGTTCGATATCTGGCATCCATAGGTCAGATTGGTGAACACGCCGCCACCTTCAGTTCCTGCCGTGTTATTCGCCACGGTGGCGTATTTCAGCGACAGTTCCATGGCATTGACGGCGAACAGTCCGCCACCGGACTCGACGGCGCTGTTGCCGGAGAGCGTGGAGTTCTCGATGATCAGCTGACTGTCCAGCCCTGCTGAGGCATTGACTGCGCCGCCGTAGCCACCGGATGCGTTGTCCGATAGCTCGCTGTATTTGATCTCGAGCAGCGTGTTGGTGCTGCCGGGAACGAACAGATCGATCCCCCCACCGCTGCTATCGGCGCTGTTGCCTGTGATGACCGAGGCCCCGAGGCCAAAGAGAGTCGGCGTACCGTAGATCTGCAGCCCGCCACCGAAGTCTCCGCTCTGGTTGCCGCGGAACTCGACCCGCTCAAGACCGATCTCGCCCTGGTTGCTGTCGATCCGTGCCCCGCCAGCACCCAGGGGCGCCTGGTTGTCGATGAACTGGACCTGATCGGCGCCGAAGTCACCGCCATCGAGATCGGCCAGCAGTCCGCCACCGGCGCCGCCTGCGGCCACGATATTGCCGGACAGGCGGCTGCGCGAGAGGGCTAGATCGGCGTTGCCGCCAAGGATCAGTGCGCCGCCTCCGTTGCCGTCGTTGGCGACGTTGAGCTCGATGTCCACGCCGTCCAGGGTGACCGGCGTCGCATCGCCGACCGATATGAACAGTCCGCCGGCAGCCGACGCGGCTTCGTTATCGCTGATGACAGTGCGTCGGCCATTGAAGGTGTTCTGCTCAAGCAGAATTTCGTTATTGGGCTCGGCTGCCGTGCCGCTGCCGTCGCCGCGTTGCAGCCATAGCCCGCCCCCATCTTCATCGGCGAGGTTGCCGCTGATGACAGCGCCACGCATGGTGAATCGGCCGAAGCCGCTGACCCCGCTGTTGGTGTCGCTGAGGGCGATACCACCACCGTTGCCGCTGGCCGAGTTGTTCCTGAACTCGCTGTCGCGGGCGAAGAATGAGATGCCGTAGCCAGGCGCAATGGCGCGGCTGTTGACGGCCCCACCGTCGCCGTACTTGGCGACGTTGCCGTAGAATTCACTGCTGTAGAAGCGCAGCCCTCCGGTGTTGGGCCGATGCTCCAGGCCGCCGCCACTGCCGAGCGCCGTGTTGTCGGCGATGGTGGTGGAGCTGAACTGGAGATCAACGATCTGGCCGCCGACGTAGAGACCGCCACCAAAGCTGCTTGCACCGGTGGTCTGATTCGAGCGAATGTCAGACCCGCTGAGAAAGAAGCGGCTCAGCGCTGGCGTCGGATGCCGGTGCCAGACGCCACCACCGGCGCTGACTGCTGAATTGTTGGTCACCGTTGTGCCTGTGAGGGTCAGCGTCTTGGCCCGCGAATAGATGCCGCCGCCTGCGTCGCCGCCGCCTCCGGTGATGGTGATGCGCTCGAACGTGGCTTCTTCGGTTTCCAGACCGCCCGGATCGTACTTGGCGTAGAACACCGGTGCTGCTCCGCTGCCCGTGACCGTGATGCGGTTGTCACCATCGATCGTCACGCTTTCGCCGATCGGCAGGGTAGAGCCGTCGAAGTAGCTGCTTTCTCCTGGCAGCAGATTGATGACGCCATTGAGACCCGGCTCGAACTCGATTCGATCCAATCCAACGTCGCCTGCGGTGCAGCTGTTCGAGGCGGAATTGGTCGTGGCGGAGGTGAGGGCCGATCGTAGCGAGCATTCACCGCTTATTGCGCCATCCTGCAGGGTCGTTACCGTGATCGTGGCTGCCTGCAGGGAACTGGCACCCAGCGCGCTGGTGACCGCCGCGGTCAGCGGGGCGATTGTGGGCTTGATCGTGTGTCGAAGATCATATTTGAACGATTGCGTTTTCGATCGAGGTCGCACGGGATTCTCCACTGGAAATTCTTTGAATTGTCTTGCTTTCCCTGTCATTACGGCAGGCGGAAAGTTTTTATGCCAGCGGGTTCAGCCACGGTTTCAGGACTGAATTCCCGGTAATTCGCTTGAGCCACCCCGGCTTTGCAGGTATCATTGCGCGCTCTCTTCAGACCGGGCCGTTAGCTCAGTGGTAGAGCAGGAGGCTTTTAACCTCTTGGTCGAAGGTTCGAATCCTTCACGGCCCACCATTTTCCCTTGACGATTTCACGTCGACCTCATTCCAGCCAGATGGCAAGCCATGCGCGGCTCGGCGAGATCGTCGCCCGGCATCTTGGCGAGCCCTGGCGCCAACCGCTCCGCGGTCATTCCCGGCGGGCTTTTGACGCGGTTCACGATCGCGTCGAGTCGGCTGATCAAGTCATTCTGGATTCCGGCTGCGGTGTCGGTCATTCAACGGCGCATCTGGCCGAGCGATATCCAGACGCGCTGGTTGTGGGCGTTGACAAACTACCGTTCGGCCAGAGCGCCGCAGCGCCGCCGGAAAATGCGCTGCTGGTCTGAGCGGACCTGAGCGACTCTGGCGACTGGCAGCAGCTGCCGGATTGACGCTCAGCGCCCATTACCTGCTCTATCCCAACCCCTGGCCTAAACCGGGCCACTTCCAGCGTCGCTGGCACGGGCATCCGGTGTTCCCAAGCCTGCTGGCTCTCGGTGGTCGCCTGGAGTTGCGCAGCAATTTCAGAATTTATGTCGATGAGTTCCAGCAGGCGCTGAGTCTTGCCGGCGTGTCGGCTGGAGAAGTGGTATCTTTTCGTCCGGATTTTCCGATCAGTCCTTTCGAGCAGAAATACCTAGCTTCCGGACATGATCTTTTTCGATTGACCGTTCAACTGGAGACAACGTAGATGAAGCAGTCCCTCACGCCATGGCTTGGTGTTGCGCTTTCGCTCGGCCTGGCCGGCAGCGCAGCCGCCGAAATCACACTGACTGAAGCCGCTACAGGCGATCACCGCCCAGCAGAATGGGTCGAGCGCAATGCGGCGCGCCATCCGGTTGAGACGCTGGAGTTTTTTGGCCTGGAGCCTGGAATGACGGTGGTCGAGCTGTCCCCGAGCGGCGGCTGGTACACCAGCATCATCGCCCCCTACCTCAAGGACGAAGGCAAGTATGTGGCGGCGCACTGGGACATGGAGCAGGACGATCTGCCGGAATACGCCGTGCGCGGCTTCGCGGCTTTCACCGAGCGCTTCTCCGATCAGGATATCTACGGTGAGTTCGACATCGTTCCCTTCAACCCACCGGCCAGGTCCAGCCTCGGCGATAATGGCTCGGCCGATATGGTGTTGAGTTTCCGCAGCGTCCACGGCTGGAGCCGTGACGGTATCCTAGGCGACGTGTTCGATGCCGCGCGTGACGTGCTCAAGCGCGGTGGCGTTCTGGGTGTGGTCGGCCACCGTCGGCCCGAGGACAGCGAGAGCGAGGAGTTCAATGGCTACCCCGGGCGGAGCTACATCGTTGAAATGGCCGAGTCGCATGGCTTTATTCTCGACTGGTGGTATCTTCCGAGATCAACGCCACTCCGGCTGGACACAGGCGGATCATCCCAGCGGGGTCTGGAGCCTGCCGCCGTCTCTGCGCGATGGTGAGGAAACCGCTGAGCGCTTTCGCGCCATTGGCGAGAGCGATCGTTTCACGCTGAAGTTCGTCAAGCGCTGATGCTTGGCGGCTGATTCTTAACTCTACAAGAGCCCGGTGCGCCGGGCTCTTCACGTTGGGCTCTACGCTCGATGCTTACAGTAGCCGGATGTTTGAAAGCGTCACTTCTACATGTCTGATCTGATTCAACTGATTTACGCCAGTCGGTCAAATCTGTACTCGTACAGCGATCCCAGTGGAATTGACCCTGGAGTCGGTAGAATCCTGACGCAATCGCGCCGCAATAACCTGCCAAAAAACATCGGCGGCGTCCTGTGCTTTGGCGATGATCACTTTTTCCAGTGTTCCTCGAAGGCAATCGCGACGTGGTCGAATCGCTGTATGAGACGATCCGCAAGGATGATCGCCATCGCGATGTGACCTTGCTGCTCAAACTGACCGATCCCGCAGCGCCGGTTCAAGGTCTGGTCGATGAAATACCTCACGCTCGATAGTGAAGTGAAAGACATGCTCGACCAGCAGAACATAGCGACCTTCGATCCGTTCAGATTCGATACGCAATTGACAATAAAGATGCTCGACGTACTGCAGAAGGCAGTCGAGAGGCAGCACCTCAGCCGCCGGGATCCACACTGGCAGCGTTTGCAACTCGAAACAGTGCCGGAGGGCAAAGACCATCGGCCGCTGACCTATCTGGGCGTCGGTGCCCTGCTGGCGGCAATTGCAGCGATCATCGTGTTCGCGATCGGACTGCGCTAGTGGCACCACGGGCATAAAAACCACAACCGATCGGCTGACACGAGGCGGCGGTCTGGGTGACAATGTCCACCCATGAGCAACGATAAATTTCTGCGCGGTGACTTCGAGCAGGTCCCGCTGAAAACCTACGCCGAACGCGCCTACCTCGACTATGCGATGTACGTGGTTCTGGATCGCGCCCTGCCGCATATCGGCGATGGCCTGAAGCCGGTCCAGCGTCGCATCATCTATGCGATGAGTGAGCTGGGGCTGTCGGCGGCGTCCAAACACAAGAAATCCGCACGCACCGTTGGAGACGTGATCGGTAAATACCATCCGCACGGCGATCTCGCCCTGTTACGAGGCCATGGCGATGGCGCAGCCGTTTTCCTATCGCTATCCGCTGGTTGACGGTCACGGCAACTGGGGCTCGCCGACGATCCGGAAATCCTTTGCGGCGATGCGCTTATACCGAATCGCGATCGCCACCCTATGCGCGTGTTCTGCCGGCACCGAGCTCGGACAGGGCACGGTTGACTGGGAGCCCAACTTCGACGGGACGCTGAAAGAACCCAAGATGCTGCTGGCGCGCCTGCCCAACCCGCTGCTCAACGGTGGGCAGCGGGATCGCCGTGGGACATGGCGATCGATATTCCACCCCATAACCTGCGCGAAGTTGTCAGCGCCTGCGTGCGCTTGCTGGATGAGCCTACAACTCTACGCTGGAGAGATTGGTCGAGGATATTCAGGGACCCGATTTTCCCGACCGGTGGCGAGATCATCACCTCGCGCTAGGATCTGCTGGACATGGACGCGTGCGGTCACGGGTGGGAACGTGCGCATGCGCGCCACCTGGGAGCAGGTGGATGACGAGATCATCGTTAATGCACTGATGCACCAGGTGTCCGGGCAAAGATACTCGAGCAGATTGCCGCCCAGATGCAGGCTAAGAAGCTGCCGATGGTTGAGGATCTTCGCGGATGAGTCGGATCACGAGCATCCGACGCGTCTGGTGATCATGCCGCGCAGCAATCGGGTTGATCTCGACGCTCTGATGGACCATCTTTTTGCCACCACCGATCTGGAGAGATCTACTCGCGTCAATCTCAACA
This sequence comes from uncultured Alphaproteobacteria bacterium, assembly GCA_942490805.1. Lineage (GTDB taxonomy): Bacteria > Pseudomonadota > Alphaproteobacteria > Rhodobacterales > Rhodobacteraceae > Yoonia. The sequence goes on along the minus strand of CALNYU010000005.1, from coordinate 387,702 downwards.
TGATCGGCAATGACGTCGCCGGGCGTGCAAGAACCTGATAGCCACTGTTGAACGAATGGCTGGCTTTCCACCGCGCAACCGTGACCCGGCGTCAGGTGGAATAGCGACTCGACCAGGTGGTGGAGCGGTTGCATTTGCTGGATGGTTTGTTCATCGCGTTTCTCAATATAGATGAGGTGATCCGCATCATCCGGACCGAGGATGAGCCCAAGCCGGTGATGATGGAGCGCTTCGGGCTCATCTGATGCCCAGGCCGAAGACATGCTCGATACCAAGCTGCGCATTGGGCTGGCTGGAAGAGTTCAAGATCCAGGGCGAGAACAGGACGAACCAGACGCCGAGCGCAACAACCTGGAGGAGATGCTCGGTTCCAAAGCCCGGCTAACACGTCTGATCAGCGAAAGAGTTGCTGGATGATGCCGAACACTACGGCGATGACCGGCGCTCACAGATTGTGCAACGCGACGCCGCCCAGGCGCTGATCGAATGCGCTGGCGCCAGCTGAGCCGGTGACTGTAGTCCTGAGCGAGAAGGGCTGGATCAGGCCGCCAAAGGACATGACGTCAACGCCGAGGAACTCAGCTACCGCGCCGGCGACGATTTTCTGGCGTCGGCTACGCTGGGCGGTAGTTCACAAACCGCCTGTGTCTGCTGGATTCTACCGGTCGCAGCGTACACCCTGACCGCCCACGAGCGCCGTCAGCACGAGGTCAAGGAGAGCCGCTCACCGGACACTCTGACAGCCCCTGACGGCGCGGTTTTTCGCAGCCTGGCGATTGGTGCAACAACGACGACCGTGTTTTGCTGGCCACCAGTGTCTGGCTATGGATTTGTACGCGACGTTATGAAGACATGCAGTCGCGCAACAAGGCCGGCAAACAGATTCTGAACGTGCCGGCCGGTCATGACGTTCTGCCCATCTCGGCGGTGGCCGATGCCGAAGAAGCCGTGCTGATCTGTGCCAGCACCGATGGCTACCTGCTGGCCTATTACCTCAAGGAATTGCCGGAGCTGGCCCGAGGCAAAGGCAACAAACTGATCAATATTCCGCCCAAGTTGCGCAAGGAAGGTGTCAAGGCCGCCGGTGCAATTGCCATTGGAGCAGGTCAGGATTGTCTGGTCTGGGCTGGGCAGCGCTACCTTCGATTGAGCTGGTCAGACACCGAAACCTACTGGGGCGAGCGCGCTCAGCGTGGCCGCAAGCTGCCGCGCGGCTTCCAGAATGTAACGCGACTGACGCTGGCGGAATGACGCGTCGCCGCTCGATGTGGTGCGTTTGTGGCGCTCAGCGTGTAACCTGAGCCACTGATGACAGCGCCTGAGTTTTGATAATCAGGCGCTGCGCCAGGCCACTGCGTTGCAACGATTGTGATGACAATTGCCGTGGCAAGCGCAATGCAGATCGAAACATGCCCCCGACTGATTTCGCATCACAGAGAAATAGCACGCCAAACATGATGGATTCCACCCTGACCATTGATATCGGACGTTTGACCCGCCGACTCATCCTTGTCGGACTGGCCTTGAGCCTGAGCGCATGTCAGGTATGGGATCAGCTGCGGCCTGTTCAGGACAGCCCGCCGGCCGAAGTCGAGCCCACCGTCGAGCCGCCGCCACCGATCGAGCAAGCCGTCCCCCAGGCGCTGCCGCCGGCGACCCTGCAGCAAGTGATTGATGCGCTCGATCGGGGGCGTCTGGACGAGGCCGAAACAGCCTTGCTCAGCATTATCGACAAGCGACCGAACAGCACGCTGGCTCTTCGCTTCCTCGAACAGCTGCAGAGCGACCCGCTGGAGCTGATGGGCGAAGCGCACGATACGGTCATCGTCCAGCCGGGTGATTCGCTGTCGGCGATCGCGCAGCGCGAGTTCGGCGATGCGATGCAGTTCTTCGCTCTGGCGCGTTACAACGGCATAGCGGCACCCAGGCGTATGGCGCCGGGTATCGAACTGAAGATTCCGCGCTCGCTCAAGCAGGCGTCCTCAGCCGATAGCGCTGTGACCGAGCCCATGCCCATGGTCGAGCTCGAGCCCGAAGTCGAGCTGCCGCCCGGTGCCGGGCTGACCCTGGCCGGTCGACGCCTGGTGGAAGCCGGTCGGCTGACCCAGGCGATCGCTTTGTTGTCAGCTGGCGCGGAGGCGCAGAACCTCGATGCCGCCGGTGAGCAGCTGTTGGCAAGAGCAGCGATACGGCGCTCCGAGGTCCTGATTGCCGAAGGTCGTCAGGACGATGCGATGACGCTGCTCAACGAGGTGTCGGAGCACCTGTCATCAGCCGGTCGTCCGTTGCTTGATCCAGGGCGCGATCTTCTGCAAGCGCAACAGTTGATGGAAGAGGGCATCCGTGCCCGGCGGGCGGGCGATCTGAGTGCAGCGCTGACCTCATTCGAGACCGCCCTGCGCCTCGATCCCGCCAACAGCGATATCGAGGCTGAAGCGGCCAACGTTCGTGGGGTTCTGGTCGCGCAATTGCATGATCGGGCGCTTGTTCACTACCGTGATCAGGAGCTGGACAGCGCGATTTCGCTGTGGCAACAGGTCCAGGCGCTGGCACCAGAGTTCGAACCCGCCCAGGTCTATCTGGAGCGCGCGCTTGCCTTGCGTGAGCGGCTCGAACAGCTGGATTGATGTCAGGACTCAGTCATTGCCGCGCTGGTGAGAGTGCGACGCGCTACTGAATCGCATCGTCCTGGCTACAGGGCAGATCCAGGCCTTGCTCATGACTCGCCCATCAAATCCCGCGGCGCTCTACCAAGTCTGATCAAGCGCATTCAGAGGTCTTGATCTCAGCGGGTCAATGGCCCGGCTAGCGCCGCTTTGCGGCGGCAAACGCGGCAGCGAGACTGCTCTTGCGGTCGTCCGCGCTTTTGCTTGTCTTGGCGGGCCCTGGTGACTTCTGCTGCTGAGGCTTGCCGGCATTCCTTGTAGTGTTGCTGGCTTTGGATCGTCTATCTTTCGGCTCAGCTTCGCCGGGCAGCGGATTGTCCTTGCGCATGGTCAGCGCAAGCGCTTGCGCGGCAGGTCGACCTCGATCACGCGCACCCTGACCACGTCGCCGGCCTTGACCACGCTGCTGCGGATCCTTGACGAAGCGGTCGCCCAGTGGCGGTGATATGGACCAGGCCCGTCCTGATGCACGCCCATATCGACGAAGGCGCCGAAGGCGGCGACGTTGGTCACCGTGCCCTCCAGAGCCATGCCGGGCTTCAGGTCCGTCATGGTCTCGACGCCTTCGGCGAAGCGGGCGGTGACGAAACCGGGGCGCGGGTCGCGGCCGGGCTTCTCCAGCTCGCCGAGAATATCCCGCACCGTGGGCAGGCCGAAGGCGCCGTCGACGAAGTCCTGCGGCACTCAGACCGCGCAGCGCCTCCGGATTCCCCATGATCGCGCGGATGTCGCGCCCGCAGGCCTGCACGATGCGCCGCGCCACGCCATAGGCTTCGGGATGGACGGCGGAGGCGTCGAGCGGCTCGGCGCCGTCGCGGATGCGCAGGAAGCCCGCGCATTGCTCGAAGGCCTTGGGGCCGAGGCCCGGCACCTTCAGCAGCTCCTTGCGCGACGTGAAGGCGCCCTCGGCGTCGCGATGCGCCACGATGGCCTCGGCCAGCCGGGGACCCAGCCCCGCGACATGGGCCAGCAGCGGCGCCGAGGCCATGTTGAGGTCGACGCCGACCGCGTTCACGGCGTCTTCCACCACCGCATCCAGGGAACGGGCAAGTCGATATTGGTCGACGTCGTGCTGGTACTGGCCGACGCCGATCGCCTTCGGCTCGATCTTGACCAGTTCGGCCAGCGGGTCCTGCAGCCGCCGCGCGATGGACACGGCACCGCGCAGCGACACGTCGAGGTCGGGAAACTCGCGCGCGGCGAGTTCCGAGGCGGAATAGACCGACGCGCCGGCCTCGGAGACGATCACCTTGGTCGGGCGCTTCACGTCCGGCGGCAGGAGCGCGAGCGTGTCGGCCACCAGCCGCTCGGTCTCGCGGCTGGCGGTGCCGTTGCCGATGGCGATCAGCTTCGACGCCGTGGCGGCGGATCAGCTCGAGCAGCGTACCCTGCGCCCCGCGCAGGTCGTTCTTCGGCTGGAAGGGATAGATCGTCGCGGTCGCGAGCAGCTTGCCGGTCGCGTCGACCACCGCCACCTTGACCCCGGTGCGAATGCCGGGGTCGAGCCCCAGGGTCGGCGCGGGCCGGCCGGCGCGGCCAGCAGCAGGTCGCTCAGGTTGCGCGCGAAGACGCGCGATGGCCTCCTCCTGGGCGCGCTCGGCGCAGCTCGCCCATCAGGTCGAGATACATCGACAGGCTCAGCTTGACCCGCCAGGCCCAGCCCGCGGCGTCGCGCAGCCAGAGGTCGCCCGGGGCCTCGCCCCGGATGCCGATTTCGGCGGCGATCATGCCAATGGCGCGCGGCGCGCCGGTTTCGGGATCGGGCGCGATGTCGACGGTGACGATCTCCTTCGCTTGGCGGCCGCGCAGGATGGCCAGCGCCCGGTGGCCGGGGATGGCGGCCCATGTCTCGCGATGGTCGAAATAGTCGGAGAACTTGCGCGCCCGCGGTCCTCTTTGCCGGGCACCACGCGCGCCGTGACGTGGGCCTCGGCGCTGCATGAAGGCGCGCAGGCTGCCCGAGGAGTCCGGCGTTCTCGGCCAGCTCCTCGACCAGGATGTCGCGCGCGCCGTCCAGCGCGGCCTTCGCGGTCGGGCACGGCCTCGGTGAGATAGCCCGCGCCAGCGCCTCGGGCGCGGCGGCTCGGCGGTCGTCGAGGATGGCGCGCAGCAGCGGCTCGAGCCCGTTCTCGCGCGCGATCATCGCCTTGGTGCGGCGCTTGGGCTTGAAGGGCAGGTAGAGGTCTTCGAGCGTCGCCTTGGTCTCGGCCGCGGCGATGCGCGCGCCAGCTCGTCGGTCAGCTTGCCCTGCTCGCGGATCGAGCCGAGGATCGTGGCGCGCCGCGCCTCCAGCTCGCGCAGATAGCCCAGCCGGTCCGCCAGGGTGCGCAGCTGGGTGTCGTCGAGCCCGCCCGTCGAGCAGCTGCACAGCAGCGGCCACACTGGGCTGTCACGGGCGTTGATGTGGGGGGTTTTACGATTAATCATAAGCACCGACATGATGAGGAAATATAGCAATCTGGAGCGAAGGGGGTCTACAAGGGGAGGAACTTAAGACTAACGCCCGGGCCAGAAGCCAAGAAGAGGTCTCCTACCGACCGAGACCACGACCGTAAGCAGAGGGGGGGAGGGGGGACTGTCCGGGGATTCAAGAGAGGAGGAGAGGGGAGGGACTGTTGATGGGGTCCCTGCACTATCCGCCTCAGCCGCCTGCGGGCTGCAGAATGGGATGGTCAGTACCTACAGCGGGGCGGTGGTTCGTACAACGCATGTTTCTGGCTTGTTTACTGATCTGGGTACCATGCTGGGCGCATGGTTTCGCGGGCATCCGTTCAGTGCGCGGCGGGCCGTGCTCTACCTGGTGCTGATCCTGGGCTTTGTGCTCGGCGGCACCATTGGCGCACTGCTTTTTGCCCGGGTCGAGTTCTACGCCATGCTGTTTCCGGTGTTCGGCGCTGCAGCGCTGGCGGTTATCTACTGGATTTTCTGGCTGCAATCGCGCGATAAACATGCCAGAGAAAACGCTGGAGGCGAAATTTGAATCGGTCCGACAACGACCAGAATCAAGCTGAAAATTCACCACATCGCCAGGCGAGTGAATTCGTTGACTAATAAAGAAACGGGCCGTTGCCGGCGGCGCCGCTGATGCCAGACCTTGCTGGTTTTGGATCAGCCGCGCGTGCGAACGGCAATCCAGCCCAGTGCCAGCATCGCGGTGGCGAACAAGGCCAGCGATGCGAGCGACAGGGTGGGTACGGCAAAGCTGGGTGCCGCGGGCCCGGCTGCGGCGCGGATGAAGCTGGTCAGAATCATTGATTCACCAGCACCGCCACCGGCGGCCAGCGTGAACGGGGCTACGCCAACCGGAGCGTCGCCGAAAGCTCCACGGTTTTCATAGCTGAACCCGTTGGCAGCTTGATCGCCAATCTGGCCGGAAAAAAGATTGAAATCGCCGCAGTTGCCCAAGCCATTGGGTTGTTGCTGGCCACCGCACAGCACGTCACCCCAGTTGCCGCCCAAAACCGCTTGTCCAACGACCTGTGTGCCGACATTCAGGTTAAGCGCAACGCCACCAGAGTCCCAGACGATACCGCTGAAGTCTGAGCACAAAAGTACCATTGCCTGCAGTGGCGCCGGAAACGGTCACTTCGAGATCGATGACCAGCGGATCAGGCAAGCTCGGGAAGGCAAAGCCGGGGTTGGGCAACAGATCCAGGTCAAACACGATATAACCCGCGGCGGTGGCGCTACTGCCTTGATCTTCGAACAGGAAATCGAAGCGGGCCGGGTCCTGGGCGCTGGCGGCGCTGCTGAATAGTGTGCCAGCCAGAAGAAGAAGTGCGGCAAATGTGCTTAGGCGGTTGTTCATGGATGTCGTCCTTAAGAGCGAATTGACAGGCAGCATTATAGTGAAACTGCCGGGAAGTGCTGCGCTTGTTTTCAATGCTTCATTGGCTCAGGAAGCCATAAGTATTTCGAGCAAGAAGGCATCGGCCTCAATCACGTCTTCGGTCACGACGCCTATTTCGGCTACTTCACCGTCGAAGGGCGCTTTGATGGTCAGCTCCATCTTCATCGCTTCCATGATCAGCAGGGTGTCGCCCTCTTTGACCGAATTGCCGGTCTGTACAGCGGAACATCCAGCACCTTGCCGGGCATGGGCGCGGTCAGGGCGGCTTGCTGCCGTCTGGGTCTGAGCCGGTCGCTCTCACAAAACGCTCATGGCGCCCGCACGCGATAGGCGTTCACTCGGCGCGGCTAAGTTCGAGTGTGCTCTGGCCATCGGTGAACGACTGAACGCGTTCGCTGCGATCATTGATGCGGGCCTGCACTGTGATCGGATCCAGCGTGCTCAGGTGGACGGAAGCAATGGGTTGGCCATACAGTGTTATGATTGTGCGACCTCCGCCGGCACCCATTTCGATGTCGCTCTGTGGGCGCTGTTGTCCAGCCTGTTCTACTCGGTAATCGCCGTTGCAGCCGAAGACCTCGAGGCGCTCGCGGCGTTCGCCGATTTCCAGATCGATGGCGCGTGCTGAGGGTAGGCTGAGCTGCCAGCCGTCGGTCTTATCCCAGGGGCTGTGGATGACCCGTTGGCGGTCGGCGTCGTGCATCCACAAAGCGGCGGCCAGGGCCAGGGTCTCGTCGCCGACGGTCTGCGGCTGGATGACCGAGCTGAGGTCGCGGTCGAGCTGACCGGTGTCGATGCGCGCCCGCGGCGAAGCTGTACGGAAGCTCGCGCAGCGACTGCAAAAAGCCACAGGTTGGTGCGTCGAGCCCGGCAACAAAGGTCGTGCGACCAGCGCCTCGCCGCAGCGCGCGCGCGCGGCCATCGCGCGCGTCTCGCCGTGGACGATCAGCTTGGCGATCATCGGATCGTAGTGGACGCAGATCTCGTCGCCCTCGCGTCGACGCCGGAGTCGACGCGGACGCCGGGCCGTCGGGCGCAGCGAAGCAGCTCGAGCGGCCCGGCTTGAGGGCAGGAAGTTCGCGCGCCGGATCCTCGGCGTAGACGCGCGCCTCGATCGCGTGACCCCGCGATCCGCAGCTCGGGGGCCCGCGCTCGGACAGCGGCACGCCCCATGCGACGCGCGAGCTGCCACGCACCAGGTCGACGCCGGTGACGGCTCGGTGACCGGATGCTCGACCTGCAGCCGCGTGTTCATCTCGAGGAAGTAGAACGCGCGCGCGCCGCTCGCCTCGAGCAGGAACTCGATCGTGCCGGCGCCGACGTAGCCGACGCCCCGCGCGGCCGCGACAGCTGCCTGACCCATACGCTCGCGCAGGCCGGGAGTCAGGGCAGCCGACGGGCTTTCCTCGATGACCTTCTGGTGGCGCCGCTGCACCGAGCACTCGCGCTCGAACAGGTGCACGACGTTGCCGTGCTCGTCGGCGAAGACCTGGACCTCGACGTGGCGCGGCCGTTCGATGAAGCGCTCGACGTAGAGCGTGCCGTCGCCGAACGCCGCCGTCGCCTCGCGCCGCGCCGCCTCGAGCGCGTCGGCGAAAGGCCGCGGCGCGCGCACGACGCGCATGCCTTTGCCGCCGCCGCCGGCCGACGGCCTTGACCAGCACCGGAAAGCCGACGCGCTCGGCCTCGCGTCGAGCAGCCGCGATCGGATCTGGTCGTCGCCGTGATCGCCGGGCACGACCGGCACGCCGGCCGGCTGCCATCAGCGCGCGCCGCCGATCTTCGATCCCATGCGCTCGATCGCGTCGCGCGGCGGGCCGACGAAGACGAGCCCGGCCTCGCGCGCAGGCCTCGGCGAACGCCGCGTTCTCGGACAGGAAGCCGTAGCCCGGGTGGACGGCGTCGGCGCCGGTCGCGCGGCGGCGTCGATGATGCGCGTCGATGCGACAGGTAGCTCTCGCGCGGCCGCGCGCCGGCCCGATCGCGATCGCCTGGTCGGCGGCCTCGCGCACGTGCAGCGCGCCCGCGTCGGCGTCGGAGTAGACCGCGACGGTCTCGATGCCGAGCTCACGGCAGGCTCGGATGATGCGGCACGCGATCTCGCCGCGGTTGGCGATGAGCACGCTTCGCAATGGCAGGCGGGCTCATTCGAACCCATGGGACCAGCGCGACGTGCCACCGCGCGCGCTTCTCGAGAAACGCGCGCATGCCTTCCTGGCCTTCGTCGGAGACGCGCCGCGCGGCGATCGCGCTCGGCGGTGTCCCGCGCGATGGATTCGTCGATGCCGGACGATCGCCGCCCGCTTCGCACGCGACGGATCAGCGCCTTCGCGGCCGCGACGGCCTCGCGGACCGCCGAGGTCAGCAGCTCCTCGACGATCCACGGCCCACCGTCGCGTCGAGCTCAGTCGCCGCCGGCGGCCACCTCGTGGACGAGGCCCGATCTCGCGCGCGCGCGCGGCGTCGAAGCGCGCGCCGGTGAGGAACAGCTCGCGCGCGGCGCGAGCGCCGATCTTCGCGCACGACGAACGGGCGAGATCACCGCCGGCAGGATCCCCAGCTTCACCTCGGTGAAGCCGAAGACGCGCCTCGTCGGCGGCGACGACGATGTCGCAGACCGCGGCCAGGCCGGCGCCGCCGCCGAGCGCCGCGCCCTGGACGCGGCCGATCACCGGCACCGGCAGCGTGTCGAGCGCGCGCGAACATGCGCCGCCGACATCGCGCGCGCGTCCGCGAGGTTCTCCTCGTGCGAAGCTCGCCATCGCGCGACATCCAGGTGAGGTCGGCGCCGGCGCAGAACGCTTGCCGGCGCCGGCCAGCACGACCACGCGCAGGCGCGCTCGCGATGCCTCGGCCGCGCGCGAACACGCCCAGGCCGTCAGCTCCGCGATCACCTCCTCGTTGAAGGCGTTGCGCACCTCGGGCGGTTGAGCGTCAGATGCGACGCCGCGCCGTCGCGCTCGACCTCGAGTGTTGAGGTATCGGTGTGAGCACGTGATCCCTACATCCGGAAGACGCCGAACTCCTTGCGGCAGGCTCGCGCGATCGGCGCGTTCCGCGATGCCGCGGACAGGCCGAGCGCCGAGCGCGCTTGCGCGCGTGTCGGCGGGTCGAGGATGCCGTCGTCCCAGAGCCGCGCGGTCGAGTAGTAGGGCGATGCCCTCGTGCTCGTACTTCTCGAGGATCGGCTTCCGAATCGCCTGCTCACCGCGGGCATCGAGCGTCTTCCCCTCGCGGGCCAGCTGATCGCGCTTGACCGTCGTCAGCACTCCGGCCGCCTGCTCGCCGCCCATGACCGAGATGCGCGCGTTCGGCCACATCCACAGGAAGCGCGGCTCGTAGGCGCGGCCGCACATGCCGTAGTTGCCGGCGCCGAACGAGCCGCCGATGATCACCGTGAACTTCGGCACGACCGAGTTGGCGACGGCGTGCACCATCTTGGCGCCGTCCTTGGCGATGCCGCCGTGCTCGTACTGCCGGCCGACCATGAAGCCGGTGATGTTCTGCAGGAAGACCAGCGGGATGCCGCGCAGGTTGCACAGCTCGATGAAGTGCGTGCCCTTGAGCGCCGACTCGGAGAACAGCACGCCGTTGTTGGCGACGATGCCGACCAGGAAGCCGTGGAGCCGCGCGAAGCCGGTGACCAGCGTCGTGCCGTAGCGCTCCTTGAACTCGTCGAAGCGCGAGCCGTCGACGAGGCGCGCGATGATCTCGCGCACGTCGTACGGCTTGCGCGTGTCGGCGTTGACGATGCCGTAGATCTCCTCCGGGTCGTAGCGCGGGTCTCTCGGCGGCGTCGCGCCGGTCCGGCAGGCGCCTTGACGTGTGTTCAGCGTCGGCGACGATCGATGCGCGCGCGATCGCCAGCGCGTGCGCGTCGTCTTCGGCGAAGTAGTCGGCGACGCCGGAGAGCCGCGTGTGCACGTCGGCGCCGCCGAGCTCCTCGGCGGTGACCTCCTCGCCGGTCGCCGCCTTCACGAGCGGCGGGCCGCCGAGGAAGATCGTGCCCTGTGCCCGGACGATGATCGTCTCGTCGGACATCGCCGGCACGTAGGCGCCGCCGGCCGTGCACGAGCCCATCACGACCGCGATCTGCGGGATGCCCTCGGCCGACATGCGCGCCTGGTTGAAGAAGATGCGGCCGAAGTGCTCGCGATCGGGAAAGACCTCGTCCTGCAGCGGCAGGAACGCGCCGCCGGAGTCGACCAGGTAGACGCACGGCAGCCGGTTCTGCTCGGCGACCTCCTGCGCGCGCAGGTGCTTCTTGACCGTGATCGGGTAGTAGGTGCCGCCCTTGACCGTCGTTGGCAACGATCAGGCATTCGACGCCGGCGACCCGACCGATTCCGGCAATGACCCCGGCGCCAGGGGCGGCATCGCCGTACAATCCGTGGGCGGCCAGCGGCGAAATCTCGAGAAACGGACTGCCGGGGTCAAGCAGGGTCAGAACACGCTCGCGCGGCAGCAGCTTGCCGCGATCGACGTGTTTCAGTCGCGATCGCTCCGGCCCGCCCAGCGCTGATTGCGCCAGCTGGGCTCGCAGGTCTGCGGCCAGCGCCTGATGATGGGTGCGCCGGTCGATGAAGTCGGGGTCTTTACGATTGACTTGAGAATCCAGCCTTGGCATGCGAGCTCCAGGGAAACAAACCGCTGCATTGTAGCTCGGTGGCGCGGAGCCAGCGAGTCTGCAGGTAGCCGATCGCCGGAATCCAGGCTTCACGAAAGCGACATTCGCTGCTTGTTTCTCAGTGGGTAAAGCCGCTACAATAGGGAGCTTGATTGATTTTCGGCGGCCAACCGGCTTTTCCCCAAAGACCACTTGAAGATTCCAGCTGCGATTTTCGAGTTTGATTTTCGGAGCAGGCAAGGGGTTTTTGGGAAAAAGCCCGGTCGCCCAAACCACATTACTGAATGGAGTTAGTAGCAGTCATGTCATTGACCGCAGAACAGAAAGCACAGGTTGTCAAAGAGCATCAGCTCTCCGAGGACGATACGGGTTCTCCCGAAGTTCAGGTTGCACTGCTGACCGCAAGAATCCAGCATCTGACCGGCCACTTCGCGGATCACAAGAAAGATCATCACTCCCGTCGCGGCCTGCTGAAGCTGGTCAACCAGCGTCGCTCGCTGCTGGCTTACGTCAAGAACAAGGACGTCCAGCGCTACCGCGATCTGATCCAGAAGCTCGGCCTGCGTCGTTAAGACGCGGTTCAACCGGATCGACCACGAACACCCCGGCAGCGCAGGCTGATCCGGGGTGTTTGTTATTTGGAATTTAGGCGATAAAGCAAACTTTGGAGTGAATTAGAGTGTTTAACAAGATCAGTACATCCTTCCAGTTCGGCGAGCACGAAGTGCTTATCGAAACCGGGCACGTTGCGCGACAGGCCGATGGCGCCGTCATGGTCACCATGGCCGACACCGTTGTGCTCGTCACCGCCGTTGCACGCAAGGAAGTCAAGCCTGGCCAGGCCTTCTTCCCGCTGACCTGTAACTACCAGGAAAAATTCTATGCGGCTGGCCGCATCCCGGGCGGCTTCTTCAAACGCGAAGGTCGCCCGACCGAGAAAGAAACGCTGACCTCGCGACTGATCGACCGTCCGCTGCGTCCGCTGTTTCCGAAAGGTTTCATGAACGAAACTCAGGTCATCGCCACCGTGATGTCATCGAACCCGGAAGTCGACGGTGATATCCCCGCGCTGATCGGTGCTTCTGCGGCGCTGGCCAACTCCCGCGTCCCATTCGAAGGTCAGATTGGCGCGGCGCGCATCGGCTTCATCGACGGCGAATACGTGCTCAACCCGTCCACGACCCAGCTCGAAACCTCGCGCCTGGATCTGGTGGTTGCCGGTACTTCCCATGCGGTATTGATGGTCGAGTCCGAAGCCGACCTGCTCAGCGAAGATGAAATGCTGGGTCGCGATCCATTTGGCCCATCAGCCGATGATGACGGCGATCGACGCGATTCAGAAGAGCTGGCTCGAAAAGGCGGCAACCCGAAACGCGATTGGGTAGCGCCGCCAAGCCGAAGGCGCGGCCGAAAGGGCTGAAAGCCGACATCAAAGGATGCTCTGGCTGGACGGGTTTGCTCACACCGAAAAAGCGGCCCGCTCGCGAAAAGCTCGCTACACGGTTCTGGACGAACTGCTCGAAGAAGATGTGTGCCAGGGAGATGCGAATCGCCCTGAGCCCAAGGCAGACGAGTCGGCACGGATGCGTTCATCGCGAGCTCGAAGACCTCAAGAGCGTTTACGCTCGTGACCGCATCACGCTCGATCGGCCAGCCCCGCATCGACGGTCGCGGCCTGACGACGTTCATCCGCAAGATAGTGAAGACTCAGCATTTTCCCACGCGCCCACGGCTCGGCCGTGTTCACCCGCAGCGAGACTCAGGCTATCGCGGCGATTACGCTCGGTACCTGACGACGACGCACAGATCATGGATGCGCCGGTCAGCGAATCAAAAGTGCAGTTTATGCTGCACTACAACTTCCCGCCTTACTGTGTCGGCGAAACCGGTCGTGTCGGCAGCCCCAAACGCCGTGAAATCGGTCATGGTCGTCTGGCCGAGCGTGCCTTCAGTGCGGTGGTGCCGCCAAGGGCGAGGAATTCCCTTATACGTGCTCGCCTCGTCTCTGAAGTTCCCGAGTCCAATGGTTCCAGTCGTCGATGGCTACCGTTTGCAGCGGTTCGCTGGCGATGATGGATGCCGGCGTGCCGCTCAAGGCGCATGTGGCCGGCGTCGCGATGGGTCTGATCAAGGAAGGCAACAAGTTCGCCGTCCTCACCGACATCCTCGGCGACGAAGATCATCTCGGCGATATGGACTTCAAGGTGGGCGGTACCGCAGGATGGCGTGACCGCACTCCAGATGGACATCAAGATCGGTGGCGTCACCGCAGAAATCATGGGGGTTGCCCTGGAGCAGGCCACTGATGGCCGCCAGCACATCTTGGCGCGAGATGAATCAGGTCATCAGCACGCCGCGCGACGAGATGAGCGAGTACGCACCTCGCTCTCGTTCACCATGAAGGTGCATCCGGACAAGATCCGCGACGTCATCTCACATCGTCTTTAACGAACAAGATCAAGGGCTCCATAAAAGACTGGATCCCTTTAGGTGCATGACCTTCATTTCTCTTATACCCTTTCACAACTGCTCGAAAGATCAAATACAATAAGAGAATGGAAATAAATACCCCCGCTACATTTTTGGTGATCGACATATCAAAAGGAGAATCGTTCAAGGCATGACCGTGTTCCAAACTTAAACCGCCTTCTTCATTTGCATAATAAATATGCTCATGAAACATAATGTAATCCTCGTATTTATAATAGCTTACTTTCTTGCCATGATCCTCAACCTCAACAGGATTATGATAGAAGTGTGATGAAGAGAAGAATTTCCATCCATCGTTTGTATTGATGATAATAGGTAAATACAAAGCAATACTGCTTTCTCCTTCGCCCATAAAATGAATCTCATGCGCATCAGAAACGTGATGCATGATCATTTCACTGGCATTAAATCCCTCGCTTTCCTGCTCGTGACCCAAGTCCTCTATTATTCCATTTCCTTTGGAATCATGTGTGTGATCTTCACCTTCGTGTGCAAGTACAGGAAACGACAGTAGAACCGCCACTATTGCTGATGCAATGAACCTGCTTAATCCTTTCAATCTCAATGTATCAATATTCATCGATATAAATTAAAAATTGCGCTAAATTTTGGACTGCAAAAGTAGACAATTATCCTTCATGATAAAACGAATACTATATTTTTTTGAAGGGGAAGAAAAATCTCTAAAAAGCGAAGCTTAAAAAGAGGATTATTTTTTTTTATTGAGTTGTTTTAGCAGCGATGCAGTATCTATTATCAGAAACAAAAGGTATGCTCCAGCATAACAAACTCCAACAGCAAAAAGATGGGTTTTATTAAACCATAAGTAGATGGTCAAAACGGTGAGGATCAAAAACATTTTTACGGCGGTCAATCCCATATATACTGTAACAAATTGAGAAGATTCGGATCGAGCTGCTTTAAGTAATTGCTGATGACTTAAAATACTAAGTCCTGCAAACATAAAATAGGCTACATATAAAAATATAGGTGGACCTTCTTGATATCTTAGATCAAATGCAAAATATGTTGCAATTGATAGCAAGGTAGCAACAAGTAAAAATAAAAGAGAATTTCGCATTGTGTTATTGCCTGGTTTCTTTAATAATAATATAGAGTGCCAATGCTAAGCCAAGCATTGAAAGAACTAATGTGAAAATAGGAGTTTCTAAATTCCATTTTTCATCCAAATATTTTCCACCATAAACGCCGGCCAAAATAGCGAGTGCGATCTTAGTAGACATACCGGAATACTTGATCAGTGTACTAGGCAGACTTTTCTTCGACTTTTTCGCTTCGTTCATGGTTCATCTGTTTTACCTTATTGCCCATGTGGCATGAACCCGTAAACATAGCGCCTGGATCAATAGAAAGTTTAGAAGTATAGATGTCACCATCGATTCGTGCTGAAGCTTTCAGAGAAAGTAGATCTTCGACCATTATTTTCCCGGTGATCTTTCCTTCTATTTCTGCATTCTGACAGTTAATTTCGCCGTCGATCATTCCACTTGGTCCAATAACCAATTTTCCTTTAGTATCCACATTTCCTTTAATAGACCCATCAATTCGAATATTAGACTCAGAACTAAATGTTCCTTCAATTCTCGTCCCATCTACAATGATATTAATTTTGTGTTGAGATCCGATATCTGATTGCTTTGCCATTATACTATTTGATTTTGATTTAAACATAGTGTTAAATTGTATTAAAGGTATGTTTCTTGAAAAAATGAATCATATCCTTCAATGTCACCTGACTTGAACAATTTAGTGAAGTTTTTTGAAGAAATAAGGAAAATTCGGAATCCTTCTTCATTTACATCCTTTAACTTATCCTCGTCGTTGATGAAATTATTATAATAAGAAAGTGCCTTATCCGCATTTGAAAACCGCCTTACAATAATGATTTGATTGTCTTTATTGATAAATGAATTTGTAACTTTTAACTTATCGTTAGAATAATACTTCTTATTAAAGTCAGATATGGCTCATCTTAACATCATTTACATTTCCTTTATCATTAGGATAGATCAGGGCAAAAAAGTGTTCTACATCATTATTGATAATAAAGTCACTCTTTTACATTGATGGTTTTCAGTAGCGCTTTCTTCTTTTTTAGGGTCTTTTAAGCTATTTTTATTTAATTCAGCAATGATTTCAACCGCTTCTTTTCCTTCATCCGTTTCCGGGAATTTATCTGCAATCAACTGAAGCTCTCGTTCGAAATTTACTTTATCAGATCGCTGTCCAACGATAAAAGCTTTCATAAAATAGTACTTCGCTAAGAAATGGATTATCTGGTTCATTTTGAATTACTCTATTGCATTCTTCCAACACATTATTGTATCGATGCGCTTTGAAATTTCTATAGGTCGCCATATAATCTTCCTCGCGGCGCTGATTCGCAATCTCTGCATCTTTAAGATAATTCGGATTTCGAATGATCTTGGCATATTCCGAAAGGGAAATTCTTCTAAAATAATGGCTTTATAGTATTCTGAATTATCTCGATAACCTGCACCAAAATAATTACCACCACTCTCTTTTTTAACATATAATCGATATAGCTGATAATAGGCAGTCGCCAGGTGTTTGCTATTTGGAAAACGCTGGGTTAATTCATCAAACATTTCAATCGCATTGTCAACATCTTCTAAGTCTTCCTTATAAATTACACCTGCATTATATAAGGCTTCTTCTAACAAGGCTTCTGATTCGGCCATGGCTACATCACTCATAGGTATATCCTGCAAATAGTCCTGAAGTGACCTCATCTCTTTCTTTTGAGCACTTGCCCTAACAAGTTGTCATTCATCTTCAAAGTCACTAGCGCTGAATCCACCTACACTTGCTGTGAGCGACCTTCGCCAATTGTCTTTTAATTCACGATAGCCCCATTTCCTTTGAAATTCTGAGTAACCAAAACTCATCGAACTTGGATTATAAAAATACCAATCACCTTTCGAAGCTCCAGAACTGTTTGACGAATTACTTAAGGGTACTGAGGCGCTTATCGATTGTTTATTAGAATTTTTTTTGCTATTAAAGCTGCTAATCGCTCATCTTCAGCAGCTTCTTCAGCAGCAATGATTCCAAGGATTATTTTTCTCTTTCCTTATCTGTTAAGGATGCTAAATGGATCAATGAATCTTGTAGAGCGATAACATCGAGATTCACGATCAGATTGGCAAGCCTTGATCTAAGTCTTCAATCTCATCATAGTTATCATATTCTTTCGGTAAGAAAACAAGGTGCTGTCATAGTAGGTTTTGGCTTCCTTGTAAAAGCGATCTTCCATATAAACATTACCGAGTGCCATAAAAGAAATCCCTTTTTGTTCGTTATTCGAGATGCTGGTTTTGGTTGATGAGATAAAGTACTCGATGGCCAAGGGTTTATTTCCGTCTTCCAGTTCAATGACCGCTAAGGCATAATAGATCTGATCGAAATATTCTGTGTTCTTGCGATCCTTCAGCATCTTTTTCAGTAATTTTTTAATAGCCATACTGTCACCATCTCGGGTATTGTAAGCCATTGCTTGATTGATAGATGCATAAAAAACCATTTCATAATTGGGGTGCATTTTCACCACTCTTTGATATGCAGCAATCGCTTCAGTTCCTCGTCCTTCAATCTCATAAAGTTGTGCAAGGATATAAGTAAGTCTTGCTCTTCTTTTCCTCTTTTTAGTGAAGACCACCGCTTCTTCTAATTTTTCGATCGCTTTCGCATAGCGCTCATTGCGGATATGAAAATCAGCATAGACCGCTTTAAAGTCTGAGTACATTTCTTTAGGTAGAGCCGACTCCTCTTCTAGTAATTTTAATATGGATGAAGCTTTTCCAAATTCTTCTAATTCAATTTTAGCTCGAACCATCCATAACTCTGCCTCATATTTAATATCTTCATCCTTGTATTGCTTAATAATAAAGTCAAAGACCTTGATCGCTTCATCATATTGTTTTTTATAGAAGTAAGCTTCCCCCATCACGAGGTAATTGTACTTGATCCATTTATTCTCTTCCTTTTTCTTGATGGTCATCGAATGACGATCGATTACTGTTGAAGTTTTAAAAATGGCGCGATCCATTTGAGGATAAATATTCTTTGCTTGTTGTTCGTCGCCATAGATAAATATGGGGAGAACCTCTTTCCAATTTTCAACATAGCGCGATTCGAGTGTTAGTATTCCCTCGTTTAGACTCTCTTGGGCATAGAAAAAGCCATTATATTTTGAAGTGGTTTGATGGTATAGTCTGCTTGTAAAGCTATCCTTACTTCGTGAACACGAGAAGAAAGAGCATAATTAATGCAAATAACAGACGCTAGAAAGAAAAAGAATTTTTCAAAATATCACCAGATTGTATGGAGTACTAACCCCAAAGGGGCAAAAATATTTTATTTTTTGAATATAATTTAGGCCTTTTTAAATAAGCTTAATTAGTGATTTATAGTTATTTAATTTGACTGACCGGGATATGAATCGATGAATTTTTGTGTATAGGGTGATTTTGCATGTTTAAATATCTCTTCCGGACTTCCTTCTTCTAACGATCTCTCCCTTTATTCATAACCACTATACGATCTGCCATATGCTTAACCACAGATAGGTCATGTGATATGAAAACAAAGGTAAAACCAAATTCTTTTTTTAAGATCATTCAATAAATTCAATACCTGAGCCTGAACTGATACATCCAATGCTGAAACAGACTCGTCGCAGACAATAAATTCAGGATTCACAGCAAGTGCTCGAGCAATACAAACCCGCTGTCGTTGACCACCGGATAATTCAAATGGATATCGATTATAATGTTCTTCATCTAAGCCTACTTTTTGAGTAATTCGATAACATCTTCTTTATATGATCGTGATTTACTAAGAGAATGAACTTTCATTACTTCTACGATGGCATTTCCAATTCGCATTCGAGGGTTCAAAGAAGAAAAAGGATCTTGAAAAATAATTTGTAATTTCTTTCGGATGGGCAATAATTCTTTCCTGCTCTTTTTCAAAAGATCTTCATCATTATAGAGCACAACTCCCTTTTTTGCATTGACCAAGCCAAGAAGTGTTCTTCCTAAAGTTGTTTTGCCACAGCCCGACTCTCCCACTAATCCTAATGTCTCTCCTTTATAGACATCGATACTTACATTATTGACCGCCTTGAAATATTCCGTGGTTTTTCCCCAAAAATTCTTCTTCGATGGAAACCATGTTTTAATTCCTTTGCTCGAATGAGAATTTCATTTTTACTCTGGTTGAACCCGGTATTCGCTCTTTCAAATTAACTTCTCGACCTTTTAGGTAATCTTCAACAGTAGGTAGTGATTCCAAATACTTATCTAATGGAGGTCGACAAGCAAGAAGGCCTTTTGTATAAGGATGTTTCGGATTTGAAAAAACCTCTTTTGTGATGCCTTCTTCTACCAAATCGCCTTTGTATAATACCAAAACGCGATCAGCGATATCCGAAACCACACCCAGATCATGGGTAATAAATAATAAGCCTGTTTGCGTGTTCTTTTGCAAAGTTGAAAGCAATTCTAATATGTGCTTTTGAACAGTTACATCCAATGCCGTAGTAGGTTCATCAGCAATTAGAAAAGAAGGGGTGCAACTCATTGCCATGGCTATCATTACCCGTTGTTTTTGTCCGCCGGAAAGTTCGTGTGGAATAGCGATCTATTAACTGTGCCGGAAGTGGAAGTTCTACTTTTTCGAAAAGATCGATGGTCAATTGTTTAGCTTCTTCTTTCTTTATTTTTAAGTGTTTAATCAAGACTTCCTCTACCTGTACTGCCACATTTTTTAACTGGGTTAAGGGCGGTCATGGGTTCCTGAAAGATCATGGAGATTCGATCTCCTCTTAATTTTTCAATCGTTTCATCATCACAATTAAGTAGATCGATTGGTTCATCATTTAAATAGAAAAAAGCTTCACCGCTGATCTCGATGTTTTTAGATCTTTTAAATAAACGCATCAAAGCCATCGACGTAACCGATTTACCGGATCCGGATTCTCCAACTAATCCTAATGTCTCGCCTTTAAACAAAGAAAACTCAGTGATTTAACGGCATAAGTCCAGGTGTCTTACCATGCTTAAAACGGATGCTTAAGTCCTTTACTTCTAGTATTAATTCTGATGATTTCATTATTTCCGAAAAATAGGATTATTTGATAGTTATATAAAAAGTTCATTTATTGCTTTATTAACAAGTAGGACACGTGAAAAGGATTGCTAGTCCTTTGTTAGCCTGAACTATTTTTACTTGTTGTTGAAATGAAGAATAGGAATAAGCATAAAATTTCTTAGCAATATCTCTTACTTTGTAAATGAAAAACTAATTAACATATGCAATACGTAAATATCAAATCAGAGATTGTTGATGGGAATTTGGAAATCATCATCAATCGTCCAGAAAAACTTAATGCGATAAATAAAGAAACGATTGATGAATTGAGTAAGGCATTTACGATCTGCTCAAAAAAACAAGGAGGTTAAGGTTATTATTATAACCGGATCCGGAGAAAAGGCATTTATTGCCGGAGCAGATATTTCTGAATTTGCTCATTTTTCAGTTGAAGAAGGAAAAAATTAGCAGGAGAAGGTCAGAAAAAACTTTTTCGATGTTATCGAAAATTTGAATAAGCCGGTTATTGCTGCTGTTAATGGTTTTGCATTAGGCGGAGGATTAGAATTAGCGATGGCATGCCATGTTAGAATTGCTTCTACAAATGCTAAAATGGGTTTACCTGAAGTTTCCTTAGGAGTAATTCCCGGATATGGAGGAACACAACGCTTAAGTCAGCTTAGCCGGAAAAGGAAAGGCCATGGAGATTGATTTTAACCGCCGGAATGGTAGATGCCCAAGAAGCATACAGAATAGGACTTGTAAATCAGGTAGTTGAACAAGAAAATCTTCTAGAAGAAGCACGAGGAATGGCAAAGAAAATGAAAAGAAATTCTCCCTTAGCAATGGCAGCAGCAATAGAATGTGTAAATGCGGGTTATAAAGATGGAGTGAATGGATTTGAAAGTTGAGATCGATGCTTTTGGAAATTGTTTTGGAACAAGTGATTTTAAAGAAGGAACAACTGCCTTTCTTGAAAAAAAGAAAGCAAATTTTTCATCATAGTAAAAGAGTAAAAGTTTTCGTTAACAAAATTTAAAGGATGCAGGTTACAATCTTTGGCGAAAAATCCTTTTATTGTTAACGAATTAGCAGATTTTAGCGTAAATACAAAATTAAAGCTTGGCGAATCCAATTAAACATCTGGCTGGTCAAACAGCAATATATGGATTGAGCACCATCATCGGTCGCTTACTCAATTACCTTTTGGTACCGATTCATGTTGCCATTTTTCAACCAGAGGCTTATGGGGTTGTTACAGAACTTTATGCCTATGCTGCATTTTTGGCGGTTATACTAAATTATGGAATGGAAACCGCGTTTTTTCGCTACTTAAACAATGAGGGTATGTATAGCGAAAATACATTTCAGAACCGCTTTCTCTTCATTTGTTTTTACAACAACTATTTTTTTAGCTCTTACTTTTATTTCAAGGATGCCTATTGCTAACTTTATTTTGTATCCCGAACATGTTGAATATGTAGTTTGGTTTGCTTTGATTCTTGGCTTCGATGCGCTTTCTGCATTGCCAATGGCTAAATTAAGGTCAGAGAATAAAGCGGTACTTTTTGCTAGTGTTAATCTTGATAAGCATTGGGGTTCGTTATTGTTTAAACTTATTTTTCTTACTCTATTGTTTGCCTGCATACAATGCAGGTGAAAGCAATTGGTTGATTAATACTTTTTATAGTCCTGCAATTGGAGTTGGCTATATTTTTATTGCAAATCTGTTGGGAAGTTTTTGAAATTCTTTGCTTATTCCATCGATGCTTCGAAAACAAAGGAAAGTTTGATTGGGATCTTCTTAAAACAATGCTTGATTTATGCATTTCCACTAATGTTTTTTGGTTTAGCAGGGATTGTAAACGAAACCTTCGATCGAATTTTATTACGACGACTACTCAATGAAACAAAAGGCGAAGAATATGCTAAAATTCAAGTAGGTATCTATGGGGCTAACTATAAATTGGCTATGTTGATCACTATTTTTATTCAAGCTTTTAGATATGCTGCTGAGCCCTTTTTCTTTGCTCATGAAAAGAAAAAGGATAGTCGTAAAACCTATGCCTATATCATGCAGGTTTTTGCCGGTGTAGTTGGAGCATTATTTTTGATGGTTACTCTTTATTTGGATCTTTTTAAGCACTTTATACCTAATCAAAGCTATTGGGTAGGATTAAAAGTGGTACCTATTCTATTGATGGCTAATATATTTTTAGGGATCTATTATAATTTAGGTATTTGGTTTAAACTTTCAGGAAAAACTCGAAAAGGGATGTATATTTCTATCTTCGGCGCATTGATGACCATTGGACTTAAATATTTGGTTTATACCCGCATACGAATACATGGCATCTGCTTGGATTACACTTTTAACTTATGCTACAATTACTGTTATTTCTTATTTCCTAGGGCAGAAATACTATCCAGTTCCTTATAAGATAAGTAGAATTGCCTATTACATCTTAACTCCCGTTATTATTTATCTTACTTCTTCAACAATTCACTATAGAAAACATATTTATTAAGTATACGATTCATTCCTTAATTTTGCTGACTTTTATTGGCAGCATCTACTTTTTTGAATTCAAAGTACCAAAGACTGACGAAAAACCTGAAATATAACAAACTAAATGATTGAAGTACAGATAATAAACAAATCAAAAATGACTTACCAAAGTATGAAACTGATCAAAGTG
Source organism: uncultured Alphaproteobacteria bacterium (assembly GCA_942490805.1). Lineage (GTDB taxonomy): Bacteria > Pseudomonadota > Alphaproteobacteria > Rhodobacterales > Rhodobacteraceae > Yoonia. Next base: position 365,235 of record CALNYU010000005.1, on the reverse strand, counting down.
CAGGACTTGATCTTAGAGCTGATATCCTGGATGAAATAACACTCCAGCCGCTGGAGAGAACCCTAGTTGGCACAGGATTATTTATATCATTGCCCAAAGGATTTGAAGCCCAAATAAGACCAAGAAGTGGAATGGCATATAAACATGGACTTACCGTGTTAAATACACCCGGAACAATTGACGCTGATTATAGAGGAGAAATAAAGGTATTGATGGTGAATATTTCAAATGATGCATATACCATTAAAGCCGGCGAAAGATTAGCCCAAATGGTTATCGCGCAGCACGAGCAAGCTAGCTGGAAAGAAGTTGAAGTTTTAGATGAAACACAAAGAGGAGCAGGGAGGATTTGGAAGTACTGGGAAAAATTAATTATAGATAGATTGCATCTTGAATGCTTAATGGATTAAAAATGAAAAATGAATATTATTATACCAATGGCCGGAATAGGTAAACGCCTTAGGCCACATACTCTTACCACCCCTAAACCACTTGTTAGATTAGTTGGAAAACCAATCGTAGAACATTTAGTCGAGGAGATCATTGCACAGATAGAAGGCGAAGTAGAAACGATTGGGTTTATAATTGGCGATTTTGGAAAGGAGATTGAAGCAGAACTCCTTGCGATTGCTGAAAAAGTAGGGAGTAAAGGACTTATCTTTTATCAACATGAAGCCTTAGGTACCGCTCATGCAATACTTTGTGCCAAAGATTTACTTAAAGGGCCAGTCGTAGTTGCATTCGCAGATACGCTTTTTAGAGCAGATTTTAAATTAGATAAGGATGTTGATGGTGTACTTTGGGTAGAAAAAGTTGCCGACCCCAGTGCCTTTGGTGTTGTAGAATTAAATAACGAAGGACATATTGTTTCTTTTGTAGAAAAACCCACTGAATTTGTATCCGATAAAGCCATGATTGGAATCTATTATTTCAAAAATGGATCTCTATTACGTTCAGAGATGGAGTACCTTATCGATAATGACATCATGAATGATGGTGAATATCAATTACCCGATGCACTAAGAGCTTTAGTAGAAAAAGGTAATATCTTTATTCCCGGAACTGTTCAGGAATGGTTAGATTGTGGAAATTATAAGTCAACCGTGAATACAAATACACAATGGCTAGCCTATAAGTCGGATGCAGACCTGATAGATAAAAATGTTGAGGTCGAAAACGCTTTGATCATTCCGCCATGTTATATTGGAGAAGGAGTAGTGATAAAAAATTCTATTGTTGGTCCGCATGTTTCTCTGGATGGAAAAAATACGATCGAAGGATCTGTAGTAAAGCAATCGATCATTGGGAATAATACAGCAATAATAAACTCGAATATTCGCGATTCAATGATAGGGAATTTTGCTAAAATTATTGGAAAAGAAAATGTACTAAGTGTCGGAGATTATAATCATATCGAAGGATGAATAAACTTATTGGGATCATAGTACTTTCACTTTTGCTTGGAGCTTGCGCCGGTTCTAAATGACACAAGTTCTTCTAAAAGATAGATGAAGATGGCTTGAGCTATGAAGATCACTCGAGGATAATAAAACTAGTCTTCGATGGCGAAAAGGCTGAACTTAAAGGAAATGCAGAAAAAGCAATTTCAAACTACCGTGAATGTATTGAAGTTGATCCTAAAAGTGATGTTTGTTATTTTAAGTTAGCCACTGTTTATTTTGCTCAAGGAAACTATCTTTCCGCAAACACTCGTATTCAGCAAGCCATTGAGATCGATCAAACCAACAAATGGTATTATCTTTTACAAACCCAATGTTTATTAGCAATGGGCGAGCCTGGAAAAGCAACGGAATCGTTTAAAAAAGTAGTTGAATTAGAACCAGAAAATATAGAATATCAGCTCGAACTGATTGAATCTGATCATCTTTCCCGGAAGGCAACCGCAACATGACAGAAGACCCGCTGCTGCCTTTCAAAGCAGGGCTTTATAACATGGGGCTCGCCCGCCCCGATATTGATCTGGTTCCCACATGGGTCGCCAACCTGACCGAGATCATGCCCAAAGGCGAGGTCATCCCCCTGCCCCTGATCTGCACCGTGACATTCGGCGAACCGATCCATGTGCAGAGCGGTGAAAGCAAGGATGATTTCCTCAAACGTGCCTCTGAGGCACTCTTGGCCCAAAGGCCCGAGGCCCACAAATGAGCAGCACAACAACCGATATCCTGCTTTTGGCCTTTGGCAGCTTTGGCATCCTGATCACCCTCACGGTGCTGGGTGAAATCCTGCGCGCGCGTCAACCGGTCCATGAACCCAACCCGATGCTCGACACCTACATGACCCGCATCCAAAGCTGGTGGGGCATGGTCGCCTTCATCGGCGCGGCCCTTTTGCTGGGCAAACCGGGGATCATGACGCTTTTTGCCTTTGCGTCCTTTGCTGCTTTGCGCGAATTTCTGACATTAACAACCAAGGCACAGGCCGATCACCTTTCGCTGGCTCTGGCCTTTTTCGCGGTGCTCCCGCTGCAGTATATCTTCGTCGGCTTCGGTTGGACCGGCCTTTATACGGTGTTCATCCCCGTCTACGCCTTTCTGTTCCTGCCCATGATTTCCGCCCTGCGCGGCAATCCGCAACGCTTCCTCGTGCGGGTGGCGGAAACGCAATGGGCGCTGATGATCGCGGTGTTCTGCGTCAGCCACGTGCCCGCGCTCATGTCGCTGGATATCGCAGGCTACGGCGACCGCTCGGTCCTGCTGATCGCATTCCTCGTGATGGTCGTGCAATTCGGAGACCTGCTGGATTTCTTCTTTGGCCGCCGGATCGGACGCACAAAAATCGCCCCCGGCCTGTCACCAAAAACATGGGAAGGCTTGGTTTGCGGTGTCCTCAGCGCGATGGTCATCGGGGCGTTGCTCAGCTGGATCACACCTTTCGGTGTCTGGGGCGCGGCCCTGATGGCGGGGATTGCATCATTGGTCGGCATGTTCGGCAATATCGTGGTCGCAGCCATCAAGCGCGACCGCGGTGTCAAAGACTGGTCCCATCTGATCCCCGGCCAAGGCGGGTTTGTCGACCAGCTCGACAGTGTGATCTTTGCCGCGCCAATTTTCTATCAGCTGACCAAGTATTTCTACACCTAACTCGTGCTCAAAAATTGCGGTAGTTTCGACAGGTTCTTGGCCACCAAGGTGCCAAAGCCGCCCACACCATGGCGACGGATCGCGCGGTAGTCTTCGCGGCTTTTGCGGATCATATGGGCGAAGGATTTATTGCTCGCGCCGCCCATTTTCATGCGCACCATCACTTTGGGAATATAGGCCAGCCGCACCTGTCCTTGGGTCAAAAACCGCAGCATCCCGTCGTAATCGCCCGCGATGCGAAAGCTCGTGTCATAGAGCCCTGCGCGGATAAAAACCTCACGCCGCAGGTAAAGCGTCGGATGCGGCGGCATCCACCCACGCCGCAGCAAAGCCGCCGAATAGGCCCCCGCCTTCCAATGCCGGATAACCCGATTGGGATCTGCGCGTGCGACATAGTCCAGATCGCCATAGACGCCATCAATCTCAGGATCGGCCAAGGCCTCGGCGACCCACGCAAGCACATCCGCATCCACCAGTTGGTCGTCTGCATGCAAAAGCCCGATGACGTCGCCTGTCGTTCGCTGAATACCATGATTGATCGCGTCATAGATGCCCGTGTCGGGACAGGATTCTAGCACCATGTTGCGGTGTCCATGCGCTTGCAGGTACGCCAATGTGCCATCCATCGACCCACCGTCCTGGACGATATGTTCCACATCGACATGGCCCTGCGCCGCAAGGCTCTCCAGCATCGCGGGCAGTGTCGCACAGCCGTTCATCACAGCGGTCACCACGGAAATCTTCATGCGACCCACACCTTTTGGGCCGGCTGGGTGGGCGCCACATCAATTCCCAGGACGTCCCTGATGGCCTTGTCCGGTGCAGCCCCGTTGGCCGCCATATAGCGGCGCACCTCGCCCAGCTTGGCATCCACCAGATAGCGGTACCAAAACCCCTGCAGGATATGAAAGGACCGCGCCTGCGCACCGTCCAGAAACCCCAACCGAAGCACATAGCGGTAAAAGAAATAGACCCCGGCACGCAGCCCCGCAGGGAGCCGCGCATAAATCCGCCGCTTCACCCAGCGTTTGACAGACGCACGGCCATGCCCCGGCAAAGCACCCGCGCAGGGCAAGAACGCAAATTCCGCATTCAGAACATCCACAACTTCGCGGCTGGCATAACCATTGTGCTTTTCCACCCACCAATCCAGCGGGTGCCGGTTGTCATCAATCACCTGCCCGCGCAGATGCGCCGTGGGGCCGGACACAACGATATGTTCATCCATCCAAAGCGCTTCGCACCGGCCCCGCCCGTTACGAAAGAGGCGCAAGGTTGAGATCGGGAAAACGCCGCCATGTTTGACAAGCTGCCCCATGAATTTGATGCCGCGCCCGATATAACAGCCGTCTACATCCTCAGGCAGGCCCGCCTTGATCTCATCGGCAAGGGTCTGCGTGATCACCTCATCCGCATCCAGCCGCAGGACCCAGCCCGGGGTGTCTGCAATCTGGTCCAGCGCCCAGTTGAACTGTACCGCGTGATTGACCCAACCATGGCGCAGAACCGTCGCACCATGGCGTGCAGCAATCTGCACCGTACCGTCAGTCGAACCGCTATCGACGACAAGAATGCGATCCGCCACATCCCGCACCGACAGGATCGCCCGCGCAATATGCAGAGCTTCGTTTTGCGTCAGAATGATTACTGTCAGTTGGGTCATGCCATCACCTCGTCGCAGGTGTGCTGCGCCAATGCGCGGTAGAGGTCTGCAAAAGCACCGACCATCGCTGCCGTTGAGAAATCACGGCGCATCCAGGCGCGTCCGCGCAGGCCCATCTGCACCAAATCCTGCGCAGACATCGCCACGATTTCAGTCGCCAGATCGCTGTTCGGCAGGTCGATACAGCGGCCACAACCATGCCGTTCCAGGTCTTGCCATGGCGTTGCCTGGGTCGTCAGAACCGGCACCCCGTGGGCCAGCGCTTCGGCCACGACAATCCCGAAATTTTCCGAATGTGAGGGCAGAACGAACAGATCTGCCTGCGCAAAAGCTGCGGCTTTGGCGGCCCCCTCAACATGGCCATGCAGGCGAATGCGACCACCCGACAGGTTCGCGCGCATCTGCAGCATACGGACATATTCCGCATCGCCCGTCCCGTAGATATCCAAGGTGAAATGCGCCGGCAGGCGCGTCATCGCCGCAAAAAGCGCCTCGATGCCTTTCTTGGGGTGCAGCCTGCTGAGAAAGACCAAACGGCACTGCCCATCGATCGGTTGGTGGGGGCAAAGGTCGGCAGGCACATCCACCGCGTTGGGAATAATCGCACGGGCAATCTGCCCCAATCTTGCGGTCCCTTGCGACGCTTCCTGCGCTGACGTGACGTGCAAGACTGCACCCTTTGGCCGCAACAGATTGGCCAGATGCTCGAACCCGTGTTTGACGCGCCGGTTTGGCGCGTCCGGCCAATCCTCAGTCGCTTGCAACCCGCCACGGGGCGACCAGACCACAGGCTTGCCCATGGCACGGGCCAGCACGAAAGCAGGCAGAACAGGCATGTTGTAGGTTCCTGTCACATGCACAACATCCGCCCACTGGATTGCGCCGGGCATTCGCGCAAGAAGGCCTGGCGAAATACAATGCCCCGCGATCCGGCGCGCGTAATGCACAGGGTAAGCGAGCGGCTCAGGCACCACCCGATCTGCAATCGCAGGGCCTGCGGCATCGCCCGTCAGCACCCGCACTTCGGCCCCATCCAACGTGGCGATCCCGTCGCAAATCGCCTTGGTCGACCAGATCGGGCCACCCCAGTAGGTCGCCGGATAGAATGTGGGAACCAGATGTAAAATCTTCATGCGGCAACCTCCTTGGTGCTGCGATGGCCAATGATGCGTGCGGGGTTTCCCGCCACAATTGCGCCTGCTGGCACGTCGCGGGTCACAATCGCCCCCGCACCGATCACCGCACCGGCGCCAATCTGTGTGCAGGACGACAAGATCACTGCGCGCGCCCCGATCCAGACACCGGATCCAATGGTCTTCGGCATTGGCCGGGCCACACTATGCGGGTCAAGACCGTGATCATGGGTGAAAATCAGGGCGTGTTCGGACACCAGAACATCATCCCCAAGGGTCAGCCCGCCCTCCATATCCAGATGGGCAAACTGGTTGATCTGCACGCGGTCCCCGACGCTCAGGCGGGCATGATCGCCCCTGCCCGACACCCCGACACCGCGCCAGAAATAGCAATCTGCGCCCACCTCAACCTGCGCAGGGCAGTCGAACCGGACCCCCGCCTGAAACCGCGTTCCGGCACCGGTTTTCGCAAGGGTTGCGCGGTGCAACCGGGTGGCCAGCACACCGCCCACGCGGCGGGTGAGAGCGGCAGCGGCGCGCAAGGTCCAGAAAATAACCCTAAACATGCGCCACCCCCGAAAATCTGACAGGTCGCGCACGCAAGCGCGGCACAAAGAGCGCGATCATCGCCGCGATCAGCACCGCCTGCACCGCGGCGGCCACAACAAAACCGCTGAACGATGAATGCAGCGTGGCCTGCACAAAGGGATAAAGCAGCAAAGGATAAAGGTAGAAGGACCCAAAACGCAGGCAGTGGCGCGGCGCAAGCAAGGCCACCTCGGCGCGCCGGTAGACCCAGCCAAGCACAAACCCGACCAAGGCCCCCGCCCAACCGAAATTCATAAAAGCCTCGCCCGGGCCGGTGACATTGAATGCCCCGCCCGTCGTTACCCCCATCACATCGCGTTTCAGGAAAATGCCCAGATCAATCGCCGGTTTATCCAGCCACAGGGCCCGCGGCACCCAGCCGAATGTCCACCAGCCATAGCTTTCACCCAGCAGATAGGACGCAGGCCGGACCTGATCGGTCACCATAACGGACGCATTGATATCCAGAAAATAAGTCGACCCGACGATCTGTTCCAAAAGACTGGCATCAAGACCGCGCAGGGTGGTCATATAGGCGGCCATCAGGAATACGCACGCGCCGCCCGCAATCATCCAAAGCAAACCGCGCAGGCCCATCGCCCCGCCGATAATCAAGTAAGTGGCACAGCCAAAGACCAGCAGTTCCACCAGCTCGAACCGATCCCCCGAAATGAGTGCAATCACCACCAGCAACAGCGCCAGAATTCCCGCTTGCAGCAACAGCCACGGGGCGCGCCGCACGAACCCTTGCGCCAAAAGCATCACAAAGGCGCATTTGGGCACAACAAACAGCATCTTGATCCCCGCCAGCGTCGCGCCCACGCCGTCACGGTTCACATTAATCTGCTTGTCCTGATTAAATGCGGTCAACAGATCGCTGGAAAACAGCGACAGCCCACGGGCCTGCAACATCAGCGCAAAGGTCAAACCCGCCACGCCGAAGGCCGCCGCAAAAAGCCAGCCCTGACGCACCAGCCCACCCGCGATCATGCGCGCCTCATGGATCGCAGGGTCTGGATCAAAGGGGCGCAGCGCCAAGCGGTAGCCCAGACACATCAGCAAGATAAACGTGGCCAGATAGATCGCGCCACGCGGCATGGCCCCGGCTGTATCGATGTATCTGCTATAGAAAGCCAAGGCGGGGTCGGCGCCGTAAACTGCGACTTTGATCAAAAAACCAAAGGCACAAAAATAGGCCAGCAAATGCATCGGCGAGACAAGGCGCACCATGCCATAACGCTCGCCCATCCAGAACGGGATCACAGTGCACATCAGCGCCAAGAGGACGATCAGGAGGTTTTCCACTGCCCCTCCTTTGCCCGCCATAAAACAGTGGCTGATGTATCAATACCAAGCTTGCGCCAGACCGCCCACCACAGGGCAACACCGCCCAAAGACAGCGCCCCTGCATAGCCAAGCGCATTGGTCAGCGCGGTCAATTCCGCGCCCCACCACGCGAACCACGCCATATAGAGCCCGGCCATCACCAGCCGCGCGGCCAAGGCAAACTGTGGCAATCCACAGAGCGTTGCGACGGTGAAACTTGAGGCCAGCACCACTTGGCCAAGCGCGCCAAGCAACAGAACAACAAAGATCAGGCCCGGCACCGTCCCTGCGGTTTGCGGGAATACGAACGGCAAAACCGGCAGCGCCAAGAGCGCCCCGCCAAACAGCACAAGCCCCGGCAGAATTGCGATCTGGCTGCCCTCAGCGCTCGCACGGGCAAGGGCGGCCATGTCACCAGCGCCTTTCGCTGCCGATACTGCAGGTCCGCTCACCCATGTTGCCACGCTTACCGGCAGCGCCACGAGGTTCGCAACGCGGCGCAAAAGGGCATAGACACCCAAAGCCTCGCCCGAAATCACCGCACCGCCGAGGATCAAATCAATCTGTGCCACCACCATGCCCGTCACCGACGTGGCCCAGAGCGACAGGCTCAGATAGGGACGGTACTGCCGCGCCAAGACTTGCGTCCCGCGCATCCGTGGCACCGCCCAAAAAATGCCCGCCAAGGCAAAGACCGCCATCACAGCGGCGCAGAGCAACAGCACCGCCGCAACACCTGCGTCTGGAGCCATCAGCGCCGCCAGACCAAGCGCGACTTGTGGTCCGGCATCGCGCAGCGCCATTGAGCCGTGCACACTGCCCAGTGCGCGCATGACGCTGCCCAGACAGCCCAGCAGGTTCACACAAAACCCCACGCCAAGGATGGCCAGCCATGGCATGTCCGGCCAAAGAGGCGCGGCCCCAGCCCAAACGACCAGCACCAGCGCACCGGGATAGAGCACCGCGACCTTCAGTATATCGCTAGCCCGTAACCCCTGCCCGTCTGTCAGCATACGCAGCAGGATCACAGGCCCGCCCAAAGACACCAGCGTGCCTGCAACAAGCGCCGCGCCCCAAAGGGCGGCCAGACGGCCAAAGACCTCAAGCCCCAGCAAAGCCGCAAGGCCCAACATCACACCAAAGTTCACGCCGACGATCCCGACCCGAAGACCCATGGACCCTGCGGCGCTTTGCCTTGCCAAACTGGCGAACCTTGATGCTGACATCACACGAAAACCGTTCCTGCGCGCCATTAACCAAAGACGGCGCACCTTTAGTCCTCATTCATTGTGATTAATTAAAGGTTAACTCCTTTGTGGTGTCTTGCGGGGGACGATCAAGAAAGAGACCAAGGCTTGGATTGCAATGACACAGCGTGCTGACACCGCCAGACCGGACCCGCATGACAGGTACCGCGACACCTTCGCGCCGATTGCGCCGCTGGATGTCGCGGCGATGCTGCGGGTGTTGTGGCATGGCAAATGGCTGGTGCTCTGCGCGCTGCTCCTCACGACCGGCGTGGCCGGATACTATGCGTTTCGCATGGCAGCGCCGCAATATGTGGCGGGGGCAACACTGCAACTGGGCGGCGCGGACGATGCGACTTCAGGCAGCGCGGCCCAGCTAAACAGTGACGATGCGGCATTGAACACCGCCGCGGCCCTTGTCACCTCGGATCCCGTTCTCACCCGGGTGATCACGGCGCTGGATTTACTGGCAGACCCCGAATTCAACCGATATCTGGTGCCCACACGCCCCCTCGCACCCAATACGTTGCGCACACAAGTGCGGCATTGGCTGGCAGGCACGACCGAACAGGCCCCCGATGATGCGGCCGTTCTGGACAAAACAATCCAGAACCTGCGCCGCGCACTGACCGTGACGCGACAAGCCGATACCTATATTTTGCACATCACGGCACAAAGCCGCGATGCAGACAAAGCCGTCACGATCGCCAATACCACAGCGGCGTTGTACCTGTCCCATCGGGAAGCGGCGCAGATGCAGAAACGTGCGGAAACCGAGGTTTGGCTGCAATCGCGCGTCAACGATCTGCGCACCCAGCTTGAACAGCAAGAGAGACAGGCCGCCACGATCATCGCATCGGCGCAAATTCAGGGCGATAACGCGTTGGATGCGCTGACCGCACAGGTACTTGCCGCAGATCAGGACCTTAGCGAAGCACGCAACACGTTGCGCGCGCTAGAAGTCGCCCCCGACAACGGCAGCGCGCGCAATACCGCCTTAATCGCCCAACTGCGCACGAAAATTAATGATCTTATAGCGCTCAAAGACCGGCGCAGCGCGCAGCTCTCGGCCCAATCTGCCGGACAAGCCGCCCTCCAACAGATCGAACTTCAGGCCGAAGCCACGCGGCTGGTCTATCAAAGTTTCCTTGCACAACTGCAGGAAAACCGGATGCAGCAAGGGCTGGGGGCAGCCGTCGCAACGCGGATCGCACCGGCCACCGAAGGCACCTATGCTGGACCACAAAAGATGCTGATCCTCACAATCGCGTCCATTTTGGGCGTCGTTTCAGGGATCATGGCGGTGGCCATCCGGCACACGACACGCAAAGGGATCGTTGATGCCCGCAGCCTGCACGACGTCACCGGCCTGCCCGTTCTGGCGCAATTCTCGCACCGTGCATTGCGCCGCTTCGACAAAGGCGCGCGCGCCCTGCCCGTTCCTTTTGGTTCCACTTTGTCGCAAGCGGGCCGCAGGTTGCACACATCGCTCGCCCTGACACCACAGGGCAGCAACGCGCAGGTGATCCTGTCGACGTCAAGCATCGCCGGAGAAGGCAAAACGCACCACGCGCTCCTTTTGGCCCAGACGCTCGGGATGTCGGGCAAACGCGTGGCGCTGGTCGGGGCCGATACGCCCAATCCCATGCTGCGATCCGTGATCGGGGCAGACCGATTTCAGGCGGCACAACAGAGCTGGCGCAGCGGCGAACCGGGGACACATATCGCAAATCTGGGGGCTGATGTTCTGGTTGTTTCGGACATGGCCGACCAGCACACGCCGCTTCTGTCCGAGCAATTGGCAGGGCGGCTGGAAACCCTGCGCAAAACCTATGACCACATCATCATTGACGCACCGCCCGTGCTGCTCGCACCCGAAGCACGGCTTTTCGCCAGCAACTCCGACGCAATCATCTACGCCGTGCGCTGGTCCAAGACCCCGCGCGACGTGGTGCAACGCGGGCTTGAGGCGTTGGACGAGATCGGGCATCCGGCAACAGGGCTGATCCTGTCACGGATCAATCTGCGCAAGATGCGGCAGTGGTCTGACGATCCTTGCCTCAGCGCCCTGCCCTCGGCACAAACCATTTAGAGAGCACCATGAAAAAGGGCCGCGCATTGCGGCCCTTTTTCCTAGTCATTCACCGAAATCACATGCCGGTTAAAGAACTGTAAGATATCGCCGTCTTGCAGGGTCAATCCGCCATCCAGATTGGCACTGATGTAGGCCTTTGCGGGCCAATCGGTTGATCCGCTGGCGGTCCGGCCTTCGATATTTGGCAAGACAAACGCATCAAACTGATCAAGCCGGTTGCCCGCCACCGGCAGCGCCCCCGCCTCATGGCCATAAACGAAGCTCACCAAAGGTGTGACGCCCGTCAAGCCCAGCTTACTGGTTGACGGGAAAGCCACCAGATCATCAGTCTGGCCTGCATAATCCGCAGGGCGAACCACGGTACCATTTTCCGACGTGAGCGTCTCAATCACCGTCGTCGCGGTTTCACCCTCCCAGCGGACAAAGGGCAACATGCCCGCATAGAACCACTCAACATCAAAACCGGTGGCCGTGACGGCGACCTGCATCGTATGGTGGATCGCACCGGCGGTGATCGCACGGCTGGTCTGGCAGGTCGCCAGCGGACCACTGCCACCACCTTGCCAGGTTGAGGTTTCAACCATCGCGATGCGGCGGCCCACGCTTAGGCCATTGCCCGTCGTCGCAGGGACCCAAGGCACACCATCGAGTTCGATCGACTGCGCATCCAACGTATCGCGGCCATGGGTCTGGCCACCTACTTCGATCACAGTGCCACCCACATCCAGTCGCGCTGCGTATTCGCGCTCGGACGCATAGTCGATAATGGCGAAGGCGGGATAGGTCGGCCGACTGTCCACGCGCCAGTCAAGCGCCCCGTCCGAGGCAATCCCGCTCATATGCGTCGGACCCACCGTGCCGCTGACGCCACTCGCGCGGGCCGCATAGTACATGCCGCCAAATTGCACCTCATCACCCATCGTATAGGCGGTGTCAGGCGTCCAGAGCGGCGGCAAGATATGCGGATCGGCCAAGGCACCGGTGATCGCAACGGCCTCAACCATAATGGCCCCGCCACCGGGTGTCGCAGCTCCGCCAAAGCTCAGTGTTACGGTGTGTTCGCCTGTCAGGCCACTGGCGACCTTGATCGACTGGCGGCGTGTCAGGTCCGTCGCCGCGTAGCTCGAAAAGGCCTTAAAGCCCAAACCGGCTGGATCAGAGATCTCGTTCACCAAGCTCTGCGCGCCGTCAATCTCAACCTTGACGTAGCCACCGCTGGTGCGGCCGGTATAGTTGATCCACATGTCATAGGGCGCATCACGGGCCACCTGCACGGCCGCACTGGCCCCGGTCGATCCGGTACTGATCGCGCGATTGCCGGTATAGCTGGCGGCAAACCCTGAACCCGACGTCTGCAACTGCGACCAACTGCCCGTCAGCGCCATTTTCCCGACAGGATAGACATTGCGCAGCTCAACCAGCTGGGTTTCACGCCACGACATGCGCATCCCGGGGTCCGTTTGATCCAGACGCAGACGGGCCGCGTGATGCGGGCCCACTTCGGTCCAGATGGTCAGACCACCTTCAATACCCGACGCGAGCGCAACAGAGCGGCCCCCGCCATGGGCAAAGAACGCAGCCAAGGGCTGCGGCACGGGCACGCGGCCCGGCCCCGCACCCGGCGAAAGCTCAAATCCAATCATGCTCAGTACCACGCAACCAGTTGCGCAGTTGTCCCAGAGGCAAGCACCCGGGCGGGCCGGATCGAAAGCACAGTGCCCGCCGCCAGATCATAGGAAACGATTTCTCCGGCGGCATCCTGCAGCGCCGCGGTGCCCGCAGTATTGACGTAAATCGCACGCGGGCGGACCGGCAGGTCGGATACATCAGAGGGCGCGACGACATAATGCGCCACGGCAGGCGATGTCAGGTTCACATAATCGGTGTCAAAAGGATCAGGCATTCTTGGTCTCCAGTTAGGAATGAACCTCAATCCTTAAGAACCAGAGCTTACCAACCGCCTTGATCATCGTGCGAAGGGGCGCGCAACGCCCCCTAGCGCCCCTTCCGCCCTGCAATCACACAGAGCGTGCGCCACGCGATCCACAGATCAAACCGCAGGTTTGCATGGGCAATGTAATAAAGATCAGCCGCCACCTTGCGCCTGATCCCCTCCATGCCATCCACATAACCGACCTGCGTTTGCGCAAACCCGCTGATCCCCGGCATGATCTGATGGCGCGCGGCATAACCGGGCACCTTTTCCTGATAAGTCCGCGCATGATCGTAAAGATCGGGGCGCGGTCCAATCAGGCTCATCTCTCTGCGCAAGACATTGATAATCTGGGGCAGTTCATCAATCCGGCATTTGCGCATCAAAGCGCCGAGCGGAGAAATCCGATCTTCTTCCAGCCCGTCAAAAGCGCCCCGCGTCTGCGTCCTCACAGGGCGCATCGAACGAAATTTATACGCCATGAAAGGCTGGCCCGCATATCCCATCCGCAACTGACGGTGCATCAAAGACCCGCGATTGAACAGAGGATTTAGCGCCAGCAAAACCACGGCGGTCACAGCCAAGAGCGGGAGCAGCAGCAAGGCCAGCACCGTGTCGAACAATAGCTTGGACAGGCGCATCCGCCGGACGGGCACTGTATCATTCTCCCACGCCGGCCCGGCGACCAACTCCAACATATCATCCCGAAAATCGAACATCGCAGACTGCACTCTCACAAACCATGAAAGGCACAATGCATCATGCCATTCGCTGCCTCCCAGTTTTCACAAAGAAGGTTAAAGAGTGATTAAGGTGAAACTTGGCCGGAAAATAGACGCGCCCAAACACAGCTGTTCTACAAAGAAATGGCGATCCGAGAAGGAATCGAACCCTCAACCTGCTGATTAGAAGTCAGCTGCTCTATCCAATTGAGCTATCGGACCGCGTATGCTGGGTATGGCGCGGGGACAGGGGTTTTGGCAAGCCCAAAGGGCAGGCTTAATGCGTCCAGGCACCACGGCGGTTTGTGGCGAAATTCTCGCCATAGCCGCCCGCACGGATGTTGGCCTTACGGGTTTTCGGCTCGCGCACAACCGCATCAATGCCGTGCTCGCGCGCGTATTCCAAAGCCGCCTCTTTGCTGTCGAATTCCAGCTTCACCTGCGCTTGGGTATCATTGGAAGAGGTCCAGCCCATCAGCGGATCTACTTCACGGGCGGTCTCGGCCACATGCTCAAGCACCCAATGCTTTGTCTTGGCCGTGCCAGAGGACATGGCCGTTTTGGCTGGCTTGTAGATTCGTGCGCGCATGTCAGCGTCTCCCTTGGCTGGCCTCTATATGTGCAAAACGCGGGCGCAGTGCAAGCATTTGCGCATCACGCCCACTCACCGCCCCGCATCACGGGCACGCGTTCGCCGGTCTTTGTGATCCCGTCAATATCCACCGCATCCGACCCCATCATCCAGTCCACGTGAATAATGCTCTGATTGCCGCCCTTCTGCTTGATCTCCTCGGGCGACAACTCCGATCCACCCTCAATCGTGTCGGCATAACACTGGCCCAGCGCGATATGGCAGGATGCGTTTTCATCAAACAGCGTGTTGTAGAACAATGTTCCCGACTGGCTGATCGGGCTGGAATGCGGCACCAAAGCCACCTCGCCAATCCGGCTTGCACCATCGTCAGTCTTCAACAGCGATTGCAACACATCTTCGCCCTTGCTTGCGGTCGCCTCAACAATCCGGCCCGCTTCAAAGCGCACGGCAATATCCTCGATCACAGACCCCTGATGCGCCAACGGTTTGGTCGCGGCCACCGTGCCATCGACCTTATAGGCATGCGGACAGGTAAAGACCTCTTCGGTCGGAATATTCGGCTGACAGGTCACACCATTGAGCGCAGGCGACGCCCCGCCTTTCCAGATATGGCCATCCGCCAGCCCCAGCATCAGATCCGTGCCCGGCCCCGTATAATGCAGCGCCGAAAAGTTCTGCCCATTCAACCAGTTCACCCGCTCTTTCAGGGTCGCCGTATGCGCCGCCCAATTCGCCACAGGATCATCGCCCTCCAAACGCGAAGCCGCATAGATCGCATCCATCAACTTGCCCTGCGCCTCGTCGACCGGCAGATCAGGATACACCTTCGCCGCCCAAGCAGCCCCGGGATAGGCCACGATATTCCAGTTCACTTCAAAGCCCACAATCGGCCCCATCGCCGGTTTGGCGGCAATCGACGTGGCTTTGCTTAACCGCGCGACCTTGGCAGGGTCTTGGCCCGCCAAAAGCATCGGATCATCCCCTGTAATCGCCATGCGGGCGGCACCGCCCTTGAATGCAGCTGCCATCCCCTCAAAAAACCAATTGGGCGCACGATCAAAGCTCTCATCCGCCGCGTGTTCATACCGCGCCAAGGTAATCGCATCGTCCGTAAAAAAAGGCGTCACGATCCCCGCGCCGGCCTTATAGGCATGGACCGTGATCCGGCGCACCAGATCAAGGGCGGCCATAGGTGCCGTAATCACCAAATCCTGCCCCGGTTGCAGGTTCACGCCGGTACGGACGGCCACTTCGGCAAGACGGTCAAGTTTGACGGGATCGATATAATCGGACATGGAGCACCTCATTTGTTCGCGCTGACACTATTGTCTGGCGCGCCAAGGTCAACCAACTGCGCAATAGCTCAAAGCGTCAAAATATCCGCTGCGCGGCACGGCGCACTTCAAACCCGCCACCTTCAAGATTGGTGCATGTCACACCGGAACGCTCGGAACGGCAGATGATCCCGTCAAGAATGGCGCGGCGTCCGTAAGGCAGCACATTGGGCACCTCTGGCGCAGGATCAGGTTCCGTCACACAGACCAAACGGCCACGACCGGTCTGGTCCAAACCAAACGTCGTTCCCCAGTCGCCATCACAGGACGCTGGCCGATCGGTATAGCTCTGCTCATCCACGCCCAAATCACAGCGAACAGCCAGCGGCGCGCCACGGGTCATTTCACAACGGATGTTTCCGGAAGGCGATTGGAACGCGATATCGGCATCGGCCGCGACACTGCTGCCAACAGCAACCAGCACAAGCGCAACGGCATATCGCCGCGCGGGGAATGACAAAACCATACTAATCACGAGCGCAGACCTAGCATGATCCTGAGGCGAGTCAAAACGCACACTCTTGCGATCGCAAATCAGCTATCTGACAGGAAACAATTGAGCACGGATCAATGCATCTGTTGCGTCAACGATGACCACGCCTTTGGACACAGCACAGGCGCAACAAAACGCTGCTGACACATCCTGTCAGCAGCCACCCTTGAACCCCCACCCAAACACATCAACTATAGGGCAACCCCAAAGGACCGATCCGCATGGCCTATGCCCAGACCGATAAACGCGAGATAGAACAATTCCTCGCCAATCCCGCCCCTGACGTCAAAACCCGCGAAAAGCTGGAAGGCGGCAAGCAATTCGTGCTGAAGACAGAATTCGAACCGGCAGGCGACCAGCCCACCGCGATCAAGGAACTCTCCGCAGGAATTATGGCCGGTGAACGCGACCAAGTTCTCTTGGGGGCCACGGGTACGGGCAAAACCTTCACCATGGCGAAAATGATCGAACAAACGCAAAGGCCCGCGATCATCCTTGCGCCGAACAAAACCCTCGCCGCCCAGCTATATGGCGAATTCAAAGGGTTCTTCCCCGACAACGCGGTCGAATACTTCGTGTCCTACTACGATTACTACCAACCCGAGGCCTACGTCGCCCGCTCGGACACCTACATCGAGAAAGAATCCCAGATCAACGAACAGATCGACCGGATGCGCCACTCGGCCACCCGTGCGCTGTTGGAACGGGATGACGTGATCATCGTGGCCTCTGTGTCCTGCATCTACGGGATCGGTTCGGTCGAAACCTATGGCGCGATGACGCAGGATATCCACGTCGGCAACGACTATGACCAACGCCAGATCATCGCCGACCTGATCGCGCAGCAATACCGCCGCAACGACGCGGCCTTCCAGCGCGGCACCTTCCGCGTGCGCGGCGATAGCTTGGAAATCTGGCCCGCCCACCTTGATGACCGTGCATGGAAACTGTCGTTCTTCGGCGAAGAGCTCGAAGCGATCACCGAATTCGACCCGCTGACCGGCGAAAAAACCGCGACCTTCGATAAGGTCCGCGTCTACGCCAATTCACACTATGTGACGCCAAAGCCAACCATGCAGCAGGCCGTCATCGGCATCAAAAAAGAACTGCGCATGCGGCTCGACCAACTGGTCGGCGAAGGCAAACTGCTCGAAGCGCAGCGGCTTGAACAGCGCACCAACTTCGATCTCGAAATGCTCGAGGCCACAGGCGTCTGCAACGGGATCGAGAACTACTCACGCTACCTCACAGGCCGCGCACCCGGCGAACCACCGCCCACGCTTTTCGAATTCATCCCCGACAACGCCATCGTCTTTGCCGATGAAAGCCATGTCTCCGTCCCGCAAATCGGCGGCATGTACAAAGGTGACTTCCGGCGCAAAATGACGCTGGCCGAACACGGCTTCCGCCTGCCGTCCTGCATGGACAACCGCCCGCTGAAGTTTGAGGAATGGGACGCCATGCGCCCGCAATCCGTCTTCGTCTCGGCCACGCCCGCAGCATGGGAACTGGAACAAACCGGCGGCATCTTTACCGAACAGATCATCCGCCCCACTGGCCTGATTGATCCGCAAATCGAAATCCGCCCTGTCGACATGCAGGTCGACGACCTACTCGACGAAGTCCGCAAAGTGGCGCTCGATGGATATCGTACGCTGGTCACGACGCTGACCAAACGCATGGCCGAGGACCTGACCGAATACATGCATGAACAGGGCATCCGCGTGCGCTATATGCACTCTGATATCGACACCATCGAACGGATCGAGATCCTGCGCGATCTGCGTCTTGGGGCCTTCGACGTGCTGATCGGCATCAACCTGCTGCGCGAGGGGCTCGATATCCCCGAATGCGGTCTGGTGGCGATCCTTGATGCGGACAAAGAAGGCTTCCTGCGCTCCGAAACGTCCCTCGTGCAAACCATCGGCCGCGCCGCGCGCAACGCCGAAGGCCGCGTCATCATGTACGCCGACCGGATCACCGGTTCGATGGAACGGGCGATGAAGGAAACCGAACGCCGCCGCGTCAAACAACTCGCCTATAACGAGGAACACGGCATCACCCCGATGACGGTGAAAAAGAACGTCGAGGATATTCTGGCAGGCCTCTACAAAGGCGACGTGGACATGAACCGCGTGACCGCCAAGGTCGACAACCCGCTCGCAGGCGGCAACCTCGCCACCGTCCTCGAAGGGCTGCGCACCGACATGCGCAAAGCGGCCGAAAACCTCGAATTCGAAGAAGCCGCCCGCCTGCGCGACGAGGTCAAACGGCTAGAGACCGTCGAACTCACAATCTCCGACGACCCGCTGGCGCGGCAGCAGGCCGTGGATAAGGCGGTGGACGATGCGCAGAAAGCGTCGGGGCGGAGTACTGGCGGGCGTGGTGGGATGCGTGGCGGGAAAAGCAGGTATGGGGGGAAGCGGTGATGGTTACTTGCTTTTTGGAATCTGGGCTAATTAATCTGATCGAAGGTGAATAAGAGCAAATTTCATGGTCAAAGCTCCCCTCTCGATATCAAGAACCCAAGGAGTTCTCAGTGAGATCGCCGAGGGAGTGGTTTTTCGTAATAGTATCTCCTGCCACTCTTGAGAAGCTCAAACTCGCTGGCCGCCTAACGCCAACAAACAATCCCTAAGGACGCTACGAAGACCTCCGAAAACCGGGACCCAGGTCACTACGCAAAGTGGCTTTGGTTCAATCCAGCCCTTTCTTAGTTCCTAACTTGTCAGCTGAAATAGAACAGCCAAAGTGACCCATGATCCGATAAAGACGATCGAAAGCCTTTTCTCCTCGGCTTCAAATCGACCAGAAATGATGTTGAGGATCACTGAGGGTTTCGCAATAATTGTTAGAATTGCGTAGATTATTGCAAAAGCAGGGATGATGAAAATCAAAGTTAATAAGAAGTTCATTGTCTACTCCGTTTTGAACTGCCCGAGAATCGTGCACTGTTTCTGTTTATCGGTTCGCACAGAGGATCGGCCACCACGAGCTGAAAATTGAGTAGTGCAGCGCGTTTGCAGCCTAGTGGTTCTTCGGCTGTTTACTGAATGCGGAGATCAGCTCATAGAAGAGTGCGATTGGCCACAGCAAAACCAAAATCAGCAAACCTCTCATCTGCCTACTCGGCTAGTCGTTTCGGAACAGCCACAGAAGAATAGCAAAAATGCTAGTCCTGCAATGCACCACGCTAAAGTATTGCGAAATTCCCAAAGGGTAGAAGGCATGATTTTCCAGAAATCGGGGCGTCTTTCATCAGTCACGAATAGTCCATTCCAAGTTTACTTTCGGTTAAAGACTTTTAGGATGATCGATGCATTCAAACCCTTAGCCGCTACTACTTTAGGTTTCGTCTGTTTAAATAACGCAGCAGGCGTAGATCCGACTTTCCAGCAAACGTAGGGTGGGTGAAACCCACGCGCCGCAATACCCGTGGGTTTCACCCACCCTACCCCAAACATTAACCTCTCCTTCACACTCCCCACCGCACGCCGCCTTAACCCACCCAAACCGTACACCGCGTACATACGCATTGTGTACCGCCTGTGTACGCGTTGCATACGCCCCAAACCCCCATAAAACCCTGCATTAACTCACGATTCCCACATCACATCCCAAATCACCCCACACCCCGTTGCATCACCCCAACCTTGCCCGCCGCCAACATCCCCCTACATCCCCCTCATGCGCACCGCTCTCGCCTTCCTCCTCCTCGCCTCACCCGCCACCGCGTGGGAGTTTTCGGCGTCTCCGATCTGCACCCTGACAGAAACCCAAGAGGCAGGCGAAATCACCGTCACCTATGACCCCGCAATCACGGAATATGCGGTCACCGTAACCTTGCCGAATGGCCGCTGGTCCGAGGCGCAGACCTTCGGCATGGCCTTCGCCAATGATCGCCCGATCAGCATCCAGACCGACCGCCATGCCATCAGCCCCGATGGCCGCAGCCTCACTGTCAAGGATCGTGGATTTGGCAATGTTCTCGACGGGTTAGAGTTCAATGCACGCGCCTATGCGATCTTGGGCGACACCACCGTGGGCTTTGATCTGGACGGGATCGGCCCCGCCATCACCGCCTTCCGCAACTGCCCCGCCGCCAACCTTGCGTGATGACCGACCCGATCAACCCCACCGATGATGACGCGCGCCAGCTGGCGCAGGACCTGCTGCAAAACACACGCTTCGCGGCCCTCGCCGTCACCCATCCCGACCACAACACACCCTACGTCGCCCGCGTTGCGATGCTGTGGCACGACGGTGCCCTCCTGACGCTGATCTCGACGCTGTCCCTGCACACCAAGGCGCTTGCCGCAAACCCCGCTTGTGCCGCCTTGATCGGAGAGCCGGGCGACAAGGGTGATCCCCTCACACATCCGCGCATGACCTTGATATGCACGGCGCACGAGGTCGATAAATCTGCCCGCAAAGCGGCATGGTTGGCGGCCATACCGAAGGCGCAACTGTACTATGATTTCAGTGACTTCAAGATGTACGCGCTGGCGGTCTCAGAGGCGCATCTCAACGGTGGTTTCGGCAAGGCGTTCACCCTAGGCGCGGACGACCTGGGGGTTTAGTTTCCCGCGCCAGACAATCGTGCCGTCCCGCCATGTCCCGTCAAGCAGAACGCCTTTCTTCGCGGCATGTGGAAACTGGACCCGCCAGTCGCGGTATTTGTCATTGCTCACAACACGCAGGCCGTGCTTCGTGGCCTGTGACAGGATCGACACATCCGCTATGACGCCTTTGTCTACGACATCGATATGCTCCTGCGGGATACCCAGCAGCGGGGCCAGTTTCGCCTCGTCATAATAATGATCGTCGAGGACATAGCCGACGCTCGCATCGAAAAACACAATCGGCGTATAGCCTGCGCGTTCAAGGCTGCGCAGCACCTGGGCCAGAATTTTGACTGAGGGTTCCGGCCCCCAATGCATCACGTTGGACCCATCCACGAGGATCGCATTCTGAGGGACCGGAATTTCTGCCGGTGGAGGCGTGACCGGTGCTTTGCGCGGTCTCGCAGGTGCAGGCCTTCTGCGTTTGCGTTTGGGGAGAAACCGCAAAAAGAGCAGCAAAAACATGGCCGCAATACTGATAAGCTCTATCAGGTCCAGATCTTGCATGTTCGGCCCTTGCGCAAAAGAAAAGGCGAAGGTTCAGCAACCTTCGCCTGTCTCTATCACCTAAAGGTTGTGGGCAATCAACCCTTGCCCTTCCATGGCACCAGCCATTTTTCGGCTTGCCGCATCAACATATCAATGCTGAACCCGATGATGCCAATCAGGATAATCCCCATCAACACGATGTCCGTGCTTTGGAATTTCGAGGCCACCATAATCATCATGCCGGCACCCTTTTCCGCTGCGACCAATTCAGCCGCAACCACGGTGCCCCAACAGACCCCCATAGCAACGCGCGCACCTGTAAAGATTTCTGGCAACGAGTTCGGTATGATCACGTAACGCATGATTTGCCACTTGGACGCGCCCAGCGAATAGGCCGCATGTACCTTGGAAATCCGCACACCAGACACACCGGACCGCGCCGCAATCGCCATGATCCAGAGCGCCGCAAGGAACAGCAGGATAATCTTGCCCACTTCCCCGATCCCCGCCCAGATGATCACAAGCGGGATCAATGCAAGCGGCGGGACGGGGCGCATGAATTCGACAATCGGGTCAAACCAGCCACGGAACCAATTCGACAGACCCATCGCATAGCCCAGCGGAATCCCCACAAGCGCACCCAGCAGAAAGCCCACGATCACGCGGAAAAGCGAATAGCCAAGATGTTCAGCCAAGGTCGAGTTGCGATAGCCCACCGTGGCGATTTCACCCAAGCGGCTCCAGACCGCCTCGGGGGATGGCAGCCAGATGGGTTCCATCTGCATCCCCGTTGCCGGAATGATATTCAACGTCCCTTTGTCCGACATCGCCACGCTGCCAAAGCCGACAGCGACACTGCCGCCCGGCGCAATCGGTTGGCCATCGACGGCGGTGATGAATGTCTCTTCGTCGCGGCCCATTTCGTCGTTGCCGTCCACCCGCAGCAATTCACTGCGATACACTGGGATTGCAATAGAGTCGTTCTTTGCAATGCCATCACCGGGTGCAACCTCGGGTGCTGCAACGTCTTCGCCTGTTGGATGTACCACGACGCTGACCGTGGCTGTGTCACTGTCCCCAGCGGGTGTGGTGATGGTGTATTCAAACGATCCCTGCCCCTCAAAAGGGCCCGGCGCGTGCATGAACCCCGGCAAGAGTTTTGAGCCGGTAAAAGCACCCCATAAAACGAAGATCAGCACGATCGACACGACAGAGGCCACGGTGTTTGACGTCACCGCACTTTCGTCGCCGAAGGTCACAGTCTTGAGCGAGCTATAATCATGTTTCGGCGTCAGCAACCGCTTTACGCCGTTCCAGATCACCATCATCAGCAGGATGATCAGGACATAGCCGATGATATAAGGTGCGGCGGCAAAGAGCGTTGTCAGAACGGCCCAGAACTCGCCCCAAAGATCTCCGAGTAGTTCCATTATGCGTCCTCCGTCCGGCCCATGATTTCTTCTTCCATGTCCCAGATCATCCCAAGAATTTCTTCACGGGTTTCCGCGAATTTGGGATGTTTTTTCACCTCACGCAGGTCCTGGCCCACGCCCATCTCGGCAAACGGCAAACGGTATTCTGTGTGAATACGGCCTGGACGCGGCGCCATAACGATCAGGCGTTCGCCCAACAACAACGCTTCTTCCACCGAGTGTGTGATCAGGATGATTGTTTTGCCGGTTTCTTTCCAAAGCTTCAGCACCAGACCTTGCATCTTTTCGCGGGTCAGCGCGTCAAGCGCGCCCAGCGGTTCGTCCATCAAGATCACATCAGGTTCATTGGCAAGACAACGCGCAAGGGCCACCCGTTGCTGCATCCCGCCCGAAAGCTCGTAGACCGCCTTTTCCTTAAAATCCTGAAGGCCCACAACGTCGAGCAGATGGTCAACGATCTTGGCTTTTTCTGCTTTCGGCATCCCCTTCATCGACGGACCAAAGCCCACGTTTTCACGCACGCTCATCCATTCAAAAAGAGCGCCTTGCTGAAAAACCATGCCGCGTTCGGCGGCAGGGCCAGTCACCTTGTGACCGTTCAGCGTGATCGTGCCCGCAGTGGGGGCCAGAAACCCCGCAACGATATTCAGCAAAGTCGTTTTACCGCAACCCGATGGCCCCAGAACCGACAATAACTCACCCGCCTTGAGATCAATAGAGACGTCCTTGAGTGCTTGCACCGATGACCCATTCGGCAAATCGAACCGCATGGAGAGTTTGTCTATTTGAAGTCCTGACATGTCCTGCCCCCAATCATTTTCAAAGCGGCGGACCGCTTTGTCGCGCCGATCTGAAAATGATTGGGCCGGTGCGCGCACGCACCGGCCCGGTCTATGACTACATATCAGCTGCCGCTTGCAGCGGGCCTGTGTTCACAGCACCCTCGTAGCTGTTCAGCGCGCTCGGGATCGAACCTGCATCGACAAAGACCTGTGCGACACCCTGCATGAATTCCGCCGCATTGCCGCCCAGCCAACTCTGGCTCAGCTGTTCCTCGACCGTTGGGAAGGTGAAGGTCGCCATAAAGTCACGCGCCGCCTGTTCGTCCATGCCGCTGTCTAGCGCGATCACAGGGAGCATTTCGTCAACCATCGTGCCAGCGTTCCAGTCCGCGTTCGCCTGGGCTGTCACGGCCAGAAACTTTGCTATCAGATCGGGGTTTTCCGCAATGAAGGGAGCTGGCGCCGATGTCACGTCAAAAACAAGGATGCCCAACTCTGTCTTTTCCGCGCCGGTCAGCAGGACGTTCCCATATTCCATCGCCGTGCGCAGGGAACCGCCGTAGCCACACATCATGTCAACGGAACCTTGCGCCAATGCTGCGGCCCCCTCTGGCGGCGCCATGTCGACAACATCAAGGGTGGCAACGTCCACGCCGAAATGGTCCATCTGTCTGAGGAAGCCATAATGCGCGGCTGTCCCCAGCGGCACAGCAACCTTCTTGCCTTCCAGTTCGCCCGCTGAATCCTTGTCGATCTCAAGGATGCTGGCGACAACACAGTTGTCATTGTCGGCATAGCTGACGGCGACATCAAGCACTTGCAGATCCTGCCCCGCGCTTGCTGCGATCACGAAGGGGGGCACACCCTGGCTGACGGCGATCTGCACGTCGCCTGATGCCATGGCGGCGGACATGGCGGTGCCGGTGTCAAAGCTGACCCAGTTGACCTTGACGCCCATCTCTTCGTCAAAGGTGCCG
The DNA here is from genome assembly GCA_942490805.1 of uncultured Alphaproteobacteria bacterium. Classification (GTDB taxonomy): domain Bacteria; phylum Pseudomonadota; class Alphaproteobacteria; order Rhodobacterales; family Rhodobacteraceae; genus Yoonia. The sequence goes on along the minus strand of CALNYU010000005.1, from coordinate 340,699 downwards.
TTTACCTTGGCGTACTGGAATGGCATCGGCCATTCGAGAAAATAGGCAACGGTAATTTCGCCGTGCCCGGCCGCAAAGGCCTGCGTGGCACCTGTCATCAGTGCGACGCCAGCAGCAGCGCCCATAAGTGCATTCTTAATTGTCATTTGAGGTCTCCCGTGTTGCGACCCTTGACTTGAGGGCCGGACTTTTGGCGGTTTGCCCGCCTTAAAGATAGCTGACCATGAAAAGACATGTGTTCCAAGCCCCATCACCCCCAGCAGGTTTCATGACGCCGATCCGGCATCTGTTTTGCCTCGCGCCCAGTCAAATGCTCAAATAGGCGGCAAGTCGATGCCCAGCGAAAGAAATTCAAAGCCTCACGTCAATCATGGAATCTTGATCGTCTGCAGCATCGCTATCCGTTCCGCGTGGCAGATAAGGCAATTTCTTGCAGACGTTTCATCAAGTTAGGTGAACTCCTCACTTTAATTTCAGAGGTACTATCGATATTTTGGATATAACTAAGCACCTAAACTGGCCCTATTGAGAATGCACAGCCTGTAGGCACACTCTGCATATGAGAGGCAGGGACGAATGTGGATTCGTCCCGCCCCTACCTGCATTCTTTTGGAGCATCGGATATGGATACGCTGAACTTCGCAAATGATCCCGGAACCGTCATCGAGGCCGACCGGGCGCATGTGTGGCACCACCTCAGCCAGCACAAGCAATACGAGACGATTGATCCGCGCATCATCGTAGAAGGCAAGGGTCTGCGCCTGTGGGACATCAAAGGCAAGGAACATGTCGATGCGGTGTCCGGCGGTGTCTGGACGGTGAACGTAGGCTACGGGCGCGAACGGATCGGCAAAGCCATCGCCGACGCCGTGACCAAGATGTGTTTCTTCGGCGGCTCGCTGGGCACAATCCCCGGCGCGCAATTTGCTGAAATGCTGATCGACAAAATGCCAGGGTTGGATCGGGTCTACTATGCCAACTCCGGCTCTGAGGCGAACGAGAAAGCCTTCAAGATGGTCCGCCAGATCAGCCACAAGCACTATGGCGGCAAGAAGCAGAAAATCCTCTACCGCGAACGCGACTACCACGGCTCGACCTTGGCGACGATGTCCGCTGGCGGACAGGACGAACGCAACGCGCAATACGGCCCCTTCGCACCCGGATTTGTGCGCGTGCCGCATTGCCTTGAATACCGCTCACAAGATGGGTCGGTCGGCGAGGAATATGGCGCAAAGGCTGCACAGGCGATCGAGGACGTGATCCTTGCCGAAGGCGCCGACACCATTGGCGCGCTCTGCCTTGAGCCGATCACTGCGGGCGGCGGTATCATCGTGCCGCCCAAAGGCTATTGGGACCGCGTGCAGGAAATCTGCAAGAAATACGATATCCTGCTGCACATCGACGAAGTGGTCTGCGGCATTGGCCGGACCGGCACATGGTTTGGCTATCAGCAGTTCGGCGTGCAGCCCGACATCGTGACAATGGCGAAAGGCGTGGCCTCTGGCTATGCGGCGATCTCTTGCTGTGTCACCACAAACCGCGTGTTTGACATGTTCAAGGACGACACTGATCCGATGGGCTACTTCCGCGATATCTCGACCTTTGGCGGCTGCACCGGCGGTCCGGCTGCGGCCATCGAGAACATGAAGATCATCGAAGAAGAAGATCTGCGCGGCAATTCCGCCGTCATGGGCGAGCATCTGAAGGGGAACCTTCAGGCGCTGATGGAAAAGCACAAATGGATTGGCGACGTGCGCGGCATGGGTCTCTTTGCGGGCGCCGAACTGGTGCAGGATCGCACAACCAAAGAGCCTGTCTCGGAAAAGCACGTCGCAGCAATCGTGGCAGATTGCATGGCGCAGGGTGTGATCATCGGGGCGACCAACCGGTCCGTGCCGGGTTACAACAACACGCTTGTGTTCGCGCCGTCGCTGATTGCGACAGCAGACGATCTGAACCACATCACATCCGCCGTCGACGAGGCCATTACCCGCGTTCTGGGCTAAACAAATCCGGTGCAGGGACACTCAGTTCCTGCACCCACGCCTCGTAAGGCATTTCCAGCGTCTTGGATGTGGCATAGGTTGCAAAGCATAGCGTGCCCAACACAACCAAAAAGGCGATTTGCAGCAGCTTCATGGGTCTTCTCCAAGTTACACTGCCTCTGATACGCACGGGCTTTGGGTTTCCGTCGCGGGCCATGCAAAATTCACAAGCGCCACTTGTCGCAAGCGCAAAATAAGTCCAGTCTGGGCCGCAACCTAAGGCCAGACCATGTCTTTATCAGTCGAAACATTCTTTCTTGATCCTTCTGCGGAAGGCACCTTGCAGGCGCGCATCCAGCAAATGGTCGCGCAGGGAATTCTTGCGGGGCGCATCCGCCCCGGCGAGCGGCTTCCGTCGTCGCGCAAAATGGCGGCGCATTTGGGTGTCAGCCGGATCACCGTGACGCTGGCCTATACCGAACTGGTCGCCGATGATTATCTCACCTCACGCGGACGCTCTGGTTATTTCGTGTCCGACAACGCCCCCGAACCACCCGCCTTTCCGGCACAGCGCGCGAACGTGGGCACAGTGGACTGGACACGCACTATCGGCCAGCGGTTCACACCCGGGCTCAGCATGGACAAGCCCGCCAATTGGGCGGATTACCGGTATCAGTTCATCTATGGGCAGACGGACAAGACGCTCTTTGACAGCGCCAACTGGCGGCTTTGCGCGTTGCGGGCGCTGGGGATGCGGGATTTCAGCGCGCTGACCTCGGATTACTTTGACGGCGATGATCCGCAACTGGTTGATTTTATCGCACGCCAAACCCTGCCACGGCGCGGCATCCTCGCCAATCCCGATGAAATCCTTGTAACAATGGGCGCGCAAAACGCGCTGTGGCTCTCAGCACAGGTTCTATTGAACAGCCGCAGGCGTGCGGCCATCGAAGACCCCTGCTATCCTGCGCTCCGCACGATCCTGACCCAGTCGCGCTGCCAGCTCAGCGTCGTTCCGGTCGATCAGGACGGGCTGCCGCCAGAAGACCTCCCCGATGATACCGACGTCGTTTTCACCACCCCCAGCCACCAATGCCCGACCGCTGCCACAATGCCGCTGGACCGGCGCAATGCGCTGCTGGAAAAAGCCGAAACCGAGGATTTCATTATCGTCGAGGACGACTACGAATTTGAAATGTCGTTTCTCAAGTCTCCATCACCATCGCTCAAGTCGCTCGATAAGAACGGGCGCGTGATCTACGTGGGTTCATTTTCAAAATCTCTGTTCCCGGGATTGCGCCTTGGCTATCTTGTTGGCCCTGCGCCCTTCATCCGCGAAGCCCGCGCCCTGCGCGCCACGGTCCTGCGCCACCCGCCCGGCCACATACAGCGCACCGTCAGTTACTATCTCTCATTGGGACATTACGACGCACTGATCCGCCGGATGAGCAAGACCTACCACGAGCGGCGGCAATTGCTGGTCGGCGCGCTCAATCAGCGCGGGCTGACGATTGCAGGGCAAGGCACATATGGCGGGTCATCGGTCTGGCTCAAGACCCCGACAGGCATTGATACCACCATTCTGGCCGAGACTTTACGCGCTGACAGCGTCTTGGTCGAACCCGGCGCACCTTTCTTTGCAGGTGAAACCCCACCGACCGAATACCTGCGACTGGCCTACTCCTCGATTCCCTCGGCCCGCATCCCCGAAGGGATCAATTTGATCGCTGATGCCATCCAGAATTACTGATTTTTGAGACTCTATGTCTCAAAATAATTCACGCTGGCCTTAAGGACGCTAACGAACTGGACCTAACGCCATCGCAGTGCAGTACCTAGTGTCGAAGAAGCGAAACTGGGGGGATTCTGCGCTCCCATTTTCTTTGGAATTTAGGGAAGGACCCACCGCCATGAAAATGACCACTGAAGAAGCATTCGTCAAAACGCTCCAATCGCATGGCATTCGCCACGCATTCGGGATCATCGGTTCAGCGATGATGCCAATCTCTGACATTTTCCCCGCAGCGGGCATCACGTTCTGGGACTGCGCACACGAAGGTTCTGCGGGCATGATGGCTGACGGGTACACCCGCGCCACCGGCGAGATGTCGATGATGATCGCCCAGAACGGCCCCGGCATCACCAACTTTGTGACCGCCGTAAAGACCGCCTATTGGAACCACACCCCTTGCTTGCTGGTCACACCGCAAGCCGCCAACAAGACCATCGGTCAGGGTGGTTTTCAGGAAATGGAACAGATGAACCTGTTCAAAGACTGTGTGGCCTATCAGGAAGAAGTCCGTGATCCGTCCCGCATCTGCGAGGTTCTGGCCCGCGTGATCGCCAAGGCCAAGCGTCTGTCCGGTCCGACCCAGATCAACATCCCACGTGATTTCTGGACCCAAGTGATCGACATCGAAATCCCCGAGCCGGTCGAATTCGAATCCAGCCCCGGTGGTGAAACCTCTATCGCGAAAGCGGCCGAACTTCTCTCCAGCGCCAAATTCCCGGTCATCCTGAACGGCGCTGGCGTTGTTCTGGCCGAAGGCGGGATTGAAGCGTCCAAGGTTCTGGCCGAAGCGCTCGACGCGCCTGTTTGCGTGGGCTACCAGCACAACGACGCCTTCCCCGGCAACCACCCGCTGTTTGCAGGTCCATTGGGCTACAACGGTTCAAAGGCCGGCATGGAGCTGATCAGCAAGGCTGATGTTGTTCTGGCTCTGGGCACACGCCTGAACCCCTTCTCGACCCTGCCCGGCTACGGCATCGACTATTGGCCGACAAATGCGAAGGTCATTCAGGTTGATATCAACCCTGACCGCATCGGCCTGACCAAGAAAGTCACTGTCGGCATCGTCGGTGATGCGGCCAAAGTTGCCAAAGGTATCACCGCGCACCTTTCAGACACAGCAGGCGACGCGGGCCGCGACGAGCGCAAGGCGATGATCGCACAGACCAAATCTGCTTGGGCGCAGGAACTGTCCAGCCTCGATCACGAGCAGGACGATCCGGGCACGTCATGGAACGAGCGCGCACGTGAAGCCCGTCCCGACTGGATGTCACCCCGTCAGGCATGGCGCGCTATTCAGGCCGCAATGCCGGAAAACGCGATCATTTCCTCCGACATCGGCAACAACTGCGCCATCGGCAACGCTTACCCAAGCTTCCCGACAGGGCGCAAATACCTTGCACCCGGTCTGTTTGGCCCATGTGGTTACGGTCTGCCATCCATCGTTGGTGCCAAGATCGGCCAGCCCGATGTGCCTGTGATCGGTTTTGCAGGTGACGGTGCCTTCGGCATCGCGGTGAACGAACTGACGGCAATTGGCCGTGATGAGTGGCCCGCCATCACGCAGATCGTGTTCCGCAACTACCAGTGGGGCGCGGAAAAGCGTAACTCGACCCTGTGGTTCAATGACAACTTTGTCGGCACCGAGCTGGACATGAAAGTGTCCTACGCGGGCATCGCGCAGGCCTGTGGTCTGATCGGTGTGCAAGCCAGAACAATGGAAGAGCTGACAGCGCTGTTGAACCAGGCGATCAAAGACCAGATGGAAAACAACAAAACCACGCTGATCGAAGTGATCCTGAACCAGGAGTTGGGTGAACCCTTCCGCCGCGACGCCATGAAGAAGCCTGTCAAAGTGGCTGGCATCTCTGCTTCCGATATGGCCGCTGAATAGCGTTGCCATTCGACCTTGGCCCCGGCACAGCGGCGGCCCTTGCAATTGCTTTGCTGGGGGCCGCCTTTGTCCGGGGCTATTCGGGTTTCGGGTTCTCGGCGATCTTTATCGCTTTTGCAGCCCTCGTCACAAACCCGCTTCCTTTGATCCCGGTGGTCTTTGCATGCGAAATCTTGATGACAGTCTTTCAGGCCCGCGGCATTCGCGGGCACGTGGACTGGCGCCGCGTTCTTTACATGCTTTGCGGGGCCGCGATTGCGCTGCCGTTTTCGGTCACAGTCATGCTGTCGGTGGGCGCGGATACCGCGCGGATCGTGATCTCTGCGATCATTCTGGTGATGTCGCTGGTCTTGCTGTCCGGCTGGACATTGCAGCGGCGGATCGGGGCGTTGGGGCACGGCGGGGTCGGCATGATCTCGGGGGCGTGCAACAGCGCTGGCATCGGCGGTTTGCCCGTGGCCGCATTCATGTCCGCCCAACCGATGCAGGCCGCAGCCTTTCGGGCCACCATGATTGTCTACCTCACAGGGCTCGACATGATCACCCTACCGCTGCTTTGGGCGGGTGGATTGGTCACTTGGGATACGGCAATCGGCCTTGTTCTGGCGTTTCCTTTGCTAGGCTTGGGTGTCTGGCTGGGCGGACGGCAGTTTTTATCCGCTTCCCCTTCGACATTCCGCCGCTTTGCGGTGATGCTGCTGATGACGCTCTCGGTTCTGGGGCTCTTGCGCGTACTGAAAGGCATATAAAATGACATCACCGTTCCTCTCCACCCGTGAGGCACAGGCCCCCGCAGACCTGATTGCCCGCGCCCAGAGCTTTGGTGCCCCTCGCGTCGCCATCGCCCGCGCCGGATCACCCCTGCCGATGGAAGCCGCCGAAGACGCCACAAAGGCGGGCATCATGATCCCCGTTTTTGTGGGCGAGGCCGATATGATCCGCGCCGAGGCGGCGAAGCTCGATTGGGATATTTCGGGTTACGCCCTGCATGACACCACAGGCGAGGAAGAGGCAGGCCGCACCGCCGCCGCCCTGTGCGGTGCTGGCGAGGCAGATGTCCTGATGAAAGGGCAGCTGCACACAGATGTCTTTATGAAGACCGCCGTGGCCCGCGATGCGGGGCTGCGCACGGGTCAGCGCTTTGTGCATATCTTCCACATTTCCCACCCCGATGGCGGCAAGCCGATCCTGATCTCGGACGCCGCTGTCAACGTGGCCCCTGACATCAAGACGCGCCAGTCGTCGATTGTTGAGGTGAAGAAACTGCTGAACAAACTCGGCAATGACCGCCCGAAGATCGCGATCCTGTCAGCCACTGAAAGCGCCATTCCTTCGGTGCCCTCGTCCATGGAGGCCAAAGAGCTGGCCGACTGGGCCCGCGCAGAGGTTGAAGGCATTGATGTCTCTGGCCCGCTGGCCTTTGACCTGATCATGTCGCCCAAAGCGGCCGCAACCAAGAATCTGACAGATGATCCTGTCGCGGGCCATGCCGATGCAATCATCGTGCCCGATATCGTGTCAGGCAACGCGCTTTTCAAAGCCTTTGTCTATCTGACAGGCGGTTGCGCTGCGGGGATCGTCACAGGTGCAAAAGTGCCGATCCTGCTGACCTCACGCGCCGATCCACCAGCGGCCCGGATCGCCTCTGCGGCCTTGGCCGCCATCAGTTGCGGGTTGCCAAAGTGATCTTGGTTCTGAACGCAGGCTCCTCCTCGCTCAAGATCGAGGTCTTTGACGAAGCGCTCCGCTCTGCCATCTCTGGCCGCGTCACGAACCTTGGGTCTGCGGGCGAATTGCGGTTGGGCGATCACACAAGCGCGGTAGAGGCGCGGGACCATGCGCAAGCGCTTGACCTGATGCTGGCGGCCCTGCGTGACGCGGGCTATCCACTTACTGGCTTTACTGCTGCTGCGCACCGCATCGTCCACGGCGGCGCGGTGATGACAGCGCCAGCGCGCCTGCGCCCACCGGTGATCGCAACCATCGAAAGCGTCATTCCGCTGGCCCCTTTGCATAACCCCAACAATCTTGCCGGCGTCTATGCCCTGCAGAAACTGGCCCCCGATCTGCCGCAATACTGCAGCTTCGGCACCGCATTTCACGCCACCAACCCGCAGGTCGCGACGCGCTATGCCATCCCGCAAGTGCATCACGATGCAGGCATCCGGCGCTACGGCTTTCACGGGTTGTCCTATGCCAACATGGTGGCAGAATTCGGGGATGCGTTGCCAGATCACCTGCTGGCCTTTCATCTTGGCAACGGGGCCAGCCTTTGCGCAATTCACAAAGGCAAATCCATCGCCACCTCGATGGGGTATTCCCCGCTTTCGGGTCTGACAATGGGCACCCGGTCTGGTGATATCGACGGCGCGGCCGTGCTGCGCATGTCCAAATCGCTGGGCGAAGATGAAACCGACCGGATGCTGAACAAGACCTCGGGTCTGCAGGCGCTTGCAGGCGAAAACAACATGAAGACGCTGCTTGAGCGCAGCGACGACGCCGCCAAATTCGCAGTTGAACATTTCTGCTATTGGGCCGCCCGTCACGCAGGATCGGCCATTATCGCCATGGGCGGGCTTGACGCTGTCGCCTTCACCGGTGGCATTGGCGAAAACGCGGCCCCCGTGCGCGATAGGATCATGGAATTGCTGGCCTGCTTTGGCACCGTTCCGGTCCATGTGATCGTCGCTGACGAAGAAAAACAAATCGCCCGCGATGCGCTGGCGCTGATTGCACAGGGGCGCTGAATGATCGAAGCCGCGCTCGCAACACTTGATCTGACCGGACAGGAATTCCTGATCCTGACCACGATCGTGATCGTTGCAGGCATCGTGCGCGGCTTTTCAGGCTTTGCGCTTTCGGCGGTCGTCATGGCCAGCGCGGTGATCATCCTGCCGCCTGTGCAACTCATCCCGATCTGCTGGTGGCTTGAAATGACGGCCTCGGTGCTGATGGCCAGAGGCGGGTGGCAAGAGGCGGACCGCGGGGTCGTTATGGGCCTCGTCATTGGATCGACCGTTGGCGTGCCTTTTGGCCTGCTTCTGACAACATCCATCTCGGTTGAGGCCAGCCAGTTGATCGCGCTGACGCTGATTATCGCACTGGCGCTCACACAGCTTGCCAAAATCCGGCTGTCGTTTCTGGCCACCAAACCGGGCCTTTATGGATCGGGCTTTGCCGCAGGTGTTGTCACAGGCGTCGCAAGCGTGGGCGGCATGGTGATCGCGGTCTATGTGTTGTCGCAAGACGCCCCCGCCGCAAAAATGCGCGCCGCCCTCGTGCTCTTCCTGTTCGTCAGTTCACTCACATCGCTGATCATGCTGCTTTGGTTCGGCGTGATGAACAGCACCGCCGCCGCACGCGGGCTCAGCCTTGCGATCCCGACAACGCTTGGCGTCTTCCTCGGTCAACGCTTGTTCACGCCGCGCTTTGCCCCCTACTATCGTCCTGCCTGCCTGTCATTGCTTTGCGCTTTGGCAGGTGCGGCCCTCGTCCGCACCCAACTCGCTTGAAAGGTACACATATGTCACTTGATCAGCCCCAACTCGACACATCGCCCAAAGTCTCGGACGAAGTGCGCAAGACGACCTGCTACATGTGTGCCTGCCGCTGCGGGATCAACGTGCATATGAAGGACGGCAAGGTCGCCTATATCGAAGGCAACAAGGACCATCCCGTGAACCAAGGCGTGCTTTGTGCCAAAGGCTCGGCGGGCATCATGCAGCATAACGCACCTTCCCGATTGCGCGCCCCGCTGAAACGCGTGGGCGAACGAGGGTCGGGCGAGTTTGAAGAAATCAGCTGGGAAGAGGCGCTGACACTGGCGACCGAGTGGTTGGCCCCCATCCGCGAAAAGCACCCCGAGAAGCTCGCGTTCTTCACGGGCCGCGACCAGTCGCAGTCCTTCACAAGCTTTTGGGCGCAGGGCTTCGGCACTCCGAACTACGCGGCGCACGGCGGGTTCTGCTCGGTCAATATGGCGGCAGCGGGCATCTATACGATGGGCGGCGCGTTCTGGGAATTCGGCCAACCCGATTGGGACCACACCAAGCTGTTTATGCTCTTTGGCGTGGCCGAAGATCACGACAGCAACCCCATCAAAATGGGCATCGGCAAGATCAAGGCACGCGGCGCGCGCATGATCGGCGTGAACCCGATCCGTACCGGCTATAATGCCGTGGCGGACGATTGGGTCGGCATCACGCCGGGCACCGATGGCCTGTTCATTCTTGCGATGGTCCATTGCCTGATGAAAGCGGGCAAGGTCGATCTGGATTATCTGGCGCGGTTCACCAATGCCTCTGTCCTGGTGAACGAAGACCCCAAGTCCGAACAATTCGGTCTGTTCCTGCGCGACGAAGACGGCCAGCCGCAAGTCATTGACCGCCGCACAGGCGCTTTGGCCCCGTGGAATGGCAAAGGTGTTGAACCTGATTTGGCCGCGACCTATCGCGCCAAAGGCGTCACCCACCGCCCTGTCTTTCACCAGATGGCGGACCGCTATTTATCAGAAGATTACGCACCCGAAGCCGTCGCCGAGCGTTGCGGAATTTCCGCCCAGCGCATCCGCGCCCTCGCCGCAGACCTCGCGCGCGTCGCCTTTGATGAGGCAATCGAACTCGACCGCCCATGGACCGACTTTCGCGGCGTGAAACACGACAAAATGGTCGGCCGGCCCGTCAGCTTCCATGCGATGCGCGGAATTTCGGCGCACTCCAACGGTTTCCAGACCTGCCGCGCCCTACACGTCCTGCAAATCCTGCTGGGTTCCGTCGAAGTCCCCGGTGGCATGCGGTTCAAACCACCCTACCCCAAGCCTGCAACGGCCCACCCAAAGCCACACGGCAAAGTCACACCCGGTGCCGCCCTCGACGGCCCGCACCTTGGGTATACGCAGGGACCCGAGGACCTGCTGCTGGATGCCGAAGGCAACCCCACCCGCATCGACAAAGCCTATTCATGGGAAAACCCGATGTCAGCGCATGGTCTGATGCATATGGTGATCTCGAACGCCCATGCGGGCGTGCCTTACAAGATCGACACGCTGTTCATGTATATGGCGAATATGTCGTGGAACTCCTCCATGAACGTGGGCGGTGTACACAAGATGCTGACCGATAAGGACGAGAACGGCGATTATGTGATCCCGCGTATCATCTATTCCGACGCCTATTCCTCGGAAATGGTGGCCTACGCCGACCTGATCCTGCCCGATACGACCTATCTGGAACGGCACGACTGTATTTCCCTACTCGACCGTCCGATCTGCGAAGCGGACGGCGTGGCTGATGCGATCCGCTGGCCTGTGGTGGAACCCGACCGCGATGTGCGCGGCTTTCAATCGGTGCTTTGTGATCTGGGCGCGCGGCTTGGCCTGCCCGGCTTTGTGAACGAAGACGGCAGCCAGAAATATGAGGACTACGCCGACTATATCACCAACCACGTGCGGCGGCCCGGCGTCGGCCCACTGGCCGGTTGGCGCATTGGTGAGAATGGAAAGCTACAAGGCGGGCGCGGCGAACCCAATGGTGGCCAGCTCCAAAGCTACATCAACAACGGTGGTTTCTGGATCGAACATGTCCCCGAAAACGCCGCCTACTACAAACCCTTCAGCATGGATTACCAGGACTGGGCGGTGAAGATGGGCTTCTATGACGCCGTTCAACCCTATATCTTCCAGCTTTACGTCGAACCGCTGCGGAAATTCCAGGCCGCCGCCGAAGGCATCGGCACACGGCAACCACCTGAGCATTTACGCGAGCGGTTGAAACTGACGATGGATCCGCTACCCATCTGGTATCCCCCAATTGAGGACGGCTATGTCGATCCGGTCGAATACCCGATCCACGCGCTGACCCAACGACCCATGGCGATGTACCATTCATGGGGCACGCAAAACGCTTGGCTAAGGCAAATCCACGGGCACAACCCGCTTTATGTGCCGACCAAAATCTGGGAGGCCAACGGCTTTCAGGAAGGCGACTGGGCGCGCGTCTCTTCGGTGCATGGCTCCATCACCGTGCCCGTCGCACATCAGGCGTCACTCAATCCCAACACGGTCTGGACATGGAACGCGATTGGCAAACGCAAAGGCGCATGGGCGCTGGATGAAAAGGCACCAGAGGCCACCAAAGGCTTCTTACTCAACCACCTGATCCACGAATTGCTGCCACCCAAAGGCGACGGGCTACGCTGGGCCAACTCTGACCCGATCACAGGGCAGGCCGCCTGGTTTGACCTGCGGGTGAAGATCGAAAAATCCGCCATCCCGAATGAGGCGCAACCGGTCATGCCGGCAATCAAATCACCGGTGCCGAAAGGCCCCAAAGATCTGGCATGGAAGGTCGGCAAATGACAAACCGACAAGTGCTCTTGATCATCGCAGCCTTCATCGCCCTGACTTTGGGCAGTTTCATCTGGTACATCGCCACATGGGACAGCCGCAAAGGCGGCAACCAGACAACCCTTATCATCTTGCCAACTGGGCTCCGCCCGTTCGCGGCTGAAACTGTCCACTGGACAGTTTCCGGGACGCCGCTCACCCCACCGCCGGAGGCTCCGGCGCTTGCAACAGGGACAACGTTATGACCCAACTCCCGCCGCCTTCCGCCAAAAAACTCGGCCTCGTGATCGACCTTGATACCTGCGTGGGCTGTCACGCCTGCGTGGTCTCCTGCAAAGGCTGGAACACCGAAAACTACGGCGCACCTTTGTCAGACCAAGACGCGTACGGCGCAAATCCGTCAGGCACCTTCCTGAACCGCGTCCACTCATACGAAGTGCAACCTGCGCAGGGCGAAGCACAACTGATCCACTTTCCCAAATCCTGCCTGCACTGCGAAGACGCGCCCTGCGTTACCGTCTGCCCCACAGGTGCAAGCTATAAGCGGTCCGAGGACGGCATTGTGCTGGTCAACGAAAGCGATTGCATAGGTTGCGGTCTTTGCGCATGGGCCTGCCCTTACGGTGCCCGCGAATTGGACGCCAAAGAAGGGGTGATGAAAAAATGCACCCTCTGCGTGGACCGGATCTACAACGAAAACCTCCCCGAAGAAGACCGCCAGCCCGCCTGCGTGCGGACCTGTCCATCAGGTGCACGGCACTTTGGTGACTTGGGCGACGCCGAAAGCGACGTCTCCAAACTGGTAGCCGAACGCGGCGGATTTGATCTGATGCCGGAACAAGGCACCAAGCCGGTCAACAAGTACCTGCCACCGCGGCCCAAGGACGTCATGCCTGAATTCGACGTGCTGGCCCCCTACCTTGAGCCCATCGCAAGCGATGGCAAAGGCTTCGTCGGCTGGCTCGACAAAGCCCTCTCATCCCTGCCCGGAGGAGCGAAATAATGCATCCCGCAGCGTCTGTTATCATTTTCAACACGTTCTCAGGTCTCGGTTTTGGCCTGCTGTTCTGGCTCGGCATGGGTGCAATGTTCCAACGGGCATGGGTGCCTTCATCTGGTTCACCATCGCCTATCTCTTTGCGGTGGGCGGGCTGATTGCCTCGACCTTCCACCTCGGCCACCCTGAACGCGCGATCAAAGCCTTCAGCCAATGGAAAACAAGCTGGCTCAGCCGTGAAGGCATCTGCGCGGTTTTCGCCCTGATCGTCATGGCGATTTACGGGGCAGGTCTGGTCTTTGCCCAAACACGCCTCGCGCTGGTCGGCATCATCGGCGGCATCGCATCACTCGGCGTGGTGTTCACCACGTCCATGATCTACGCGCAGATGAAAACCGTGCCACGCTGGCGGCACTGGACGACACCGGCAATGTATCTGCTACTCTCGATTGGCGGCGGCGCGCTCTTGTCCGGGCAAGTCTGGATGGCGACCGTACTGTTGGCCCTCGGCGCTGCCCTGCAAATCTTTGCATGGTTCTCGGGAGATACACGTTTCAAAGCATCCGGAACGACCATGGAAACCGCGACCGGCCTTGGCCATATCGGCAAGGTCCGCGCCTTTGAGCCACCCCACACCGGCACCAATTACCTGATGCGTGAATTCATCCATCAGGTGGGGCGCAAACACGCCGAAAAATTGCGGATCATCACAATCGGATTGGCCTTCGTCCTGCCTGTGATCTTGCTACTTCTGCCATTCAACCACGTCCTCGCCGCACTCGCAGTCATTAGCCACATCGCCGGGGTGCTCACACTCCGCTGGCTGTTCTTCGCCCAAGCTGAACACGTCGTCGGCCTCTACTACGGCAAACGCTGACCCGTTATTATTGGCCCAAAAATATCCTGGGGGAGGCCCAGAGGGCCGGGGGCAAAGCCCCCTCCGCCCTCAGCTTCGGATACGCAGTTCTGTTTCTGCGTCAAAAAGAAAGATACGGCGCGGATCAATACTGATCCCGACCGTGGCCCCCTCTGGGGTCCGCTCGTCGCCGCGTTCTTCCACGACAATGCGTTCGCCTGTCGCGGATGTCAGATAAGCAAATGACACGCCGCCAAGGCTTTCGGTCAACTCAACCGAATGCGTGTCCCCATTGGGATCAATGACGATATGCTCGGGACGTGCGCCAACGCTGATCGCTTTGCCTTCATAGGCCGTGCTGACCAGACCGTCATAACGGGCGGCCAAACCCGGTGCATCGACACTGCCGCCCTTGACCATACCGCTCACGAAATTCATCGCAGGTGATCCGATAAAGCCCGCCACAAATTTGTTGTCAGGATCGCGGTACAGATCCATCGGCGCGCCCACTTGCTCGATCACCCCAAGACGCAACACCACAATCTTGTCGGCCAGCGTCATCGCCTCGACCTGATCGTGGGTCACGTAGATCATCGTGGCCCCGATTTCCTTGTGCAGACGCGCGATCTCGACGCGCATCTCGACACGCAGTTCAGCATCAAGGTTCGACAAAGGCTCATCGAACAAAAACACCTCAGGGCCCCGCACAATGGCACGGCCAATCGACACGCGCTGGCGCTGACCACCCGACAGGGCAGCAGGCTTGCGATCCAAGTATGGTTCGAGCTTCAGAATACGGGTCGCCTCGGCCACTTTGGCCTCGATCTCGGCCTTGGGGTGGCCGTTCATTTTCAGGCCAAATCCCATATTATCCTTCACCGTCATATGCGGATAAAGCGCGTAGGTCTGGAACACCATCGCGACACCCCGCTCGGAGGGGTCCATGCGCGTGACATCGCGATCGCCGATATGCATCACCCCTTCGGTCGTCTCTTCAAGCCCCGCGACCATGCGCAAAAGCGTGGACTTGCCGCAGCCCGACGGCCCGACAAAGACGCAAAATTCGCCATCCGCGATTTCAAGATCAATGCCGTGAATGACCTGCACCTCGCCATAGCGCTTGATGACGTTGTTGAGCGTTACACCTGACATGGCTTAAATCCCTGTTGTTTCTTTTGTCTGGTAGTCCGGAAAGCTCCAGTTCTGGGCATCCCGTGTGATCTTGGCGGCTGTTTCGCGCAGGATCGGCACATAGGCTTCGAGCCCTGCAAGATTTGTCCGGCTGGTCGTGCTGGTGACAGACAAAGCCCCCAATACGCGACCCGCAGCAGACAGAATCGGCATGGCAACGCAGATGATGCCCGGTTCATGCTCTTCGCGGTCAAACCCGTAACCGTTCTGGCGGATATCACTCAGCTCGGCGCGCAAGGCATCGGCGCTATCAAGCGTGTGTTCGGTAAAAACGTGGAAGGATTGCTGTTCGATCACCGCCTCGACCGTATCTTCATCCAGGAAGGCCAGCATGACCTTACCAACACCCGTGCAATAGGCAGGCCCGACTTTGCCTGCCTGACTATACATCTGCACCGGATTATTGGCGTTGCGTTTATCAATATAAAGCACCTGCGCATGATCCAGCTGGGCCAAGTGAACGGTCTCACCGACGGCCTTGCTCAACGCATCCAGATGCGGACGCGCCACAGGCGCCAGCGTCGACTGATCCCAAGCCGCATGAGCCAAACGCACTAACCGGAGGCCCGGGCTATAGGTCTGCCGCTCGGGATCATAGGCAAGCATCTGTTGGTTGGTGAGGGTTTGCACAAAACGGTACAACGTGGGCTTGGGAAAATCGGACTGGGCCAAAATCTCGCCAAAACGCACAGGCCGCCCGAAGGCCGCAACCTGATCCAGCACTTCAAGCGCTTTTCCGACGGTGCCGTCACCGGTCACACGACCCATATGTCCTCCCTTGGTCGACTTGGGCATGAGGCACCGATCTCCTCACGGTGCTGCCTTCGACTGTTGACAAGGCTAGCCTGTTCGCGGTTTAGTATCAACATCCAAAACTAAGTTTCAAATAATGAAACCAGTTTACACACGGAAGCATACTGGGAGGAAACCATGCATTCCATTTTGAAAACGTCGCTCGCGGCGTTTGTTGCTGCTGGCATTACCGCGTCGTCTGCTGCTGCAGACGCTCACGGCCTGTCTGGCGAATTGAACATCATCTCTGACATGTCCAACCCTGCGCCGCGCGCAGTGATGGAAGGCCTGGCTGCTGATTTTGATGCGCTGCACCCGAACCTTGAGGTCAACCTGACCATCGTTGACCGCGAAGCGTGGAAAACACAGATCCGCAACGCGCTGGGTGCAAACCCGCCGGATGTTGTGAACTGGTATGCCGCCAACCGGATGCGCCCCTATGTGGATGCGGGCCTTTTTGCAGACATCTCTGATCTTTGGGCCGAGCCTGAATTCGAAGCGCTGGCATCGACCAAAGGTGCGATGACACTCGACGGCGCCCAGTGGGGTGTGCCGTACACATACTACCAGTGGGGCGTTTACTATCGCAAAGACATCTTCGACCAGTACGGCCTGTCCGAACCGACAAACTGGGAAGAAGAGATGGCAAACTGTCAGACACTGCTCGACAATGGCGTCAAATGCTACACCATCGGCACCAAGTTCCTTTGGACCGCTGGCGGCTGGTTTGACTACATCAACTCGCGCACCAACGGCTATGATTTCCACATGGCGCTGGCCCGCGGTGAAGTTGAATGGACAGACGACCGTGTACGCCAGACATTCGCCAACTGGCGTCAGCTGATCGACATGGGCGCCTTCATTGACGACCACCAGACCTACAGCTGGCAGGAAGCCCTGCCCTTCATGGTCAACGGCGAAGCTGCGGCCTACCTGATGGGTAACTTTGCAGTTGCCGCGATGCGCGATGGCGGCCTGACGGATGATCAACTGGACTTCTACCAGTTCCCGATGATCAACCCTGACGTTGATTACGCAGAAGATGCACCAACAGATACGTTCCACATCCCATCGGGCGCGCAGAACATGGACGCGGCGAAAGAGTTCTTGCGCTACGTCACCTCTGCGGACGTTCAGACCGAGATCAATGGCGGGTCTGCCCTCGGTCAGTTGCCAGTGAACGCGAATGCGTCGATCGACGCGGACAAGTTCCTTGAGCAAGGTTTCGACATGCTCTCGAACAACGCGGGTGGCGGCATCATGCAGTTCTTTGACCGTGACTTTGATGCGGAAATGGCCTCTGTCGGCATGGAAGGCCTGCAAGAGTTCATGGTGTTCCCGGATAACCTCGATGACATCCTGATGCGCCTCGAAGAGACCCGTCAGCGTATTTATAATTAAAACGTTGCGTGGGTTTTACCCACCCTACGGCACCCACCCTTTCGTAGGGTGGGTGCAACCCACGCCCAACCCATCTGCAAGTCCACGAATGGCCTTTCACATGTGTTGACCCAGCAGGAGAAACGCCATGTCGGTGTCACCCGCCGTTCCAAGCACCCGCGCAAGCCAACCGCAACGCGGGTGGTATAAGCGCAACGAGATTGCGATTACCCCGTGGCTGTTCCTGCTGCCTGCGATGCTCTTTTTTGCGATCTACGTCATCATTCCCATCGGCCAGTCGTTCTGGATTTCACTGCATGAATGGGACGGTTTGGGCGAAAAAACATGGGTCGGCATGGCCAACTATGAACGTCTGCTTGGCTGGGGTGACGCCAATGTTGACCGCAAGTTTTCTGTCTCGTTCTGGAACAACCTCAAATGGCTGGTGCTCTATCTGCTGGCAATTCCCGCAGGTCTGTTCATCGCACTTTTCCTGAACCAGACTGTCACCGGCATCCGCTTTTACAAGTCGATGTTCTTCTTCCCCTTCGTGATCAGCCAGGTCGTTGTGGGTCTGGTGTTCAGCTGGTTCTACCTGCCCCGTGAAGGGCTGCTGAATGCGATCCTTGGCTTTTTTGGGGCAGGCCCGATCAACGTGCTGGGCGATCCGACGCTTGCGACCTACGGCATTATCGCCGCAGGTCTGTGGCCGCAGACAGCGTACTGCATGATCCTCTATCTCACCGGCCTGAATGCCGTTGATCCCGAACAGGTCGAGGCCGCGCGCCTTGATGGGGCCAAGGGGCACAAGATGCTGTGGTACGTGATCCTGCCCCAGCTGAAACCCGCCACCTTCATCGCCTTTGTCGTGACCATCATCGGTGCGCTGCGGTCCTTCGACCTTATTAGCGTCATGACCAACGGCGGGCCCTTCGGGTCAACCCGCGTGCTGTCGTTTTATATGTTCGAGGAATCCCTGTCCGAATTCGGGTTCCGCATGGGGTATGGCGCGGCCATTGCCGTAGTCTTGTTCTTCATCATGCTGGGGTTCATCACCTATTTCCTCTACGCGATGTACCGTGACGAAAAGGGAGCGCACTGATGTTTCCCACCCCAATCGCAAAGACCTCGCGCACTTGGCAGATCTCGTATCAGGTGCTTTTGCCGGTCATGCTGATCATCTGGCTTTTGCCGCTGATCGCCGTCGCCAACTTCTCGATCAAGCCTGAGTCAGATTTCGTCAACGGCAACTATTGGGGCATCCCCAGCAGTTTCGAGGCCTTCTCCAATTACGGGCGTGTGTTCTTTGAATCGAACATGCCGCGCTATCTGTGGAACTCGCTTTTCATCACGATCCCCACGGTTATTGGGGCTGTGGCCCTATCTGCCATGGCGGGTTTTGCGCTGGGCGTGTACAAATTCAAAGGCAATCTGCTGATCTTCTTCATCTTCATTGCCGGTAATTTTGTGCCTTTCCAGATCCTGATGGTGCCGGTCCGCGATCTGACGCTCAGCCTGAACCTTTACGACACCAAGACGGGTCTGGTGCTGTTCCATATTGCCTTCCAAACCGGATTTTGCACGCTCTTCATGCGCAACTTTATCCGCGCCCTGCCCTTTCCGTTGATCGAGGCTGCCCGTGTCGAAGGCATCGCCGAATGGCGTATTTTCCTTTACGTGGTCCTGCCTTTGATGAAGCCAGCGCTCGCGGCGCTCGCCGTGCTGATCTTTACCTTCATCTGGAACGATTATTTCTGGGCTGTCGTCCTCACCCAAGGGCCAGACGCGCAGCCCGTCACCGCCGGTATCACCGAGTTCAACTCGCAGTACCGTGCCGCCTATCACCTGATGAGCGCGGGATCGATCGTGGCCGCCCTGCCGCCGGTTGCGATGTTCTTTTTGATGCAGAAACACTTTATCGCGGGCCTCACCCTCGGAGCAGTAAAGTAAACCACTATGAACCGAACCTATCGCATTGACGATGGCCGTCAGACTCTTGTGTTGGCGGCCCGCAACGACCGACTGCCTGAAGTCGTCTATTGGGGCGCGCAGTTACCTGCCGGGGAAGACCTCGACACGCTGCATGCGGCCCATCGGATTGATGTCACAGGCGGCATGCTGGACGAAAATCCGGACCTGTCGATTTGCCCTGAAGCCACCCGCAGCTTTCCCGGCCAACCCGGACTGATCCTGCGTGACAACGATGGCACGCCGATGTTGCCAAAGTTCTGTTTCGAACGCGTTGAACAGAATGGCACGCTGGAACTGACTTATGCCGACAAGGACAATGGGCTGACACTGACCGTCACCTTTGCCAGCGACCCTGAAACCCACGTCATCACCTGCCAGACCACACTGGACGCATCACGGCCTGTCCATCTGCATTGGCTTGCCGCCCCTGTCCTGCCCGGCCCCCAACAATCGGATGAGATGATTGATGTGTCGGGCCGTTGGTGTGGCGAATTCCAACTGTCCCGCACCGCTTGGGCACCCGGCATGCGCTACCGCGAAAACCGCACCGGACGTACCGGGCATGAACATTTCCCAGGCCTAATTGTGCCCTGCCGCGGCGCCACAAATACCCAAGGCGAAGCCTACGCCTTCCACTACGGCTGGTCCGGCGGGCATAAGATGATTGCCGAAGAATTGCAGGATGGTCGCCGCCAGATCCAATGGGGGCACGCGGCCCGCATGGAACCCGAAGCGGCCACGCAGTTCAAAACCGCACCGCTCTATATCGCCTATTCCAATACTGGCCTGAATGGGTGCGCGGTCGCCTTCCAACGCCATCTGCGCGACCGGATCGTAACGTGGCCCAAACCAAACGCCCCGCGCCCTGTGCATTACAACTGCTGGGAAGCGGTCTACTTCGACCACAAGATCCCTGTTCTACAGGATATCGCTGATCGTGCGGCGGCGCTGGGGGCGGAACGCTTTGTGCTTGACGATGGCTGGTTCGGCAACCGCGATGACGACACCCGCAGTCTTTCGGATTGGACCGTAGACCGGCGCAAATACCCTGACGGGCTGGACCCGCTGATCGCGCATATCCACGGGCTTGGCATGACTTTCGGTATCTGGTTCGAACCCGAGATGATCAATGAGGATAGCGACATTCACCGCGCGCATCCTGACTGGGTGCTGGGCAGCGAAGACCAGACCCTTGGCCGCCAGCAAAAAGCCCTGAATATGGCGCTACCTCAGGTCCGCGACTATCTTTATGAGCGGATGTCGGCGATCCTGCGCGATCACGCGATCGACTATATCAAATGGGACCACAACCGCGTTCTGCCGATGCCTGATGCATCGCAAACACGCGGGTCCTATGCGCTGATCGACAGGCTACGCGCCGCGTTTCCGCAAGTGGAAATTGAAAGCTGCGCATCCGGCGGTGGCAGGATCGACTTTGGCATCCTGCAACGGACCCAGCGCGTTTGGCTGTCCGATAGCAACGACGCCTTGGAACGTCTGCGCATCCAGCATGACGCCGCGTTGTTCCTGCCCCTTTCGGTCACAGGCAGCCACGTCGGCCCGCGCCATTGCCACACCTCGGGGCGTACCCTTGATATCTCGTTCCGCGCATGGGTCGCCGCCCAGCGCCACATGGGGTTTGAGATGGACCCGCGCGAATTGGACGAAACCGAAGCAGCGGTGCTGACCGAAGTCACAAGCTGGTGGAAACACAATCGCGACTGGATGCAAAAGGCCGATATCCTGCGGCTTGATAGCGCCGATCCAGCCGTGATCGCAGAACAGCAACTGGCCCGCGACAAGGACCGCTTTGTCGTCTTTGCAGGCAAGGCGGCAACCAGCGCCCAGATTGCCCCGCGTCCATTGCGTCTGACGGGTCTTGAGCCGGACGCGATGTACCGGATCGATCTGATCAACCGCAACACGCTGCATCATTTGTCGCGCGGGACAACCGCCCTGAAAGAGGATGTGCTCGTATTATCCGGGGCATATCTGATGCACCACGGCGTTACCTTGCCGTGGTCCTTCCCGGAACGCATGTGGGTGCTGGAAGGAACGCGGCTATGAACGCAACGTTTCATGACCTCAAAGGCGCATCTGTCTTTATCACCGGCGGTGGCAACGGGATTGGCGCGGCGTTGACGGACGGGTTTCTTGCACAAGGGGCCAAGGTTGCCTTTGTGGGGCGTTCAGATGCCGCAGGCTTTGTGCGCGATATGGGCGACAAGCACGGGCAAACGCCGCTCTTCATCCAATGCGACATCACGGACATTCCGGCCTTACAGGGGGCGATGGATCAGGCGGTGGCGGCGCATGGTCCCTTGAACGTGCTGGTCAACAATGCGGCCAATGACATGCGCTATGATGCCATGGACATTTCCGAGGCGGACTGGGACAGCCAGCACGCAATCAACGCCAAGGCCTATTTCTTTGCCTGCCAGAAAGCGGCGTCGCTGATGGCACCCAAAGGGTCCATCATCAACTATTCCTCGATCACCTATATGATGGGTCTGGCGGGTATGGTGCCCTACGTGACCGCCAACGCAGGCATCACAGGAATGACCCGCGCACTGGCCCGCGAATGGGGCCCCAAGGGGATCCGCGTGAACGCCATCGCGCCCGGCTGGGTCTTTACCGAAAAGCAGGAAACCATGTGGGCCACGCCCGAGGCCAAAGCCGCCTTTTTGGAAAAGCAGTGTTTGCAGGAATTCATGAAACCACAGGACATGGTTGGCGGCACCCTGTTTTTAGCCTCGTCTGCTTCGGCTATGATGACAGGGCAAACCATTGTAATCGACGCAGGCGTAGTAGGGACCGGATGACCCAAGCACAGATCAAAGCAAATTGGATCGCCGTTGATTGGGGCACCAGCAACATGCGCGCCTGGGCAATGTCGGCGAGTGGCACCGTCTTGGCCGAGGCCAGTTCCGATCAGGGCATGGGCAAACTGGACCGGTCAGGTTTTGAACCGGCACTGCTGGCGGTTATCAAGGACTGGATCGACGGCCCAACGACCGTGATCGCTTGCGGCATGGTCGGATCGCGGCAAGGCTGGGTCGAGGCGCCCTATGCTGCGGTGCCCTGCGCGACACTGCCCGAGGGACTGGTGCAGGCGCCGACCAACCATCCTGACCTGACCGTCTATGTGATCCCTGGCATCAAACAGGCGAACCCCGCTGACGTGATGCGCGGCGAGGAAACCCAGATCACCGGTTTTCTGGCCCGCAACAAAAACTGGGACGGTGTGATCTGTCTGCCCGGCACCCACACAAAATGGGTGCATATCAGCGCGGATGAGGTCGTCAGTTTCCAAACCTTCATGACGGGTGAACTCTTCGATGTGATCGCCACCCAAACAGTGCTGCGCCACTCCATCGCAGCCGATGGTTGGGATGATGAGGCCTTTGCACAAGGGTTGGATATGGGGCTTTCGCGGCCAGAGCGTCTCGCGGCGCGGCTGTTTTCGCTGCGCGCCAATGGGCTGTTGAACGATATGCCCGGAACTGCCGCGCGCGCGCAATTGTCCGGCATGCTGATCGGAACCGAACTCGCCGCTGCGAAACCCTATTGGTTGGGCCAGCAAATCGCCGTGATCGGGGATAGCAAACTGTCCAAGCTCTATGTCGACGCATTGGCCACACAAGCCGCCCCCGCGACCCAAGTCAATGCGGCAACGATCACGCTTGCCGGTTTGACCGTCGCGTATCAACGCCTGAAAGGATAACCCATGGACCGCCCCTTGATTGCCATTTTGCGCGGTGTGACACCCGATGAGGCCGCACCAATGGCCGCTGCCTTGATCGACGCAGGCATCACCAAAATCGAAGTCCCCCTGAACTCGCCCGACCCTTTCGCCAGCATCAAGGCAATGGCCGACGCCTACGGCCAAGACGCGCTGATCGGGGCGGGTACGGTGCTGTCGACCGACGATGTGGGCCGCGTCGCGCAAGCAGGCGGCAAACTCGTGGTCTCGCCCAATTGCGACCAACGCGTGATCGTGGCCACGAAGACCGCAGGCATGCAAAGCTGGCCCGGCGTGATGACCCCGACCGAGTGTTTTGCCGCGCTCAAAGCAGGCGCAGATGGTCTGAAAATCTTTCCCGCCAGTCTGATCGGGCCTGAGGGCATCAAAGCGATCCGCGCGGTGCTGCCTGTGGGCACCCAAGTCTATGCCGTCGGCGGGGCTGGCGCGGATAACTTTGCTTCATGGCTGGCTGCTTCTGCCGACGGCTTCGGCATTGGCTCGGCACTTTATAAACCCGGTCTTTCGGTGGCAGACGTCGCCGCGCGCGCGCGCGATATCGTGGCCGCCTATGATGCAGCGGCGTCATGATTTTCGATGATACCCAATGCCAGCTAGGCGAAGGGCCACTGTGGCACCCTTTGCGCAAGCAATTGTTCTGGTTCGATATTCTGGGAAAGCGCCTGCACACCAAAGGCCAGCATTGGCAGTTTGACGACTATGTAAGTGCGGCAGGCTGGACCGGTGAGACCACATTGATGATCGCGACGAGCAAAGCACTGGTGCATTTTGATATCATGACAGGCGACATTGACGTGGTCACCCCGCTCGAGGCCGACAATCCGGTCACACGGTCCAATGACGGGCGCGCTGATCCCAAGGGTGGCTTCTGGATCGGGACCATGGGAATTGAGGCCGAAGCGGGCGCGGGTGCGATCTATCGCTACTACAAAGGCGAGCTACGTCAGCTTTATTCGCAGATCACCATTTCCAACGCGATCTGCTTTGCGCCTGATGGCCAAACGGCCTATTTCACGGATACACCAACGCAGCAGATCATGCGCGTCGCACTCGATGCTGACGGCTGGCCTGTGGGCGATCCGGTCCTGCATATCGATCTGCACGGCACGCCTTTCCGCCCCGATGGGGCCGTGGTCGATGCCGGGGGCAACCTGTGGAATGCGCAATGGGGTGTGGGGCGCATCGCAGGCTATGATCCAAAGGGCGATTTCATCGAAAGCGTCAGCTTTGCAGCCAAGCAAACCTCTTGCCCCGCTTTTGGTGGTGATGACCTGCAAACCCTTTTCTGTACAAGTGCCGCAGTCGGGCTCGACGGCCCCGATGAAGGCAAGACCTTTGCCGCACAAACACGTTACACTGGCCAACAGGAACACCGTGTGATCCTCTAACGGGGCGCCCCCCTTCATCTTGCCCCAAAACTCAAAAGGACTGCCATGAAACGCACACTCGGCGTATGTTATTACCCCGAACACTGGCCCGAGGATCAGTGGGCGACCGATGCCGCCCTGATGGTCGAAACCGGGCTGACATGGGTGCGGATCGGTGAATTCGCATGGGCGCGCATGGAACCAAAGCCCGGCACTTTCACATGGGAGTGGTTGGACCGCGCCATAGCCGTTTTGGGCGAGGCGGGCCTGAAGATTGTGCTTGGCACGCCCACAGCAACGCCGCCGCGTTGGATGGTGGACAAATACCCCGATATGCTGGCCGTCGATGCCCAAGGCCAGCCGCGTAAATTCGGGTCGCGCCGGCACTATGACTTTAGCCATTTGGGTTACCGCGAGGAATGCCGCCGCATTGCCCGCCTCATGGGGGAACGCTATGGCAAAAACCCCCATGTCGCCGCATGGCAGGTCGATAACGAATACGATTGCCACGACACCACGCTGAGCTATTCGGTTGCTGCGCGCAAAGGGTTTCAGGACTGGCTGGCGCAGAAATACCAGTCCACGGATGCGCTGAACCGTGCGTGGGGGAATGTTTTTTGGTCGATGGACTATGACACGTTCGACCAGATCGACCTGCCCAATCTGACGGTGACAGAACCCAACCATCCGCATCAGCTGGCGTTCCGGCGCTATAGTTCCGATCAGGTGGTGGCCTTCAACAAGGTACAAGTGGACGCGCTGCGCAAACACACCGACGCGCCGCTGATCCACAACTACATGGGGCGGATCACGACGTTTGATCATTGGAAAGTCGGCGCTGACCTCGATATCGCATCTTGGGACAGCTATCCGATCGGCTTTCTGTCCGACCGTCTTGAAGGGACGCCGGAATTCAAACGCGCCTTCCTGCGCCAGGGCCACCCCGACAATCAGGCCTTTCACCACGATCTGTACCGCGCTGTCGGCAAAGGCCGGATGTGGGTGATGGAACAACAGCCCGGTCCGGTGAACTGGGCCCCCTACAACCCCGCCCCCCTGCCCGGCATGGCGCGGCTTTGGGCGTGGGAGGCCTTTGCCCATGGGGCCGAAACCGTGTGCTATTTCCGCTGGCGGCAAGCGCCCTTTGCGCAAGAGCAGATGCATGCCGGATTACTGCGCCCTGATAGCGCACCAGCGCCGGCTTTGGCCGAGGCACGCCAAGTGGCCGATGAATTCGCCGCATTGCCCGATGTTGGCACCGCCAAAGCGCAAGCCGCACTGGTCTTTGATTATGAAAGCGCATGGGGCTGGGATGCCCAGCCGCAAGGGGCCGATTTCGAGATGTTCCGCCTTGCCTTTGCGGCCTATCGCGCGCTGCGCCGTGCGGGGTTGAACATTGATATCCTGCCACCCGACACGGCTGATTTGTCGGCCTATAAATTGGTCATGGCACCGGGGATCATGTCTTTGTCGGACCCGCTACGCGCCGCCTTGGGCCGTTTTGAAGGCATCGCCCTGATCGGACCCCGCAGTGATACGAAGACCGACGAGTTGAGCATCCCCACACCGCTTGGTCCCAATCTGCCGGGTCTTGATGTCAGCGTTGCTTTGACCGAAAGCATGCCGCCAGATGATGGCATAGCATTAGAGAACGGCGGGCAATTCCTGCATTGGTTCGAGCATCTTGAAGGCAGCGCCGAGACCTATGTTGCAACCGCCGCAGGGCAGCCTGCCATCATGGGCACCAAAACGCTGCGTTATCTTGCGGGATGGCCCGATGATGGCACGTTTGATCAGATCATTGCGGGGGTTTGCGACGAACTCGCGCTGGAGACCAAGCAGCTCCCCGAGGGCCTGCGCCTGCGGGACACACCATCGCACCGCTTTTATTTCAACTATGCCAGCGTCCCGCAGACGTGGGAGGGCGTGACCATTGCGCCCGCGGGTGTGCATTGGGAGGCACTGGGATGACCGTTTTTGGGACAACGAAAGACGGGCAGGACGTTCACCAGATCACGATTTCAGGCGGGGACCTGACGGTCGCCATTCTGACACTGGGGGCAACCGTACAATCGGTGCGTTTGGCGGGGGTGCCTTATAACCTCTCGCTTGGATCAGAGCAGTTTGAGGACTACGCGGCCTCGATGGATTACTTCGGCGCAATTGTCGGCCCGATCGCCAACCGCATCGGCAATTCCCGCGTGCGGCTTGACGGGATGATGCACGAGCTTGAACGCAACGAGAACGGCGAAACACATCTGCATTCGGGCAGTGACGGCGTGCATCGCAAAAACTGGAAGGTGCTGGAGCAAAGCGCTGACCGCGTCACGCTTGGCCTGCGTTTGTCAGATGGGGCGGCGGGTCTGCCCGGGAACCGCGATATTCGGGTGACCTATCAAGTCAGCGCGCCCGCGACTTTGACGATGCAAATTGACGGGACAACCGACGCTACCACCTGCATGAATTTCGCCAGTCATATCTATTGGAACCTTGATGGCAGCGAAACGTGGGAGGGCCACCAGTTGCGCATCGCGGCAGATCACTATCTGCCCATTGATGCACGGACCTGCCCCACCGGTGAGGTCGTACCGGTCGCAGGCACACAGATGGATTTCCGCACAAGTCGCAAGCTGGTGAAGGGTGCGCCCGCTCTTGATCACAATTTCTGTCTGTCGCAGGAGGCCACCGATCTTCGCGACGTACTTTGGCTGACGGGTGCCTCCGGGCTGGAAATGACCCTCGCCACGACCGAGCCTGGCATGCAAATCCACGATGCCGCGGGTTCACACCGTCCGGGCAAGCCGGTTTATGAAGGCATTGTGATTGAACCACAGCACTGGCCGGATGCGCCCAACAATAGCGGCTTTCCCTCGATCAAGGTCACCCCGGACAAGGCCTATCATCAAGTGACACAATGGCGGTTTGAAAGGGCGACCTGACAGACCACCGCAGCCACCCCAGCTTGGCAAAAGTTACTCATTTTCTTGGCTAATTTTACATAGATTTCGTCATGAACGCTGTGTGGTTCACTGAGCGCGCCTTGCTGTCGCACCCCCCTGACTTACCCGCCGGGACATCTATCTAAGTTCCAAGCGGATTAGGCCGCCCAGAAAGACGAAACCACGCTATGGAACTTGAAACCCTTCTTCTATCGCGCATCCAATTTGCCGCGAACATTTCATTTCACATCCTGTTTCCCACGATCACGATCGCATTGGGCTGGGTGCTTCTGTTCTTTAAACTGCGCTACAACCGGACCGGGGAAGAGCGCTGGATGGAAGCCTACCGTTTCTGGGTGAAAATCTTTGCACTGTCCTTTGCGATGGGCGTTGTATCCGGCATTACGATGTCGTTCCAATTCGGCACCAACTGGCCCGGATTTATGGAAACAGTGGGCAATATTGCAGGCCCGCTCTTGGCCTACGAGATTATGACCGCCTTCTTCCTTGAGGCCGTCTTTCTTGGCATCATGCTCTTTGGTTTTAGTCGCGTGCCCAACTGGGTGCACACATTGGCGACCTTCCTTGTGGCGTTCGGCACCTTGATGTCGGCCTTCTGGATCATTGTTCTGAACTCTTGGATGCACACACCCCAAGGGTTCGAGATGATTGATGGCGTGGCCCACGCAACAGATTGGTCGGCAATTATCTTTAACCCCTCCATGCCTTACCGGTTTGGGCATATGGTCTTGGCAAGCTTCCTGACCGTCAGTTTCCTGATTGCCGGTGTCAGCGCGTTCCGCTGGCTGATTGGTGGGCGCACGGAAGGGGTGCGCGTGGCGATGAAAACGGCAATCGTCGCTGCGGCGTTGTTGATCCCTGTCCAGATCCTTGTGGGCGACTTCCACGGCCTGAACACCAAAGAATATCAGCCCGCCAAGGTTGCCGCGATGGAAGGCAATTGGGAAACATCCACAGGCGTGCCTTTGGTCTTGTTTGCGATCCCCGATGAAGAAGCGCGCGAAAATCGATTTGAGATCGGTATTCCGAAACTGGCCTCTTTCATCCTGACCCATGACTGGAATGGCGAAGTACAGGGTTTGAACGACTTTGTAACCGAGGATGGCGAAGTATTGCACCCACGGGTGTCGCCAGTGTTCTGGTCCTTCCGGGTGATGGTGGGCACCGGGCTTTTGATGCTATTGGTGAGCTGGTCCGCGACATATATGATCATGCGCCGCAAGCGCGGGGTCGAAGGGCTGCCGAAACCAATGTTCTATGCGTTGATCGGCATGAGCTTTAGCGGCTGGGTGGCCACATTGGCCGGTTGGTACACCACCGAGATCGGGCGGCAGCCATGGCTGGTGCAAGGTGTGATGACCACCAAAGAGGCCGTGGCCGATGTGCCGGCCCCAATGGTCCTCTCGACACTGATTGCCTATCTGGTCGTCTATGCGGGCCTTTTGGCAGCCTACATCTTTGTCATCTTCTATCTGGCACGCAAAACGGCGCTTGGTGAAAATATCGGCACACGCATTGCCCCGTCACCTGCGGCGGGCCCCAAAGCAATGCCAGCGGAGTAAAGAGCATGGAATATTTTGGTGACCCAACCATCTGGCTGCCCTTTGTCTTTGCCGCGCTGATGGGCGTGTCCATCCTGATCTACGTGATTCTTGATGGATTTGATCTTGGCGTGGGGGTGCTGTTCCCCTTCGCCAATGACGATGAAAAAGACCGGATGATTGCCTCGATCGGGCCATTCTGGGACGCGAACGAAACATGGCTTGTGCTGGCCGTGGGCCTGTTGCTGGTGGCCTTTCCATCGGCACATGGGGCGATCCTGACGGCGCTGTATCTGCCGGTGGCGATCATGCTCATCGGATTGATCCTACGCGGTGTCGCGTTTGAATTCCGCGCCAAGGCCCCTGCACCGCACAAGCACCTTTGGAACAATGCGTTCTTTGCCGGATCACTGATGACCTCGCTCAGCCAAGGCTTCATGCTTGGCATGTACGTCATGGGTCTGGAATGGACTTTGGCGCATGTGGGATTTGCTATCCTCACGTCGGTGTTCCTGACCGTTGGTTATAGCTTCATCGGTGCCACATGGATCATCCACAAGACATCCGCTGTGCTGCAAGCCAAAGCGGTGGAATGGGCCAAGGGTGGCATCTGGGGACTTGTGCTGGGCATCGGCGCGATCTCGCTGGCGACCCCATTTGTCAGCACCCGCATTTTTGACAAATGGTTCAGCTGGCCCGAGGCGCTTTATCTCTCGCCCCTGCCAATTCTGTCTGCCGTTTTGGTGGTCTGGCTTTGGTCGATGCTACGCAAAATGCCCTACGCTGCGGACCGCCGGTCATGGCAGCCGTTTGCCGTAGCAACAGCGCTTTGGGTCACGGCGTTCGGGGGGATGGCGTACAGCTTCTACCCCTATGTGGTGCCTGAACAGATCACGATCTATGAGGCAGCAAGCGCACCAGAGAGCCTGTTTATCATCCTGATCGGAACCTGCATCGTGCTGCCGACGATCATGGGATATACGGTTCTGTCGTACTTTATCTTCCGCGGCAAAGCGACCGAACTGCGGTACGACTAGGGGGCGTGGCCCGATTGAGACAAGGTAAGGTGGGTTTAAACCCACCTTACTGTCAGAATCGGTTTGACACCCCTGCCACCATTGCGTAATCGGACGCTCGTGGTACGGCGCGGTAGCTCAGTTGGTTAGAGCGAACGACTCATAATCGTTAGGTCGGGAGTTCAAATCTCCCCCACGCCACCACCACCCTCTCAAATCACTTGCGATCGTGGGTTGGCACGCCGTTTGCTGACGATAGATTATTGCTATGACCGATATCTTTCAAACCGCGACCATCCTGACTGAGCGGCTCCGCATGGAGCCCTTCGCCATCGCACATGCGCCTGCCTTGAATGCCATCAATAACGAGCCGCAGGTCATGGAATTCCTGACCTTCGGCAAGCCAGAAACACTGGATGAGACGCTGACCAAAATCCGGCTGGTGCGGGAACGCTGGAAAACGCTCCACTTTGGCTGGTGGGCCCTGATCCGGTGCGACACCGAAGATATCATCGGGGCGGCCTGCCTCCAGCATGTGGCGAATGACCCCGCAGCACCGCTTGAGATCGGCTGGCGTCTAACCGGATCGGCAACTGGCAACGGATATGCAACAGAAGCTGGCAAAGCCGCCGCCACTTACGGGTTTGACAGCATCGGCGTGGATCATCTCATCGCCGTGGCGCACCAACAGAATATCGCATCACACCGCGTGATGGAGCGGATTGGCATGCGCTTTCGCGGCATTGAAACGCACTATAACGAACCTTGTAAAACCTACACGCTGTCCAAGTCTGACCTCTAGAAACAGCGCCGGCGCCGCTTCCCCCTTGTGCCCTTTCGGTCTAGCGTGGCGGCGAATAACCGAAAGCGCAGCCATGACAGTTCTTGACCAAATCGCAGACGCCATCGGCGCAGACCGCATCCTGACAGGCGCTGATGCAGCCCCCTACGGCAAGGACTGGACCGGAGCTTATACCTCGACTCCGCTAGCCGTACTGCGACCTGCGTCCACCGCTGAGGTTTCAGCGATTCTCAAAATCGCGAATGCGACCAAGACGCCTGTTGTGCCCGCCTCAGGCCGCACAGGGCTGACAGGGGCGACGCTTGCGCAAGACGCGCTCATGCTCTCGGTTGAGCGCCTGAACGACATCTATGACATCAACGTGGACGGCCGCACCGCGACAGTCGGCGCTGGCGTGATTCTGTCGACCCTGCACGACGCAGCTGAGGCACATGACCTGATTTTCCCTCTCACCCTTGGCGCGCGCGGGTCCGCCATGATTGGTGGGCTACTCTCAACCAATGCTGGCGGTTCCAATGTGGTCCGCTACGGCAGCACACGGGGCCTTTGCCTCGGGCTTGAGGTCGTGATGGCCGACGGTCGCGTCATGAACCTGATGAGCGCGCTGCACAAAGACAACTCTGGTCTGGACCTGCGCAACCTTGTGATCGGGGCCGAGGGGACGCTTGGCATCATCACCGCCGCGGTCCTGAAACTGCGGCCCAAGCCGCAGGCCTACGCCACAGCGATGGTCGCTGTGCCATCGCTGTCAGATGCGCTGACCTTGCTCTATAAATTGCAGGACGAAACCGGTAACGGCGTGGAGGCTTTTGAATACATGCCGCGCAGCTATATCGACAAACACCGGCAACTCTTTCCCAATGTCACCGGACCCTTTGACGAAGACTATGACGTCAACATCATGATCGAGGTCGCCGCGACCCGTACCAAAGACGCGATCCCCAATCCTGACGG
This sequence comes from uncultured Alphaproteobacteria bacterium, assembly GCA_942490805.1. Lineage (GTDB taxonomy): Bacteria > Pseudomonadota > Alphaproteobacteria > Rhodobacterales > Rhodobacteraceae > Yoonia. The sequence continues at coordinate 309,098 of CALNYU010000005.1, read as the reverse complement.
CAGCCTACCCGTCGTCAGCGCGCTGGAAGAGACCCTTGGCGCGATGCTGGAAGAAGGCACCGTGCTCGACGCGATCATCGCGCAGAACGAAGCGCAACGCCGCGAGATTTGGAAACGCCGAGAGGACGCAGGTGAAGTGGCGTTTTTCGGCGGCGTTTTTGTGAATACCGATGTGGCAGTGCCGCTGGATAAAGTGGCGGCCTTTGAAGAAATGCTCACCCCGCGCATCAAAGCGATTGATCCTGATGCAGACGAGGTGATCGTCGCGCACCTTGGCGACGGGAACATCCATCACACCAGCTATATCAGCCGCAATGACCCTGACGTCATGAAGGCACTGGTTGAGGCGGTTGAGGATGTGGTGCAGGAGCTTGGCGGGTCGTTTAGTGCCGAGCACGGGATCGGGGTGTCAAAGCTGGACACGATGAGGCGGCGCAAAGATCCTGTGGCACTCGATGCAATGCGCGCGATCAAGGCCGCCCTTGATCCCAACAACATCCTGAACCCCGGCAAGGTGATCCCGCAGTAGGATCAGAAGAAATCCGGCCCTGCCTGCGCAAGCAACTTGGCCGCCATCGCGCGGCCCATTTCGGCCCCATCTTCAATCGCGCCTTCCATATCGTCGGCAAAAACTTGAGTGCCATCGGTGCGCAAAATCTCACCGCGCAAGCGGATCGAACCACCATTCAATTCCGCCAGACCGCCAATAGGCGTTTCACAGGACCCATCCAGATGGGCAAGGAACGTCCGCTCGGCTGCCAATCTTTGGCCCGTGGGGCCGTCATGGATTGCCTCAAGCATCATGGCCGCACGGCTATCGTCACCGCGCCGTTCAATTCCAATCGCACCCTGCGCGACGGCAGGCAGCATATCTTCGGGTGCCACAGCGGTGCGCGGCACGTCTGTCATGTTCAGGCGGTTCAGACCCGCCATCGCAAGGAACGTGGCCTCGGCCACCCCGTCACCCAGTTTCTTCAGGCGCGTCTGCACGTTGCCACGGAATTCAACGATATTCAGGTCAGGACGCTTGGCCAGCAGTTGTGACCGGCGGCGCAAGGACGATGTGCCAACCGTCGCCCCCTGCGCCAGATCATCCAGCCCTTTGGCGCTGAGCGACACAAACGCATCGCGCACGTCTTCACGCGGCAGATAGGTATCGAGCAACAACCCACCGGGCTGTTCAACCGGCATATCCTTCATCGAGTGGACGGCGATATCAATCGACCCGTCCAGCAGCGCCTCTTCAATCTCGCGGGTGAACAGACCCTTGCCACCGATCTCTTTGAGCGGACGGTCCTGAATGGCGTCACCGGTGACCTTGATCACGCAGATCGCAAAGGCCTCTTCGGGGAGGTCGAACGCCGACATCAGCCTTGCGCGTGTTTCATGCGCTTGGGCCAAAGCCAAAGGCGAACCACGGGTTCCGATATTGAAAGGCGAAGCGGGTGTTGGCAAAATAACTGTCATGTTTGGATTGTTAGACGTGTAAACCTAGCCTGACAACTCCCTTGACAACTTCTTCTGCAATTGGGACCACAGGAACAGTACAAAAGGACATCTCATGGCGCAGCAAAAGACCATTCTCCGAGCCCTCGCAGGCGAAACACTTCCCACGCCTCCTATCTGGATGATGCGTCAGGCCGGGCGTTATTTGCCCGAATATAAGGCCACGCGGGCCCAGGCGGGTGACTTTTTGTCGCTTTGCTACAATCCCGAACTCGCCGCCGAGGTCACGTTACAGCCCATCCGGCGCTACGGCTTTGATGCAGCGATTCTTTTTGCAGATATTCTGCTTTTGCCACAGGCACTTGGCGCGGACCTGTGGTTTGTGACTGGTGAGGGGCCGCGTCTTTCAACAATTACCTCTGCTGATGAGCTTGCCCAACTCAAACCCACGGAAGCGATTCACGACACGCTGAACCCTGTTTATGAGACCGTGAAGATCCTGTCCCAAGAACTGCCCAAGGAAACCACCTTGATCGGTTTCGCAGGCGCGCCATGGACCGTTGCGACCTATATGATTGCGGGCCAAGGCACGCCGGACCAAGGACCGGCCCATGCGCTGAAGGCAGAAAACAAACCTGTCTTTGAGGGAATCATCAACCGCCTGACCGAAGGCACCATCGAATATCTGTCCAAACAGATCGAAGCCGGTGCTGAATGTGTGAAGCTCTTTGATAGCTGGGCAGGTTCGCTTGAAGGCGATGATTTCACGAACTATTCGATCAAGCCGATGCAGCGCATCACCGCAGCGCTGAAAGAAAAGCACCCCGGCATTCCTGTGATTGCCTTCCCACGCGGTGCGGGGACGAAATACGCGGGCGTTCACGCAGCGACTGGTGCCGATTGTGTGGCGGTCGATGACGGTGTCGATGCCGCTTGGGTTGCCGAACACGTCCAAAAAGATGGCTGCGTGCAGGGGAACCTGAAATCCTCGCATATGGTCACAGGGGGTGCAGGTCTGGTGTCCGAGACGCGCCGCATCGTTGATGCGCTGTCAAACGGGCCGCATATCTTCAACCTTGGTCACGGGATCACACCCGATGCCGATCCGGCCAATGTGCAGTTGATGATTGATACGGTGCGCGGGGCGTAAGACTGGATTTTCCAACGTGAGGCGGTAGTCTGGACACACAGACAGGAGCCCGCGTTGAAAATACCTTTCACCTTGCGATTTGCCTATTACAGCTTTCGCGCGGTCGTCCGCGCGGGGCTTTTGTTTCTGTGCGCGTGGATATTCCTGATCCCCGCAACGGCCGAAGACATCACGGCCCTTGGTGCGCCCGAAGGGCAACGCTATCCAATGGGGCTTCGGATGATGCGCGCGGCCAAGGTTTTTGTCGTTGTGGCACCACCGCGGGCCTATGACATGCTCGCGATGGGCCTGCCCCAAGATGTCCCGCCCTTTATGGTACGGGTCGCGTTGATGCAGATGGCTGCGGGCAATGTCATGCCCGCCTCGACCCGCCAGCCACCGGTCACCCCAAGTGGCCGCGATATCGACGGGCCACGCTTTATTCAGGTGGACTAGCTCAGACCCACTTCGCCAAAGGCGGCAGGCTCATCAACACGGCGTTGGCATCATGCCCCGTCGTCAGGCCAAACTTTGTGCCACGGTCATAGACCAAATTATATTCGGCATAGAGTCCACGGTGGATCAGCTGTGTGTCTTTGTCCGCATCCGTCCAAGGCGTGTCGCGACGCTTTTCAACAAGTGGCACATAGGCAGGCAAGAACGCCTTGCCGATATCCTGGGTCAGCGTGAAATCCGCCTCCCAATCGCCGGTGCAGTAGTCATCCATAAAGATACCACCCACACCACGGGCGCGGTTGCGGTGGGGGATATAGAAATACTCATCCGCCCATGCCTTCAGCTTGGGATAATGGTCTTCGCCATGCGGATCGAGATGCGCTTTCTGGGTCGCGTGGAAATGCGCGGTATCCTCGGCGTATTCGATACATGGGTTCAGGTCAGACCCGCCACCAAACCACCACGCATGTGGTGTCCAGAACATCCGCGTGTTCATATGCACAGCGGGCGCGTGGGGGTTTTGCATATGGGCCACCAATGAGATGCCCGAGGCCCAAAAGCGCGGATCCTCGGCCATGCCGGGCACACCACGGGCGGCCATGGCCTTTTGCGCCGCATCACCCAACTGGCCATAAACCGTTGAAACGTTGACGCCGACTTTCTCAAACACACGGCCACCGCGCATGACGGACATTAACCCGCCGCCAGCGTCTGATCCATCATCAGACGTGCGTTTGGTTTCGGACACTTCGAACCGGCCAACATCACCTTCGCCTTTGTGGCTGTCTTCCAGTCCTTCAAAAGAGGCCACGATCTCATCGCGCAATGTGCGGAACCATGATGATGCTTTGCTTTTTTCCGCTTCGAAACCGTCTGACATACTTGGTCTTTGTCCCTGATATTGAATAACATGTGTTCTGTGTCTTTAAGCACCATAATGATCATGCCACGATGATCCAGAACAAAACCGGAGACAGCTCTATGCGCCTCGCTCTTTTCATGCTTCCCCTTGCGGTTCTGACGGCCTGCGCCACCCCGCGCGAGCAATGCATCAGCCAAGTCACACGCGACACCCGCATTCTGAGCAGTCTGATCAACGAAACCCGCGCAAATCTGGCACGCGGTTATGCGCTTGAAGAACGGCAAGAGGTTCGGACGGTGCGCGAAACCTGTCGCGGGCGCAACGAAGACGGAACGACCTTTACCTTCCGTTGCGATGAAACCGACACGTTCACCATAACGGTACCTGTCGCGATCGACCTGAATGCAGAACGCGCAAAGCTGGCATCACTGGAAGAACGCTTTGCACAAACGCAAGCGGCGTCAAATCAGGCCGTGTTGCAATGTATTGCGCAGAACCCTGAATAATTAATGGGCCGCGACCGCCGCTGGATCAATCAAGGTCCGGCCACCGTCAACCGTGATGATCTGTCCGGTCACAAAGGCCGCAGCATCCGAGGCAAGATACTGCACGGCATCTGACACCTCACCCGGGCTTGCAATGCGGTGCAGCGGTGTGCTTTCCACAATCGCTTCGCGTACCTCATCATGGTCCTTCAGCGATCCTTTCAGGCTCGCGCTCATCACGCTGCCAAAGGCCACTGCATTCACGCGGATGCCGTGCGAGGCAAGCGCCACCGCCAAAGATCGGGTCATCTGGTCCGAGGCGGCAGAGCTGACCGAATAGGCCAGCAAATCAGGGTGCGTGCGCCGTGCCGCAATCGAGCTGAGGTTCACAATGGACCCAATCGGCGCGCCTGTCTCGCCGTCGGCCTGTTTGATCATGCGGCGCGCCACGGCTTGGCTTACGCGCAGGGCCGTCATCGCGTTTTGCTGCAACAGTTCCTCGACAGAGTTATCGTCAGGATCAAGCGGGTCGGTTTCCATGACCTGCCGCGATGCATTGACCAGAATATCCACCCGCTCAAAGGCATCGATGGTCGCGGACAAGAGGTTCGCAATCGTCAGTTTCTTGCGCAGATCGCCGGCAAAGATCAGGATATTCTCTTCCTTCTCCGCCTCTTCGCCGATCTCGTGGATCAGCGCTTTTTCGTCCATGTCGGCAAAGACAACATTGGCCCCCATCCGGACAAAATGACGCCCGATGGCCAGACCGACACCATTGGCAGCCCCTGTAACAATTGCCGTCTTGCCAGAAATGGAAAATGACATCTTTGCTCTCCCTTGATCCGGTCAGCGCTGCGGCCGGTTGGCGTGGAATACTTTAAACGCACCGTTTCCGGCGATCATTTCCACATTGCGGAAACATTCGTTCAGTGTCGCCTCATAGGGCAAATGGCGGTTGGCAACCATCCATAGCTTGCCATGCGGGGCCAAAAGGCGGGCCGCCGCTTGGATAAAACTGCGCCCCAAGCTGGGATCAGAAGCGCGGGATGTGTGGAACGGCGGGTTCATGACAATCCCGTCGTATCCCGATCCATCAAACTGCGTCGCGTCCGCCCAATGGAAATGGACACGCGGGTCGCTGACATTCAGCTTGGCGCAGTGTAGGGACAGCGCCTCTGCCTCAATCAGGTCAAGCGACTTCACACCGTCGCGCGCCAGGATCGGTGCGGCAAGATACCCCCATCCTGCGCCCAGATCAGCGATGCGCGCAGGCAGTTTTGCGGGAAGCGCCTCGGCCAGCAGGGCCGAGCCTGCATCAACGGCACCATCCGAGAAGACGCCTGCGGTCGTGAAATAGCCATGTGGGCCTTTGGCGGGTGCGGGTGCTGTCCAATCTGCAAAGGCATCTGTCGCGGCAAACCAGAAGATCCGCCCGTGCCCTTTAGGAATCGAGGGCAAGTTGCCCAAGATCTTGCGGCAGGATTTGAACAGGCTATCCACGCCATCCGTCTTTTGCCCGTCGACGATCACGAAATCAGCTTTGGCGCAGGCTTCGGCAACCATGGCACGGGCCAGCGCTTTGGACCGTGGAACAACGACGACGGCGATGGTGGTGTCCTGCAGATCCTGCGTCACTTCATAACCAGCCGCCTGCCACGCTGCGACATCGGGATAAAAGCCGTGCACGATACGAATATGATCGCGCGGCAACGCCGACACATCATAAGTCGCCGGCGGGCGCATGAGGGAAATGTTGCCGGATGGCAACGCGATCAGGCCATCTTCGATAGCGGTGCTGAGACGGGATTGGGACATCTGGGGGTGCGAACAGCGGCGACGCTATTCTTTCTCCATCGTACATTGGAGGGGGTGCTGATGACGCTGGGCAAAATCCATCACCTGCGCGACTTTCGTTTCGGCGATCTCGTGACTGAAGACGCCAACAACAGCGACACCTTTCTTATGCACAGTCAACATCAGCTCGAATGCCTGCGCATGCGAAAGGCCGAAAAACCGTTCCAATACATGCACGACAAATTCCATCGGCGTGAAATCGTCGTTCAGGATCAGAACCTTATACATCGGCGGGCGCTTGGTCTTGGGCTTTGTCTCAAGCGCGACACCGACGTTGCCGTCGTCTTCACCCTTTTTGTCTGCCATCATGTAAAACTCTTTGCGCATTCCATCCGCCTTGTGTGCTTGGCGTTATATATAAGGCACAGGTTGGGCATGAAAACCCCATCTATCACAATCAATCTCAGCCTGTGTCAGGTGGAAAAATCAGCTATCTTGCGCCGCGTTCGCGCCACCTTACTACATGTTGAGGATATAGGCGATAAGCGCCGGAAAAGTCTTTGAATTTAGGGTATTTTCTGAAAACGCGACTTATGTTAGCGTTCCTTCATAACAATAAGACCACCGGAAAAATCCGGGGTCACTGAGGCAGAAAAAGAGGCAAGCGACGTGACAAGTCGTCTGGGACAGCGGGCCCTCCACGGGCTATTTCTATGTGTAATTCTGGTATCGATGGTGTTCGCCCCCGTGCGTGCAACAGCGGCACCCTACGCGGCCATGGTAATGGACGCGCGCACCGGTGAGGTTTTGCATTCGCGCAACGCCGACACGGAGTTGCATCCGGCATCGCTGACAAAAATGATGACGCTCTATGTCGCCTTTCAGGCTATTGAACGCGGTGAGATCACACTTGATACGCCCGTCCGCATCAGCCGTCTGGCAGCGTCCGAGCCCCCGTCGAAGCTTGGCCTGCGTGAGGGACAAACCATTGCTCTGCGCTTTTTGTTGCGCGCCGCTGCGGTAAAATCTGCCAACGATGCCGCCACCGCCATTGGCGAAGCGATTTCCGGATCGGAAGCGGCCTTTGCCACACGGATGAACCGCACGGCACGTGCGATGGGCATGCGCAATACGAACTTTCTGAACGCGCATGGTCTGACCCAAGCGGGCCATTTGTCGACTGCGCGCGATATGACCGTATTGGGTCGCCACGTGATCTATGATTTCCCGCAGTATTATAACCTGTTCTCACGCCGCTCTGCCGATGCTGGCATCGCAACCGTGCGTCACACCAACCGTCGCTGGCTTGATAGCTATGAAGGCGGCGATGGCATCAAGACAGGATATACACGGGCCGCTGGTTTTAACCTCGTCGCCTCGGCACAGCGTGGCCAAGAGCGGATTATCGCAACTGTCTTTGGCGGATCGTCCACCTCGGCGCGCAACGCCCGCATCACCGAGCTGATGGACATGGGCTTTAACCGCGCACCGACGAGCGCAACAGTCCGTCCCCCGAATCCACCGGCACCGATGCTGTCCAGCTCTGACGGTGGCGGTCAGGCCAACCCCGGCAAGATCGTACGCGTCAGCGGCCTGATCACACGCAGCATCCGCCCCACTGCACGCCCAACAAGCGCGCCGGTTTCCGAAGAAATCCTCGTAGCAGCCGTTGATACCGATGTGATCAACGCAGCCATCGCCGATACGGTCAACGCGGCCGTCGCCGAAGCGCTCGGCGCCTCAACCCCAACAGCACCTCCCACGCAAGTCATTGCAAACGCTGTTCCCGCGGTCACACCTGTAGCTCGTCCCTCACCACAGACACAGGTCGCCGCTCTGACACCCCAAACCACCATCACAGACACAGGACCAGAGGTTGTGACACGCATCTCGACATCCGGTGGGCGGCATTGGGGTGTCAACGTGGGGCGGTATAACACGCGTTATGACGCCGAACGGGTCTTGTTGCGGGTTGCGCTAAACGAGATGAGCGCGCTTGATGGCTCGCTCCGCCGCGTGGTCCAGCGCTCTGGTGGCTTTGACGCCAACTTTATGGGGCTGACCCGCGAAGGGGCCGATCTGGCCTGTCGGCGCCTGCAGGCGCGCGGCACAACTTGCTTTATGATTGGGTCAGAGGGCTAATCACGCCCTGAAACCTTAAGTTATTCTGGACCAGCGTTTTGTAAAACGCCGGCTATGCAACCTTACCTTCAAATGCTGCCGCCATCAGCGCACGGGTATATTCCGTCTGCGGCGCGTCAAAGATCGCATCCGCATCCCCTGCCTCGACCACATCGCCTTGCTTCATCACCATCACCTTATGGGATAGCGCACGCACGACCTTCAGATCGTGACTGATAAACAGATAGGCCAGCCCGTATTTCTGTTGCAGGTCGCGCAGCAACTGCACGATTTGCACCTGTACTGTCATATCGAGCGCCGAGGTCGGCTCATCCAAAATCAGCAATTTGGGCCGCAGGATCATCGCGCGCGCAATCGCGATGCGCTGACGCTGGCCGCCTGAAAATTCATGCGGATAGCGGTCCATCAAGACCGGATCGAGGCCCACCTCGCCCATGATCTCGGCCACCATATCGCGCCTGTTGCGTCCGGGCTCTACCCCATGCACGCCCAGACCTTCGGCGATAATCTCTGCCACCGTCATGCGTGGGCTCAGCGAACCATAGGGGTCTTGGAACACGATCTGCATGTCACTGCGCAGGGGCCGCATCTGCCGTTGGTTGAAATGCTGAATATCCGCGCCCCGAAAGGTGATCCGCCCTTCCGAGCGGATCAACCGCATCACCGCCAGCGCCAGCGTGGTCTTGCCAGACCCGCTTTCGCCCACAACACCCAAGGTTTCGCCCGCGCGTACCGTCAGCGTCGCGTCATTGACCGCTTTGATATACCCCACCGTGCGCTTCAACAAACCGCGCTGGATCGGGAACCATATTCTGGCGCTTTCGGTTTCCAGAATCACCGGCGCATCGGCCTGCACAGGGGCAGGCACACCGGTTGATTCCGCCGCCAAGAGCATCTGCGTGTAAGGGTGCTGCGGGTTCGCGAACAGCGCGGCTGTCGGCCCAGTTTCCACGATCAGCCCGTCTTTCATCACACAGACCCGATCGGCAATCTTGCGCACGATCGTCAGATCATGGGTGATAAAGAGCATCGACATGCCCTCATTGCGCTTGAGATCGGCCAGCAAATCCAGAATCTGCGCCTGAATGGTCACATCCAAAGCTGTCGTCGGTTCATCCGCGATCAGCAGTTCGGGCCCGTTCGCCAGCGCCATCGCGATCATCACCCTTTGGCGCTGCCCGCCCGAGAGTTGGTGCGGATAGGCCCCAAGGCGGCTTTCCGCATCGCGAATACCGACACGCTCCAACAGTTCAATGATGCGCGCGCGTACCGCCGCACCGCGCAGACCCTGATGCAACTCGATGCTTTCGGCCAGTTGTTTCTCCAGCGTGTGCAGCGGGTTGAGCGAGGTCATCGGCTCTTGGAAAATAAAGCTGATGTCGTTGCCGCGCACGCGGCGCAAGGCGTGTTCATCCGCGCCGACCATTTCCGCGCCTGCGTATTTGATGGACCCTGCCATCACAGCGCTGTCGCCCAGCAATTGCACAGTTGAGAGCGCGGTTACGGATTTGCCAGACCCGCTCTCGCCCACAATGGCAACGGTTTCACCCTTTTGCACCTGAAAGGACACGCCTTTGACCGCATGGGTCGTGCCACCATCCTGCCGGAAGGCAACGCGCAGGTTATTCACATCAAGGACAGGGGTATTCATCGCGCGTCGGCCCCTGTGGCTTCAGTCTCAAATAGGGCCTCATCCGTTACGACATCGCCGTCGGCCACAAAGGTTTTGCGCGGATCAAAGGCATCGCGCACCCCTTCAAAGACGAAGACCAGAAGCGACAGCATGATCGCGAAGGTGAAGAAGGCGGTAAAGCCCAGCCACGGCGCTTGCAGGTTCTGTTTGGCCTGCAATGTCATTTCACCCAACGACGGGGCCGAGGACGGCAAACCGAAGCCCAAGAAATCAAGCGACGCCAAACCACCGATGGCCCCCGTGACCAAAAACGGCAGCATCGTCACCGTGGCCACCATCGCATTGGGCAGCATATGGCGGAACATGATCGTCCTGTCGCGCACGCCCAGCGCGCGGGCGGCACGGACATATTCAAGGTTGCGGGCGCGCAGGAATTCAGCCCTGACCACCCCCACAAGGGCGGGCCATCCGAACAGCACTGTCAGGAACACAAGGAGCCAGTAACTTCGCCCCAGGATCGCAAAGACAATGATGATCACATAAAGCGACGGCATCCCCGTCCAGATTTCGATAAACCGCTGAAAGATCAGATCGGTCCAGCCGCCAAAATACCCCTGCACAGCCCCCGCCATGATCCCGATGATCGAGGCAGCAACAGTGACCGTCAGCGCAAAGGTCACCGATAATCGGAACCCGTAGATCACACGCGCCAGCACATCGCGCTTGGTATCATCAGTGCCCAGCCAGTTGTCCGCGCTTGGCGGGGCCGGAGCGACACCGCCCACATCAACGATGGTGTTGTAAGAATAGGGGATGATCGGCCAGAGCATCCAGCCTGCATAAAAGTCGCCATCCAGCGTTTCGCCTGCGTCAACAGCGGCGATGAGGTCTTCGGGATCATCAAAACACTCTTGCAGGCCACCGGTGACGATCAGGCAATCCACCTCTACCTCGCCATAGCCGGCCTCGGTCGGGAAATCGCCGCCGAAATCTTGCTCGGAATAGAAGCTGAAGATCGGCATCCGGATTTCGCCGCGATAGCTGACAGCAATGGGTTTGTCGTTGGCGATGAATTCCGCAAAGAGCGACAGGCCAAAGAGAATGCTGAAGATAATCAACGACCAAGTGGCACGTCTGTTGCGGCGGAAGTTCCGCACGCGGCGCTGGTTCAAGGGCGACAGGAAGGGACGTTTTGCCATCAGTTCCGCGCCTCAAAATCAATGCGCGGGTCGATCAGCACATAGGTCAAATCCGTCAAAATTCCCACAACAAGGCCAATCAGCGAGAAGGCGAACAGCGTGCCGAACACAACGGGATAATCGCGCGCGACCGCCGCTTCAAACCCCAAACGGCCCAGACCATCCAGCGAAAACAGCGTTTCGATAATCAGCGACCCGCCGAAGAACACCCCGATGAAAAGCGCCGGAAAGCCCGAGATTACGATCAGCATCCCGTTGCGGAACACATGGCCATAAAGCACCCGCCGCTCGGACAGGCCCTTGGCGCGTGCAGTAATCACATATTGCTTTTTGATCTCGTCGAGAAAGCTGTTCTTGGTCAGCAAGGTCAGCGTCGCAAAGGCCGAGATGGTGGAGGCCAGCACCGGCAACGTGATGTGCCAGAAATAATCAAGGACTTTGCCGATCAAAGACAGGTCCTCAAAATTGGCCGAGGTCAGCCCGCGCAGCGGGAAGAAGCGGAAATAGGACCCGCCTGCGAACAACACAATCAGCAGGATCGCAAACAAGAACCCCGGGATCGCATAGCCCACGATGATCGCACCCGAGGTCCATGTGTCAAAGGGCGTACCATCGCGCACGGCCTTTTTGATGCCCAACGGAATCGAGATCATATAGGCAATCAGGGTCGACCAAAGCCCCAAGGTGATCGACACCGGCATCTTTTCCAGCACCAGATCGAACACGCTGATCGAGCGGAAATAGCTTTCGCCGAAATCGAGGCGCATGTAGTTCCACATCATATTGAGGAAGCGCTCAAGTGGTGGTTTGTCAAAACCGAACTCGCGCTCAAGATCGGCGATGAAATCCGCAGGCAGGCCGCGCCCGCCGATATAATCGCTATCGCCGCCATCCACCAATTCGCTGCCACCGCCAGAGATGCCTTCAAAGACATCGCCACCGCCCTCAAGCTCGGCCAGGATCTGTTCGATCGGCCCGCCCGGTACGAATTGCGTCAGCGAGAAGTTGATGATCATGATCCCCAAAAGGGTGGGGATCACAAGCAGCAAACGCCTGAGGATATATGCTCCCACGTCAGTGTCCTACTGGAACGCACCGGCGGCGCGCAGCGCGGCGCCAGCCTCTTCATCATACCACCAGTTATCCAGCGGCGCTAAGCCAAGCGGCGGCACCTCTTTGAACCGGTACATGTCATAGTAGGCAACGGTATGAACACCCTTCTGCCACTGCGGAATCCAGAACCGCTCGGCGCGCAAAACGCGGTCCAAAGCGCGGGTGCGGATGGTCAGATCCTCAAGCGTCTCTGCTGTTACGATTTCATCAATCAAACGGTCCGCTGCGGGCATTTTCAGCCGCATCGGGTTGCGCGAACTGTCTTCTGCTGACGCAGATCCAAAAAACTGTGCGAGCTGCTGGCCGGGCTCATACCCCTGCCCCAAGGAGGCATTGACGATATCAAAGTTGCCTGCACGCCGCCGCTCAATGAATTGCGAGGTATCAACGCGCTCAAGCGAGGCATCCACGCCCAGACGTTTAAGGTTCTCAACGATCGGGTTGATGATGCGGTCGAACTGCGGCGAACTCTCAAGGAAAGTCACCGACAACAGCTCACCGTCTTTGCGCCGCATCCCATCATCACCGGTCAGCCAGCCTGCCTCATCCAGCAAAGCCGAGGCTGCGCGGAGCTGACCCCGATCAAGGGGGCGATCAGACGTGCTGGAGGCTGGGGGAATGACGGCCTCATCGGTCAGGATGGCCGCGTCAAGCAGACCTTCATCAACAAGAGGCTGCAGAATGGCAATTTCTTCCGCTGATGGTGCGCCGACAGCCTTCAGGTCCGAATTGTCCCAGAACGATTCAGGGCGTTCATAAAGCCCATAAAACAGCGTCTCGTTCATCCACTCGAAGTTCACCATCAAGGTAATCGCTTCGCGCACCCGCTGATCCTGGAATTTCTCTTGGTTGAGGTTGAAGACAAAGCCCTGACCGGTCCCGATGTTCCCGTCTGGAAGCTCCTCAACCTTCACCCAACCCTGTTGGCGGGCCGGGAAATCATAGCCTGTGGCCCACTGCAAAGAGCTGTTTTCAATACGGAAGGTGTAGATACCGGATTTGAACGCCTCGAAGGCCGCACTGCTATCCGCGAAATATTCAACACGGACCGTCTCAAAATTGTTGCGGCCCTGATTGATGGGCAGATCGGCCCCCCACCAATTCGGGTCATAACGATAGATAATCTGCCGACCGATATCGACGTCGGCCAATTGGTAAGGCCCTGTGCCCATAAAGGGCGCATCAGCAGTTTCATCCAAGCGCACCTCGTTTGCTTCGAACCACGCCTTTGACCAAGCCGATGTACCACCCGCCCAGGTCACAACGTCACGGCGCGGTGCTTCTGGCGTAAAGTTGAAGCGGATCCGATAGGTATCCAGCACCTCGACGCTCTCGATGAACTGCGAATAGACGCCGCGGTATTCGGTGATCCCCTGCTCAAGCGGCATCTCGAACGAAAACTTGATGTCCTCAGCGGTCATTGTCGTGCCGTCCCAGAACTTCACATCGTCGCGCAGGTTAAAGATCACCCAGTCGCGGCTCTCGGGATATTCAAGCGTTTCGCAGAGGTAGCAATATGCACCGTAGGGATCATCAAGTGCCGTTGTGAGGATTGATTCATAACCAATCGTTGCAAGTGCCGCAGGCACGCCTTTGCGGGTGTAAATATTAAAACTGTCAAACGTGCCCTGCGCCCATTGTGAAAAAACACCACCCTTGGGCGCGTCCGGGTTCACGTAATCAAGCACCGCATCGGGCCCATATTTCAATTCGCCAAAATTGGTGTAGCCATGGCTGACCGTCACACCCTCATGCGCATCTGCAAACGCTTCGCTACCCGCCCAAAGTGCTGCGACGCCAATGACAGACCCCATTACCCATGTCTGCAGCAGGCGCGCAGGGTGGCTGTTAACCTTGGTTGTGGCACATGAACGGGGTGGCTTCTGCATCAGTGTCTCCGGGTTATGGGCGTCATCAATTGTCTACATGAAGTAAATGGAGAGTTTGGCAAAGTTTCAAGTTGAGTTTCCGTGAACGCACGGTGACAAAATTGTAATCGTGCAAGAAAAAAGGCCGCCCAAGCGGACGGCCCCCCTCACGTCTTCACGCGTCGTCGGGCTTAGCCGCCAATCGTTGCGAGATAAGCAATCAGGTTCGCACGATCCTCTACGCTGCGCATGCCGTTATAGCTCATCGCTGTGCCTGGTGCGTAACCGCGTGGGTTTTCAATGAAGCCATTAAGGTTTTCAGGTGTCCAGACATCCACAACCTCGGCCAGTGCACCTGAGTAGTTGAAATCATCATAGAACTGAACCGGACGATTCACGACGCCGTAAAGCGCAGGGCCTGTTCCGTGCTGACCGGATTCGAGCGCATGGCAAGACCGGCAACCACGCCACAGTGCCTCACCGTCTGAAGCACTGGCGGATGCGTACACGACAGAGAACGGCACTTCTTCGACAACTTCAGCTTCTGCGCTGCCAGCGTCTTCGACTTCAATCACATAGGCTTGCTCATCATGGTGCCCGCCTGGGTGATAAATCTCTTCGGCCAGCCATGCTCCGAGCAAAAATACCAGGAAAGTGCTGCAAAGACCGCCGATAATTTTGGTCGTTGTCATTGTGTCGAACATGTCGCGTTCCATTCAGTAGAAAGTTTCGCAGGTATCTATCCGCTTCCAACACCGAGTTGCAAGGTATACTGGCGCGACCTAACGCCCCTTTTTTGGGTCAAACAGCACGGAGATCACACTGATGTCGCAGAAAATCGCATTTCAAGGTGAATTGGGCGCATATGGACATGAAGCCTGCGTCACTGCGCGGCCGGACTTTGCGCCACTGCCTTGCAGCACTTTTGAGTCCGCAATTGAAGCGGTCCGCAGCGGTGCGGCTGACCTTGGCATGATCGCGGTTGAGAACTCGACCTACGGCCGTGTGGCCGACGTGCATTCGCTCTTGCCGGAAAGCGGTCTGCATATCGTGGATGAAACCTTCGTGCGGGTGCATATCAATCTGCTTGGCAAACCTGATGCATCGCTTGACGATATCAAAGAAGCCCACGGACACCCTGTGATCTTGCCCCAATGCGGGGAATTTCTGCGTGCCCATAAGATTACGCCGCGCACCAGCACAGATAACGCCCGCGCCGCGCGCGAAGTAGCGTCCGGCGATGACCCCAGCATTGCGGCACTCGCATCAGAGCTTGCAGCCGAAATCTATGGCCTCAAGGTACTGGCCCGCCATATCGAGGATCACGCGCGTAACACCACGCGCTTTTTGATTATGGCGCGCGAACCGGATTACACCCGCCGTGGCACCTCTGGCATGATGACAAGCTTTGTCTTTCGGGTGCGCAACATTCCTGCCGCGCTTTACAAGGCGATGGGTGGCTTTGCCACGAATGGCGTCAACATGACCAAGCTGGAAAGCTATATGGTCGGCGGCGAATTCACCGCGACGCAGTTCTACGCAGAAATCGAAGGGCATCCGGATGATGCCAACGTCCAGCTCGCCATGGAAGAGCTGGGCTATTTCACCGACCATCTGCTGGTGATGGGGGTCTACCCCGCCGCCGCAAGACGGCACGAAAAGGTTGCAAGCGGGTCGTAATCCGACAGACGGATCACTGCCCGCGCCGGTAATCATCCTCGACCGTCTCGGCGTAATCGAGGACACGCGCCTTGAAACGCTTGGTCAGTTTGGTTTTTGCCAGTTTGAGCGATTGCAGCAAGAGCCGCGCTGTGAGCGTTTTGGCCTTCAACTCAAACGACACCATCACCCGGGTACGTGTGGCAGACAGTGCGATCAATTCAACCTCGGTGTCGGCAGTCAGGCCATCCGACTGGCTTTCGATCCGAAGGGCGTGGTCCGGCTCGAGCTTGGTCAACGCGGCTTCCACCTTGCGTGAGCGTCCGCGAAAATCGAAAGCGATATCCCAAAGCGTGCCAACCGCAGGCGCGGCGTCCGACCGACGGCTGACCTGAATGCCCTGCCGCAACGCACGGCGCTCGAAGGCGGCGAAATCACTGATACGTCCATAGACATAAGAGAGTGGCGCCTCGATATCTTCGCGCGTGCTCAACTTCATCGCGGTATCCTTCGTTTCACTCTAGTCCAGCCGATCCGACAGCCACGCCTCAAGCAGGAAATGCGCAATCGCCCCTTTGCGGGCCGGCAAAAGCTTGGGGTGGTTGCCGGCAAAGGCTTCGGCCATCTCTTCGCGGGTGACCCACATGGCATCTTCGATTTCTTCAGGATCAATCGTCAGGTCTTTGTTTAGCGCCTCACCCGCGCAGCCAAACATCAAAGAGGCGGGGAAAGGCCACGGCTGGCTTGCCAGATAAGAGACGGCACCCACGCGCACGCCTGCTTCTTCAAAGACTTCACGGCGCACCGCGGCCTCAATGGTTTCGCCCGGCTCCACAAAACCCGCCAGCAAGGAATACATCCCCTCGGGCCATCCCGGCGACCGCCCCACCAGCACCGCATTGCCATGGGTGATCAACATGATCACCACCGGATCGGTACGGGGGAAATGATGGCCGCCACAGGCCGCGCAATTGCGCTGCCAGCCGCCCATCGCCATCGCACTCTCGGCCCCGCAGCGCGCGCAAAAACGGTGCGATCTGTGCCATTCCATCACCGCTTTGGCCGTTGCGGCCAGCTCTGCGTCACGTGGGGACAGGCGGGTCATAATGGCGCGGAGCTCTGCAAAAGCGGCCTCTGGCACAGCAGGGTGATGCTGTTCGGAAGGGTCCAGAAAGGTATTGAGCGTTTCGGCGTCCAAATCCGCAGGGGTCCATGCGGAAAAATCGGCGGCAAAAACCGGCGCGCCGTCCTCGCGGCCCAGCAAGACCATTGCCGTGGCGGCATCTGCCATCGCGGGATGATCCATTGGAAGACGGACCAAAGTATCGCCCATAATCATCGGTTTGCCGCGCCATAAAGGGATTGCCCGCGCATCGCCCTGCGCCTGCAGCTGCTCTGCCTGCCCGCGCAATTCAGCGGCCCGATCAAGCCCTGATCCGCCAAAGGTAACTGTTTCTGCAATTTTCATCGCGCCGAGATGCCATGGACCTTGCGCAAGTACAATTTTTTTCCGCCCCTATCTTGTCGCGGACCTGAAATTTCACTCTAAGGTTGAGCCATGCAAAGCCCCAACTCCTCAATCGCACAATGCCCGTCAGGGCGGTTACGTCTGCTTGAGACGACAGACCTGCATATGCAGTTGCTGGACTATGACTATTTCGGGGACCGGCACGACCCAACCATCGGATTGATCGGACTTGCCGACCAGATTGCAGCCCTGCGCGATGATCCTCTGGTCACAACGATTCTCTGCGACAACGGCGATCTGATACAGGGTAATCCGCTTGCGGATTATCTGTCGCAAACGCTCGCTCCGGATCAAACACACCCGATGATCGCGGCGCTGAATATGCTGCAATATGATGTCATAACGCTTGGCAATCACGAGTTCGACTATGGGTTGGAGTTTCTACGGACCGTGCTGGCAAAGGCATCATTTCCGGTTGTCTGTGCCAATATCGCCCCCAAGACAGGCGATGCGTTGGCCGCGCCTTTTGTGGTTTTGGAGCGTGAAATCCTCTGCGATGACGGCATCCAGCGCCCGATCAAGATCGGCATGACCGGCTTCGCACCGCCACAAATCGCCGATTGGTCTGACGGCACACGCCGTGCTGCAGTCAGCGCAGATGACATCGTTGCGGCGGCCAGAAAGGTCGTGCCGCATATCCAAGCCGCTGGCGCGGATGTGATTGTCGCACTGTGTCACACAGGGATAAGCACGGCAGAGCACATCCCGCGCATGGAAAACGCGGCTTTGCCGCTGGCACAGGTTGACGGCATCGATGTGCTTTTGATGGGCCACACGCATGAGATCTTTCCCGATCCTGCGCTACCCGCAACGGGGGCAACCGACTACGCACGCGGCAGCTTGTACGGAAAACCGGCTGTCATGGCGCAGTTTTGCGGTCAATCGCTCGGGGTGATCGAGTTAACGCTGGATTGCGAACCGGGCGGATGGCGCATTGCCGATCATCAGGTCCAGCTTGTGAAAGCGCAGGCACCAAACGCGCCCGAAAGCCGCCTGCGCCAAAACCTGCGTGCACTGGTGGCAAATCCCCACGCCGCGACCATCGCGCAAATGCAAGAGCCGATCGCGCGTACCGCCGTGCCCATCACCAGCTTCTTTGCAACGGTCCAGCCGGATTTGAGCCAGCAACTTTTGGCGCAGGCCATGCAACGGGCGGTCAAGGCAGCGCTTGGAGACACGTCCTTTCCGGTTCTGGCCGCAAAATCCTCTTTCCGGTTTGGCGGGCGCAGCGGGCTGGGGCACTACATAGACATCGCCAAAGGCCCGATTACCCTACGCGATGCAGCCGCAGTCTTTCCCTTCGCAGACGATCTTTGCGCCGTGCGGCGCACGGGCAAGCAGCTGCGGCTCTGGCTGGAACGTGCGGCCGCGCATTACAACCAGATGCATCCGGGCCAACAGGATCAGCCGCTCATCAACGCGCAAAGTGCAGGGTACAATTGCGATGCCATCTATGGCTTATCGTACCAGATTGACCTGACACAGCCCGCCCGATTTGACGCACACGGACGCGAGATTGATCCCAACGCAACACGCATTGTGCAGATGACCTACCAAGACAAATCAGTCAGGGATGAAGATATTTTCATCGTTGCCACCAACAGTTTTCGCGCCAAAGGCGGCGGCGGCTTTCCAATGATCGCGCAAGAAGACATCATCTATACATCCCAACAAAGCCTGCGCGAAATCTTGATCGCCGACCTCAAAGCTGCAGGCACGGTGGCGGTACAGGTACAGCGGACTTGGGGCTTCACTCCGATCCCGAACACAGCAGCGACATTTGCCAGCGCCCCGCAAGCACAAAAGCATATCATGGGTCCGATCAGCCACATCGGGCCAGACACAGACGGGTTCGCACGCTACCGCATCCGCTTCTGACATCTTGCAGAACTGTGCAAACAGTCCTATATCCACGCATGAGAGGTTGGCGCGGGCGAGCGCCTCGCCAACCTGGTCAGGTCCGGAAGGAAGCAGCCATAACGAGCCCCGCTTGGGTCGTTGTCAGCCTCTCACCTTTGATTTGCACTGCGAATTGCAGTGATACCCCATCCAGCAAAGGAGGATGTTCATGATTGTCGCAACAAACGCCCTCCCGGTCCGGGTGCGCTGAAGGCACTTCCGCCCCCTCGTCCGGTTGCTGCTGGAAGGCTTAGGCCGCCAGCCTCTCTCTTCCCTTTGACGAGGATAGATTCTTGACAGAATTGACACGCGACGCCCTTGGTTGGTCGCCCTTTTATATGTCCCAGCTTGAACTGGATGAGCTGGAAACGCTTATCCCTGCCCGCATTGCCACGGTCCACCGCGACCGGGTTGTGGGATTTTCCGATATTGGAACACTTGAGTTGACGCTCGATCCCGGCATTACAACCGCCGCAGTTGGTGTCGGCGATTGGGTGCTTTGCGCACCCGAACAACACCGGCTTGTGCGCGTCCTCGACCGGCAGACCGAGCTCACGCGCGGCACAGAATATCACACCGGTGAAAAGCAACTGATTGCAGCCAACCTCGATACGCTTTTCATCACCTCATCATGCAACAATGACTTTAACCCGGCCCGCCTGGAGCGGTATCTCGCGCTTGCCCATGATGCGATGATCACGCCGGTGATCCTGCTGACAAAGGCCGATCAAACCGATGATCCAGAGGCCTATATTGATCAGGCGCGCAGCTTGGGGCGCCATCTGGACGTTGTGGCGCTTGATGCAAAGAATGATGACGTGCCCGCCCTCTTGGCCCCCTGGTGCGGCAAAGGGCAGACTGTTGCGCTTGCCGGATCGTCCGGCGTGGGCAAGACAACGCTGGCCAATGCCCTCACAGGGGGCAATGCCGCGACACAAGAGATCAGAGAAGATGACGCACGCGGGCGGCATACGACCACGGGCCGTTCGCTCCACCGGATGGCGACGGGCGGTTGGCTGATCGACACGCCGGGAATGCGGGGACTTGGCGTGGCCGAGGTCGCGTATGGCATTGATGCGACATTCCCCGAGATTTCGGAACTGGCCGAAACCTGCAAATTCCGCGATTGCGCCCATGAAAGCGAGCCGGGTTGTGCGGTGCAAGCGGGCATTACTGCGGGGACGGTGGACCCCGAGCGTCTGAAACGGTTCAAAAAGCTCAAGCGCGAAAACGAACATGCGACCGAGACGATTGCGCAAGCGCGGGACAGGTCACGCAAGTTTGGCAAGATGGTGAAGTCAGCTGTGAAAAAGAAGGGGCGGTAGCCGCATGTAAGGTGGATCAAGATCCACCTTACCCCTGGCGCGCCCAGACCATCTGCGCATCGGTTTCGACTGCACAAGGACGCACCGCTCTGAGCCGCGCCAAAGCGGCATCAGGATTTTCCCCCGCCGCAATCATCACGCGCAGCGCCATCATTCCCGACCGCCCACAACCGCCAAAACAATGCACCAACACACGGCCATCGCCGCGCAAAACCGCAAGCGTCTGATCGCGCACCGCAGGCCAGTCCATATCCGTCGGCACACCGTAATCCATCACGGGCAGATGCAGCCAAGCAATCCCTTCATTGGCTAGATCCGCACCCAAAGTGCCCGCCCCTTTGCGCTCTAACTCGGCCTGCGTTGTCATCGTCAAAACCAGATCAGGGTGCCAGTCCATCAGCCGCAGCCAATCGGTGTAATAGTGCCGCGTGCGGCCCGGCATGGGCGTGATCGCCAAAGTACCACCTGCGACAGGCAAGCTATGGATCACGAACTCTAGCATTTAAGCCCCAACAGAAGAATTCCCGAACAAACCCTCGCATTTGCGGGGCGAGCCCTTAGATTGCAGACCATGAGTGACAATGACGAACAAGCAAAAAAACGCACCGATTGGTCCGAAGACCGCACGATCATGGCCAATGAACGCACGTTCTCAAGCTGGATGGGTACGGGATTGGGGGCCATCGGTGTGGCCATCGGCCTCAAGGCCGTCTTTGGCGCGTTTGAACCGACATGGGCCGCCAAACTGGTCGCGAGCCTCTTTCTTGGCGTGGCGATTGCGATCTTTTGGTCGGCGCGCTCTCAGGCCTGCAAAACCTATGCCAGATTGCACGAGCGCGATATCGAGGCCACACCCACCCGCAATTATACCCTGCTTGCCAGCATCATGACCGTGGCCGCCATTGCCACAGGGATCATCCTTTGGTCGCTTTGATGTGGTAGACCTTACGTGCCCCTACCCCTAGTCTACCTGAACGACCGAATCCTTACCAAAGGCCGCCATGTCCGATCAGCCCCAATACCAAGTGCTCGCGCGCAAATACCGGCCCGAAACCTTTGCCGATATGGTCGGACAGGATGCGATGGTGCGCACCCTGAAAAACGCCTTTGCCGCCGACCGGATCGCGCAGGCCTTTATTATGACCGGCATTCGCGGCACCGGTAAAACGACAACCGCACGGATCATCGCCAAGGGCATGAATTGCATCGGCCCCGATGGCACCGGCGGCCCGACGACCGAACCTTGCGGGCAGTGCGAACATTGCGTGGCGATCATGGAAGGACGCCACGTTGATGTCATGGAAATGGACGCCGCGTCGCGCACAGGCGTCGGCGACATCCGCGAAATCATCGATTCGGTGCATTACCGCGCGGCCTCGGCCCGGTTCAAAATCTATATCATCGACGAAGTGCACATGCTGTCGAAGAACGCGTTTAACGCGCTCTTGAAGACGCTCGAAGAACCACCCGAGCACGTCAAATTCATCTTTGCGACCACCGAAATTCGGCAAGTCCCCGTCACCGTCCTGTCCCGCTGTCAGCG
Source organism: uncultured Alphaproteobacteria bacterium (assembly GCA_942490805.1). Classification (GTDB taxonomy): domain Bacteria; phylum Pseudomonadota; class Alphaproteobacteria; order Rhodobacterales; family Rhodobacteraceae; genus Yoonia. Next base: position 287,017 of record CALNYU010000005.1, on the reverse strand, counting down.
CTTTGATCTGCGTCGGATTGAACCGGAAACACAAATTGCCCTCTTGCGCAAAATCGCCACCGCCGAAGGGGCCGAGATCACGGATGAGGCGCTCGCCCTCATCACCCGCGCCGCCGAAGGGTCCGCCCGCGATGCGCAATCCCTGCTCGATCAGGCGATCAGCCACGGCGCTGGCGAAACCACCGCCGATCAGGTCCGCGCGATGCTGGGGTTGGCCGACCGCGGCCGCGTGCTCGACCTGTTCGATATGATCCTCAAGGGCGAGGCCGCCGCCGCCCTGACCGAGCTTTCGGGCCAATACGCCGACGGCGCCGATCCGATGGCGGTGCTGCGCGATCTGGCCGAGGTGTGCCATTGGATCAGCGTGATCAAGATTACGCCGGAAGCCGCCGAAGACCCCACGATTGGCCCCGATGAACGCACCCGCGGTCAGGCGATGGCCGCAGGCCTGCCGATGCGGGTTTTGTCGCGGATGTGGCAGATGCTTTTGAAGGCGCTGGAGGAAGTGGCGATAGCCCCCAACGCCATGATGGCCGCTGAAATGGCGGTGATCCGGCTCACGCATGTGGCCGACCTGCCCAGTCCCGAAGAACTGGTGCGCAAACTGCAAGACGCAACACCCCCGCCCGGTGGCGGCCCTTCGGGTAGCAGACCCGCGCCGCAAGGTGGCGGGACAACCGCGATGGGGAGCACACCTGCACCAACACATTCCGGACCCAGCGGACCATCCGCGTCTGGCGCGCAGACCGCAGTGGCCTTGGCGACAGATGCGCTCCATCACTATGCCCGGTTCGAGGATGTGGTCGAACTCATCCGCGCCCACCGCGACGTGAAATTGCTGGTCGAAGTCGAAACCGGCCTGCGGCTTGTCAGCTATCAACCCGGCCGGATCGAGGTAAACCCGACACCGGATGCCGCCCGCGATCTGGTTGGGCGTCTAGGCGCACGGCTGCAAGCGTGGACAGGCAACCGCTGGGCCATCAGCGTGGCAGACGGCGGCGGTCCAACAATCGCTGAAACGCGCGATGCGGCTGCAAATGCGATCATGAAAGAGGCGCAAGAACACCCGCTGGTCAAAGCGGTGATCGCGGCCTTTCCCAAAGCCAAGATCACCGAGATCAGGACCGAGGCCGAAAAAGAGCAGCACGCTTTGGAAGATGCGCTGCCCGAAGTGGATGAAGAATGGGACCCTTTCGACGAAGACTGATCTGGGGCGCGGCGTTCCTTACCCCGCTGCCCGCTTGGGCCGAGGTCTGTTCCCTGCAACGTCCGAACTGGGATGGCGTGCCGGTCACCGCGTTGGGTGAATTTCTGTTCCTGCTGCAAACACCGATCGTCCTGATCCTTATTATCGCCACCGCCCTCGCGGTGCGCTTCCGCAGCGAATGGGGGGGATTGGTTGTCGTTGTAGGGTGGAGCCTATCGACCTTCCTCGCCACAGGATGGGGCAGCAATGGTGAGGCCCGCGCGCTGGCCATAAACGAAGGCTGCATCGGAAATTCCACGCTTTTCGTCCTCTTTGCCGCACTGGTGTGTATCGGTGTGGTGCTCTACACTGCACCGTTGAAACGTGACAAAAAAGAATAGGAGATCGCAAGATGCTCAAAGGACTTGGTGGCCTTGGCGACATGGCCAAGATGATGAAGCAGGCCCAGGAAATGCAGGGCAAAATGGCCCAGATGCAGGAAGACCTTGAAACGATCATGGTCGAAGGCGTCAGCGGCGCAGGCCTTGTGAAAGCTACGGCAACGGCCAAAGGTGAACTCAAGGGCCTCGATATTGATCCGTCGATCTTTAACGGTGACGACAAAGAAGTGGTCGAAGACCTGATCCTTGCCGCCATCAAAGACGCGCAAGGCAAAGCGACTGCGCGCGCCCAAGAGGAAATGAGCAAACTGACCGAAGGTCTGGGCCTGCCACCGGGCATGAACCTGCCGTTCTAAAACCTGCGAATTTTCGGCGAAAATTCTTAGGTCGCCCCAGATGTGAGCACCATGACAAACGGTACCGAAGACCTCGATAATCTGATCGCACTGATGGCCAAGCTGCCGGGGCTTGGCCCCCGGTCGGCGCGGCGTGCGGTGCTGCATCTGATCAAGAAACGGTCTTTGGTCCTGCTGCCCTTGGCGGATGCGATGCAACGGGTCGGTGCGACGGTGCGCGAATGTCTGAACTGCGGCAATGTCTGCACGACGGACATTTGCGAGATTTGCAATTCCGAGAAACGCGCGATCGGGCAGATCGCCGTGGTTGAGGACGTGGCCGATCTTTGGGCGATGGAACGGTCGCAGGTGTTCAAGGGCCGCTATCATGTGCTGGGCGGCACACTCTCGGCACTCGATGCCATCGGACCGGATGAATTGCGCATCCCCAAGCTGATTGACCGGATCAAGACCGAAAACGTGACCGAGGTGATCCTTGCCTTGGGGGCCACGATCGACGGGCAAACGACGGCGCATTACATCGCCGATCAACTGCCCGGCATCACCGTGACCTCGCTGGCACAAGGTGTGCCTGTGGGTGGCGAACTCGACTATCTCGATGACGGCACGATCACCGCTGCACTCAACGCGCGCAAAGCGCTTTGAACGCCGTGGCAACCACCCCGAAATTGCCACATCTTCGCACAGCGCTTGCCCCAATCCTCTATTATGCAAACTGGGTAAACAGGGGTATTTCGCAGCCATGACCGATGATCGACGGCAACAGGACTTTGCAGAGCGGCTCAGCCGGATTTCGCAGGAAAGAGGCGGTTCAATCACGCCTGATCAGGATAGTCCAAAGAAGGACATCTCTGATTTCAACTACAACATGCCGCGCGAGAGCCATCCCATCCGCAACGGAATCATCTGGCTTCTCTTTCTCGCTGCAGCCGGAACAGGTGGCTATTATGGCTGGAACGCCCTGCCACAGGATCTGCGATATTCGCTGGCGTCACTTGCAACATCCGGCGGAGGCGCGGACGGGGCCATGATGTCAGCCGAGGCCATTCCCGAAACAGACACGATGTCGGACCAAGGGCCAATCTTTGCCTCGCCCCGCGTGGCCCATGCTGGCTCTGATACTCTTTCCGTCAGCGATATCGTGACAGAGGCCAGCCTGCCGACAAACGATATGACGCTCGGAACAATCAACCCGATTATCCGCAACGAACGCTGCGAACTGCGCGCAGTCGGTGCCGCGGAAAAGGTCACAGGGGTACGGATCGAAAATGCCCTCTTGTCCGCACCGCTTTACGCGTTCTCGGACCAGCAACTGGCCGATCAGATGTTAGAGAACGTTAAGACAGTGACGCGGGGCGCGTTCGAGGCTGACCCGCTGGCAGGATTGGCGGGCGAAAAAACAAGCCTTGATGTCTTTGTGACCGATACCTCGGCCCCGCTCTATCTGGTTCTGCAAAACATGGGGCCCGGTGTGATCTGGAACCTGCAGGTCGCCCCGAATGTCGAGATCGCGCATGTCGCGATTATCGGATCAGATTACTCTGGCGTTGCAAACCTTCCAGCAGACACAACTGTCGAAGCCCTGCTGGTGGGCGATTTCATTGCACCCCATCAATACGGTGCCGATGACGTGCAACGTAGCTGCATGATCCGGCCTTGGCGGATGCCGCAAGCGGACTGGATCGGGTCGCTGAAATCAGAAGCGGGCAGTTTGGTCTACCAAAACCAACTGTACTCCTACACCAAAGGTTATGAGGCCTATAACCGCTGGTTCATGGGCGCGCTTGGTGTTGATGCCGCGACCAATATGGTTACAGCGCGTGACGCGGCCCATGTTCTGCTTGGCCCGGTACCGGCGGCCCCCTTTGCTTACAGCACGCTTGCGGGACAGGATGTTCAGTTGATGGAAGCCGAGCACCTGATCACGGGCAACCCTGCTGACCGCGCAGCTGCAGCGGAACGTCTGCACCGCGACCTGCTGACGGCAGCCGTGGGCGGAGATATCGCGGCACTCAATCCACCCGCACTGGAAAGGAACAGCCAATGAAACGCGGCCGCATTTCCTTTATTGTCTTCCTTGTGATCCTTTTCGGTCCGGTTGTTGCCCTGAACTTTGGCGGGTTCAACATCGCCTCTGTGCTGAGTGAACGTGCAGCGGCGACCTCCAGCGCAAGCCTGATGCCCAATCTGATGCGAGACCAAGCAACACCGGATTCAGACACGTGGCTGAACGCACGGCCAGAGCTGCGCGATATCTTTATCCCCGACGAACGCACGCCCGCGCGCTCAATCACGATTGAAGAAATCGTCAGCACAGAGGACCTCTTCTTTGATGGCGAGGACATTCCGCAAAATAACCTGATCGCACTTTATGCAGCCGCCCGTGCGCCAGCGCGTCTTTCCGGGTATTGCGCCGAGGTCATCGCGACGGTGGGTCTGTCTTGTGATGTGATCCGTGCAGAAACCCACCAGAACGGCAAAGGCGACTGGGTGATGACGGGCCAGCTTGCGTTCGTCCCGGCGGCGGACCTTGGTGATCCTGCGGCGGTAAAGAACGGGCAAATCTTCAGCACCAAGGTGCTGCTGCCCTACGCGGGTGATTTGCGCCCGGAAAACGCGGCAACTTCGCGTGCCGAAATGCTGACGCAAGCCCAAGGTTTCTGCGACACTCTACGCCAGCAGTTGGGCAATTGCGTGCTGACCAACGTTACCTTTGAGGTAAGCGAACTCTGGATCACAGATTTGGAGGTCCTTCCCGCTGGCACAAACCCTATGCGGGTCGAGGCAACGGCGGAATTTACTGTCTACGCTGATGAAATGACGACAGATCAAAACAGCTTTGCCGAACGTGTCACAGCGCTGGTCAATCCAAGTTAGGCACCTGACAAACACTGCGACAAACAAAAAAGGCGCCCGCGATGGGCGCCTTTTTTATTTTATCTCGAAAGGATCAATCGTCCTTGTCGTCATCGTCCGGCAGGTTGAAGAAGCTTTCGGCATCTGAAACATCGCGATTATCTTTTTCATCTTCGTCGTCTTCTTCGCGCGGATCAGACAGGCTGAACGTCTCAAGACCGGCCATCGCACTTGGCATCTTCGGCTCGGCGGGCATACCCAACGACTGCTCGGTGCTGACCAGCTTGCGGCGCTCGTCGTCTGTCATTGCAGCACCTTCTTTGGCCTTCTTGGCGTTGGCTTTCTGCACGGCGGCGTCCAGCTCGGACTGCTTGCACAGACCCAAAGCGACCGGATCAATCGGATCAATGTTGTTGATGTTCCAGTGCGTGCGCTCGCGGATCGCCTGAATGGTTGGCTTGGTTGTGCCGACCAGTTTGGAAATCTGACCGTCTGTCAATTCAGGGTGGAACTTGACCAGCCAGTAGATCGACGCAGGGCGATCCTGACGCTTGGACAACGGTGTGTAACGCGGACCACGGCGCTTTTCTTCGCCAGCGGCAGCGGCGTAGTACTTCAGCTTCAGCTTGTGCTTTGGATCGGCTTCAGCTTTATCCAGCTCTTCCTGCGTCAGCTGGTTGTTGGCAATCGGGTCAAACCCTTTCACGCCAGTCGCCACATCACCATCGGCAATGCCCTGCACTTCCAGCTCGTGGAAACCGCAGAATTCAGCGATCTGCTTAAAGGTCAGCGTTGTGTTGTCGCAAAGCCAAACAGCGGTCGCTTTGGCCATAATCGGTTTATCGGACATCTTTCATCTCCATCTTATCAGCAGACAAGCCTTTCCCGCGCCCTTGATCTGGGCAGACTGTGGTAACAGCCGGGTTCGCATTGTCGGGGAACTTGGAGGGTATATAGTAAAGCTGATGAAATTTGGAAAGATCAAAATGCACCGCCTGCTTGCCCTGCTTTGCCTCATGGCTGCCCCGCTCTCGGCCCAAGACCGTGCGGGTGACTTTGACTATTACGTCATGTCGCTGTCGTGGTCGGCAAATTGGTGCGCGCTGGAAGGCGACGCGCGGGGGTCGCCGCAATGTGATCCCTCGGCGGATTTCGGCTGGATTCTGCACGGGCTGTGGCCGCAATACGAAAGGGGATATCCCGCGAACTGTCTGACCGGGGAAAGATCACCCAGTCGCAGCGATACGGCCGCCATGGCAGATATCATGGGGACACCCGGGCTCGCTTGGCATCAATGGCGCAAGCACGGGGTCTGCTCGGGGCTTTCATCCGACGATTATTTCGCTTTGTCTCGCGAAGCCTTTGGCCGCATCAACCGCCCCGAAGTCTTTCGCGGCTTGACGCGCCAAGTGACCCTGCCCGCATCCTTGATCGAAGAGGCCTTTTTGAAGGACAACCCCCAACTGGAGGCCGATCAGATCACCATCACCTGCAAGTCTGGCTACATTCAGGAAGCCCGTATTTGCCTGACACGTGATCTGGAATTTCGCGATTGCGGGGCCGATGTGATCCGCGATTGCACGATGACCAGCGCGCAATTTGACCCGATGCGCTGAGCCGAAAAAGGAAAAGGCACTGCGTAAGCAATGCCTTAACAACTTTCTCATCTGACGTCACTTTGGCCGGATCAGCTATTGGTTGGTTCCGGCTCAGACGCAACGCTGCTGCCGTCTTTCAAGATAATCTCGCCACGGGCATCCTGACACTTTGGTGTGCCGTCACGGTTCAGGCGCGGGGTCATGTACCCTTCAATTCCGTCATCGATGTACCAGTGCTGGCACCCGTCAGGATCAATCCAAACATTCGCAACGCCGTCGCGCAAAAAGCCACCGTCAAGGCCACCGTCGGTCACGCTATTGTCGTCACCCGAACGCTCGCAAGCGACCAATGTGCTTGCGATCAAAACAGCAACTGCGCCGCGCAAAATATTCATGTTCAAAACCACCCAACTTTTCGCGCGAATCGCGCCTTAAATACCAATGTTAGGCGTTTATAAGTTGAGATCCCCTTTAGGTCTACCGACACAGGGCTGTCCAAAAGACTAGCCCGCCAGCAGCGCCGCAGTCAGCGCACTTTCCGCGTCGCAGAGCGGTTCAAAAACATCAAAATGGTGGCACTCCGGCGCGACAATCAGCTTACATTTCCAAGCGTCAGCCAAGGCGCGGGATTGCTCTAGAAACGCGGGCCTTTCATTCGCACCAACCCAAACCGACACAGGGATTTGCGGCTTTGGCAGATGGATAGGGCTTTCGGTCAAGACTTCTGCGTCATCAAGTTTGAGATCGGCATTCATGGATGTCCGCATCAAGGGCGCAAGATCGCCTAAGGGCGAAATCGGCACAACTTTCGCGATCCGGTCCTGCCAACGTGCGCCGTTGCGGCGGGCCGTCATACGCGCAACCAACTGCCCTCCTGCCGAATGGCCAATCAAACGAATGGGACCGGGTACACGGGCAGCGGCATAACTGATCGCGGCTGCGATCTGATTGCCAATATCGGTGATGCGCACCGCAGGACAAAGATCATAGGACGGCATTGCCACAGCCCACCCCTGCGCAAGAGGGCCTGCTGCCAGATGCGACCAATCGGATTTATCCGACATCAGCCAATAACCACCATGGACAAACACCACCAACCCTTTGGCAAGGCGCGGCGGGTGAAACAGGTCCAGCTTCTGGCGCGCACTCTCGCCGTAGGGCAAATCAAGTTCACAAAGCGTCGTTTCCCGAAATTTGGCCGCGGCTTGGGCCCAGCGCTCTGGATATGTTTCGCCGCCCGGAATATAGGCCGCGTTCGCGTATGCCTCGTCCAATTCCATCACATCCCCCCTTTACGGCACCTGCCCGCATGGTTCAGATAGCGCTGAAACCGATAGGAGGCCACCATGCTTGACGAAATGACGAACCTGAAATCCATGTTGTCACGTCCTGATCTGCTTTGCGAAGACACGCTTGTGGCAGGTGAATGGGTGCAAGCAGCGGACGGCAAGACCTTTGACGTGATTAACCCTGCGCGCGGCGATGTGATTGCAAAAGTCCCTGACCTGTCGGTCGCAGAGGTGGAGAAAGCGGTTGCAGCAGCCGATGCTGCGCGCAAGCCCTGGGCTGCACGCGCAGCCAAAGAACGCTCAAACGTGCTGCGCAAATGGTTCGATCTGATGATAAAGCACCAAGAGGATCTTGCCATCATCATGACCGCCGAACAAGGCAAACCGCTGGCAGAGGCACGCGGCGAGATCGCCTATGGCGCGTCCTTCGTGGAATGGTTCGCAGAAGAAGCAAAGCGCATCTACGGCGAAACCATTCCCGGTCACATGGCCGACAAACGGATCACCGTGATCAAACAACCCATTGGCGTGGCAGCCGGGATCACCCCGTGGAACTTCCCCAACGCGATGATCGCCCGCAAAGTGGCCCCTGCTTTGGCAGCGGGCTGTGCCTTTGTGATCAAACCTTCCGAGCTGACGCCTCTGTCGGCGCTAGCAATGGCGAAGCTGGCGCAAGAGGCAGGCGTGCCCGATGGGCTGTTCTCCGTCATCACCTCCACCGATGCCCCTGCCATCGGAAAAGCGTTCTGCGAAATTCCCGCAGTGCGCAAACTGACCTTCACTGGATCGACGCAAGTGGGACGCATCCTTTTGGCGCAAGCCGCCGATCAGGTGATGAAGTGCTCGATGGAATTGGGCGGCAATGCGCCGTTCATTGTCTTCGATGACGCCGATCTGGATGCGGCTGTGGAAGGCGCCATCGCGTGCAAATTCCGCAACAACGGCCAAACCTGCGTTTGTGCGAACCGCATTTATGTGCAGGCCGGCGTCTATGATGCCTTCGCCGCCAAATTCAAGGTCGCAGTCGAGGCCCTGCGCGTCGGTGACGGCATGACCGAAGGCACCACATTGGGGCCACTGATTGAACCCAAGGCTGTCACCAAGGTGCAAGACCACCTTGCGGACGCGCTATCAAAAGGCGCTGAAATCCTGACGGGCGGCAAACCACATGATTTGGGTGGACAGTTCTTTGAGCCGACGATTGTTACAAATGCGACCAAAGACATGCTGGTCAGCACAGACGAAACCTTCGGCCCCTTCGCACCGCTCTTCAAATTTGAAGACGAGGATGATGTGATCGCGCTGGCTAACGACACGATCTTTGGCCTTGCGTCCTATTTCTACGCCAAAGACCTTAGCCGTGTCACCAAAGTGGCCGAAGCGCTGGAATACGGGATCGTGGGTGTGAACACCGGCATCATCTCGACCGAGGTGGCACCTTTTGGTGGCGTCAAGCAATCCGGTCTGGGTCGCGAAGGGTCGCACCACGGGATCGAAGACTATCTTGAGTTGAAGTACATCTGCACAAGCATTTAAGCAAAAAGTAAGGTGGATCTTGATCCACCTTACCCAAAAGCACGCTTTCTCAAAAAAATCACAACACACACCAAGGATTGACCATTCACCTGCGTCAAACCACCGTGATGCGTATGATGACAAGCGATGAAGACCTTGCAGATGCAGCCGCTGCCGGAGACGGCGCGGCTTTTGCAAGCTTGCTTGATCGCCATTATGACCGCCTCTTTGCGTTTTGTTTTCGCCTGACGGGATCGCGCAGCGAGGCCGAGGACCTCACGCAAGATATCTGTGCGGGTTTACCAGCAAAACTCGCCAGCTTTCAGCGCCGCGCAAAGGTGACAACCTGGCTCTACCGCGTCGCCGTGAACGCCGCCCACGACCGGCGGCGCAAGCGCGCCACCTATGCCAAAGCCACGCACGGGCTGGGGCGACTGGGAAGTGAACCGGACGGCCGCCATTGAAGACACGAGCGACAAACTGGATTGGCTGACCGCTGCAATGAATAAACTTTCCGACGACTTGCGGGACACACTCGCCCTTGTGCTTGACGATATGACCCATGCGCAAGCGGCCGAGGTGCTGGAAGTCTCGGAAGGAACCGTCAGTTGGCGGATTTCTGAAGCAAAGAAAGCTCTGCGCGCACTCAAGGAACAGGAGGACATGGTATGACCGATGACCTGAATGACCTCAAAGCAATGATGGATGCCGCAACGCCGCGCCCTGATGCGACAAGGCGCGCCGAGAATATCGCGCTGGCCCAGAAAAACTTTGCCGATTTCCAAGGATCGCGTGAGGGCGCGCGTCCCATTTCTGTAACTGGCCCCAAGGGCCTTTGGACAGGAGTGAAGACAATGCTGAACACCGTGACCTCACCGGCTGGATTGACCACGACCACCGCGCTTGTTGCCTGCGGATTCCTATTTCTGACGCCGCAAGGCCAGGACCTGCTGCGCCCCCCATCTGCGCCACAGATTACCGTGACTGAGTTCGATAGCATGATGGCCCAGCCTGAGGCCCCTGCAATGATCGAGGCGGCACCTGTTGATGACGCAGCACAACAGCGTGCTGCGCCCTTGGAAGCCATAGGACAGGACAGTGACCTCGCAGAGCGCTCACGCGTCGCCACCAAGGAACTTCCACAGATTGCAGGTAGCGCGGTGGGTGACCAAGCAGCAGAGGCCGAGATGATGGATGGCGTCATGGAACTTCAGCCTACGGCGCCTTTGGCACCGCAATCCCTGCGCGCGGCTCCGTCCGCCGCCCAAGATCAGGCAGCGCCAAGCGTTACCGCAAACCGCATTATCGCACCACTGCCACCAGCGGCAGATGATGCCGCGATCATGCCCATCCCAAACACCGAAAGCTTTGCCAACGCAGACAGCAACCCGCTTAAGATCACAGCGCAAGAGCCGGTCTCGACCTTCTCGATTGATGTCGACACGGCAAGCTATGCGCTCGTCCGGTCATCCCTTATGCGCGGCCAACTCCCGCCCCGCGAGGCCGTCCGCATTGAAGAAATGATCAACTATTTCCCCTACGCCTACCCCGCCCCCGACGCAGACGAGGCTCCGTTCCGCCCGACGGTCACGACCTTCCAGACCCCGTGGAACGCCGATACGCGACTGGTGCATATCGCCCTGCAAGGCCGGATGCCCGAGATCACCGCGCGGCCACCGCTGAACCTTGTGTTTCTTATCGACACCTCGGGTTCGATGGACGACCCCGCGAAACTGCCTTTGCTCAAGCAATCCTTCCGGCTGATGCTGGATCAACTGCGCCCGCAAGATGAGGTCGCAATTGTTGAATATGCAGGCAGCGCAGGCCTTGTGCTGGCCCCCACTGCCGCCGCCGAGGGCACAGCAATTCTGCAAGCGCTCCAATCGCTGGGCGCGGGTGGTGCGACGAATGGTCAAGGCGGGCTGGAGCAAGCCTATAGCGTTGCCGAAACCATGGCTGCGCCGGGCGAGGTGAGCCGGATCATCCTCGCAACCGATGGCGATTTTAACGTGGGCCTGAACACCCCCGATGCGCTGGAGGACTTTGTCGCCGACAAGCGGGACACCGGCACCTACCTCAGTGTGCTGGGCTTTGGCCGCGGCAATCTGGATGACGCCACGATGCAGGCGCTTGCCCAGAACGGGAACGGAACGGCGGCCTATATCGATACGCTCTCCGAGGCGCAAAAGGTGCTGGTAGATCAGCTTTCCGGTGCGCTGTTTCCCATCGCGGGCGATGTCAAAGTACAGGTCGAATTCAACCCTGCCCAAATCGCTGAATACCGGCTGATCGGGTATGAAACACGCGCGTTGAACCGCGAAGATTTCAACAATGACGCCGTTGACGCAGGCGAGTTGGGTGCAGGCCATGCTGTAACGGCAATTTATGAGGTCACACCTGTCGGCAGCCCCGCACAGTTGAGCGATCCGCTGCGCTATGCGCCCAATGCTGTCGCGCAAACATCAGATGAGCTTGGCTTTGTGAAACTGCGCTACAAAGAACCGGGCGCGGATGTGAGCCAATTGATCGAAACGCCGATCATCGGGAATGGCGTGCCTGGGACAGAGGCGAATTTCGGTGCAGCAATCGCAGGTTTTGGACAGCTTTTACGCAATCCAGAGTATCTGGGCGACTGGGGTTTCGAGGACGCCATCGCACTTGCCGTGGCCAATCGCGGCGAAGACGCCTTTGGCTATCGCACGGAAGCTGTGCAATTGATGCGCTTGGCCGAGAGCCTGTCGCGCTAGGGTATGCGGGGTAAGGTGGATCTTGATCCACCTTACATCATCAGCTCATCTGCGACCGCGCCAGCGGCAGGATTTGCTGCTCGATCAGTCGCTGCAAATCACCGAAGTATCCCCCACTGCGCGCAGGTCGCATCGGATCAGAGGTGATCGCCAACGTCATCTCGACCTCGGGGGCCACGCAAATGATCTGTCCGCCATAGCCCCGCGCCAGGGCATAGCCGACACCAGCACCTGACCCCAAGAACCAGCCATATCCATAATCAAGCCCCGAAAAGAGCGATTGCGTGCGCCGTTGCAGTGACCGCGCCACCCAATCGGAACTGAGCACCTGCGCGCCACCAAACTGGCCGTTCAGCCGGTACATCTCGCCGAAACGGACCATCGCATCCAAGGTGAGCGCCATTTCATTGCCGCCCAGATACCGGCCCTGCGGGTCGCGGGTCCAAGCAGGTATGTCGATGCCTAAAGGCTGCCCCAGCCGTTGCCGCGCCAGCGATAAAAGCGACTGGCCTGATACCTCTGCCAGTACAGCACCAAGGATATGAAATGAGCCTGTCGAATAAAGCATCCGCGCGCCTGGCTCTGCCACAAACGGGCGGCTCAGCGCGTTGGCCACCCAGTTGCTGCTATTCACCCAGCCGCCATAGTTTTGACCAGACGTACGCTCTAATCCCGCCTGCATCGTCACCAGATTTTCAACGGTGATCCCAGCCACGCGCGGATCAGCGCCGCGCGGGATCAGACCGGGGGCGACGTCGCCCAAAGTGGCGTTGATACTTGGCAATTCGCCACGATCCAGCGCCGCACCGGTCAGGGCGGCTACAACCGTTTTTGACACCGACTTGATCGGCACAGCGCGCTCCAAACCGGGGCCACGAAACCGCTCGCGCAGAACTGTCTGACCGGATTGGTGGATCACAACGGCGTGGAACTGGTCAAGAGAGCGCCCCGCGTCAGCGACAGCCGCCCATACATTCGCTTGCGCCAACATTGGCGTTGCCAGACTGGCGAGACCACCAGCTAAAAAACCACGACGTTTCATCTGCATCACATACCCTTTTCGTCCGTAACGCAGGAGCTAATGCATCTGCGTAAAACCGCCATTAACATTCCCGTGCGGTCAATGGCGATAGGCTTCACTTTCGTAAAACGCCCGCAGGGTCTGGTGCTTTTCAGGACGAAACCTATCCAGCTCCTGCAAGGCCGAGATCCGGTCCAGCCGAAACATACGAAACCCGTCGCGCAATTCGCACCAGCACACGGCGGTCCAGACCTTGCCCCAGAACCAGACACCCAAAGGGCGCACGGTTCGGGCGGTCTGATTTCCGGCCTCATCGCTGTAATTCATCTGCAAACGGATATGCGCTTCAGAGGCGGCTTCGAAACGGTCCAGATAATCACGCCAATGGCCGCGCTGATCTGCGCCGTCCATGACATGCACGTTGACCTGGCCCACCTGCCTGCGCGCATTTTCCGGCAGAACCGCATCAATCTTGATCAATGCCTCTTGCGCGGCTTCCGCCATTTTGGTGCCACCCCAGCTTTGCAGAATGCGCGCCCCCGAGACCAAGGCCACGATCTCTTCTTGTGTGAACATCAAAGGCGGCAGATCATAGCCATCCCGCATGAGATAACCGACCCCCGCTTCGCCTTCGATGGGCACGCCCGACCCGATCAGATGTGCGATGTCGCGATAGATCGTGCGCGGCGTCACTTCCAGCTTTGCGGCCAATTGCGCCGCTGTGGTGAGCCGACCGCCCCGCAGAAACTGCAAGATCTGGAAAAGACGGTCGGCGCGACGCATTTACTGCGCAGCCTCGAAAAGACCGATGGAATTGCCATCAAGATCCTTGGCATAGGCGAACCGCCCGGCAGGAATGGTGATCGGCGGGCTGACCACTTCACCACCTGCGTTTTGGCAACGGACGATCCCATCTTCGAGCGTGCCTTCAATTGCGATATGGATTGTATTGCCCCCATCTGCAGCAGGTGTGCCGGGGTACAGATGCGCGCCTGCGCTATCCTCAAAGCTGCCAAGTACAGCAATCGGGTTCGGACCCGTGTTGTCGATTTTCATCTGATAGCCAAAGACGTCGTTGTAGAAAGCAACGGCCTTGTCCATGTCAGTGACCGGAATCTCGCCCCAAGCCATAATTGTCCGCGTTGTCATGTCTCATCTCCTTTGTTGAGGTTGATGGACATCTTTAAGCATACCCCTGCTGACAGCATTATGTCAGCATGTTTTCAGCAGGGTGGCGTTTACGCCCTAGCAAGCCACCCCAAGCCTTCCTCGGTTGTCCGGCGTGGCTTGTATTCCCCTGAAACCCAGCCTGCATAGCCTTGGGCATCGAGCAGCGAGAAGAAGGCGGGATAATCAATCTCACCCTGATCCGGCTCACCGCGATCCGGCATTTGGGCCACCTGCACATGTGCGGTGATATCGCGCATCGCGTCCCATGTGCCCAGGACATCGCCAGTGATCTTGGCCGCATGGAAGGTGTCGAATTGCAGCCTCAGGTTCGGGGCATCAATCGCCGTGACGATTTCTCGGCCAAGATCAAAGTCATTCAGAAAATAGCCCGGCATCGTTTCGTTGTTGATCGGTTCGATTGTCAGGCTTTGCGCCGGGGCTTCGGCGGCCGCCCAACGCAGGTTATTGATAAACGTCTCTTTCGCCGCTGGACCTTCGGCCACACCAGACATGATATGCAGATGCTTTGCCCCAAGCGTCTGGGCATACCGCAACGCGCGCCCAAAATCTTTTTTGAAACGGTCCTCCAGTCCCGGAACGGCGGCAAAACCCTGCGGACCTCCTGTGTAATTGGGTGGCGGGCAATTTATCAGCGCCATTTGCAATTCATACCGGCCCAGCGCAGCAACAATGTCTTGCGCATTCACGTCATAGGGAAAAAGCACCTCAACCGCATCAAAGCCCGCCTCTTTGGCCGCTTCAAAGCGGTCCAGAAAATCCAGCTCGGTAAAGAGCCACGTCAGGTTGGCACAGAATTTCGGCATCTCACATCCTTACGATCGCGTCGGGCGCAACAGCCACAAGACTCAAACACATCCTGCTTTGCAAGTCAGCGCGGTTGTCATTCTCCGGGATGTTCGGGATGCGCAAAGACCAGATCACCCTAGCTCGGCCGCTGGAATAATCGGAAAAAACATGCCCTGCGAGCGGACACCAAACCATTCCGCCCCGTCATGGTCGGCATGTTCCCCGATATCCACCAGACGGTAGAATGATTTGCGATCAATCAGCGCCTCAAGATTGGCGCGGACCAGCACATAGGGCGAGGGTTCGCCCGTTTCCGGATCACGTACGACCCGAATGGGATGGTCAGGTCCGGCCACCATCCGGTCGCCCACATTTGTTTCAAACTCAAGCCCATCGCCGCGCCTGTTAAAGTCGACTGCGACAAATGGCGCATCATCAACGGTGATTCCCACTTTCTCAACCGGCGTCACAAGGACGTAATCATCGCCGTCACGGCGGAGAATCGTTGAAAAAAGTTTCACAAGTTCGTGCCGGCCGATGGGCGTTCCCATGTAAAACCAAGTGCCATCACGGGCGATCCGCATGTCGATATCGCCACAATGGGGCGGATTCCACAAATGAACCGGTGGCAAACCGCCTTTTTGGACAGCACGGGCGCTACTTGCTAGGCTCTCGGCGGAGGGAGTCACAATCTTTTGTGTGGTCATTGTTTTTGCCATTGGGTGAGATGGGATTATCTGTTCTCATGAAGACTATAGTTCAACCGGAGGAAAGTCATGGCCGTTGAGTCCGATCTCGTCACCCAGATCGAAAACCTGGGTGAAAAGCTGGCGCAAGCCCGCACCAGCATTTCGGCGCGCTTTATCGGCCAGCCCCGGGTCGTGGACCTGACTTTGACCGCATTGATTTGTGGCGGCCACGCCGTGCTGATCGGCCTGCCCGGTCTGGGCAAGACACGCCTTGTCGATACGCTCTCGACGGTGATGGGGCTGAACGGCAACCGGATCCAGTTCACACCAGATCTGATGCCTGCGGATATTCTGGGGTCGGAAGTGCTTGAAACAGCCAACGACGGATCGCGCAGCTTTCGCTTTATTGAAGGCCCGATCTTCTGCCAGCTTCTGATGGCCGACGAGATTAACCGCGCCTCGCCGCGTACCCAATCGGCCCTTTTGCAGGCGATGCAGGAAAAAGAAGTCACCATCGCGGGCGAACACCGTCCTTTGGGCGTGCCCTTCCACGTGCTGGCCACGCAAAACCCGATTGAACAAGAAGGCACCTACCCCCTGCCCGAAGCCCAGCTTGACCGCTTCTTGGTACAGATTGACGTCCCCTACCCTGACCGCGCCACGGAAAAAGACATCCTGATCGCGACGACAGGCGTCGAAGATGCAAAATCCGAGGCCGTGTTCACTGCCCAGGAATTGCTGGATGCGCAAAAGCTTCTCCGCCGGATGCCTGTGGGCGACAATATCGTTGAAATGATCCTTGATCTGGTGCGCGCCTGCCGTCCGCAGGATGAAAATGCCCCCGACATTATCCGCCAGAACGTCAGCTGGGGCCCCGGACCACGGGCTGCACAGGCCCTGATGCTGACAGTCCGTGCGCAGGCGCTTTTGGAAGGCCGCCTTGCCCCATCCGCCGAAGACGTTCGTGCGATGGCTGTTCCGGTCCTCGAACACCGCATGGCGCTATCTTTCGCGGCACGTGCACGGGGCGAAAGCATCCATCACGTCATCAATAGCGTTGCAGACCAAATCACATCGGTGGCCTCCGCCGCATGACCACCCCCCTGACCCTAAGATCAGAGGCCGAGGCGCTCGCCGCCCCGCTGCCCCCGCTTCTTGCGGAAGCCGAACATTTGGCTTCAACCGTGCTCTTGGGGGATCATGGGCGTCGCCGTGCGGGGACAGGCGATACGTTTTGGCAGTATCGTCCTGCGCAGGCCCACGACGAGGCGCGCAGCATTGATTGGCGGCGCTCGGCGCGGTCGGACGCCAATTTTGTGCAAGACAAAGAATGGCAGATCGCACAATCGATTATCCTTTGGGTCGATCAGGCGGCGTCGATGTCGTTCCGTTCGGATGACAACCTGCCGACCAAGGCTGCGCGTGCGCGGACCTTGGGGCTGGCCTGCGCAATTTTGCTGATCCGTGGCGGCGAACGTGTTGGCCTGACCGGTTTGCGCCTGCCCCCGCGCCGGGGCGAAGCACAGCTCATGCAGATGGCACAGCTTCTGTCCCGCGAAGACGAGACCGATTATGGCGCCCCCGAAGCGCAGGGCATGCTGCCGCATTCGCGTGCGGTCTTTGTCAGCGACTTTTTGGGCGATATCAAACCGATCGAAGAGGCGCTTTTGCGCGCCGCTGATCGCGGTGTCGGCGGGGCGCTTTTGCAGGTACTCGATCCGCAGGAAGAGGCGTTTCCCTTTGACGGGCGGACGATTTTCGAAAGCATGTCTGGTGCGTTGCGCCATGAAACGCTCAAAGCCGGTGATCTGAAGGCCCGCTATCTCGAGCGGTTGGCCGAGCGCAAAGACCGCTTGCAACAACTGGCCCGCGTCACCGGATGGCAGTTCCAGACGCATCACACTGGCGAAAGTGCCACGAACGCATTGCTGTGGCTTTATGGCGCGCTGGAGCGCAACACCTGATGTGGTCAATAGGATCCATAGGTTTTGCGGCACCTTGGTTGCTGCTCGGGCTCATCGCCTTGCCGATCCTGTGGATCTTGCTGCGCGCAGTGCCGCCTGCCCCAATCCGGCGGCGCTTTCCCGGTGTTGCGCTGCTGCTGGGCCTGACCGATGACGAAAACCAGACTGATCGTACCCCTTGGTGGCTTTTGTTGTTGCGCATTTTGGCCGTCGCGGCGGTGATTATCGGCTTTGCTGGCCCTGTGCTGAACCCACAGAACGCGCGCGAAGGATCTGGTGATCTGGTGATCGTGCTTGATGGCTCATGGGCTGGTGCCAATAGCTGGCAAAACCGGATCGATCGTGTGGATACTTTGCTGGTCGAAGCAGCCCTTGCTGACAGGCGCACAGCGGTGGTTAACCTGAACGATCTGCCTGTTGGCGATCTGCCCTTTGCCGCCCCCAGCGACTGGCGCAACCGCCTGCCCAGCCTGCAGCCGCAGCCGTGGCAGCCACGGGACGCAGCGGAATGGTTCGCGCAAAGCGACGGGGCGTTCGAAACCTATTGGATTTCCGACGGGCTGGAATGGGACGGCCGCACCGATCTTTTGGCCGAACTGGAAACACGCGGGTCCGTTACTGTCTTTCAAACACCCCGTCAGACCATTGGCCTGCGCCCCGCCCGCTTTGAAAATGGAGAGGTCATTGTGTCCGCGACCCGCTCACCCATCGGCAACCCGCTTGAGACAACAATCACCGCTGTCGGGCTGGACCCTGCCGGTGTTGAGCGCCAGTTGGTCACGGTCCCCCTCAGCTTTGCCGCCGGCGAACCCGTGGCGGACACTGTGATGGTCTTACCGCCTGAGCTACGCAACCGGATCACCCGCTTTGAGGTGACAGGGACCCGTTCAGCCGGTGCCGTGAGCCTGACAGATGATGCGCTCAAACGGCGCGAAGTGGCGCTCATCGCCGGGCGCGATGATCGTGAAGGTCTGGAGCTCTTGTCGCCGCTCTACTATCTGCGCGAAGCGCTTGAGCCGACTGCCGATATCATAGACGGCACGCTGGACGATATTTTGCTGGCCAATCCCGATGTAATCATCCTTGCCGATGTAGCCAGCCTTGCGGGCAGCGAAGGCGAAGCTGTGCTGAACTGGGTTGAAAATGGCGGCATGTTGTTGCGTTTTGCCGGACCACGACTTGCGGCGTCCGATCAGGGACGCAATCAGATTGACCCGCTTTTGCCGGTGCGCCTGCGCTCGGGCGGGCGTTCGGTGGGCGGCGCAATGAGTTGGGGTGAACCCAAAACATTGGCCCCTTTTGACGCCGAAAGCCCGTTTTTTGGCCTGCCAATTCCCGACGATGTCACCGTCACCTCGCAAGTCATGGCCCAGCCCGATCCAACATTGGCAGAACGCGTCATTGCGCAGCTATCCGACGGCACGCCTTTGGTGACACGCAATCTGGTTGGTGAGGGGCAGATTGTTCTGGTTCATGTCACGGCCAACGCGGAATGGTCGTCGCTGCCGCTCTCGGGGCTGTTTGTGCAAATGCTGGAACGGCTTGCCGTCTCCACGCGGCCCACCAACCCAGATGAGACCGAACTGGCCGGCACAACGTGGCTGCCTAATAAGGTGCTTGATGCCTATGGACGGCTGGATGATGGCAGTGCCTTGCCCGGTGTGGCGGGTGAAACCTTGGCGCAAGGCACGCCCGGCCCGGATCTACTCCCCGGTCTTTATACCGGCGCGGACCGCCAGATTGCTGTCAATGTGATCGACACCGAAACCGTTTTGAACGTCGCGCAATGGCCGAACCGCATTGTGGTCGAGGGCATGCAAGCCGTCCGTGAAACAGCCCTCAAAGGCTGGCTTCTGAGTGCTGCTGTGATGCTGCTGCTCATTGACGTGATTGCCTCACTTGCTGTCGGCGGGCGGCTCCGTGGCCCCCGCGCCGATGTTGCGGCTGCCCTTGCGCTACTGCTGCTTTTCGCACCCGAGGCGCAGGCGCAATCAGCTGAGGATTTTGCCTTGCGCGCCACCTCTGAAGTGGTCTTGGGGCATGTGCTCACCGGTGACACAGAAACAGACGAGATCGCTGAAGCGGGACTTCTGGGGCTGTCGCAAACGCTGTTCCGGCGCACGTCCATTGAACCAGCGGCCCCCATTGGCGTGAATATCGAAACCGATGAGCTGGCCTTCTTCCCATTCCTCTACTGGCCCGTGACCGCCGATCAACCGCTGCCCAGCCGCGAGGCCTATGCAAAGCTGAACCGCTATTTGCGCACCGGCGGGATGATCATGTTCGACACGCGCGATAGCGATAGCGCGCGGTTTGGCTCCGGTTCGCCCGAAGGTCAGAAACTACAGGCGATTGCGCGATCACTGGATATCCCTGCCATCGAACGGATCCCGCCCGATCACGTGCTGACACGCACCTTCTATCTGCTGCAGGATTTCCCCGGACGCTACGCCAGCCGCGATGTCTGGGTTGAGGCCGCACCGATCACCGCCGAACAGATCGAGGGGATGCCGTTTCGCAACCTCAACGACGGTGTGACGCCTGTGATTATCGGCGGCAACGACTGGGCGCGCGCTTGGGCTGTGGACGGCAACGGGCGGCGCATGTTCCCCGTGGGGCGCGGCATGTCGGGCGAACGCCAGCGCGAAATCGCGCTGCGGTTCGGGGTCAATGTGATCATGCATGTGCTGACCGGAAACTATAAATCGGATCAGGTCCATGTGCCGGATCTGCTCGACAGGCTGGGGCAATGATATGACAGGCACTTTGCTGCTCGATCCGCTGATCCCGCTTTTGCTGCTTTACGCGGTCGCCGCTTTGGTGGTCGTCGCCGTAGCGCTTGCCGTTTGGCGGCGCTTGCCGGGGTGGTGGCTGCGCGGACTGGCAGGGCTGGCTTTGCTGGCCGCCATTGCCAACCCGAGCATTCAGCAGGAAGATCGCGAACCGCTCAGCGACATCGTCTTGATGGTGGTCGATGAAAGCGCCAGCCAGCGGATTGGCACGCGCCCCGACCAAAACGCCCAAGCCATCGCCAATATCGAAGCCGAGATCGAGCGCCAGCCCAACACCGAGCTGCGCGAAGTGACGCTTGGCGATGGTGAGGGCGATCTGGGCACGACCCTGATGACCGCCGTGTCGCAGGCTTTGGCCGAAGAACCACAGGCGCGGATTGCAGGCATCATCCTTGTCTCTGACGGACGCTTGCACGATCTTGAGCGCGCCCCTGCGCTGCCTGCGCCGTTGCATATGCTGATGACCGGCGAACCCGACGATTGGGACCGCCGGCTGGTCGTACAGAACGCCCCCGCCTTTGCGATCCTTGGCGAAGAGGTGAACCTGACCTTGCGGGTTGAGGATCAGGGTGCCGCGCCCGAAACGGCGACAGTGCCGCTTTCGATTTCGATTGATGGTGAGCCGCCGCTGACGGTGCAGGTGCCTGTGGGCCAGGATATCCAACTGCCCATCACCCTGCCCCATGGCGGCATGAACGTACTGCAGTTCGAAATACCGACCGCCGAAGGCGAATTGACCAACCGCAACAACGCATCTGTTGTCCAGATCAACGGCGTGCGCGACCGCCTGCGTGTGCTCTTGGTCTCAGGCGAACCGCACCCGGGGGAACGGACATGGCGGAACCTGTTGAAGTCGGATTCGTCGGTTGATCTGGTGCATTTCACCATTCTGCGCCCCCCTGAAAAGCAGGACGGTGTGCCGGTCAACGAACTCTCGCTCATCGCCTTTCCGACGCGCGAATTGTTCCTCGAAAAGATCAATGACTTTGACCTGATCATCTTTGACCGCTACCGCCGCCGCGGGATTTTGCCGAGCGCCTATCTCGACAATATCCGCTCTTATGTTGAACAAGGCGGTGCGGTGCTCATTTCATCTGGCCCCGAGTACGGCTCTGCTGAAAGCATCTACCGCTCGCCCTTGGGACAAATTCTGCCCGGCGCACCGACCGCGCGCGTCTTTGAAGAAGGCTTTGTGCCGCAGATCACCGATCTAGGGGCGCGCCATCCTGTGACCGAAGGTCTTGATGCACTTTCACCCAATCCAGACGGTGACGGCCCGGGCTGGGGGCGGTGGTTCCGTTTGGTTGATGTCTTGGTGCCGCAAGAGGCGATGACCGTGATGTCCGGCCTTGATGAGCGTCCACTGCTGACGCTGAACCGCATCGGCGAAGGCCGCGTGGCGCTGATGGCCTCGGATCATTCATGGCTGTGGGATCGCGGCTATGAAGGCGGTGGGCCGCAGCTTGAACTGCTGCGCCGTTTGGCGCACTGGATGATGAAAGAACCCGAACTTGAAGAAGAGGCGCTATGGGTCGAACCCGCCGGTCAAACGATGCGGATCATCCGGCGCACGCTTGATCTGGACACTGGTGATGTCGTTGTGACCCACCCTGACGGGTCGGAAACAACGCTGCGCTTGGAAGAAGTCTCGCCCGGTCGGTTTGAAACCTTGTGGAACGCACCAGAGATCGGGCTTTACCGCTTGGACGATGGCGAAGAGACCGCCGTGATCGCCCTTGGGCCAGCGGCCCCGCGCGAGTTTGAACAAACCATCGCAGATGGCGCATTGCTGACCCCGCTGATCGACAGCACACGCGGCGGGATTATCCCGATCTCTGCCGGTGATGTTGATATCCGCAGCGTGCGCGAAGGGCGGCCTGCCGCCGGGCGCGGCTGGATCGGGATCACTCCGCGCGAGGCCTTCCGGACCGCCGAAATCAGCATCACACCGCTTTTGCCGGCTTGGGCATTCCTGCTGCTCGCATCGCTGTTGATGGTTGGCGCGTGGTTACGCGAAGGGCGGCGCTAGCGTTTTGCTTTCGACTGTCCTGAAACTGGTTGGCGCAATTGTCCTTGTCTTGGCCACCCTTGTCGGCTGCCAGACCATCCGCAATTCTGGCGTCACACCGTTGCAAGACCCCGCATCTGGCACGCTTCGCGTGGCCACGTATAATGTGCACTACATCATCCTGTCGCGTGACACCGGCGCGTGGTCTTTGGCGGACTGGGACAGGCGCAAGGCGCCGCTTGATCTGGCCTTCAAAGAGATGAACGCCGATGTCATCGGGTTTCAGGAAATGGAAAGCTTTGCCGGCGGGAATGAGGCGGATATCAATCTGACGCTGGATTGGTTGCTGGGGAATAATCCAGACTATGCTGCTGCCGCTGTCGGTGATCCGTCGGTCTTTCCATCAACCCAACCGATCCTTTATCGGGCTGACCGTCTGCGCCTGCTCGATCAAGGCTGGTTCTTCTTTTCCGACACGCCAGACGTGATCTATTCGCGCACCTTCAACGGTTCGTATCCTGCGTTCACCTCTTGGGCGCAGTTCCGTGATCTTGCGACGGATGAGGTGTTCCGCGTCGTCAATCTGCACACCGACTATGGCAGCCGGTCCAATCGTATGCAGTCTGTTGAACTGGTCGCGGACCGGATTGCGCCGTGGATCGCGGCAGATGAAACCCTGTTTCTTGTCGGCGACATCAACGCCCGCTTTGGCGATCCTGTGATGGATGTGTTGGAAGAGACCGGACTGGATTTCGCGCCTGTCGAAGGGTCAACATATCACCTCAACTGGGGCCTGAACCTCTTTGCGGCGATCGACCATATCGCGCATGTTGGCGATGCCACCCCAGTGGCTGCACCCGTCGTCTTACGGCAAAAGTTTGCTGGCGAATGGCCGACCGACCACTATCCGGTCATCGTCGATTATCGGCTTGGCGGTGCGCAGGAACGCCGCTAGTTGCCCAGCGCGACCTCGTATAAATTCTCAGACCAGCCATCCACATTGCAGCGCGCACGGACATAAACCACCGTCGCACCATCCGGGATCAGCACGCCTGACAACGCGCGGGTGAAGGGTTGTTCGGTCTCATGCGGGTGCAGCAACTCACGGATTCCAAGGCTATTACCAGCGGCATCCAGCACCTCCCACGCGTCGGCATAGTGGTCCCAGCCTGTATCCGGATGCGAGAGCGTGACGCTAAACCGGTCACCACTGACCGTCACGTTTTCAACAACAGGGCCATCGGCAAACACCGGACCCGCCAAGAGGGCGAAGACAGCAAAATATTTCATACGTCATCTTCTAGCAGGATCTTGCGCGGTAAGGATGCAAATTCCCGTGACCACACGATCCAGACCACGGCCACCGTGGCGATGATCAAAGCAACCGCGCCCAAGAGCCACGCCAGTGCGCCCAAAGCAAAATACATGGCACGCAGCCCGCGATTGAAATTCATCGCGGCACGGATGTTCAGCTCAGCCGCCTGCGCCGCGCGCGGATAGGCAAGTGGATCGTTAGGGTCATTCGGAACCGCCGCCATCAGAACAGCGCAATAGCCAAAGATGCGATTGGACCAGACGAATTTGAGAAATGCGTTGGTCAAAAACAACGCCACCAAAGCCAGCTTGAGCTGAAAGATCACGACAGGCACGGCCATATCCGTCACCTCGGCGGCAACGCCCCGCAAAGGTTCTGTATTGCCGACCAGCGCCAGCACACCACCGATGGAGAGCAAGCAGCTGGATGCAAAAAAGGCGGTGCCTTGACGTAGGCCGCCCAAAATCTGGCTATCGAAAATACGCGGATCGCGGGTCACCATAACCTTCATCCAGTCGCGCCTGCGCTCTGACATGAGAATTGTGACCGAAGGGTGCTTTGCACCCGGATGCTCAATCAGCCAGCCCAGCAAGAGCCAAGACACCACGAAGGCCCCTGCCGCGATCCAATCGAGTGCGCTCAAAAGCGTCATGTGGTCCAGTATGCGCATAGGGGGAAACCTATCTCCTCGCCTTGTGTCTTGCCATATGCGATAATTGGTAATATATTTTTACCAATCATCTGATCAGGGAGTCGCCTCATGCAAATGCCACAACCAAGCGCCAGCGTTATAGGACGCAAAGATCAGATCGTTGCGCGCCTGTTAGAGGTGCTGCCCCGCGATGCTGTTATCTCGGATGAGCATGAAACACGAGCCTATGAATGCGATGCGCTGACCGCTTATAAGTGCCCGCCGCTCTGTGCTGTTCTGCCGTCCAGCACCAAAGAGGTGTCGGATGTGCTGCGGATTTGCCATGAAATGGGTGTACCGGTCGTACCACGCGGCTCGGGCACGTCGCTGGCAGGCGGCGCTTTGCCTACAGCGGACTGCGTAATCCTTGGCGTGGCCAAGATGAATGACGTGATCGAAACCAATTACGACGACCGCTATATTCGCGTGCAAACGGGACGGACCAACCTGTCGGTCACCGGCGCGGTCGAGGCCGACGGGTTCTTCTACGCCCCCGACCCGTCCAGCCAGTTGGCCTGTGCCATTGCAGGCAATATCGCGATGAATTCCGGCGGTGCGCATTGCCTGAAATACGGTGTGACCACAAATAACCTGATGGGCGTGACGATGGTGCTGATGGATGGCACCGTGGTTGAAATCGGTGGCGCGCATCTTGATGCGGGCGGCCTTGATTTGCTGGGTGTGATCTGCGGGTCAGAAGGCCAGCTTGGCGTTGTGACCGAAGCGACCCTGCGCATCCTGCACAAACCCGAAGGCGCGCGCCCTGTGCTGATGGGCTATGACAATTCCGAGGTCGCAGGACAGGTGGTCACCGACATCATCAAGGCAGGCATCCTTCCCGTTGCGATCGAATTCATGGACCGCCCTTGCATCGAGGCAACCGAAGCCTTCGCAAAAGCGGGTTATCCGATGTGCGAGGCGCTTTTGATTGTCGAGGTCGAAGGATCAGACGCCGAGATCGACGCGCAACTAAAGCTGATCATGGAAATTGCGGCCAAGCATAACCCTGTTGAATTGCGCGAAGCCAAAGACGCGGACGAAGCGGGCCGTATCTGGCTGGGTCGCAAGTCCGCTTTTGGTGCGATGGGGCAAATCAACGATTACATGTGCCTTGATGGCACGATCCCTGTCTCTTCCCTGCCCTTCGTGCTGAAACGTATTGGTGAGATGTCCAAGGAATTTGGTCTTGATGTGGGCAATGTCTTTCACGCAGGTGACGGCAATATGCATCCGCTGATCCTGTTTGATGCCAACAAACCGGGTGATCTGGAACTGTGCGAGGAATTCGGCGCCGAGATCCTGAAACTCTGCGTCGAAGTCGGCGGTTGCCTGACCGGCGAACACGGCGTGGGCATCGAAAAGCGCGACCTGATGAATGTGCAATTCGCCCCTGCCGATCTTGAGGCGCAGATGGCCGTCAAAGATATCTTCGATCCCGCATGGCTGTTGAACGCCGCCAAGGTGTTCCCGCTGGACACATCACAGCCCCGCCGTGCGGCGTAATGATTTCAGACTAAAAGAAGAATATAATGCAGCCTAAATCAGAAGAAGACCTGTCCCAGATGATCATGGGGGCCAATGGCCCTTTGCGGATCAAAGGCGGCGGCACGCGCCCGATCGGGCATTGTGCTGGTGAAGAACTCAGCACAGCGGCCCTGAGCGGTATCAGCCTTTATGAACCCGGTGCGCTGACCATTGTAGCCGGTGCAGGCACCCCGATTGCCGAGATCGAAAAAACACTCGCGGCGGAAAACCAGCGCCTTGCGTTTGAACCGATGGACCACCGCGCTTTGCTGGGCACGACAGGTGAGCCGACCTTGGGCGGTATGGCGGCCGCCAATGTATCCGGCCCACGCCGCATTTCCGTGGGCGCGTGCCGTGATTTCATGCTGGGTGTGCGTTTTGTCGATGGCCAAGGCACGATCATCAAAAACGGCGGCCGCGTGATGAAGAACGTCACCGGCTATGATCTGGTCAAGCTTTTGGCAGGATCCTACGGGACCTTGGGCGTGCTGACCGAAGTATCGCTCAAAGTTCTGCCCAACGTGGAAACGACCGGCACCCTGCGCCTGCACGGCCTCACCGATCGTCAGGCCGTTGCGGCACTGTCTTCTGCACTGGGTTCCCCTTTCGAGGCGACTGCAGCGGCGCATCTGCCCAAAGGCCCCGCTGGCGATCCGGTCACGATGTTGCGGATCGAAGGGTTTGAGGCGTCAGTCAAATATCGTGCAGGCAAACTGCAAGACCTGCTCAAACCCTATGGAGATGTGGATGTCACCATAGGCGACGGCGCAGAATGGGCGGCCGTGCGTGATGTAGCCGCCTTTGCGGATCAACCCGGCAATGTGTGGCGCATTTCGGCCAAGCCCTCGGACGCGCCAGACTTGGTTGCCAAGCTGGATGCCACAGCCGTGCAATACGACTGGGGCGGCGGTTTGATCTGGGCGCTGGCCGATGAAGGGCGCGATTTGCGCAGTGCTTTGGGCGAATTCGACGGCCACGCCACGCTCATCCGTGGCCACGCCGACGTGCCAACCTTCCACCCCGAAGTGCCCGCCTTGGCCGCACTGACCAATGGCCTGCGCGCCAAATTCGACCCACGCGGCATTCTGAATTCCGGGATCATGACATAATGCAAACGACCTTTACCCCCGAGCAGCTGACTGATCCTGCGATCAAGCGATCCAACGAAATCCTGCGCTCTTGCGTGCACTGCGGTTTTTGCACGGCCACCTGCCCCACCTATCAGGTGCTGGGCGATGAGCTCGATAGCCCGCGTGGGCGGATTTACCTGATCAAGGACATGTTGGAGAACGAGCGCAAGCCGGATGCCAAGACCGTTAAACACATCGACCGCTGCCTGTCGTGTCTGGCCTGCATGACGACCTGCCCGTCTGGCGTGCACTACATGCACCTTGTCGACCACGCGCGGGCCTATATCGAAAAGAACTATGACCGTCCCTTCTCGGACCGTGCCTTGCGCTGGATTCTGGCGCGTATCCTACCCTATCCCACGCGGTTCCGCTTGGCACTTTTGGGGGCCAAGATCGGACGGCCCTTTGCGCGGCTTATGCCCGATGCACGGCTGCGCGCGATGCTGGAAATGGCCCCAAAGACCATCCCCCCTGTCAGCCGCAATGACGACCCGCAGACATTCCCTGCCAAAGACAAAAAGATGCGCGTCGCACTCATGACGGGCTGCGCGCAAAAGGCGCTGAACACCGATATCAACGACGCCACGATCCGACTGCTGACGCGTTTGGGGGCCGAGGTTGTGGTGGCTGAAGGGGCCGGTTGCTGCGGTGCGCTGACCCACCACATGGGCAAAGAGACTGAAAGCCACGCCACAGCAGCCAAAAACATCAAGGCATGGGCCAAGGAAATGGACAATGGCGGCCTTGATGCCATCGTGATCAACACCTCGGGCTGCGGTACAACGGTCAAGGATTACGGGCATATGTTCCGCAATGATCCGCTGGCGACCGATGCGGCGCGTGTATCGGCGATTGCCATGGATGTGTCTGAAATATTGATGAAGCTGGACATGCCGCAGGGCGACGACAAAGGCACCAAGGTGGCTTATCACGCCGCGTGTTCGTTGCAGCACGGCCAGCAGATCAAGACCTTCCCCAAGGAGTTATTGAAAAAAGCCGGCTTTACCGTGCTGGAACCTGCCGATAGCCATCTGTGCTGTGGCTCTGCGGGCACTTATAATCTGATGCAGCCCGAAATCTCGAAACAGTTGAAAGCGCGCAAAGTGCAGACGCTTGAGGCGCTAACGCCCGATATCATCTCGGCGGGCAATATCGGCTGCATGATGCAGATCGGCGGCGGAACGGACGTACCGATTGTGCATACGGTCGAGCTTTTGGATTGGGCGACGGGTGGGCCGCAACCGCCTGCGCTGACAGCACCGGGAAAAAGAGAGCCGCAAATTCCGATCTTGCGCTGATGTCATAATCCTGCCCTATCTATCGGTGAGAAACATCGGATGGTAAGGTCACGAATGATACGGCAGCTTCTCGTTTCAGCGATCCTCGGGTTCGCAACGACGTTTGCTGCGCATGCCCAGGATGCGGGTCTTGTGACGCTCCAAACACGTCAGGACAGCCAAGGCTGGGAAGCCGTCGGGCGGCTTGATATTGCGGGTAAAGGGTTCTGTACAGCCGCCTTGATCCGGGATCGGCTGATCCTCACGGCGGCACACTGCCTTTATGACAATGACGGTACCCTTGTCGCGCCAGAGAGGTTTTCTTTTCAGGCCGGTCTACGTGACGGACGGGCACAGGCGACACGCGCCGTCACACGGGCCGTGGCACATCCGGAATATTCCCACAACGGCGACGCGGCAGATACCAGCGGCGTGGCCATTGATATTGCCGTTCTCGAACTGGACAGGCCGATCCGCAACACGCGGATACGCCCCTATGCGATTGCCCAACGCCCGATCACGGGTGATCAGGTGGGTGTTGTATCCTATGGGCGCGGGCGCGAAGACGCAGCCAGCCTGCAACAGGTCTGCGATGTGCTTGGGCGGCAAACCAGTGTGATCGTGATGACCTGCGATGTTGAATACGGCTCAAGCGGATCACCTGTTTTCATGATAAACGACGGCGAAACGCGGATTGCCTCGGTCGTTTCGGCCATGGCGCAGATCAACGGACAGAAGGTGTCTCTCGGCACCTCGCTTGAAGGGCCGTTGAATGTCTTGCTAAGCCATTTTGCAACACTTGGTCCGGCGCGGATCGGGGGTGTGCAGCGGCTGATCCCGAACGGTGAGCGCAATGACACGGGCGCGAAGTTCATCCAACCCTGACCCTCTTGAAAGCGAAAACAACCACCCCCAAATAGGGTGTATCGGGATGCCAATGATGGGTCCCGCATCACCGGCCTGTCCCCCTATGGGAAGGTCAGAACACTGTTATCGCTTAGAAAAAGGATGACCCAAATGCGTGCATTTGATCTGACACCACTTTACCGCGCCACCGTTGGCTTTGACCAAATCGCCGATCTGATGGATCGCGCACTTGCCAGCGATGTTGGCCAAAACACCTATCCCCCATACAACATTGAAAAAACCGCTGATGACGCATGGCGTATCTCGATTGCCGTGGCCGGTTTTTCCGATGAAGAACTCGCCATCGAAGTCAAAGACCGCTCTTTGCTCGTGACCGGCCGTAAAGCCGCAGACGAGACAGAGCGCAACTACCTGCACCGCGGCATCGCCACCCGCGCATTCGAGCGCCGCTTCCATCTGGCCGACCACGTCCGCGTGACCGGTGCGAGCCATGAAAACGGCATGCTGCACATTGACCTGATGCGCGAAGTGCCAGAGGCGCTGAAACCACGCCGGATCGAGATTACGTCTGATACAAAGAAAGACGCCAATCTGGTTGAGGCGAAGTCGGTTAACTAAGCCGACAGCACCCTGAGCAAACGAAAGCGCGCCTTGCATCCGCAATGGCGCGCTTTTTGCAGATCTGGCTAGTCGGCGCTACGACAAGACAGCATGTCGCCCAGTTCCATATTCGGCATCCACACCCAGTTTCCATCCGCTCACGCAGCATCGCTTGCGTTTTCCATTGCAGCGTATTTTGCCGCCGATCTTCACTTCGCTCGGCCCAGTTCGCACCCTTGGCCTGCATCCACCGCCAGTTTCACATCCAGCTTCACGGCAGGGTCGCTTGCGTTTTCCATGACCTCGCGCGCAGCGGTGATCAGATCACCGGCCGCCTCTTCATTGACCTCGAAGATCAGTTCGTCGTGGACCTGTAGCAGCATCTTGGCGGGCATCCCCTCAATCGCCGCAGGCATCCGGATCATCGCGCGCCGGATCACATCTGCCGCCGTGCCTTGGATCGGCGCGTTGATCGCGGCGCGTTTGGCAAAGCCCGCTTGCGGCCCTTTGGCGTTGATCTCGGGCGTGTTGATTTTACGCCCGAAGAGCGTTTGCACATAGCTGTGCTCTTTGGCGAAAGCGATAGTGTCATCCATGTAGTTGCGGATGCCGGGGAAGCGTTCGAAATACCGGTCGATGAACCCCTGCGCCTCGGCCCGCGGAATGCGCAGGTTGCGCGCAAGGCCAAAGCCGGAGATGCCGTAGATCACACCAAAGTTGATCGCCTTGGCCTGACGGCGCACATCGGGCGTCATCTCATCCAGTGGCACGTCGAACATCTCGGACGCCGTCATCGCGTGAATGTCGATTCCGTCCAGAAACGCCTGTTTCAAGGCATCAATCCCCGCCACATGCGCCAGAATACGCAGTTCGATCTGGGAATAGTCGAGGCTGACAATCACCTTGCCGGGTTCCGCGACAAAGGCTTCGCGAATGCGCCGCCCTTCCTCGGACCGGACCGGAATGTTCTGCAAATTCGGATCGGTCGAGGCCAGACGCCCAGTATTCGCCCCCGCAATGGAATAGGACGTGTGCACGCGCCCTGTCTCTTTGTTGATATGCTCTTGCAGGGCGTCGGTGTAGGTTGATTTCAGCTTGGACAGTTGCCGCCAATCAAGGATCAGCCGTGGCATGTCGTGCAATGTCGCAAGGTCCTCAAGCACATCGGCGCCGGTGGAATAGGCACCGGTTTTGCCCTTGGCGGGTTTCTTGCCGTCGGGCATTTCCAGCCCCATTTCGTCAAACAGGATTTCACCCAATTGCTTGGGTGATCCGACGTTGAAGGGCCGCCCTGCCATTTCCTGAATTTCCGCCTCAAGCCCCGCCATTTTCTGCGCAAAGGCATTCGACATCCGGCTAAGTGTGTCGCGGTCCACCTTGATCCCGTTCCGCTCCATCTGCGCCAGCACGGGCACGAGGGGGCGTTCCATCGTTTCATAGACGGTCGTCACATGGTTCACATGCAGTTGCGGCTTGAACTGTTGCCACAGACGCAGGGTGATATCGGCATCTTCCGCGGCGTATTTCACGGCGTCATCGACGGGCACACGATCAAAGGTGATCGCGGATTTGCCGCTGCCCAACAAGGGTTTGATCGGGATCGGCGTATGCCCCAGATACCGCTCGGACAGCGTGTCCATACCGTGATTATGCAGGCCAGCATTCATCGCGTAGGACATCAGCATCGTGTCATCAATGGGGGCTACGGTAATATCAAGACGGGCAAAAATCTTGGTGTCATACTTCATGTTCTGCCCGATTTTCAGGATCGCAGGATCCTCAAGCACAGGTTTCAGCATCGCCAGACACTCTTCCAAATCCATCTGGCCCTCGGCAAGATCATCCGACCCGAACAGATCATCCGAAGACGCGGATTTATGGGTCAGCGGGATATAACAGGCCTGCCCCGCCTCGACACACAGAGAGATGCCAACAAGATCGGCAATCATCTCGTTCAGGCCGGTGGTTTCGGTATCCACCGCCACATAGCCACGTTCACGAATACGGTCGATCCAGACCTGAAGGGTCGCCGCATCGCGCACGCATTCATAGGCGTCCGCGTCAAAGCCAACCTGTTCAGGTGTCGCCACTTCGGTCGCGGCTGGGGCCGAGGCCTCGATCACGGGGGCTTCAACGCCCAGCTTTTCAGCAATGCGTTTCGTGACCGTGCGGAACTCCATTTCGCCAAGAAAGCCCAAGAGAACCTCTGGATCAGGATCGCGCACTTCCAGATCATCAAGACCAAAGTCCAGCGTCATGTTGCAATCAAGCTGCACGAGCTTCTTGGACATCTCAATTTGCGCGCGGTTCTCGATCAGCGTTTCGCGCCGCTTGGGTTGTTTGATCTCACCCGCACGGTCCAGCAGGCTTTCCAGATCACCGTATTCATTGATCAAAAGTGCCGCTGTCTTGATCCCGATCCCCGGCGCACCCGGCACATTGTCGACGCTATCACCGGCCAAGGCCTGTACGTCGACCACGCGGTCGGGGCCCACGCCGAACTTCTCAACGACACCGTCACTGTCGATACGCTTGTTCTTCATCGGGTCCAGCATCTCAACGCCGTCACCAACCAACTGCATCAGGTCCTTATCCGACGATACGATTGTGACACGTCCACCGGCATCGCGGGCCTGATGGGCGAGGGTCGCGATAATGTCGTCGGCCTCAAAGCCTTCCATCTCCTCGCAGGCGATGTTGAAGGCCTTGGTCGCCACGCGTGTCAGCGGGATTTGCGGGCGCAAATCCTCTGGCATGGCTTCACGGTTGGCTTTGTACTGGTCATACATATCGTTGCGAAAAGTGTGGCTGCCTTTGTCGAAAATCACGGCCACATGGGTGGCAGCATCAGCGCCATTATTCCCGTCAACATAGCGTTGCAGCATATTCACAAAGCCACTGACAGCACCAACAGGCAGGCCATCGGATTTGCGCGTCAGGGGTGGCAGCGCGTGATAGGCGCGGAAAATAAACGCAGAGCCGTCAATCAGATGCAGGTGACAGCCTTTGCCGAATTTCGTTTCCATCGTTTCATCCCCTCATGTCTTAGGCGCACGTGTGCCACGATCTGGATGATCGTTCCAGTGACCATCCACCTTAAGGCATCACTTAGTGCGAAAAACGGGACGGTTTAGACTTTGCCCTCAAAGTCCTTGTGCACAAGCTTTGCATCACAATAGGGGCATTCGATCCAGCCCTGCTCATGCGGGATTTGAAGCCACACGCGGGGGTGACCCAGTGCACCTTCTCCGCCATCACAGGCCACGCGCCAATCGTTCACAATCTTTGTTTCGGGTGCGGGTGTGGACATGATCTCACCTGTCTGGTTGCCGCGGGGCGCGCCCCGCCTTAAGTCTGCACCAGACATACCGCAGGTGCGGCACGGGGGAAAGACAACATGACCGACAATGCCATAGAAATTCACGGTTTGAAAAAGACCTATGCCGCCACCGGGCGCAGCCCAGCCAAAGAGGCGCTGAAAGGAATCGACCTGACTATTCCAAGGGGGTCGATCTTTGGCCTTCTGGGGCCGAATGGCGCGGGGAAATCAACGCTGATCAATATTCTGGCGGGTCTGGTGGTGAAAACCGAAGGCAGCGTCAAAATCTGGGGCTTCGATCAGGACAAGAACCCGCGTCAATCCCGCGCCGCCATCGGGATCATGCCGCAAGAGCCGCATCTGGACCCGTTTTTTACGCCTGCAGGGTCGCTGGACGTGCAAGCGGGGCTTTATGGCGTCCCCAAGAGCCAGCGCAAGACCGCCGAGATTCTTGAACTGATCGGGCTGACCGACAAGGCCGACGCCTACGCGCGGTCCCTCTCGGGCGGAATGCGGCGCAGGCTTTTGCTGGGCAAGGCGCTGGTGCATTCGCCGCAAATTCTTGTGCTGGATGAACCGACCGCAGGCGTGGATATCGAATTGCGCAATATGCTCTGGCAGAACGTGCGCAAGCTCAATGACGAAGGCATGACGATCATCCTGACGACCCACTACCTCGAAGAAGCCGAAGAGATGTGCGACGACATCGCCATCATCAACCACGGTGAGGTGATCGTGCGCGACAGCACCGCCAACCTGCTGGGGCGGCTGGATAGCAAAACGCTGGTGATTACCCCTGAAACCGAGGCCGATCTGCCCGCCCTGCCCGATAACATTACAGGTCAGAAATTGCCCAACGGGACGCTCACGTTCACCTATAAGAGCGGCACCACCCCAGCGGATCAAATCCTGAACATCGTGCGCGACGCAGGGATCACCATCAAGGATGTCAAAACCGAAGAGGCCCATCTTGAAGAGGTGTTCTTGTCGCTCACATCTTCAAAATAGGCATGGACTTTCTATGTCCAATCAAACTTCCCCCGGAGGGCATCAAAATTCGTGAATTTTGATTACTTCGCCAACATCCGCCCCATCGGGCGTCCGCCCAGAATATGCATGTGGTAATGCGGCACTTCCTGCACGCCATGCGCGCGGGTGTTGGCAATCGCGCGGAACCCTTCGTCAACGTCAGTCAGGCGGCACACCTCGGCCACGGCCTGCATAAAGCCAGAGTGTTCTTCGGCTGAAGCATCGCGAGCAAAGTGATCAAGGCTCATATAAGGGCCTTTGGGGATGACCAGCACATGCACGGGCGCCTGCGGCGTGATGTCCTCAAACGCGAGCGCATAATCGTTTTCATAAACGGTTTTATTAGGGATTTCGCCGCGCAGGATTTTGGCAAAGATATTCTGGTCGTCGTAGGCATATTCCATGGGTGTCCTCAATCAACAAAGAGATGGGGGGTATCGGCAAGCGTGCGCGCCACGTCCGGTGATACGCTCAGAAACTGCGCAAGCGCAGATGCATTTTCGTCTGTCGTCGCCGTTTCTTTGATCCGGCTGGCATGCACGAATTGCGCATCGCGAATGGCCTCGCGTTCGTAGATCATATCATGGCGAATGGTCGGCAAAAGGCGCGCGAACGTGGCTTCACTTGTCTGTGGACCGGCCAGACCAACACGCATCGCGTGACCGGCCAGATAGTCATCGTCAAAACTACATTCGATTTCGAGCAAGCGCACGGTGGCACGGTCGGTATAGAAATCCGTCATCAGATCGAGGCTTGATGTATCAAGACAGATCACCATGCGGTCACTGTCAAAATGATCAAAGAGCAACCGCATCAAAGCCCTGCGATGCCGCCCGCGTTTCTGCAAAGAGGTCTCAATCCCTCCTAAATCCGGCAACGGGGTTTCGTCTTCGTTGAATAGGTATTCCAAAGCCGGCACATTGGTATGATGCTGGATCGCGGCCACAAGACGCTTGGCGACGTGCCATTTCTTGCAGGCGATAATCATCAACTCGCGGCTGCGCCCCAAGGTCGTTTCATTTTCCCAGAACCGCGGCGCAAAGCGCCGCCCAACGCGGCCACGCCCGGACAGAAACTGGAACAGGCTGCGCCCTTCGTCCGAGATCACAAAGTCCATCCGGTCACTGGCATATAGCGCGCCAAGACGGGTGCGCAGGTCTTCGGCCTCGGCACTGATCTTGCGGGCAAAAAGCGATCCTTGCCCCAAAAGCAGTTCATAGTGGTCGTTATAGAAGGTCACCGGCATGCCATAGTCGGTGAACATCAGGAACGTCAGCGTGCGGTTCTCAATCTCGCGGTCAGGCACCAGATGGCGCACCAGGGTCTGGAAAAACGTCTCATCAGGAATCCAGGTCGTGCGGAAAAAGCGCATCACATCACGACGGGCATAGGCGAACTCCAGGATCGCCTCGATGGTTTGACGGCGCAGGCACCACCATTGGCTGCCGATCATGATTTGCAAATCCTCGGGGATTTTGCGCGTCATCTTGAAACGCTTTTGCAGCTCTAGCGCGGTATAGAAACGGCGCTTCTGCGTCCGCTCGTTAAAGAAATGACGGTAAACCAGACGCTCTTCGCGAAATCCGGTCTTGATCCAGTTGCTTTCAAAGAAATCATGGCTTTCGATGTAATCCACATCGTTTGCGTCCAGCAGTTCATGGGCAAATCTCGCGGATTTGATGGGCATACAATCGCCCGACACCATATAGAAATGGGTCGCGCGCGGAAACGCGGCGACCGCGGCCTCGACGGCGTGCAGCGTCGCTTGCACAAGGCTCCATTCGCCCCATCCGCATTTCACCCGACGTTTCGCAAAGGCCACATTCTCATTTCCGGCCAACGCCGTCTCGATCGCGCGAAAATCCTGCGCCGAGGCGGATGCGTCAAAATGGATCGCAATATAATCGCCCGCCGCCGTCAGCTGTTCGGCCTGCTGGATAATCGCAGCAGGGTTCTTGTGACACAGCAAGATAAAGGCGACACGTGCCATGCTTCTCCTTGGGTCCTTTTGCGCAAATTGTGCTCAAAGCTGTCATAACGCGAACAGACATTGAAGTTACAGGCTTTCTTTGCTTTGAAAGAAGACAGAATTTGAAAAGGATTTTTGCGTGGCGAATTTTCCCGGAACTTGGATGACCAACAGCGAAAGCGTGGTTTACCGCGTGGTGCCGAAATGCGCCTGCTCGACCATTGGTCAGATCATGTATTATTCCGACCATGGGGAATTCTTTGACGGTGACATCCATGACGCCAAGTCAGGTATCCACAAATGGGCAATGGACGATAGCAAACCGCTGATTGCGAAAAACGTCGCAGGGCACGAAAGCTATGCTTTCACCTGTGTGCGCAATCCCTACACCCGCATCCTGTCGTCTTTCTTCGACAAGATTTGTGGCGTGCAGCGCAACGGCAAATACTATCGCGGCAATCTGGTGCCACTGCTGATCCAGAAATACGGGATTGAGGTGGGCGACCCCGAAAGCGGCTTTGAGTTCGACCAGATCAAAAGCTTTCGCCGCTTCCTTTTGTTCGCGCGCGACACCATCCGCTGGCGCCGCCCGATGGAGCCTGACATCCACTGGTCGGCCATGTCCGGCCATATCTCGACTTTCATCGTGAATGGCGGACGTTACGACAACATATTCTGGACCGAAAAGTTCAACGACGGGATGCAGCAAGTGCTGGATGGCATCGAGACCGCCCACCCCGTTGATCTGGCCCAGATCCCCCGCTTCAACGAAAGCGAAGGGCACGGGCCCAAACGTGCGCACCCTGTCGAGGATTATTTCGACGATCTGTCGATGCACATCATCTATGAAATCTACAAAAAGGATTTTCGGATCTTCAAATATGATTTCGAAAACCCCGCCAACAAGATGCCCATCGGCGAGATCGATCTGGATGAGGTTCACGCCAAACTCGGCTAACGCCTCGACATTTTCACCGTTCAGCCTAACTGCTTGATCACAAAGCCGAAGGAACCGCTCGCGTGTCTGTTGTACTGATCCTGGGCAGTGGCCCAAATGTTGTGACCTGCCGTGACTGGCCGCGCGATCCGTTTGATCGGATCGTGGCCATTAATAATGCCTGGGCAGTGCGCCCCGATTGGGATGACCTGATCCACCCCGATGATTTCCCGGTCGAGCGGATGCCCGTTGATATGTCCGCTAGCCAACGTGTCGTACGCGCTGCCGGATTATGTGCCGCTACAGAATACACTGGGTGGTTTCGTCTATGCCGGTGGCACGATGGCCTTCACCGCGTCCTATTGGGCTTTGGCCGCACTGAAACCAAAGGTGATCGCCGTTTTGGGCTGTGATATGGTCTACGGCGACGCCAGCAAAACGCATTTCTACGGCAAAGGCACCGCAGATCCCCTGCGCGAGGACGTCACCTTACGCTCGCTCGAAGCGAAATCAGCGCGGCTGATGGCGCTGGCAGCGCGCCAAGGCTGCGCGATGGTGAACCTATCAACGGATGAGAGCAGACTTGTGTTTCCACGAGCAACGCCGGATGCCTCAGCCGAGGCAAAGCCACTCATGCTCGATCAAGAAGTGATTGATGCGGCGTTGGCCGAAGAGGAACGCTTGGGATACTACGTCCCCTCCGGCAAATATTGGAAAGAAGAAAGCCGCTTTGACAAAGGCGCGATTGATGCGCTGGACGCGCTCTGGCTTAAAGCAATCCCTGCTGTTTGAACAACGCCTTCAAATCGGCCTCTGGACGCGCACCAATATGGCTGATCACCTCGGATGCGGCGGAATTGCCCATCTTGGCGCAGGTCTGCAGGTCGTAACCATTTGTCAGGCCCCAAAGGAACGCGCCGGCAAAAAGATCGCCCGCGCCAGTGGCATCGACGATGTCGGTCGGCACCGCAGGCACATGCCAGCGCTGGCCCTCTGCCAAGACATGCACCCCGTGCTCACTGTCAGTACAGGCCACGATTGCAACCTCTGATGCCGCTTGTGCGAGGGCTGCATCGAAATCATCGGTCTGATACATCGACCCCATTTCGGCGCGGTTACAGAACAAAAGATCCACATGATCGCGGATCATATCGCGGAAGGCATCACGGTGCCGTTCAATGCAGAACGGGTCAGACAGCGTCAGCGACACACGCCCGCCCGCGCCTTTGCAGGCCGCAACCGCCTTGGCGAAAGCCGCGTGGCTGTCTGGGCCGTCAAAACGGTAGCCTTCCAGATAAATCCATTCGGCCTCGGCCATCTGATCCTCGTCAATATCGTCAGCGGACAGAAATTCCGTGACGCCCAGATAGGTGTTCATCGACCGCTCGCCATCGGGTGTGACGATCACAATGCAGCGGCCCGTTTCGGCCTCTTCAGTCTTGGGCGCCATCGCTGTTTCATAGCCTGCACCCTGCGCACGCAGATCATGGGCAAAGATCGCGCCCAGCTGATCATTCTTGACCTTACCGACATAAGCTGTCCGTCCACCCAGATGGGCAATCCCTGCAATCGTGTTCGCTGCCGATCCGCCGCTGACCTCTTTGGCGGGGCCGACGCGGGAATACAAATCAACCGCACGGTCCATATCGATCAGCTGCATGATGCCTTTTTCAACACCCGCCTCGGCCAGAAATGCATCTTCGGCACGCGCCAACACATCGACCATCGCGTTACCGATGCCCACGACCTGATACTTCTTCATAGGTTTTTATCCTCAAACATGCAGAGATCGCGGATCAGACAACCCGCGCATTTTGGTTTACGTGCCACACAAGTGTAGCGGCCATGCAGGATCATCCAGTGATGCGCATGGAGTTGAAAATCAGCCGGAATATGGTCTTCGATCGCACGTTCCACCGCATCCACGTCTTTTCCGGGTGCTACACCACTGCGGTTACCAAAACGGAAAATATGGGTATCAACGGCTTGGGCCGGTTGCTGCCACCACATATTCAGCACCACATTGGCCGTCTTGCGCCCCACACCGGGCAGCGATTGCAGGGCCGCGCGGGAATTGGGGACGACACCATCATATTCATCGACCAGAATCTGGCTCATCTTGATGACGTTCTTGGCCTTTTGCCGGAACAGGCCAATGGTCTTGATATGCTCGGTCACGCCCTCAAGCCCGAGGTCCAGCATCTTTTGGGGCGTATCGGCAATCTTGAATAACTCCCGCGTCGCTTTGTTTACGCCTGCATCAGTGGCCTGCGCCGAAAGTGCGACAGCCACGACAAGCGTGTAAACATTCACATGCTCAAGCTCGCCTTTCGGTTCAGGCTCTGCTGCATGGAACCGCTCAAAGATCGCGCGGATGGTATGATAATCAAGCTGTTTGGCCATGGCGTCCGGTATGCCTTGAAGCCCGAAAGGGGGCAAGCGCGGATGCGCAATTTTCGGGTCGCTTCAACGGTGCCGTTGTCCATAGTTTATGTCGCATGGAACAGAATGACACATACCACTACCAAGTCATGCGCCGCGCAATCGACGCGATTGATGCCGCGGGCGATGAACCCCGCTCGTTGGCAGCTCTTGCCGACCGAGATGAACATGAGCCCTGCGCATTTTCAGCGGCTATTTTCCGCGTGGGTGGGCGTGTCGCCAAAACGCTATCAACAATATTTGACGCTGGCCCACGCCAAAACGCTGCTGCGCGACCGATTCACAACATTGGAAACCGCCCATGCCGTGGGTCTGTCCGGCAGTGGTCGCTTGCACGATCTTTTCGTGCGGTGGGAGGCGATGAGCCCCGGCGACTATGCCCGCGATGCCGCCGACCTGACAATCCGCTGGGGATGGTTTGAAAGCCACTTTGGACCTGCGCTGGTCATGGGTACGGAGCGCGGGATCTGCGGGCTGGCGTTTGCCTCCGAGGCAGGGCCGGATGTGGCGATGGATGACCTTAAATCGCGCTGGCCTAAGGCAGTGTTCATAGAAGATCCCGACGCGCTGCACCCTTGGGCCACCGCCGCCCTTGGCATGAGTGGTGAGACGCAACTGCATATGATCGGCGCGCCGTTTCAGCTCAAAGTTTGGGAGGCCCTTCTGACCATCCCATCAGGGCATGTCACCACCTATTCCGAAATCGCGCAGGCGATCGGCAGCCCCAAAGCCGTGCGCGCCGTTGGCACCGCTGTCGGGCGCAACCCGGTCAGTTGGCTGATTCCCTGCCACCGTGCTTTGCGCAAATCAGGCGCGCTTGGGGGGTATCATTGGGGGCTACCCGTCAAACGCGCCATGCTGGCGTGGGAATCGGCAAGGGCCGATGTAGAGCCTCTAAACCTTTAGAATAGGCAAAACCCTGCTGGTCGTTGGCCCGTTATTGGATATCATGGCAGAAATGGGCATAAGCTGACCCATCACATAGGTGCGCCTATCGCACCGATATTAAATGGAACCATGACCATGAAACTTTCGAAACTCCCTCTCGTTGTCGCCGCAGCGTCGCTGACCTTTATCGCCGCCTGCGATGAAACTGGTCCAAACCAGTATGAGAACACGCAACAAGGTGCCGCTATCGGCGCTGGCGCCGGCGCGCTTTTGGGCGTGATCGCCAATAGTGGCGGCTCTGTCGAAGATCGCCAACGCGGTGCATTGATCGGTGCAGCCCTGGGTGGCGGCATTGGTGCAGGCGTCGGCAACAGCCTCGACCGTCAGGCAGAAGACCTGCGCCGTTCACTGCGCAGCGACGTTGGCGTGTCGAACAACGGCAACAACCTCGTTGTTGTTCTGAGCCAGGACCTGTTGTTCGCAACAAACAGCACACAGGTATCGGGCACATCGCAGAACGAATTGCGCATCGTTGCGAATTCACTGAACCAGTATCCGAACACAACGGTCAACGTGATCGGCCACACCGACAACGTCGGTGACGCGGCGTTTAACCAAGGCCTGTCCGAGCGCCGCGCGCAAGCCGTCGCAGCAATCCTGATGGGTGGTGGCGTGTCACCGGCCCGTATCCG
Organism: uncultured Alphaproteobacteria bacterium; assembly: GCA_942490805.1. Classification (GTDB taxonomy): domain Bacteria; phylum Pseudomonadota; class Alphaproteobacteria; order Rhodobacterales; family Rhodobacteraceae; genus Yoonia. The sequence goes on along the minus strand of CALNYU010000005.1, from coordinate 245,938 downwards.
TTCGATCGGTGCAGGCGAGAACAACCCGATTGCGTCGAACCTGAACGCATCGGGTCGTCAGATGAACCGCCGCGTAGAAATCGTGATTACGCCAAACTAAGGCGCAGTTACTTTTACAACCAGGAAGAGGAGTCGCAGCACTGCGGCTCCTCTTTGTTATTGTGAACCCGCTTTTTTGGTCATATCGTTTGACCAATACAAAGCGAATGCTCACATGCCTTTTGAACCTGTTCATCAAGAAAAACTCTCGCATGGCGTTGTGCGCCAGATCGAAGGATTGATCCTGCGCGGCATCCTGCGCCCGGGTGAACGTCTGCCGTCGGAACGCGAACTCAGCGAACGCATGAGCGTATCACGCCCCTCTCTGCGCGAGGCCCTGTCCGATTTGCAGGACCGTGGCTTGTTGGCGTCCAAGGCCGGTGCAGGCGTCTATGTGGCTGATGTTCTGGGCTCTGCCTTTGCCCCCGCGCTCGTCACGCTTTTCTCCACCCACGATGAAGCGGTTTTCGATTACATCAGCTTTCGCCGCGATATGGAGGGGCTTGCCGCCGAACGCGCCGCACGTTTGGCCAGCGATACCGACCTTCAGGTGATCAACGCGATTTTTGAAAAGATGGAAGCCGCACATCAAAAGCGGAACCCCGCAGATGAGGCGCATCTCGACGCTGATTTCCACCTGTCGATCATCGAGGCCAGTCATAACATCATCATGCTGCATATGATGCGGTCGATGTATGAGCTGTTGCGCGAAGGTGTCTTCTACAACCGCACGATCATGTTCAAACAGCGCATGACCCGCGACGCACTTCTTGAGCACCATCGGGTGATCAATACGGCATTGCAAAATCGCGATGCGGCAGGGGCCCGCAAGGCGGTTGAGACGCATCTGAATTTCGTCGAGGCGTCGCTGTCCGATCACAAGAAATCCGAACGCAACGAAGTCTTCGCCCAAAAGCGTCTGGACCACGAAGTCCGGCGTTAATCGGCCCGCGCCTTGCGGATCATATCGGTCCAGAGCCAGATGGAAATGACAGCCTGAATCGCCATGCCGATCAGGGCGAACGGATGCAGAACCGCCGCAACCTGCCCGAGGATCACAGCAATATTCCAAAGCCAATGCCAGATGATCAAAGGCCAGAGATTGCCGACGCGGATCGCTATCGGAGCAAGAAAGAACCCGACCAGAAACGCAAAGAGAACTTGCTGAGATGTTTCTGACGCCCCCTGCCCCGCCAACCGGTTCACCAGATGGAAAAGGCCAAACGAAAAGGCGCTGAGAAACATCGCAAAAGGCACCCTAAGCCGGGTCATTGCCCCGCGCAGCAGGATGCCGCGAAAGACAGCTTCCTCGCCAAAGGCGATCAGCAGTGTCGTCAAAAGCAGCGCCGTGACACCGATGATCCCCAAACCCGCGATATCCTGCGCTGTGAGCGCATCCGCGATCCCTGCGCCCATCACGGCAAGGATCACCCAGCTTGGCAGAAACCAGAGCATACCTGACCACCGCAACCGCCCAAACCCGACAGAACGCCAGCTCGCAAAGCGCGTGACCATGCCAACGCAAAAAAGGACCGCGATAAGTTGAACGGGAGCCAGAAAGAGCAGCGCAGTTCGCAGGGTAAGCGGCTCGCCCCACACAACAAAGATATAGACCGTCGCCACCGCGATGATCGCAGCATATAGGACGGCGGCCATAATCCCGAGCCTGAGGCTAGGCATCGTCAATACTCCTGCACTGCGCCCCACGTGGCAGTGTCAAAGACCACCCTGCCCCTGTCAACGAAAAAGCCCGACTGCGCGTGACGCAATCGGGCTTTGTCAAAATCGAGTGGCGCGGGTTTAGTGCAGTTTTTCTGCAACCGTACCGATTGCGTCATCAATCAGTGCACCAGCAGCTTTCGCATCCATCTGCTTGGCCATCACGTCTTTCGCGACAGCTACAGCAACAGATACAGCTTGGTCGCGCACCTCTTTCACGGCAGAGTCCTGCGCGCTTTGAATCTGCTCTTCGGCAGCAGCAAGGCGACGTGTGATCGACTTGGCGATATCGTCTTTAGCAGAAGCGGCAGCATTGCTTGCTTCTTCTTTCGCAGCAGAGACAATACGTGCGGCCTGTTCCTGCACTTCTTTTTGCTTGCGCTCATAGCTGGCCAACAAAGCCTGTGCTTCTTCGCGCAGCGCCTTGGCTTCGTCGAGCTCGGCTTTGATGTTGTCAGCACGCTTGTCCAGCATACCGCCAACAAGGCCGGGGACCTTGAAGTAGAGCAAGATGCCGATGAAGATCAGGAATGCGATTGTGACAACAAAGTCTGTGTTCGCCAGCGAGAAGAACGGCTTGTCACCGGCAGCAAGCGCGGGGCTTGCGGCAAGTGCAAAAAGGGATGTGAGCATCAGTCTCATAATTTATCCCTTCATCCGTGCAGTCACCGCAGCGGTGATCGTTTTCGCGTCAGCAGTACCGCCCATGGCAGCAACCAATTCCTTGGCTGTGTCCTTGGCGACAGCTGTTACGCTCTTGACGGCACCCTCGCGAATTTCAGCAATCGCTGCTTCGCTTTCGGCTGTCTTGGCAGCAATCTGTGCATCGGCTTTCTGAAGCTCGACATCCAGTTCCGCCTGAATTTCTGCTTTTGCTTCGGCCACGATCTTGTTGGCCTCGGCGCGTGCATCCAAGAGTGCTTGGTCATATGCCGCTTCGGCTTGGGCCGCTTTGTTCTTTAGATCTTCAGCCGCAGCAATATCATTCGTGATTGTTCCGGAACGCTCTGCCAAAACCGCACCGATGCGGGGCAGTGCGACGCGGGACATCACAAAGTAGACTGCAATAAGCGTGATAACCAGCCAGAAGATCTGGTTGGGCATCCAATCTGCGCAAAGCTGCGGCATGCCAAGGGCAGAGCCCCCTGCATCAACGCAAACTCCTGCGGCGTCATGTGTTTCTGTTGCCATGCTGGCCCCCGAATACCTTGATGTTTTACCGACTGACGCGGGTGTCCGCGTCAGTCAGCCGTAAGGATATGGGTCGTGTTCTTAAACAGCGAACATCAGCAGAAGCGACACGAGGAATGCGAAGATCCCCAGAGCTTCGGCAAATGCCAGACCGATGAACAGAGTTGCTGTTTGACCAGCAGCAGCAGATGGGTTGCGCAGTGCGCCTGCCAGGTAGTTACCTGCTACGTTGCCAACACCCAGTGCAGCCAAACCTGAACCGATTGCCGCAATGCCTGCGCCGATGTGTGCGAGATCGCCTTCCATGTGAATTCTCCTTACGATTGGAAGTTGAGTAGAGTGGCGGGAAACCCCGCCGTTGTTAGTGTGCGGGATGAAGCGCGTCTTTGAGATAAACGCACGTCAGAATGGTGAAAACATAGGCCTGAATACCACAAACAAGGATTTCCAGACCGTAGATCGCGATGATGCCAAGGATCGCTGCGGGGCTGATAAGTGCCGCTGCAGCAAAGGTGGCAAACACCTTCAAAACGACGTGACCGGCAGCAATGTTACCAGCCAAACGAATGGACAGGCTAACGGGGCGCACGAAGTAAGAGATAATTTCGATAATCGCGATGATGGGGCGCAGGAACGCTGGCGCATCCGACATCCAGAAGAGGCCAAGGAACGCAGGACCGTTCTTTACAAAGCCAAGGATCGTGATCGCGATAAAGACCCCAAAACCCAAAATCACAGTCACGGCAATCATCGATGTCGGCGAATACGACATCGGGATCAGCGCAAGGTAGTTCGAGAACAGGATGAACAGGAACAAGGACATGATATACGGGAAATACTTCACACCGTCTTTGCCGGTCACGTCCTCGACCATCTTGTAGATAAAGCCGTAGAGCAGCTCTCCGATCGACTGGATGCGTGTCGGGATCACAGCACGACCACGGCTACCCAGAACAAACACCGCGACAATCGCCAAAAGCGCAACCGCCATCCAGAGTGTCACATTTGTTGGTGTGTACCAGTGAACCGGACCATCACCAAACAGTGGTTTGACGATAAATTGGTCCAGCGGGTGGAATTGGAATACGGAACCACCTTCGGAGTACTCTTCAGTCGCCACGTGCTTCACCCTCTTCTGTCGCAGCCGCAAGCTGCTTTCGTTGAACTTCTTTGGCTGATCGCACCATGGTCATGACACCCGCCGCGAGGCCGAAAAATATAAACAGCACCAGGAAAATCGGCATGGTCCCAAAAAAGGTATCCAATCCGTATCCGATGCCAAATCCGATCCCAAGACCGGAAACAAGCTCGATCACCATTCGCCAGGCAAGTTGCACCTGAGAGTAGTGTTCTTCCGAGTGGTCCTTTACCTCAGTCGGTGATTTGAGCGCCGCGATCTTCGCTTCAAGTGCTTTGAGGCGATCTGCGTCTTGGCTATCCGACATCGGTAGAACCCCTTGGAAGGTTGCGCATGGTGTAGGGTGCGGGCAATTCAGAGTCAATAGAACCCAAATTATCAATTAATCATTTAATATCAGCATATTAAACCACCCCAAACTCCTGCGATTTCGCACGCTTCCCGCGTGAAATCCAAAAAACGATATTCAACCAAATGGTTGACGTTTCCATTGCGGCCCGCTTAATCGACGGCATGACCACCCAACTTGACCAAACCTTCGCGGCATTGGCCGACCCGACGCGGCGCGCAATCCTTGCGATGCTGCTTGAGGATGATATGGCCGTCACCGACGTTGCGGAACCGTTCCAGATGTCATTGGCCGCGATCTCCAAACATCTTGGGGTGTTGACCGCAGCAGGGCTGATCTCTCAAGAAAAACGCGGGCGTGTGAAATGGTGCAAACTGGAACCGGACGCTTTGCGCGAAGCTTCGGTCTGGATGCAGGCCTTCGGGCAGATGGACGCGATTGATCTGGACGCGTTCGAGACTTTTCTGGCGCAACAGCTCAGCACGTAAGGTGGATCAGGATCCACCTTACCTTACTCGTCGCGCAGCAGCAGAACCAAGGCCCAGATCGTCAAACCCAATCCCGCCAAGACCAACGCAGGCGGCGGCGCACCACCCAGGACCAGCTCCCACACAATCACCCATGACGGGACAAGGTAGGTATAGGCCATCACCTTTGAACTCGGCAGCCGCATCGCTGCAAATTGCAACAACACAAAGGTAGAGGCGCTGGCAAAGACCGCCGTGTAAAGGATCGTCCACCAAACGATCGCGGGCAGCGCCGCCCAATCAGTGGCCATCAGGTCGCCCCAAGCCCAGAACGTCAGCAGAACTGATCCCGCCAGCATGACGCCAAACGAAAACACAGCCGCACTTTCACCGCGGTTCAGCTTGCGCACCAAAGGGGTGTACATCGCATGCGCCGCGCAGCCGACAAAATAGATCGCCTCGCCGCGCCCCACTTCAAAACGCAGGATCGCAGCGATATCAGCGCGAAAAATCACCCAAACCGCCCCGATGGCCCCGATCAAAAGCGCCAAAGCCATGCGCGGGGTCAGCACTTGGCGCAGCAACAGCCAGCCAAAGCCAGCCGTCATAATGGGCGTGAGTGTGAACACCGCAGCAGCGCTAACTGGCGGCGCGGTTTTCAGTCCCTCGAACATCAAGACGAAATAGGTGCATAAAAAAACCGCCAGCAGCGCATAGCGCCAAGGCGCTTGCGTCGCGGCACGTGGTACACCGGTGGTCAGCAACAGCGCCACTCCAACAACCCCAGTCGCAATCCAGAACCGCACCGCGTTCAGCGCACTGGGCGTGATTTCATTCGCGGCCAGTGCGCCCAAGGCAAAAGACCCCGCCACCAGCATCGAAAATGCCAGCATCGCCAGATGCCCGGCGCGTGGGCCCAACATCAACACTCCAGCGTTTTGATGCGGTCTTTGAGGTAGCGCAGGAAGGATTGCACCTTGGTCGTCCGGTGCAGATCAACATGCGTCACAATCCATAGCGGCGCAGACCAGACATCGCGCCGCTCCACCACTTCGACCAATTCGGGGTGGGTGATCAGAGCCTGCGACACAACAAACCCGATCCCGGCACCGGCGACGACCGCATCCTGCAAATTCCGGTCATCCGTGGCCCGATAGGTAAAGCGATCTTCGGTCACGACTTCGCGCAACCAACGGGTAAAGGGCGCACGGCTATTGTCATCGTCTTGGGTGACGAAATAATGGTTCTTCAGATCGGCTTCGTCCTTGGGCATCCCGTGCCGCGCGATATAGGCCTCGGACGCAACGAGCGCCATTTGCTGATGCATAAAGGGCTGGACCACATTATCCGGTTCGTCCGGCATTTTACCGGCACGGATGGCCACATGCGCCTCGCCATACTCTAGCCGAAACACACGTTCGCCGGTCCGATACCGCACGCGGACTTCGGGATGCTCGACCTGAAACCCCACCAGAATGGGCGTCAAAATACGCGAGGCCATCCCCAAAGACGTGACCACCAGATCACCCGACACACCTTCACCCTGCCCTTTGATCCGGCCTGCCAGTTGCGTGAACTGATCGTCCGTGGCTTGGGCCACCTGCAAAAGATCCTGTCCCGCCTCGGTCGCGGTATAACCGCGGGCATGACGCTGAAACAGCTTCACGCCCAGCCGTTGTTCAAGCGCATCAATATGGCGGATTACGGTGGCGTGATGGACCCCAAGCTGCTCGGCCGCACCACTGACGGTGCCTTGGCGCGCAACCTGAAAAGCGGTCCTGATTTCATCCCAGTTGTCCATTTTCCATCCTGTGCGCTGGCAAACATATCGCATTCAAAATCGATCATTTCGTTCGTCAGCGCAAGTCCCCCTTGCGTTGAATGCCCGAAAAACCGACGACGCTGGACATCATGCCCAACGCGCTATGTCCCATCACATGAATACTGCAATCCGCCCCATGACACTCCTCCGCGCCGCACTGACGCTGGCCTTTCTCTATTTCGGCCTGCGCAAGCTGGGATCGTTCAGCACGGATGTCGCAATTTACGACGCGATCGGTTTTGGCCAATTCCCACGCTACATCACAGGCTCCATTGAGGTAATCGGCGCGGGCCTGCTCTGGTGGCGCGGGTGGGAAGGCATAGCAGGCATTTTGCTGCTGGGCACCATGATTGTCGGGCTGAGTGCACTGTTGATCTGGGTGGGGCCACCCTATTGGCATATGCTGATGCTGATGGTGGGCACGGGCACTGTGGCTTACGGGTATCGCGACCAGATCATCAGGTTGATCCGCTAAAAACCCCCGCCTAACGTGGCGCCATGAAAATTGTCCACAACACACCAAATCAACTGGTCCTCAGATCGGTCCCCTGGATCGTTGCTATTACATTGAGCGCGGTACTGCTGGGCGTCATTGCCTTTGGTTTGAATGCGCTTTTTGACGGCGACCTTGTCGATACTTTCTGGGGGCTCTTCGCAATCCCGCTGTTTCTGGCGATCTTTCTGGCTGTCTTCGTGCGCCGCGATGACCTGATCCTTGACCGAAACCGCAACCTTTTGGAGCTTCGCCATTCGACCTTTCGTGGAAGGACCCGCGTGCAGCACAAGCTTGAGCATCTCCAAAAGGCTGAATTGCAAAGCAGCAAAAGCACCAACAGTGGCATGACGTATCGGATCGCCCTTGTGCTTGATGGCGGCATGGATGCGGGCACGCATCCGGTGACACCAGTCTACGTCAGCGGGAACGGGGCAAAGCGTGGGGTGGAGGCGATCAACACGTGGCTTGCTCAAGATGTTGACTCGCGCCCGCCACAGGCGTAAACGCCCTCCAACACCCGGATAGCATCAGCTTTCCGGTCCCCGTTATCAGGGGATCGCCCTCCGTCAGCGCGTCGCGCCCACGGGGGCGCTACTGCTTTATGCTTTGCGTTCTTATATACGTGGGGCAACCGAAAAAATGACGAGGGCCTTGGCCGATGTTTGAGAACCTATCCGAACGCCTCTCCGGCGTCTTTGACAAGCTGACCAAGCAAGGTGCGCTGTCGGATGATGACGTCAAAACCGCGCTGCGCGAAGTGCGCGTGGCCTTGCTGGAGGCCGACGTATCGCTGCCCGTGGCGCGCGATTTCATCAAAGCCGTGCAGGAAAAGGCGACCGGTCAAGCCGTCACCAAATCGATCACCCCCGGTCAGCAAGTTGTCAAAATTGTCCACGACGAACTCAAGCATATCCTGACCGGCGACGAAGACCCGGGTGCGCTCAAGATCGACAACCCGCCAGCGCCGATCCTGATGGTCGGTCTGCAAGGGTCCGGTAAGACGACAACAACCGCGAAACTGGCAAAGCGTTTGAAAGAGCGCGAAGGCAAGCGCGTGCTGATGGCCTCGCTTGACACCAACCGTCCTGCGGCGATGGAACAGCTGGCGATCCTGGGCGCGCAAATCGGTGTCGACACGCTGCCGATCGTGAAAGGCGAAGACCCCGTTCAGATCGCCAAACGCGCCAAGACGCAAGCGAGCCTTGGCGGCTATGATGTCTACATGCTCGACACGGCGGGTCGTTTGCACATCGACCAAGAACTGATCGCGCAAGCCGCCGCAGTTCGCGACGTGGCAAACCCGCGTGAAACCCTGCTGGTTGTCGATGGCCTCACCGGCCAGGACGCGGTGAACGTCGCTCAGGAATTCGACGACAAGATCGGCGTCACCGGCGTGGTTCTGACCCGGATGGACGGCGACGGGCGCGGTGGTGCGGCGCTTTCGATGCGCGCGATCACCGGCAAGCCGATCCGCTTTGTCGGCCTTGGCGAAAAGATGGACGCGATTGAAACGTTCGAGCCGGACCGCATCGCAGGCCGCATCCTTGGCATGGGCGATATCGTGGCGCTCGTCGAGAAAGCCCAAGAAACCATCGAGGCCGAACAGGCCGAACGCATGATGAAACGGTTCCAGAAGGGCCGCTTCAACATGAACGACCTCAAGATGCAGCTTGAGCAGATGATGAAAATGGGCGGCATGGAAGGCATGATGGGTATGATGCCCGGTGCCGCCAAAATGGGAAAACAGATGGCCGCCGCTGGCATGGATGACAGTATCCTCAAACGCCAGATAGCACTCATCAATTCCATGACCAAAAAAGAACGCGCCAACCCCGATCTGATGGCCGCATCGCGCAAAAAGCGGATTGCGAAAGGCGCAGGGCTTGAAGTGTCCGAGCTGAACAAGCTGATCAAACAGCACCGTCAGATGGCCGATATGATGAAGAAAATGGGTAAAGGCGGGATGCTGAAACAGGCCATGAAAGGCATGTTCGGCAAAGGCGGCGGGATGCCCGAAGGTATGCCCGACATGAACGACCCCAAAGCCATGGCCGAAGCCGCCAAAGCGCTGCAAGGCAAAATGCCCCCCGGCGGTCTGCCCGGTCTGGGTGGTGGCGGCATGCAACTGCCCCCCGGTCTTTCTGGTTTCGGGAAAAAGAAATAATCCATGACCCCCGCCCCCACACTCACCACTGCGCGGCTTATCCTGCGCGGCCCACAGAAACGGGACCTTGCGGCGTTTACCGCAATGGTCACGAATTCTGTGCGTATGGATGCTGTGGGTGGTCGCGGAACAGCGGATGACGCGTGGCGCGCATTCATCTCGGGAATCGGCCACTGGCACTGGCACGGCTACGGGTTTTTCATGGTGACCGAGCGCGCGACAGGTATTGCCGCAGGGCGCGTGGGGATCATCAACCATATTGATTGGCCGCAGCCCGAATTGGCATGGCACATGTTCGACGGCTTCGAGGGGCGTTCCTATGCGTTTGAGGCCGCTTGCGCCGTGCGCGAATGGGCCGGCAGCACTTTGGGGCTAGAGCCGCTGATTTCGATGATCGCTCCGGCGAACACACGGTCCATCGCGCTGGCCACGCGGCTGGGTGCGGTTGAGGAACGCCGCGACGTGATTGACAATGAGAAGGTCATCATCTTCCGCCATCTGCGCCACACGGACCCGCGCGTCGTCGCCCAAGCCGCAGAGGCCATCGCATGATCCCGACGTTGCACACAGAGCGGCTCACTTTGCGGCCGTATCAGCGCAGTGACTTTGACACCTACGCGGCCTTCATGGGCAGCGCACGGGCGGTCCATATGGACGGCCCTCTGGACCGCGCGACGTCTTGGGCATGGTTCACCAACGATGTGGCCACTTGGGCGCTGTACGGCTTCGGGACGCTGGCAATCGAGAAGGATGGTGCGCTCGCCGGTGGCGTGGGCCTTGTGCATCCGCCGCACTTCCCCGAGCCGGAATGCGGCTGGTTTATCTTTGATGGTTTCACAGGGCTGGGGCTGGCCGAAGAAGCAGGCCGTGCCATGCTCGACCATACGTTTGCCACCACCGCGCTGGAAACGATCGTCAGCTATATCGGCGAACGCAACGCCGCCTCGATCCGCGTGGCCGAAAAACTGGGCGCCAAGCACGATCCCGATGCGATGGCACCCGAAGACGAAGGCACCCTCGTTTACCGCCACTTTCCCAATGCTACGTCAAGGAGTGTCCAATGACCGACACCGCAACCCGTGCCGCTGAGATCCTCAAAGGACATCGCGAAAGCATCGACCGGCTTGATGCCATTCTCGTCTACACATTGGGCGAGCGGTTCAAGCACACGCAGGCTGTCGGGCGGCTGAAAGCCGAACACGACCTGCCCCCATCCGACCCCGCGCGTGAAGAGCAACAGATCGCGCGGCTCACCGAGCTTGCAAACCAGGCTGATCTTGATCCTGAGTTTGCCAAGAAATTCCTGAATTTCATTATTCAGGAAGTCATCCAACACCACAAACAACACCAATCGTAGGGTGGATCTTGATCCACCTTACAAGCATCATCTTTAAGGAGACTATCTGATGGCTATGAAAATCCGTTTGGCCCGTGGCGGCTCAAAGAAACGTCCATTCTACGCAATTGTTGCTGCTGACAGCCGCATGCCGCGCGATGGCCGTTTCATCGAAAAGCTGGGCACATATAACCCGATGCTGCCAAAAGACAGCGAAGAGCGCGTGAAAATGAACGTTGAGCGCATCAAGTACTGGTTGGGCGAAGGCGCACAGCCAACTGACCGCGTTTCGCGCATGCTGGAAGCCGCAGGCGAGCTGCCCAAGAAAGACCGCAGCAACCCCAAGAAGGGCACACCGGGCAAAGCCGCTCAGGCGCGCGCTGAAGAGAAAGCCGCCAAGGCAGCCGCCGCTGAAGAAGCTGCGAACGCTCCTGCCGAGGAAGCACCTGCAGAAGTGGCAGAAGAAGCCGCAGCAGAAGAGTAAGCCTCTCATCGTTGCCCCGGTACCTGCCGGGGCAACACCCCTTCCCCTTTGGGACGACATCCATGTTCCGCTTGTTGCGCACGATCATCTTGGTGATGTTTGCTTTTGTGGCTGGCATGCTGTTTGAACGTGAAGGACGCCAGGAAACCTGCGAAGGTGGCGGCGGACTATGGATCGAAAATATCTGCGTTGGACCGGAGTTTAACTGATGAGCGATCGCGTGATTGTGGGTTCTATTGGCGGCGCATTTGGCGTTCAGGGCGAAGTGCGCCTGAAGTCCTATTGCGCTGATCCCCAAGCTATTGCCGACTATACGCCGCTCTATACCGAGGACGGCCGCACGTTCGCGCAGGTCGTGCTGACCGGACAACTCAAGAATGGCTTTACCGCCCGCCTTGATGGCGTTGTCACGAAAGAAGACGCCGACGCCTTGCGCAACGTGAACCTTTACGCCCCGCGCGATATCATGCCGTCATTGCCGGATGACGAATACTACTACGCTGATCTGATTGGCCTGACCGTTGTCGACACTGGCGGCGTGACCTTGGGCACCGTCAAGAATGTGATGGACCACGGCGCTGGTGACCTGCTTGAGATCATCGTGCCGGGTCAATCCGAAACGGTGCTTTTGCCATTTACACAAGCCGCCGTGCCGACAGTCGACCTCAGTGCCAGGCGCGTCGTTGCGGATCCACCGGACGGGTTGTTCCCCGATGCCACCACATAACCCGCGCCGCATGATCATTCATGCCGGTTTTCACAAGACCGGCACGACGACCGTGCAAAACATCCTGAAAGCGCAGCACCCGTTTCTGGCCCCCCATGTCTGTGTGATCCTGAAATCCGATATACGCGACTTGTGCGAGGCGGCACTTGCTTATTCCGCGCAGCCTTCAAAAACGCAATTAGCCACATTCCGCGATGAAGCTGCCGCCTGCTTTGGCACCATGCCCGAGGATGATCCGCGCCCGATCCTGATCAGCGCCGAAGACCTCTGTGGCGCGATCCCGGGGCGGCGTGGCCGGATCGGCTATCCGCAAGCCAAGGCGCTTTTGGCTACGCTCATATCGCAGATTGCGCCCGATTGTGCGCCTCACGTCTATCTGTCGACCCGCGCACCGGCGTCGTGGCTGAAAAGCTGCTATGCCCACAACCTGCGTCATGGGCGCACCCGCCTGTCGTTGGATGATTTCATCGCAGCCCACGCTGGCCCCAGTCTGGACGAGATCGCAGCAGACATCGCATCCGCCTTGGGCCATGTGCCGGTAACAACGGCAGCGCTGGAAGACACATCAACCAGCGCGCAAGGGCCGCTGACACCGATTCTCGATCTCCTAGAACTCTCTGACGCGGTGCGAGACCCACTACGCCCGACCTCGGTGGCGAACGCTTCATTACCTGCTGACATTCAGGCTGCGTTGCTGATACTGAACCGCGAAGAAGATGATGGCGCGACACGCAATGCGGCAAAGAAACAACTCGTCGCAGATTACCAAAGGCGCACGCAATGACCAAAGCCCCCCGTTCCGCAGGACGCATCGCTGTGCGGCCCACCTTGCAACCCCGCGCATTGATGACCGAAACGCCCGATATTGCAGGATCCTGGACTGCACAGATCATCACGCTGTTTCCGCAAGCCTTTCCCGGCGTGCTGGGCGAGAGCCTGACCGGAAAAGCCTTGCAGGACGGGCTCTGGCAGCTGCAGACCTTTGATCTACGCAGCTATGGGATCGGCAAACATCGCAACGTTGATGATACACCGGCAGGGGGCGGCGCGGGTATGGTGTTGCGCGCCGATGTGCTCGAAAAAGCGATTATGGATGCGCGGGCTGGCACCAAAGGTGTCGCGCCCCTGATCTATCTCTCCCCCCGCGGACGCCGCTTTGATCAGGCGATGGCGCGTGAATGGGCGCGGATGGATGGGGTCACCATGCTGTGTGGTCGCTTTGAAGGCGTGGATGAACGTGTTTTGCAGCATTTCAACATCCAAGAGGTCAGCCTTGGTGATTTCGTCATGACCGGCGGTGAAATTGCAGCGCAGGCGATGATTGATGCCACCGTGCGGCTGTTGCCGGGGGTGTTGGGAAATGCCGACAGCGCCGTTGAAGAAAGCTTTTCATCGGGGCTTTTGGAGCACCCGCAATTCACCAAACCCGCTGACTGGCAGGGCCTGCCGATCCCTGAGGTGTTGTTGTCGGGCAACCACGCCAAGATTGCGGAATGGCGGCGCACGATGGCTGAGAAAATCACCCGTGAGCGGCGGCCCGATCTCTGGGCGGCGCACCAAAAGAAATAGGGGCGCTGCCCCTCGGCTGCGCCTCACCCCGAAGTTTGATTGGACATAGAAAGTCGAAGAGGTATTCAGCTTGCTGAACGCCCCAAAACCCCTTGATCCGCAAGGCACCTCCGCTTATACGGCAGCATTCCCGGTCAGCGTGCTGATTCCGGGCGTTGGTTTATGGAACCATCTGGAGCATGAGAGCATCTTCGTTGGTGCGCACCTCACCAGACAGGCCGGACAACCACAACAAAAGAAAAGATGACGCATCTCTGGCGGGCAGGCAACTGGACCCGGTAACGACACAGAGCTCTGGGCCACAAAGAAACATTGCGGAGTACCGCAAGCATTTTAAAGGAGCGTTTCAGATGGACCTGATCGCACAACTCGAAGCGGAACAAGTCGCCGCACTAGGGAAAGAAATCCCGGACTTCAAAGCGGGTGACACCATCCGCGTCGGTTACAAAGTGACCGAAGGTACACGTAGCCGTGTGCAGAACTACGAAGGCGTGTGCATCGCCCGCAAGAACGGCAAAGGCATTGCCGGTTCTTTCACAGTGCGCAAGATTTCCTTTGGCGAAGGTGTGGAGCGTGTTTTCCCGCTGCATTCCACCAACATCGACAGCATCACCGTGGTTCGCCGTGGTCGCGTGCGTCGCGCCAAGCTGTACTATCTGCGTTCGCGTCGCGGTAAGTCCGCACGTATCGCAGAGGTCACCAACTACAAAGCGCCTAAGGGCGCCGAAGCGTAAGGATCACGACCATGAAAAAAGATACGCATCCCGACTACCACATCATCGACGTCAAAATGACCGATGGCACAGTGGTGCAGATGAAATCCACATGGGGCAAGGAAGGTGACACCATGTCGCTTGATATTGACCCATCCGTGCACCCTGCATGGAACGGTGGTTCCACACGCTTGATGGACGCCGGTGGCCGTGTGTCCAAGTTCAAGAACAAATACGCCGGTCTTGGTTTCTAAGACCGCAGGTGGATCAAGATCCACCTTGCCAATTGCAAACGCCGCTCTGTTTCAGGGCGGCGTTTTGCTTTTTGATAAGACGATGTAAGGTAGATCGCGATCCACCTTGGAAGTTGGAATACGATGCACCATCCCCTCAGCGGTCTCATTGATCAGATTGTCCAGAACGCCGAAAAACGCGGGGACTTTGACAACCTGCCCGGCGCAGGCCAGCCTCTGCCGCACCTCGACGATCCGCAAAATGCGGTCCTCAATCGGATGATGCAGGAAGCAGATGTAAAATCACCGGTTGTCGTCTTGCGCCGCCAGATACTGGAAGCGCAAGACCGCCTCAAATCGCTGGCCGATGAGACCTTGCGCAAGAACGAAATGCTGCGACTATCAGAACTTCACACCAAGCTTGCCATCGAGATGGAAGCGTTTCGAAAATACGGGTGAGATAGAAGTCCCGGGGCATGCCCGGGACACTGCCGTTTTAAGCCGCTGATTGGCTGCGTGCCCGACCACCGCCGCCGCCATTGCGACGCCGACCGGCAGGTTTGCCTTGGCCACCTGCGGGCTTGCCTGCGGCACGTGGTGCACCTGATCGCTGCCCACCACCGGCACCGCGGCGACCACCGCCGCCACCGCCGTTGGGCCGCTTTTTCTGGCCTGGCTGAATCTCCCAAGGACGCCCCGAAGCGACAGGAATCGTGTCCTTCATCGCTTTTTCGATGTCCTGCAATTCGATCATCTCGTCCGGTGCGACCAGTGCGACCGCGCTACCGTCTGCACCGGCGCGCGCCGTCCGCCCGATCCGGTGCACATAGTTTTCGGCCACATTGGGCAGGTCGTAGTTATAGACAAACCGCACGTCGGGAATATCCAGACCGCGCGCTGCAACATCCGTCGCAACCAAGACACGGGTTTTGCCCGCTTTGAACGCATCAAGCGCGCGTTGGCGTTGGCCCTGGGATTTGTTGCCGTGGATAGATGCCGCCGCAAAGCCCTTATTCTCAAGCACTTTATAAAGCTTCTCACAACCATGTTTGGTCCGGCCAAAGACAATCGCCAATTCATCGCGGTGCTTGTCCAGCAATTCAATGAGCATATCCGTCTTGGCGGCCTGCGCCACGAAGTGCACAGATTGGTTGATCTTCTTCACAGCCTGCCCCGGAGGGTTCACCTGCACACGCACCGCATCTGTCAGGTAAGTGCCTGCCAATTCGCCCATCAGTTTCGGCATCGTGGCCGAGAACATCATGGTCTGACGATCTTTGGCCAGAAGTGGCGCAATACGGCGCAGCGCATGGATAAAGCCCATGTCGAGCATCTGGTCGGCTTCATCGAGGACCAGATAGATGGTTTCGTCCAGACGCACGGCACGGCGGTCCAGCAGGTCGATCAAACGACCCGGTGTCGCGACCAACAGGTCAACACCGCCAGCCAGACGCTTGGTCTGGGCCACGATACCTGCACCACCCACTACAAGCGCCACTTTCAGGTGGCTGCCTTTGGTATAGGCGGTCAGGTTATCGGAAATCTGTTTGGCCAGTTCCCGCGTCGGCGCAAGGATCAGACCACGGGTCGTTTTGGGGTTCGGCTTTACGCCAGCCTTCAAGAGCGCGTGGATCATTGGCAGACCAAAGGCTGCGGTCTTACCACTGCCGGTCTGTGCCAGACCCATCACATCGCGGCCATTCATGGCGTGCGGGATGGCTTGGGTTTGAATGGGGGTGGGATCGGTGATCCCTTGTTCTTTGAGAACGTTTACAAGACGGGGCGCAAGGCCCAGCATATCAAAATCCATAAGTGGATATCCTAATTTCTAGCGAACCAGCGGTCCGCGCATATCATTTGGACCACGGCAGAATGCCATGACCCTGTGCAAGGTTGCGCCAATATGCTGACAGCCAAGACCGCATTGTCCGGGCGCCGATGTGGCGCGGGACCCCTGCGTGATGTGGGAACCTGAGATTAACGGACGCCTTGCGGATAGACTTATCGTCTCGCTCTGCTCACGCGGCAGCTTGCGTCGGTTGAGTGTCACATGAGGCTTTGCAGGCGTTCTGTCAAGGGTATGGGAAAATGTCGGCACAAGTGTTGCATGTGCTTTCCCTTACACCACCCACATCATATAGTGTTTTGAGGCAAGAAACGACGGGGAATCGATTAGTGGCGCATATTATCGTGGTCGGCAACGAAAAGGGCGGCGCGGGCAAATCGACTGTCTCGATGCATGTGGCAACAGCACTTGCGCGCATGGGGCATAAGGTTGGGACCCTTGATCTGGACCTGCGCCAGAAAACGCTTGGGCGTTATGTCTTGAATCGCGAAACCTATCTGACAAAACAGGGCTTGGACCTTCCCTCGCCCACGTATCACGACCTGCCGGATATTGACCAAAACATCCTGAAACCCGGCGAGAATGCTTTCGATCACAGGCTCTCAATGGCCGTGGCCAAGATGGAGGCCAACGCCGATTTCATCCTGATTGACTGCCCGGGCTCGCACACCCGCCTGAGCCAAGTGGCGCACTCATTGGCCGATACGCTGATCACGCCGCTGAATGACAGTTTTGTCGACTTTGATCTTCTGGCGCATGTCGATAGCGACGGCGAAGAGATTACGTCTCCATCCGTGTATTCCGAAATGGTCTGGAACGCGCGCCAGTTGCGCAGCCAAGCGGGATTAAAGCCGATTGACTGGGTTGTCGTGCGCAACCGGATGGGCGCGCAGGCCATGGTCAACAAACAAAAGATGGAGCTCGTGATCGAGAAGCTGGCCAAGCGGATCGGTTTTCGCACAGCACCGGGGTTTAACGAACGTGTCATCTTCCGCGAGCTGTTTCCGCGCGGCCTTACACTGCTTGATCTGCGCGATCTTGGCGTGAAGGGGATGAATATTTCCAACGTCGCCGCACGTCAGGAGCTGCGTGACCTGATCAAAGCACTTGATCTGCCGGGCGTGACCCCGAATTTCTAGGCCCTATACAAGAAAGTGAGCGATCACATTTCAAGACTGCCCTTTTATTAAGCAAATCAGCGGCCTACTGTATCTCTCATATAAGGAGGGTTTGCTTTGCAAAAACTGATTTCGCTGCAGCGCTATAGCACATTTGTCGTTGCCGCCGGTCTTGCGCTGATCTGTTTCATCGTTGGGTTTTGGGCGCCATGGGTTTTCGTTCTGGCCGCGATCTTTGGCGCTTTCACCCTTTTGGGTGTGTATGATGTCCGCCAAGACCGCCACGCCATTTTGCGCAATTATCCGATCCTTGGTCACCTCCGCTTTGTTTTTGAAAAGATCCGTCCCGAAATTCGCCAGTATCTGATTGAAAGCGATCAGGATGAGCAACCCTTTAGCCGCGAACAGCGCTCGCTGGTCTATCAGCGATCGAAAGGCGCCGAGGATAAACGTCCCTTTGGCACGCAGGAAAAGGTCTATGAGGCCGGATATTCATGGCTCACCCACTCGGTCGAGCCGACCCACTTTGAAAGCACTGATTTCCGCGTCATGATCGGCGGCCCGGAGTGCAAGCAGCCTTACAATGCCTCGCTTTATAACATCTCTGCGATGAGTTTCGGGGCCCTTTCCGCAAACGCAATTGCGGCCCTGAACAAGGGGGCCAAGATCGGCGGCTTTGCCCATGACACCGGCGAAGGCGGCATCAGCCGGTATCACCGCGAAGGTGGTGATCTCATCTTTGAAGTGGGCTCGGGCTATTTCGGGTGCCGTAACGATGACGGCACGTTCAACCCTGAAAAATTCGCGAAAGTCGCTGCTGATGATCAGGTCAAAATGATCGAGATTAAACTCAGCCAAGGCGCAAAACCGGGACATGGCGGCATGTTGCCAGCGGCCAAGATCACCCCCGAAATTGCCGAGGCCCGCGATATTCCCATGGGTGTCGATTGCGTCTCACCGGCCAGTCACAGTGCCTTTCGAGGGCCGATGGGTCTGGTCAAATTTGTGGGCCAACTGCGCGAATTGTCAGATGGCAAACCTGTCGGTTTCAAGCTCTGCATCGGCCACCGGCGCGAATTCATGTGCATCGTCAAAGCGATGCTTGAAACCGGCATCACCCCTGACTTTATCGTCGTCGATGGGACTGAAGGCGGCACCGGTGCCGCACCTTTGGAATTTGCCAACCACGTCGGCATGCCCATGGTCGAAGGGCTGACTTTCGTGCACAACACGCTGCGCGGCGCGGGCATCCGTGACCGCGTCAAGATCGGGGCGGCGGGCAAGGTTGTCAGTGCCTTTGATATTGCGCGCGCGCTGTCATTGGGGGCCGATTGGTGCAACTCGGCACGTGGGTACATGTTCGCCATCGGCTGCATTCAGGCGCAGGCCTGCCATACAAATCACTGCCCTGTTGGTGTCACCACCCAAGATCCGATCCGCCAAAAAGCACTGAACGTGAACGACAAAAGCAAACGCGTTGCACGGTTCCATGCCAACACGTTGAAGGCTTTGGGCGAAATGGCGGCAGCGGCAGGTCTGGATGATCCTTGCGGCTTCTTGCCTTACCATTTCATGACGCGCAAAGGCGACGGGCAAATGACCGAGGCCGCAGATGTCTATACCTATCTGCGCGAAGGCTTCCTGCTTGATGATGGCACGGACAACCCGATCTACCGCGAACGTTGGGCGCGCGCCAACCCCAACAGCTTTGCCCCGCCAGAGGCGGTTAGCTAGGGCTGTCGTCTTGGGGGTCATCCGGGCGTGGCGGTGTCTTGCCCGCGGCCCGCATAAAGAGCGACACACGTGGCGTCGTCCCTGTCTCTGAGCGTGACCGCGTGCGCAGCACAGGCGTATTCTCGGAGTTTCCGCTGCGGCTTTCACGCAGGACAATGTAAAGACCACTGGCAATAATGATG
This sequence comes from uncultured Alphaproteobacteria bacterium, assembly GCA_942490805.1. GTDB lineage: Bacteria > Pseudomonadota > Alphaproteobacteria > Rhodobacterales > Rhodobacteraceae > Yoonia. The sequence continues at coordinate 226,611 of CALNYU010000005.1, read as the reverse complement.
CCTGCGCCAATGGCCGTAGCCTGATCAATGGTTTCTTCAAAGAAGAGGTAGCCAAAGATGCTGGCCCAGATGATCTGACTGTACTGCATCGGCGCGATGATCGCCGCCTCGCCGGATTGATAGGCCGAGATGACAAGGCGGCTGGCGATCCATGCAAAGACAGCAATAATCGCCAAGAGGCCCAGGTGCTCGATCGGCATCGGCTCGTACACAAAGGGCAGCGCGCAGGCCATCGCGATGAAGTTGATCATCATCGGGTAAAGCAGCATCACCACAGGCCGCTCATCATGCCCGATCTTGCGCACCACGATCGACGCCAAGGACCCGCCCACAGCCGCCGCCAATGCCGCCAGATGTCCTAAGGACAGGTCCGTATCTCCCGGCCGCAGCACAACCAAAACCCCCACAAGACCCACCAGCACGGCAAGCCAGCGGCGCAGCCTGACCGTTTCGCCCAGAACCGGGATCGCCAGCACTGTGATCAAGAGTGGGGATGCAAAAAGGATCGCATAGGTTTGTGCCAACGGCAGGACAGAGAACGCATAGAACGCCGAAACACCTGTCACCACCGCCGCCACCGTCCGCAGCGCAAGCCACCACGGATGCACAGGCACCAGCGTGCCGGGGGACGCATCCCGCATCAGCATCACCATTGCGAGAGGGAAACTTAGCAAAACGCTGAAAAAGACGATCTGGATGGGCGAATAAATCCCACCCAGAATTTTCACCACGACGTCATGCGTGGAGAATATGCCAAAGGCAAGCAAAGCAAACAGCGCACCTTTGACATTGGGTGACATCAGAGACTTGCGTCCAATGCCGCAAGGATCACGTCACCCATTTCTGTCGTGCTCAACGGGGTGCCGCCTTCCGGCCCCATCAGGTCCGCCGTGCGTGCGCCATCGGCCAGCACTTTTTCAATTGCGGCTTCCAGACGGTCGGCCTCTGCGCCTTCATCAAAGGAATAGCGCAGCGCCATGGCAAAGCTGAGGATACAGGCAATCGGGTTCGCCTTGCCTTGGCCGGTGATATCTGGGGCAGAGCCATGTACCGGTTCATACATCGCCTTGGGGCGACCGTTGGCCATGGGCAGACCCAGCGACGCAGACGGCAACATGCCAAGCGAGCCGGTCAGCATCGCGGCGCAATCCGACAGGATATCGCCGAAGAGGTTATCGGTCAGGATCACGTCAAACTGCTTGGGCGCACGGACCAGCTGCATCGCGCCATTGTCGGCGTACATGTGGCTCAGTTCCACTTCGGGGTAGTCAGCGTGGACTTCGGTCACGACATCGCGCCAAAGAATACCGCTTTCCATCACATTGGCCTTTTCCATCGAGCAGACCTTTTTGCCCCGCTTCATAGCCAGATCAAATGCCGCACGCGCGGCGCGTTCAATCTCGGCCTCGGTGTAACGCTGGGTGTTGATGCCGACGCGCATGTTGTCTTCGATATGGATCCCGCGGGGTTCACCGAAATAGACGCCAGACGTCAGTTCGCGCACGATCATAATATCAAGACCGGAAACGATGTCTTTCTTCAGCGACGAGAAATCAGCGAGCGCGTCAAAGCACTGGGCAGGGCGCAGGTTTGCAAAGAGGTCCATCTCCTTGCGAAGACGCAGCAGACCGCGCTCTGGTTTCACGCTAAAGTCGAGGTTGTCGTACTTTGGCCCACCGACGGCACCCAGCAGCACGGCGTCTACTTCTTGCGCCTTGGCCATCGTGTCGTCGTGCAGCGGCACACCATGCGCGTCATAGGCGGCCCCGCCAACAAGATCTTCTGAAACATCAAACGTCAGGTCGCGCTTGTCACCGAACCAGCCGATGATCCGCTTCACTTCGTCCATAACTTCGGGGCCAATGCCGTCACCGGCGAGGATCAAAAGAGAAGGGTTTGCCATTGTGTTGGTCCTTGCTTGAATTTGTTGCAAATGCCCTAACGCGATGGGGCGTCAGGTTCAAGATACCAAGGCGCTAGCGGCTGATATCGACCCAGACAAGGCGGTGCGGGCCAGCGGCCAAACCATCCTCGCCAATCAGCGCGCGGTCGGGATCATCTGGCGCGGGCCAGAAAACGCCTGCACCGGTAATCTGCCAATCCCGCGATGGTAATACATAGCTGACCCGCAAATCCCCCGGTCCGTCCTCTGGCCAGTCAGCCGTTGCTTGATCTGGCAGCGGATCTTGCAAGGACGGGTGGGCCAAAAAATCGGCCATGGCTTGGGAATACCCGCCGCCGCCATTGGGGTCGAGGTTGGCGTTTCCCGCGATGACGAAACTCTCAGGGGCAGGCCCAAAGCCACCCTCCAACACATGTTCCCAAAGGCGCAGTTCATCACGATTACGCAGCCCGTTCATGTCTTCTGGCCCATCAAAAACCGGCGGTGTCGCATCAAATGCCATCACAACAAGCGGGGGGCCGCCCGGCACCGCAATCGGGACGATCCAATGTCCCGTCGATGACAGGCGCAATTGATCCTGCACTGCGGCGCTGAGGAAAGGTGCGCCTGCCAATTGAGGTAGAGTTGCGTCAGGCAGGTCCTTCCAAAGCACATCAGAGAGGTCCGTGACCTGCCCCGCCAATATCGGAAACCGCGACAAGATCGCCATGCCGCCATCGCCGGCAAAACGTCCATAGCCTTGGGCATCGCGCGCTTCGCCCAACCGTCCGTTTGCGTTCAGATCAAGACCAGTTGCCAAGCCCGCATTCGGCCGCAAGGTAAACAGATGCGGATAAGGATCCGCAAGAGAGGCGGAAAAAGCGGCAAGGGCTATGCCATCAAGATCATAGTCGAAATCCGTCAGGACCAGAATGTCGGGCATATTGCGCGCGATGATGTTCTGAATGGCCATGATCTGTGCGTCGTCACCCGCTTGGATGTCACGCAACAAAAGCCCCGGCCCATCACCACTGAGCGGTGCTGCAAATGTCGCGATGCGGAGTGTTTCGGCATTGGCCATTCCAGCCATGCCAAGGACGATCAAAATCTGCGCCCAGAGACCTAGCGGTCGTGGACTTTTCCACGTTGCACTTCGATCATCTGCGCGACACGGCTGAGGGCCACACCCCGCATTAGAATACTGGCTGGCAGGAATGCCCATGCAGAAACCGTCCAAATCAAGGTCTGCGGGTTGTCGAGGTTAATGGCCGTGCCCATCGCCGAGATCACCTTTAGAACCGCTGGCACCAAGAAGGGCAGCAAGAATCCTAAGATAATGTTAACGCGACCATCCCGCTGGAGCCGTTTGACAACGTCACCACCCGCTGTGGGGTCAAATGTGGGCAGGTTGATCCAGACATTGAAGGCGCCGGTCCGGCGCGGCCAGCGATAAAGCCGCAGCAGAATGATGAACCAGATGACCGAGAAGACCGAGATCAGATAGCTGAGCCCTGCCGCATCCCGCAGGTGCTGAATAACAGCGGGGTCTGTGCCATCGGGCATCATCAGCACCATCAGACGCACCGGCGAGTACGGAAAATCAATCGTGGCACCGATCACACTGCCGCTATTTTGAAAATAGGTTGATATGGCACTGGGCGTCTCGACGCCCTTAAAAATCATTGCGAGACAAAAAACCGTCGCAAAAAGTGCTGAAAAACGGACCCTGTTGAAGGGGGGCGCGTCGCGGAACTCGACAAGACTGGGGCTGCTTGAGCTATATTCGACGATCGTGAACAAGGCGCCAAAGATCGCAACCAAGACAATGATCTGCGTGTTATCCGAGCCACTGCTTGGCACAAGCGCATAGGGCATGACGACCAACATCACGACCAGAATGGCTCTCACCAATGCTGCGGGCAAACGAGATAACACTGCACTTCATCCTCAATTGGGCCGCCGTTAGGCGCGACATTTCGCTGGTCGGCCCGCACACTTCTACGCACGTCTATATTCTTTATCTGATTCTGACCAAATCCTCGTTCACGCTTCAACTGATGGGAGGATGAAACGGGGGGGAATTCTCATTTTGGCTTGGAAGTGATGCCAGAATGCCACCGCAGCGTAGCATTTCTGCCGCATGCGCGCTGTGAGAACCGGCTATCCTACAATTCAGGGTAGTAAAAAAAGCCGCTCCCGAAGGAGCGGCTTTTTCCATACGCCTGATTTGAAGCTTAGACCCAAGGACGGGCTGTCGCGGCTTCGGCTTCAAAGGTGTCGATTGATGCGGCCTTTTCCATCGTCAAACCGATGTCATCCAGACCATTCATCAGGCAATGCTTCTTGAAGCTGTCAACTTCAAAGCTGAAGGTCTCACCATCAGATGTGGTCACCGTCTGTGCTTCGAGATCGACCTCGATCCGCGCATTCGAGCCCTTCTCGGCGTCCTTCATCAACACATCCACCTGCTCTTGTGGCAGCACGATAGGCAGAATGCCGTTCTTGAAGCAGTTGTTGTAGAAGATGTCGGCATAGGACGGCGCGATCACACAGGTGATGCCGAAATCGGCAATCGCCCAAGGCGCATGTTCGCGCGAGGACCCGCAACCAAAGTTCTCGCCCGCCACAAGGATCTGCGTCTCGCGATACTGTGGCTTGTTGAGAACGAAATCAGGAATTTCATTCCGGTCATCGTCATAGCGCATCTCGTCAAACAGGTTCACGCCAAGGCCGGACCGCTTGATCGTCTTCAGGAACTGCTTGGGGATGATCATATCTGTGTCGATATTGACCAAAGGCATCGGGGCCGCAATGCCGCTGAGTGTTGTGAACTTTTTCATTACATCATCTCCCGCACGTCGGTTAGTTTACCTGTGATTGCCGCCGCCGCCGCCATCGCAGGGGACATCAGGTGCGTACGTCCGCCGCGCCCTTGCCGTCCCTCGAAGTTACGGTTGGACGTCGCTGCACACCGTTCGCCCGGTGCCAGTTGATCAGGGTTCATCGCCAGACACATGGAACAACCCGCAAGCCGCCATTCGAAACCGGCATCGATGAAAATCTGCGCCAGCCCCTCTTCTTCGGCTTGCGCACGCACAAGACCAGAGCCCGGCACGACCATCGCCCGCAGCCCGTCTTTCTTTTTCTTGCCCTTCAGGATCGCCGCGGCTGCGCGCAGGTCTTCGATCCGGCCATTGGTGCAAGAGCCGATAAACACGGTGTCGATCTCGATTTCAGACAAAGGCGTACCGGGCTTGAGGTCCATATAGTCGAGCGAGCGCTGTGCCGCGCCGACCTTGCCACCTTTAAAGTCTTCAGCGGCGGGTACGTTGGCTGTGATTGGCAGCACGTCTTCTGGTGACGTGCCCCATGTCACAACGGGGGCGATGTCTTCGCCTTTCAGTGTGATGACCTTATCGAAATGCGCACCTTCATCCGTAAACAACGTCTTCCAATAAGCGACCGCAGCTTCCCAAGCGGCACCTTTTGGCGCATGCGGGCGGCCTTTGCAGTATTCATAGGTCTTTTCGTCCGGCGCAATCAGACCAGCGCGTGCGCCACCCTCAATCGCCATGTTGCAGACCGTCATGCGGCCTTCCATGGACAAATCGCGGATCGCTTCGCCGCAATATTCGATCACATAGCCAGTGCCGCCAGCGGTCCCTGTCGCACCGATCACGGACAGGGTGATATCCTTGGCCGTCACACCGGGGCTCAGCTTGCCGGTGATTTCGACCTTCATGTTTTTGGATTTCTTCTGGATCAGCGTCTGCGTGGCCAGCACATGCTCCACCTCGGACGTGCCAATACCATGCGCAAGCGCGCCAAAGGCCCCGTGGGTCGCCGTGTGGCTATCGCCGCACACAACGGTCATGCCGGGCAACGTCCAGCCCTGCTCGGGTCCGACGATATGCACGATACCCTGACGGACGTCAGACACGGGGTAATAGTGAATCCCAAAGTCCTTGGCGTTGGTATCCAGAGCAGCAACCTGAATGGCGCTGTCTTCGGTCATGTTCTTGGGGTCATCACGGCCCGGTGTCGTCGGCACGTTATGATCCGGCACGGCGATTGTCTTTTCCGGCGCGCGCACCTTGCGACCTGCCAAACGCAGCCCTTCAAAGGCTTGCGGGCTGGTCACTTCGTGGACCAGATGGCGGTCGATATACAGCAGGCAAGTGCCATCTTCGGCTTCGTGCGCTACATGCGCATCCCAGATTTTATCATAGAGCGTTTTGGGGGACATTGTCCTCTCCCGTATCAAAATGTCAGTGGTCGTCAGGCGTGCGGAAACAGGCGGGCGTCAGCCGCGTGCTAGGATTGTGCTACGCGCACCAAAGAACCGCCAAGGCAGGCGGGCGCGATCATCCATGTCAAAAACCTTTTTCATAACGGATCAAATACACAGGCAACGGATGTGCCGCAAGTGACAGTAACCGTTTGACGGCATCAATCGCGCCCTTTGCAGCAAGAAAGATGACTGCGTAATGGGGTTATACGGTAAGAAGCGGCGAATTTACTGTAAACGTATTCGTTGCGCCGGCGGCCACCGCCGCAAAGGTGCTTTCGGCGCCATCCACCGTCAATTCCGCGTCAACCGTTACATCCACCCGAAGCGCATCAATCACTTGCTCTGGCGTCACACTGGCAGTGCCGTAAATAAAGACGCGCGATGTTTCGACAGTTTCATCATCGCCAACAGTCGTTGGGATCAACAAAGGAGACTTCGATGTTGTAACCGGCGATGTCGTTCAGGGTGCCTTCGGTCAATGTCACCAAAATATCAGCATCTTCAGCACCTGCGTCACTTGTATCAATGGTCATGACAATCTCGTCGCCGATATTGAAATCATCAATCACCGCGACGGTTTGCTGGGCATCATCGTCGTTGGCGAAAGCATAGAACGTGTTTTCACCTGCAACCCCTTCGAGAATACCCCGACCAGTGACCATGACGAGCTCATCATCGCCTTGTCCACCATAGGCATGACCTTGGTCGCCCCAGAGAAAGATATCATCGTCATCGCCTTCGCCGCGCAGCACATCACTGCCAAGGTTGCCGAACACTGTATCGTTCCCTGCACCTGCGCGAACGATATCGTCGCCTTCGCCGGCATCGATCCGGTCATCGCCGCCGCCGCCTTCGATTGTATCGTTGCCGCCAAGGCCGAACAGTTCATCATTGTCGGCGCCACCGAATATCTCGTCACGATCCTCGCCGCCTGTGATCGTGTCTTCGCCACCACTGCCCCTCAGCGTATCAAGGCCACCATTCCCGTTGATCGTATCATCCCCGAGAAAACCCTGGATGAGATCAGGGCCCGGCGTGCCTTCAAGTTCGTCATCTTCGGGCGTTCCATTGATCTGGTTCTGATCTGCGCCATCATCATCGTCATCGCCACCGAAAAGAGGAACAAGCAGGGCACCGCCCGCAAGCAACAGAAGGAGAAAACCAATATCCATCAATGCGTTCTTTCACAAAATCAAAAATCCTAGCGAAAGACTAACGCCACAATACCGCTGTCACAAGATCGTAAACGAGCGACAAAAGACATTGATCGCGCGGGCGCGCGGATACGCCACTTGCCCGGATCGCACCCACATGCGACGCTGATGGTCAGGACCTATCTAACAGGATAAAAATGGCCCAACACACCAGCGGACAGAATACCCCAAGCGTCAGCGAGGCTTTTGAGACCCCGCTCCAGGAGGTCATCAGCATCGGCACTGATCTGTATACGCAGGCGCAGGTCTTTGTCGAAAGCATGTTCCGTACGTGGAACCTCTACCAGATCTTGATCGCGCTGGCTGTCTTTGCGACCGCCCATGTGTTGCGCGCCATACTGGGGCCACGCATTCGGGCCTGGATGGGGTCACGCGAAAACTGGCCAAAGTGGCGCATGCGAATTCTGGTGGTTGTGCACCAACGCCTTCGCGCGATTTTCTTTGTTACGCTGATCTGGGTCGTCGTCTTTGCCATGCGCGAAGCAACCTGGCCCAGTCGCAGCTATCTTCTGAGCGTGGTTGGGACGCTGGCGCTGGCGTGGCTGCTGATCGTCTTTGCAACACGGCTGATCAAAAGCCCGCTATTGCGTAGATTTGTCCGCTATGGCGCGTGGACATGGGCGACTTTGCAAATCCTGGGGCTGTTGGATGTGGCCGAACGGCTCCTCGACAGCATCGGTTTCCGCATCGGTGAAATCCACTTCTCGTTGCTCCTTCTTGTGCAAGGCCTCGTCATCCTCGGCGGCTTGATCGCCCTTGCCCGTTTCTTCACCACGACAACCGCAAGCCGGATCAGATCAAACGAGGACATAAGCCCCTCAATGCAGGTGCTGATCGTCAAAGGTGTGCAGATCGCGTTCTATGGCGCGGCCTTCTTTCTTGGTGTCCGCGCCCTCGGGATTGATCTGACCGGTCTTGCGGTGCTGTCCGGTGCCATTGGTGTGGGCCTTGGCTTTGGTCTGCAAAAGGTTGTGTCGAACCTTGTGTCGGGCGTCATCATCCTGCTGGATAAGTCGATCAAACCGGGCGATGTGATCAGCCTTGGCGACACCTTCGGCTGGATCAATTCGCTGGGCGCGCGCTATGTGTCGGTCGTCACCCGCGACGGGCGCGAATACCTGATCCCGAACGAAGACCTGATCACCGGACAGGTGGTGAACTGGTCCCACTCCAACGATTTCGTGCGCCTCGATATCAACTTTGGCACCGCCTACAGCGACAATCCCCATGAGGTGCGGCGCATCGCAATTGAGGCCGCCCAAAGCGTGGACCGCGTGCTCAGCAACCGGCCCACAGTCTGCCATATCGTGGGCTTCGGCGATAGCTCGGTCGATTACCTGCTGCGGTTCTGGATCAGAGACCCGACAGGCGGCCTGACCAACATCCGCGGCAACGTCTATCTGGCGCTTTGGGATGCCTTCGCAGAACACGGCATCAGCATTCCATTCCCGCAGCGCGAGGTGAAGCTGTTGGAAAGCGAGCAGGTGAATGTGCGGATGGGAGATTAGTGGGCATAGGGCAGGTTTTCGGGTAAAGCAGATGATCGCCGACTTTTTGTCTGGTTGCTCTCTGAAATACGCCACCAGAACGGCCGCTCAACCGGGAAGTCCGTCGATCCTTTCCAGAGAGGCGAGATCATTGTCCCAATTCGCGCGGCTGGCAAAGCAAATATGTGCTTTGGGCCGTATGCGGATCGGGCTATCAACTGACCCTGCCGGAACGACAAGCACACCATCGTTCTTTTGATAAAATGGCAGCGCGGAACCGCAGTCCATGCAAAAGCACTTTACGTGCCGTGTCCCGGAAAGACGGAACTGTTTGATATTTTTCTCGCCTGACAACCAGGAAATGTTTGCCTTGGACGAAAACAGGTTCGCCGAATGCGCTGAGCCGCTATCCTTACGGCAGCGCGCGCAATGACAAAGGAAGAAGCTCTCGAACTCTCCTGATATGCGGAACTTCACAGCACCACACAAGCACTGTCCGGTGGCTAAATTTTCCATTCAACGTCCTCTCACATTACGATCAGCCGGCAGCCAGTCGCACATTAAAATTTTTTACCCATTCGTATCGGTGTGGAAAACCACGATCAAATCGGGCTCAAATCTGAGGTCTACCATAAGAAAAGCCGCGCATTGCTGCGCGGCTCTCTTATTCTCAACGAACCTAAGGTTTACCCCCGGTTCATCCGGTTTTCGATCAGGTCATCCACCACCGACGGATCGGCCAGCGTGGATGTATCGCCCAGCGCCCCAAAATCATCCTCGGCGATCTTGCGCAGGATACGGCGCATGATCTTGCCCGAGCGTGTTTTGGGCAAACCGGGCGCCCATTGCAGCAAATCCGGCTTGGCAATCGGGCCGATCTCGGTCCGGACCCAGACTTCCAGCTCTTTGCGCAACTCGTCTGATGGCTCTTCCCCGTTCATCAGCGTGACATAGGCGTAGATGCCTTGGCCCTTGATCGCGTGCGGATAGCCGACGACCGCAGCCTCGGCCACTTTGGCGTGGGCGACCAGTGCGCTTTCCACCTCGGCGGTGCCCATCCGGTGACCGGACACGTTGATCACGTCATCGACGCGGCCTGTGATCCAGTAGTACCCATCCTCATCGCGCTTACAGCCGTCACCGGTGAAGTAGTAGTTTTTGTAGTCGCTGAAATAGGTCTTCTCGAACCGTTTGTGGTCGCCCCAGACGGTGCGCATCTGGGCAGGCCAGCTCTCTTTGATGCACAGCACGCCTTCGGCGGCCGTGTCGTGGATTTCTTCGCCGGTCGTAGGCTCCAAAATCACCGGCTGAATACCAAAGAACGGCAGCGTCGCAGACCCGGGTTTGGTTGCTGTCGCACCGGGCAGAGGGGTCAGCAGGTGACCACCGGTTTCGGTCTGCCACCATGTGTCGACGATGGGCGCTTTGCCCTTACCGACGACATCATTGTACCAATTCCACGCCTCGGGGTTGATCGGTTCGCCCACGGTGCCCAGCACTTTGATATCCGACAGGTCGTACTTTTCCACAAAGCTGTTGCCCTGCGCCATCAACGCGCGGATCGCGGTGGGGGCTGTGTAGAACTGGTTCACTTTGTGCTTTTCGCACACGGCCCAGAACCGGCCCGCATCGGGGTAGGTTGGCACGCCTTCGAACATGATGGTCGTGGCCCCGTTCGCAAGTGGCCCGTAGACGATATAGCTGTGGCCCGTGACCCAGCCCACATCGGCGGTACACCAGAAGATATCACCATCGTGATAGTCGAACGTATATTGCTGCGTCATGGCCGCATAGACCAGATAACCACCGCTGGCATGCACCACGCCCTTGGGCTGGCCGGTAGAGCCTGAGGTGTAGAGAATAAACAGCGGATCTTCGGCGTTCATCTCGGTCGGCGGGCAATCCGCGCTGACCTTTTCTTCCATCTCATGCAGCCAGTAGTCCAGCTCACCACGCCATGCGATCTGCTGGCCGGTGCGTTTGACGACAAGGCATTTCACGTCGTTATAGTCGTTGAACAACGCCTGGTTCACGCTGTCTTTGAGGTTGGTCACACGGCCACCGCGTGGCGCCCCATCTGAGGTAATCACAACCCTTGCATCGCACGCATTGATCCGTGCGCCCAGCGCCTCGGCCGAGAACCCTGCAAAGACGATGGAATGGATCGCGCCAATCCGCGCGCAGGCCAGCATCGCATAGGCGGCCTCGGGGATCATTGGCAGGTACAGGACAACCCGGTCGCCTTTGCCAACGCCCATCTCCTTCAACACATTCGCCATAAGCGAGGTTTTCTCATGCAGCATCTTATAGGTGATATGCAGCGCCTCATCATCGGGGCTGTCAGGTTCCCAGATGATCGCGGTCTGATCGCCGCGTGTTTCAAGATGACGGTCAATACAGTTGGCGCTGACGTTCAGCGTGCCGTCTTCATACCATTTGATATCAACTGCGCCGGGGGCAAAGCTGGTATTTTTCACACGCGTGTAAGGCTTGATCCAGTCGATCCGCTTGCCGTGTTCGCCCCAGAACGCCTCGGGATCATTGATCGATTCGGCGTACATCTTTTCGTAGGTCGCCTTATCGGCATGCGCCCCTGCCGCCATTGCGGATGATGGTGGATAGATTCCGGCTGGTTGATCGGTCATGGCATGTCCCCCCTGATCACTTCTTCATAACCGCGGGCATGCGCCCTACGGCCTCCTCGCCGTGCATCATGGCGAAAATGTGATCGAATCCAAGCCTCCTCGCGGACAACTTAGACGGTTTGTAAAAATACCGCCGCCATAGCGATGGCGGCGGTCAAGATATTTACAGAGGGTTTGCGCTGTGGAGGCGACAGCAGTGGGGGCCGCTGTGTGTCTCAGCGGCCCGATATGCTGGGCGATTACGCGTCGTGGCGGAACGTCATGCTGACAACATCAGCACGTGTCAGCCCTTTGGCGCGCAGCTCTTCTTCCGGAATGTCCCAGATCGCCTGCAGCGCCTGTGTCCGTGAATTGCTAACAGCCATACCCTCAAGCATAGAGCCAATGGCACGAAGTGGCTTCATCACCAGTTCGCTCAGCATTTCGCGGTTTGAAATCAGTGTGTTGTCGGGTTGGATAGCCATATTGCGCCTCGTCAATTTGTGTCTGTCCTCCCGTGCCTAGAGCTAGGGTGGCAACGACGAAGCGGCAACGGCCAAAAACGCAAACCCACCATGCAGAAACTGCATGGTGGGTTCTTTTTCACGACAATCGCTCAGAAACGGATCACTTCTTGGGGGCGGTCTTTCCATCCCAAGGTGCGTCGGACACTGTGACCGATTTGGCGCGTGTTGCCGTTACAACCTTTGGCGCTGCCGTTGGTGCCTCTGACTGAGCCGCAACTGGCGCTGTCGCGGCAGCAGCCACGGCTTTTGGCGCCTTGGACTTGTCAGCGCTCTTGGGCTTTGGCGCGGCCTTCTTTGATACGGGCTTCACTTCTTCAACTTTTGCCGGTGCTGGGGTGGGCGCCGCTTTCGCCTGAACCGCAGGCGCAGGCGCTGCCTTGGGTGCAGCTTTTACTTCAGCTTTGGCTGGTTCTGGCGCCGCTACTTTCGCAACGGGCGCAGGCTTTGCTTCAACCTTCGCTTTTGGTGCCACCTTGGCAGTAACCGCTTTTTTCGGCGCAGCTTTCTTTGCCGCTTTTTTCGGTTTCTTGGCGGTCTTCGGCTTGACCGTCGTCGCCTTGACCTTAGCGGCGGGTTTGGCAGACGGGGTTGGCGCATAGCCGCTCATCAAAGCGCGTTGTGCGACCACCATCTGGTCAATCATCGCATCTGTCAGGCGCATTTGCTGGCCGATCACCGCGCTGGCAACCTGCATTCCCTGCGCCGTCATTGAAAGTGTAACTGCCGGTGTCATAATGGCTCCCTCTTCTGGCAAAACCCAATTTAATTACCATTATACACTATTCACTTCGCAAATGCAGCATTATTCTGCACTGCAGCAAAAAGGCGCTGATGGTGCGCCCTTTCGCTTCTTTCGCGTGATGCTAGCCAGTCTGATCCATCCGCACAGAGTAACGGACCTGACCTTTTACAGGCTGGCTCCAATTCAGGTGGACATCGCGCAAGCTACCGCCCTGTTGGCCCTCGGCCCAAGGCAGATCATGTACGCGTGTGTTGCCGACATTGGTGATCGCCCCGTCCGGCATTACACTTTCAACTGTCAGCGCGTGTCCCGCAAAGGGCAAAGCGGTGTCAGTTTCCATCACCCACGTGGTGGCCTCGGTTGCCTGCGTATGGGTCAGGAATGCGGGGTTCGAGACCGGCTCGTTTACATTGTGGAAGGTGTTGCCAGTGAAGACAAAGCTGCGAGTACGGCTGTAATCCAGATCGGCAAAGGTCGTATCCACATGCTCGACCCGGTCAATGCGCCCGTTGAGCGAACGGAAAACGTTACCGATGACAGCAAAACCATTGATGAAATGGCCGGGCCCCATAGGGTTTGATCACGATGAAATTGAACCAATCCGCCACATCATTGGTCGTGAACATATTGCCTGTGATCGTCAGGCCGCCAAAGGAAAACTGCGCGCCGAAGGCCGGTGTCGCGTCATGCTCGTTCGTCCATTCGATAAAGTTGTTGTCGCAGTAATTACCGGTGAAAATGCTCTTGGGGTTTGGCAAAGTCAGAACGATCCCGCCCATCCGCACGCCGTTGACCTCATCATCACCATGGAACCAGTGGTTGCCCGTCATCAGGTTGCCGGACCCTGCCAGCACGCAGAAATGCTTGAACTTGCTGGTGCGGTTGTCGCGGATTTTGACGTCATTGGCGTTGGCGTTGAACCCGATACTGACACGGTTCGCCACCGGCACAGACTGTTCGTCCGAAATCAACTGGCAGCGGTCAATCATCATGCCCTGACACCCACGCCCCGGCGATGTGATCCCGCGGTCTTTGGGCCGGTTGATAAAGCAGTCGCGGACATGAAAGGTGAACCCGTCAGGGGCCAACATGATCCCGCTTGCGATGCCACGTCCCTGAAATTCGATATCATCAAGGATGAACTGGCTGAACTTCTCATACCCCGAAAAGTCGAGCATGTACTGAAAGCGCGAAAAGGTGAAAACCTGCGTGCCTTCTGCGTCAAAGAGCGGACGGCTCAATTCTACCGTTTGAGCAGGTTCATTGACCGAGGTGACATAGATCTCGCGACCCACACCATTGCCTTGCACCAAAGCCCCTACAGGAATGCTGGCGACGTTGACCACATTGGTCAGGCGGTTGTCGTCGCTGGCGGAATAGGTCGCTTGCGACGTCACCTCAACCGTATCCCATGCCGCGCCATCCGCAGGCTGGAACTGGCCATTGCGGATCACGCGGCGGGTTTCAAAGCGGGTGCGCGACGGGTCTGCCGCCTGCATATCCACCGGTTCCGTCAACAAAACGCGCCGCCCGCACAAATCAAGCGAATCGTGATCGGCAAAGTTGATCAGCGCTTGATAGGCCTTTTTGAACGCGACTTCTTCGTCCTGAAAAGCCTTGAAATAGGTGTCATAATTATAGTCCTGCTGCAGAATAAACCGGTACTCGGGCGCTTGGACAATCCGGCCCTCAAACTGGATACGGCTTTCGATCGTGACATTGTTTGCCAAAAGATAATCGCCCGCAGGCACCATCACCGTGCGGCCGTTCGCGGCAGCATCGGCGGCGTTGAACGCAGCACTATCATCGGTCACCCCATCCCCTTTGGCACCGTAATCGCGCACATCGACCATGCTGATCAGATCACGCGTAAAGGCAGAGGTCACATCGGTGATCGTGATATCATCGAGCCGCACAACGCCACCCGTGGGACCTGTCAGATCAATGCCAAAGTGGCCATATTCGGCACCTGTCCACACCAGATCAACACCGCTGCGATCCGCGGTGGCAACAATGGCCGAAACCTCAACCACCTGACCATAGCTTGTCAGTTGTTTCGCCGCGCCAAACGTCGTGACGCCCGCCAGTTCCACGCCGCCGCCCGCACCGGGCCACCCGGCAATCCGGACCGCTGGCAAAGCGCCCGCAACCGCTTTGACCCGCGCAGTGATCTGCAAATAGCACCCCGGAATTATCGGTGTTTCACCCTTGTAACGCACCCGCTGTATCGGGTCGATTTTCAGCAGCTCAAGACATCCTGCGAAATCCTGATCTGCCGCAACAAACACGCCAGACCCGCTGGCGGCGTAAGAGTCAGAACCGGGCGTGCCGTCCGTGCTCGACCAGAGCGCGAGACCTGCAGAAAACGGCAATGGATCGAAAACGATCCCGTCGGTGATAGCTTTGTTCATAAAATGGCCCCTGAAGCTTGAAAAACAAAAGGCCCGGCGCAAACCGGGCCACCTGTGCAAGGGGTAACGTCAAGATTTAAACAGCGGCTGATGGCACCGTCACGCAGGCCTGCGCAACGGGGCTAGGCCCCGACATCGGGCGCAGGCAACAGGCGCACACCGTTGATCTGCCAGCCCTGCGCGGTCTCAACCATCTGATAATCCAGAATATGCAGGCCACCCTGCGCGTCACGCACCATCACCTTTTGCCAGAGCATCCCGCCCAGATCGCGCAGTTCCAGAAACCGCACATCGGCATTGTCCCAGACCATGGGATAGCCCTGCTGGACCATCATGCCAAAATTGCCGGAATCGCCAAACAGGCGCTTGATATTCGGGCTGGCATATTGCCAAGCCTCAGAGATATCGCGGTCGTTGAAGGCATCGAGCTGGTTGCCGATCACTGATTCAATCGCGTCGCTGTCCTGCGCAAAAACGGCAGTGGCCGCCATCCAGAAGCCGAAAACTAATGCCAATATGCGCATGATCCGCGCCCTCCTGTGATCTCCATTTATAAAAGATACGCAGGAAAGCGCGGATTAGTTTCAATAAACTTAGGACGTCGCCAATTGCTGCTCAATCAGCGCGATGGTTTCATCGACACCATAGAGCGCGATAAAGCCGCCAAACCGCGGACCCTGAGAGGCACCCAACAGCACTTCGTAAAGTGCGGTGAACCAGTCGCGCAGCGGCTCGAACCCGTGCTCTTTACCCACGGCAAAGACCATCGTTTGCAGCTCTTCCGCATCCAAACCGCCATCCCACGCCTTCAGGCGTTCTGCCAGATCGGTCAGCGCCGCACGCTCCTGATCGGTCGGTGCGCGGTAAACCTTATGAGGCTTCACAAAGTCGTGGTAATATCGCACGGCAAAGCCCGCCGCCTGATCCATCTGCGGGTTTTTCTCGGCTGACGCATCCGGCGCATAACGCTGGATAAAGCCCCACAACGTCTCTTTATCCGCGGCACCAGATACGGACGCGAGGTTCAAAAGCATCGCAAAAGGCACCACCATATCCGAGGTTGGCACCTCACCGCTGTGAATATGGAACACCGGATTGTTGACGCGCGCCGCATCGTCCTGCGTCGCATAGGCGCGCAACTGCTGGTGATACTCATCCACCGCCTTCGGGATCACATCAAAATGCATCCGCTTGGCGGTCTTGGGCTTGAGATACATGAAATAGCTCAGGCTTTCAGTCGAAGCATAGGTCAGCCACTCATCAATCGAAATACCGTTGCCGGAGGACTTGGAAATCTTCTGACCCTTCTCATCCAAGAACAGCTCATAAGAGAAGTGGTTCGGCTTGCGCCCGCCCAAAATCTCGCAAATCCGGTCGTAGATCGCGGTATTGGTCGCGTGTTCCTTGCCGTACATCTCAAAATCAACGTCCAGTGCCGCCCAGCGCGCACCGAAATCCGGCTTCCACTGCAATTTCACATTGCCGCCCGTGACAGGCAGGGTCCATTCGCGGCCATCGGGATCGTCAAAGGTCACCTCGCCCTTCTCACCATCCACATGCTTCATCGGCACATAAAGCACGCGCCCCGTCTCGGGATGGATCGGCAGAAAGATCGAATAGGTTTCCTGACGTTCTTCACGCAGGGATTTCAGCATCACCGCCATGATCTCATCATAACGGGCGGCCGCACGCAGCAGGATCTCGTCAAACTGGCCCGACTGATAAAACTCACGGGCAGAGTAAAACTCGTACTCAAACCCGAAGGTATCCAAAAACCGGCGCAACATCGCGTTGTTATGATGGCCAAAGCTTTCATGGGTGCCAAAAGGATCAGGTACCGATGTCAGCGGCTTGTGCATATGCTCGGCCAGCATCTCTTGCTGGGGCACATTGCCGGGTACTTTGCGCATCCCGTCCAGATCGTCCGAAAAACAGATCAGCTTGGTCGGAATATCCGAAATCACCTCAAATGCGCGGCGGATCATCGTCGTGCGCAAAACTTCGCCGAAGGTGCCGATATGCGGCAGGCCGGACGGACCATACCCCGTTTCAAACAAAACATAGCCCTTTTCGGGTGCCTTGTTTTCATACCGTTTGAGCAATGCGCGCGCCTCTTCAAAGGGCCAAGCCTTCGACGTCATCGCTGCTTCACGCATACTGCTCATGGGTCATCTCACATTTAGGGCGGCCATCATTGTGATCGCCGCAACGCGCACTCCCTATTGCGAGACAGGCAAGGCGTCAATAAATGTGACCCAGAACCCAAAGGAATTCACAATGCTCGAAGACGCCCCAATGACCGCACAAGACGCACTTGCCGCCCTGATGATTGCGGTTTCCGCGTCGGATGAGCATATCCGCACTGCAGAACTCGTCAAAATGAGCAATGCAATCAACAACTTGCCTGTTTTTGCAGATTACGACGCAGAACGGCTTCCGCGTATTTCAAAAATGGTCTTCTCCCTTTTGGAGCAAGAAGACGGTCTTGAGGCCCTCTTCGGCCTGATCCGTGATGCCCTCCCCGAGCGGCTTTATGAGACAGCCTATGCGCTTTCGTGTGACGTTGCGGCCGCTGACGGGCGGATCGTTGGTCCCGAAGTGCGCATGCTGGAAGAGATTCGCGAAGAGTTGAACCTAGACCGCCTGCATGCCGCAGCGATCGAGCGCGGGGCGCGCGCGCGGCACATGACGCTGTAATCAGGCCAGTCTGAACGCCAGATGCTTTAGAATATCCTGCTGCAACCGGCGCGACCGGGCATTCCAACCGCGCGCACCGGGGGGTGACTCGTCACCTTGCAGCTTGCCTGCCTCACGCGCGTCCAAATCGGAGGCGAAAATCGCAAAGGCCAAGTCGCGCCCGCTTTTGGTGCGCACGTAACCTGCAAGGGTGGAGACAAAGTTCAGCGTGCCCGTCTTGGCTTTGATGGCCACTTGCGGATCATCGATGACCTGCCGATCCTCCCCGACCAAAGGAATATCCCGCATGATCGGTTGCAGGGTCGCCATCACGTCCGGCGCCATCAACAAGCGCACCATATCACGGGGCGACACCCGCGACGCGTCCCCCAATCCCGAGTGATCCACAAAGCGCGGCGCGATCCCGCCCGCGCGCTCAGCGGCCCAGCGCGCCATGCCAAACGCGGACGTTCGCAAACCGCGTGGCGCGCCGACACGCGCGGCGGTGGCGGCTAAACCTGCCGCCTCAGCCGTAATATTGGTCGAAAACCGCAACATCCCGCGCATCATTTCGTCCAGCGGTGCGCTGGCATAACGCACAAGGGGTATTCCCGTCGGGCGGTTAGATGTTTCTTGCGGTGCTTTCAAAACAATGCCGTGACTGCGCGCGAAAACAGCAAAAACCTCGCCCGCATAAAGCGCGGGGTGGCGCACCGGCAACCACCGCGATCCCTCTTTGTTGAGCGCATCTTTCGCCACCGTCCATTGATCCACATCGCCCGCATCGCGATACGTGAAAACGGGCGCGGCACGGTCCACGACCGAAATCCGCGCCGTCGTCACCGCTGGGCGGTAATTCGCGCTGCGGGCGTCCATCGTGGTGACGTAATCCGCGCCCTCCTGCTTCCATTCAAAATGCACACGATTAAAATTCAGGTTAAGGCCCGTGACGGTCGGATTGTACCCAAGATAATCAAGCTGGCTGTCGTCAATCTCATCAAGATTGGTCAGCGCATTGTCCCATACCAGAAAATCCCCCCGCACTTCGCGCAGGCCTGTTTCCTTGAGCTTTCGCGCAAGCTCAGCAATTTGATCGGTCACAAGGTTGGGATCGCCACCACCCGCCAAGATCAAATTACCATCTAAAATTCCATTACTTATAGGACCATCAGCAAATAAGCGCGTATTGAAGGTATGCGTAGCGCCCAGCGCCTCAAGCGCATAAAGGGCGGTAAAGGCTTTGGTCACGCTCGCGGGCGGATGCGCAACCGCGCCATCAATATCCTCAAGGATTTCACCGCTTTGCATATCAGCCACCACAACACCCACCTCGCCAGAGGTAGCGCGGGATAACACCATATCGGCAATAGCATCACCGGCTGGCACCCTTGCAATCGGTCGCAGTGACGTCAGAGGGGCCTCGGCATAGGCTGCCGTCGCAAGGGCAGAAACGGCACCAGACAACATCGCACGGCGGGTCAGGCGCATCACCATTCCCCCCGCTTACGGATCTCGGTTGAGGACTGGTCTGACATCGGCAGGTTCACAAAGGCCCACGCAGGGGCGTCCATCCGCCCCAACACATGCGCCGCGCGCCCTGGAAGACGCGCCCGCGCATAGACCTTTGCCGCCTTCGACATGCGTGCCGCAATACGGTCCCCCGGTCGGGCCAAAACACCAATCGGGACGGTCTCCATGATCCAGCGCCAATCTTGCCAACGATGAAACTGGGCCAAATTATCCGCGCCCATGATCCACACGAAACGCACGCCCGGATAGCGCCTGCGCAAGGCCATCAGCGTCTGTGCCGTATACCGTGTGCCCATCTGCGCCTCGATATCGGTGATCGTCACACGCGGATGATCCATCAGCGCGCGGGCCGCCTGCATCCGGTCCGCCAAAGGCGCAGGACCGTTTTGTTTCAACGGATTGCCCGGCGAGACCAGCCACCACAGCCGATCCAGCCCAAACCGTTTCAGGGCGGCCTTTGAGATATGCACATGCCCCGCATGGGGTGGATCAAAAGACCCCCCCAACAATCCGATCACCTGACCGGGCTTTGCAACGGGAAACGCCATCACTGCAAAAGCCTCGCGTTAAATATTGCGGTCACCATCGGTTTCTCAAGGGTCATTTCCATCTCAGCCGTAGTAGCCATTTCCTAACCCCGACTGTCAATGCACGCGAACGTCAGCACCCAAACGCGCACCGTCTTTTCATTGCAGCAAATGCGTGACAATCTTTGCTGATGAGCACTCTGACAACGCGCGCTGGCGCCCCGCTTTCCCGATTGACCTTTGGCACGATGCAGTTTGGCGGCACCGCCGACGCAGCGGCCAGCCAGGCCATGTTTAACGCCGCACGTGCGGGCGGCATTAACCACTTTGACACGGCAGTCCTCTATACAAATGGTGCGTCTGAAACGCTCCTTGGTGGCATGATCAAGGACGACCGCGACAACATCTATCTCGCCACCAAGGTCGGGTATGATGGCGGGGCCACGCACGCCAATATCACCAAACATTTCGACATGTGCCGCCAGCACCTGCAAGAAGACGCCGTCGATCTGCTCTACATGCACCGTTTTGATGATGATACACCACTCGAAGAAACCTTCAGCACCTTGGCCGAGCTTCAAACCCAAGGGCTCATCCGGCATATCGGCGTGTCAAACTACGCCGCTTGGCAGGTGATGAAGGCCCAAAGCGTGGCCAAATCACTGGGCACGCAAATCGACGTGATCCAACCGATGTACTCTCTGGTCAAACGCCAAAGCGAGGTCGAGATTTTCCCGATGGCCGCCGATCAAGGCATCACTGTGGTCCCCTATTCGCCCTTGGGCGGCGGGTTGTTGACCGGCAAATATGCCAAGGGCGAAACCGGGCGCCTGACCACCGATGCCCGGTATCAGGCCCGCTATGCGCAGGACTGGATGCATGACACAGCCGCGCAACTGGCCGCGCTTGGCGCAGAGCTTGGCGTCAATCCTGCGACACTCGCTGTTGCATGGGCCGCAGGACACGCGGTGAAACCGCTTCCCATCATCTCTGCGCGGTCCGAAGAACAGTTACGGCCCTCTTTGCTGGCCGAACAATTTGAAATGACGCCCGCACTCTACGCACGCATCACAGCGCTCAGCATCACGCCGCCACCGGCAACAGACAGGCTTGAAGAAGCATGATTGATTTTCTGATCATTGGCGGCGGCATCGCCGGGGTGTCAGCGGCAGCACGGCTGTCAGAACTCGGCAGTGTCACGCTCTTGGAAGGCGAGGATGCACTTGCCTATCATGCCTCTGGCAGGTCGGCGGCCTTGTTTGAACAAAACTATGGCAAGCCTTCAACGATCGCGTTGAACAAGGCCAGCCATGCGTTCCACGCGGAGGCAGATGTTCTCGGCCCCCGTGGCCTGATGCTGATTGGAGATGCGGGTTCCGCCGAAGCCTTCGCGACAGATCTAGACACCATGCAGCTCGACAGCATCACCATCCAAGAAGCCAAGACCATGGTCCCGATCCTCGATGACACCGTCGTAGATCGCGTGGCCTATCATGACGCGGCTTGGGATATCGACACGGATAAACTGGTGCAGACCTTTGCGCGCATGGCCCGCCAAAACGGCGCGACCATCAGTACCAAAGCGCAGGTTGAAAGCATCAACCGCACCCCTGAAGGGTGGATCGTCACGACACGCAATGAAACGTACAACGCTCGCCATTTGGTCAACGCCGCCGGCGCATGGGTTGACCAAATTGCAACGATGGCGGGCATCGCCCCCTTGGGCTTTACCCCCCTGCGCCGCTCCATGGCCCGCATCCCCGCACCCGGCGGCCATGACGTCAGCCGTTGGCCCATGATCTTTGGACCGGGCGAACATTGGTACGCCAAACCCGACGCAGGTGCGCTGATCGTCTCGCCCGCCGAAGAAGACCCCGTCACGCCCCATGATGCCTTTGCCGACGACATGGTGCTGGCTGAGGGGCTGGCCCGCTATGAGGCCAATGTGACCGAACCCGTCACACGCTTGCTCAGCTCTTGGGCGGGGTTGCGAACGTTTTCACGCGACCGCACGCTGGTGATCGGGCCGGATACCCAAGATCCCAGCTTTATCTGGTGCGCTGGCCAAGGCGGATACGGGATGCAATCCGCGCCTGCCGCGTCACAACTGCTGCATGATCTCGTCAGCGGATCGGCCTCTGAGCTATCAAAAGACACTGTTGCCGCACTCTCTCCGCAACGGTTCGCATGACCCAGGATCACAACGCCCTTGGCCAGCCCATCGGCCACCCTGTCCCTGACTGGAAAGGCTGCGCGCCGATCCCGAAAACAGCCATGCGGGGGCGCACCTGCGACGTCGTGCCCTTGCAGCGCGCGCACGCCGCAGCCCTGCACGCCGCTTTCGCCGCAGATGAAACAGGCGCACTTTGGACCTATATGCCGGTGGAGCCATTCGGGAGCGAAGCCGACTATGCACAGTGGGTGGAGAGCGCCTGCGAAAGCGCCGATCCGCTTTTCTTTGCCATCATTGACAAAGCGCAAGACGCGCCGCTGGGCGTTGCCAGCTTTCTGCGGATGCAGCCAGAGCATGGCGTCGTCGAGGTCGGCTACATTACGTTTTCCCCCGCGCTTCAGCGCAGCGTGATGGCCACGGAAGCGATGTATCTGATGATGAAGCGCGCACTCGGCGAGCTTGGCTATCGGCGTTACGAATGGAAATGCGACGCGCTGAATGCGCCATCCCGCAAGGCGGCCATCCGCCTTGGGTTCCAATACGATGGGCTGTTCAAACAGGCGCTCGTCTACAAAGGGCGCAACCGCGATACAGCGTGGTATTCCATTCTTGATGACGACTGGCCACGGATTGCGACAGCGTTTGAAGTCTGGCTCGATCCTGCAAATTTCGACGCGCAGGGTGTGCAGAAGTCGGCACTCGATATCGCCCAACCGTCCAAAGTGTAAGGTGGGTTTAAACCCACCTTACCGTTACCCATCCAAGCGGATTGTGGTGTTCTTGGGATCATAGGGGCTGTCTTCCACAATCTCGGCATTCCAAAGCTGATCAAGCATCTTAACCTGCAATTTCGTCCCAACCTCGGCGAGTTCAGGCCGCACGTACCCCATGCCAATCGACTTCTCGAAGGCCACCGAATACCCGCCCGACGTCAAACGCCCCACGCGGGTGCCATCGAGCGCATAAAGCGCCTCGCGCCCCCAAGGATCAGCATCGTCCGGGCCATCAATCAGCAAAGTGACACATTTCGAACGGATCCCCTTGGCCTCCATCGCGGCCTTTCCGTTGAAATCCTTGGAGAGATCCACGAAGCGCGGCAAATCGGCCTCCAACGGCGTCGCGTCGCGGCCCAACTCGGTCCCAAAGGCGCGGTAGGATTTCTCTTGGCGCAACCAGTTCTGCGCCCGCGCACCCACCAGTTTCATCCCATGGGGTTCGCCGGCCTTTTCCAGCAGATCAAAGAGGTAATTCTGCATCTCGATCGGGTGATGCAACTCCCACCCCAGCTCACCGGTATAAGCCACGCGGATCGCATTTACCGGACACATGCCCAGTTCAATCTGCTTGGCCGACAGCCATGGAAAACGCTTGTTCGACAGGGCCGTCGACGGGTCCGCATCCTTGATCACCGCATTCAACACATCGCGGGACTTTGGCCCCGCAATCGCGAAAACACCCCATTGGGTGGTGACGTTCTGTACGTCAATCCGGCCAAACTCGGCCTCTTTATCCTCAACAGCCTTGCGCAGAAAATCAGCGTCATAAGCCGTCCAAGCACCGGCAGAGACAAGATAATACTCATCCTCTTTCAAACGCACGATCGTATATTCAGTCCGCGTCGTGCCGTGATCGGTCAGCGCATAGGTCAGGTTGATCCGGCCCACGCGCGGCAACTTATTGGTGGTGAACCAATCCAAGAATGCTGTCGCACCGGGCCCTTTGACGATGTGTTTTGTAAAGGCCGTTGCATCAATCAGGCCCACACCTTCGCGGACAGCCTTGGCCTCTTGCACGGCATATTGCCACCAACCGCCACGGCGGAAAGAGCGGCTGTCGTGATCATTGAAGCCCTCGGGCGCATAGTAATTGGGGCGCTCCCACCCGTTCACAAACCCGAACTGCGCACCGCGCGCAGCCTGCCGGTCATAGGCAGGTGACGTGCGCAACGGACGACACGCGGGGCGCTCTTCATCGGGGTGGTGCAGAATATAGACGTGCTCATAGGCCTCTTCGTTTTTACGCGCCGCCCATTCCGTCGTCATCCAATCGCCGTAGCGCTTGGGATCAAGCGATGCCATGTCGATCTCGGCCTCGCCCTCGACCATCATCTGGGCCAGGTAATAGCCGGTCCCACCCGCCGCCGTGATCCCGAAGGAAAACCCTTCCGCCAGCCACATGTTGCGCAAGCCCGGTGCGGGGCCAACCAGCGGGTTGCCATCAGGGGTGTAACAAATCGGCCCGTTGAAATCGTCCTTCAGACCGCTTTCCTCGCAGGACGGAATACGATGGATCATCGCCATGTACTGGTCTTCGATCCGCTCCAGATCGAGCGGGAAAAGATCGGCGCGGAAACTCTCGGGCACGCCATATTCAAACACCGCAGGGGCGTTTTTCTCATAAACACCCAAAATCCAGCCGCCACGTTCCTCACGGACATAAGACTGCGCATCAGCGTCACGGATCACGGGGTGTTCGACATGACCTTCGGCGCGGAAATCTACCAGCGCAGGGTCTTGGTCCATCACGATAAACTGGTGCTCCACAGGGATCGCAGGGATCTTGATCCCCAGCTTTTTGGCCGTGGTTTGCGCATGGTTGCCTGAGGCGGTCACGACGTGCTCGGCCGTGATCACCACCTGTTCATCCGACGGCACAAGGTTACCACCTTTTTCGACCATCTTCGTGCAGGTCACTTCCCAAGCGGAACCGGTCCAATGAAACGCATCAGCCTGCCACTTGCGCTCAATCATCACACCGCGCTGACGGGCACCTTTGGCCATCGCCTGGGTCACATCGGCAGGGTTAATATACCCATCCGTATGGTGATAAAGCGCGCCTTTCAGATCCTCAGTCCGGATCAGCGGCCACTTGGCCTTGATCTCATCAGGGGTCATCCAGACGTAAGGCACATCGCAGGTCTCGGCGGTGGACGCATAGAGCATATACTCGTCCATACGCTCCTGCGTTTGCGCCATACGCAAGTTGCCAACCACGGCAAACCCGGCGTTCAAACCGGTTTCCGCCTCAAGCGATTTATAAAAATCGACCGAATATTTGTGGATATGCGTCGTCGCAAAAGACATGTTGAACAAAGGCAGCAGGCCCGCCGCATGCCATGTTGAACCGGAGGTCAGCTCGTCCCGCTCCAGCAACATCACATCTTCCCACCCCGCTTTGGCAAGGTGATACGCGATCGAAGTCCCAACGGCGCCACCACCGACGACCAGAGCTTTGACTTGCGTTTTCATTAGACGACTCTCCTAGAACCTTTGGCGTCAATCTGCGCCAAACTGCGCCCGTGCGAAAGAACCAGCCGACTGCTTAACGCGCAAAACCGACAACTACGCCCAAAGCAGATGCCAGAGTGAGGATTTCCGGACTAGAGAGGTGCCATGTTTTGTGTTCCCCTGCGTCAACATCAGGAGGGTGCGATGACGACTTATAGACTAAGAGACGCCGCAACGTTGGCCGAAGCCTGTTACAAAGCAGAGCGGATCATCAAACCACCTGTGTTAAGATCGCTCGACCACGATGATGTTCAGGCCCATGTCCTGAAGGGAAATATCCTGCTGTTGCCGGGGTCCAATTCCGTGCGGGACTATGTAAAGTTCAATCTGCGCCCGCTGCGTCTGGGCGATCAGCGTTTGGTGCTCAAGACTGCGACGGCGGCGGAAAAAGGCGCGTCCGGCACGAAATGGCATCAAGGTTTCTTGCGCTATTCAATTGAAATCTTTGAGTGGCTCCAAAGAGAAAACGTGCGTCCGAACTATATCATCGGTCATTCACTTGGCGCCGCGGCCGCGCAAATCCTGTCCAAAACCTATAACGCCCCCGCCATCGGTTTTGCCGCCCCGCGCCCGAAATGGAGCAAACACGGCGTCGTCCAAGACGGGCGTTGCCTGCTCGTGAACCGGAGCGATGATCCGGTCCCAAAAGTGCCTTCAGCCTACCACCACATGGGAAAGGCCAAGCTATTCACCTCTGCAAAACACAAAAGCCTCTTTGCCCATTCCATGCGCCACTACATCAATATCATCGAAGAGGACGATAAGTTCACCGTCTTGCCCGAGGTATGGGGCGGTTAAAGCATCGACGGTACGACCAAATCAGGCGGCCTATGGCCATCGGCAAAGGTCTTGATGTTCACAATCACCTTCTCGCCCATCTCGATCCGGCCCTCCAGCGTGGCCGATCCCATATGCGGCAAAAGGATCGCATTTGACAGTTCGCGCAGGCGCGGATTGATTTCGTGTCCGCGTTCGAACACATCCAGACCGGCACCGGCAATTTCACCCGCCCGCAGCATCCGCGTCAGCGCATTTTCATCAATCACCTCACCGCGTGATGTGTTCACGATCACCGCAGTGGGTTTCATCAGCTTCAGCCGCCGTGCATTCATCAAATGGAATGTCGAGGGCGTATGCGGGCAGTTGATCGACAGGACGTCAACGCGCGCGACCATCTGATCCAGACTTTCCCAATAGGTCGCGTCCAACTCTTCCTCAATCTCGGGGCGTAGACGCCTGCGATTGTGATAATGCACCTGCATCCCAAAGGCTTTCGCACGGCGCGCCACGGCCTGCCCGATCCGACCCATCCCCAAAATGCCCAAGCGGCGCCCTTTAATCCGGCCACCCAGCATGGCTGTCGGCGCCCAGCCGCCCCAACTGTCAGACTGCGCGACACGTATCCCTTCGGCCATACGGCGGGTCACGGCCAAAATCAGCGCGATCACGATATCGGCGGTATCTTCAGTCACGACACCGGGCGTGTTCGACACATGGATGCCCCGTTGACGGGCGGTTGCCACATCAATGTGGTCCACACCGGCACCAAAGTTGGCGATCAGCTTCAATTGCTCACCAGCGCGGCCCAAAAGTTTCGCATCGATCTTATCGGTGATCGTACAGACCAGAACATCCGCGCGGCCCATTGCATCGGCCAGTTGTTCGGTCGTCATCGGCGTGTCGTCATCACGCAATTCGACGTCGAAAAGCTCTTTCAGTCGGGTTTCGACAACCTCAGGCAACCGTCGCGTCACGACAACACTCATCTGCTTACCTGGCATCCAATGCACTCCATAGCTTTTCAAATTCTCTCTGTCATGGCAGGTTGCGCCAAAGGGACGCGTAGCACAAGAACCGCGCGCCGCAAAAATGAGTAGTAAGGGCAAACAATGGGTTCAGTTACGCATTGGTTTCGCGTGTTTCAGGTTGCGGCAGTCGCGATCATCATCGGTATGAGCGCCGGCTCCGCCCAGCAAAACGACGCAGGCCCCGCCATCGGCCCCGAAACGAACCTGCCATTGCCGCGCTATGTGTCGCTGCGCGCAGGCGAGGCAAACGTACGCCGTGGCCCGTCACTTTCACACCGTATTGATTGGGTCTTTCAACGGCGGGATATGCCGCTTCAGGTGATCGCCGAATACGGGCACTGGCGGCGCGTCATTGACCGCGACGGGCAAGGCGGCTGGGTGCATTACCGTATGCTTTCAGGCGCACGCACCGTCATTGTCGATGACGACAACCTCGCCCTGCGCAATCGCCCCGAACCAAACGCGACAGAGAATGCAATCCTTGAGGCTGGCGTTGTCGCACGCCTTGGCGACTGTAATCCGGACTGGTGCGAATTGACCGCAGGGGGCTATCGCGGCTGGGCCCCGAAGGCGGCCATCTGGGGCGTCGCAGATGCGGAAATCCGTGACTAAGCCTGCGCGTAGAGGCTAGCATTACGCGCGCGGCCTCGCTAGCTGGGTACTTATGACCGAGACACGTGACACACGCCTGAACCTTTCCGCCGGAGTGCTTTCCGTCTCGGTCGCACTGATCCTTGTGCTGGCCAAGCTTTGGGCGCTTGGACAAACAGGATCGTTGGCGGTCGCCGCGACCTTGGCTGATAGCGCCCTTGATCTGATGATGTCGCTGGGTGGGCTGGTCGCCATCGCCTACGCCGCCAAACCCGCCGATGACGATCACAATTTCGGTCATACCTCGGCCGAGGACCTTGCGGCACTCGCCCAATCCACCTTCATCATGATTTCTGCCATCGTGATCGCCGTTGCAGCGATCCTGCGCTTGCTGGACGACACAGTCATACTACCCGAACGCGAAGGCCAAGGCATTGCGATCATTCTCTTTTCCATCGGCCTGACGCTGGCCTTGGTGCTGTGGCAACGGCATGTTGCAGCCAAGACCAACAACAAAGTCGTCAAAGCCGATAGCCTGCACTACATTGGCGATCTCATTCCCAACATCGGCGCAATTATCGCCCTTTGGGCCTCTGCGGCCTTTGGCCTGCACCAGATCGACAGCGTCGTGGCCTTGGGTGCCGCCGTCTTCCTGGGCTTCGGCGCAATCCGCATCGGCAAAGCCGCATGGGACGCCCTGATGGACCGCCAAGCGGACCCCGAAATGATCCAAGGTATCGCCGAGATCGCCGCAAACTTCGACGGCATCCACGGGTATCACGACCTCAAAACCCGCGTCGCAGGCAGCCGCGTGTTCGTGAACCTGCATATCGAACTCGACGGCGATCAAACCCTAAACGAAGCCCACAAAATCGGAGCGGCCCTACGGCGCGCCATCATCGCGGCCTACCCCCGCGCCGATGTTCTGATCCACAAAGACCCGGTCGGGGTGACCAAACACCCCGACGACACGCGCCCCTAAGCGGCTTTGTCCAGACCACGGCCTTTCAAAAGCGCCTCAACCCCCGGCAAACGCCCACGGAACGCCGTGTAAAGATCAGCAGCATCCACAGATCCACCGGAAGACAATACCGTCTCTTCCAGCCGCTTGGCTGTAGCGCTGTCAAACGGATCACCCGCTTCCTCGAATGCAGCAAAGGCATCGGCATCCATCACCTCGGACCACATGTAGCTGTAGTAGCCGCTGGAATAGCCATCACCGGCAAAGACATGGGCGAAATGCGGGGTGGCATGACGCATCCGGATCGCATGGGGCATCCCGATTTCTTCCAAGATCTCGGCCTGCCGCTGCATGGGATCGGCAGGTGCCGCCCCATCATGAAAGCCCAGATCAACAAGAGCCGAGGCCACATATTCCACCGTCTGGAACCCCATGTCATAGGTCGCAGCGCCCAACATACGGTTCAACAAATCCTCCGGCATTGGCTTGCCTGTGTCGGCATGGGTGGCAAACTCGGCCAGCACTTCCGGCACTTCCAGCCAATGTTCATAAAGCTGGCTTGGGAGTTCCACAAAATCGCGGGCCACAGACGTGCCAGAGATACTCTCATACGTCACATCCGACAGCATCTGATGCAGCGCATGACCGAATTCATGGAACAACGTGCGGGCATCATCATAGGACAGCAGCGCAGGCTTGCCTGCCTCCGGCTTGGCGAAATTGCACACATTCACCACATGCGGGCGAATATCACCGCTGAGCCGCTGCTGCGACCGCATCGCCGAACACCAAGCCCCGGACCGCTTTGATCCACGGGCGAAATAATCCCCGATAAACACCGCGACATGCGCGCCATCGCGGGTCACGTCCCACAGGCGCACATCAGGGTGGTAAACCGGCCCTTCAATGGGCGTGAACTCCAACCCGAACAAACGATTGGCACAAGCAAACGCCGCCTCGATCATCCGGTCCAGTTGCAAATAGGGCTTCAACTCTGCCTCATCGAGATCATGCAATTCCTTGCGGCGCTTCTCGGAATAGAACCGCCAGTCCCACGGCTCCAACGGGCCATCAAACCCATCCGCATGCAGCATCCGCTGCAAGACGGCCCCATCCGCCTCTGCGGCAGCCTTCGCAGGCTCCCATACCTGCATCAACAGATCGCGCACGGCGGCGGGGGTGCCTGCCATCTCGGTCTCAAGCTTGAAATCAGCGAATGTGCCATACCCTAACAGTTTCGCCCGCTCTTCGCGCAGCTTCAGCGTCTCGGCTGCAATCCCGCGGTTATCGGTCTCACCACCATTCGCGCCGCGCGCACCCCATGCCTCATAGGCCTTTTGGCGCAAATCGCGACGTTCCGAGAATTGCAAAAACGGCACGATCAACGAACGGGACAAAGTCACAACTGGCCCGCCCGCGTCTTTTTCTTCACCCGCAGCCTTGGCTGTCGCGATGACGAAATCAGGCAGACCTTCCAGATCATCCTCGGCCAGTTTCATGAACCAACTCCGCTCATCCGCAAGCAGGTTCTGCGTGAAACTTGTCCCCAAGACCGACAACCGCGATTTCACCGTGCGCAAAGCTTCCGCAGATTTACCCTCAAGCTGTGCGCCTGACCGCACAAACCCTCGGCGCGTCAGCATCAACACGCGCTCCTGCTCGGCGGTCAGATCAAGCGCCTCACGGTTTTCCCACACTGCCTCAACCCGCGCAAAGAGCGCCTTATTCTCCGACACCTCGGACCCATAGGCACTTAAAAGCGGGGCAAAGTCGCGCTGCAACGCCTCACGCTTGGGGTTACTATCGGCCCCTGCAAGATTGTAAAACGCACCCAAAACGCGGCCCAATGTATCATCAGCACGTTCCAACGCCTCAATCGTATTGGCAAAATCAGGGGCATCAGGATTACCCGCAATCGCCGCGATATTCGCGCGCGATATCTCCAAGGCTGCATCCACAGCAGGCGCAAAATCCTCATCGGAAATCACATCAAACGGCGGGAGCCCGAAAGGTGTATCCCACTCAGCAAGCAACGGATTTGTCATAGATCGTCTCCTTTACAGGTTAGGTAGTGCGCCGAACCCAATGACACCACCTCTCCTGCTTCATCTTGGCAAAAAAACGCAAATCCCGCGCTTATCGCGTACGCATACGTTTCTCAAAACGACGCAGCGCGATCGACAGGGTGATGGTGATGGTCAGATATACCAGCGCCACAACATTATAAGTCTCGAAATACCGGAAATTGCCTGCCGCCGTCACTTTGCCCAATTGGGTCACATCGGTGACACCCAGCACAGACACCAATGACGAATCTTTCACCATCGCCACAAAATCATTGCCCAAAGGCGGCAAGATCGTGCGCAGGGCTTGCGGAAAAACGATAAAGCGGAAGCGCTGCCAACGGTTCAGGCCAAGCGATTCCGCCGCTTCGATCTGGCCCTTATCAACCGATTGCAGGCCCGCACGAAACACCTCGGCCAGAAACGACGAATAGGCAACCGTCAGCGCGATCACTGCCCGCCATAACAGCGAAAAGTCACGCGTTCGGATCGGGTCAAGCCCAATGGTTTCCGCGATCCAGTTCCAGCCTGCCACCATCGCAGGGGCCGCCACAAAGGCCACGTAAAGCAACAAGACAATAATCGGGATGCCGCGCACCACCTCGATATAAAACCGCGCCAGTTGCCGCAAAATTAACGATCGTGACAGCCCAGCCAGCGCCAGCATCAGCCCCAAAACGCAGGCCATCGAATATGACACCAAGGTCACATAGATCGTCACCCAAATCCCCCGCTGCAGGGTGGACAGCACACGGGCGTATTCATCAACCGTCAGGACCTGCCAAAACAGGTAGAGGCCAATCGCCACAACAGCGACCAGCCACCAAGGAAAATCCTTGTCATTGGGGGATGTGGGGATCATTGGCGTGCAGTTCCGGGGCGTAACCCCGGAACCCTCAAATCAGGGCTTATTCGCCCAGTTTGTAGTCAAGGAACCAGCGCGTGTTCAGCGCCTCAATGGTACCATCGGCCTGCATGTCCGCAATGGCTGCGTTGATCGGTTCCACCAGATCAGAGCCTTTGGGGAAAATGAAACCAAAATCCTCGGTCCCCAGCTTTTCGCCGATAATCTTCAGTCCACCATCAGAGGCCGCGACATAGCCGTTACCAGCCGTGCCATCAGTCAGCACCAGATCAACATCGCCGGTGCGCAGCGCTTGCACGGTGGCACCAAAAGTTTCCATCAGTTTGATGCGCGGGTTCGCCTCGTCACCATCCAGCACGTCGTAAACGCCCACATAAAACGGCGTCGTGCCCGGCTGTGCGGCCATCAGCAGGTCGTCATCGGCGGCAAAGCTTGCCGCGTCGGTGAAACGGTCTTCATCCCCGCGCACCAGCATCACCATTTCCGAGGTCATGTAGGTGTCAGAGAAATCCACGACTTCGGCGCGGTCTTCGCGGATCGTGATACCGGTCATGCCGAGGTCAAATTGCGCTTCGGACACGGCTGGTATCATCGCATCCCAGCTGATGTTCTCGTAAACAACAGTCGCGTTCAGGCGCGTGGCAATCTCTGCCATCGCGTCATATTCCCAGCCCACCGCATTGCCGTTGCTGTCGATGAATTGCAGCGGCGGATAGGCGTTTTCGGTCACGACAACGATCTCGCGGCCCTCAAGGTTTGGCAGATGCCCATCCGCCACAGCGGTTGTCGCCAAAAGGCACGCGGCCAGTGTTGCAAGTAGTTTCATAGCAGGCTCCCAGTTTATATTTTCCTCGCCACTATGGGCGTCACTTTGCCTCGTGCAAGCCCTTACCGTGGCAAACCGGACAGTCCGCGCGCGGTTTCACCGCGATGGTGCGGGTTTGGGCGTAAAGCGCATCATAAATCAGCAACCGACCGGACAAGGTATCACCCGCGCCAGTGATCAACTTGATCGCCTCAACCGCCATCATCGCACCGATCACACCCGGAAGCGGGCCGATTACGCCGGCCTCGGCACAACTGGGCACCAATGACGGATCCGGCGCTTCCGGGAACACGCATTCATAGCAGGGGGTGCCGTTGGCCGGATCATAGACGCTGATCTGCCCTTCCCATTGGGTCAGCGCCGCAGCGATCAGCGGCTTTTCCGTCGCAACGGCAGTGCGGTTCACCAAATAACGGGTCGCGAAATTATCGGTACCGTCCAGCACGATATCGTATTCGGCGAACAGCTCCTCCGCGATCTCGGCCTCAAGCCTGCGGTGATAGGGGCGCACCGTCACAAAGGGGTTTTGCGCGCGCATCGCCTCAGCGGCGGAATGGACCTTGGGCGTACCGATGTTGCGATCAAGGTGGATGATCTGCCTTTGCAGATTGGCGTTCTCCACGATGTCATCGTCGATCACACCAATGGTGCCCACGCCAGCCGCGGCGAGATATTGCAAGGCAGGTGACCCAAGACCGCCAGCACCAACCACCAAAACCTTCGCATCGCGCATGGCCTTTTGCCCCGGTCCGCCGACTTCGCGCAGGATAATATGGCGCGCATAGCGGTCCAGTTCTGTCGGTGAAAAACTATCGGATTTCACAGGTGCCACTTCTTGCGACGTGGCCCGCGCCCGCAACCGGCGCAGAAGTTTGCTGTAGCCCCAAGTGATCACGCCAAACCCGAAAACAATCGCCCAAAGCCGCGCATCGCCGCCCGTCGCCATGCGCAACGGGTGCCCGTCCGGCAGGATCACATGCACCAGCATCACACCCACCAACAAAAGCGCCATCATGTTCCAGCGCACCGCATAGGGCACCTTCATGGCCCACCCGATGACCCAGAGGGTCACCGCCATTGCCCCCACCATAATCATTGGCCGGTTGACCCAAATCCGCCCGCGCCGCGCACGGTTTCATCCAAGCTCGTGACGACCTCAAAACCGGCCTGCACAACAGGGGCCACGATCATCTGTGCAATCCGCATCCCGTGGCTCACCTCAAACGGGGCCTCGCCCAAATTCACCATGATCACCCCCAAAGGCCCCCGATAATCGCTATCAATCGTCCCGGGCGTGTTCAGCAAGGTCACCCCGTGCTTCAGCGCCAGCCCAGACCGCGGCCTGATCTGCACCTCATACCCCGCAGGGATCGCCATGCGCAGACCTGTCGGCACCAATGCACGTGCGCCCGGTTCCAGTGTCACCGCCTGAGCGTCTGTAAAGTTCGCACGCAGATCAGCACCCGCTGCGCCCGCCGTTTCATACGACGGCAGGCCAAGTGACTGGTCGGAACCGTCCACCCATTGGAATTGGACCATCACACTCACGCAAGCGCCTCTGCAATGCGCTGGGCCAACATGGCCGCCACATCATCCTTGGTCATACGTGGCCAGCCTTCGGCGCCTGCATCGGTGATCAGCGTGACGGCATTTTCCGTCCCGCCCATGATCCCCGTTTCCGGCGACACATCATTGGCAACGATCCAGTCGCATTGCTTGCGCAGGCGCTTTGCTGTCGCATTGGCGATCACATCATCGGTTTCGGCGGCAAAGCCCACCACCAGTTTCGGACGCCCCTTGGTCATCTGCGACACGGTCGCGAGGATGTCAGGGTTTTCTGCGAAATCCAGCTGCGGCAGTCCTGCGCCATCTTTCTTGATTTTGCTCGTCCCCGCGTTCGCCACGTGCCAATCGGCAACCGCAGCGGCGAAAACAGCCGCATCAGCAGCACCTGCCGCTGTGACAGCCGCCAACATCTCTTTTGCAGTCTCCACCTTCACCGTATTCACACCCATCGGTGGGGCCACATCCGCCGGACCTGTCACAAAGGTCACATCCGCGCCCAGCGCCGCCAGCGCCTTTGCAATGGCAGTGCCCTGCGCACCGGATGAACGGTTGGCGATATAGCGCACCGGATCAATTGGTTCATGGGTTGGGCCCGAGGTGACGATAATATGCTTGCCCTTCAACGGCCCCTCAGCGAGGGCTGCATCAATCGCCGCGATAATCTCGGGCACCTCAGCCATCCGCCCCGGCCCATATTCACCGCACGCCATATCGCCCTCATTGGGGCCGACAACCAAAATACCGTCGCCTTGCAAGGTCGCCAGATTGCGCTGGGTCGCCGGATGCGTCCACATGCGCACATTCATCGAAGGGGCAATCAAAACGCGCTTATCGGTCGCCAAAAGCAAGGTCGAGGCCAGATCATTGGCCAGCCCCCCCGCCATCTTGGCCATCAAATCCGCAGTCGCGGGGGCCACAACAATTAAATCAGCGGCGCGAGACAGCTCAATATGCCCCATCTCTGCCTCATCGGTCAGATTGAATAAATCCTGATAGACCTTGGATGCCGCCAAGGCAGACAAGCTGAGCGGCGTCACAAACTCCGCGCCCGCTTTGGTCAGAACAGGCGTCACCTGCGCGCCGCGTTCTCGGAGGCGGCGGACAAGGTCGAGGGACTTGAAGGCGGCAATGCCGCCCCCAACGATTAACAGAATATGCTTGTTTGCCAGCATCAGACGGCTCCGATCAGGTTCGCCTGACACTAGGTCAGATCAGACCGGAAACACAATGTCCGCACTTACGCAAAAAACGCATGCACCTCGGAACTTTGAGACTCGAGGCTTTTGCGCATCTTGCCAAAAGCTGCCGCCTCGAGCTGGCGCACGCGCTCTTTTGACAGGCCAAGCTCAGACCCAAGGCTTTCGAGTGTACGCGGATCATCACGCAACTTACGCTCACGGACGATGAATTGCTCGCGGTCATTGAGGCCCGACAATGCGGTCAGCAGCCACTGGCGCAAAGTATCGTTGTCGTGGGTATGCGCAACGGTCTCGGCGGCCTGTTCGCTGTCATCTTCAAGCGCATCAATCCACTCACGGCCTTCATCATCAACAGATTGTGTCGCGTTCAGCGAGAAATCAGAGCCGGACAAACGGCCTTCCATCATTTCCACATCATGCAAAGGCACGCCCACTTCGATCGCAATCAATTCGCGCATCTCGTGGCGATCCAACTCGCGGCCTTCGGCGGCGGCTTCGCGCTCTAACCGGGCCTGCACGCGGCGCATGTTGAAAAACAGCGACTTTTGCGAAGAGGTCGAACCGGTCCGCACCATGGACCAGTTGCGCATGACGTAATCCTGGATCGACGCCTTGATCCACCACACCGCATAGGTCGAAAAACGGACACCGCGATCAGGATCAAATTTATCCGCAGCCTTCATCAGACCAACCGACGCCTCTTGAATAAGGTCGTTCATCGGCGCGCCATAGCGCTTGAATTTTGACGCCATAGAAATCGCCAGACGCATGTAGGCCGTGATCAGCCGATGCAGTGCTTGCTCGTCGCGTTGGTCGCGCCATGCGTAGGCCAATGCCAATTCGGTCTCAGCGTCAAGCAATTCTGCTTTCATTGCTGTCCGAGACAAAGTTTGATCAGAAAAACCGGTAACGCCCATTGTAATTCTCCCAAGTCGCAGTGTGATGCATTAACTTTGTTGTCTGTATTAGTTACGAAGGCCTTGCTGAAATGGATCAAAAAAAGTGAATACAATGCCATTGCCCAAGCTGTCACTTGTCCTAGGCGGAGCCGCCTCTGGAAAATCCGCATTTGCGGAAAACCTTGTGCTGCAAAGCGGGAATGCGCCCGTCTATTTGGCCACCGCACAGGTGTTTGATGACGAAATGGCCGAGAAAGTCGCCCGCCACCGTGACATGCGCGGGGCAGGCTGGGTGACGATCGAAGAACCCTTGGATCTCGGCCCCGCTTTGGCGCAAATCACGCCGCAACAAACCGTCTTGATCGACTGCGCAACGCTTTGGCTGACGAATGTTATTTTGGGCGACCATGACGTGGCCGACCACACGAACGCTTTACTTACGGCAATTGCCGCATGTCAGGGACCCGTTGTTGTGGTCTCAAACGAAGTGGGCCAAGGCATTGTCCCTGACAACGCCCTCTCGCGCAAATTCCGCAATGCCCAAGGCGGCCTCAACCAACAGATCGCGGCCGAGGCCGATTTGGTGGTTGCTGTCATGGCAGGCTTGCCGCTGGTGCTGAAAGGCCAATTGCCATGACCAAACTCTGGTTGGTCAGGCACGGACCCACACACGCCAAAGCCATGGTGGGCTGGACAGACCTTCCCGCCGATCTGTCTGACACTGCGGCCATCGCACGCCTGCGCGCTTTTCTGCCTGACGCCCCTGTCGTGTCCTCAGACCTTAGCCGCGCGGTGACCACCGCAGATGCGCTGACACCAAAAATCAGACTGCCCCATGCCCCCGACCTGCGCGAAATCAACTTTGGCGATTGGGAGATGCGCAACTTCGCCGAGGTCGAAGCAGAAGACCCCCATACAATTCGCGCCTATTGGGAAACCCCCGGATCTATCGCCCCGCCCAATGGCGAAAGCTGGGACATGGTGCGCGCGCGTGTGAACGGGGCAATCGACGGATATTTACAGGCGGGCCATGCAGATTTGATTGTTGTGGCCCACTTCGGTGTGATCCTGACCCAGCTCCAACGCGCGCTCGGCATCGGCGCTTATGAGGCCTTCGGACATAAGATCGACAACCTTTCGGCCACGGTCCTGTCGTGTCACCCATCCGGCTGGACCGCCGACCACATCAATCACAAACCGTGATGGAGCGCGTCACAGAATACTGATCGCCTCAGCGCGTCCCGTGCTGCTAACCTTACCGCATGACATATCAACTCTACATCGGTGATCGCACCTTCAGCAGCTGGTCCTTGCGGGGCTGGCTGATGCTGGAAAAATTCGGACTGCCTTATCAGGCGAACATGGTCGGGCTCTACGGTGGAACCATGCAAGCGGACCTCGCACATCTGGCCCCTGCGCGCACAGTTCCCGTGCTGCAAACCGCCGAAGGACATGTCGTCACCGACAGCATGGCGATGGCCGAAACCCTCGCCGAAAACCACCCCGACAAAGGCCTCTACCCCCGCGACCCTGCCGCCCGCGCGCTGGCACGCTCGATGACCGCCGAAATGCACAGCGGTTTTGGCGCCTTACGCAACGCCTGCCCCATGGTGCTCAGCTTTGCTTGGGAAGGTTTCACACCATCCGACGCGGTCAAAGCTGACCTGCGCCGCATCGAAGACCTGTGGGCACTGGCACGCGAACGGCACGGGCAGAACGGCCCCTGGCTCTTTGGCGATTACTCTTTGGCCGATGTCTTTTACGCGCCGGTCGCCATGCGGATCACCGCATATGATTTGCCGGTAAGCGAGCAATCGCGGGCGTATGTTGCGGCACATCTCTCCGACCCGGCTTTTTTGGCATGGCGCAAAGAGGCGCTGAAGGAAGATCACAGCCCCTTTCCCTACCCGCAGCCCCTCGCACAAAAGCCATGGCCGGGTGAAACACGTTAACCTTTCCTAAAGACCCACGCCGTACCCGTTAACCATAAACGGGGAAAACGCCATGGTCGCTTTGGCCTATACAGTTGCATTTGAAGGGATCGAAGCGCGGTTGGTCGAGGTGCAATGCGCCGTGACACCGGGCATCCCGGCTTTCGCCATCGTGGGTTTGCCCGACAAGGCCGTGTCAGAGGCGCGCGAAAGGGTCCGCGCCGCACTCTCTGCGATGGCCATCGCGTTGCCATCGAAAAGGATTACGGTCAATCTATCCCCCGCCGATTTGCCCAAGGAAGGTTCGCACTTCGATCTTCCAATCGCGCTGGCTCTGCTAGCTGCCCTCGAGATCATCCCACAAGATACCGCCGCCCAAACCGTGGCCTTGGGCGAATTATCTCTCGACGGCACGTTGGTCCCAGTCGTCGGCGCTTTGCCCGCCGCGATGGCCGCCGCCGAAGGCGACCGCACCCTGCTCTGCCCCCACGCCTGCGGTGCCGAGGCAGCCTGGGTTGGGTCCGTCAACGTCATAGCGCCCCGCAGCCTTGCCGAAATGGTGCGGCATTTTACGGGGCAGGCCGTGCTGCAACCATCAGCGCCGGGCGAAGTTTTGGCGCAGTCCAGATCGCGGGATTTGTCCGAAGTAAAGGGGCAGGAACGCGCCAAACGCGCACTCGAGATTGCAGCGGCAGGGCGGCACCACCTGCTTTTGGTCGGATCACCGGGGTCGGGCAAGTCGATGCTGGCCGCGCGCATCCCCGGCATCTTGCCCCAACTTTCCCCGGCCGAAGCGCTGGAAACCTCGATGATCCACTCGCTTTCCGGGCTTTTGGACGAAGGCGGGATCAACCGCGAACGCCCGTTTCGGGAACCGCACCACACCGCGTCGATGGCCGCCATCGTCGGCGGCGGGCGCAGCGCGAAACCGGGTGAAATCAGCCTCGCGCATAACGGGGTTCTGTTCATGGATGAATTCCCGGAATTCCCGCGCACCGTGCTTGAAACCCTGCGCCAGCCGATCGAAACCGGCGAAGTTGTCGTGGCCCGCGCAAACGCCCATGTCCGCTACCCCTGCCGCTTTATGCTGGTCGCGGCGGCCAACCCCTGCAAATGCGGGTACCTTGCTGATCCGGCACGCGCCTGCACCCGCGCACCGATCTGTGGCGAGGATTATCTGGGGCGCATATCGGGCCCGCTCATGGACCGGTTCGATTTGCGGGTCGAAGTACCGGCGGTCGCCTTCACTGACCTCGATCTACCCGAAACCGGCGAAAGCTCGGCCCAAGTCGCCAGCCGCGTCCATAAGGCCCGCGAGATTCAAACAGCACGGTTTGCGGGGCAGAGCACAGCACGGGTGAATGCCGATGCCGAAGGTCATCTGCTTGATGAAATCGCAACGCCGGATGCGGAAGGGCGGGCACTCTTGCTCAAGGTCGCAGAAAGATTCGGCCTCTCTGCGCGCGGCTATCATCGCGTGCTGCGGGTTGCGCGTACCATCGCGGATTTAGAAGGTGCTGCAGATGTGCGCAGACCCCACGTGGCCGAGGCGGTCAGCTATCGTTTGGCGATGACCAAAGAGGTCTAGCGCCGCGCCTCGATCGCCTGCCAAATTTTCTCGGCAATGTTGACGCCATCAAAACGCTCCAACTCCTGAATGCCGGTGGGCGAGGTGACGTTGATCTCGGTCAGCCATTTCCCAATCACGTCGATCCCCACGAAAATCTGGCCCTTCTCGCGCAAGAGCGGCCCGATCCGCGCACAAATCTCGCGGTCGCGGTCAGTCAGTTCCACTTTCTCGGGGCGGCCACCCACATGCATGTTGGAACGGGTTTCACCCTCAGCAGGAACACGGTTGATTGCACCAACAGGTTCACCATCGACCAAGATCACGCGCTTATCGCCCTTGGACACATCAGGCAAAAACTGCTGCATAATCAGCGGTTCGCGGTTAATGCCCGAAAACAGCTCGTGCAACGATGCAAGGTTGCTGTCGCCACCCTTCATCTTGAACACGCCTGCACCGCCATTGCCGTAAAGCGGCTTGAGAATCACGTCACCATATTGCGCGCGAAACGTCTTGAGCGTCTCAAGATCGCGGGCAATCATTGTGGGCGGTGTCAGGTCAGGGAAATTCAACACCAAGAGTTTCTCGGGATAATTGCGTACCCAGAACGGATCATTCACCACCAACGTCTTGGGGTGGATCATGTCCAGAATATGGGTCGTGGTGATATAGCTCATGTCAAAAGGCGGGTCTTGGCGCAGCCAGACAACATCGAACTCCGACAGATCGACATATTGCTCTTCGCCCAGCGTAAAGTGATCGCCTTTGACGCGCTGCACCGTCAGCGGCCAGCCCTTCGCCATCACGCGGCCCTGATCATAGGCGAGCTTATCAGGCGTATAATAGAACAGGCTATGCCCCCGCGCCTGCGCTTCTTCGGCGATGCGGAACGTGCTGTCAGCATCAATATTGATCGGCCCAATCGGGTCCATCTGAAAAGCGATCTTAAGCGTCATGGCGGGCCTCTTGCGTTATCAAGCTGGCGTGTTGATGGCCCAGCCTGCGCGCAGGCGCAATGGGCGTCAGAATTCCATAAAGGCGTTTTCAATCACTTTGAGGGCACCAAAGCCATTCACAACGGCCAGATCAAATCGCACATCGGTCAATTGTCCGCGCGGTTCATTGGCCAGAAATTCACCCGCACTGGCCACGATCCGCGCCATTTGGCGCTGACCCAGCCGCGCGGCAGCTGTCGCAAAGTTCCGGCTTTTCTTCACCTCGATGAAAACCACGGTCTCACCATCGCGCGCGATCAGATCAATTTCACCAGCTTTCCCACGCCACCGCCGCGCAGCAATCGCATGATGTCGTTTGGTATAGTCACTGGCGACAATATCCTCAGCCGCTAAACCTGCATGATATCCAACAGATCCGCTCATTCTTCATCCCCTAACTGCAACGCAATCTGGTAAACCTGCCTACGGGGCAGACCCAAAGCACCGGCCACAACAGTCGCCGCATCTTTCACACGCATTGTTTTCATCGCTTCACGTAGCGCCCCATCAATATCGCCATCTGCAACCTCAACAGCACCGGCACGACCCACCAACACAACGATTTCGCCTTTGACGGTCCGCTCTGCAAAATCTGCAGCAAGCGTCGCCAGTGACCCGCGCGTGATCTCTTCAAATTTCTTCGTCAACTCGCGGCAGAC
The DNA here is from genome assembly GCA_942490805.1 of uncultured Alphaproteobacteria bacterium. GTDB lineage: Bacteria > Pseudomonadota > Alphaproteobacteria > Rhodobacterales > Rhodobacteraceae > Yoonia. The sequence goes on along the minus strand of CALNYU010000005.1, from coordinate 185,310 downwards.
CACCGCTTCTCTCTCATCCCCCAAGATATCGCGCAAATTAGCTAACATTTCCCCAACGCGTTTCGGGCTTTCATAAAATACCAAAGTAAACGGAATATCGCGCAGTGCCGCGATTTCGTTTTCGCGCTGTTTTTTGCCCGAAGGCAAAAACCCCACAAAAGCAAACCGATCCGTGGCAAGCCCCGACACCGTCAACCCTGCAAGCACCGCAGAGGCCCCCGGCGCGGTCGTCACTTCCACACCCTCTTTGATCGCAGCCCGACCCAATTCATAGCCCGGATCAGCCACCAAAGGTGTGCCCGCCTCCGACACATAAGCTACTGATTTTCCTGACTTCATATCTGCAACAAGCCGCGCGACAGCGCCGTCACCACTGTGATCATGAAACGCCACAACCTTGCGCCCATTCAGCGGGACACCGTGAATTTCCATCAGCTTGCGCGCCGTGCGCGTATCCTCGGCCGCGATCAAATCAGCAGACGCCAGAATATCCAGTCCGCGCAGCGTCATGTCGCGCGCAGACCCGATAGGCGTGGCCACGAAATACAGACCGGCAGAGAGTGGCTTGGTTATAAAATTCATCTCTGGACCCGCTGGCCCCCTGCTTTATGATGGACCTCAACATCGCGGCGGGACGTGAGGCTTCGGCCAACTGCCGTTCGCGCGAAACAGGAGGAATACCACCCATGTTTGCTCGTTTCAGCAACGCCCGCAAGTCGCTCGCGCGCTTTTTTGCATTTACTGCCCTGCTTTGGCTGGCAGCCTGTGATGTCACTTTGGCACCTGATGCCAATGTTGGCCGCACAATCAACCCCAATGCGCCGATCGAAGTGGCCCTGCTGGTGCCTGGTGGTTCAACGCAAGAGACAGACAACCAATTGGCGCGCAATTTCGAAAATGCGGCCCGCCTCGCGATTGCCGACCTGCAAGGTGCGGACATCGATCTGCGTGTCTACAACACCGCAGGCGGCAACCCGCAGCAAGCCGCACTTGCCGCGACACAGGCCGTCAATGAAGGGGCCAAGATCATTCTCGGGCCGCTTTATGGCGAGGCGGCAAATGCCGCTGGTGTCGCCATCGCAGGCCGCAATGTGAACGTGCTCGCCTTCTCGAACAACAGCGCTTTTGCGGGTGGCAACGTCTTTATTCTGGGCCCGACATTCGACAATACCGCGGACCGGCTCGTCCAATTTGGCACGCGCCAAGGCATCAGCCGTTATATTGTGGTCCACGGCGAAGACCTGCCGGGCCGCGTTGGACGCGACGCCATTACCTCGGCCATCCAAAGAAACGGCGGCGAAGTTTCCGGCGTGGAAAGCTATCAGCTGTCACAGCAAGGTATCTTTACCGCCACACGCCGGATTGTGTCCAATATCCGCAGCTCGGGCGCGCAGGGCGTGTTCACGACCGCAAGCGCGAATGCAGACTTGCCCATCCTTTCAACGGCCCTGCCAGATGCAGGTATGGACACAGACCGCAGCCGCTTTATCGGTCTGACCCGCTGGGACACGCTGCCACAAATGGCAGCCCTGCCCGGGCTTCAGGGCGGGCTGTTCGCCGTGCCGGATCCGGGCCCGTCCCAACTCTTTGCGAACCGCTACGCCGCGACCTATGGCGAAACACCGCATCCTCTGGCGGGGCTTGCCTATGACGGGATCGCCGCGATTGGCGCGCTTGCCGCGGCAGGCAATACGCAGGCCGTGACCAAAGAGGCACTCACCCAACCGCAGGGGTTCCGTGGTACATCGGGCGTCTTCCGGCTGTTGCCGAACGGCCTTAACCAGCGCGGCCTTGCCGTTGCTACATTTCAAAACAATCAGGTTGTAATCCTTGACCAAGCCCCAAGAAGTTTTGGCACCCCAGGCCTCTGAACCCAAAACAGCATCAGCAGAAGGCACGCCGGACAGTTTGATCTGTCCGGCGTCCGTCATTTTTGACAAAGACGCGGTCCAAGCCCAGATCGACGCCGCAATCGCCACTGCGACGTCCGAAAAGGACATCCGCGCCGCGACCGTTGCCGCACTTTCCCAAGCGCGGCGCAATGGCATGGTGCAGATTGCGGCGGCCTTCAAGGCCCAGCCATTTGCCTCGCGGCCTACGACGCGGGCCTATAGCTGGCTGACCGATCAAATCGTGCGCACCGTGCTTGAGGTTGCGCAAAAGCACCTGCACCCCCTGCCCAACCCGACCGAAGGTGAGCGCCTGTCGCTGATCGCCGTGGGCGGGTATGGCCGTGGCGAGATGGCACCATATTCGGACGTCGACCTGCTCTTTCTGACGCCTTACAAAATCACGCCCTGGGCCGAAAGCGTGATCGAATCCATGCTGTATATGCTGTGGGATCTCAAGCTGAAGGTCGGCCACGCCAGCCGCACGGTGAAAGACTGCCTGCGCTTGGCGAAAGAGGATTACACCATCCGCACATCCCTTGTGGAATACCGGTATCTGGCCGGTGACGCGGATTTGGCGGCGCAACTTGGCAAACGGCTCTGGACTGAACTTTTCAAAACCACAGCCAGCGATTTTATCGAAGCCAAGCTGGAAGAACGCGCCACGCGCCACCGCAAACAGGGCGGCCAGCGCTATGTGGTCGAACCCAACGTGAAAGAAGGCAAAGGCGGGTTGCGCGACCTGCAATCATTGTTCTGGATCAGCAAATACATCAACGGCGTTAAAAACGCGGCTGATCTGGTCAATCTGGGCGTCTTTACCTCCGAGGAATTCGAGACCTTCGTCACGGCCGAAGATTTCCTCTGGGCCGTGCGCTGCCATCTGCATCTGATCGCAGGGCGCCCTGTTGATCAGTTGACCTTTGATATGCAGGTCGAGGTCGCCGATGCGATGGGATACACAGACCACGGCGGCAGACGCGGCGTCGAACACTTCATGCAGGCCTATTTCCGTCAGGCCACCCATGTGGGCGAACTGACGCGGATTTTCCTGACAGCGCTAGAGGCCAACCACACCAAGCAAGAACCCGTGCTGGTCCGGCTGCTGGCGCGGCGCAAGAAAGCAAAGCCACCTTATGCGATCAAACAAAACCGCCTGACGGTTGCCAACGAACGCGACTTCTTTGCCGACAAGCTGAATATGCTGCGCATCTTTGAAGAGGCGCTGCGGACCGGCACCTTGCTGCATCCCGATGCAATGCGGCTGATCTCGGCCAACCTGCACCGGATCGACGAAGACCTGCGCAACAACAAAGAGGCGCGCCGGATCTTCCTTGATCTGCTGCTGAAACACGGCAACCCCGAACGGGCGCTGCGGCGGATGAACGAATTGGGGGTGCTGGCCGCCTTTATCCCCGAATTCGCGCCCATTGTCGCGATGATGCAATTCAACATGTACCACCACTACACGGTGGACGAACACACGATCCAATGCATCAGCAACCTTGCCCAGATTGAACGCAAGGAACTGATCGAGGAATTGCCGGTCTGTTCGGGCATTCTGGATCGCGGGGTCAATCGCAAGGTGCTTTATGTGGCGCTCTTGCTGCACGATATCGGCAAAGGGCGGGACGAGGACCACTCGATCCTCGGCGCACAGATCGCGCGCAAGGTGGCACCACGGCTGGGCCTGAACAAGAAAGAATGCGAAACGGTCGAATGGCTGATCCGCTATCACCTGCTTTTGTCGGATGTGGCGCAAAAGCGCGATATCTCCGAGCCCCGCACCGTGCGCGGCTTTGCCAAGGCAGTGAAATCGGTTGAACGGCTCGACCTTTTGACCACCCTCACCGTCTGCGACATTCGCGGCGTCGGCCCAGGGACATGGAACAACTGGAAAGCGGTGCTGATCCGCAACCTTTACAAGGCGACCAAATCAGCGCTGCAAACCGGCCTTGAGGATCTCAACCGCGAAAGCCAAGAGGCGGAAGCGAAACGCGCCTTGCGCGCTGCACTCGCGGACTGGGACAACAAAGCACTCAAGACCGAGATCGGACGTCACTATGGCACCTACTGGCAGGGGCTTCCTCTGTCAGCGCAAACGATCTTTGCCAAATTGCTGCACGAGATCAAAGACGACGAAATCAAAATCGACCTCATGCTGGACGAAGACCGCGACGCGACGCGTGCCTGCTTTGCAATGGTGGACCATCCGGGCCTCTTTAGCCGCATGACGGGGGCCTTGGCTCTCGTCGGCGCAAACGTCGTGGATGCGCGCACCTATACATCTAAAGACGGCTATGCGACCGCCGTGTTCTGGGTCCAAGACGACGACGGCAACCCCTATGAGGCCGCGCGCATGCCGCGCCTGCGCACGATGATCGAACGCATCCTGCGCGGCGAAATCGTCGCCAAAGAGGCGCTGAAAGACAAAGACAAGATCAAGAAACGCGAACGCGCCTTTAAGGTCCCCACGACAATCAGCTTTGATAACGAAGGCTCCGAGATTTACACGATCATCGAGGTTGATACCCGCGACAGACCGGGACTGCTCTATGACCTGACACGCACGTTGGCCAACAACCACGTCTATATCGCCTCCGCCGTGATCGCGACCTATGGCGAACAGGTCGTCGATACCTTCTACGTCAAAGACATGGTTGGCCTGAAATACCACAACGAAGCCAAGCGTGCGTCGCTTGAACGCAAACTGCGCGAGGCCATCGCCCAAGGGGCCGAGCAGGCGGTGGCAGGATGAAACCCATTCGTCTGATGGCTGGCTTTTTCACCGTCGGCATCTGGACGCTCCTTAGCCGCGTGATGGGCTTTGTGCGCGACATCATGATCGCGGCCTACCTTGGCACCGGCCCTGTGGCCGAGGCGTTTCTGGTGGCCTTTTCCCTGCCCAACCTTTTCCGCCGCTTCTTTGCCGAGGGCGCGTTCAACATGGCCTTCGTGCCAATGTTTTCCAAAAAGGTCGAAGCCGGTGAAGACGCCCAGCGCTTTGCCCAGGATGCTTTTGTCGGCCTTGCAGGGGTTCTGACCGTGTTCACCGTGATCGGCGTGATCTTTATGCCCGCCCTCGTGACGCTGATGGCCAGCGGGTTTTTAGGCACCGAGCGTTTCGATCTGGCGGTCTACTACGGCAGGATCGCCTTTCCCTACATCCTCTTTATTTCGCTCACGGCGCTGCTGTCGGGGGTGTTGAACGCAACCGGGCGCTTTACGGCCGCAGCGGGCGCGCCGATCCTGCTGAACGTCGTTTTCATTCTGGCCCTCATCATCATGGGGCTGACCTGCGAATGTACAGGGGCCGACGCGCAGTCCATGATCGGACAGGCCTTGGCCTATTCGGTGCCATTGGCGGGCCTCGCCCAGCTTGCCGTTGTCTGGATCGCGGCAAAGCGCGCGGGCTACACCCTGCGGATCGGGATGCCCAAGATGACACCCGAGCTCAAACGCCTTGCGATCATTGCAGCCCCCGCAGCCCTCGCGGGCGGTGTTGTGCAAATCAATCTGCTTGTTGGCCGCCAAGTCGCAAGCTTCTTCGAAGGGGCGGTGGCATGGCTCAACTACGCCGACAGGCTTTATCAGTTGCCCCTTGGCGTGGTGGGGATTGCAATCGGGGTTGTGCTGCTGCCCGATCTGTCGCGCCGCCTGCGCGCGGGCGATGATGCGGGCGGGCAAGACGCCTTTAACCGCGCGTCCGAAATCAGCCTTGCGTTGACCATCCCCGCCTCGGTCGCGCTCATGGCAATCCCGATCCCGCTTGTCAGCGTTCTGTTTGAACGCGGCGCTTTCACCAGTGACGACACCGCCGCCACCGCGATGGCCGTGGCGATTTACGGATTGGGCCTGCCCGCCTTTGTGCTGCAAAAAACGCTCCAACCGCTGTTCTTTGCCCGCGAAGACACAAAGCGGCCCTTCTACTATGCGCTTGCCGCGATGATCCTGAACGCCGCTCTCGCCATTGGACTGGCACCGCAGATCGGCTTTATCGCGGCGGCCATCGGCACGTCACTGACAGGCTGGGCGATGGTTGTGATGCTGATGCGCGGGGCGCGCAGCATGGGTGATGCAGGCAAATTCGACGCGCGTTTCAAGAAACGGCTGGGGCGGATCATTCTGTCCGCGCTCGCAATGGGGGCGATCCTGTTCGCAAGTGCTGCGGTGATGACACCTTTCTTGGGCATCGCCACGCTACGCTATCTTGCACTGCTGGCTTTGGTCCTGATCGGCATCATCAGCTACTTCGGGATCGGCCACCTGTTGGGCGCGTTCAAACTGTCCGAGTTCAAACGCAACCTGCGCCGCTAGGACCGTTCCCGCATCCGGCGCACAAGGCTGGCCCACCCGCCGGGTGCAAGAAGTGTCGAGAGCACGAAGCCCGTCACAAATCCGGTGAGTTCTGAAATCCACTGGCTGTTGCCACCAAAGATCAAACCAAAAATCAGCTGGATCGCCAAGAGAAACCCGATCAGCCGAAACGCCATGATCTGGTTTTCTCCGGCGCTTCCAAGCCGCAGCCACAACACATAGGTATAGGCGCCGATGAGACCATAAACCGGTGTAAAGGCCCCAATGAGCAATGTGTTGTCACCCGCCAGCAGGCCGAAAACAACCGCACCGGCAATGCTGGTGACAACATAGACAACCAGCACTTTGAGCGATCCGTAATACTCGGCTGTAAACTTCCCCAAAGCGAGGACCAAAGCCGCACAGAACGCCATCTGGATCAGATCACCATTGATAAAGGTGTAGGTGACGAACCGCTTGAGCATATCAAGGCTGTAGTCCCCGCTCACCAGCACACGGTCCAGCACCGCAGGGGCAAAGCCGAATTCCTCAATCGCGGCAAGCCGCCAACCCAAACCGCGCGGGCCACCGATGATGCCCGCATTCGCAAGCTGAAAGACAACTTCGATCCCGGCGATGGCAAGCGCCAGTATGACCACCACGACAGGCAAAGTATTGAACGGGCTTTCGGGCTTCATTGCGGTCTCGCTGCAGAGTTGAAGTTGACGGGTCTGTCTGGCATGGGTATGCGACCCTTGCCCCGAAATCCAGACCGGACATTGCACCATGAGCCAAACACCCTTCACACCGCGCGTTTTCTCGGGGATCAAACCCTCTGGCGGGCTGACACTTGGCAACTATCTGGGCGCGATCAAGCGCTTTGTCGGCATGCAGGGCCAGATGGAAACTATCTATTGTGTCGTGGACATGCACGCGATCACCGTTTGGCAGGACCCCAAAGAGCTGGCCAATATGACCCGCGAAGTGGCCGCAGGTTACCTTGCCGCAGGGCTCGACCCCAGCCAATCCATTCTGTTCAACCAAAGCCAGGTTGCCGCCCATGCCGAGTTGGGCTGGATTTTCAACTGCGTCGCCCGCGTCGGCTGGATGAACCGCATGACCCAGTTCAAGGACAAAGCAGGCAGCAACGCCGAGAAAGTGTCGCTGGGCCTTTACGCCTACCCTGCGCTGATGGCCGCCGATATTCTGCTCTACCACGCCACCCATGTGCCTGTGGGCGAGGACCAGAAACAGCACGTCGAATTGACACGCGATATCGCCGCGAAGTTCAATCACGACTTCAAAACCGATTTCTTCCCGCTGACAGAACCGGTCATCGAAGGCCCCGCCATGCGCATCATGAACCTGCGCGACGGCACCAAGAAAATGTCGAAATCCGGCGAAAGCGACATGGAACGCATCAACATGACCGATGATGCCGACAAGATCGCCAAGAAGTTCAAGAAAGCGAAAACAGATCCCGAGCCGCTGCCGGAAACCGTCGAGGGCCTCAAAGACCGCCCCGAGGCGCGCAATCTGGTCGAAATCTACGCAGCCCTCAACGACATGACACCCGAGGCCGTAATCGCCGAATACCCCGGCGCAGGCTGGGGCACGTTCAAGCCCGCTTTGGCCGATCTGGCGGTGGCGAAACTGGCCCCGATATCCGAGGAAATGGCACGTTTCATGGCCGACCCCGCCGAGATCGACCGCATCCTTGGCGCAGGCGCCGAGAAAGCCCGCGCCATCGCCAACCCGATCCTGCGCGATACCTACGACATCGTCGGCCTGCTACGGAGCGGCGCTACTTCGTGAATTGACGCACGATAGACCTGCGGTCAGCGGCCTTTTGTGCGAAACTGAAAAGCCGTATCTTTGCCTCACACAAGTTTGAGAGGCACATCATGTCTGCATCTTCCTCGGCCCGTGTCGGGCATATCCACCTGCGGGTCTCTGATCTGGATCGCGCAATTGCGTTCTATTCCGATATCTTGGGTTTCGGATTGACCCAACGCTATGGCGACGGTGCCGCCTTTCTGGCCGCCGGCGACTATCACCACCATATTGGCCTGAATACGTGGGACAGCCTTGGGGCCACCCCGCCGCCTGCCGGACATACGGGGCTTTACCACTCTGCATTTCTCTACCCCGATAAACTTGCGCTGGCGCAGGTGGTCAAACGCGTGGTGGATGCAGGAATTCCCCTTGATGGTGCCGCCGACCACGGGGTGAGCGAGGCGGTTTATCTGCGTGACCCCGACCAAAACGGGGTTGAGCTTTATTGGGATAAACCGATGGACATGTGGCCGCGTGATGCGGACGGTACCTTGGCGATGACGAATAACCGCCTTGATGTGCCTGCACTGATCGCGCTGGCCAGCTAAGCGCCACTTGCGTCCGGAATTCCCCGACATCGGACGCATCCCGCACTTTACGCTCTCTTTTTGCGCGCCTACTGTGCGCCACAAAGGGAGATCACGACATGGCCACCGGCAAAAACATCCGCACTTATTTCGAAGGCACATGGCACGAAGGCGACGTCCCCGTGATGCGCGCGGCAGACCACGGATCATGGCTTGGCACGACCGTGTTTGACGGCGCGCGCTTTGTGAACGGGTTAATGCCTGATCTTGATCTGCATTGCGCCCGCGTGAACCGCTCGGCCGAGGCGCTGATGATTACACCGACCGTCAGCACCGAAGACATGATCGCGATCACCAAAGAGGGGCTGGCGAAATACCCCACGGGGGCCGCCGTCTATATCCGCCCGATGTATTGGGCGATCCACGGCGACGCCACCGCGATTGTCCCCAGCGCCGAGGCGACCGGTTTCGCAATCTGCCTCGAGGAAATCCCCTTCGCCGCAGCAACCGCCACAACAACGCTGGGCCTGACCAAATTCCGCCGCCCGGTGATTGATGATGCAGTGGTCAACGCCAAGGCAGGGTGCCTTTATCCCAACAACGCCCGCATGTTGACCGAAGTGCGCGGCCGTGGTTTTGGCAATGCGCTCGTGGCGGACGCGATGGGCAATGTGGCGGAAACGGCCACAGCCAACGTCTTTATGGTCAAAGACGGTGAGGTGTTCACCCCCATCCCAAACGGCACATTTCTGTCCGGCATCACCCGTGCGCGGCATATCTCAAACCTGAAAGCGGATGGCGTCAAAGTCCATGAAACCGTGCTCACCTTCGATGATTTCCGGGGCGCTGACGAAGTCTTCCTCTCCGGCAATATGACCAAGGTCACGCCTGTCACCGCCTTTGAGGACCGCCAATATCAGGTCGGGCCAATCACGCGCCACGTGCGTGATATGTACTGGGACTGGGCCGCCAGCACTGCGTAACACTGGACCGATCAAGCCCGGCAATCTGTCGTTGCCAGCACGCGGAGGATGCGCCACACTTGCCCCAAGAGGGAGATCAACATGCGTAAGTTTCTTGTCGTTTTGGATGATAGCCGTGAGTGCCTCAATGCCATGCGATTTGCTGCAATGCGTGCATCCCATACGGGCGGCGGCGTGGCGGTTCTGGCCATCATCCCCCCTGACGAGTTCAACCACTGGATCGGCGTGGGCGAGATTATGCGGGCCGAGGCGCGTGAGCGGATCGAAGTCCACTTCGAAGTCTTCGCCAAATGGATGCGCGACAAACAAAACGTAGATCCTGAACTGGTGATCCGTGAAGGCGAACCACTCAATGAGATCATCGCCCATGTGAACGAAGACCCAGAAATCGGCGTGTTGGTTCTGGGCGCGGGCGATGACAGCAAAGGCCCCGGCCCATTGGTGTCACAACTCAGCAAACAATCCGGTAGCCTGCCTGTGCCAATCACGATTGTTCCCGGGGATTTGTCCAAAGAACGGCTCGAAGCGATCACTTAAAGCAGCAGCCCCACTTTAGAATCATTCCAAACCTTGACATATGGGCAGATCATCCGCATATCTAAAGCCTGACAAAAAAGGTTGGCCACATGTTCATCCAGACTGAATCGACACCAAATCCCGCAACGCTCAAGTTTCTGCCCGGTCAGAACGTGCTTGAGGTCGGCACCGCCGATTTTCCAAGCCTTGAGGCCGCTGAAAACTCGCCCCTCGCCAAGCGCATCTTTGCCGCTGGCGGCGTGTCCGGCGTTTTCTTTGGCCTTGATTTCGTGACGGTCACAAAGGCCGACGATGTTGAGTGGGACCATATCAAGCCTGGTATCCTTGGCGCGATCATGGAGCACTATCAATCCGGTCAATCCGTCATGGCCGACGATCATAAACCGGTCAGCGGTCACGCCGAACACACCGGCGAAGACGCGGAAATCGTGGGCCAGATCAAAGAACTGCTCGACACCCGCGTGCGCCCTGCGGTGGCCCAAGACGGTGGCGACATCACATTCCACGGGTTTGAGCGCGGCATCGTCTATCTGCATATGCAAGGCGCATGTGCCGGTTGCCCGTCATCCACGTTGACCCTGAAAATGGGCATCGAAAACCTGCTGCGCCACTACATCCCCGAGGTGGTCGAGGTGCGGCCAGTTGCAGCCTAGGCCGATCCTTCTGGCTTTTGATACATCGGCGGCGCATTGCGCCGCCGCTTTGCTGTTGGGCGACCGGATCATCACGCGCGTCGATGAAATGGCCAAAGGGCAGGCCGAACATCTGATGCCGATGCTGGAAGACATGCTCGCCGCTGAGGGCCTGACATGGCGCGACCTTGACGGCATCGGGGTCGGCGTCGGCCCCGGCAATTTCACCGGCATCCGCATTGCGCTGTCCGCCGCACGCGGGCTTGCCTTGGGCCTTGGTAAACCGGCGATTGGCGTGAACGGGTTCGAGGCCCGCGCCCACGGTGAACCCCTGCCCTTCATGGCAACAATCCCTGCACCGCGCGAACAATCCTACACCCAAGAATTTCGCGCCGATGGCACGACAAGCGATCCCGTCCAGAGCGCAGAACCAGCACTCGCGCAAAAAGGCGCAGCAGAGCTGATCAGCGCAATCGCCCAAATCGCCGCCTCGCGCCTGTCAGAGGACACCCCGCGCCCCGCACCCCTCTACATCCGCAGCGCCGATGCCGCCCCGCCGCGTGATCCGGCGCCCGTTTTGCTGCCATGACACCCCAAGAGCTGGCCAGCCTTCATGCCGCAGCGTTCAGCGCCATTCGGGCATGGTCGGCAGACGAATTTGCGGGGCTTCTCAAACATCCCGGCACCTTCGCCATCGGCGACACCCGCAGCTTTGCCCTGATCCGCACCGTGCTGGACGAAGCCGAGCTTTTGACCATCGCCACCGCCCCTGCGATGCGGCGTCAGGGCCTTGCACGCGCAACATTGCTGGCTGGTGAAGCGCGGGCAAAAACCGAAGGTGCCGCGAGAATCTTTCTGGAAGTGGCCGAAGACAACGACGCCGCGATCGCGCTCTATACCGCGTCCGGTTACCGCCAGATCGGGCGGCGGCCCGGTTATTATCTGCCTAAAGATGGGGCACCGCTGGCCGCCTTGGTGATGCGCAAGTCACTGACCACAACCTGACTTTGCGTCAGCTTGTAGATAACGCCGATTTTGACCTTTGGTCGCATGATATCTCTTAAAAAACGGTTGATCTTCCCTGCAAGGCAAGGCCTTATCGGACGATGACCGGCATCAGATCGGCTCTGCCTTTAACTGAGGGGGCGCGGTGCGCCCGTAAAAGACCTCGCGTAACGACCTGGGAGAATTATCAATGACACTTATGCACAAATTCCTTGGCGCATCTGCTGCACTGGCTTTGACAGCCGGTACTGCTGCTGCAGATCCCGCCATCCTTTTCGATCTTGGCGGCAAGTTCGACAAATCATTCAACGAAAGCGCCTATAACGGGGCCCAGCGTTGGGCAGACGAAACCGGCAGTTCCTACGCCGAAGTTGAAATCCAGTCCGACGCCCAGCGCGAGCAGGCCATCCGCCGTTTCGCTGAATCAGGTGCAAACCCGATCGTCATGGCAGGCTTCTCATGGGCCACACCGCTGGCCGAAGTCGCAGCCGACTATCCCGAGACCAAATTCGCCATCATCGACATGGTCGTTGACGCGCCAAACGTCCGCTCTGTTGTGTTCAACGAGCACGAGGGCTCTTACCTTGTCGGCATGATGGCCGCGATGGCGTCCGAGAGCGGCACCGTATCTTTCGTGGGCGGCATGGACATCCCGCTGATCCGCAAGTTCGCGTGTGGTTACGCACAAGGCGCGCTGGCTGTGAACCCGGACGCCACAGTGATCGCCAACATGACAGGCACAACACCTGCCGCTTGGAACGACCCGGTGAAGGGGTCCGAGTTGACACTGGCACAGATCAGCCAAGGTTCTGACGTGGTCTTTGCTGCTGCTGGCGGCACAGGCGTTGGCGTTCTGCAAACTGCAGCCGACGAAGACATCCTGTCCATCGGCGTTGACGCAAACCAGAACTACCTGCACCCCGGCCAGGTTCTGACATCCATGCTCAAGCGCGTCGATAACGCGGTTTATGAGGCCTTCACACAAGGCACAGACCTCGAAACCGGCTTCAACGTCATGGGCGTTGCGAACGAAGGCGTCGGCTACGCGCTGGACGAATTCAACGCAGAGCTGGTCACCGCTGACATGCAAGCCGCTGTTGACGCAGCCGCCGCATCCATCGCGTCTGGCGAACTGGTTGTCCACGACTACACAGCCGACGAAACCTGCCCCGCGCTGAGCTTCTAAGTCGCGACAGAAGGCCTAAAACTCGGGGCCACGCTTGCACAAAGCGTGGCCCTTCTTGCTGATAAGGACAGTCCCATGACAAAGGCGATCACCACCTTCTTTGAAGCATGGGGGATGTCAGATGCCGTCGCGCGAGAAACAGCCATTCACGCATCATTCGGCCCCACAGCCACATATGCGGACCCACGCGCGCCAACACCGCTCAACGGCCCCACGTCGGTGGCCGAATATGTCGCCATGTTTTCCACGTCCGCGCCCGGTGCTGTTGCCGAAGTCACCACTGTCGAGACACGTGAAGGCGTCAGCCGTGCGACTATTACTTTCAAAATGCCAAACGGCATGGAACAAATGGGCCAGTACTTTGTCGAGCACGGGCCCGACGGCCTGATTGTCCGCATGGTCGGATTTGTCGGAACAGGAGCACCAGCATGAGTGATGCAGCCCCAGCCATTGAACTCAAAGGTATTTCCAAAGCCTTCGGTCCGGTTCAGGCAAACAAAGACATCTCGATCCGCGTGATGCCAGGCACGATCCACGGGATCATCGGCGAAAACGGCGCGGGCAAATCCACGCTGATGTCGATCCTTTACGGCTTTTACAAAGCCGACAAAGGCGAGATTTTCATCGCTGGCAAGAAAACATCCATCCCTGACAGTCAGGCAGCAATCGCCGCAGGCATCGGGATGGTGTTCCAGCATTTCAAACTGGTAGAAAACTTCACCGTTCTGGAAAACGTGGTTCTGGGGGCCGAGGACAGCGGCCTGTTGCGCCCGTCACTGGCGCGCGCGCGGCGCGAACTCAAAAGCCTTGCCGAAGAATACGAACTCAACGTCGATCCAGACGCTTTGATCGAAGAGGTCGGCGTCGGCATGCAGCAGCGCGTTGAAATCCTCAAGGCGCTTTACCGCAAAGCAGATATTCTGATTTTGGACGAGCCCACAGGCGTGCTGACACCTGCCGAGGCGGACCATTTGTTCCGCATCCTTGAGAACCTCAAGCGCGAGGGCAAAACGATTATCATGATCACGCATAAACTACGCGAAATCATGGAAATCACCGACACCGTCAGCGTGATGCGGCGGGGCGAAATGACCGCCACTGTAAAAACCTCGGAAACCAGCCCGCCTGCGCTGGCCGAACTGATGGTTGGGCGCAAAGTGCTGCTGCGTGTTGACAAGGCACCGGCGCAAATCGGCAAGAAGACCCTTGAAGTCAAAGACCTGAATGTCACCGACAATAAGGGCGTTCACCGGCTCAAGGGCGTGAGCTTTGATGTACATGCCGGCGAAATCCTCGGGATTGCAGGCGTTGCTGGCAATGGTCAGTCCGAGCTGCTGGAAGTTTTGGGCGGCTACGAGAAAGCCACCGGATCGATCAAGATCAACGGCGAGGAAATCGACCTCACCGGTGCAAAATCTGACGGACAAAGCAGGCGCGCACGCGGGATCGGCCATGTGCCAGAGGACCGCCAGCGCGAAGGTCTGATCATGGACTTCCACGCTTGGGAAAATATGATTTTCGGGTATCACCACGACGCGCGCTACCAACGCTCCAGATTGCTGATGGACAATGCGGCCATCCGCAAAGACACCGAAGAAAAAATGGCCCGTTTCGACGTGCGCCCGCCCGATCCAAACCTGACCGCCAAGAGCTTTTCGGGCGGCAACCAGCAGAAAATCGTGCTGGCCCGAGAAATCGAACGCAACCCTGATCTGCTGCTAATCGGCCAGCCGACACGCGGCGTGGATATCGGTGCGATCGAATTTATCCACCAGCAGATTGTTGCACTTAGGGATCAGGGCAAAGCAATTTTGTTGGTTTCCGTAGAGTTAGAAGAAATTTTATCCCTCTCCGACCGGATTGCGGTTATGTTTGACGGAAAAATAATGGGCGAGCGGATGCCTCAGGATACAGACGAAAAAGAACTCGGGCTTTTGATGGCCGGGATGACCACCGAACCGCGTGGGCCAATCCATGAGGCTGTCCAAGCACAACTGGCGACCGCTGGCAGCGGCACGGCCAAGGAGGTCTGAGGCATGGATGTGATGCCAAAGTGGGCCGATGTTGTCCTGATCCCGCTGATCTCGATCCTGCTTGCGGCGATCCTGTCTGCCTTGGTCATTTTGGCCATTGGTGAAAATCCGTGGGCCGCACTCAAGCTGATGGTGAACGGCGCTTTGGGCTCGACCTATGGCTGGGGATATACGCTCTATTACGCCACCAACTTTATCTTTACCGGCCTTGCTGTTGCCATCGCGTTTCATGCGCGGTTGTTCAACATCGGCGGCGAAGGCCAGGCCCTGATCGGCGGCCTGGGTGTCGCTGTCATCTGCCTGTTCATTCCGTGGCCGCATTGGACGCTGGCGCTTTTGGGCTCTGCGATCGGCGCTGCGATCTTTGGTGCGGCATGGGCCGCGATCCCTGCATTCCTGCAGGCCAAGCGCGGCAGCCACATCGTGATCACCACGATCATGTTCAACTTCATCGCCGCCGCCGTGCTGAACTATTTCCTCATCGGCGCTCTCAAAGCGCCCGGCATGGAGCCTGCGACCGCCAAATTCCCCGAAGCGACGCATCTGCCCTCGTTTCAGGATATGTTCAACTTTGGCGAAACGACGTTTTTTCGCGGCGCACCCGCCAATGTGACCTTCTTTGTCGCCATCGCGGCCTGTCTGTTCCTTTGGATCCTGATCTGGAAAACGCGGCTTGGTTATGAACTGCGGTCCTTCGGGCATTCGGAAACAGCCGCAAAATACGCGGGCATCAGCCCGACCAAAATTATCATGGTCACCATGCTTATCTCCGGCGGACTTGCCGGCATGATGGCCATCAACAACGTCCAGGGCGAGGCCGAACGGCTGGTCCTGAACGCAGTGGAGGGGGCGGGCTTTATCGGCATCGCCGTCGCACTGATGGGGCGCAGCCATCCTTTCGGGGTATTGCTGGCGGCCCTTCTTTTCGGCTTTCTATATCAAGGCGGCGCAGAACTCGCCCTATGGACGTCGATCCCCCGTGAGCTGATTATCGTAATACAGGCCTTGGTAATCCTCTTCACGGGTGCACTGGATAATATGGTGCGCATGCCGCTCGAGCGGCTATTCCTGGCAATGAGGAGAGCAAAAACATGAGAGCAGGACCTTTTAAAATAGGTGTCGATGATGACACCGGTGCAGACCTGGGCTTTGTGCTAAGTTGTTTGGCACTTGGCATGATTTCGATGGAAGAACTCCACCAGTGGGTTCACCACGTGATCGACCAGACCCCCGCAGCAGACGTACCGCCGCATCTGGTGGCGCTTTTGTCACTACAACGCCCGACAAGCGTCTTGATGCCAGCCGAAAACGTGATGCCACGCGTGCCGCATGATCCGTTCATCACAGATGACCGATTTGACGCGATGCTGGGCTTGCAGTTCTTCCTGCGCCAAGACAAAACGCAGGCCGTCGATATCACCCAAGCCGAGGCCGAAGCCGCCCTGCGCCGCAATCCAGAGGTCGCAGACCGCTTCTTTGACCTCTTCCCATTCCTGATGGAGAAAGCTGCCTAAATGGATTTTGCGACCCTTTTGCAGATGCTGGACGCCACGTTGCGTCTGGCAACCCCGCTTCTTCTGGCCTGTCTTGCAGGTCTGTTTTCCGAGCGGGCCGGTATCTTTGATATCGGGCTTGAGGGTAAAATGCTGGCAGCAGCGTTCCTATCGGCCGCCATTGCCGCTGTGACGGGCAATGTGTGGCTTGGGCTTTTGGCGGGCATCGGCGCGTCTTTGGTCTTGTCCGCAATCCACGGGCTGGCCTCGATCACCTTTCGCGGGAACCAATTGATCTCGGGGGTGGCGATCAACTTTCTGGCGGCGGGTCTGACCGTCGTCATTGCGCAAAGCTGGTTCGCCCAAGGCGGGCGGACCCCGCAACTGTCCGGTGATGCGCGGTTCAACCCGATCCATCTGCCATTTGCAGAGGCGCTTCAGAACGTGCCCATCCTCGGGCCGATCTACTATGAACTCATTTCCGGCCACACGATCCTTGTCTATGTCGCCCTTCTGATGGTGCCGCTGACATGGTGGATCCTGTTCCAGACCCGCTTTGGCCTTCGTTTGCGGGCCGTGGGTGAAAACCCTGCTGCGGTCGATACCGCAGGTGTCTCCGTAATCTGGCTACGCTTTGCTGCCGTGGGCATTTGTGGCGTCCTCTGCGGCATCGCAGGTGCCTACCTTGCGACGGCCCTGCAGGCGGGTTTTGTGAAAGACATGAGCGCAGGTCGCGGCTACATCGCGCTGGCCGCACTGATATTTGCCAAATGGCGGCCATGGTATGCGCTTTATGCCTGCCTGCTCTTTGGTTTCCTCCAAGCGATGTCCCTACGATCGGATGTTGTGGCTCGTGTTGTCGGCTTTCAGGTGAATGGCCAGTTCCTTGACGTGCTGCCTTATATCCTGACGGTCGTCATTCTGGCCGGTTTTGTCGGCAAGGCGATCCCGCCGCGCGCCGGAGGCGAGCCTTATGTCAAAGAACGCTAAAGACCTCGCCACCCAGATCAAAGCGGCGGCGGGTGATGCACCTGTTCGCATCGGTCTGATCCTTGGCTCTGGCCTTGGGCATATCGCGAACGAAGTGGACGGCACAGCCATCCCCTACAGCGACCTGCCCGGCTTTCCCCATGCGGGCGTGTCAGGCCATAACCCAAACCTCGTGATCGGGACCCTCGAAGGGGTGCGCGTCGCGGTTTTTGGCGGACGGGCGCATTACTATGAAAGCGGGCGGGGCGACGCGATGCGCCTGCCGTTGGAAGTTCTCAAGGAACTGGGCGCCGATACGATGATTGCAACCAACGCGGCAGGGTCCATGCAGGCCGATATGCCCACCGGATCGATCATGTGCCTGTCCGACCATATCAACTTCTCCGGCCTCAATCCGCTGATCGGGGAACCCACCGATGCGCGCTTTGTGCCGATGAAAGATGCCTATGATCCCGCGATCCGCATCGCCCTGCACGCCGCTGCCAAAGCAGCAGAGGTGGCCATGGCCGACGGGATCTACGCCTGGTATTCCGGCCCCTCCTTCGAGACCCCTGCCGAAATTCGCGCCATCAAGATGCTGGGGGCCGACGCTGTGGGCATGTCCACCGTGCCAGAGGTCATCCTTGCGCGTTTTCTGGGGCTGAAAGCCGCTGCAATCTCGACCATCACCAATATGGCGGCAGGCATGAGCGACGAAGCGATCAGCCACGAACACACCAAAGCGATGGCCCCGATTGGCGCTGCAAAGCTGGAAAAAGTCCTGCGCGGTTACCTTCGGTCACTTTCCTGAGTCCAAACGAGCGGAACAATAGATCCACGTGGCAGAATTGCTGCGTTTGCACATCAAAACCGATCACATCATTTGACATGAACGCCCGATAGGTTTTTGGTGCTTCTAGCGGCACAAGCGCCCGGAATAGCTCATGCAGATTTACCTCCCTATCGCCGAAGTTTCGGTGAACATATTCCTTTTATTAGGATTGGGCGGAATCGTGGGTATTTTATCAGGGATGTTTGGCGTTGGCGGTGGCTTTCTGATCACCCCGCTCTTGTTCTTTATCGGCATCCCGCCCGCTGTCGCTGTGGCCACCAGCACCAACCAGATTGTGGCCTCGTCCATCTCCGGCGTGCTGGCGCATTTCAAACGCAAGACCGTCGATACCAAGATGGGCTTGGTCCTGCTGATTGGCGGTCTGATCGGCTCGGCCCTCGGGATTATGATCTTCAACTATCTGCGCTCACTGGGGCAGGTCGATCTGCTGGTGCAGCTTTGCTATGTTGTGTTCTTGGGGGCTATCGGCGCGCTGATGTTCGTGGAAAGCTTGCGGGCGATCCGGCGGGCCAGCAAACCCGGCGCGCGCCCTGTCCGGCGCAAGCACAATTGGGTGCACGCCCTGCCTTTCAAGGTCAAGTTCCGCGTGTCCGGGCTTTATATCTCGGTCATTCCACCTGTTCTGGTGGGGGTTCTGGTCGGTATGCTGGCGGCGATCATGGGCGTCGGTGGTGGCTTTATCATGGTGCCTGCGATGATCTATCTACTGGGTATGCCCACAAAGGTTGTGATTGGCACGTCGCTCTTGCAGATCATCTTTGTGGCCGCCTTCACCACGATGCTGCACGCGACGACCAACTATACGGTCGACGTTGTGCTGGCCGTTCTGTTGCTGGTGGGCGGCGTGATCGGTGCGCAGGTTGGCACACGCATCGGCCTGAGGATGAAAGCCGAGCAATTGCGGATCTGGCTTGCCATCATGGTGCTTGCAGTGTGCGGCAAGCTCGCGCTCGATCTGCTGGTCATGCCATCAGAACTCTATTCGCTTGGCGCAGGGTGACACGATGGTCCGTTTGATTGCACTTCTCATGCTCTTGGCGATGCCTGCAAAGGCCGAAGAAATCGTGCTTGGCCTCAGCCGCGATGAAGTTGCGATTACCGCAACTTTTGAAGGGTTCGAAATTCTGATTTTCGGTGCGATTAAACGCGACACCCCTGTAAATGCAGCGGGTGATCTGGGCGTGATTGTCACTGTTGCTGGGCCGGACAGCCCCGTGACCGTGCGCAAAAAGGATCGTCGCCTAGGCATCTGGGTGAACACAGAGTCTGTAGATGTTGATATTGCCCCCACCTTCTATGCGGTGGCCACCAACAGGCCTCTGGATGAAATCCTCGCCCCGGCCGAAGACCTTAATACGCGGATCAGCACAGAACGCGCGATCCGCTCGATCGGGGCGCCTGTTGAAAACGCGCAAAGCTTTACCGATGCCTTGATCCGCATTCGCACCGAGCAGAGGCTTTACCAGACAATTCCCGACGGCGTTTCCGTGGCCGAAGAGGCGCTCTTTCGCGCGACGATACCACTGCCAGCCAACCTCACCGAAGGTGACTACAAGGCCGAGATTTATCTGACCCGTGGCGGACAGATCATTGATCTCTACACCACAACGATCCCCGTTAAAAAAGTCGGTGTCGAGCGCTGGCTCTACAACCTCGCCCATGAAAACCCGTTCCTTTACGGGTTGATGTCGCTGTCCATCGCGATCGCAGCAGGTTGGGGCGCGTCAGCCGTCTTCAGCGCCTTCCGCCGCTAACCACGCCCGATATGCGGCATCTTTGTCGCCATCACCATCATGGACTGCACATTCGCCTCTGGCGGCAGTGTCGCCATGTGGAAAACGGACCGCGCCACATCTTCCACTGCCATGCTTGGCAGCGGGTCCAGCCCTTGCGCCGCGCGCGTTTTCTCTAGGTTCAGCACCAGATCCGTGCGCGCATTGCCGATATCAATCTGCCCGCAAGCAATATCAAACGCCCGCCCATCCAGTGACAGCGTCTTGGTCAGCCCGCTCACGCCGTGCTTTGTGGTCGTATAGCAGACCGACCCCTCACGCGGCGTAAAGGCCGAGATTGATCCATTGTTGATGATCCGCCCACCCTGCGGCGTCTGCCCGCGCATCTGGCGAAACGCGGCACGGGCGCACAGAAACATCCCCGTCAGGTTCACATCAACCACCTGCTTCCAATCCGCCAAGGCGATCTGGTCAATCGTCGCCTGCGGGCCAAACATACCGGCGTTGTTGAACAGCACATCCAGATGCCCGAAACCGGCAAAAGCGGCATCCACCGCCGTCTCATCCGTCACGTCACACGGCATCGGCACCGCATTGTCGTGGGTGATCTCAGCCAGCGTATCGGCACGCCGCGCAATCAACCCAACGCGCCAACCTTGGGCCAGAAAATACTCTGCCGTGACACGCCCAATGCCACTGCTGGCCCCTGTGATGATGATGGATTTCATATCTCTTCGCTCCTCAACTCAAGCGGTGCCGCAGGGACCTCCAGATCATCGACGCGCAACACGCCCTGCGGGCGCGCCAAACGATTGCGCACGACCCAGCGCAACTGGGTTTCAGCCCGCGTGATCGCCACATAAGCGAGGCGTTTCCAAAGCGGCTGCCCCGCCTCCACGCGGCCCATACGAGAGGCGGCATAGATATCCGGCGCAAAGACCTGCACCGTATCCCATTGCGACCCTTGGGCCTTATGGATCGTCACCGCAGCGCCATGTAAAAACGTGGCCCCCATACGGGCGGCAAAGGGGATGAACGGTTCCTCGTCGCCCTCTTGCTCGATCTTTACGATACTGGCCGCACTCACCTGCGGATCCTCTGCGCCCATCACATGCAAGCGCGAAAACCCCGGCTTGCGCCCCGGTCCAAGGTAAATGACCTGCGCACCTTTGATCAGGCCGCGCGCCTCAAGATCGAGGCGTTTTTTGCGGTGTTTGAGCGGCAATTCGATACCATCGCAAATCAGCGGCTCGCCCGCCAAAAGCTCATCGGCTGGCGCGGAAAACGCAGCGCGGAACGCATGGATCAGACGAATACGGGTCGCGTTGCGCCATACCAAACAGGGTGAGCGCGCCATCAGGTCGGCCTCAACCCGTTGGGCCATGACGACACGTTCGTCCACTTTTGAGGCCTCCTCAACCATTCGCTCAAAGGCATAAAAATCAAGCTGGGGATCAGCCAAAGCATGGGCGAGATCAAGGATCGGGTTGCCCGCATCCTGCCGGTGTATCCGGTTCAGGGTCAACACGCGGGGCGCTGGCAAAGTCTCAAACACCATCCCGCCTGAGGATTGCACAGGCGGCAATTGCGCAGGATCACCGAACAACAAAAGCGTCGGAAAGATCTCTTTCAAATCCTCGAACTGCTTTTCGTCCAGCATCGAACTCTCATCGACAAAACCGATGTCCAGCGCCTCTTCGCGGCGCTTCCAGCCGGTGATGAAATCACTGCCCCGCAGACCTGCAGCCGCCAAGGCGGCAGGCACCGATTTGTTGATCTGATAGGACGCAAAGGCGCGATCCAGTCCGATCTCACTCAGCCCCTCAATCTCGGGCTTCTCGCCCTGCCCCGCCAGCCATTCGGCGACCTTTTCATACTCGGGATCATACACGGGGGTATAAAGAATGCGGTGAATTGTCGTCGCAGGCACGCCGCGATTGCGCAGCACACTGGCCGCTTTATTGGTGGGGGCCAGAATAGCGAGCGTGCGCCGATCCTTGCGCTTGCGCCCTTCCCAATCGCCGGAAATCACGTCAACACCGGCCTCTTCCAGCGCGCGATACAGCTTGGCGAGTAGCATCGTCTTGCCCGACCCCGCCTTACCAATGACCGCCAGAACCGAGGTACTGTCGGACTGTGGCGGCTGGAGCAGGTGATCGTCGAGATCGACGCCGGATTGGCGCAATGCAGCGGCGATATTGTCCCAGGCTTCGGCCTGATCGTCAGAGAATGTGATGGTGGGCGCGTTCATGGGGCGACTGTATCTGGACAGTCAAAGCGCTGCTAGCGTATTCGCCACGACCAAGGACTATGTCCTGCGCAATGGTCCGGGTTTTATGGCTACGCCCATGAGCGTATCGGGTTCACTGCGATGTTGGCGCATTTCTGACACCCCGCCCGATGCAATCTCGACCTGCGCAACAAGCTCAGCCTCTTCCAACTGCGCACGCAGCATTGGCAAATCATTGTCGCGCGCGAAACTGCGCAGATCGGCCAGTACATCAATGATCCAATCGCGTCCCATGATGCACCGTCCCCGCAAAGTGTTAAGGAATAATTAATACTCTTGGTCTGTTGGCGATTTCCCTGCGGCAACGCAAAAGGCGCCACCGTTTCCGGCGACGCCCTTTCTTGGGAATATGAGAACGGGATTAGCGCCCGCGCGACGCTTCCAATGTGTCTTCAAAGGTGCGCAAACCCATCTTCGGGGCCTGCACCAACACAGCCATATTGCCGGGCTTGTGCTCATTGCGGCGCATTTTTGTATGGGCCTGCGGGATCGCGTCCCAGCCGAAACATTCGGACATGCACGGATCAAGGCGCTGCTCCAGCATCAGCTTATTGGCAGAGCTTGCCTGCTTGAGGTGGGCAAAGTGGCTGCCCTGCAAACGCTTCTGGTGCATCCACATATAGCGCACGTCAAAGGTACAGTTGAAACCGGTGGTGCCCGCGCAAATCACGACCATGCCACCCTTTTTGCAGACCAAAGATGACACAGGGAAGGTCGCTTCACCTGGGTGCTCGAACACCATATCGACGTTCACGCCTTTGCCGGTGATCTCCCAGATTGCCTTGCCGAACTTGCGGGCCTCTTTCAGCCAGGTGTTGTACTCGGGCGTATTCACCGTGGGCAACTGGCCCCAGCAGCTAAAGTCGTTGCGGTTAATCACACCTTTCGCACCCAGCGACATCACAAACTCGCGCTTGCTTTCGTCACTGATGACGCCAATCGCATTGGCACCGGCAGTGTTGATCAACTGGATCGCATAAGACCCCAAACCACCAGACGCGCCCCAGACCAACACGTTCTGGCCGGGCTTCAAATCATGTGGCTCATGCCCAAACAACATGCGGTAAGCGGTAGCAAGCGTCAGCGTGTAGCACGCGCTTTCCTCCCATGTCAGGTGCTGCGGACGCTTCATCAACTGCTGGGATTGGACGCAGGTAAACTGCGCAAAGGACCCGTCAGGTGTCTCATATCCCCAAATGCGCTGGCTTTCGGAATACATCGGATCACCCCCGTTGCATTCTTCATCGTCGCCATCATCCTGATTGCAATGGATCACAACCTCATCGCCAACTTTCCAGCGCTTGACCTTATCACCAACGGCCCAAACAATCCCCGCAGCATCAGAACCCGCGATGTGGAACTCTGCTTTATGCACATCAAACGGGCTGATCGGAATTCCAAGTCCGGCCCATACACCGTTATAGTTCACGCCAGCAGCCATCACGAGGACAAGAACCTCGTGGCTGTCAGGCTGCGTCACGTCGACAACCTCCAACTGAAACGCTTTCTCAGGCTCGCCGTGGCGTTCGCGGCGGATAGTCCAAGCATGCATCTTAGCAGGGACGTATCCCAAAGGTGGCATCTCGCCGACTTCATACAGGTCTTTCTCGGGTGCCGTATAAGCAGTTTGGTCGAGGGCCATCTCAGTCTCCATCAGTCAGCTTCCAAAGTTGCCGCGCCGCAGAATCGAGCGCGTTTTTCATTGAATACGTGATGGCAAAGTAACTTTGCAACCCTATTTAGATCATTTTTGTAATTTAATTACTCTGCAGCTGCAGAAATTTCGTCTGATTTTGCTGCAACTGCATCAAAATGATGCGCGATCGAGTTGGCATAGAAGGTCAAAACATCGCGCCCCTTCTCGGTGGCCGAAATCGCGCCATTGGTCTCAACAAGCAGACCACGCCCCCGCAACCGGCTGAGCGCGTCGCGCACGACCTCGACTGCGTCACGTTTGGGGCACGGCAGCTTGCGCTCTTTCAAAAGCAAGATTGAGCGTGCAACTGAGGCCTCAAGATCTGGAATGGTCACTGGGGCCGCCAGCAGGATATGCCGCGCCACCAGAGGCACGCCCACCACAGGCGTGACATCCGCAATCCGCTTCATCAATTCCGTGGCAATCTGTTCAGTCAGGTCATTGCTGCCATCACCGTGGAATTTTGAAAGCTCGAGCGGCTCACCAAAACTGACCGATGCCACCCCGAACCCGCGAAAACGCCCTGTGAGACGCAGACCGATATGGCGCGCAACGCGGGCAAAGACGGAGATCAGCGAAGGTTTGAACCGCCGCGTGCCGGATTTATCGGCGGCGATCAGGATCGTGTCTTCCAGCACGCGGTCATAATTCACGGCGACCGGTACAAAGATCACCTCGCGGGCCTTCGGATCAAAATCTTCAACGATATAGTTCAGCAACCCCATCCGCGGTGGTGCCAACAATCCATTCAGGCTCAGCCCGCCTTCGGGAAAGACCGCTTGGCTGACACCCCCGCGCGTGGCCATCTGCACATAGCGGGCCAATACCTTGCGATAGAGCGCCCCACGGGATTTGCGCCGGATAAAATACGCGCCCATCGCCCTGATCACCGCAGAAAGTGGCCAGACCCGCGCCCATTCGCCGACAGCATAAGACAGCGCGCCCGCATTCGCGGCCAGATAGGTGACAAGCACATAATCCATATTGCTGCGATGATTGATAACAAAGACAACGGCCGCGTCAGGATCAATCTTTTCCAACCGCTTGCGGTCAAACGCGCCCAGCTTGATGCGGTAAAGCGATTTGGACAGCCACTTCGCCAACCTGATCCCCACACTAAAATAGGCCGTCGCCGAAAACCCCGGCACGATTTCGCGCGCATAGCGGCGGGCCTTTTCAAAGGCGACGTTTTCGGGGATCTTTTCTTTACGGGCATGATCTACGATCGCCTGCGTGACCTCGGGATCGTAGATGAGGCGCTGGATCATGTCGTGACGCCGCGCAAGTTTGAACGGCTCAATCGGGCGCTGCAAACGCTGGTTCAGCTTGGCAATCACACGTTCGGCGCGTTTGCGGAAAAACCAGCGCACAGACGGAAACAGAAAATGCGACGCAAAGGTCACTGCGGCGAACAGGACAATCAGAACAAAGGCCCAAATGGGCAGTGAGATCGTTTGCGTCATACGCAGACCGTGACAGGGAACGGCGCCTAGGTAAATCCCGTCATGCCGCAACGCAGCGAATTGACAGCGCCATAAAATGTCCGATAAACAACCACTCGTGTAATTTAATTACGCAAACTGATTCAGGAGAGCCGCACATGTCGCAACCGCAGAAAGATCGTCCTTGGCTGTTTCGGACATATGCAGGTCACTCAACCGCCTCGGCATCAAATGCGCTCTATCGCGGTAACCTTGCAAAGGGTCAGACCGGTCTGTCCGTTGCCTTCGATCTGCCAACGCAAACAGGCTATGACAGCGATCACATTCTGGCCAAAGGCGAGGTTGGCAAAGTCGGCGTCCCCGTCAGCCACCTTGGCGATATGCGCGCGCTTTTCAACGATATCCCGCTGGATCAGATGAACACCTCGATGACGATCAACGCTACAGCGCCTTGGTTGCTGTCGCTCTATATCGCGGTGGCCGAAGAACAGGGTGCCGACGTCAGCGCCCTGCAAGGCACCGTGCAAAACGATATTATCAAAGAATACCTTTCACGCGGCACCTATATCTGCCCGCCTGAACCGTCCCTGCGGATGATCACAGATGTGGCCGCCTATACGCGGGAACACCTGCCCAAATGGAACCCGATGAACGTCTGTTCCTACCACCTGCAAGAGGCGGGTGCGACGCCGGAAGAAGAACTTGCCTTCGCGCTAGCCACCGCCACCGCTGTGCTGGATGATCTGAAAGGCAAAGTCCCTGCCGAGCATTTCCCCGCAATGGTGGGCCGCATTTCATTTTTCGTAAACGCCGGTATTCGCTTCGTGACCGAGCTTTGCAAAATGCGTGCCTTTGTTGAATTATGGGATGAGATTTGCGCGACACGCTATGGCGTGGAAGACGCCAAATACCGCCGTTTCCGTTATGGTGTGCAGGTCAATTCACTGGGGCTAACCGAACAGCAGCCCGAAAATAACGTCTACCGTATTTTGCTTGAAACGCTTGCCGTGACGCTATCGAAAAATGCCCGCGCCCGCGCCGTGCAATTACCCGCATGGAACGAAGCATTGGGCCTGCCGCGACCATGGGACCAACAATGGTCACTGCGGATGCAACAGATTTTGGCCTATGAAACAGACCTTTTGGAATTCGACGATCTCTTTGACGGAAACCCCGCAATTGATCGCAAAGTGAATGAACTCAAAAACGGGGCGCGCGCCGAATTGGCGCAAATTGATGGCATGGGCGGCGCAGTCGGCGCAATTGCCTATATGAAATCACGGCTGGTCGAAAGTAATGCCGCGCGTATTGGAAATATCGAAAAAGGCGAAACAATCGTTGTCGGTGTGAACAAATGGCAGGCCGGTGAACCCTCGCCGCTCACCGCTGGCGATGACGCCATCATGGTCTCTGATCCAGAAGCCGAGGCTGATCAACTCCGCCGCCTTGCACGGTGGAAATCAGACCGAGACAGCGCAGCCGTCAAAGACGCACTCACCGCACTGCGCGCGGCGGCCAATGACGGCAGCAACATCATGCCCCCCTCTATCGCCTGCGCCCGCGCAGGCGTGACAACAGGCGAATGGGCCGACGTGATCCGCAGCGTCTTTGGGCAATACCGCGCACCCACAGGTGTGAGCAGCAACCCCTCGAACCGCACCGAGGGGCTAGAGGAGTTGCGCGAGCATGTTGATCTTGTCAGCGCAGCCCTTGGCCGCCGCCTGAAATTCCTTGTCGGCAAACCCGGGCTTGATGGCCATTCCAACGGCGCCGAACAAATCGCTGCCCGCGCCCGCGATTGCGGGATGGAGATTGACTATGAGGGCATTCGCCTGACCCCCGAAGAAATCGTCACTGCGGCCCAGAATGGCGATGTGCATGTGATCGGACTTTCTATTCTTTCCGGTTCTCACATTCCCTTGGTCCGCGATGTCATGACCCGCCTGCGCGCGGCAGGCATGACCGATATTCCTGTGATTGCCGGCGGCATTATTCCCGAAGACGACGCAAACGAATTGCGCGCAATGGGTGTTGCGCGGGTCTATACGCCAAAAGATTTTGAATTGAATAAAATCATGAATGATATTGTCACCTTGGTCGATCCGCGGTCTGTGGCCGCAGAATAACGCCAAAAAATACGCTTTTAGATAGGGTCATTCGATTTCGAGATGCTATGATTAGAATACTATGGTATTCAACTTTGTGTAAATTGGAGTGGCACAAATGAATCCCGATCTGAAAGCAATGACCCGTAAAGAGCTTGAAAAGCTCAAAACCAATGTCGAAAAGGCTCTGGCCCGGATCACGCAAAACGAAAAGAAAGCTGCACGCGCTGCTGCTGAGAAAGCGGCGGCAGCACATGGATTTTCGCTCGCAGAGATTACCGAAGGCGCGCCCGCAAAAAGAGGGCCAAAGCCCAAGTCCGGCCCCAAGACTGCCTCTCCGGCACGGTACAAAAACCCTGCTGACCCCACCCAAACATGGACAGGCAAAGGACGCCAGCCCGAGTGGTTCAAGGCGGCAATCAAAGCGGGCACCTCACCTGACACAATGGAAATCTAGCTTCCCCCTGCGCGCCGCGCGGCCTAGACTGCGCGGAACACTTTACGGAGGCTAAAATGACAATCCACATCGGCGCCGAGAAGGGCGATATAGCCCCCACTGTCCTGATGCCCGGCGATCCCTATCGCGCCAAATGGGCCGCAGAAACATTCCTGCAAGACGCGCGCTGCATAAACGAAGTGCGCGGTATGCTCGGGTTTACTGGCACATGGAACGGGCATCCGGTCACGATCCAAGGCTCTGGCATGGGTATGCCGTCACTGTCGATCTACGCCAACGAGTTGATCAAAGATTATGATGTGCAAACGCTGATCCGCATCGGGTCTTGCGGCGGCATGCAGAAAAGCGTCGGCATCCGCGATGTGATCTTGGCGATGACCGCCTCAACGCTGTCCACACCCTCGCGCGGGATCTTCAAAGAACTCAATTTTGCACCCTGTGCCGACTTTGGCCTTTTGTCTGCCGCCCATGACGCAGCCATCGCCAAAGGCGTGCCGACCCATGTCGGTGGGATCTACTCCTCAGATGTCTTCTACGACGAACGTCCTGACCTGAACGAGCAGATGATCCGGCACGGTATCTTGGGCGTCGAGATGGAAGCTGCCGAACTCTATAACCTCGCTGCACGTTACGGACGGCGGGCCCTCGCAGTCTTGACGGTCAGTGACCACCTGATCACTCATGAAGCATTGCCTGCGAAAGATCGTGAAAGATCGTTTGGAGATATGGTCGAAATCGCCTTGGCCGCAGCTTTTTCATCAGAAATGTAAGTGAATAGGGGCTTTGCCCCCGGGCCTTCGGCCCTCCCCCAGGATATTTTTGGGCCAATAATAACGGATGGTTAACCAAGACATGCGATGATCGGGGTGCGGTACAGGCGGGGACGCCGATGGCCGTGGCCGGTAATGACCGGAAGGGCTCGCCTGACATATGGCGGGCCCTTTTTCTATATTACTGGCCTGAAAATATCCTCGGGGGGAGCGTAAGCGGGGGGCAGACGGCCCCCCTCAGACCTTCGACTAGACGGTCCGTTCGACCATCATGCCTTTGATATGGGCAATCGCTGCGGCGGGGTTCAGCCCTTTGGGGCATGTCTTGGCGCAGTTCATGATCGTATGACAACGGTAAAGCTTGAACGGATCTTCCAGTTCATCCAACCGCTCTCCGGTTGCTTCATCGCGGCTATCAATGATCCAGCGGTAGGCATGCAGCAGGGCGGCTGGTCCAAGGTAGCGGTCGCCATTCCACCAATAAGAGGGACAGGATGTGGAACAGCAGGCGCACATGACGCATTCGTACAAACCATCCAGTTTCTTGCGGTCATCAACAGACTGCTTCCACTCTTTCGCAGGGCGATTTGTTTTGGTTTCCAGCCAAGGCATGACTGATGCATGCTGCGCATAAAAATGCGTCAGGTCGGGGATCAGGTCCTTGATCACCGGCATGTGCGGCAGCGGATAGATTTTTACGTCGCCTTTGATCTCATCCATCCCGTAGATACAGGCCAGCGTGTTGATCCCGTCGATGTTCATCGCACAGGACCCACAGATCCCCTCACGGCAGGACCGGCGGAAAGTCAGCGTCGGATCAATCTCGTTTTTGATCTTGATCAGCGCGTCCAGCACCATCGGGCCACAGCTGTCCATATCGATAAAATACGTATCCAGCTGCGGATTTTTGCCGTCGTCGGGGTTCCAGCGATAGACCTGCACTTTACGCAGGTTCGTCGCACCCTCCGGCTTGGGCCAGGTTTTGCCCACAGTCATGCGGGAGTTCTTGGGAAGTGTCAGTTGTACCATTTTTTGTTCCTTCCGTCGGGGCTTGCGCCCCAATGCCTTTACATGGCGCGCAAACGCGGCGGCCGAATGGGGGGCGCGCCTGTCAGATTAAAGACGCAGCTTTCATAAACTTCGATCGGGTCACGGCCACGGATAGCATCAGCGCTGATGCTGAAACTGCCGCTGGCAAATGGCCCGCTGTTGCTATTGGTGCCGAGCGTCATACCAATCTCTGGCCCCTGTGCGGCGCGCGCGCGTTCCTCGCAAATTTCGGCAGCACGTTCCGGTGACATCGGTGTGCAGGCGGTTGCCAAGATAGCGCTCAACAGGATCACAGACCTTTTCATAGGTTCATCCCCAATGAATTATTGACCGTGCACCGCACCGTGTCCGGGCGCTGCGCGATCTGGACAATCAGATTTGTCGTGGCCTCATTCGCCCCAACCACGGCCCCCTGTGCGATCTGGAGGATCTCAGAAGAGGACGCATTGTCGATGATACAGTCCGTCAGTGGACGTGCATCAACACCCGGGAAACGGGCCTGCACGGCGTTATTGACGACACCTTTCGCCGCGTCACGCGCCAGCATGTCGCCTGTCGGACCAAGGTCCTGCATGCAACCCGCCATCGCCGCAACCGCGCCAAGTGCCATCAGCAAACGCATCAGAATGTCCGCTCTTTCGGCGCAATCCTGGCCTCTGAAATGCCACCTTCGGCTTCGGTCGTCAGACCCGCTGTGATCACCGGACGGTAGCTCAGTTTGACCTTCGCACCATCGACGTGGCTGATGGTGTGGACCCGCCACTTTTCGTCATCCCGCGTCGCGTAATCTTCATGGGCATGCGCACCACGGCTTTCCTTGCGCGCCTCGGCACCGACAATCGTGGCCAGCGCGTTTGGCATCAGGTTCGTCAGCTCCAGTGTTTCCATCAGGTCGCTGTTCCAGACAAGGCTGCGGTCGGTGACAGACAGATCATCCATCTTGCCGGCAATCGCTGTCATCTTCTCGACACCTTCGGCCAGTGTCTTGTCGGTGCGGAATACCGCCGCATCGGCCTGCATGGCCTTTTGCATCTCAAGGCGCAGTTCGGCGGTGCCGACAGTGCCCTTGGCGTGGCGCAGGCCGTCGAAACGGTCAAAACACGCATCGACCGACGCTTGGTTCAGCGTCGGGTTCGGCGCGTCACGATCCACAACCTCACCCGCGCGGATCGCGGCGGCGCGGCCAAAGACCACAAGGTCAATCAGACTGTTCGATCCCAGACGGTTCGCACCATGCACAGAAGCACAGCCCGCTTCACCCACAGCCATCAGGCCGGGCACAATGGCGTTCGGGTCCTTCTTGGTAGGGTTCAAAACCTCACCGTAATAGTTCGTCGGAATACCGCCCATGTTATAGTGCACTGTCGGCAACACAGGGATCGCTTCCTTGGTCACGTCAACACCCGCAAAGATGCGCGCACTTTCCGAAATCCCCGGCAGACGTTCGGCCAGCGCCTCTTTCGGCAGGTGGTTGAGGTTCAGGTGAATGTGATCGCCATTCGCCCCCACACCACGGCCTTCACGAATTTCCATCGTCATGCAGCGGCTGACATAGTCACGCGGTGCAAGGTCTTTGTAGTTGGGCGCATAGCGCTCCATGAAACGCTCACCTTCGGAGTTGGTCAGATAACCACCCTCGCCGCGTGCACCTTCGGTAATCAGACAGCCCGCGCCATAGATGCCGGTGGGGTGGAATTGCACAAACTCCATATCCTGCAACGGCAGACCCTGACGGGCCACCATGCCGCCACCGTCACCGGTGCAGGTGTGGGCGGATGTCGCGCTGAAATAGGCGCGGCCGTAGCCACCTGTCGCCAGAACAACGGTCTTGGCGTTGAAGACGTGCATTGTGCCGTCGTCCAGCTTCCATGCGATCACGCCCTGACAGATGCCATCGTCGGACATGATCAGATCAAGCGCGAAATATTCGATATAGAATTCAGCCTGCTGTTTCAGCGACTGGCCATAAAGCGTGTGCAGGATCGCGTGGCCGGTCCGGTCAGCGGCAGCACAGGTGCGCTGCACGGGCGGGCCTTCACCGAATTCGGTGGTGTGGCCGCCGAAAGGACGCTGGTAAATCTTGCCCTCTTCGGTGCGCGAAAACGGCACGCCGTAGTGCTCAAGCTCGTAAACCGCCTTGGGGGCTTCACGTGCCAGATACTCCATCGCGTCGGTATCACCCAACCAGTCAGAGCCTTTGACCGTGTCATACATATGCCACTGCCAGCTATCAGGGCCCATGTTGCCAAGGGACGCAGCGATACCACCCTGTGCGGCAACAGTGTGCGAACGTGTCGGGAAAACCTTGGTGATACAGGCAGTGCGCAGGCCTTGTTCCGCCAGACCCAAAGTGGCCCGCAGTCCGGCCCCGCCAGCCCCGACTACAATCGCGTCATAGGTGTGGGTTTCGTATTCATAAGCAGCCATAAGTGATAAGCTCCGCGGGAATTATAGGGCGATACGAACGATTGCGAAAACCGCAAAAGCCGCCGCAGCATAGGACAGGCAGATCATGCCGATGATCGCCGCTTTGCGTGCGAAACCATGGACATAATCCTCGATCAGGGTTTGCACACCCAACCGGTAATGAAAAAAGCCGACCAGCAGGGTCAGGATCGCGACAACAGCCGGGAACGGACGCTGGTAATAGGCGATCACCTCGTCATAGGACGATCCAAGGATGGACCCGAAGGTAAAGATAAACAGCGGCGTCAGGAACAGCAGGGCGACAGAAGTCACCATCATCTGCCAGTGATGCTCGGTGCCAGTCTTGGCCGAGCCCATACCGGTTGCGCGCTTGCGGTCAGTCAAAAAAGCCATATCAGCGCCCCCTTATACGACAACAATGGTGAAAATGGTCAGCAGTACCGACAGCACCACCATCATCTGGGCGGCCATCTCTGACTTATCCACGTCAAGCATCCGGCCACTGTCCCACACCAGATGGCGCAGGCCACCCAGCAGGTGATACCAAAGGCCCAAGGTAGACAGTGTCATAACCAGATCACCAAACCAGCTGGTGACAAATCCGTTCGCGGTCGCAAATGCCTCAGGCCCTGCGGCGGCGGCAACAAACCACCAAACGATCATCAACGCCGCAACGATGAGCGCGTTGCCGGTGATGCGCACCAGAATTGAGGACATCGACGTCCATTGCGGACGATAGATCGTCAGATGCGGTGAAAGCGGGCGATTGCCCCGGTTCACGTCAGCCATATCAGTTCCCTTCGTTGGCTTGTGTCGTCGGCGAGACGACGCCTTTGAGCCTCTTATTGCACCATTCGCAGGACAGAGTCACGCATAGCACACGCAACAAAGCGTGAAAAAAGGTCGCGTCCGGCAAAGTTTTTTCCACTTGTGATCACACTTTTCCAAGCTGTGATCACAAAATACACGCCCTGCCGATCAGACCGGCATCAACGCCCAGTAATCCAGATCAAGAAGCACATCCGCGTGATACTTGCCGTCCTCACCGCGCAGCACACCCGCCGCACCCTTGGTTGCCACCAAGCGCAGACGGATCGCACCCACGCCGGGCGCGTCCGTTTCGGCAATATCCAACACTTCGGACCACGCGCGCACCGTATCACCCGCAAAACACGGATTGGCGTGTGCGCCACCATTCAGCGCCACAATCATCTGCGCATTGGCCAACCCGTTAAACGACAGCGCCCGCGCCAGCGAGATCACATGCCCCCCGTAAATCAACCGCTTGCCATCGGCACGGTTGGTCGCATCAAAATGCACCTTCGCGGTGTTCTGCCACAGACGGGTGGCCAGCATATGCTCGGCCTCTTCAATGGTCACACCATCAACATGGTCAATCACTTCGCCCACGGCATAATCGCCCAAGCGATGCGGCTCACCGGCCAAGGTGAAATCATAGTCCGCAAATGTCAGCCCCTCAGGTACCACCACATCAGCAGCAGCCACAGCACCCGTCAATTCAGGGATCACCGTCTCGGGTGCTGCCCCGTCACCACGCTTGCGCACCATCACCCAGCGCACATAGCTCAGCACGACGTCGCCGCGTTGATTGCGCCCAGTGGTGCGCACCCAGACCACCCCGGATTTCCCGTTTGAGTTCTGCTTGACGCCGATCACTTCGGACTGCGACACCAACGTATCGCCTGCATAAACAGGGCGCAGCCAGCGCCCCTCGGCATAGCCCAGATTGGCGACTGCGTTCAGCGATACATCGGGCACCGTCTTGCCAAAGACAGTATGAAACGTGACCAGATCATCCACAGGCGAAGCAGGCAAACCGCAAGCCCGCGCGAACTCATCCGAGGAATAAAGCGCGCTACGGGCAGGATAAAGCGCGTGATACAGCGCGCGCTCACCCCCCGAAATCGTGCGCGGCACGGCGTGTGTGATCACATCCCCGACGGCGTAATCCTCAAAAAACCGGCCTGCGTTGGTTTTGGTCATTGCTGCCCCAATTTCATCTCGGACGAATAAGGCGTGTCGATCTCTTTCGTCACGGCCTGCCCGCAGCGCATCACGCCATTGGCGTGGTCAAAGGCATAGGTCGGATCGCCATAAAGCACCCAGCCTTTCGACAACGCCTCGGACACTTTGTGGCAGAACGCCGACGTGTCGTCCTCGGTCAACAAACGATAGATTTTCATAACATTACCCCCAAGGCGCGACGCCCAAAGCGTAGTGAATGCCCATGACAACAACCGTCACAACGATGGTCACAACAACCGCCACGACCTCTTTCTTGGCAGGCGCGCGCGCGGGGCGCTGCCACGGCTCCTCTTGGGCGTTGATCAGCAGAATTTCCACAATCGCCCAAGCCAGCAACCCACCAAACAGAATGAACGACGCGGTGTCGCCATTGACCAGCAAATGCGCGACAGCCCAGATCGAAAAACCGGTCAGCTGCGGATGGCGCACCTTGGTGCCCAGCCAGATTTTCGCGCCCTTTGCGGCACTGGCAGCGTAGAAATAGAAGGCGACAATCATCAGCAGGTTGTTGATACCCACCCACATCGGATCGCGACCCCAATAAACAGCGCCGTCAGCGGCGCGATAGCCCAGCACCATCAACACAACGCTCAAAATGATCGCGACCGCCATCGCCGGATAGCCCGCACCACCCAGCGACGCGCGCGCCCCCGGTGCAAGCCGTTTGAACAAATGTGCCGCCCACCAAAGGGCAACGCCAGCGATAAGTAAATTCATGCAGTCTCCAATGCAGCGATAGCCTCAGCTTTCGCCAACGTCGCCCGCGCCGTGACGATATGCAAGTTCTCAACGATGCGGCCATCGACCACAGCCACCCCCTGCCCTTCGGCCTCGGCTGCTTCAAAGGCTTCAATCTGACGGCGGGCCAAATCAATTTCATCCGTCGTCGGGCCAAAGGCGGCATTGGCAATTGCCACTTGGGCGGGATGGATCAGGGTCTTGCCGTCAAACCCCATATCGCGGCCTTCCGCACATTCCGCGCGCAACCCGTCTTCATCCTTGAAGGCATTATAAACCCCGTCCAAGGCCACAATCCCCGCAGCCTTCGCCGCCAGCAGACAATGCTGCAACGCCATCATCAACGCGGCACGGGTCCGCGAATTCAGATCCTTCGCCAGATCATTCGTGCCCAACACAAAGCCGGCAATCCGTGGGTGCGCGGCAATGCTTTCCGCATTCAAAATCCCCTGCGGCGTTTCCATCATCGCCCAGATCGGCATGTCAGGCACCATGGCCGCCAGCGCATCCACATCGGCAGGGCCATTCACCTTGGGCAGCAGGATTGCATCGCAATTCATCGCCGCAACAGCCGCCGCATCCGCCGCACCCCATTCGGTATCAAGCCCGTTGATCCGCACGATTTTCAGGCGTGCGCCATATCCATCATCCGCCAAGGCCGCATAAAGTGTATCCCGCGCCGCAACCTTTGCATCCGGCGAAACTGCGTCTTCGAGATCAAAGAGGATCACATCGACAGGCAGCCCCCGCGCTTTGTCCAACGCCCTGTCTTTGGACCCGGGGATATAAAGGGCGGAACGGTAGGGGCGATCATGCATCGAATCTTCCTCGCAATATTGTTGCGCGGAACAGGCCAGAAATTGA
Source organism: uncultured Alphaproteobacteria bacterium (assembly GCA_942490805.1). Classification (GTDB taxonomy): domain Bacteria; phylum Pseudomonadota; class Alphaproteobacteria; order Rhodobacterales; family Rhodobacteraceae; genus Yoonia. The sequence continues at coordinate 149,453 of CALNYU010000005.1, read as the reverse complement.
CACATCATTCAAGACCATTTTGCCGCATTGCAGCAATTCCCGCACCGTTACGGTCTGTTAACCAATTTCACGCAAGTTCCCCTGACAATTTGATCCACTTGCAGGATCGCCGTGATCCGCTTTGCACAAGGGGAACCAAATGAAACGTATCTTATTTCTGATGTCCTTCGGGATCGGCGCCATGATGCTGGCCGCACAACAGGCGCACGCGCAGGGGAATTGCGCTGACCACGCCACGGTCGTTGAACGCTTGGGCGAACACTATGGCGAAAGCCGCCAATCCATGGGGCTTGCCAGTGACAACGCGGTGGTTGAGGTCTTTGCCTCAATGGACACAGGCTCGTGGACCATCACGGTCACACGACCGGGCGGGCCCACATGCCTTGTTGCCGCGGGGCAGGCCTATCAATACCTGAACGAACCTTTGGCAAATTTCGACAGCCAAAGCTGACACGGGCGGTCCGGCTTAAGTCAAAGCGACCCAGATAAGCCGGACACCTGTGAACAACAGCAACACATAGGTCAGACCAAAGAACAAACGCTCCGGTATCCAGTAATGCGCCTTCACGCCCAGCCAGGCGCCGATCAAAGCGAATGGCGCCAGCAACAAACTCCCCATCATGGTGTCCCAGCTGAAAATGCCCAGAAACGCATAAGGCACGGCCTTCATCCAGTTGATCGCCCAAAAGACGACCACCGTGGTCGCCTGAAACGTGGTCTTGCTGAGGCCCTGTGACAGCAAAAACACCGCAGAAGGCGGGCCGCCCGCGTGGCTGACAAAACTGGTAAAGCCGCTCACCATGCCAGCAATCCACGCAAAGGGCGCAGAAAACGGCATTGTGGGGATCACCAGCCAGCCCACCGCACGCGCCAGTTGAAATGCAACAAAGGCCAGACAAATCGCGCCGATCAGCAAACGGAACACATCACCGTCCACCGACGCATAAAGCCACGCCGCGATGATGCACCCCGGCACCGCCCCAATCATCAGCCCCTTGGCAGAGGGCCAATGCCACTTGCCCCAATAGGGTTTCAACGTGGCCGCATCGACCAGCATAAACAGCGGCAAAACAATCCCCAAAGCAGCCCCGGGCGGGACCACCAACGCCAGAATCGCACCGCCCACAAAGGCCGCACCCGACCCGAAACCAGCCTTGGACATACCGCCAAAGATGATTGCGGGGATCCCCACCGCAAAAAATTGCCACCCAAATTCAATCACGTAAGGCGTCCAAATTGTCCTTCATTCCAGTATCGTTAGCGCCAACGATGCGGCTTGGCTACTGCACTGTCCGTGACGCCGCATTGCAGCACTCTTGCGCACTCGACTGCAAAGCCTTACCCACAGCGCCGAAAGCCAACTCACCAAAGGACTTGTTTCAATGGCCAGACCCAAGATTGCCCTCATCGGCGCCGGACAGATCGGCGGCACGCTCGCGCACCTCGCAGCTGTCAAAGAACTCGGCGATGTTGTTCTCTTCGATATCGCAGAGGGCATCCCCCAAGGTAAGGCGCTTGATATCGCCGAATCCGGCCCAGCGGCCAAATTCGACGGCAGCTTCAAAGGCGCCAACAGCTATGAAGACATCGCAGGCGCAGACGTTTGCATCGTCACCGCCGGTGTCGCCCGCAAGCCGGGCATGAGCCGCGATGACCTGTTGGGCATCAACCTGAAGGTTATGAAATCCGTGGGCGAAGGCATCGCAGCCCACGCGCCAAACGCGTTCGTTATCTGCATCACCAACCCGCTGGACGCGATGGTCTGGGCGCTGCGCGAATTCTCCGGCCTGCCACACCACATGGTCTGCGGCATGGCGGGTGTGCTTGATTCGGCACGTTTCCGTCACTTCCTTGCCGAGGAATTCAACGTCTCCATGCGCGACGTCACAGCCTTTGTTCTGGGCGGACACGGCGACACGATGGTGCCGCTGACACGCTACTCCACTGTGGCCGGTATTCCCCTGCCAGATCTGGTCGACATGGGCTGGACCACACAAGAAAAACTCGACGCGATCGTGCAGCGCACACGCGACGGCGGTGCCGAAATCGTGGGCCTGCTGAAAACCGGCTCTGCGTTCTACGCGCCCGCCACATCCGGCATCGAGATGGCCGAAGCCTATCTGAAAGACCAAAAGCGTCTGCTGCCATGCGCGGCGCATGTTGATGGCGCGTACGGCCTTGATGGTTTCTACGTTGGTGTGCCCACCGTCATCGGCGCAGGCGGCATCGAACGTGTTGTCGAGATCAAGATGAACAAAGAAGAGCAGGCGATGTTCGACAAATCCGTCGATGCCGTCAAAGGTCTGGTCGAAGCCTGCAAAAGCATCGACGACAGCCTCGCATAAGCGACCTTCAGAACGACATCAGAAAGGGCTGCCCCACGGGGCGGCCCTTTTTTAATTCTGCAAATAGGTGGTCACGTGGTTTTTGTGGCTGTCCAACCAGCCATCAATGGCCTGCGGACTTGCATCAGCAATCCGCCCTGCAAAATAGTCTGCCACCAAAAGAGCCGGATCAAACGGCCGGTCATCCCACAGCCCGCGCTTGGCTAGCTTCCTGATCACCCGTGCATCAGGACATTTCAAACGCTGATAAAGCTCTGGCGCCGCATCCGGTGCTGCGATCAACGCCTCTGCCTGCCGCCGCCGGTGATCGGACGGTGGCATCCCGTCATGATCATTCAACGCGCCGCACCATCCGCGACAGTTTGTAAAACCAGTAGTGCGGCGTCAGCCCATCGAAATGCAAAAGCTCCAACACCTCATTTGCGGCGCGCGCGCTTACAAGCTCTTGCCCTGCCTTGGCAGGCCGCGGACGGTGGATCGACATAGTCAGCGCCCGCCCTGTCCGCACAAAGGCCTTGCCCTGCGCATGCCCCGTCAGCCCCCGATTGGTCATCTTAAAATCAGCCCCGAAAAGCGCACGCCCACGCTTGGCCGGACCCTGAAACGGCCGCCGGAACGCGCCATCAAAAATGCCCGCCCCAATCTCACCCAAAGGATGCACACGCTCCGCAACACCCAGAACGAAACATTCCGTCTCCGCAGGCACGTCCCCCAAAACATCCGCAACAGGCACAGCCGCGCGCAAATACTCATCCGCATCACAATGCAAAATCCAGTCCGCCGAAGTACGCCGATACGCATCTTGCGCATTGCGCGCCTGCCGCACCTGATGACGATGCGAACGCTCGCGGCCCAACCGCTGCCAATACCCCTCATCACAGGGCACGACAGTCACTTGCGGCAAATGGGCGAAATCGACCGACCCCACCTCGGACGGGCGATCAAAATACAAAAATACTTCAGACGCGCCCAACGATAGGTGCCACGCCACAAAGGCCTGCAACAAAGCAGGTGGTTCATCAACGGTGGCGACGACCGCCCAAGATGGCGTTTGGGTTAACATCGGCACTTTGCTACCATACTCACGAATCTTTCAAAATGTATTAAACGGGCACAATCTGAACGCTATCAGCCTTTTGTGATCACAGAATTTTTTACTGTGATCACAAATGTTCGATTTTCCCTCGATTTCGGATTTTTCGCTTATATTGCGCTGTTTTTCCATGTTTAGGTGCCGCCAACCGAAGCCAAATTGGAATTGTCTTATGAACATTCACGAATATCAGGCCAAAGCTCTCTTGCGCAGCTATGGCGCGCCCGTCTCTGACGGTCGTCCCGTAACCCGCGCTGAAGACGCCAAAACCGCTGCCGGCGAACTTGACGGACCTCTCTGGGTCGTCAAGGCGCAGATCCACGCAGGTGGACGCGGCAAAGGCAAATTCAAAGAAGCCGACGCTGGCGAAGCCGGCGGTGTGCGTCTGACCAAATCGGTCGAAGAAGCCGCACAAGAAGCCAAAAAGATGCTGGGCCGCACATTGGTCACGCACCAGACCGGCCCTGCGGGCAAGCAAGTGAACCGCGTCTACATTGAAGACGGCTCCGGCATCGAGACAGAAATGTACCTCGCCCTGCTGGTGGATCGTCAGACCAGCCGCATCGGTTTCGTTGTCTCGACCGAGGGCGGCATGGACATCGAAGAAGTCGCCGAGAACACGCCCGAGAAGATCCTCAACTTCACCGTTGATCCGGCAACCGGCTATCAGCCGTTCCACGGCCGCCGCGTGGCCTTTGCACTGGGGCTCAAGGGCAACCAAGTCAAACAATGCGTGGCCTTGATGGGCAACCTCTACAAAGCCTTCACCGAAAAAGACATGGAGATGCTGGAAATCAACCCGCTGATCGTCACAGACGGCGGTGATCTCAAAGTGCTCGACGCCAAGGTCTCTTTTGATGGCAACGCGATCTACCGCCACGCCGATATCGCCGCCCTGCGCGACGAAACCGAAGAAGACCCCAAAGAACTCGCAGCCTCCAAGTTCGACCTGAACTACATTGCGCTTGATGGTGAAATCGGCTGCATGGTCAACGGCGCTGGCCTTGCCATGGCGACGATGGACATCATCAAACTTTACGGCGCAGAACCTGCCAACTTCCTCGACGTCGGCGGCGGTGCGACCAAGGAAAAAGTGACCGAGGCGTTCAAGATCATCACCTCTGACCCACAGGTCAAAGGCATCCTTGTGAACATCTTCGGCGGCATCATGCGCTGCGACGTCATCGCCGAAGGCGTGATCGCTGCAGTGAAAGAGGTCGGCCTCAAGGTGCCACTGGTGGTGCGTCTGGAAGGCACGAACGTGGAAAAAGGCAAAGAGATCATCCGCACCTCCGGCCTTGATGTGATCGCAGCGGACGACCTGAAAGACGGCGCGCAGAAGATCGTCAAAGCCGTCAAAGGGTAATCCCGTAGGGTGGGTGCAACCCACGCGATGCAAAGATTTTAAGGAGCCACCAACATGGCCATTCTCGTAAACGAAAACACCAAAGTCATCTGTCAGGGCCTCACCGGTTCGCAGGGCACGTTCCACTCCGAGCAAGCGATTGCTTATGGCACCAAAATGGTCGGCGGCGTGACCCCCGGCAAAGGTGGTCAGACCCACCTCGACCTGCCGATCTTCAACTCGGTCCACGAAGCCAAACACGTGACCGAGGCCAATGCCTCTGTCATTTACGTGCCGCCGCCCTTCGCGGCTGACTCAATCCTTGAGGCCATCGACGCCGAGATGGAACTGATCATCTGCATCACCGAAGGCATCCCTGTTCTGGACATGATGCGCGTCAAGCGCGCGCTGGAAGGGTCCAAATCCCGCCTGATCGGGCCAAACTGCCCCGGTGTCATCACACCAGATGCCTGCAAAATCGGCATCATGCCCGGCCACATCCACAAGCGCGGCTCGGTCGGTGTTGTGTCCCGTTCCGGCACACTGACCTATGAAGCGGTCAAGCAGACATCCGACAGCGGCTTGGGCCAGTCCACAGCCGTGGGCATCGGCGGCGACCCCATCAAAGGGACCGAGCATATCGACGTGCTGGATATGTTCCTTAATGACGACGAAACACATTCCATCATCATGATCGGCGAAATCGGCGGGTCTGCCGAAGAAGAAGCCGCTGAATTCCTGACCGCCCAAAAGAAAAAGGGCCGCTGGAAGCCAACAGCCGGTTTCATCGCAGGCCGCACAGCGCCTCCGGGCCGTCGCATGGGCCACGCCGGTGCGATTGTCGCAGGCGGCAAAGGTGATGCGGAAAGCAAGATCGAAGCGATGAAATCCGCTGGTATCATCGTAGCCGACAGCCCCGCGACACTGGGCGAGGCTGTGCTGGAAGCCATCGCAAAATAATCGCTGAGGCCCCGGAGGAAATCCGGGGCCTCACGCCACATACACCACCGTCCCGGACACGATCTGGGACCTCATCATCGGCAACCGACTGAGGTCAACTTATGAACGACCAATCCCCCAACGACGCGCTGCATGCCTCTTCCTTTCTGCAAGGACATAACGCGGAATACGTGGAACAACTCTACGCCCGCTACGCCGATAACCCCGGTGCAGTCGATGAAAGCTGGCAAGCGTTCTTTAGGTCCTTGGGCGATGCCCCTGCGGATGCCAAGGCAGAGGCCGCTGGCCCCTCTTGGGCGCGCACCGATTGGCCGCCCGTGCCAAACGATGACCTGACCGCCGCACTCGATGGTCAGTGGGCAGCAGAGCCGGAGGCCGCTGGCAAGAAGATCAAAGAGAAAGCTGCCGAGAAAGGTGTGGAACTCAGCGAAGCGCAGATGCGTAATGCCGTGCTCGACAGCATCCGCGCGCTGATGATCATCCGCGCCTACCGTATCCGCGGCCACCTGATTGCCGATCTTGACCCGCTGGGGATGCGCGAAAACATTCCGCACCCCGAGCTTGACCCCAAATCCTACGGCTTCACCGCCGCCGACATGGACCGCCCGATTTTTATCGACAACGTCCTTGGCCTGGAAGTGGCCACCATGAACGAAATCATGGCCATCGTGCAGCGTACCTATTGCGGCACGTTTGCCCTGCAATACATGCACATCTCCAACCCTGAAGAGGCCGGTTGGCTGAAAGAGCGCATCGAAGGCTACGGCAAGGAAATCGCCTTTACCAAAGAGGGGCGCAAAGCGATCCTCAACTCCTTGGTGCAGGCCGAGGGTTTTGAAAAATTCCTCCACGTCAAATACATGGGCACCAAGCGTTTCGGCCTTGATGGCGGCGAAAGCCTGATCCCCGCGATGGAGCAGATCATCAAACGCGGCGGGCAGTTGGGTCTTGAGGATATCGTGATCGGTATGCCGCACCGTGGCCGTTTGTCCGTGCTGGCAAACGTGATGCAAAAACCCTACCGCGCGATCTTTAACGAATTTCAGGGCGGATCGTTCAAACCCGAAGACGTGGACGGATCGGGCGACGTGAAATACCACCTTGGCGCCTCATCCGACCGCGCCTTTGACGACAACTCTGTCCACCTGTCGCTCACAGCAAACCCCTCGCACCTTGAGGCGGTGAACCCTGTGGTGCTGGGCAAGGTCCGCGCCAAGCAAGATCAGAAAAACGACGAAGACCGCACCCGCGTCATGGCCATCCTGCTGCACGGCGACGCGGCCTTTGCGGGCCAAGGCGTTGTGGCCGAGGGCTTTGGCCTGTCGGGCCTCAAAGGGCATAAGACCGGTGGCACGATGCATATCGTGGTGAACAACCAGATCGGCTTTACCACCGCGCCGCATTTCTCGCGCAGCTCGCCCTACCCCACCGACATCGCGTTGATGGTGGAAGCACCGATCTTCCACGTCAACGGCGACGATCCAGAGGCCGTGGTGCACGCCGCCCGCGTCGCGACCGAATTCCGCCAGAAGTTCCACAAGGACGTGGTGCTGGATATCATCTGCTACCGCCGCTTTGGTCACAACGAAGGCGACGAGCCGATGTTCACCAACCCGGTGATGTACAAAAAGATCAAAAAGCAAAAGACCACGCTGACGCTCTACACCGAACGTCTGGTGCGCGACGGGCTGATCCCCGAAGGCGAAATCGAAGACATGAAGGCGGCGTTCCAGGCCTACCTGAACGAAGAATTCGAAGCCGGTAAGACCTACAAACCCAACAAGGCCGACTGGCTGGATGGCAAGTGGTCACATCTGGACCGCAACAAAGACGACTATCAGCGCGGTGCGACAGCGATCGAAGAAAAAACCTTCGATGATATCGGCAAGGCGCTCTCCAAAGCGCCCGATGACTTCCCGCTGCACAAAACCGTCACGCGCTTGCTCGAAGCCAAGTCAAACATGTTCGAGAGCGGCGAAGGCATCGACTGGGCCACAGGCGAAGCGCTCGCCTTTGGCTCGCTCTTGACCGAAGGCTATCCTGTGCGCCTGTCCGGTCAGGACAGCACACGCGGCACCTTTAGCCAACGGCACTCGGGTCTGATCAATCAGGACAACGAAGAGCGCTACTACCCGCTGAACAACATTCGCGACGGCCAAGCGCAGTACGAAGTTATCGATTCGATGCTTTCGGAATATGCGGTCCTCGGCTTTGAATACGGCTACTCGCTGGCCGAACCCAACGCGTTGACCTTGTGGGAAGCGCAGTTCGGCGATTTCGCCAACGGCGCGCAGATCATGTTCGACCAGTTCATCTCGTCGGGCGAAAGCAAATGGTTGCGCATGTCCGGCCTCGTCTGCCTGCTGCCACATGGCTACGAAGGGCAAGGCCCGGAACACTCAAGCGCGCGACTGGAACGGTTCCTGACAATGTGCGGCGGCGACAACTGGATCGTGGCCAACTGCACAACACCTGCGAACTACTTCCACCTGCTGCGCCGGCAATTGCACCGGACCTACCGCAAGCCGCTCATCCTGATGACACCAAAGTCGCTTTTGCGGCACAAGCTTGCGGTCTCGAAGAAAGAGGAATTCACCACCGGTTCCAGCTTCCACCGCGTGTTGTGGGACGATGCCCAGCAGGGCAATTCGGACACCAAACTGGTGGCGGATGACAAAATCAAACGGGTCGTGATGTGTTCGGGCAAGGTCTATTACGACCTGCTGGAAGAACGCGATGCCCGCGGGATCAACGACATCTACATCCTGCGCTACGAACAATTCTATCCGTTCCCCGCGCAATCGGCTGTCAAAGAACTCGAACGGTTCAAAAACGCCGAAATGGTCTGGTGTCAGGAAGAACCCCGCAATCAAGGCGCGTGGTCGTTCATGGAACCCAATATCGAATGGGTCCTCACCCGCATCAAAGCCAAACACACACGGCCTGTCTATGTCGGACGCGCCGCCGCCGCCTCGCCTGCCACGGGTCTGGCCAGCAAACACAAAGCAGAACAAGCAGCCCTCGTGAACGATGCGCTGACAGTCGAAGGAAAAAAGTAATGAGCACCGAAGTCCGCGTCCCCACCCTTGGCGAATCCGTGACAGAGGCCACTGTCGCCACATGGTTCAAACAACCCGGCGATGCCGTTGCTGTTGACGAAATGCTGTGCGAGCTGGAAACCGACAAAGTGACGGTCGAAGTGCCAAGCCCCATCGCAGGGACATTGTCCGAGATCGTGGCCGCCGAAGGCGAAACCGTCGGCGTTGACGCACTGCTGGCGCAGATCAGCGAAGGCGCAGCAGCGGCAGCCCCCAAGGCCGAAGCACCCAAAGCGCCCGAAACCCCTGCAACCCCCGCAGCACCTGGCACCGCTGCTGCGGCCCGCACAGACGTCGAAGACGCCCCCTCGGCCAAGAAACTGATGGCAGAAAACAACCTCTCTGACGTCCAAGGCACCGGCAAAGACGGCCGCGTGATGAAAGAGGACGTGCTGAACGCGCTCTCATCAGCCGCGCCCGCGCCGTCTTCGGCGCCTGCCGCCCCCCGCGCGCCTGTCGCCGCCGCCCAAGCGGACCGCGAAGAGCGCGTGAAAATGACCCGCCTGCGCCAGACCATCGCCAAGCGTCTGAAGGACAGCCAGAACACCGCCGCGATGCTGACCACCTATAACGAGGTCGACATGACCGAGGTGATGGCGCTGCGCAACGAGTACAAAGACCTGTTCCTGAAAAAGCACGGCGTGAAACTGGGCTTCATGTCCTTCTTCACCAAGGCCTGCGTGCACGCCCTGAACGAAGTGCCCGAGGTGAACGCCGAAATCGACGGCACCGATGTGGTCTACAAAAACTACGTCAACATGGGCATCGCCGCAGGCACGCCCACGGGCCTTGTGGTGCCGGTGATCAACGACGCCGACCAGATGTCCTTTGCCACCATCGAGAAAAGCATCGCCGAAATGGGCGCCAAAGCCCGCGACGGCAAGCTGAGCATGGCCGAAATGCAAGGCGGCACCTTCACCATCTCCAACGGTGGCGTCTACGGCTCGCTGATGTCCTCGCCCATCCTGAACCCCCCGCAGTCCGGTATCCTCGGGATGCACAAAATTCAGGACCGTCCGATGGCGATCAACGGTCAGGTCGTGATCCGTCCGATGATGTATCTGGCGCTGTCCTACGACCACCGGATCGTGGACGGCAAAGGGGCGGTGACGTTCCTTGTGCGCGTGAAAGAAGCGCTTGAGGATCCACGGCGGTTGTTGATGGATTTGTGATGGTTCGCGTGGGTTTCACCCACCCTACGTAGGGTGGGTGAAACCCACGCACCAAAAATGCGAAAGGAAATCCCATGACACCTGAACTCCAATACCTCGTCTACGGCGTCATCCTCCTCGTTGTGCATGTCCTCGTGCAGGCCACATTCAGCGATCTCAGCAAAGGCATCGGTTGGGCGCTGGGACCGCAGGATGAAAACCGCGAACAGAGTGTCGTCGCTGGTCGCATCCAGCGCGCCTTGCGCAATTATCTGGAAACCTTGCCGGCTTTCATCGCATTGGCACTGACGCTTGCCGTGACCGAATTGGGCAACGCCACCTCCGCTCTTGGTGCCGCAATCTGGTTCTGGGCGCGTGTCGCCTATATTCCCGCCTATGCCTCTGGCATTCCGCTGGTCCGCTCGGTTGCCTTTTTTGCATCACTGGCAGGACTGGTCATGATGATTTTGCCGCTGTTCTGATATGACACCCGAACTCACCGTCCTCGCCCTTGCGGCCCTGCTCCAAGGTGTCCAATTCGCGCTGATGGCGATCCCTGCCAATCTCGAACTTGGCCCCGGCAAAACCATGTCACCACGTGATGCGAGCCGCATGGGAAAACCCTTGGTCGAACAAGTCAGCGATAAGACCGCACGGCTTTTCCGTGCGCTGAACAACCATTTCGAAGGGCTGATCCTGTTCACCATCGCCGTCGTCGTCATCACCCTTGGCGACAAAGGCACCGGATTTTCCGCCATCTGCGCATGGACCTATCTTGTCGCCCGCGTCCTCTATGTCCCCGCCTATTACTTCGGCCTGACCCCTTGGCGGTCGATAATTTGGTTTGCGGGGTTCACCTCAACCATGCTGATGATACTGTCAGCCCTGATATGACACATGTATGTACAGGTTGTGTACGCGCTGTGTACGCCCTGTGACACCCTAAAGGAGACCCCATGTCCAGCTATGACGTCATCGTAATCGGCGCCGGTCCCGGCGGCTATGTTTGTGCTATCCGCTGCGCCCAATTGGGTATGAAAGTGGCCTGCGTCGAAGGGCGCGAAACGCTGGGCGGCACCTGCCTGAACGTGGGCTGTATTCCGTCCAAGGCCATGCTGCACGCGACCCATATGCTGCACGAAGCCGAACATAATTTCGCGACCATGGGCCTGAAGGGCAAAACACCTTCCGTCGATTGGAAGCAGATGCTCGCCTATAAAGACAATGTGGTCGGCCAGAACACCGGCGGCATCGAATTTCTGTTCAAAAAGAACAAGGTAGACTGGCTCAAGGGCTGGGGCACGATCCCCGAAGCGGGCAAAGTCAAAGTTGGCGACGAGGTTCACGAGGCCAAGCATATCGTCATCGCCTCCGGCTCCGAGGCCGCCTCGCTGCCCGGCGTTGAAGTCGATGAGAAAACCGTCGTTACCTCTACCGGCGCGCTGGAATTGGGCAAGATCCCCAAGAAACTCGTCGTGATCGGCGCAGGCGTCATCGGGCTAGAGCTGGGCTCGGTTTACGCCCGTCTGGGCGCCGAGGTTGAGGTGGTCGAATTCCTCGACGCCATCACCCCCGGCATGGACAAAGAAATCGCACGCCAGTTTCAGAAAATGCTGACGAAACAGGGGCTTAAATTCACCCTTGGTGCCGCTGTGCAAGGGGTCGAGGTCAAGAACAACAAGGCCACCGTCACCTACAAACTGCGCAAAGACGACAGCGAACATACAATGACCGCCGACACGGTTCTGGTCGCTACAGGGCGCAAACCCTACACCAAAGGCTTGGGTCTTGAGGCGCTTGGCGTGGAAATGTCAGAGCGCGGCCAGATCAAAACTGACGGCAAATATGCGACCAATGTCGCGGGCATCTACGCCATCGGCGACACCATCGCAGGCCCGATGCTGGCCCACAAAGCCGAAGACGAAGGCATGGCCGTCGCCGAAGGTATCGCAGGCCAGCACCCGCATGTGAACTACGGCATCATCCCCGGCGTGATCTACACACACCCCGAGGTGTCCAATGTGGGCGAAACCGAAGAAACCCTGAAAGAACAAGGGCGTAAATACAAAGTCGGCAAGTTCCCCTTCATGGGCAACGCGCGCGCCAAGGCCAATTTCGCAGGCGACGGTTTTGTGAAAATCCTTGTGGATGCCACCACTGATCGCGTGCTGGGCGCGCATATCATCGGCCCCATGGCAGGTGATCTGATCCATGAAATCTGTGTGGCCATGGAATTCGGTGCTGCCGCCGAAGATATCGCACGCACTTGCCACGCGCACCCCACCTACTCCGAGGCCGTGCGCGAAGCTGCCCTTGCCTGTGGCGACGGCGCGATCCACGCCTGATTTTCAGGGCACGGACCGGCCTCTTGCGCTGGTCCGTGCCACTTCCAGACCGGTTTCTGGTCGCTTTTTACTCATTGGTTTTTGACGCAGGCAAGGAACACTTGCTGCAAAAACAGCACATTGGCTGCTCAATTTCTTGCTTTTTGCGGTATTTCAGTCCGATAACAGGGACAAGCGCGATCGTTTTCTGCCTTTATGGCTGCGTCCGTTAATAGTGAGTCCGAGATAACCGCATGAAGCGTTTCATTGTTGCCCTCTTCTTGAGTTTTCTGGTCAGTGGGCCAGCGCAGGCATGGACATCTGACTCTGGATCCTTCTCGGGCCTCGAATATGTCGCCGACACTGAAATTGCCGCCCCCAACGGCGCGCCGCTCTCGCTCTGCTACGAAACCCGCGACCTTCGGATCTTGGGGTATGCCGTTTCCAGCAACATCCTTGGCTACGTTCTTTCCAGTGACCGGTGCACAGGACAGATCGAGCGACCCTTCAGCCAACAGCAGATGGAAACCGCGCAGTCATTGAACCTGATTGACGCCAGCCTGCCTTCTGTGGCGCGCAACAGCATGCAGCGGACCATCCAGAACTACGGCATCTGGGTTGCCATAGCTCTGGCGCTCTTTGCTGTTATTTGGCGGCGCATGAAATCTTTGCTTGGCCTCGATCCCACCGCACCGATGCGCAAGAAGGCGACGCAGCGTATTCTGACCGCCATGTGTTATGTGGGCAAATGCGACGGGATCGTTGCGTCGAACGAAATTGCGCTGATTACCAAAGCAGCGGGTCGTCTGACGCGGACCAACATCCAGTCAACAGAAGTTATCCGCATCACCGACCACATCGACCTGAACCTGACACCGCAGGATTTTGTCGACTTCGGCAAAGGTCTTCGCGATTCCGAGAAGGACGTCATGATGCGCGGGGCTTTCTTTGTGGCGCTTTCAAGTGGGCGGATCATTCCTGGGGAATACGCATTCCTGACCAATCTGGCCCACGGTATCGGTATGCCCGGTGAGGATTTCCGGCGGGTGATGAACCTCGCACTCGAAGATCTCGATATCTACGAGGTCTAGCCTTTCAGCATCCGCAAACCTTGGGTCGAATCGGCGCGCACAGCCAGCCGCAGACCCGGCTCATCACCCGCTTTGAGGGCCGCAAGGATCAGTTTGTGATGTGCCGGAGGATCGGTACGGTTCAGCCGCCCATAAAGCGCGCGCATCGTTGGCCCCAATTGGAGCCACACCGTTTCCGTCATCGCCAACATCGCAGGCGCTTGGGCGCGTAGATATAGCGTGCGGTGGAACTCTAGGTTCAAGCGGATATAGCCTGTTGCATCATGCCGCGCGATCACTTGATGAAAGCCCTGATTGATCGTCTCGAGCCGTTCGATCAGCGCAAAATGCGCCCTCGGCAGGGCCCGGGATGCAAGCTCGGCTTCGAGTAATGCCCGCAAGGTCGCCAGTTCTTCAATCCGCTCGTTTGAAAGTTCCGGCGTTGAAACGCGCCCCGAAGATGACAGGAACAATGCCCCTTCGGCGACCAACCGGCGCACGGCCTCACGCGCGGGGGTCATAGAGACGTCATAGCTCTTGCCGATGCCCCGCAGCGTCAGCGCCTCACCGGGGGCGATTTCACCGTGCATGATCCGCGTGCGCAAAGCGCGGTACACGCGTTCATGCGCGGCTGTCGTGTTATCCTGAGGGCGCGGCTGGATCATCATGCACCTTTTGTGATCACGAAATGTAGTGCCGTCAATCTTCGAAAACGATCCGGTGGAGCTTGTCACCCTCATCGCGTAGCCATTGGCGGTGCTGGGCGTAGTCAGGGCAAAGCTTTGCCACAACGGACCAGAACGCAGGTTGATGGTTCATTTCGACCAGATGGGCGACCTCATGCGCCGCGACATAATCCAGAACCTCTGGTGGGGCCATGATCAGCCGCCATGAGTACATCAACGTCCCGCTGCTGGAACAAGATCCCCAGCGCGAGCGGGTGTCGCGGATCGACAGGCGCGTATAGGTCTGGCCCAGTTGCTGCGCATAGCGGTCAGAGGCCTGCGCAAGCGCGTCGCGCGCGGCGTGGCGCAACAGGGCCTTGGTCTGGACCGCGGCGGGCGCCCCCGCCGTGACCTCGATGCGATCCTCGGCAATGCGCGCACGTTTGCCAGCACCCACGACAATCGGCATGGCCACCCCGCGCACCGGCACACTCTGGCCAACTTGGGCCACCATCGCAGGGCGCATGTCCTCTAGGTGGCCGCGCAGCCATGGTTCTTTGGCGCGCAAGAAAGCGATTCCCTCACGCTCGGGCGCAAAACGGGGCAAAGTGAGCGTCACACGGCCATCCAGACGCGAAACGCGCAACGACAGGCGCTTGGCGCGGACTGAGCGGCGCAAAACCACCTCGATCGGGGGGTTGCCTTTCAGGGTATGACGGCCCATATCCACCTTCTTGGTTTTCAAGTGCCAAAGGCTTTGACACAGCCCCTCGCTTATGGCAGTTGGCACCGATCACCCGCAAGGGAAGACAGAGTTTTTTGAAGGGATAGCCTATGCCTAAGGAAGAGTGGGGCACAAAGCGCCTTTGCCCCGAAACCGGCAAACGCTTTTACGACCTGAACGCGACGCCAATCATTAGCCCGTATACAGGCAATGAAGTCGCCGTTGACACATCCAAGACCCGTACAATGGTCGCGGATGCCGAGGATGCACAAACCGCCAAGATGAAGGAAGTCGAAGAAGACGATGATCTGGTTCTTGACGACGATGACGACGAAGATGTCGATCTGGGCGATGATGTTCTGGAAGATGATGACGACGACGATACCGTGTCGCTTGACGAACTGGCGGATGTCGCCACGAACGACGACGACTAAAATGACGAGACCGGGCGCGATTTTCTCTTGATCTCGCCCGGATCGCTGCATAGACAGCGGCAATCGGCGCAAGCTGATAAGATGGGGCCTTAGCTCAGTTGGGAGAGCGCTTGCATGGCATGCAAGAGGTCAGGGGTTCGACTCCCCTAGGCTCCACCAAATCCTCATAGATTTATATGAACCGGACTTGGCATGCGCTGCATGCCACAGCTGACTGATGACGCGTATTTTATGAAAAACGCTTAACGCGGGCGTGCGCGACTCTTGCAGCTGGCCGCACGCAATTGGCTGGGGCTTCGGGGCGTGATCTTGCACTGTGGCGCAGCACCCTCTGGCTCTGCCTGAGACGTGTTCTTGCGCACGACCGCCGAAATGAAAGCTGCAACATCAAACTCTGTCTCGTTTGCTGCACGCGCCAGTGCTTTTTTCAAAGCTCGGTTTGAAAGTGCAGCTGTCAACTGCGCCGCAAGTGCCCGCCGCAGGACATTGTCGCAAGGCGTATCTTCGCCGTCAGCCTTTGCAAGATCTGCATCCGAAAGCTCAAAACCGGCTTCTTCCAGAAACAGACGCACAATCGGCGGGGCAGATGTGACTGCCTCGGTCGTCGTCGGATCGCGGAAAAAAGCAACAACTTTGTTTGAACGTGCGTGACCCTGGCTTGTAAGGCCTTTTCCGCCACCTGATCCTGCCTGCGCGGACGCGCTGTCCACAGGATACATCTGAAAATCATAACGCAACACGGTTGACACCAATAACACTTAACTTCTCTTCTCAACCTACCAAATGTGGCAGCAATGAGCAAAGAATTTGTCCTTGAGGGGGCATATTCTTGTCTAAAATTTGAGACATCAGCGTTATTGTTGCCGTTATGCAGTACAGTTCAGCATCACCATTCGGATTGTCAAAGAAATGGCCCGCAAAACGGTCAAACCGACCCTAGCGTATCGCGGAAAACAAGCCGTGTATGAACCTCAACCGGTTCCAGTGCGACCCCATCGCGCAAGAGCCTTACCAAGGCCTGCCCCGCTTTGCGCCCCATTTCGCGGTGCGGCACATGCACCGTTGTCAGCGCCGGATAAACCACTTGGGCCAGCTCGATATCATCAAACCCGATGATTGACACATCACCCGGCACCGCGATCCCCCGTTCCCTTGCGCGTCTGAGTGCACCGACAGCCAAAACGTCGTTCCCGCAAAAGACGGCTGTTGGTCGTGGGTCGTGCGCCATAACCTCATCAAAGGCGGCTGCACCTTCATCAATGCCATATTTGGTTTCCACAAAACAAAGGGCGTCGCTGTTCAGGCCAGCCGCCGTCATCGCCCGCTTGATCCCATCGCGTCGCCCAGATGCCCGGTCGTTCTGCGCGGTTTCCGCCGAGATGAGCGCCAACCGCCGATGTCCCATCTCGATCACCTTTTCGGCCATCGCCTGCATCGCTGCGCTGTTGTTAAAGCCGACAGAAGGCCGCTCCGCCTCTGGGTCAAATGCCCAGGTCAAAAGAACCGGCACGCCCTGTGCATCCAAAAAATCATAAATTGCAGGATCGCGGCGATACCCGATCAGCAAAAGCGCGTCGGCCCCGCGCGCAACCAGCGACCTGATCTGCTCTTCCTCGGTGGTGGGTTGATAGGCCGTACTGGCAACCAGCATCGTGAACCCATGACTTCGTAGTTCTTCCTGAAAGGCCTGAAGCCCGCGCGCAAAGATCGCATTTTCCATTGTTGGGATAATTGCACCGATTGTATTGGTCCGACGGGCCGCCATCGCGCGGGCACCGAAATTCGGCGAGTAGCCCAGCTCCGCAATTGCAGCATCCACTTTGCTGCGCGTTCCCAATGCCACCTGATCCGGGAAATTTATCGCCCGAGAAACAGTCGCGGTCGACACCCCTGCGCGGGCGGCCACATCCTGCAAAGTCGGAATCGGTCTTTGGGATGTCATGCGCGCTCCAGTCGGGTCGACCCCTAACATATCTTGAAATTTATCCCTGATAATAGAGGCCTATGTCGAAAAATGTAAAGGCTTGCATAAATTTGATGTAAGCGCTTACAATAGCCATAGAATCGCAAAACTGTCTTGGGAGGGTACGGCTTTGAAGATCGCAGCAGACAATCGGCGTCCGCGACAGGCCATTCCACATATTCCTTTGATTGCGACCACGATGCTTCCTGACATCACCAAATAAGGTAACGAAAAATGGCACGCGAATATCTCAAGAAAGCGACGCTGACAGCACAGTCCGGTGCGTCTGATGTCCACGACCTTGTCCAGGGCATCTTGTCCGACATCGAGACAGGCGGCGACGCCAAGGCGATGGAATACGCGGCAAAGTTCGACAAATATGACGGCAACGTCATGATCACCGCAGAAGAGATCGCAGCAGCGACTGCGCTGGTGCCGCAGAAACTGAAAGAAGACATTCAGTTTGCCCATGACAACGTCAAACGCTTTGCCGAAGCGCAGAAAGCCACCGTCAGCAACTTCGAGTATGAAATCGTGCCTGGCCTGATCGCAGGTCAAAAGGCAATCCCGGTTGATGCAGCGGGCTGCTATGTGCCCGGCGGCCGGTACAGCCATATCGCCTCTGCAATCATGACGGTCACGACAGCCAAGGTTGCCGGTTGCAACCATATTGCCGTGGCCTCGCCCCCGCGCCCCGGTGTGGGCGTGGCCCCTGCGATCATCTATGCGGCCCACATCTGTGGTGCTGACAAGATCATGGCGATGGGCGGCGTGCAGGGCGTTGCCGCCATGACCTTTGGCCTCTTTGGTCTGCCCAAGGCAAACATCCTTGTCGGCCCCGGCAACCAATTCGTGGCCGAAGCCAAGCGTATCCTCTTTGGCCGCGTCGGCATCGACATGATCGCGGGTCCCACCGACAGCCTCATCCTCGCTGACAAGACCGCCGATCCGCATATCGTCGCCACCGACCTCGTGAGCCAGGCCGAACATGGTTACAACTCGCCTGTCTGGCTGGTCACGGATGACCGCGCACTGGCCGAAGATGTGATGAACCGCGTGCCTGATCTGATCGCTGATTTGCCCGAAGTGAACCGTGACAACGCCGCCGCCGCTTGGCGCGACTATGCCGAGGTCATCCTTTGTGCAGACCGCGAAGAAATGGCCGCGTGCTCGGACGACTACGCGCCAGAGCACCTGACCGTTCAGGCCGAAGACCTGCCGTGGTGGCTGGATCGTCTCAGCTGCTATGGTTCACTGTTCCTGGGCGAAGAAACCACCGTGTCCTATGGCGACAAAGCCTCTGGCACGAACCACGTTCTGCCGACATCGGGTGCGGCGTCCTATACCGGCGGTTTGTCGGTCCATAAGTACATGAAGATCGTGACATGGCAGCAGGCCACACGCGAAGGATCCAAGCGCGTCGCAGAAGCCACAGCACGGATTTCCCGCCTCGAAGGCATGGAAGGCCACGCCCGCGCTGCGGATGTGCGCCTTGCAAAATACTTCCCCGGCGAAAACTTTGATCTGACGCCAGATGAGTGATCCACGCGATCTCTTTGACCTGACCGGTCGCGTCGCTTGCGTCACTGGCGCAAGCGCGGGCCTCGGGCAGCGCGCAGCGATTGCCTTGGCTGCGGCCGGAGCAAAAGTTGTAGGCGTGGCCCGCCGTGCGGATGCGTTGAACGGCTGGGCCGCTGAGACTGGCGCAAATGCAGCTGTTGTCGCGGCTGATCTGTCGAAGCGCGACCAGATTGCCGACATCGCCGCCAAGGTCGCAGAACCCTTTGGCGCGCCCGATATCGTCGTCCATGCCGCGGGCATCAACACCCGTGAAACAGCAGATGCGGTGACGGATGCGGGCTGGGACGTGACGATGAACCTCAACCTCGCTGCCCCCTTCTTTCTCAGCCAAGCGCTCGCCCCTGCGATGAAAGCCAAAGGCTGGGGGCGCATCGTGAATTTTGCATCATTGCAGACGACACGGGCGTTCCCCGGTGGCATTGCTTATGGCGCGTCCAAAGCGGGTATTGGCCAGTTGACCCGCGCAATGGCCGAAGCGTGGTCCAAGGATGGGATCACCGCCAATGCAATCGGGCCGGGATTTTTCCCAACCGAATTGACGGGACCCGTCTTTGCCGACCCCGAGCGCGCCGCCCGCAACGCGGCGCAAACATGCATCGGCCGCAACGGGGCCTTGTCAGACATCGACGGCCCACTTCTTTTTCTTTGCTCTGATGCGTCGTCCTACGTGACGGGGCAGGTCCTGATGGTAGACGGAGGTTTCACGGCGAAATGAAAGCACTTGTTTATGATGCTGTGGAAACGCTTGTTTACCGCATTATGCCTGATCCGATGCCGGGTGCGGGCCAAAGCCTGATCAAAGTCGAGGCCTCTGGCATCTGCGGCTCTGACATGCACGCCTTTCTTGGTCACGATGAACGCCGCCCCGCCCCGCTGATCCTTGGCCACGAGGCTGCGGGCGTTGTTGTGGGTGGCGCACTGGACGGCACACGCGTGACGATCAACCCGCTTGCGACCTGTGGCACCTGCCGCGCCTGCAAGGCAGGCCGCGACAACCTTTGCCCGGATCGCATGATCATTTCCATGCCGCCGCGTGAAGGTGCGTTCAGCGACTACGTCGTGATGGCTAACCGAAACCTTGTGACGGTGCCGGATGACGTGCCGCTCACCAAAGCGGCTTTGGCTGAACCCTTGGCCTGCGGGTGGCATGCGGTCCGGCTCGGGGCTGCGGCGCTCGACATGCCGCTTGCCGACGCGCAATGCGTTGTCGTCGGTGGCGGCGCGATCGGTGTGGGGGCCGCGCTTTGCCTACGGGCCTTTGGCGCAACCGATATCAAGGTCATTGAACCCAATACCCTACGCCGCGCAACGCTTGACCTGATCGACGGCTTTGAGGCTGTTGAACCGGGCACTGTGAAACAAGCCGACCTTGTCATCGACGGTGTCGGCTATGCGGCAACCCGCGCCGATGCCACGGCCATCACACGCCCCGGCGGCGTGATCATGCATATCGGCTTGGGCGAAGCGACCGGTGGTCTGGATATCCGGCGCATGACCCTGCAGGAAATCACCTTCATCGGCACTTACACCTACACAGCCGAGGATTTCCGCCAAACCGCCGCTGCGATTTTTGACGGGCGTCTTGGCCCGCTCGACTGGATCGAGGAGCGCGCGCTTGCCGATGGGCAACAGGCCTTTGCAGACATTCGGGCCGGCGTTGTTGCTGCGCCCAAGATTATTCTACGACCCTAAGACAGACAAAAACCCCAAGGAGGTTTGGCATGTATCGAAACATTCTGGTCCCAATGGCCCTAGATCACGGGGTCGGCGAAAACAGCGTCGCAATCGCCCGTCGTTTGCTGTCCGAAGGCGGAAAGATCACGGCGCTTCACGTCTATGAAGCCCCGGAAGGCTCGGTTGGCGCCTATATCGACGACAGCGTTGTCCAAAGCGCCTTTGATCGGGCAAAAGCGCGGCTTGAGGAACGTGTCGCGGATATGCCCGGCGTTTCGTCCATGATCGTCAAGGGCCACAGCGGGCGCACGATCATTGATACCGCCACCGAATTGGAAGCCGATTGTATCGTGCTTGGCTCACACAAGCCCGGACTGATCGATTACTTCCTCGGATCGACCGCAGCGCGCGTTGTGCAACACGCCCCATGCGCGGTTCATGTGGCACGCGATTCCAAATGATCCATTCCCATCACCCAACGCCCCACACGCGGGCGCAATCAGGAGACCTAAGACCTTGAGTATCAGCAAGAAGATCGTGGATGACTTTGTCGCCAACGATGTATCCTTCATCACGACTGTGCCTTGTAAGCAGTTGGCCGGTGTAATCGACGAAGTCGAAGCACGCCCCGAAATCTTCCATATCCCGTCCAACAAAGAGGACGAGGGCATGGGCCTGTGTGCAGGCGCCTTTATGGGCGGAAAACGCCCGGCGATCATCATGCAGAACACAGCGATTGGTGTGACCATCAACACGCTGGCCACACTGACCCAGTATTACCGCATGCCATTGCCGATGCTGATCAGCTACCGCGGTGAGTTGCGTGAACCGGTGGCCTGTCAGGTGGAAATGGCCGTGCATACCAAGGCACTGCTGAACCAGATGAACATCCCGACATATCACTTCCACAAGGAAAGCGACGCGGACGAGCTCGACGCGATCCTGAAGTACACCTTCATGTGCAACAAACCTGTGGCGATCCTGACGGATGCGTCCTTCTGGGGAGGCTACGGCGACCAATGATCCGTTCAGAAATCCTGCGCGAAATCGCGCCAATCCTTCATGACAACCTTGTCGTCTGTAACATCGGTCTGCCCAGCCAAGAGCTGCACATGATCGACGACAATGCCAAGAATTTCTACATGCTTGGCACCATGGGTCTGTCATCGTCCATCGGTCTGGGCCTTGCCTT
This sequence comes from uncultured Alphaproteobacteria bacterium, assembly GCA_942490805.1. Lineage (GTDB taxonomy): Bacteria > Pseudomonadota > Alphaproteobacteria > Rhodobacterales > Rhodobacteraceae > Yoonia. Next base: position 127,834 of record CALNYU010000005.1, on the reverse strand, counting down.
GGCGCAAGACAAAACTGTCATTTCAATCGACGGTGACGGTTCTGTCCTGACCAACCTTGGCACCCTGCCAACGATCGCAAACAATGTCGCCGACAACTATATCCTGTTGATCATCGACAACGGCTCTTACGGCTCGACCGGTGATCAGCCGACTTATGCTGGCAAGAAAACCAAGCTTGAGGCCGTGGCCAAGGCCTGTGGTTGTGAGAACGTCGTCGTGTGCCAAGACGTGGACACCGGCAAAACCCTGCAAGCGGCCATCGACAGCAAGCAGATGACAATCATCGTCAGCAAGTGCGACAGCGGCAATATCAAGCTGCCGGTCATCACGATGGATCCTGTTGTGATCCGTGACCGCTTTATGAAGGCTGTGGCCAGCTAAATGGCCCCGAAGATCCATTCCAGCGAAGACGCGCGGCGTCTGGCACGCAAGCGGCTTCCCTGGATGGTCTTTGATTATATCGACGGTGCCGCTGGCGCTGAAACAGGGGCCGCACGCAACCGTGCGGCCTTTGATGCGCTGGAATTGCGCCCCCGCATTCTACGCAATGTGAGCGACCGCTCGCTGTCTGTTCCGCTTTGGGACAAGCCCACCAAAGCCCCCTTCGGCATCAGTCCGATGGGCATGTGCAACCTCTCGGGTCCCGGCGCGGATATGATGCTGGCGCGGCTGGCCGCCCGCGAAAACGTGCCTTTGGGTGTGTCGACCGTGGCCTCGACCGCGATGGAGCCCCTGATTGAGGCGGCTGAAGGTAACGCATGGTTCCAGCTCTACTTTAGCGGCGATGGCACCGGCACCTTCAAACTGGTCGAACGCGCCAAGGCCGCGGGCTATGAGACCATCGTGCTGACGGTGGATGTGGCCGAGGTTGGCCGCCGCCCGCGTGAATTGCGCCACGGCTTTACCATGCCGTTCAAGATCGGCCCCAAACAGTTCATCGACTTTGCCCTGCACCCGCGCTGGTCACTCACCTCGCTTTACGCAGGCAAGCCGCAGATGGCGAATTTTGACATGGACGGCTATGACTTTGACCGCACCGAAAGCCGGGCGCGCGCCGATTGGGACACGCTGACCCGTTTGCGGGACATGTGGCCGGGCAAACTGGTGGTCAAAGGCGTTCTTGATGCCGAAGACTCGCTGGCGCTCAAAACCGCTGGCGTCGATGCTATTCAGGTGTCGAGCCACGGATCACGCCAGCTCGACAGCGCGCCAGCGCCCATCCTGGAACTCGCAAAAATCCGTGAGGCGCTTGGCCCTGATTACCCGCTTTTTTACGACACAGGCCTGCGCAGCGGCGAAGACGTGGTCAAAGCCTACGCGCAAGGTGCAAACTTCACCTTCTTCGGCCGCGTCTTGCAATTTGCCATTGCGGCAGGCGGCGAAGAAGGGCTGCGCGAGCTCTGGAACGTCCTGAAGAACGAAACCAGCATCACACTCGCGCAGATCGGAAAGCGGTCGCTGATCGCAGGCGATCACTAATTACGCTGCAAGCGCGCCCTCTGTTGCAACCCCGTCAAAAGCCACCCATTTGAGGTCCCCGTCATAGCGTTGGGACATGGCCCCTTTCTCATCAAGCGTGAAGAGATGCAGCCAGTTGTTGTCAAAAAGTGCGCGCACGTTGGGGTGCTTCTCAAGGATCGCCGTGATCGCCTCGGCTGGCGCTTCGACACAAACCGAAAGCCGCAGCGGATCATGGGCGTAGCCTTTGCCATCATGCACCGATTGCCACGGCAAACCGCCGCGCAACACGCCGCCATTGCCCTCAACCACACCCACGCCGCCGGTCACGTTGTGCAAAAGCTTGTTGCCAGCGCCAAAGACATCGGGTGCCACAACCGAGCCATAGTATTGCAGGCTGATCCAGCTTGCCACGACGACCGGCGCGGTCAGGATCAGTTCAAGCACACCAAAGCCCTCATCCTTGCGCCAATCATAGTCGTGCAGGAATGCACGGCCCGCCAACCCCTTGCCTTTGGTGCGCGACCGGGGGGCCGCAATGAATGCCTTACACCCCGCCAGCGCCCATTCGGGCCGTGTTTCTGACCAGTCGCGGCTCCGCTTTGCCACGTCGTCGCCATTGGCCGCGCGCGGCAGGCGCAACGCGCGTTCGGTCCGTGCAAGCTTGCCAGCGGCACCCAGCCAATCCTGCGCTTTGGCAAGATGGGGCCTGTGGTTGTGACCGGCAAAATCACCGTCATAAAGTGTCACGGCATCGGTCGTTGTGTCGTGCAACCCACCGACAAAAAGCGTGTCCTCCGGGATCGCGATCCCGTTCTTGGCCAGCCCTGCCCGCACCTCTTTGTCATTCAGGATACCCGCCAAAAGCCGCGCGTTCACCTCGCCGCTATAGCCGCCACATGCGCCACAATGCAGCGCGCTGGCATGGGGGTTATTCACGACATTCGCGCCATGCCCCAAAAGCAGAACCAAGGGCGCAAAGTTGTCAGTCATCGACATCGCGCCAAGGATCGCAGTCGCCGCACCAATCCGGTCTTCCAAACCGAAACTGGGGTCCAAAACCGGGGCCTGCGCATCTGGTCTCTTCGCTTCTTCCAATCCCAGCGCATCGCGCAACAGCTTGCCCATGTAGACAGGGCCACTCGCTTCGACGAAGGCAAAGGACGACACGGCAGCAAGCTTGAACCGCCCCCAAGCCCGCGTTGCACGCGCTGAAAAGCGGGCGTTTTGATCGGCGGTCGCGTCGGCCACACCGCCCGCCTTACTTGTCACGCCGTGCGTGAGCAGAACCGGCAGGCGCTGTTCGGCCACATCGGATGCAAAGCTCTGGTGTGATGCGGTCAGGCCAAAGAAGCCCGCAAACCCCAGCGTCTGGATGGATGGATCAACACTCTCCAAGGCGCGCCGGAACACCTCGGACCGCACGTCGATACAGAAAGCCGCCTGTAGTGCGGGCCGCCCCTCGGCGGTTGGCGCTGCTGCGCTGTGCAGTGTTTCGGCCAATGTGCGCTGTCCGGCGAATTCGGCCGCTACCTGCAAGGCCGCATCAATCAAATGATCTGCCGAAGGCGCCACAGGTGCAGCATGTGCTTGGCGGGCCTCGGCCCATTTGGCTTCAATTTCTTTGGCGTATTTCTGGTACAGCGCTTGTTCCCAGATCAGACGGATCGTCAACAATTCTGTCGTTGTCAGATCAGTGCCCCCTGCCAACTCTGCCTGCCAGAGCCGGTACCGCGCAACCTGTGACCAGCCGCCCAGCCCCAACAAAAGCTGATGGAAATAGGTTTCCGTCGCTTCAGCAGAGAGGCCAAGTACATCGACCGCCGCGACAAGTGCTGCACGCGTTCCGGCAGGTGTCTGCGCGACCAAAGCCCCAAATCCGCCAAGCCCCGCAATTTCGGGCGTCAGATCGCGGCTGGCAAAGTCCCGCCATGCGTCATAGGCATCGCGCCCCGGTTTGTTTTGCCACAATGCCTGGCCGTTATCAAAGTAACCTGCGGCCCAGATGCCAATCCGCTCGGTCACGATCCCCGGCCAGTCGATCCCGGACACCTCATAAGCAAGATCCGCCACCGTCGGCAGCGCATGCGGCGCAGGGGTGCCCTTCTCCGCTGCGGCCTTCAGGGCGGCAACATCCGCTGCAGCGTCAGGGAATTTCGCCAATGCCGCGCGCAGGTCGGCATCACTGATTGTTCCATCACTTATTTTCGTCTGGTACCAGTCACGTGGCATCGTGACAGATGTCCCCGCAACCCGATCCAAGAGCGCCGCCACCTGAGGCAGCGCCTGCTCGGTTTGTCCCAAGAACGGGTTCACAGCGACAGAAGACGATAGTGGCCAGAGCGGTGGAATGGCGCGGCCTGCGACCTCGGCCTTGGCGATTACTTCCAGATGCGCGCCGGAATAGCCTGCGTATGTTTCCGCTGTCATTGTTCTGCTCCTGTGTTGGATGGCGTCTGTTTCCAGCCGCCCATGATCCGGTCAGAGATCGCGTTGATATAAAGCCCGTTGGACAAGTGAACCCGAAGGCCCTGTGCTGCTGGGTGATACGACCAAAGGGGAAGTGTGGCCTGCGCGAGGGCGACCAGACCAAAGCTGATCATCGCCAGCAAAATCAGCGCCCATTCCAACGCACCTGCGGGTGGCGTCGCCGGAAGCGTGCCTGCGGTCAGCCACTCGGATGCGCGCTGCAAGACAAGGTAGCTGACGGTCACCGTGGCCGCATAAACTGCTGTGCGCTGTGTCAGGGCGCGGGGGGCTTCATCGGCAAAGCCTTGCGCCAGAAGATAGGCCACACCGAAGATCAGGATCGCACCAAGGGCGATGGCCTGCGGCGACTTGCCACCGAAATCAAAGCCGAGACCAAGGACCGCGTAGACGACACCGTAGATCACAAGGGCCACCAAGAAGGCCCGCGCCACTGCGCCCAGATCAGGCACGGCCACCGGTCCCGGCTTGCGGATCGCGGCGACGTTCTGCACCGCGTTGCCCGCCGAAAGGAAGGCATGCGCTTTGTAAAGCGAGTGCGCGACAATATGCAAAAGCGCCAGCGGGAAGAGCGCGAGACCGCATTGCAGGATCATAAAGCCCATCTGCGCGATGGTGGACCACGCAAGCGAGGCTTTGACGGTCGGCTGTGTCAGCATGACCAAGCCACCAAAAAGCGCCGTAAAACCGCCGATCATCACCAGAATGGCCAGCACCAAGGGCGACAGCAGCATCACATCGGCAAAACGGATCAGAAGGAAACCACCCGCATTCACCACACCCGCATGCAGCAAGGCCGAAACCGGCGTCGGCGCTTCCATCACTTCGGTTAACCAGCCGTGGGTCGGGAATTGCGCCGATTTCAAGATCGCCGCAAGCCCCAGAAGTGCAGCCGCCGCCAAGGCAAGCCCACCGCCCGCACCCTGCGCCGCCGCGCTCAGGATCGCCGAGATTTGCGTCGTGTCATAGGTGCTGACAAGCATGAGCATCGCGCCAAGCACGGCTGCATCTCCGATCCGTGCCATGATATATTTTTTGCGTGCCGCCCGCTGGGCCGCTACCCGCTCTGGATAGAAAAGCAAGAGCTTGTGAAGAAACACACTGGTCGCGACCCAAGCGGCAAAGAACTGAAACACATTGCCTGCCTGAACCAGCAAGAGCACCGCCGCGAGCGTGGCCAAGAGCCAGAAAGTAAAGACATCCTGCCGCGCTTCGCCGTCCAGATAGGTGCGCGCATAGCGCACCACCACCCAGCCAATGAAAGAGACCAGCAAGAGCATCACGACGCTCACAATGTCGAGGCGGACCGAGAAGCCAATGCCAAGAAGGCCGATCAAGACACTATCACCGCTGCCATTGCTGGCCAGCACAATGGCCGACAAAACTGCGACCAAGAGCGCCCCCAAGGTAGCGTATTCAGCGAGTTGCGCGCCTTTTTGGAAGAGACAGACCTTGCAGGTACCGCGGCGCGAAGGCTGCGGCGACCAGGATCAGAGGGGCCAGTAGCGGTAATGCGTTCAGCAGCATGTTGGACTCCATCGTGTGAATTGATTTCACGACGGGATAGGCCAAAGCATTTGCGATAAAAAATACATTGTTTGCACGTTATCGTTCGTTTAAAGCGAATGATATGGCCGATATGAACTACAATCACCTGCGCTATTTCTGGGCAGTTGCGCATGAGGGTAACCTGACGCGCACGGCAGAAAAGCTGAACCTGTCCCAATCCGCGCTCTCGGTGCAGATCCGGAAATTGGAGGATCGTTTGGGGCATGCGCTCTTTGAACGGCGCGGGCGTCAACTGCATCTGACCGAGGCAGGACGGATCACGCTGGATTATGCAGATACGATTTTTGATGCAGGCAAAGACCTTTTGGGCACGCTGAGCCAACAAGGGCGGCCACGTCAGGTGCTGCGGGTTGGTGCGCTAGCGACACTTTCGCGCAACTTCCAGATTGAGTTCCTGCGTCCTCTGCTGGGCCTTCCGGATGTCGAACTGGTGTTGCGCTCGGGTACTTTGGTGGAACTGCTGCAAAGCCTTGAGACGCTAAATCTTGACGTGGTGCTGACCAACCGCGCACCGGCGCATGACGCGATGTCGAAATTCACCTCACAGCCGATTTCGGACCAAGCGGTCAGTTTGATTGGCACGCCACAACGGCTTGCCGGTGACCTGCCCCTTATCACGCTTTTACGCGACAACCCCATGATCGTGCCGACCGAAGACAGCCCCGTGCGGGCAGGATTCGACCGCCTTTGTGCGCGCGAGAATATCAGCCCGACCCTTGCCGCCGAGGTGGACGATATGGCGCTGATGCGCCTTCTGGCGCGCGAAGATATCGGATTGGCGGTGCTGCCCCCCATTGCGGTTCAGAATGAGTTGCGCACAGGCATGTTGGTTGAATCACACCACCAGATGGGCCTGACCGAGAGTTTCCATGCCGTCACGATCGCGCGCAAATTCCCAAATCCTTTGTTAGACGATCTACTGGACAGCGATCATTAAGGCGAGAGATCCCGCCCGACCTGCTGGACCACATCGGCGATCTGGCGCAGTTGATCCGCCAGCGGATTGGTCTTGCGCCAGATCATTCCGACCGTCCGTTTCGGCTGCGGTTCTGCAAACCTGCTGATACAAACAGGGGCAGAGCGGGTTTCAACGGCTACGGCCATTTCGGGGATCAGCGTCACACCAATCCCCGCCCCCACCATTTGCACCAGCGTGGACAGCGAACTGCCATCCAGCCCCTCGCGCGCGGCAGCACTTTGCAAGTTGCAAAACGACAGCGCCTGATCACGGAAACAATGGCCCTCTTCCAACATCAGCAGACGCATCTGGCGCAGATCGTCGGGGCTGGGCACAGGGCGCTCTGCATCTTTGACCGGACGCACCAACATCAGGCTTTCATCAAACAACGGAACCTCTTCGAACCCCGGCTCTGACACAGGCAATGCGACAATCGCTGTATCAATCTGCCCGTTCGTCAACTCTTCGATCAAGCGCGGCGTGACTGTTTCACGAATATGCACGTCCAATTCGGCATGCGCGCGCGCCAGATGCCCAATAAGGCCCGGCAGCAAATAGGGTGCAATCGTGGGAATCACCCCGATCCGCAAACGGCCCACCAACCCGGCCTGCGCCGCGCGCGCCATCTCGCCCAACTCATCAACCGCGCGCAGAATATCGCGCACACGCAGCGCCCAGTCTTCGCCAAATGCTGTCAGGCGCACCTGCCGTGGTCCGCGTTCAAAAAGCGGTGTGCCAAGGCTCGTTTCCAACTCCTTGATCTGAACGGACAACGCTGGCTGGGAAATTGCGCAGGCATCTGCCGCACGGCCAAAATGGCCATGGCGTGAGAGTGCCTCGAAATAGCGCAACTGTTTGAGTGTGAGATTATTCATAACCTGAAGTTATGAGTGTGATGAAAAATTGCAACTTAAAATAATTCTAAGTAAGTGATATTCATCAATGGAGCGCTGCCGAATTTCTGCTTATCTTTCGGCGGCACACTGCAACCTACATCGGAGAAAAGACAATGGACGGTAACAACGCCGGAAAATGCCCAGTCATGCACGGGACCGCTATTCAGAGCACCAACAGCGTGCGTGGGAACAAGGACTGGTGGCCAAACCAGTTGAACCTGAAAATCCTGCACCAGAACGCCCCTGCCTCGAATCCGATGGGCGCAGATTTCAACTATGCCGAAGAGTTCAAAAAGCTGGACCTGCAGGCGCTCAAGAAAGACTTGCACGGACTGATGACCGACAGCCAGGATTGGTGGCCTGCCGACTATGGCCACTATGGTGGTCTGTTCATCCGTCTGGCATGGCATGCCGCAGGCACCTATCGCACCGCCGACGGTCGCGGTGGCGCCGGTGGCGGCCAGCAGCGCTTTGCGCCACTGAATAGCTGGCCCGACAACGGCAACTTGGACAAAGCCCGCCGCCTGCTGTGGCCGATCAAACAGAAATACGGCAACCAGATTTCCTGGGCTGACCTTTTCGTGCTTTGCGGCAACGTCGCGATGGAATCCATGGGCTTGAAGATGTTCGGCTTTGCCGGTGGCCGTGCCGATACTTGGGAGCCAGAGGAAGACGTCTATTGGGGCCGCGAAGATGAATGGCTCGCTACCAGCGACCACGAGCTGGCGCGCTATTCCAACGACCGCGATCTCGAAAACCCGCTGGCTGCGGTGCAGATGGGTCTGATCTACGTCAACCCCGAAGGCCCCGATGGCAACCCTGACCCGCTGGCCTCGGCCCGCGACATCCGTGAAACCTTTGCGCGTATGGCGATGAACGACTATGAAACCGTCGCCTTGACCGCAGGTGGCCACACATTCGGCAAGACCCACGGCGCAGGCCCGGTTGAGCATGTCGGCCCCGAGCCGGAAGGCGCGCCGATGGAGAACATGGGCTTTGGCTGGCTGTCGACCTACAAATCCGGCAAAGGCCGCGATGCGATCACATCCGGTCTTGAGGGTGCATGGACATCGAACCCGACACAGTGGGACATGGGCTATTTCGATGTGCTGTTCAAATATGACTGGGTCTTGACCAAGAGCCCGGCCGGTGCGCAGCAGTGGACGCCCAAGGACCTGCAGGAAGAGGACATGGCTCCCGATCCGGAAGACCCCTCCAAGAAGGTGCCGATCATCATGTCCACGGCGGATATGGCGATGAAGATGGACCCCGCTTACGAGAAAATCTCGCGCCACTTCCACGAGAACCCTGAAGAGTTCGCCGATGCCTATGCCCGCGCATGGTTCAAGCTGACCCACCGCGATATGGGGCCAAAGGCGCTGTATCTTGGCAATGAGGTGCCTGCCGAAGACCTGATCTGGCAAGACCCGATCCCTGCCGTCGATCACCCGTTGGTCGATGCTGCGGATATCGCCGACCTGAAGGCGAAGATCCTCGGTTCTGGTCTGTCGATGTCAGAACTGGTTGCGACCGCTTGGGCCTCTGCGTCGACCTTCCGTGGATCGGACAAGCGCGGCGGTGCCAATGGTGCCCGCATCCGTCTGGCCCCACAAAAGGACTGGGCGGCGAATGATCCGGCGCAACTGTCCAAAGTCCTCTCAACGCTGGAAAGCATCCAGAGCGACTTCAATGGTGCAGCAACAGGCGGCAAGAAAGTGTCTTTGGCCGATCTGATCGTGCTGGGTGGCTGTGCGGCTGTCGAACAGGCGGCCAAGAACGGCGGCCACGACATCGCCGTACCGTTCACACCGGGCCGCATGGACGCGACCGAGGAACAGACAGACGCCGAAAGCTTTGAGCCTTTGGAGCCAGAAGCAGACGGTTTCCGCAACTTCCTCAAGGGCGACTACACTGTGCCTGCCGAGGCGATGTTGGTTGACCGCGCGCAATTGCTGACACTCTCTGCGCCTGAAATGACGGTGCTGGTGGGCGGTCTGCGTGTGCTGGGCGCTAACACCGGCGGGTCCAAGCACGGCGTGTTCACAGACAAGACCGACGCGTTGACCAACGACTTCTTTGTCAACGTCACCGATATGGCGACGACATGGCAGAAGGGCAGCGATGAGGGCACATATGAAGGCCGTGACCGCGCCACAGGCGACGTCAAATGGACCGGTACACGTGTCGATCTGGTCTTCGGGTCCAACTCGCAACTGCGCGCCCTGTCCGAGCTTTACGCACAAAGCGACGCCGGTGCGAAGTTTGCCAAAGACTTCGTTGCGGCATGGTCCAAGGTCATGGACCTTGACCGTTTCGACGTGAAGTAAGAACGCAGCGGGCGCGGCCTTTCATCGGCCGCGCCCACCCTTTATGGCAGACTGAAACCAAAGGCAGAGGTCGCCACATGCATACCCCCACATTGATTATCGGCGGCGGATTATCCGGTCTGTCACTGGCCTACGCGCTGGAACGCGCAGGTCACGCCTATACGCTGGTTGAGGCGCGTGGGCGTCTGGGCGGGCGCATCAAATCACTAGACGTTGAGGGCGCACACTTCGACCTTGGCCCCTCATGGGTCTGGCCCGGCCAGACCCGTGTGGCCGCACTTGCCAGCGCACTTGATCTGCATCTGTTTGAGCAATGGTCCGATGGCGAGCAACTCTTTGAACAGGCCAGTGGCGAGGTGGTGCAAGGCCAAGGTTTCATGTCGATGGCAGGCAGCCTGCGGATCGCTGGCGGGACGAGTGCACTAACTGATGCCCTCGCCGCACGCCTGAGGCCAGAGAATATTCTGCGCGGTTGCGCCGTGACCGCCGTTGATGACCGCCCCTCCGCCCAATTGAATGACGGGCGTACGATCACCGCTGACCGGATCGTCCTCTGCATCCCACCGCGCCTTGCGGCTAGGCTGCGCTTTACGCCCGCCCTGCCCGACAACGCGCTAGCAGCGCTCAACGCGATTCCCACATGGATGGGCGCGCATGCAAAATTCGTAGCCGTTTATCCCTCACCTTTCTGGCGCAAAGACGGGCTGTCAGGAGACGCCAGTAGCAGGCGCGGACCCTTGGCCGAAATCCATGACGCCAGCCCCGAGGACGGCAGCTTTGGCGCGCTTTTCGGGTTTGTCGGACTGCCCGCCGCAGTCCGTGCGCAGGCGGGTGACGCGGTACAATCCGCCGCGCTTGCGCAACTTGAAAACCTCTTCGGCCCGCAGGCAGGCGCACCGATTGCAGCGACTTTGATGGATTGGTCACAAGCACCCTTCACCGCCACAGCGGCCGACTCCACGCCGCCGCCGGGCCATCCGCCTTATACGATGCCCGCGCCGCTGCGCCGCATCTGGGACGACAAGCTGATTTTCGCGATCACCGAAATGGCGCCCGACAATGGCGGCTTGATCGAAGGTGCGCTGGCCGCCGCCGAGGCAGCAGCCGCGCGTATCACAGGCTGATCACTCTGCAGGGACGAGCGCAGGATCGCTGGTCTCAAACCGCTTTGCGCGGCGTTCACCCAACATCAACATCGCAGGGGTCAAGAGCAGCGTCAGGATCGTCGCAAAGACCAACCCCCCCGCAATCGCACTCGACAACTCGGTCCACCACTGTGTGGACGGGGCCCCATAGACGATTTCACGCGTGAAGAAGTTGATGTTCAACCCGATCACCATCGGCATCAAACCCAAGGCCGTCGTCGCCGAGGTCAGCACCACAGGGCGCAAACGCTGCGCCCCTGTACGCAAAGCGGCCTCAAGTGATGAAAAACCTTGTGCTTTCAGCTCATTGAACGTGTCGATCAGAACAATATTGTTGTTCACCACGATCCCCGCCAAAGCGATGACACCGATCCCGCCCATGACAACACCAAAGGGACGACCCGTGATCATCAGCCCAAGCAAGACACCGGCGACGGAAAACACAATCGCGGACATCACAATCCCGGCCTGCCAGAAGCTGTTGAACTGGGTCAGCAGGATCACGAACATCAAACCAATCGCCGACAAGAAAGCCCCGATCAGGAAGGTCATCGATTCCGCCTGATCCTCGGCTTCGCCGCCAAACTCCACACGAACGCCGGACGGCAGATCGAGGGTCTCAATCGCGGCTTGCAGCGCGACTGTCTTGTCATTGGCCAACTCGCCTGCGGCAACATCTGCCGAGATGGTAATCACACGCTCTTGGTCAATCCGCGTGATCACACCGCTGCGTGGCGCAGGATTAAACGATACGAAATTCGAGATCGGTACGAGGCCGGCACTTGTCGGCACACGCAGTGCTTCAAGTTCGGCCAATGTGCGGTCGCCCGCGGGGAAGCGCACGACGATATCGACCTCACCATCACCATCTTCGGGGCGGTAGTCCGCCACGGTAATCCCGCGCGTCAACAACTGTACCGCCTGCCCCAAAAGGGCGACGTTCGCGCCACTGCGTGCAGCCTCGGAACGATCCACGGTTATTTGCCACTCAACGCCCGGGCTTGGGCGGCTGTCGACCACGTCGATAAAGCCACCCATACGGGTCATCTCGTCTACGATAATGCCAACAGCCGCTTCTTGATCGGCTTGCGAATTGCCAATGACCTCAAGGTTGATCGGCTTGCCGCCACCGGGCCCCCCGCTGGAGGTTTGGACCTGCACATCAATGCCGGGGATCTGGGCCATATCGGCGCGGATATCTTCGGCAATCTGCGCAACAGGGCGTCGCGTGTCCCACTCGGCCAATTCCAGCTGCAAGGTGCCAATCGTGTCGCCGCCATCATTGGCCCCACCAGAACGGGAATAAATGCTGGCGATCTCGTCATATCCGGCCAGTCGCGCCTCGACCTGACGCACCAAAGCGTCCTGCTCATAGACCGAGAAGTTGTCTTTGGCGCGCACTTCGACCTGCGCATAATCCGGCTCGACCTCGGGAAAGAATGTCAGGCCGTTGCCAAAGCTGCCATAGGCGACGAAGGATGCGACCAGCGCGATCATTGCAAAGCTCAACGTCGTCCAGGGCCGCAGGATCGACCATTCCAAAACGCGCACATAGCCGCCCATAAACCCGGTCATTTTACGCGGATCACCATGTTCTGCGGCATAGAGTTGGGCCTTGGCCTTGGCTGATTGCGATTGGCGCTTGCCGATCAGGCCACCCATAACAGGGATAAAGATCAGCGCCATGAAGAGCGATGCCGTCAGCGTAAAGATCACCGTAATGGGCAAGAATTTCATAAACTCGCCCACCGTACCCGACCAGAACAGCAACGGGAAGAACACGCAAAGCGTGGTCGCGGTTGAGGCGATGATCGGCCACGCCATCCGTTTTGCGGCACGGGCGTAGGCCTCTTTGGGGGATTGGCCTTCATGCAGGTACCGGTCGGCCAATTCGACCGTCACAATGGCCCCGTCAACCAGCATCCCCACCACAAGGATCAATGAGAAGAGCACCACGATATTCATCGTGAAGCCCATGAAATAAAGCCCTGCAACACCCGTCAGAAACGCTCCGGGTATAGCGAGGCCCACCAAGAGCGAGGACCGCAGCCCCAGCGCATAAACCACAACGATCATCACTAGGATAATCGCAGCGATGACATTCGCCTCCAAGTCAGACAGCATCGTCTTAACAGTTTCGCTTTCGTCCAGCGTGTAGCGCACCTGCACGTTGTCGGGCCATTCCGCCTGCGCCGCTTCGACCACGCCGCGCACTTCGGCCACCGTTTCGATGATATTGGCACCAACACGCTTTTTGATCTCAAGCGCCAAAGCAGGCTGGCTATCGATGCGTGCAAAACCTGTCGGGTCCTCAAAGGTGCGGCGGATCGTGGCAACATCGGCGAATGTCACAACCGTCTGGCCGCGCACGAGGATCGGCAGTTCCATCACGTCTTCAAGGTTCCCGATCAACCCCGGCACCTTAAGCACAAGGCGTCCCGCCTCGCTCTCGATCGCGCCTGCGGCAATCAACTGGTTGTTGTTGGTAATCGAGCTGATCAGCTCGTTAAAAGAGATATTATAAGTCTCGAAAACGGTCGGATCGATGAGCACTTCCAACAGCTCGGTCCGCTTGCCACCCACATCCACTTCAAGAACGCCGCTGAGCGCCTCGATATCGTCCTGCAAGTCTTCGGCAAGCGCGTTGAGCGTGCGCTCAGGCACCGGGCCAGACAGGATCACGGTCAGGATCGGAAAAAGCGCCGTGTTGATTTCGGTGACAATGACGGTGGCGTCAGAGGGCAGTTCGTTTTCAACCTTGTCGGCGCCTTCACGGACCTTGTCCAAAGCTTCGGCCGCATCAAACCCCGGCTCAAAGTCAAGCTGGACAGCGCCGCGCCCTTCACTGGCCGTGGCGGTCATGGATTTGAGACCTGTCAGAGAAGCAAACTCGGTTTCCAGTGGCCCGACAAGGACATCTTCGGAATCCTCTGGCGATATCCCGTCAACCGATGCCGAGACAAAGACAATCGGGATCGGGATTTCAGGGTTACTCTCTTTCGGGATTGCGCTGTAGGACAAAGTTCCCACGGCCAACAAAAACGCAAGCATCAGCAAAACAACTTTGCTGCGCTTGAAAGCGGCATCGATCAATGTGTTCATTGCGCAATTTCCGAAATCTGGTCAGCTGCAATCGGGCGTGGATCCACCAGATCGCCCGCATTCACAAAGCCCTGCCCCACAGTGATAATACTGGCGCTTTCCGGCAGTCCGGTAATCCACACGCCGTCCGTCTGGGCGCGCGCGATGGCGACAGGCAAGAAGGCCACGGTGTTGTCATCCTCGACAATCTTGATGCCCAATTCACCGTTGGTGCCCAGTGACAGGATCGCTGGCGAAATAAAGTGCCCGCGCGCCTGCCCTGTCGGAAGTGCAATCCGCGCGCTCAGACCGGCAGGCATTACGCTATCAGGGTTATCAACGGTCACCTCAACGCGGAACGTGCGGGTCTGCTGATCGGCGTTTGCGCCAATAAAGCTCACGACACCGGAGCGTTGTTCACCAGTGATGAAATCCACCGTCGATGTTTGACCGGTCTGAATGCGAGAAAGGGCCTGCTGTGGCACCTGAATAACCACCGTCAGCGGATCATTGTCGATCACCTCGGCTACGACGCTGCCGTTGTCCACAAATTCGCCCTCATCAAGCGTCAGATCATTCAGCCGCCCCGCAAAGGGCGCACGAACGATGGTTTTGTCCAATTGCTCTTGCGCGGCTGTGAAGGCTGCATCGGCAGCGGCTTTGGCTGCGCGTGCTGCGCTAACGCGGTCTTCGGTGGCAACGCCCCGCTCTTGCAGCGCCAGTGCATTGTTCAAATCACGTGTGGCCTGCTCTTGCTGTGTCTGCGCCTGCAAAAGCTGCGCCTCGATTGTGGATGCATCCAGCCGACCGATTTCCTGTCCGGCACTGACAAGATCACCGCGGGCCACAGAGACAGAGACGACCTGCCCTGATGCTTCGGCCTGCACACCTGTGACGCGGTCAGGCGCTGACTGGCCTTCTGCGGTCAGGACAAGTTGGACGTCTTGCGCCTCAGACGGGATCACCGCGACGGTAACCGCCTGCGGGGCAGTGGCCTGCGCCTGTTCATCATCTGCCCCTTGCGACGGCAGGATATAGCCGCTGCCCATCCACCCGATCAGAAGCAACGCCAAGAATATGGCCACCCACTTGGACCGCCCAGCGCCTTTATCACCGTCAAATGTCAGTTTTCCGGCCAAATCCGGTTGCATCTCTTGTGCCATGAGGCACTCCTTAAAAGCTATTTCCGCACGCGCAGGGGCGCTTCACGCGATATTACGGGGTTAAATAGGGCTCTCTTGACAGAGTTACTAGGAAAACCCAACGTCGATTACCGTCACGATAAGGTCAACTTTCTATAGCATCGGCAGTCTGCGCTGCGTCAAGGGCGCGATCCGCGCAACGATGTGCGCGATGCTGTGCATTGGCGCACCATTTTGCATCTACGGCCGCAACCTGATGACATGGGGTCGCTGACAATGAAGGTCGGTGTCCCCGCAGATGATTTCACGGGTGCCTCGGACATCGCCATAACACTCGCCGAAGGTGGCATTTAAACGGGGCAGGTCGTCGGGTGGTTTAATGTCGACTATGACTAGATTCTGCGCGCCCCGGGGCTAAGTGCCCCCGCATGACATTGCCCGGTGACTTCGCTACATGTGAAATACCGAGGCACACCTGCGACGACCCTGAAAGGCATAGACATGACACGAACTGTCGATCTTAATTCTGACATGGGCGAAGGCTTTGGCGATTGGCGCATGGGCGACGACGCGGCGCTGTTGGATATCGTATCCTCTGCCAATATTGCTTGCGGGTTTCACGCGGGCGACCCTGACGTGATGGACAAAACCATGCGCCTTGCGGTCGCCAACGGCGTAGGCATCGGGGCGCATCCGGGGTTTGCTGACCTTAAAGGGTTCGGGCGGCGCAAGCTGCCGCTGCCGCATACCGAGATTGCGAATGCCGTGGCCTATCAACTGGGTGCCGCCCAAGCCATGGCGCGGCGGGCCGGTGGCAAGGTGCGCCACCTCAAACTGCATGGCGCACTGTCCAACATGGCATCTGTTGATCCCGCTCTGGCCAAGGCCTGCTACACCGCCGCCCTCGACGTGGACCCAGACATCGTGATCATGGTGCTTGCCGCCACCGCGATGGAGGACGTCGTGCGCGATCTGGGCTGCAACTGGGCCGGCGAGATTTTCGCCGACCGTGCCTATAATGATGACGCAACGCTGGTCGACCGCAGCCTGCCCGGTGCTGTCCTGCATGACGCCGCGACAGCAGCACCGCGTATCCTGAAAATGCTGGACGCAGGCGCGATTATCGCCGAGAGCGGCAAACACATCCCCTGCCAGATTGATACGATCTGCCTGCATGGCGACACGCCGGGTGCTGTGGAAATGGCCCGCGGCATCCGCCAGCATTTGACAGACGCTGGCATCACCATCACCCCACTGTAAGGACAACACATGGAACTCAACGCTGATTTCACAAAACGCGTCTTGCTGCACACCCAAGATATTCCTTGGAAAGCATCGCCCATGGCCGGGGTTGACCGGCGTATGCTCGACCGGATTGGCGATGAGGTGGCGCGTGCGACCTCCATCGTGCGCTATGCGCCCGGCAGTAAATTTTCCGCTCATACCCATACAGGGGGCGAGGAATTCATCGTGCTGGACGGCGTGTTTCAGGATGAACACGGCGACTATCCGGCGGGCACCTACGTGCGCAATCCGCCGACCACATCGCATACACCGGGGGCCGACGAAGGCTGCACGATCTTTGTGAAACTCTGGCAATTCGACCTCGATGACCGCACCCAGTTTCGCAAAGAGATGGGCGCAGATCTTGCCGATCTGGGGAAAGGTGTCAGCGCACAGACACTGCATCAAGACGCACAGGAAACTGTGCGTTTCATCACGCTCGCGCCTGATGCGGTCTTTGCAGAAACACCCAAAGGCGGTGCTGAACTGTTGATGATTGAAGGCGACGCGACCGAAGGCTCAGACACCCTTGCCAAAGGCACATGGCTGCGTGTGCCCGATGGGGACGCGATGCAGGTCACAGGCGGCAAGGATGGCGCAAAGTTCTGGATCAAGACAGGCCATCTGCCGTTCGCCAAAGCACCAGACGTCTAGGCGCGAAAGCCTTCGGGGATCTGGTCGTCATCGTCCAACACGAGGGCGGCCATCACCGCGCCGACCTTTGGCGCCATGCCAAAGCCGATCTTGAAGCCGCCATTGGCGATGTATTCTCCATCACGCGTCGGATGCGCGCCCAGCACTGGCGCGCGGCTTTTGCTGCGCGGACGCACGCCTGCCCAACGTTCCAGCACCGGTGCATCAGCCAGAACCGGAAAGGCGGCATAAGCGCGGGTCAGCACGTCATCCAGTGCATCATCGGTGCCGTAAGGATCGTCGAATTCACGCTCGGATGTGGACCCAATCGCGACTGTGCCATCGCCGTGCGGTATAATATGCAAAGCATCGGCAAAAAGCTGCGGCTGACCTGCAGCGTTGAAATCAAGCAGCGCCGCCTGTCCTTTCACACCGTTGCCACCCGTTTCTTGCATCCCTGCCCAGCCTGTGGCCCAGACCACCTTGCCCTCTGCGCGGCCCTCGGTCAGCACCTCACCGCCCAGCGCCACAACTGCGTCCGCCAAAGCGCGGGTCGCGCGGCGGGGGTGGATCAGGGCCGATAGCGTATCATGCACGACCATGCCGGTGGGCGATGGCGGCATCCATGGCGCGTCTGCCGTCGGGACGACCTCCCAGATCGCCTTGCCTTGCCAAAGGGTCGCGGCAGTCTCGGCGCGGGCTTGCGCCAGTGCGACCGCGCGATCATCCGCCAAAGGCTGCAATCGGCCTGACCGCGCATATCCCACGTCTTGGCCGGTGAGGGCCGCAACATCGCCCCAAAATGCCTCGGCCATGATCAAGCTCTCAAACTGAAACGCCTTCTTTGCGTTCCAGTTCTCGGGCACATGCGGGGCCAAGGCCCCCACCAATCCGCCACTTGCCCCTGCGGCCACACCATGCGGATCAATCACGCGCACCACCGCACCGCGCCGCGCACAGGCATAGGCCACCGACAGCCCAAAAACGCCTGCCCCCATGACCGTCACATCAGCCGTTGCCATTCGTTGTCCTTCCGCTCAAAGATGGATGCAGTGGTAAGGCAAGGGCCGATGACAGACCAGAGAGCAACGATAGAATGGCGCGACGGCGTACCCATCGCGCAGGCCTTCGATGACCCTTATTATTCACTCGATAATGGCATGGCCGAGACAGAGCACGTTTTTCTGGCGGGCAACAACCTGCCTGCGCGGTTTGGCGGGGCGTTCCAGATCGCGGAACTGGGGTTTGGCACCGGTCTGAACCTGCTGGTCACTTGGGCGGCATGGGACAAGGCGGGACGGCCCGGGACACTGTCTTTTACCTCGTTCGAGGCTTTCCCGATGGCACCCGACGATATGGCCGCAGCACTGGCGCATTTCGCAGAACTGGCGCCCTATGCAGAGGCCCTGCTGGCAGCATGGACGCCTGATAAGGGCGCGGTCCAACTTCCCAACGGCCCAATGCTCGAAGTCATCACAGGCGACGCGCGCGAAACGCTGCCCGCATGGGACAAACAGGCAGACGCATGGTTCCTTGATGGGTTTTCCCCCGCCAAGAACCCTGAACTCTGGGAACCTTCATTGCTCACCGCCGTCGGCACCCACACCAAAGCGGGCGGCACGGCGGCGACCTATTCGGCGGCGGGTGCTGTGCGGCACGCCCTGTCCGAGGCCGGTTTTGACGTCACCCGCGTGCCGGGCTTTGGCCGCAAAAGACATATGACCTGCGCAAGGATGCCCGATGCAGAATAACCCCCGCCTTGGCATCATGCTGATGATCGCCACCACTTTTATTTTTGCGGTCCAAGACGGGATTTCGCGGCATCTGGCAGGGGAATACAACGTCATCATGATCGTGATGATCCGCTATTGGTTCTTTGCCGCCTTCGTCATCAGTATCGCGACCAAGCAATCCGGTTCGATCCGTGCCGCCGCTGCAACAAAGCAACCGATCCTGCAAATCACACGCGGCACGCTGCTCTCGCTTGAGATTTGCGTGATGGTCAGCGGCTTTGTCCTGCTGGGACTGGTGGAAAGCCACGCGGTCTTTGCCTGCTATCCGCTTCTCATCGCGGCTCTCTCTGGTCCGGTCTTGGGCGAGCAAGTCGGCTGGCGGCGCTGGACCGCAATCGGCATCGGCTTTATCGGCGTGCTTGTGATCTTGCAGCCCGGTTATGCGGTCTTTGCCCCCGCGGCCGTCATCCCGCTGGCGGCGGCGTTCATGTTTGCACTCTACGGCCTGCTGACCCGCTATGCGTCACGCAAAGACACCACGGCCACGTCATTCTTCTGGACCGGCACATCAGGTGCCGTGGTGATGACCGTGGCAGGGGTGTGGTTCTGGGAACCGATGAGCGCGGCTGACTGGCGCTGGATGGCGGCACTTTGTGTCACGGGTGCCGGCGGTCATTGGCTCTTGATCAAAACCTACGAGGTCGCCGAGGCCAGCGAAGTGCAGCCCTTCGCCTATCTGCAACTGGTCTTCGCCAGCGCCATCGGCATCTTTCTCTTGGGCGAAACCCTGCGGCCCAACGTGGCCGTTGGTGCGGCCATCGTTGTCGCAGCAGGGCTTTTCACGCTGTGGCGGGCGAAAAAGGTCGCCTAGGGCCGCGCAACCGGACGGACGACATCGGACGGCGCATCGCTTGCCACGCGTTGAGGGCGGGCACGCGGGCGCAGCAAGGGCTTTTTGCCGATCAGCAGTTCGGTGAAACGCACAGGGCCCGTTTGCCCTGTCAGCCGGGCCTGATAGACGGGGATGCTTTCGGTCACACGCATCACATAGTTGCGGGTTTCGCGAAACGGGATGTGCTCGATCCAGTCGACGACATCCATCTCAAGCAAACGCGGATCGCCGCGTTCATCCATCCACTGGCGCGGACGGCTGGGGCCTGCGTTGTAACCTGCGGCGATCATCACGGGGGTAGGCCCGAACTCTTCCTCCAGAAAGGCCAGATAGTTCGCGCCAATGGTTGCATTGTACCGCCAGTCGTTCGTCAGCTGACCACGCGAATAGGGCATCCCAAGGCTGCCTGACACCTCTTCTGCCGTGGCAGGCATGACCTGCATCAGACCCAATGCACCAACGGGGCTTCCGATGGTTTCATTGAACTCGCTCTCGCGGCGCGCAATTGACAGCGCCAATGCAGGCTCTGCCGGAAGGTCCAACGCAGCCATGTCATGAATGGGGTAATAGACCGACGGGATCAGAATGCCGCGCTCTACCGCAGCCTTGCCCAGCAAAAGCGTATAATAAGGCTCGTCAATCTCGGTCAGATAGGCACCCAAAGTGGCAATCTCTGACGCGCTGAGCGTCCTGCCCAAATGCGCAAAAAAGGTAAACGCCGCACCACGTTCACCGCCCGCAAGCAAGATCAGCGCCGCCTGCACGATGTCATCGTCAAAAACAGGGGCATCCGCCCAATCAACGGGCGTTCCCGCAAGGGACGGATCCAGCGCACGCCCCACCTTTTCAGACGCCAACAAGCCATAAAAGCTCGTCTGATGGTCAGCCCCGGCACTATAGGCCTCTGCCGCCAAATCGACGTTGCCTTTCACGACATGGGTGCGGCCAATCCAATAATGCATCCGCCCCAGCGATATCGGACCGCTTGAGGCGCGCAAGCCGTTCTGGAAATGGATCAGGGCCTGTGTCGGATCGCCGAGGTAGGTCAGGGAAAGATACCCTGCCAGCCACTCCAGATCAGCATAGGATTCGCCGTCGGTCAGATAGTGGCGCGAGGCAAGCTGATAGGCCTGTTCGGCACGCCCTTCGCGCATTTCCCAGCGGGCCAGCACACGGCGCCAGCCCGACCAGCGAAACGGCTCGCCCAAGGCGGCGGCACTGGTGGAGCGTTCGAGCAGCATCTGGACGGCATCGGTCCGTTCGCCGCGACTGGCAAGCCAGGAATAGCGGTCGTAGGCAAGGCCCGGATCCTGACGCAGAGCTGCGGGAACTGCGGCTACGCGGGCAGGCAGATCATCGGCGCGGGTGATATAGCCGATGCGGGCCGCCGCCAGCGCGGCTTGGTCCTCGGATAAAAGCGGCAGCATGCGGGCTGCATCCTCTGCGCGCGACCGCCACAAAAGGGCATCAACACGGGCGGCATGGAAGGGCCTGAGTTCCGCGCCGAACACCGCCACCATGATGGCCTGCCCATCCTCGGACAGACGCGCGTTGATCCAAGTGTCACGCAGGACATCGCGCGCTGCCTCGGCCTGCCCCAGCGCCAAATGCGCCTGTGCCAGACGCACAGCCCCCTCGCCTGTTTGCGGTGTCTCTCCCGCGAACCATGCGACGACATCTGCAGGGGCGATGCTGTCGTCAATCATCAACTCGGCCTCAGAGCGCAAACGGTCCAAGCCAGGCCAATCCGCGCGGCGGTTCAGAAAATCGCGGTAGGCGGCAAATGGGGCGTCCCCTGTCCGCAGGCGCAGCCACATCAGCGTGTCCCGCGTGACGGGTCCAACACCTTGCGCGATTTGCGCCGCCACGTCCCAGTCACTTTGGGCAGCATCAATCGCGGCAATGCTTTTGGCATCAACCGATTGGGCCTGCGCAGGGCCAGTAGCGACCGCATGAGCGAGACACAAAATCATGAATTTCTGGAACTTCACCGCGCACCTCTTTTACACTGAAATTAGCCTGTGGCGCGACAATAACAACTCACAAACGCGGCAGTGCGCGCAAATCCTCGCAGCGGATTCAGCAAAACGAAGGGCTTGTAGGATTTCCCGTCTGCGCCTAGTGTCCGCGCGATTTTATCGCGGCTCAGGCGGGCCGCTAGCAAGAAGGAAGCGTGCCATGTTTAAGGGATCACTCCCCGCCCTCGTCACGCCGTTTTCGAACGGCAAAGTCGATGTGGATGCGCTGAAAAAACTTGTGAACTGGCATGTGGACCAAGGCAGCCATGGTTTGGTGCCAGTGGGAACAACAGGCGAAAGCCCGACACTGACCCACGCGGAACATGATATGGTCGTGGAAACGGTGATTGCAGAAGCCGCCGGACGCATCCCCGTGATTGCCGGTGCAGGATCAAACAATACAATTGAAACGGTGCGTCTGGTGCAGGCCGCCAAAAAGGCCGGTGCGGATGCGGCGCTGGTCGTGACACCCTATTACAACAAGCCGACCCAAGCCGGTCTGATCGCGCATTTCGAGGCCGCAGCAGATTGCGGCCTGCCGATTGTGATTTACAATATTCCGGGGCGGTCCGTGGTCGATATGACCCCCGCGACGATGGGTGCGCTGGCCAAGCATGAAATGATAATCGGCGTAAAAGACGCCACCGGCGATCTGTCACGCGTGCCCAAGCAACGGATGACCTGTGGTCCGGATTTCGTGCAGCTTTCGGGTGAGGACGCCACAGCGCTCGGGTTCAACGCCCATGGCGGGGTCGGGTGCATTTCCGTGACGGCCAACGTCGCACCTGCGCTCTGTGCGGCGTTTCAGGAAAGCACGCTCGCGGGCGATTATGCCAAAGCGCTGACACAGCTCGACCAACTGATGCCGCTGCACGAAGCCATCTTTACCGAACCGGGTGTGGCGGGCGCGAAATACGGCATGTCCTTGCTGGGCATGTGCAGTGATGAAGTGCGACTGCCGCTCGTCGGGTTGACCGATGAGACCAAAGCAAAGATGCGCGCAGCGATGGTGCATGCGGGGTTGCTGTAAGGTGGGTTTTACCCACCCTACCGCGTACTGGCCGGCGACAGCGGTTTGAACCACGCATTGTTCAACCGCCACAACCCAAAGGCCAAGGGGATCGCCGCCAACCCGCCGATCACATAGGCCAGTGGTTCGTCGTAGAAGCTTTCAAACATCTGCGTATAGGCATGGATGCCCGCAAAGGTCATTGCCGCGTTGAACATGCCGCGCCGGTTGGACAACGCCGCCCAGACAATCAAAGCGCCCAAGAGTACCGCCCAGACGATTGCGTAAACATGTTCGCTGATGTTGATCGCCTGCAGGCGGAAGGCATCTCTGGCGGCATCATAGGCGGTCCAGTCGCTGGCGTAGTCGCTGTACCGTGGTCCCCACAGACGCTCGCCCACGACATCACCAAAAATGCTGCCCACCAGAAAGCACAAGTTGGCGACAATGAACGCCATGATCATCAACACACCCGCCTGCCGCGCGATGGTGGCACCACCACGACTGATGGCCCACAAACAGGCGGCAATCAGTAGACCCATCTGCAAGATGCTCAGCGTCGTTTCGGGCGAGTAAAAGACATAGGCGGCCGTGAAATAATAGGTGCCGGTGTCCAGCATCTGCCCGAACGGAACGATCGCCAAAGCCGTGATGACGCGCAAATCGAGCGTCACGCCCAGCGCCACAATTGCGGCAAAAGCGTAGAAATGGATAAGGGGCATGGGCCAGCCTGCAAGATCGAACTGATGCGCCGCGCCATAGACACCAGTCAAATGGAGCGCTGCAGCCATCACCAGCACAGCCCCGTAAGCAAACCGCAATCGGGCAAAGCCCATCCGAAAGCGCCAGAAGAACAGCGCACCTAGCACCGCACCGATCACCGCCATCAAGGGACCAGCGCTATCGGGCATCCGCGTGGCCAGCTCAATCCCTGTGCCGGAAATCAGCATCCCCGCCCCGATCAGCGCACTGGCATTGCCGAACATCCGGTAAAGCGCGGCTCCCTTCCGCAAGATCAGCAATCCGGCGCCAAGAAAGAGCCCGCCGCAGACAGCGACGCTTGCCGCACTGGCCAAGAGAAACACCAACCCGAACGTGGCGGCCAGAATACCCGCGATCAGCAGGGTATTGACGCAAAGCGCGATCATCGCCGACCGCGCCCGCGATTTGATCTCATCCGCCTGCACGGGGTTGATCACCCCGTCCGCTACAAGCTGGTCTGTTTGAGCAACGTAATACATGACGCCTCCTGACTGTGTTCCAGCCGGGATATACTATTTATGAACATTGTTCAATATTTTTATTTTGACTGAATCCAGTCGTCATCAAAAGCGATGTCATCACATCCGCCAAAGACCGCCGCGCGCTCAAGCTCTTTGCGGAGTGCCGCAACACGCCCCGTTCCCATACGGACATCCGGCTCGGGCCAGAAAGCACGGACTGCCAAAACACCAGCATCCCGCTTCATATCAATACGGCCAATCATGCGGTCGCCTTCCATCACCGGGAAAACGTAGTAGCCATATTTGCGCTGTGGCGCGGGCACGAATATTTCGATCCGGTAGAAAAATCCAAAGAGCCGCTCTGCCCTTTTGCGGTCCCGCAGTGCGGGATCAAACGGCGACAGGATACGCACACGCGGCACTGGCGCAGGCGGCAGCGTGTCCATAACATCAGGCCAAGCGAAGGACCGGCGCAATTTGCCATCCACACCTTCCACATCAATCTCGATCACACGGCCCTCTGCCAAAGCAGCCGCGCACCACACCTTGGCCTCGGCAGGGGTGATGTGATCCCAGAACGCGGCCAGTTCTCCGCAAGTGGCAAACCCAAGCCGGTCAAGCGCACCCGCACAGCACCAATCAATCGTTTCTTCAGGATGGTGACGACGGTTCAGATGTTCCGCCGGAATCACCCGTTCAGTGAGATCATAGACCTTGGTAAATCCATCGCGGCGCAAAACGGAAATCTGTCCCGAGCGCCACAGATATTCGAGCGCCGTCTTGGAGGGATGCCAGTCCCACCAACCACCCGATCCACGGCTTTCCCCCTCTCCCACCTGCCCTGAAGTGCAGGCCCCATGATCAGAAATCTGGCGCAGGACCGCATCGATCTTGCTGTGAAAATCGTCACGGCGCTGGTCTTGCCAGCGGCTGGCCAGCCGTGCCTCATCACGGGCAAAGCGCAGACGCCAGTGGGCAAAGCTTTCCATAGGGATGATGGCGGCGTCATGGGTCCAATGCTCGAACATCTGGCGGTCGCGGTGCAACAGATGCTGGAGCGCGCGGGGCCGATACTGCTGGCGGCGGGACCAAAGGATGAGGTCATGGGCACGGGCGAAAGTGTTGACGCTGTCCAGCTGCACAAAACCCAGATTGTCGATTACAGCCTTCAGATCAGCCCCTTTTCCAGCACCCGAGGGGCGGTCATGCAACCCGTGCCGCGCCAGAAACACGTGGCGGGCGGCGGCATTACGCAATACCGGAACACTCATGTGTCACGATCCTGTATCGCGATTTGTTGCAGGCGCAACTGGCGCAAGGTCTCGACCATTGCCGCAGTCACAAGTCCGATGTTCAGCAGGCCATTTAACGCCGCCATGCCCCCCAGCAAGCGCCACTCGATCGGCAAAAGAATATCGCCAAATCCGAGGGTCGTGAAAGCGACCAGAGCGAAGTAAACAGAGGGTTCCAGCGTCGCAAAAACGCCCAAAGCCATAAAAGTAAACGCCCAGGCCCAGACTGCGACTGTCATCTGCAGCAGCACCCAAAGGGCGGTCGCGCACAAAACAAGCATCAGCTTGGGGGCGTGAGGTGCTTGCAGCAGCCATGACCGCAGACTGCTGAGCCGTCTTTCCAGCACCCAGAAACTGATCCCCGCCGTCATAATCGAAAACACAAGCAGCGTACTTCCGAGGGCGATTTGAACAAACATCTGCTTTCTCCTGTTGCGGCAGACCCGCAGCACCTTGTACCGCAGCGCCCCATCGCCTATTTGTGCGCAACTATGGCCAAGAAACCCGAAAACAAAAACTACAAAGTCATCGCCGATAATCGGCGTGCGCGCTATGATTATGCCATCGAGGATGATCTCGAGGTCGGTATCATCCTGACCGGCTCCGAGGTCAAATCCCTGCGCACGGGCCAATCCAATATCGCGGACAGCTATGCAAGTGTTGACGACGGCGAACTTTGGCTGACCAATGCCTATATCGCCCCCTATGACCGCGCAATGTTTACCCATGAGGAACGGCGCAAGCGCAAGCTCTTGGTCAGCCGGCGCGAGTTGGCCCGCCTGTGGAATGCGACCAAACGCGAGGGCATGACCCTTGTGCCACTGGTGATGTATTTTAACGACCGTGGTTTGGTGAAGCTGAAGATTGCGACCGCCAAGGGCAAGAAAAACCACGACAAGCGCCAGACCGAGGCCAAGCGTGATTGGGGCCGTCAGAAGCAGCGGTTGTTGCGCCACGGCGATTGATCCCAAAGTGCTGGATTGCACCGGCAGGATGCCTCCGGCGGGGATATTTTTGGGCCAATAATAACATGGGTGGTGCCTATCTGGTGGCTTGTCTTGCGTGGCGCTGCGCGGTAGGCCCTAAATGACTTGTGAACAAGGGGTGCGCGATGACATCGGCCATTTCTGACGATCCAAAAACGCTTGTCAGCACAACGTGGCTGGCCGCGCATATCAAGGACCCGGATTTACGGATCTTTGATGCATCGTGGTATCTGCCCGATGCCGGGCGCGATCCAAAGGCCGAATACGCCGCAGGGCATATTCTTGGCGCGCGCTTCTTTGACATTGATGACATCAGCGATGCCCGCTCGGAACTGCCCCACATGGCCCCACCGGTCGAGAAGTTCATGTCGCGGATGCGGGCAATGGGTGTGGGCGACGGCCATCAGGTTGTTGTCTATGACGGGATGGGCGTGTTTTCGGCCGCGCGCGTTTGGTGGCTATTCCGCCTGATGGGCCAAAAGAACATCGCGGTGTTGGACGGCGGCCTGCCCAAGTGGCTTGCCGATGGTCACACGACCACAACGGCAGCCCCAACAATCCGCGACCGGCATATGACCGTGAAATACGAAGAGTTCCGCAGCCGCGATGTGACCGATGTCGCGCGTGCTGCGAAACTGGGTGATCATTGCATCATTGACGCCCGGGCGCCCGGGCGCTTTCGGGGCGAACAACCCGAACCCCGCGAAGGGATGCGTTCGGGCCATATTCCGGGATCGAAGAACGTTTACTATCAGGATCTTTTGAATGCAGATGGCACGATGAAGCCACCCGCAGCCCTGCGCGCCGTTTTTGAGGCAGCAGGCGTTGACCTGACCAAACCCGCGATCACCACCTGTGGATCAGGCGTGACCGCAGCGATCCTTTCACTTGCCCTTGAACGGATCGGCAAAACGGACCATGCGCTTTACGACGGGTCATGGTCCGAATGGGGCATGTACGCCGACCTTCCAATTGCGACCGGAGCAAACTGATGCTGGAAAACCTTTCCGCCCAACCCGCTGACAAAATTCTCGCCCTCGTGGCCAAGTACAAAGCTGACCCCCGCACTGACAAAGTTGATCTTGGCGTTGGCGTTTATAAGGACGCAACGGGCAACACCCCCGTCATGCGCGCCGTGAAAGAGGCAGAGCGGCGGATCATCGCGGACCAGACCACCAAAGCCTATACAGGGCTGGCGGGTGATCCCGAATTCAGTGCTGTGATGAAAGATCTGGTACTGGGCGATAGTGTGCCGAATGAACGTGTTGCCGCCATCGCCACCCCTGGTGGCACAGGCGCTATTCGTCAGGCGCTGGAACTGATCCGCCTTGCGGCACCCAAGGCGACGGTCTGGCTCTCGAACCCCACATGGCCGAACCACCCGTCAATCATCAAGTACCTTGGGATGAAGATGGCCGAGTACCGCTATTTCGATAGCGACACACGCGGCGTAGATTTCGACGGCATGATGGCCGACTTGCAGCAGGTGGCGGAGGGCGATGTCGTGCTGTTGCATGGCTGCTGTCACAACCCCACCGGCGCAAACCTGACATATGAGCAGATGGCGCAGGTCATCAACCTGATGCAAAACAAAGGTGCCATCCCCTTCGTGGATATCGCCTACCAAGGCTTTGGCGATGGCCTTGCCGCTGATGCCATCGCCACGCGCCAGATTGCCAGCAGCTTTGAAAACTGCCTGATTGCGGCGAGTTGCTCTAAAAATTTCGGGATTTACCGCGAACGGACAGGGATTTTGATGGCTGTCTGCAAAGACGCCGACCAGCAGGCCCTGACACAGCAAAACCTGTCGTTCCTGAACCGCCAGAACTATTCCTTCCCGCCTGATCACGGGGCGCGTGTTGTCACGACGATCCTGAAGGACCCCGCCCTGCGCGCCGATTGGGAGGCGGAGCTGGAAGAGACCCGCAACGGGATGCTCGCCCTGCGCCAGCAGTTGGCGGATGAGCTCAGACGCCTGACCAACAGTGACCGCTTTGATTTTCTGGCCCATCACCGCGGCATGTTCAGCCGCCTTGGCACGACACCGGAACTGGTTGAAAAGCTGCGTGCTGATTTCGGGATTTATATGGTTGGGGACAGCCGCATGAATATCGCGGGTCTGAACGCGCAAACCGTGCCTGTGCTGGCCAAAGCGATCGTCGCGGCGGGCGTTTAACCGCCACCCAATATTTTGCGGCGCAGCATCACTTGCTGCGCCTGCAAATTGCCCTTGTGAGCACCTGCGCAATAATATACCGAACGGAACGACCGATAGGTAATATTCATTCGCCGAGGAGCCGCTAATGTCATTCCGCTTGCAACCAACACCCCCCGCACGTCCCAACCGGTGCCAGTTGTTTGGCCCCGGCTCGAACACCAAACTGTTCGAAAAGATGGCGGCGAGTGCGGCGGATGTGATCAACCTTGACCTTGAGGACAGCGTTTCACCATCCGACAAGGACACGGCGCGCGCCAACGTCATTCAGGCCATCAACGATGTGGACTGGAACACCAAATACCTCTCTGTGCGCATCAACGGCCTCGACACCCCCTATTGGTACAAAGACGTGGTCGATGTGCTGGAACAGGCGGGCGACCGGATTGACCAGATCATGATCCCCAAGGTGGGCTGCGCCGCTGACGTCTATGCCGTCGATGCGCTGGTGACGGCGATTGAGGCCGCCAAGGGCCGCAGCAAGCGCATCAGCTTTGAGGTGATTATCGAATCCGCCGCTGGCATCGCCCATGTCGAGGAAATCGCCGCGAGTTCCCCGCGCATGGCCGCGATGAGCCTTGGTGCCGCTGATTTCGCAGCCTCTATGGGGATGCAGACCACCGGCATCGGCGGGACACAGGAAAACTATTATATGCTGCACGGCGACACGCGGCACTATTCGGACCCATGGCACTGGGCGCAAACCGCTATCGTCGCGGCGTGCCGCACCCATGGTGTGCTGCCTGTCGATGGCCCGTTTGGTGATTTCAGTGACGATGAAGGCTATCGCGCGCAAGCGCGGCGGTCAGCCACCTTGGGTATGGTCGGCAAATGGGCGATCCACCCCAAGCAGATCGCGCTGGCCAATGAGGTCTTTACCCCGTCAGCAGAGGCCGTCGCAGAGGCACGCGAGATCCTTTCCGCAATGGAAGACGCCAAGGCACGCGGCGAAGGGGCAACCGTTTACAAAGGTCGCCTCGTCGATATCGCTTCAATCAAGCAGGCCGAAGTGATTGTGCGCCAGTCCGAGATGATCGCAGGTTAGGGTCAGGACCACTTCAAGGGTGGGTTACCGTGCCCCACTGCCGTTGCACTCGGCCCACCCATGCGCCATATAACTATGACCGCATGCAAAAGGCCCGGATTTCATGACCCAATACCTCGATTTTGAAAAACCGCTCGCAGAGATTGAAGGCAAAGCCGAAGAGCTGCGCGCGATGGCCCGCGAAAATCCGGAAATGGATATCCAGAAAGAGGCCTCTGCGCTGGATAAAAAGGCAGACGATCTGCTCAAGTCGCTTTATGAGGGTTTGACCCCCTGGCGGAAATGTCAGGTCGCGCGTCACCCCGAGCGGCCCCATTGCAAAGACTATATCGAGGCGCTTTTCACAGAATATACCCCGCTTGCCGGTGACCGGAACTTTGCCGACGATCTGTCGGTGATGGGTGGCTTAGCGCGGCTGAATGGCACGCCTGTGATGGTGATCGGCCACGAGAAAGGCAACGACACCAAATCGCGGATTGAACGCAATTTCGGCATGGCCCGCCCCGAAGGATACCGCAAGGCGATCCGCCTGATGTCCTTGGCCGACCGTTTCGGCCTGCCGGTGATCACGCTGGTGGATACCCCCGGTGCCTACCCCGGCAAAGGGGCCGAGGAGCGCGGCCAGTCCGAGGCGATTGCCCGTTCGACCGAGAAATGCCTTGAACTGAACGTGCCGCTGATCAGCATCGTGATCGGTGAAGGTGGCTCTGGCGGTGCGGTCGCGTTCGCGTCGGCCAACCGTGTCGCTATGCTGGAACACTCGATCTATTCGGTCATCAGCCCCGAGGGCTGTGCCTCAATCCTGTGGAAAGACGCCGACAAGATGCGCGAAGCCGCTGAGGCCCTGCGCCTGACATCCAAAGACCTGCACGAGCTCGGCGTCTGCGACCGGATCATCCCCGAGCCACTTGGCGGCGCGCATCGCCACCGTGATGAGGCGATTGCGGCAGTGGGCGAAGCGCTCACCATCATGCTCAACGAATTGCAGGATCTGTCCGGTGACAAACTGCGCGCAGACCGCCGCAACAAATACCTCGCACTTGGTTCAAAGGGTCTGGCTGCCTAATTGGGCTTGCTCAGGAGCGCTCGCAACTTCTGACACGGATCTCAGCGTGGTTGCGTGCTACCACATGGTGTCCGCAGCACGGGCGGCCCAGCCTGCATCATACTCCGCACCATCAAAACCGGCTTCCTGCTCGGCCAAAAGATCACCAATGCTTGGCAGACCCGCGCTTTCATCACCTGCCGTCCAGATACGCGCCCGCATCAAGGCCCGCGCGCATTGGCTGTACACCTCGGCAATCGTGACGACGATCACGCTGCGCGGCTGACGACCCTTTTGGTCAAAGCGGCCAATCAAGTCAGGATCAACAGAGACAACCGCCGTGCCATTCACACGGACCACATTGTTTGAGCCGGGGACCATGAACATCAAGCTGATCCGCCCGTCGGCCACGATATTGCGCAAGGTATCAATCCGGTTATTGCCCCGCCAATCCGGCAACAACAATGTCTTAGGGTCCAGTTCCTGCACCACGGGGCCATCATCGCCACGGGGGCTGCCGTCTGTGCCCTCTGGTCCCACGGTTGAAACGATGCACAACCGCGATGCCATGATCCATTTGCGATAAAGCGGGGTCAGTTGCGGGGCGACCTTGATCAATGAGGCTTTGCCGGGTGTGCCATAAAGCGCCTCAAGCGCCGCCACATCCGCAACCACATGATCAGCCATGAAACCCCGCCTCTTTGTTAAGACGATCACAGGCTGTCTCGATCTCGTCCTCAAGGCGGCGCATAAACTCCGGTACTTCCAACCCCGGTTCAATGCGCGGCAGGAATTCAAAAACCGCCGTGCCCTGTTTGCGCATCACGCCACGCTTGGGCCAGAACACGCCAACATTGGTCGCTACAGGCACCACTGGCTGGCCCAATTCACGATAAAGCGCACCCGTTCCGATCTTATAAGGCGCCTTCACCCCCGGTGCGATCCGGGTCCCTTGGGGGTAAATGATCAACTGACCGGGCCGCGCGCGACCGGCCCGCACGTCGGCCACCATTTTCTTGATCGCCGCACCACGTTTGCCGCGATCCACCGGAATACAGCCAATGCGCAGACCGAATTGACCAATAACCGGCGCATACTTGAGGATCGCTTTGAAAACGAATTTGCCCCGTGGCATGGCGCCGTAAATCATCAACACATCGAGGAACGACTGGTGCTTGGGCGCAACCATGACCTCATCGGTCGGCGGCTCGCCCCTGATCTCGCACTTCAGACCGATCATCCAGCCCGCGCTCCAGCGGATATACCGACAATAGGCATGACAGGCGGCTACCGCCCCGTCTGCTGAAATGATGGCAGCGGGCGTATAGATGATCCCGACCACCAGCATCGCCACATACATCTGGATATTAAAAATTAGCGAACGGACCCATTGGATAGCGTTGCTCATGTTTGCTCCCTCAATCTGCGAAACGCCGCAGCGCGGGTCGCAAAGAATGCAACAATCGCAGCCAAGACAGGGATCAGCAAGGGCCAGACCCATTCACCGCCTTCAAAACCCACACCCAGCAACAGACTGCTTGTGGCATCGCCTTGCGGCATCAGCGACACAACGACCAACCCGATCAGCGTGCCGACCAGCGCACCGCCAGCAGCACGCAGCGTAAAGCGGCGCACAAAGGCGCGGGCAATATAGGCATCTTTCGCACCCACCAGACGCAGCACTGCGATGATCCGCAGATTGGCAGCCAACGCTGCCTGCGCCGCCAAAGTGATCATCGCTGCAACCGTCGCGCCGATCAATACAATGACCGACCAGCCGATCAGCCGCACACGCGCAGCCGCATCAAGAAGCGGCGCGCGCCATGCCGTATGGTCATCCAAAATCGCGCCGGGCACTTGCGCCGACAGACGCGCACGCAAGCCTTCTACATCAAAGTCGTCCCGGTCCGTGACGATCTCGATCAACTGGGGCACGGGCAGCGCATCAAGCGGCAAGTCCGGCCCGAACCAAGGCTCTAGCAAGGCCTGTTGCTCATCGCGTGACAAGGCCCGGACGCCGCTGACACCCGGCGTTGTTTCCAACACATCAAGGGCCGAGAGCAAAAGCGCATCAGCCGTGGCCGGATCGGCAGGCAAGCGCAAGGTCGCCGACTGGGCCAGATCAGCGGCCCAGAGGCTGGCCACGCGATTGGTTGTCAAAGACACGGCAAGGGTGATCACAGCAAGAAAAGCCATCACCGCAGCCACAAAAACGGTCAACCTGACGGTCGTTCCGGTTTGCGGAACCGCGCGGTCTGCTTGCGGATCACCCAGCATCAACTCCAGCAGCGCCCTCATAGCTCTGCCCCTGCCTGCACAAGCTGGCCATCCTTCAGGCGCAGCACGCGTGCGCTGATATCCGACTTCGCAGCACGGATCATCGCCAGATCGTGGGTCGCTATCAAAATGGTCTTCCCCATCTTATTGAGCTCGATCAGGAGGCTCAGCAAACGTTGCGACATCTCCCAATCGACGTTGCCTGTCGGTTCATCTGCAATGATCACATCGGGCGACACAATCACGGCCCGCGCAAGCGCCGCGCGCTGCCGTTCACCGCCAGATAATTCAGGTGGGCGCTGATTGGCCTGCGGCCCCAAACCCACCCAATTCAAGAGTTCCGGCAGGTTCTGTGCGGCCTCATGGGCGCGTCCGGACACGGTCAGCGGAAGTGCGATATTTTCGGCAATGCTCAGATGATCGAGAAACTGGCAGTCCTGATGAACAACACCGATGCGCCGGCGGGACATTGCCACCTCATCGCGGGTCAGGGCACCGGCATCTTGTCCAAAAATGCGAACCTTGCCCTTGTTCGCGCGTAAATCAGAGTAGCAAAGACGCAGCAAAGTGGTCTTGCCTGCACCTGACGGGCCCGTCAGGAAATGGAATGAGCCGGGCGCAAGCGTCAGAGATATATGAGAAAAAAGTGTCTGACCCCCATATCCGTATGAGACGTTCTCTAATTCGATCACGGTTTTTCCCCTGGCACTACACCGCTCTTCTGCCCAAATCTGCAACAGGTTTCAATGACCGCGCACCACTGCATGCGCAAAACCTTTGCGTTTGGCGCAGCGGTTGCTAAATTAACGGCGGTGACAACAATAAGCTCTCTAAACCACCGGGCAGGCAAAAGGATTTTAACATGAGGCTGATTTGCCCCAATTGCGAAGCGCAGTACGAGGTCTCGGATGATGCGATTCCTCCGGGCGGGCGCGATGTTCAATGTTCGAATTGCCAACTGTCCTGGTTCCAGACCGAAAAACCAACTGTGCCGGGTCGCGACAAACTCACTTTGAGCAACCGGCAAGAGCCCGCAGTCGAAGAGCCAACCTCGATCGCTGATCCAGCGCCAGAGGCCGAAGCTATTCCAGAGACATCTTCCGATTCCGCCGCAGAAGCGCCTACAGAGCCTGCGCGCAGCTTTATGGAAGAAGTCGCTTCAGAATTCCCGCCGGCTGAACCTGCGCAAGCACCTGAGCCCACAGCAAAGGCCTCGACAGCGCCGCCAGAACCCATGCGCAGGCAACTCGATGATGCCGTCGCAAATATCTTGCGCGAAGAAGCGGCAATTGGAACAACCGCCGCCGTGGCCGCTACGCAAGCGCCAAGCCCGGTTGCAAAACCACCCGCAACCGAAGCGCCAAAAGCTGCCGCACCTGTCGCCGTAGACGAAACCCGCCAGCGCATTGCCATGATGACAGCTGAAGAGGGCGGCACCCGCAGTGGCGCAAAAACCAGCACAACCACCGCTACAGCACCCAATGCCGAAGAGGCGCATCTGCGGACCGTCCCCTCGATCAACGAAATCAACGCCACTCTGCGCGCCCGTGCACAGGCCAATGACGCGTCAGGGCTGACAGAGGCCGAAAAGGTGGAGGCCGTTGAGCGCAAAGGTTTCCGGCGTGGTTTCTTCTGGGTTCTGCTGATCCTGATCGTAGCGATCCTGCCCTATGTCTTCGCAGATCAGATCACCGAAAACCTGCCCCAGACGACCGGGTTCATGGCCTCTTATGTGATGATGATTGACCAACTGCGCTTGTCTCTGAGCGAGATGGTGAACGGGTTTATGGCGGAGTAATCCGCCACCCGCAGCCTCTACGACAAATGAAAGCTGATCGCTGACCTAGAACTGATCCAGCAAGCGCCGCAGATAGTCCCGTTCAATCTCGGGTCTGTCCTGCTCGGCCGAGCGGCGGCGGATTTCGTCCAGCAGCTCTTCGGCGCGGCGATTGATGTCGCCATTCCCCAACAGCTCTTGATCCGTGCCCAACTGCCCGGTGTTGCCCATTTCGCGACCCAGCGGGTCACGCTGACCGGGCACGGGCCGGCCACTGGCCTCGCCCTGCTCTGAGCCTTGTCCGGGTTCCGCATTCTGGTTTTCGGCCATCGCCTGCCCCAGTTCACGCATCCCGTTGCGCAGGGCGTCCATCGCTTCGGCCTGACGGTCGATGGCTTCTGCCAGATCGCCGTTGCGCAGCGCATCCTCAGCGCCTTCCATGGCCCCTTCTGCCTGCTCAAGGGACCTGCGTGCCTGCTCGCCCGCGTCGCCACCAAGGTTTGGCAGCCCGTCACGCTGGCGCTGCAATTCTTCGCGCAAGGCCTGCTGACGCTCTGCAAGACTACGCTGGTCGCCTTCGCCGCCTGCACCGCTACCGCTTTGCTCGCCGCTTTCGCTATTCTCGCCGACGCCCTGACCTTGGCCTTGCTGGCCACCCTGGCCCGGCTCAGTGCCCTGATCGCCCTGCTGTCCGGGCTGTGCGCCGGGTTCCTGACCCTGCTGGCCTTGTTGCCCTTGCTGGCCAGGCTGTCCTTGCTGACCCTGCTGGCCTTGGTCGCCGGGGTTAAACTGGTCCTGCAGATCGCTGAAACTGTCATCCGACAATTCTTCCTGCTCGCGCAGTGTATCGGACAGGTCCTGCATGGATTGCTCGCCCGGGCTTGGTGGGCCGTCGCCGCCCTCGCCTTGGGTGACGCGCATGTTTTCCATCATCTGGTTCAGCTGTTCCATCAGCTCTTGCGCCTCGGCCATCCGGCCCTCTTGCATCAGCTCTTCGATGCGGTCCATCAGCGCCTGCAACTCATCCATGCCCATTTGCTGGCCCTGCTGACCGCTGTCCGCCTGATCGGTGCCATCCGAGGGCTCTGATTCTTCGGCCAGCATCCGCAGATAGTCATTGGTTGCTTCGCGCAACTCCTGCATCAGTTCCGCGATTTCCTCATCCGAGGCACCATTGCGCATCGCCTCGGCCAACCGCTCTTGCGCGCGGCGCAGACGTTCGCGGGCATCCGCCAGACGGCCATCTTCAAGCTGGATCGCCAGATCCCATAGCGCTTCTACGATTTCGGCTTGGCCCTCATCGGTCAGGCCTGTCTCGGCAAATCCATCAAGCCTGCGAATGATGGTCCGCAACCGAAGATACGTCGTTTCGTTCGAGAAAAGCCCCTCGGGGCGATGCGACACAGCCCGTAAAATCTGGTTCACGCGGCGGGCATTGGCCTTGGACCACATCAGGTCACGCCGCTGTTCAATCACCGCACGGGCGAAAGGCTGAAAGAACCGCCGCCCGGGCATCACCATCGCCTCTGGCGCGGTTGTTCCGGTCTGTTCGGCGGCATCGATCACCTCCAGCGTAAGCGTCACAGGCAGGTTTGCCAAAGGATGCTCGCTCAGGTTATCGACCAGAAATTCGTCAAAATCGGACCGATCACCAGTGAAAGGCATCGGCAGGTCCAGCACCAAGGGATCGATCGGATCGGGATCAACCGTCAGACCGTGCTGGCGCTCGACCGCGCTCAGGTCAAGAGTGAAGGTCGCAGTGCCAAACTCAACGCCGTAATCATCAAACGCCGTGAATGGCTGCGACAGCTCGCCCATCGCGTCCACTTCAATCGGGCCTGTCAGATCAACGCCGGGTGCTGCGTCTTCAATCGCGGTGATTTCCCATGTCGTATCCCTGCCACCACTGATCGACAGAGTACCGGATTGGGTCACCGTGAACTGCTGCTGCGCCTCAGCCGCCGAGCCCACATCCTCAACCCGGCCCGAGATCGTCTCGGCCACCGTCAGCGCACCCACTTCACCGTAAAGGCGCAAGGTCACCTGACTGCCCACAGCCACGCGCAACGGGCCCGCAGGCACATCATTCAGATAGATCGACGGCTTGCCAGTATAGGCGGGGGCTTCGACCCAACCTTCCCAAACAGGACCTGTCGCCAAGGTTTGATCGCCACCCGTGACCATGTCGCCGACAGACGCCACGCGAAAGAACGACCCGAACATCAGCGCGGCAACAAAGAACAACAGCGCAATAAACCGCAGACCATAAGGGTCACGGTCCGAAACGCGCAAATCAGGTTCAACCACACGCGCCTCTTTGGTGCGTTCGGCCATGCGCGCCATATGGGCCCGCCAAACAGCCTCGGACGCGGCGTCGCCACTCCCAATCGCCTGAGTGTCTGCTATCGCGGCAATGGGCCTGCCGGGCATGGCCGCATCAACACGGCTCAGCGCCTCGGCCGCAGAGGGCATACGGAAACGCCGGATGCCCCAAACCAAGGTTGCGATAAACGCGAGGCCAGAGACAACCGCCCCGCCCCAAATCACCTCAAGCGGCAGCACATCCTGCCAGCCCATCATCAAAGGGGCGAGAATCAGAAAGACAGCGGTCCAGAACGGCCAGAATGCGCGCACAACCTGTTCGGCCACCATACCCATACGGGTGGCGGCAACCGGAAAGCGCAGGTGGCGCATGGGGTCGTTGCGATCTTTCAGCGGGCCTCTCCCATTCTCGTGACGCGCGGCGGGAGGCTCTGATTCATTCAAGCCATGCCGGAACGTTATCGCGTGCAATCATGTCTTCATAGGTAGGGCGTGGGCGGATAACTGCAAATTGATCGCCATCCACCAGAACCTCGGGGATCAGCGGGCGGGAATTGTATTCCGACGACATCACCGCGCCATAGGCACCGGCAGAACGGAAAGCGACCAGATCATCTGCTTTTACGGGGGGCATCTCGCGGCCTTTGGCGAATGTATCGCCGCTTTCGCACACCGGCCCCACGATATCGTATTTTGCCGGGGGGGTGCCCGCAGGGGCCTCTTTTACTGGGATAATGTCGTGCCATGCATCATACATCGCCGGACGGATCAGATCGTTCATCGCGCCATCAAGAATCAGGAATTCGCGGTCTTCACCGGATTTCACGTAGATCACCTTGGACACCATCAACCCCGCATTGCCCGAAATCAGGCGACCCGGTTCAATCTCGATCTCGCAGCCCAGATGGCCGACAGTGCGCTGAATTAGCGCACCATAATCGGTCGGCAAAGGCGGTGCTTCATTCGACCGTGCATAAGGAATGCCAAGGCCACCGCCCAGATCAAGGCGCTTGATCTCATGGCCGTCTGCACGCAACTGTTCGGTCAGCTCTGCTACCTTGTTATAAGCCGCCTCAAAGGGCGCCAATTCGGTCAGTTGTGACCCGATATGCACGTCAATCCCGATCACTTTCAGGCCCGGCATCTTCGCGGCCATCGCGTAAACCTCACGCGCACGGCTGATCGGGATGCCGAATTTATTCTCTGACTTGCCCGTAGCAATCTTGGCGTGGGTCTTGGCGTCAACATCCGGGTTCACGCGGATCGTGATCGGGGCCACGGCACCCAGCGACTGGGCCACCTGATCAAGCACGATCATCTCGGGCTCGCTTTCGACGTTGAACTGGCGAATACCGCCCTCAATCGCGAGGCGCATTTCATCGGCGGTTTTACCGACACCGGAAAACACGATGCGATCACCCGGCACACCCGCCGCTTTCGCGCGCAGGTATTCGCCGCCCGACACCACA
The DNA here is from genome assembly GCA_942490805.1 of uncultured Alphaproteobacteria bacterium. GTDB lineage: Bacteria > Pseudomonadota > Alphaproteobacteria > Rhodobacterales > Rhodobacteraceae > Yoonia. The sequence goes on along the minus strand of CALNYU010000005.1, from coordinate 89,550 downwards.
TCCATGCCAGCACCGGCATTGCCCAAAAGCTTGATCACCGCCTGGTTGGAAAGCGATTTCATCGCAAAGCAGACGAGGTGGTCACCCCAAGCCAAGGCCTCATCAAAAAGCTGAAAATGCCGCTTTAGCGTGGCCGTTGAATAAACGTAAAACGGCGTACCAACAGCAGCAGCGATATCTGCAACGGGCACATCTTCTGCGTAAAGCGCGCCATCACGATAGAGAAAATGATCCAAGCCTAAGATCCTTGTCCAAAACTAGGCTTCGGACATAGCAGATCACAGGCAAAGACCAACCCTGATTTACGCTGCTTAAACGCGCACCCGCTGTTTGTCGCGGCGATAAACGATGCGGTCGCGCAGATAGAGATAGAGCGGCAAACCACAGCTCACCCCGATGCAATAGGTGGCAGGGATCGCCAGCAGGCTCAGCCAGTTTTTGGTCTTGACCGCCTCAGCGATGATCCAGACCGTCAGCGCAATCGCCGCAATCGTCAAATCCCAGACCAAGCCGCTGGTTGCGGCATTCACATGCCAGGCGTCAACCATCGCCATGATGCTCCACCCTTCGGCCTGAAACCACGTGATGAAGTAATACATCGGGTGGATCGCACCCCAGATCGCGAGCGCAAGAAAAACATTCCGCATTAGAAACCAACCCCTACCGAAAACGTGCCATTTGATGCGCCGACGCTTGCACCCGTGCTCACACCATCACTGCCCACGCTCAGGCCGACATTGGCCGAGGGCGTCATCGGTGGACCATCGGCACCACAGGCCGCCAATGCAGCAACGGTCAAAATCAATGCAATACGCTTCATTTCAAAACCTCTTTCCCCAAGACCTCTTTCCAGTGCGCCACTTGGGCGCGGACCTGCGAGGGCGCTGTCCCACCAAAACTGGTGCGGGACGCGACCGAGTTTTCAACCCCCAGCACATCAAAGACATCCGCGCGGATACCCGCGTGCACGCCCTGCATATCTGCCAGCGTCAGATCGGGCAGATCACACCCCTTCCCTTCCGCCAACGCCACAAGCGAGCCTGTCACATGATGCGCCTCACGGAACGGTAGCCCAAGTTCGCGCACCAGCCAATCGGCCAGATCGGTCGCGGTCGAAAATCCGCTAGAGGCCGCCGCTTTGAGGTTATCGCGCTGCGCCGTCATATCGCCAACCATCCCTGTCATCGCCGCCAGCGCCAGCATCAGGTTATCGGCGGCATCAAAGGTCTGTTCCTTGTCTTCCTGCATGTCCTTGGAATAGGCCAGCGGCAGCCCCTTCATCACGGTCATCAAGCGCAACATTCGCACCAAAAATCCGGCCAATCTTGGCGCGGATCAACTCCGCCGCATCAGGGTTGCGCTTTTGCGGCATGATCGACGATCCCGTGGACCATTTGTCCGACATCTTCACAAAACGGAACTGGGCCGAGGACCAGATCACGAGTTCTTCAGCCAAACGGCTCAGGTGCATCGCACAAATGCTGGAGGCTGCCAGAAACTCCAACGCGAAATCACGGTCTGATACCGCATCAAGCGAATTGGCCATGGGGCGATCAAAGCCCAGCGCCTTTGCCGTCATCTCACGATCAATCGGGAAGGATGTCCCGGCAAGGGCCGCAGCCCCCAAAGGCGAGGTATTCATCCGCTTGCGTGCATCCGCAAAGCGCGACCGGTCGCGTGCAAACATTTCCACATAGGCCAGCATATGGTGGCCCCATGTCACAGGCTGCGCTGTCTGCAGATGGGTGAAACCAGGCATAACCCAATCGGCCCCCGCCTCGGCCTGCCCCAAGAGGGCTGCTTGCAACGCGGCCAAAGCCTCATCCGCCTGATCGCATTGATCGCGCACCCAGAGGCGGAAATCGACGGCCACCTGATCATTGCGCGACCGTGCCGTGTGCAAACGCCCTGCGGCTTCGCCAATGGTATCGCGCAAACGCGCTTCGACATTCATGTGAATATCTTCGAGTGCGGCCGAAAACGGAAAATCACCCGTTTCAATCTCTGACAATACGGTGAGCAGGCCTTCCCGTATCGCCTCGGCGTCGGTATCTGTGATGATGCCTGTGGCGGCCAACATGGCGGCATGGGCGCGTGAACCTGCGATGTCTTGCGGCGCAAGTCGGCGGTCATACCCGATTGAGGCATTAATCGCCTCCATAATCGCGTCTGGTCCGGCGGCGAAACGTCCGCCCCACATTGTGTTTGCAGATTTGGTCATAAAGGAAGTCGCCCGTGCGCAAGTTGATATCAGCCCTGCTTTATACGGCCCTTATGGGTCTTGCAAACACTGCCCACGCCGATGTGGCCACAGCAGAGGCCCTGCGCGAAGGTGATATGCGCAAACTGAATTTTCATAGTGCGCCCGTTGAGGCATCAGACGTAGCCTTTACAGGCGCAGATGGCCAAGAGATGACGCTGGCGGATTTCAACGGCAAATACGTGGTCCTGAACTTCTGGGCGACATGGTGCGCGCCCTGCCGCGTAGAGATGCCGCATTTGTCAGCGCTGCAAACCGCGATGGGCGGCGACCAGATGGAGGTTGTGACCATCGCCACAGGCCGCAATCCGCTGCCCGTCATGCAGCGCTTCTTTGATGAAATTGAAGTCGACAACCTGCCACTCCACACCGACCCCCGCCAAAGCCTTGCGCGCGGAATGGGCGTGCTGGGCCTGCCTGTGACGGTCATCCTTGATCCTGAAGGGTTTGAGGTGGCGCGGATGCAGGGTGAGGCGGATTGGTCCAGCGAGAATGCGATGGCCATTATGCAGGCCTTGATCGCCTCTGAGGGCTGACCAGACTTTAATAGAGTCTACGCTCGCCCCGCCGTCGCAGACAACAGTAGTGGATCAATCCCCAAAAGCCTGAGTGCAGCGGACCATTTCCCCGCATTGTCCGCCCCGAATAAAATATCGTCATTGGGCGCACAGGTCAGCCAGCCATTCTGGCTAATCTCGTATTCCAACTGCCCCGGCCCCCAACCGGCATAGCCCAGCGCCATGATTGCGACATCCGGCCCCTCGCCCTTGGCCAGATCTTCCAGCACCTCAAGCGTTGCCGTCATGCGGTAGTTATCATCGACGTCCAGCGTGCCATTATCGGACGCATAATCACTGGAATGCAGCACAAACCCGCGCTGATAATCCACAGGGCCACCATAATGGACCCGCACATCACGCGCGTTGGGGGACACAGGAATTTCCATTTGCTCCAAAAGTTTGGAGAACCGGATTTCCTTCTCGGGCTTGTTCACAATCAAGCCCATGCCGCCCTCGTCAGAATGGGCGCACATATAAATCACAGTATTCGCAAAGCGCGGGTCCGACATATCGGGCATCGCGATCAAAAGCTTCCCGACAAGAGACGAATCTGGAATGGTCATGCCCCTAAGATGTGAAACCGCGCCCTGTGACGCAAGCGCCATCATTGCAAAGCCTGTCGTAATCGTGACTTCCCATTGCAGCCGTGATGGATAAAGAAGACTGCATGCGCAAAAACCTGCTCAGTGTCCTTGCTATCATGGCCTTGCCGACCCTCACGGTCGCCGAGGACTATAAAGACATGGCCCGGATGGAGATTTTGCCCGGCTGGCGCACCGCCTCGGGCGATCATGTTGCGGGCATCAAAATCACGCTTGCGCCCGGCTGGATCACCTATTGGCGCGCGCCCGGCGAGGCCGGTATCCCGCCCCATTTCCGCTTTGCCAGCGACGGCCCCATCACAAGTATCACACCGCATTGGCCGGTCCCTGATGTGTTTGATGACGCGGGTCTGATGTCCATCGGCTATCATGACAGTGTGATTTTCCCCCTGACAATTTCCGCAACGCAGGCGGCGGGCGACATGGCGGTCTCGGGCGAATTGACGATCGGTGTCTGCGAAGAAATCTGCATTCCCGTCACCTTTACCTTCGACACGCTCTTGCCAGAGGTGGGCGCGCGTGACGCGAGCATCGTCGCTGCTATGGACGATGCGCCGATGAGTGCTGACGCGGCAAATGTCGGGTCTGTCACCTGCGCGATCGAGCCGATCTCGGACGGGCTGCGCATGACGTCACAGATCAATGTGGCGCAGGTCAGCGGGTCCGAGTTTGTGGTGATCGAACCGAGCGACCCGCAAATCTGGGTGTCTCAGGCAGAGGTCAGCCGCGTAGGGAACACGCTGAGCGCAACGGTTGATATGGTGCATCCCAGCGGCCAACCCTTTGCGTTTGATCGTTCCGGTGTGCGCATCACGGTGCTGGGCGGCAACGGGCGCGCGATTGATCTGCGCGGCTGCACCGCAGATTAACGCCGTGCGCCGCGCCATCCCTGACCGACCAATGCTGTGACATAGATCGCCAGCAACAGCACCATCAGACCCACCACATAAAGGCCCATCGCGGCCGCGATCCCGCCATCCAACATCGGCAGGATTGCCACCATCAGCGGCAAAGGCGCCCCCGTCAGCAAGACAGGTGCCACGGTCAGCGCAAAAAGCCCGGCCGCCAAAAGCGCACCGAAACCAGCAGGCACGAACATCGCCGCCCGCCGCCCGCGCAGCGCCCGCTTTGCCGATTGGATTTGACGCTGCACGTCAGCCTGCATCGCCATAACCGACGGCACCACCAAGAGCACCAACACCAGCCCGAAGGCCAACCCGAAGACAAGTGTAACCACTGTGGGCTTTAGAAACTCCGCCTGCGTTGACCCTTCATAAAGCAGCGGGGCCAGACCCAACACCGTCGTCAACGTCGTCAGCATCACAGGGCGCAGACGATCCACCGTGCCATCAATAATCGCTGGCACCAGTCCACGGTCCTGCGCATATTCATCCACCGTCGTGACCAACACGATGCTGTCATTGATAATAATCCCAACCATCCCGATCAGGCCAACGACTGTAAACATGCTCATCGGGATACCCCAAACGTGGTGGCCATAGATCGTGCCCACCAGCGCAAAAGGAATAATCGACATCACAACAATGGGGCGGGTCCAACTGCTGAAAATCCATGCAAGTGTCAGGTAAATCCCCATCAAGACGAGGATCAGCCCCGTGCGCGCATCACTCAGGAACTGATCTTCCTGCTCGCTCTGGCCCGAAAGCTGCGTTTCAATTCCGAAATTGCTTTCGACGCGCGGCAGAATATCCTCGTCAATGATCTGCTGGATTTCGGTCGCGCGTGCCGCATCCTCACCATCCAGATCACCAATGACCGAAATCAGCTGAATACCGTTTTCGCGGCGTACGGTCGAAAATCCGGTGCGGCTTTGCACCGTCACAACATCCGCCAAAGGCAGATAGAGCCCATCTGCCGTACGAATTTGCGTCCGGTCCAAGAAATCCGACGAAAGTTCACTGGCCGGCAATTCCACACGGATCGTGGCCGAGCGTGCCCCATCAGGGAAACTGGCCGCCTCAATCCCGCCAAGCCGGTTGCGCAACACGCGGCCCAAACCATCAATGCTCAGGCCCAGCGCCTCGCCTTGCGGCGTCAACTCAAGGATCAGCTCTTCTTTGTCATAAGCCAGTGTATCTTCCAGACCCGATATTTCAGGAAACCGCACCAGTTCGGTTTTCAGCGCCTCGGCAGCGGCCTTCAGCGTATCACTATCCGCGCCAAACATCTGGATATCGAGGCTATCCCCACCCGGACCAGAGCCCCAACGGCGGAAACTGACGGTCTCGGCCATCGGGTGTTGCACAATGGCGTCTTGCAAAGCGCTCACAAAAGCAAAGCTTGTGTAAGGGCGGCTGTCAGCATCAATCAGCTCAATGGTGATCGCACCCAACTGGTCCGTATCCTTCGTATCGGATCCGGCAATCGCGCGGCCAGAGTTTCCGCCGATCTCGGCCACCACATAGCTGAGCGGGTTCACACCATATTCGGCCTCATATTCAGCACCCAGCGCCTCGGTCGCGCGCTGCATCTCACGCATCATCTCGATCGTATCCGCGCGCGTCGCCCCCGGCAGCATCGCAAAATTACCGGTGACTTGGCTTTGCTCGGGCGAGTTAAAGAAACGCCAACTGACGTCACCCTTGATGAAAAGGGCAATCTGGCTCGCCAGTAGCACCAACGTCATCGCAAAAACCGGATAGCGCGCCTTGACCACCAGCCCCATGAAGGGCCGGAACAGTGTTTCTTTGAACCAGTCAAAACCACGGTTCACGGTACGCGATGGCCAGTCATACCAGTGATCCTTCGCCGAATGCGCGATGGCATGGGACAAATGGTTTGGCAGGATCAAGAAACATTCCACCAAACTGGCCGCCAGCACCACGATCACCGTGAACGGAATATCCGAGATCAGATCGCCGAAACGACCGCCAATAATCACCAAACCAAAGAACGCAATAATCGTCGTTAGCGTCGCCGAAAACACCGGACTGAACATCCGCTTCGCCGCGCGTTCGGCTGCAACAGTGGGGTCTTCACCCAGATGCCTGACGCGGTAATCGGCGTGTTCCCCCACCACAATCGCATCATCAACAACGATGCCCAGCGTAATGATCAGCGCAAAAAGCGAGATCATGTTGATCGTGATCCCCACCGCATACATCAACGCAATCGCAGCCAGCATCGCCACAGGAATACCAAAAGCGACCCAGAACGCCGTGCGCGCGTTGAGGAACAAAAACAGCAGGGCCACGACAAGCATCAGACCCGTCAGGCCATTCTGCAGCAAAATATCCAGACGCGCTTGGATCAGTTCAGCCCGCCCGTTGGTCAGCGTAATAGAAACCCCCGCAGGCAAGGACGCCGTCAGTTCCTGCGCCACCTCTTCCACCGTCGCCTGCATCCCGATCGCATCGCCTGTGGCCGAACGCTGCACGCGGACTTTGATCGCGGGATCGTCACCCACGAAATAAGCGCGCTCACGATCCGCCCCTTCAACGCGCACGTTAGCCACATCTGCAATGGTCAACTGAGACCCATCAGGGTTCGAGCGCAGCACAATCGCGCCGATCTCTTCCGCGCTGCGTTTGGCCACACCGGTGCGCACACGGGCATTGGCCGACACTTCGCCCGCCGGATCAGCGGCGGCTTCTTCGGCGATGCGTGCGGAAATATCGGACAGGCCGATGTCGTATTGCACTAGCGAAATTGAGGGCACTTCAACAATTGTCGAAGGGGCCGCGACACCTTGGACAATCACGCTGGTGACACCTTGCGCAAAAAGCCGCGTTGAAAATTCATCGGCAAAACGACCCAACTGATCCACGCCCACAGGGCCGGTGATGATCACATCGGTGACACGATCCGACCATCCACCGCGGCGGACGTTGGGCTCTTCGGCGTCTTCGGGCAGGCTCGTGACGCCATCAACGGCCAGTTGGACGTCCTCGGTCCCGCGCTCGATGTCATAGCCCGGGTCAAATTCGATGCGGATCGACGCACTGCCTTCACGTGATGTCGAGGACGATGAGGTAACCCCCTCAACCCCCAACAAAACAGGCTCCAACACCTGCACGATGGCGGCGTCAACATCCTCGGCCCCTGCGCCCTGCCACGCGACCGAGACGGTCAGATCATCGACCACCACATCGGGAAAGAACTGCGCGCGCATGTTGGGAAAGGCCAGCAGGCCTGCCGTCAGCATCAGCACCAACAACAGGTTCGCTGCCGTGCGGTGGCGCGTGAAATAGGACAGGATGCCACCTGCGCCCGCGTTCAGCCTTTCGCCACCGGTCACCATCAGCTGCCCATCCGCGCTTCAAGCCGCGTAACAGTCTCGGACGAGACTTCGTCCGCTTCAAGCTGGCCGATAATCCGCGCTTTCACATCATCGGGCATGGGCCCTTCGGTCACAAAGGCGATCAGTTTGGCACGGCGGTCATCATCCAAAGTGATCATTTCGGGTGCCGCTGCTGCTTCCTCACCACCCGGCATGATCGGACGCACCTTGATACCAGCGCCCAACAGCGGTGAGCGTTCGGCAACAATGGTCGCCCCCGCATTGTCACCCACATCAATAATCACGTCATCGCCTTGGCGGCGGAGCAAAGACACCTGTGCGACGCGCAAACGCTCTTCGTCACCGACGACGAGGACAGTCTGATCCGGCGCGACGGCCGTGGCCGGTACCAGCGCCACATTCGTCAGCGCGGGTTCATTGATGCGCACAGTCACAAAATCGCCGGGGCGGAACCCCGCAGCAGCCTCAAGCTGGGCGAAAAGCAATCGCCCCGTCTGGCCCGCACCCACGGCGGCCCCTTCACGCATGATCTGCCCGGTCGCGCGCAGGTTCACGCCGGACACATCCAGCGTCACCGCCACAGGTGCCTTGATCAAAGCGCCATCCGCGCCCAACAGCCGCGCATATTGCGAGGTCGAAACACGGAAAGAGACCTCCAACCGCGTTGGATCAACCAATTGCGCAAAGCGTTCATTGGCAGTGACGCGCCCACCGGGGGTGATCGTCACCTCCGCCAAAGTGCCATCAAACGCTGCCACGACTTCGGTGTCGGCCAAGGCACGCTGCGCCTCGGAGAGGTTAATTTCCTCACGCGCCAAACGCGTCGTTGCCTGATCAATCCGGGCCTGCGCTGACGCCACGGCCTGTCTGCGCGTCAGCACCGACGCCTGCGCCGCGGACGCCGCCAATTCCGCCGTTTCCACCGCCGCCGCCGTGCCCACACCGCGCGTCGCCAGATCGCGCGCACGGGCTAGGGCCTGATCCCGCAGCGCACCTTGGGCACGCGCCGCAGTCAGTTCATCCTCGGCCAGAATCAAAGCCCGTTCCGCATCGCGCAATTCAGCCTGCGCATCCTGCAAATCAGCGCGCACGCGGGCCAGCGCCGCCTCAGCTTCTACAGGGTCAATGCGCAGCAGCAGATCGCCCTGCCGCACCGTACCGCCTTCGACCAACGCATCGCTGGCAGACAACACCGTGCCACCAATCGCACTGCGCAAATCAAGCGTACGCTGGCTACGCAATTCACCAAAAACGGTCAGTTCGGGGACAATTGTTTGCGGTTCAAGCGTCAGCACATTGACCGCCAAAATCCGTTCACGCTGGGGAAAGCTGCGTGGCTCTTCGTTCATGCGCGCCACCACAGCACCACGCACCAATTCACCCGCCCACGCCACAAGCGCCAGCGTGACAGCCAGCAAGAACACACCTGTAAGGCTACGACGTAGAAACCGCATGTCTGTTATCCTTAAACTGCCCTTAGAAAGTAGCTGGCAGGGGATCATTTTCCAGTTGAACGCACAAAGCCGTTACTTCCGTCGCAGATGTTCATCCAGACGCGGCATGATTTCAACAAAATTGCAGGGGCGATGACGATAGTCGAGCTGCTTGAGCAGAATTTCATCCCACGCATCTTTGCAAGCACCGGGCGATCCGGGCAGCGCAAAGAGATACGTGCCTTGGGCGACACCTGCCGTGGCGCGGCTTTGCACGGCGCTCGTCCCGATCTTTTGCATGCTGACGATGGTGAAAATGGTGCCAAAGGCGTCGATCTCTTTTTCATAGACATCCCGGTGCGCTTCGACCGTCACATCGCGGCCCGTCAGGCCCGTACCACCTGTGGAGATTACCACATCCACCGCATCATCCGCACACCAATCGCGCAGATGTTGCGCGATCTGGTCACGTTCGTCCGCAACGATCTTGCGATCGACAAGCTGATGCCCAGCGGCTGCAATCCGGTCCACCAATGTCTGACCCGATTTATCATCGGCAAGCTGACGCGTGTCGCTGACGGTCAGCACCGCGATGCGGACCGGAACAAACGCTTTATCTTCATCAATACGGCTCATGGGGATCTCACTTATTGGGGGTCAAAAGGCAGAGGCGCTAGCCGCGCAAACGGGCCTTGAGGGCCAGCAAATCGGCCCAAGCCTCGCGCTTGGCAATCGGGTTGCGCAAAAGATAGGCGGGGTGGAACATCGGCAGGCAGGGCTTGCCCAGCGCCTCAACCCAATCACCCCGCATCCGCGTGATGCCTGTCCGCCCCAAAAGGGCCTGACAGGGGGTGTTGCCCATCAAAACAATAATTTCAGGATCGGCCAGCACGATATGGCGTTCCAGAAACGGCAGCATCATCGCAATTTCACTGGCATCGGGGGCGCGGTTCGAGGGCGGGCGCCATGGCAGCACGTTGGCGATATAAACACTTTGGGCGGCATTATCGGCAGCACGGCCCATCTGGATCGCCTCAAGCATCCGGTCCAAAAGCTGGCCTGCGCGGCCTACAAAGGGCCGCCCTGCGCGATCCTCTTCGCGCCCTGGCGCCTCGCCCACGATCATGACACGGGCGGCGGGGTTGCCATCGCTAAAGACAAAACTGCGGGCGCCTTTTTTCAGCTCGCAATGTTCAAACGCCTGCATCGCGGCAGACAGCGCATCCAGATCACCCGCCGTTTGCGCCGCCGTGCGTGCCAAACCAACCGCATCAACCTCGGGCGCTTTGACAATCTCAGGCGTCGTCTGCTTGGGCGTTACAGGTGCCACCACCTTTGGCGCAGGCTTCACCGTCTCCAACGCATAGCGGTCGATTGGCGCGTCCAGAATAGCCTCTGTCACGCCCAATTCGACCTGCCACTCAAGCAGAGCGCGGTCGGTCCAATATGTGTTCTGCGAATCCATCACATGCACGATATGCCGGATTGCACCGCTTGCGTAGTGCTTGCGGCATTGATGCGCACGGCGGGGGTGCCTATAAGGCGGGGAACCATTGCTAAGAGGGCCTCATGACATTTCGCGCCAAGCATCTTCTGGGCATTGAACCTCTGCATCCCACCGAAATCACCACATTGCTGGATCTGGCCGATAGCTATGCCGATCATAACCGGCGCGGCATCGCGCACCGCGATGTGCTGGCGGGGCTGACACAGATCAACATGTTCTTTGAAAACTCCACCCGCACGCAGGCCAGCTTTGAGTTGGCAGGCATGCGGCTGGGTGCGGATGTGATGAACATGGGGATGCAGGCGTCTTCGATCAAAAAGGGCGAAACCCTGATTGATACCGCCCTGACGCTGAACGCGATGCGCCCTGATCTGTTGGTCGTGCGGCACCCGCATTCGGGTGCTGTCGATCTGCTGGCCCAAAAGGTCAATTGCGCTGTGCTGAACGCTGGTGACGGCAAACACGAACACCCCACGCAGGCGCTCTTGGATGCGCTGACAATCCGCCGTGCCAAGGGGCGGCTGCACCGCCTGTCCATCGCGATTTGCGGCGATATCGCCCATAGCCGCGTAGCACGGTCAAACATCATGCTGTTGGGCAAGATGGAAAACCGTATCCGCCTGATCGCACCGCCCACGCTGATGCCATCGGGCGTTGCCGATTTCGGGGTCGAGGTGTTCGAGAACATGGAAGAGGGGCTGAAAGACGTCGATGTCGTCATGATGCTCAGGCTACAAAAAGAGCGTATGGACGGCGGCTTTATCCCTTCCGAGCGTGAATATTTCCACCGTTACGGGCTGGATGCGGCCAAGCTCGCCCATGCCAAACCCGACGCCATCGTCATGCACCCCGGCCCGATGAACCGCGGGGTGGAAATTGACGGAAACATCGCCGACGACATCAACCGCTCGGTCATTCAGGAACAGGTCGAAATGGGCGTCGCCGTGCGCATGGCCGCCATGGATCTTTTGGCGCAAAACCTGCGCGCGGCCCGTGGGCCCAAAGAGGTGATGGTATGAGCGAGACCTTCCACGTCAGCGCCACCGAGCACGGCGTCATCCGTATCTTTATGGTCAACCTGAGCGCAGATGACGCCGCCCGTTTCATGCAAAGCCCAGAGGAGATCAACCGCGCTTTGGGTGTCGAGGATCTCAACGAGGAATTCGTCGAACTCTTCGCGCTCAGCACGCTCGACGGGGTCGGTTTGGCCGGATATCTGATTGACGGGCTAGGTGTGGCCGAGGCCGATGTCGCGCCCTACCGCTCACGGCTGAACGGCATGTCGGGGCATGTTTTGATCGTGCTGTCACGGGCCTTTGGCGGGCGCGCCGCCACCATCACGCCCACAGCACCGCTCAAATGGATCGGTACCTATACCGAAGAAGGTGCGAGCGTGAAATTCGAACCGCTCCCTTCCAAAGGGGCCGAAGGTGCGGTGACAGGATCGCCAGCCAAAGCGCCGAAATCAGATGCGCGCATCGGCGGCATGATCGCGATGTATGCGCTGATTGCGATGTTCGCGCTGGTGGCGTTGATGATTTGGGTGGCAGGATAGAGATGACAGATAACACAATGACCGCCACTTTCTTTGCCAACGCCCGCCTGATTGATCCGGTTGCACTGACCGACAGCCTTGGCGCGATCCTGATCGAGGACGGCGTGATCAAAGCCGTCTATGATGACACCACAGCACCCCCGAAATCCGCCAATGTCGTCGATTGCGGCGGCATGTGCTTGGCCCCCGGCATCATCGATATCGGCGTCAAAGTCTCTGAACCCGGCGAGCGGCACAAGGAATCCTTCCGCTCTGCAGGGCGCGCAGCGGCGGCGGGCGGGGTGACCACGATCGTCACGCGCCCCGACACCAGCCCCGCCATCGACACGCCCGAAACGCTCGAATTCGTGGAACGCCGCGCGCAACAGGACGCGCCCGTGCATGTTCTGCCGATGGCCGCCCTGACCAAAGGACGCGAAGGGCGCGAAATGACCGAGATCGGTTTCTTGCAAGACGCAGGCGCCGTGGCCTTTACCGATTGCGACAGGGTCGTCACCAACACCAAGGTCTTCAGCCGCGCGCTGACCTATGCCCGCTCATTGGATGCGCTGGTGATCGGGCATGTACAGGAACCGGGATTGTCCGAAGGGGCGGCTGTCACGTCCGGCAAATTCGCCTCGCTGCGCGGCCTGCCCGGTGTGAACCCGATGGCCGAACGCATGGGGCTTGATCGTGATATCAGCCTGCTGGAAATGACCGGCGCACGCTATCATGTGGACCAGATCACGACGGCCCGCGCCCTGCCCGCGCTGGAACGGGCCAAGCGCAACGGATTGAAGATTACCGCTGGCGTCGGCGTGCATCACCTGACGCTGAACGAATTGGATGTCGCGGACTACCGGACCTTCTTTAAGCTCAAGCCGCCCTTGCGCAGCGAAGAGGACCGTGTCGCCGTCGTGCAAGCGGTGGCCGAGGGTCTGATCGACATCATCTGCTCAATGCACACGCCGCAGGATGAAGAAAGCAAACGCCTGCCTTTTGAAGAGGCCGCGAGCGGTGCCGTGGGCTTAGAGACACTGCTGCCCGCAGCGCTGCGCCTTTATCACGCCGAGATGATCACCCTGCCCCAACTCTTCCGCGCCATGGCCCTCAACCCTGCGCGTCTGTTGGGGTTGCCTGCGGGCAGGTTACAGCCCGAGGCCCCCGCCGATCTGATCCTCTTCGATCCAGACGCCCCGTTCCAGTTGGACCGCACGGCGCTGCTGTCGAAATCCAAAAACACACCCTTTGACGGCGCACGGATGCAAGGCCGCGTGCTGGGCACATGGGTCAATGGCAACCGCATTTGGGAGAAGTCGTAATGCCGGCAATCGAAAGCGCCTATGTCGTTCTGCTGCTCTGGGCCGTCATCGGGTATCTTCTGGGGTCCATTCCGGGGGGCATGATCTTTGCCAAGCTGATGAACCTCGGCAACCTGCGCGACATCGGGTCGGGCAATATCGGGGCCACGAATGTGCTGCGCACAGGCAACAAGAAAGCCGCCGCGCTGACGTTGATCTTTGATGCCGCCAAGGGTGCGGTTGTCGTGCTCGCCGCCCGCCAACTGGCCGGTGAGGACGCCGCCCAACTTGGCGCGCTCATGGCCTTTCTCGGACATTGCTTTCCGGTCTGGCTGCGTTTCAAGGGCGGCAAAGGGGTGGCCACCTATTTCGGCATCCTGCTTGCAGTGGACTGGCAAATCGGCCTGATCGCCTGCGCAATCTGGCTCGTTGTGGCCGCCGTATCGCGCTATTCCTCACTGGCCGCTTTGGTCACCGCCGGATGGATTCCGCTGGTTATCGGCTTCCTCACCCCCGGCGAGATGTTCTTTCTCTCCGCGACACTATGTTTTCTGATCTACGTCCGGCACTGGGGCAACATCCAGCGGTTACGCAAAGGGACTGAAACGAAGATCGGCAAAAAGAGCGCAGCTTAGTAGCTATACTCGGCATAGATCCGTTTCAGATCACCATCCCAATCGCCGTAGTAGTGCTCCAACAGCTCATCGGCGGGCGTTTTGCCGCTCTCGATGCTTTCGTGCAGCGCGTTGAGGAAATGGGTTTCATCAGCGATCAGCCCACCGGCACCGGGTTTCGCGCGGGCCTTCAGGCCACCATGTGAGATCGCGACAACTTCACGCGCCAGATCATGCATGTTGATGCCATCGACCTGCGCCTGCAAACCATCGACGGACGCCGCCACACGCAGCGCCTCGCGTTGTTCCGCGGTCCAGTCTTTGCACAGGTCCCATGCCGCATCCAAAGCGGTCTGGTCATACATCAGCCCGGTCCAGAACGCAGGCAAAGCGCACAAGCGCCGCCAAGGGCCACCATCCGCGCCGCGCATTTCGATAAACTGCTTCACACGCGCCTCGGGGAACACGGTTGTCAGGTGGTCGGCCCAATCGGACAGCAGCGGCTTTTCCCCCGGCAGTGCAGGCAATTCACCTTTCAGGAAATCGCGGAACGACATGCCCAGCGCGTCGATATATTTGCCGTCGCGATAGACAAAATACATCGGCACATCGAGGACCCACTGCACCCAAGCCTCGAAAGCCGAATCCCTCTTCAAACACAAACGGCAACATACCGGTGCGCGCCGCATCCAGATCACGCCAGATGCGCGAGCGCCAAGATTTATGGCCGTTTACCTTGCCCTCAAAAAACGGCGAATTGGCGAAAAGGGCGCAGGCCACAGGCTGCAACGCCAAGGCCACGCGCATTTTTTGCACCATGTCTGCCTCGGACCCGAAATCAAGGTTCACCTGCACGGTGCAGGTCCGGCGCATCATCGCCGTGCCCATCGTGCCCACCTTTTCCATATAGTTGTTCATCAACTTATAGCGGCCCTTGGGCATCAGCGGCATTTGCTCATGCGTCCATTCGGGGGCGGCACCAAGGCCGATAAATTTCACGCCGATCTCGTCCGAGACAGATTTCACCTCGGCCAGATGCACGTTCACCTCGTCACAGGTCTGGTGGATCGTCTCCAATGGCGCGCCGGACAATTCCAAAGCGCCACCGGGCTCAAGGCTCACATTGGCGCCATCTTTGGTCAGGCCGATGATGTTGCCTTCTTCTTCAACACGGTCCCAGCCAAAACGGCCTTCAAGGGCTTCAAGCACCGCTTTGATCGACCGCTCGCCTTCATAGGGCAAAGGCAGCAGGGAATCTGCACAAAAGCCGAACTTCTCGTGCTCGGTGCCGATGCGCCAATCCTCTTTGGGCTTGCACCCTTTGGAAAGCACTTCTGCCAATTGATCGTGGTTTTCGATTGGGCCGCCGCCGGACTGTGGAATGGACATGAGGCTGCGCTCCGTTGTTGATCAAGTGTTATCGGTGACGTGCACCAAGCCCCGTGTCAATGCAAGAGCGGCTTAACGCGGCTCCACACCGTTACGCGCGCATCAGGTGTGTGTGAAAGCACATCAAGGACCGTGTGTGTTTTGATATCCGGCAAGGCGGCAAAGACATCAAAAAGGTCCTCGGCCCCTGCCGCATTGATCGGAATGGCAATGACCTGACCCTCAATACTGGTCAAAACCCAGCTGGGGTCAGGGTGGCTTGTGGGATCAATCTCTAACTTGCTGAGGTCGGCCACATCCATGACGCCACCGTCCAAAGGACCGAAATAGGCCAATCGGCGTTCCCTGATCTGCACCACACCGGGACCATCGCCATCTTGGGCGAAACGGGCGCGTTGCAAGGCCGCAACGGCCCAAGCAACGCCAAGTACGATAAAAATGACCCCCAGCCACTGGGTGATGCCGATCCCGGTCAGCGCCCACCAGATGCCAAAAAACGCCAAAGCACCGGCAAAGATCACCTCACGCCAGTGCAAGAAGAATGCGCGCACTTCGGGGCGGAAAAAATCATCCATAGATCACCTGTGGCTCTTGATAGACCAATATGCGGAAATCCCCTGTGCGGCGAAACCCGATCGCCTCGTAGGCTTTGCTCGCCTGCGAGGAGGCCGCGAAAAGACTTGCTTGCTTAACACCCCCGGCACGCGCCTGTGCCAGATGCAGCGCCACGGCGCGGCGGGCATAACCACGGGCGCGCAGTGCAGGTGGGGTATAGACACCGCCAATCTGGACTGCCTCAGGCAAAACGGCGTTAAACCCCGTCATGGCAACCGGTGTTTCCCCCTCATAGAGGACACGGTGGGTATCCGCCTCAATATAACCGATGATATCTTTGACAGCCGTCATCGCAAAATCCTCGCCCGGCATGGGCAGCACCTCTTGCAGATAGTCACGCCGCCACCCCACCACCAGCTTGCGCGGCGCATCTATGAGGGGGACCAGACGCAAACCGGTGACATCAGGCACGATCAGATCATCCAGCGACAGGGCATAAAGCGGCTCTTTGTCATCAAGCCCCGGATCGCCGGACAAGGCCAAGACTGCGCGCAGGGCGGCAACCTGTGCCGCATCCCCCAAAATCCCTTTCACGTTTTGGCCCTGCAAAACGACTTTCACATCCCCCCAAGGGGCCGTGGGACACTGCGGCAACACCATCCCCTCTTCCGAGACACCAAGCACATCGGTCACGGCACCCGCCTGCCAGCGCAGCCAAAACCGCATGGCACGCGGATGACCGCCCCCCATACCAAAGCGGCGCAGGTTCGAGAGCGGAAACATCGAGGTTGCGATGTGCTGGGTCAAAAAGGCCTCAATCGCAGGACGATCTGCCGCAACGGCAGGGATCATGTCCAATCCCCAAGCGCCTGTTGCCAGACGGTCAACGCCGCAACGGCGGCGGTATCGGCGCGCAAAATACGCGGGCCAAGGCTGACAGCATGCGCAAAAGGCAAGGCACGCAGCCGGTCACGTTCGGCCGGTGAAAACCCGCCCTCAGGCCCGATCAGGATCGCCCAAGGGCCGCGCATGTCAGGCAGTGCCACCCGATCGCCGATCAAAACTTCGTCACAGAACATCAACTGCCGCTCGGGTGGCCAGTCTTTCAAAATCCGGTCCAGCTTGGCCAAATCATCGACAGGCGGCACGAAGGTTCCGCCGCATTGCTCGGCCGCTTCAACGGCATGGGCCTGTAACTTATCCTGCCGGATACGATTGGCGCTTTGGGTGAAATCGGTCTGCACCGGACAAATCCGCGCCGCCCCCATTTCGACGGCTTTTTCAACAATAAATGCGGTGCGTTCCTTGCGGATCGGCGCGAACAGAAACCACAGATCAGGCGGATCCTGCTGGGGGTTCGTCTGGGCAGAACACAAGAGAACCCCACCCTTCTTGCCCGCTTTCACAACTTCGGCATCCCACTCACCATCGGCCCCGTTGATGAGCGACAGCACAGCGCCTTCCTCTAGTCGCATCACCCCAAACAGGTAATGCGCCTGCTCCCGCGTCAGCGGAACCGATTGCCCTACCCCTAGGGGGTGATCTACATAAAGCCGAACCTTGGATGCCATGAGCGGACCATATGACTGAAAATTCCCAGATGCCAGAGCAGAGCGGCACCGTAGCAGACGCCGTCAAAGACAATTGGGTGGACAGGCTCGCACCGGGTTTCAGCCGCCCCTACCTGCGGCTGAGCCGTGCGGACCGTCCGATCGGGACATGGCTACTCTATCTGCCATGCCTCTGGGGCCTATCGCTCGCGGTTTTGGCGACCGACAGCTATGGCGCGCATGATTTGTGGACTGTGGTTGGTTGCGGAATCGGGGCGTTTTTGATGCGCGGCGCGGGCTGCACATGGAACGATATTACCGACCGCGAGATTGACGGATCAGTCGCGCGCACACGGTCGCGGCCCATCCCATCGGGTCAGGTCACAGTGCGCGGCGCGCTGATGTGGATGATCGCACAAGCGCTGGTGGCTTTCTTCATCCTGATTTCATTCTACCCCACAGCCATCATTCTCGGCATCGTCGCACTGGCACCAGTCGCGATCTATCCTTTCGCCAAACGCTTTACATGGTGGCCACAGGTGTTCCTTGGCATCGCGTTCAATTGGGGGGCCTTGCTGGCATGGGCAGCCCATACCAATAGCATCGGCCCCGTTCCCATTGTGCTCTATTTCGCAGGCATCGCTTGGACGCTTTTCTATGACACCATCTACGCCTTTCAGGACGTCGAAGACGACGCGCTGATCGGGGTGAAATCCACTGCACGGCTCTTTGGCGAAGACAGCCGCAAATGGCTGCGGTTTTTTCTAACCGTCACGATCGTGCTCTTTGGTCTGGCCGTGCTGCTTGCCGCCTCGGAACGCTCGGTGCTGTCATTGGTGATCGCAATCGGCGGCCCTTGGGCGCTGGGCTGGCACCTGACATGGCAACTCAGCCGCTTTGACCCCGAAGACAACGACGGATTATTGCGGCTCTTCCGTTCAAACAGAAATGCCGGACTTATCCCTCTGCCGTTTTTCGCCTTAGCCCTTTTGGTGTGATTGAACACCGGGGCCGCTGGGCCTATGCAGAGACCAAACGAGTAGTGAACCCAGATGCGCCTATCCGCCCTTTTCATACGTTTGATCGTCTTCGCTGCCGCCGGCTTTTTGTCAGTAGCGGCGGCGCGCACAACTGTGTCGGTCGTCGAAGAACGCTCGGTGATGGCCGTGCAGGAAACCCTTGTAGATCAGGGTTATGAATGGGCTGCTGTGCTGGGTGACGGGCTTCAGGTCATTCTCGAAGGCGAGGCCCCGACAGAAGCAGTACGCTTCCGCGCGATCTCGGCCGCAGGCGGGATGGTCGATGCAAGCCGCGTGATCGACAACCTTTCGGTCGCCGATTCGGCGGTTATTCAACCACCACAGTTCGCCATCGAGATTTTGCGCAACGACGCCGGTGTCTCTCTGATCGGACTGATCCCGACAACAACCGACCGCGAAGCGTTGGCAAAACGGATTACCGATATCGCCGATGGCCTGCCGGTGACCGACTTGCTCGAAGTGGCCGACTATCCGACGCCGCCAAACTGGCGCGCCGCTTTGAACTATGCCCTGCGGTCGCTTGAGATTTTGAACAAATCGAAGATTTCGGTGAACGCGGACCGCGTGAGTGTGAACGCGATCTCTGACAGCCCCGAAGAAAAGCGCCGGTTTGAGGTCGCGCTGGCCCGTAACACACCGGATGGCGTACGTGTGGCGGTTGAGATCAGCGCGCCGCGACCGGTTATTTCACCTTTCACCACACGGTTCATCCTTGATGAAGAAGGCGCACATTTTGACGCCTGCGCCGTCGACACCGAAGAGGCACTGAGCCAAATTATGGCGGCCGCATCCGAGGCCGGTTTTCAAGGACGGGCGAACTGTGTTTTTGCATTGGGCGCACCGTCGCGGACATGGGGTGAGGCCGTAGCGCAATCCATCGCTGCCATAGGCAACATAGGCGGCGGCACGATCACTATCTCTGATACCGACATCACGCTGGTCGCACCCGCAGGCACAGGGCAAGCCACCTTTGACAATATCGTGGGGCGTCTGGAAAATTCGCTGCCCGATGCCTTCGCACTGACCGCTGAACTGCCCGATCTGCCCAGCGATACCGCCGAAGAGCTGCCCCAATTCACGGCCACGCTCAGCCCCGAAGGCGAGGTCCAGTTCCGCGGGCGCGTGCCCGACGACATCACCAATACAGTGGTTGAAAATTTCGCCAGCGCCCGTTTCCCGCAGCGCAACGTTACGATGGGCACGCGGGTGGCCGAGGGGCTTCCCTCGGGCTGGTCGGTCCGCGTTCTTGCGGGGATTGAAGCGCTCTCCGAGCTTTCCAATGGCGCGGTGATCGTTGAGCCGGAAAACATCACGGTCCGCGGCAATACCGGCAATGAAAATGCAAGCGCCTCGGTCTCGCGGTTGCTGATCGAAAAGCTGGGGCAAACCGCCGATTTCGATATCGACATTACCTACGTCAAAGAGCTTGATCCTATCGCGGGCCTTCCGACACCCGAGGAATGTATCGCGCAGATCATCGCCGTGACCGAGGGGCGCAAAATCACCTTTGATCCGGGCTCGGCCGACCTGACGATCGACACGCAACCTGTTGTGGATGACATTGCTGAAATCCTGAAGAAGTGCGGCGATCTGCGGATCAGGGTGTCCGGCTTTACCGATAGTCAGGGCCGCGAAGTGATGAACCAACAGTTGTCCCAAGACCGCGCCGATGCGGTTCTGACAGCCTTGCGCGCGCGGCGGGTTCCGGTATCCACCTTCGAATCCATCGGCTTTGGTGAAGAAAACCCGATCGCCGATAACGAGACCGAAGAAGGGCGCGAAGCAAACCGGCGTATCGAATTCAGCCTGATCCTGCCCGAGCCACCTGCCGAGGACGTGTCGGTCCTCGATGAACTGGCAGAGGAGTTGACCGGCGATGCGGCCACAGAAGAGGCCGCAACAGATGCAGATGACAGCGCCGCAGAAAGCGAATAGACGAAGCCTATGAACAGAACAGAATTTATCATCGCAACGGCCGTTATCCTTTTTGTGGCCTTTGTTCTGGGTTGGTTTGCAAGCTGGCTGGTCAACCGTTTCACACGGGTGACCAAGGCGGAAATTGGCGAATTGGACAAAATGGCCCAAGCGCTGCACGAAGCCGAGGAAACCCGCGATCAGGCGATCACCTATCTGCAACAACGCGAAGCCGAAATCACCAACCAGTTGAGCCAGACCGAAGCCGAACTGCGCGCGGCAATGGACGGGCTACGTGAAGCGCGGCAAGAGGCCGAAGAACTGCGCGGCTATATTGAACGCAAAGACGGCAAATAAGCGCGCTAGCGCGGGGCGGCTGCGCGTTTCAGGCGATCATTGATCGCACGCCCCAATCCATGATCAGGGATCGGCGAGACGGCAATTTTGTCCGCCCCCATAGCATCAAGTTGATGCAGACAGGCGAAAAGGCGCGCCGCTGCCTCGTTGAGATCGCCCGCAACAGATAGATTCAGATCCGCATCAACCGGACCAAACCCAAGCAGCACTTCGCCCTCTTCGGCGTAAGGTGCGTTTAAACGCACCTTACCTTGCGGCGCGTAATGCGATTCCAATTGACCGGGTGCGGTCGGCAACGCCGGATCGGACGGATGGGCCAGCGGGCGCCCCAAACAGGCCTCCAATGCCTCAAGCGGAATGCCCCCCGCCCGCAACAAAGCCGGTTCACCCACACAGTTCACAATGGTTGATTCCACGCCAACCGGACAATCCCCACCATCCACGACGGCATCAATCTTGCCCCCCAATCCTGCCGCAACATGGGCAGCCGTTGTCGGGCTCACCCGACCTGAGGGGTTGGCCGACGGTGCAGCAACCGGACCACCAAAACGGGCCAGCAGCTCGCGTGCCACAGGATGATCCGGCACCCTGATCGCCAGAGTCTCAAGCCCCGCAGTCACCAGTTTGGACACCCCGGCATCAGGCCGCAAAGGCAACACAAGCGTCAGCGCACCGGGCCAGAATGCCTGCGCCAGCGCGCGGGCCGTGTCATTGAAAACGCAATATTTCTCCGCCGCAGCCACATCTGCCACATGCACAATCAGCGGGTTGAAACTGGGGCGGCCTTTGGCGGCATAAATTCCCGCCACCGCCGCGTCATTGCGCGCATCCGCGCCCAGCCCGTAGACCGTCTCGGTCGGAAAAGACACCAATCCACCGCGTGCCAGCAGCGCCGCTGCTTTTTCCAAACCGGCAACATCCGGCGACAGCATCAGGGATTGTTCATCAGTCATGACGTGGCGTTTTGGTTGATGGGGGGCCGCACTGCGATAGGTTGGCCGGGTAGAGGATGCTTAGCCCTCACCATGGCTTTTGCCAAGCGGCAGTATATTTTGGAGACCCCGCAATGCCCTATCGCGCCCCCGTCAGCGATTTCCGGTTCTTGATGGACCATGTGGTCGGCTTTGATCAGGTCGCAGCGACCGATCATTTTGCTGAAGCCACCCCTGATATGACCCAAGCGATTCTCACCGAAGCCGCCAAGATGTCCGAAGACATTCTCGCCCCGCTCAACCGCGCAGGCGATCTGCACCCCGCCCATCTTGAGAACGGTATCGTGCGCACCAGCCCCGGTTTTGCGGAAGGGTACAACGCTATCGCGACAGGTGGCTGGATCGGCATGTCCGCCAGCCAAGAGAACGGCGGCCTTGGCCTGCCCATGACACTCACAACAACGGTGAATGAGATGCTCGCCGGCGCCTGTCTTGCCCTCCAACTCAGCCCGCTGATGACGCAAGGCCAGATTGAGGCGCTGGAACACCACGCCTCGGACGCGATCAAGGCACTTTATCTGCCGAAACTGATCTCGGGCGAATGGAACGGCACCATGAACCTGACCGAACCGCAGGCCGGATCAGACGTTGGCGCGCTGCGTACCAAGGCCGAGCCCAATGGCGATGGCACCTATGCGATCACCGGACAGAAGATTTACATCAGCTGGGCCGACAATGATTTTACGCAAAACGTCTGCCACCTTGTTCTGGCGCGCCTGCCCGATGGGGTGCCCGGTACCAAGGGCATCAGCCTTTTCATGGTTCCAAAACTGATCCCCGATGCCGCTGGCAATCCGGGTCAAAAGAATGATCTGCGCGTCGTCAGTCTGGAACATAAAATGGGTCTGCACGGCTCGCCAACCGCCGTGATGGAATATTCAGGTGCGACGGGTTGGCTTGTCGGCGAAGAACACGGTGGCATGGCGGCGATGTTCACGATGATGAACAACGCACGGCTGGGCGTGGCAACGCAGGGCGTCGGTATTGCCGAAGCCGCCTTTCAACACGCGCTGGCCTATGCGCAAGACCGCAAACAGGGCAAAGCTGCGGGCAGCGGCGCGATTATTGAACACGCGGACGTGCGGCGCATGCTGACCACGATGAAAGCCGACACTTACGCCGCACGCGCGATCACCTTGATGAATGCGGTGGCGATCGACATGGCGCTGGCGACGGGCAGCACGGAATGGCAGGCCCGCGCCGCGTTCCTGACACCGATCAGCAAGGCTTTTTGCACAGACGTCGGCTGCGAGGTCGCCGGCACCGGCATTCAGGTCCACGGCGGCATGGGCTTTATCGAAGAAACGGGTGCGGCCCAATATGCCCGCGATGTGCGCGTCGCCACCATTTATGAAGGCACGAACGGCATTCAGGCGATGGACCTTGTGGCGCGCAAACTGATGGACGGCGGCGAGGCCGCTTTCCGTATCCTTGAAGAAATCGAACACGGGGCAGAGGCCGCCAAAGCCACCCACCCCGATCTGGCCGAATCCGTCTGGGAGGCGGCAGAGAGTTTGCGCGAAACGACCGAATGGCTTGCGGCACAGGACGACCTGAACATCCGTTTCGCGGGGGCCGTGCCCTATCTGCGGGCCTTTGCCCGTGTGCTGGGCGGACATGTGCATCTGACCAGTGCGGTCAAAGGCGATGCCGGCCGCGCGCGTCTTGCAACCTTCTACATTAAACGTATGTTGCCCGAGCATGTGGGCCTTTTGGCGCACACACGTGAAGGAGCGACCGATCTTATGGCCATCACCGCAGACGACCTAACCGCGTGATGCCCGACGATCTACGCGGCATTCGCTACCCATACCCCGACCCACCGACAGAGGGTGCTGCGATCCCTATCGCTGACGGCGTGCTTTGGATGCGCCTGCCGTTGCCGATGAAGCTGGATCACGTGAATGTCTATGCGCTGGACGATGGCGACAGCTGGACGGTGATTGATACCGGCTTTGCCTCCAAACGCGGGCGGGCGATCTGGGAAACGCTGCTCGCAGGGCCGCTTGCAGGCAAGCCCGTGGGCCGTGTCGTTGTCACCCATCACCACCCCGATCACGTCGGGCTGGCCGCGTGGTTCATGGAGCAAGGCGCCAGCCTTGCCATGCCGCGCACCGGCTGGTTGATGGCGCGGATGCTGACGCTGGATGTGCAAGAGGTGCCGAACGCCCAAGCTATCCATTTCTACACCCGCGCAGGCATGGACCCTGCGGTGCTGGAAACCCGCAAAACCGAACGGCCCTTTAATTTCGCCGATTGCGTGGCCCCCCTGCCGCTCGGTTTCACACGCCTTACGGATGGCGACACAATTACCATGGGCGGGCGCACGTGGGATATCCGCATGGGCGACGGCCACGCGCCCGAACATGCCACATTCTGGAGCCGCGACGACAATCTGGTGATCGCAGGCGACCAATTGCTACCCCTCAATCAGCCCAAACCTCGGTGTTTATCCCACCGAACCCGAGGCTGATCCCGTTACCGACTGGCTGACCTCATGCGAGAAATTCCAAACCTTCGCGCAACACGACCACCTTGTTCTCGGCGGCCATAAACTACCGTTCACAGGCCTGCCCACACGGCTGACGCAGCTGATCGACAACCACCACGGCGCGCTGAAACGCCTCATGGACCACCTGACGGAACCCCACAGCGCAGGCGAATGTTTCATCCCGCTTTTCAAACGCAATATCGGCGGCGGTGAATACGGGCTGGCTTTGGTTGAGGCGGTCGCCCACCTCAATCACCTGCACCAAGCAGGCCTTGTGACGCGAAACTTGCGCGACGATGGCGCATGGACGTTTCAGGTAGCCTAGGCCGCGACCGCCGCATCCAGCGTCGTCAGGCCCGCCACCGTCATCGCGCAGATCCGGTCGGTGGGAAGTGCTGTCCAACGCGCGGCAGTGCCACACAAAGGCTCTGACGCGAGCGAACGTCCGCCATTATCCAGCACACCCGACGCATAAAGCGACGGTGCGCTGCCCGCAGAGGCATGGCGGAACGCAAAAAGTGTCTGCCCATCCGAGAAAACACAGGTCAGCTTGATGGGGCCATCGTCACCGGCAGGGCCGATCTGCGCGAGCGTCGTATGCATAGCCGCAGCCGGATCAGCCTCGAGCCCATTCGCCAGCAAGGTGAAGAAAATCATCTCGCTGTCAGTCGTGCCTTGCATCGCCTCAAACAAATGATCGGGCAGTGCGGCCTGCATCCGGCGACGGATCGCTTTGAAATGCGGGATCTGGCCGTTGTGACAAAACGACCATTTGCCGAATTTGAACGGATGACAGTTCGCGCGGCTCGTCTCGCCCACGGTAGAGGCACGGATATGCGCGATGAACAGCCGCGAATGCACCATGCGGCACAGATTGGTCAGGTTCTCATCCGCCCAAGCAGGCAGGACATCGCGGTAGAGCCCGGGTGCTGTATCCGCGCCATACCAACTAATCCCGAAGCCATCGCCATTCACGGCCAGCTTGGCCTCAGTGGCATGCTGGCTTTGCGCCAACAAAGAATGGGCAGGACGCACAACGATGTTTTCAAGCGGGATTTCAGGGCCGGTATAGGCGGCGATACGGCACATATTAGTGGCGGCTTTCGATCCGTGCATGCAGCCGCTTCAGGATACGGCTGGCAGTCGTTTCACACATGGCAGGCACGATGGCATGAACCAAAGCCGCAAGCGCCGCGGTCGCGAGCCAGAACGCAAAACTGAACGCAAAACGCATGTGCTGGAAATAGGTCTCATCCACAGTGGCAGGGTGATCCAGGAAAAGTGCAGCAAGGGGGTTCTTGCGGGATGAGCTGTGCGATGCGTCAGACATAAGTTCGGGCTCCTTCTTTGCTTTGGGTGAAATTACCAAAGAACCCCGGCGCAGTGATCCCAAAGAACATTGTCATATCGTATTTATTTGGGATATTATCCCGTCTATGGACCATAAATTAGACACTATAGACCGCGCGATCCTGCGGATTATACAAACCGACGCGACACTCTCTGTCGATGACGTCAGCGCGGCGGTGAACCTGTCGCGCAATGCCTGCTGGCGGCGGATCAAAGCGCTGGAACAGGCGGGCGTGATCAAAGGGCGCGTGGCGCTTGTTGATCCGGCCAGCGTCGGCGTGCCTTTGACCGTGATGGTACTGATCCGCACGAACGCCCACGACGCGGATTGGATGAAGCAGTTTCAGGCCGCCCTACACAGCTTTCCTGAAATCGTGGGCGCCTACCGGATGACCGGCGATCTTGACTATGTGCTGCGGGTCCGTGTGGCGGATGTACCGGCCTATGACGCTTTCTACAAACGGCTGACCTCACGGATTTCTGTCTCGGACATTTCGGCAAGCTTCGTTATGGAAGAGATCAAGGAAACAACCGCGGTGCCGCTATGACCAAGACCACAATGGAAATTGAAACGTCAGCCGAACTGCTGGAAAACGACATCCTGCCAAAGTGCCGCGAGATCCACACGAACCCTGACGCCCAACCCCTCACAGGGCATAAAACGCCCAAAGCGCTTAACACGCCCAACGCCCAAAAAAGCCCCGCACAATGGGCCTATGAACGGATCATCATGTATATCCAGAACTTTGAAGAACAACTGGACAATGATCACGAGGTGGGACTTGGCCTTGCGGGGGGCAATACGGGCGTCATCAAGATCGAGGGTCTTGGCTATTATGACCCCGATATCGTCACCTATTACGGCATCGACGACAGCGGCGCACGCACCCAGCTTATTCAACACGTCAGCCAGCTCAATGTCACGCTGGTGGCAAGCCCCAAGCATATTGACCAGCCCGAACCGAAGCGGATCGGCTTTCAACTGGCCACAGCTTTGGATAACGATGCAGATGTGACGACCTGACCGCGTGACAGCGGCAAATGAATCGGCTATTCGAATGACAAATCAGATGACGAAGGAACCAAGCCATGGCTGAATACAAGCACGGTGAAATGGATATCACTGCTCAGGAAAAAACCTTTGAGGGTTTCATGAGCATGACAACGAAGGCCGCGATTGGCATCATCGTTTTCCTCATCTTCCTCGCACTCATCGCGGTCTAATTTGTCGTGAACAGGCGCCGTTTCCTAATCGGCCTGCCTCTGGCGCTTTCAGCCTGCACCGCGCAAGAGGTGTGGGCCCCTGATGATGTCGTTGCGCGGGCAATCCATCGCAAGCCCGGACGCAAGTACCTGACTCTTTACACAATGAAGAACGTGGGCTCCGACAACGGCGCCCATAGCGCATTGCTCATCAACGCAAGCCAGCGTGTGCTCTTTGACCCTGCGGGCTCTTTCGAGCAAGACGTCATGCCCGAACGCAATGACGTTCTCTTTGGCGTCACCCCACGGCTGGAAAATTTCTACGTCAGCTTCCACGCACGCGAGACATATTACGTGGTCGGCCAAACGGTTGACGTCTCACCCCAAGTTGCAGAGCAGGCGCTGAACGTCGCGCTTGTTTCCGGCCCCGTCCCGCAGGCCAACTGCGCCCGTGTCACGTCACGCATCCTGCGACAGCTTCCGGGGTTCGAAGGGATCCGCCAGACTTGGGGACCAAGCAGAATCGAAGAAGATTTCGCCAAGCTTCCCGGTGTGACCACATTGGAGTACCGCGAAAACGACGCGGACGACAAAACCCTCGCGCTGGAAGAAATCACAGCGATCCTCAGAGGACAGCAGTGATCCCCATCGCGGCGTAGAGCGTCATCGCACCGCCAAAAATTGCCCACAACACATTGCGCGTCCAAAGCCCGACGGCAACCGTTGCAATCGCCGCCAGCATACGCACCGGATCAAACTGGCCGTCCGTGGCCGCTGGCCACAGAACCAAAGGGGCCACCATCGCAGGTAAAACCGCGACAGGCGTGTAGCGCAGCAAACGCAGCACAAAAGGCGGCATCGGGCGATCACCGATCAGCCCCAGAAATGAAAACCGGATCAGAAACGTTCCGATCCCCATGATCGCAATGATCGTCCAGATTTCCGTGGTGGAATAATTCATCGCGCGCGCCTTTCCAGCCAAACCTCAACCAAAGCGCCCGTCAGCATCGCCGACCCCGCCGCAATCAAAAGCCCCGTCCCCGAAGGCAGCCCCACCAGCAACAGCCCCACAGAAACCGACACCGCCGCCGCCGCCGCATGCGCCAGCGATTTGACCATCGGGGCGACCAACGCCAGAAACATGATCGGCATGATGAAATCGAGCGCCCAAGCGTCAGAAATCGTCTTGCCCGCAACAACGCCCACAAATGTCATCAAAAACCACAGTGGCGTAATCGGTGTGGCCGCCCCGATAAAATAGGCAAACCGCTCAGGCACCGTCATCGCAGGACGCGCCTCATAGCGCGAGATCGACATCAGATAGGGTTGATCAAAGTTCAGATAGGCGACACAGGCCCGCTGCCATAAAGGGGCCGCACCCAGATAAGGGACAAGCGACGCCGAATACATCGCCATGCGCAGGTTCACCGCCAATGCGGCCAGCAAAACAAACGCAATGCTCGCATTCTCGACCATCATTTGCAGGGCTGCAAACTGCGAAGCCCCCGCAATGACCAGCACCGAAAACCCCATCGCCTGCGCCAAAGTCAGCCCCGCATCGGTGGCAATCACGCCAAAGACCATCGCAAACGGTGCGGCGACCAAAATGAACGGCGCGCCATCGCGCACCCCCGCCCAATAAGCCGATTTTGCGGGTGCTTTCATGGTAGAAGTCGTCATGGCTTTGCCCTAGCTTAACCAATGTTATCTCAGCCCTTACCCCTGCGAACAGGAAATGACAATTGGCACAGAACCACGACACATCTGGCTATCTGATCGCACCTGATCCCACAGCGCCCCGCCTGACCCGAGCCGTCACCGGCACAGATCAAACGGGCGCGACCGTGGCACTCAACGTCGTTGAAGAGCGGCCCCTGACGATCTTTCTCAACGCGCAAGAAATCGTCACCGCCATGACCATTGGCGACTATCCCGCCTATCTCGCACTCGGCTTCCTGCGCAACCAAGGGATGCTGCGCGACGACGATGTGATCAAAGGCGTGGACTACGACGAAGAACTGGAAACCGTCGTCGTCCGGACCCAGGTCCAAACCACCTACGAGGATAAACTCAAGAAAAAGACCCGCACCAGCGGCTGCGCTGTCGGCACCGTCTTTGGTGATATGATGGAAGGGCTGGAGGGCGTGAAACTGCCAGATGTGCAGATCCGCACGTCGGACCTCTACGCGCTGGCCGCCCAAATCAACCGCACCCCCTCGCTGTATCTCGAAGCGGGCGCAATCCACGGCACGATCCTGTGCCAAGGCAACCGCCCGCTGGTCTATATGGAGGACGTGGGCCGCCATAATGCCGTCGATAAAATCGCAGGCTGGATGCTTTCCGAAGGCGTGAGTGCCTCTGACAAAATCCTCTACACCACTGGGCGCCTGACCTCGGAAATGGTGATCAAAACCGCCATGATGGGCATCCCCGTCCTCGCCTCCCGCTCGGGTTTTACCGCTTGGGGGGTCGAGATCGCAAACCAGGTCGGGCTGACCCTGATCGGGCGCATGAAGGGCCAACGTTTCGTCTGCCTGTCAGGCGAAGAGCGCCTGATCCGCGACGCAGACCCCACCCAAATCGCCGACGAACCCCGCAAAATGGGACGCAAAGCCAGCACATGACCCATCCATCATCTTGCCCTAAAAACTCCCGCCGGAGGCTCCGACACGCAGCCCACACGCAGGTGTCGCGATGAAACAACCCCTCGGCGTTATCCTCGCAGGCGGCCAGGCCACACGTATGGGCGGCGGCGATAAGGGTCTGCTGCCTTTGGGGGCTGGCACAATCCTGTCCCACGTCATCGACCGATTGGAGCCACAGGTGGCCGCACTCGCGCTCAACGCCAACGGTGATCCGGCGCGTTTCAACCACCTGCACCTGCCTGTGATCGCCGACAGCATCGAAGGCTTCGCAGGCCCGCTCTCCGGCGTGCTTGCAGGGCTCGACTGGGCGGCCACCAAGGGCGCGTCCCACATCGTCACCGCCGCCGCCGACACGCCGTTTTTCCCCTGCGATCTGGTCCCGCAGCTTCTGCAAGCTGCCGAAGAGGCAGGCACCCAAATCGCCCTGTCCCGCACCCCCGACGGGCGGCATCCCACCTTCGGCCTCTGGCCCACAGCACTCCGCGATGACCTCCGCCACGCCCTCAACGACGGGTTGCGCAAAGTCGTCCTCTGGACGGACAGACACGGCTGCGCCACCGCCTATTTCCCCGACGACGCAGCCTTCTTTAACGTCAACACCCCCGAAGACCTTAGACACGCGGAAACCATGCTATGAAAATCTACGGCGTTGTGGGCTATAAGAACGCAGGCAAAACCGGCCTCATGGAACGGCTTGTGACCGAGATCACAGGGCGCGGATTCAGCGTTTCAACTCTCAAACACGCGCACCACACATTCGATGTCGATCACCCCGGCAAAGACAGCTACCGGCACCGCCACGCTGGTGCGCATCAGGTACTGCTCTCATCGCGCGCGCGGTGGGCGCTGATGACCGAACTGCGCGACAACGACGAAGCCCCACTGGCCGATCTGCTGGCAAAACTGGACCCCGTCGATCTGATTTTGGTTGAGGGCTACAAACGCGACACCCACCCCAAGGTCGAGGCCTACCGCGCCGAGAACAGCCACCCCATCCTCGCCAAAGAAGACCCCACAGTGCGCGCCGTCGCCAGTGATTGCGCACTGGATGTCACACAACCGCTCTTTGATCTGAACGACACCAAAGCCATCGCCGATTTCATCCTCTCCGAGGTTGGCCTGTGATCTTCGACACCTTCCTCATGGTCGACTGGTCTGGGGGCAACGACAGGGGTGCCACCCCCAAGAAAGACGCGATCTGGGCCTGTACGGCACGCGGCGGCGTGGCCGACGCGCCTGTCTACATGCGTAATCGACAAGTGGCCGAAGACTGGATCACCGACGTCCTCAGGAGAGAAGCCCAAGCAGGCCGCCGCGTTCTCGCAGGTTTTGATTTCGCCTTCGGCTACCCCGCTGGCTTCGGAAAAACCCTCACCGGGACCGACGATCCCTTTGCGATCTGGGACTGGTTCGCAGAACGCGTAGAAGACGATCCCAAATCCAACAACCGCTTCGATCTGGCCGGTGAAATCAACGCTAAATTCCCCGGCACCGGCCCCTTCTGGGGCAACGGCCTCCAACGCGATATCCCGCATCTGCCGCGCAAAGGTTTGGCCCGCGAAGATCACGGTATGACCGAAAAACGCGCGGCAGAGGCGCAGACCAAAGGCGCGTTTCCCGTCTGGCAACTGTCCGGTGCAGGGGCGGTCGGCAGCCAAGTCATCATGGGCCTGCCCATGCTCGCCCGTCTGCGCCGCACCTTTGGCGACCAACTCACCACATGGCCGTTCGAGCCGCTCACAACCCCCATCGCCCTCGTTGAAATCTGGCCGTCCCTGATCGCGAAAACAATCGCCGCGAGCCAACCGAGCGGCCAAATCAAAGACGCCCACCAAGTGCAGGTTCTTGCGGAAACACTCTCGGCCATGCCCCCAGAAAAGCTCGCCCGCCTGCTTGACGTCCCCTCCAACACCGAAGGCTGGATCCTCGGGCTGGGGCACGAGGATCTGTTGGCACAGGCTGCACTCTCAGCGATCGTGCCACCCCCGCTTAAGAACGATTGCTTTGCCATGCCGCAAGGCGCCAACTGGACGCCGGTTGATGATGCGCTGCACCATCTGCGCCAAGAGCTGTCCTGCGTCGTGGCCACCCAGCAAATCCCACTCAAAGATGGCGCGGGCCGTATTCTGGCAGCGGACGTGCAGGCCGCGCGGTCCCATCCCCCTGCCCCTAACGCCGCCGTTGATGGCTACGGTTTCGCAGGCCCCGCCTCCGAAGGGATCAACCACCTGCCCTTGGTCGATGGCCGCGCCGCCGCAGGCGCACCCTTTGCGGGCACCGTGCCAGCAGGCCATGCGATCCGCATTTTGACGGGGGCGAACCTGCCGCAAGGCGTGGATACCGTGGTGCTGCAAGAGGACGTCAGCACAACCGCATCGCATGTCAACTTTCATGGTCCCATCAAACAAGGTTCCAACGCCCGCAAGGCAGGCGAGGATATGCAAGCGGGGCAAACCGTCTTGCACAAGGCACGCAAACTCACCCCTGCCGACCTTGGCACACTGGCCGCCGCTGGTGTCGGCACACTGCGCGTCTATCAGCAACTGAAGGTTGGCATTCTCTCTACCGGCGATGAGCTCCGCGAACCCGGCGACACCGCCACCGAGGGGCAGATCTTTGACGCGAACCGGCCCATGCTGTCCGCCTTGGTTGGGCAATGGGGGTACGAGATCGTCGACCTAGGCCGCGCCCCCGACAACCGCGACCGCGTGCGCAAAATCCTCGATGACGCCGCCCAGCGCTGCGATGTGATCCTATCGTCCGGCGGTGCATCCGCAGGCGACGAAGACCATATGTCCGCGCTTTTGCAAGACACCGGTTCCTTTGCGCTCTGGCGCATTGCCATGAAACCCGGACGGCCCCTTGCGATGGGGCAATGGCAGGGCAAGCCTGTCTTCGGCCTGCCCGGCAATCCCGTGGCCGCGATGGTCTGCGCACTGGTCTTTACCGCCCCTGCGCTGCGGGTTTTGGCTGGCGGCACATGGCAAACGCCCACGCGCTATATGGTGCCGGCCGCCTTCACCAAATCCAAAAAAGAAGGCCGCCGTGAATACCTGCGCGCGCGGATCGAAAACGGCGCAGCGGCGGTTTTCCCTTCCGAAGGCTCCGGCCGCGTGTCGGGGCTGAGTTGGGCAACAGGGCTTGTGGAACTCGCCGATCCGGCGCAAAAGGTCGCACCCGGAGATCCGGTCGCCTTTATTCCATTCCATAGTTTTGATGCATGAAAATTACCGTAGGCATACCCGAAAAAGACCGCGAAGAAGCGGCCGCCCTTTACTGGGATGCTTTCGGTGAAAAGCTCGGCTTTACGATGGGCCCCAAGTATCAGGCCATGATGTTCGTGCGCTCGGTCCTGCGGCCCGACCACGGAATTTGCGCACATGATGACGACGGGCGGCTGCTGGGGATTGCAGGATTCAAAACCTCGAAAGGCGCTTTGGTCGGTGGCGATTTCAATGATCTGCGCAGGGTTTACGGCTGGGTCAGTGCCGCGATCCGTTGTTCGCTGCTCTCCTTGCTGGAACGCGACACCGAGAACGAACGCTTTTTGATGGATGGTCTCTTTGTAGCCCCCGAAGCGCGCGGAATGGGCGTCGGCACCGCACTGCTTGACGCGATCGTGGATGAGGCAAGACGGCGGGGTTACGACCAGGTCAGGCTGGACGTGGTCGACACCAACCCCCGCGCCAAAGCGCTTTATCGGCACGTGGGGTTCAAAGAGATCAAGACTGTCAAAATTGGCCTTTTGAAACACATCTTCGGCTTCAGCGCCTCAACCACGATGGTGCGCGACGTCTAGCCCGCACCAATCAAGGCACCGGCACCAAAGACCAAGGCGCCACCCAGAACCACCTGAAAAATAGCCTTCAGCCAAGGTGTCTGCATATAGCGGTTCTGGATCCAGGCAATCGCCCAAAGCTCGACGAAAACAACCATCAGCGCAATAATCGTCGCAGTCCAGAAATCCGTGATCAGATAAGGCAAAGCATGGCCCAGACCGCCAAGCGTGGTCATCACGCCTGCCGCCACACCGCGCTTATAGGGTGACCCGCGACCAGAGATCTGGCCATCATCCGACGCAGCCTCGGTAAAGCCCATCGAGATACCGGCACCCACCGACGCGGCCAAACCGACAAGGAATGTGGTCCATGTGTCTTGGGTTGCGAAAGCCACCGCAAAGATCGGCGCGAGTGTCGAAACCGAGCCGTCCATCAAACCGGCAAGCCCCGGCTGGACCCAGGTCAGCACGAACTGCCTGTGCGCGGCGGATTCTTCCTCTGACTTCGTGTCGCCAGCAAGATGCTCGTCGATCAAAGTCTGCGCTTTATCCGAATGGCCCGCCTCGGCAGCTGCCAAATCACCCAAGAGTTTGCGGGTTGCTGCATCGGTCGTCGCTGCCGCGGCCGTCAGGTAAAATCGCTCCGCGTCCCGCTCCATCTGGGCGGCTTCATCGCGGATACGCTCTAGCCCGAGGTTTTCCACAAGCCAGACCGGACGACGGGCATAGAAACCCGAGACATGTTCGCGGCGGATGAGGGGAATAACTTCGCCGAAACGGGCGCGGTGCAGTTCGATCAGGCGTTGGCGGTGGCCGTCCTCTTCTTTGGCCATACCGTCAAAGATGGCGGCCGAAGCAGGATAGTCTGCGCGCAAACGCTCGGCGTAGCCGCGATAAATCTGGGCGTCATCTTCTTCCGATGAAATCGCCAGCGCCAGAACTTCTTGCTCTGACAGTTCGCTAAAGCGGCGGCGGTAACCAAATGCCTGCAACATAAGTGTCGTCCTTTATTAGAATGGTTCTAAATTATGATATATACGGGAATTCTCAAGTGAAAAAATGAACTAAATCGTTTACCTCGCACCTTGCAATCTAAACCGACCGGTTTAGATACGTCGCAGTAAACAGAAACAAGCAGGACACAGCCATGCCTCGTCTCTTTTTTACCCTGATAGCCGCCGGCGTTGTTGCCGCTGCTGGCGCCGTCTCTGCCCAGTCGGGGCAGCTGGATACATCCACGCAGACGCAAACCACTCAGCCCTCCCCTGAGGATAGCCAAGGCTGCGGCACGCTGTCGACACTGTCTAGCGAAACTTGCACTTTACTCGGCAAGTAGCGCGCCCGCAGCGATGGGGTTATTCTTCTCCGAGCGCCCCATCGCTGCTATGTTCTTGCTGCAAGTGAACTGATCGGTTTATGCTGCAGACCAGTGAGGAGCCCATGATGCCCGACGGTACACCACAACCCAAAAAAGGCCGGAAATTTGATCAGGTGCTGGAAGGCGCCCGACAGGTCTTTTTGTCCGACGGCTTCGAAGGGGCCTCGGTAGATGACATCGCCAAGGCGGCGGGGGTGTCCAAGGCCACGCTCTATAGCTATTTTCCCGACAAGCGCTTTTTGTTCATGCAAGTCGCCAAAACCGAGTGCGCGCGACAAGCCGACCACGCGATCGAGGCAATCGACATGGACGCGCCCGTGCGGCAAGTCATGCACGATATCGCGCTTGAAATGGTGGATTTCATCACGTCACAATTTGGCAAACGGATCTTCCGGATTTGTGTTGGCGAAAGTGATCGCTTCCCCGAACTGGGGCGCGAGTTTTATGAAAGCGGCCCGATGCTGATCCGCAACCGTCTGGTGGAATTTTTCCATAAGGCGGTCGCGAAAAACGAACTCGCAATCACCGATTTCGAACTGGCGGCGGAACAATTTCACGAATTGTGCAAAGCCGACCTGTTCCCGCGGATGGTGTTCAACATGACAGACGAGTTCACGGACGCTGAGAAACGGCGTGTGGTCGATGGCGCAGTGGATATGTTCATGGCGCGCTACGGGGTTTAATCCAGCCTGCGCACTTCCACGTTGCGGCCTTGCGCTTTTTTGATCTCAAACCGCCCTGTCTTGTCCAGCAAATCGCTCAGTTTCGGGCTCCCGTAAGTGCGCGGATCAAAGTCGGGGCTGGCGCGGGTGATATACTGACCCAACTGACCCAGCGAGAACCACTCACCCTCTGGATCAATACTATTCATCGCCTTGATCACCAGCGGGATCGCCTCTGATGGCGGGTGGCGGTCATTTGTCGTCTGTTGTTCTGGCTTACCGGCCTTCTGCGGCTTGTCAGCTTCCTTATCGGCGCTGACGATATTCTCGATCAGGATAAACCGGTTGCAGACATTGCGCAGGCTGACAGGCGCTTTGCTCTCGCCAATGCCAATCACCTCAACCCCGTTTTCACGCATACGGTTGGCAAGGGCGGTGAAATCGCTGTCAGACGACACCAACACAAACCCGTCGAAACGGCCCGTATGGAGAATATCCATCGCATCAATCACCAGACCGATATCGCTGGCGTTCTTGCCTTTGGTATTGGCGGTTTCCTGATTGGCGACCATGCCCAATTCCATCACCACCTTTTTCCAATTGCCCAGCGCAGGGCTCGACCAATCGCCATACACACGGCGCAACGCAGGTTCGCCATAGGTCGTGATCTCGCGCATGATGTCGGCGGCGTATTTCGCAGGGATGTTGTCCGCATCGATCAACACAGCAAGCAGCTTCTGTTCTCGTGCCATTCTTTGTCCTTTCAGACCGTCATTCGGGCTCACGAAGTACACAAAGGCCCGGCCAGCGCCGGGCCTGTGTGCTAATGGCGTTCAGCTTTAAAACTCGACGACCGCGCGAATAGATTTGCCCTCATGCATCAGGTCAAAGCCCTTGTTGATGTCATCAAGGCTGAGCTTATGGGTAATCATCGGGTCGATCTCGATCTTGCCCTGCATGTACCAATCCACGATCTTGGGCACATCCGTCCGGCCACGGGCACCACCAAAGGCGGTTCCACGCCAGCTGCGGCCTGTGACCAACTGGAACGGCCGCGTCGAAATCTCGGCACCCGCAGGGGCCACGCCGATGATGATGCTTTCACCCCAGCCCTTATGCGCCGCTTCCAACGCCGTGCGCATCACGCCCACATTGCCGGTCGCATCAAAGGTATAATCCGCTCCGCCACCAGTCAGGGCCACCAGATGCGCCACCAGATCGCCGTCAACTTCGCTTGGGTTCACAAAATCGGTCATGCCGAAACGCGTCGCCATCTCGATCTTGCTGGGGTTCAGGTCGACACCCACAATCTGGTCCGCACCCGCCAGACGCAGGCCCTGGATCACGTTCAGGCCAATCCCGCCCAAACCAAAGACAATCGCGGTCGAGCCGATTTCGACCTTGGCCGTGTTGATGACAGCGCCAATGCCCGTCGTGACACCGCAGCCGATATAGCAAATCTTGTCAAAGGGCGCGTCTTCGCGGACCTTTGCCAAAGCGATCTCAGGCAGCACGGTGTGGTTCGCGAAGGTCGAACAGCCCATGTAGTGCAGGATCGGCGTGCCATCGAGCATCGAGAACCGCGAGGTGCCATCCGGCATCACACCCGCCCCTTGGGTCGTGCGGATCTTCTGGCACAGGTTGGTTTTCGGGTTCAGGCAATACTCGCACTCGCGGCATTCGGGTGTGTAAAGCGGGATCACATGGTCGCCGGGCTTCAGGCTTGTGACGCCAGGGCCGACCTCCAACACAACGCCTGCACCTTCATGGCCAAGGATCGCGGGAAACGCGCCCTCTGGATCGGCACCCGAACGCGTGAATTCATCTGTGTGACATATCCCGGTCGCCTTAATCTCAACCAGCACCTCACCGGCCTTGGGGCCTTCGAGGTTCACTTCCATTACTTCCAGCGGCTTGCCCGCCTCAAGTGCCACGGCTGCACGTGTGCGCATATCGGGTATCTCCTTGTTGATTGCGCAAACGATCAGTCAAACAGGACGAAAGTTCAACCACTCTGTGCGCTATGTCTTGCGTTTGAAGCGAAACACCCGAGAATGGCCGGATGAAACGTCTTGTTGCACTTATCCTGCTTGCCGGTTGTACCGCAACCCAAGCCCCCCTTCCTCCACAGATGGAAGACACCTGTGGCGCTTCGGAATTCGCGGGTCTTATCGGGCAAAACGCAACGGCCCTCGAACGGACATTGTTGCTGGGGCCTGTCCGCGTGATCCGACCGGGGGATGCCGTAACAATGGATTTCCGGCTTGATCGCGTGAATTTCCGGATCGGAGAGGACGAAACAATCCAGAGGATCGACTGCGGCTAGGGCTGTAGGGGAAACGAAATTCCCCGATGTCACGAACTGGGTGGGGGCTATTGACCGCGACATCGGGGTAGCATTTCGCTATGTTTGGACTGTCGCAATCAGTTGTGTTCCCAGTTGGCAGGCCCTGTGACGCTAAGTTGTTCATTTTACGGCATAATGGTGGCGGCGCGACATGAACTCTTGATCTTGCAAGGGTTTGACGCAAATCTGGGGTATGACATTTGAGTCCCCCTCCCAGTTTCACGCACCCGAACAGGTCGCGTTTCACCGCACAGAACTCAGTGTGATTCTCAGCCTCTATGGGCGCATGGTCGCCGCGGGCGAATGGCGCGACTACGGCATGTCGCATCTGCGCGATGTTGCCGTATTCTCGGTCTTCCGCCGCACCGCCGAACACCCGCTTTACCGCATTGAAAAGCGCCCCAAACTGCGGATGCGGCAAGGGCAATATGCTGTGATCGGGATGGATGGCCAGATTCTCAAACGCGGGAATGACCTGCGTCAGGTCCTGCGGGTACTGGAACGCAAACTGATCCGCGCCGTCGACTAGAGCCTTTTGCGCGCCACGACCGGCCCGTCACCCTGCGCCTCGATCCGCAAAATTGCCCGCGCGATCGGCTCATAAGCTGTCGCCATATGGTGCGCGTTGGCGTGGATCAGCGTGACCTCATCGACCATCATCCCCACATGCCCTTTCCAGAAAAGCAGATCACCGCGCTGATAGTCCCCCTCAAAGGACGCACCCAGATCGGCCTGCTGCATATCACTATCGGCAGGGCACGGGATGGCACAGGCCTGCAATGCCGCAGCAATCAGCCCCGAACAATCAATGCCACGGGTGGAATTCCCGCCCCAAAGATAGGGCACCCCGAAATGCAACTGTGCGACAGTCGCGGGATCCGTAAAAGGCCGGTCCAGGGCGCGCAGATGGCTTTTGGGGACAAAGCCCACATTGGTTTCAAAAAACTTGCGCCGTTCATCCAGTACGGTCACCCGCGCCCCAAAAGGCAGGCCATACAGATCAGGGGATTTGAAATCTTCGGCTTCATAGGCATGGGTCGCCGCCGTCGCCACAAAATGCGAGGGCGGCGTCACAGTGCCCAACTGGTCGGACAACACATAGCCGACATATCCGTCGGCCCCTTGAACAAAGGACCAACCGTTCAAATCCTCAAACACAGTGACCGCAGCACCCAGCAGAAGTTGCCGGTCACGCGATCCATCAGGTGCTGCACGCAGGTCGACAACAGGCACGCCCACCATCGCAGGCCAGCCTTCAAGATAGCGTTCCGCATCAACCTGCCCCGCCAAATGCATCGCGGCGACGCGGCCGTTGGCTGGGGTCAGGCGCCTGTCGGTCACAGTTTCAGCATCTCTGGCAAGGCCTCAAGCACCGCGCGCGCGCCCATGCCAACGCCGCCACGGGGACGCGAGGGGGCCGCAGTTGGCTGCCAGCCGTAAATGTCGAAATGCATATAGGGGCTTTCAACAAAGCGGCGCAGGAACAAGGCCGCCGTGATCGACCCGGCAAAACCACCCTTCGGCGCGTTATCAAGGTCCGCAATCCCGGGTTCGATCATCGCCTCATAGGGGTCATGGAACGGCATCCGCCACACCGGATCAGCCACCTTGCGCGCGGCCTTGGCAATCGCATCGGCGTGGGCATCGCTATCGGTGTAGAACGGCGCAAGATCGGGGCCAACAGCCACACGCGCCGCCCCTGTCAGTGTTGCCATCGAAATCACCAGCGCCGGATCATCCTCATCCGACAGCGTCAGCGCATCGGCCAGCACCAGACGCCCTTCGGCATCGGTATTGTTAATCTCGACCGTCAGACCCTTACGCGATGTCAAAATATCCTGTGGGCGGAAGGCGCTGCCATCAATGCTGTTTTCCACCGCAGGGATCAGCACGCGCAGACGCAACGGCAGGTCCAGCGCCATGATCATATGCGCAAGCCCCAGCACCGTCGCCGCCCCGCCCATATCTTTTTTCATCAGCCCCATCGAGCTTGCAGGTTTGATGTTCAATCCGCCAGTGTCAAAACACACCCCCTTGCCAACAAGGGTCAGCTGCGGGCCGCTGTCACCCCAACGCATATCGATCAAACGCGGCGCACGGGATGACGCACGCCCCACCGTGTGGATCATCGGGAAGTTGCTGGTGATCAAATCATCTCCCTTGATCACATTGATGCTGGCCTCATGCTCTGACGCCAAAGCGCGTGCAGCCTCTTCCAACTCATCAGGCCCCATATCCGAGGGCGGCGTGTTAATCAGCTCGCGCGTCAGCGCCTCGCCATTGGCAATAATCGCGATCCGGCCGGCGTCTACCTCTTCCGGCGCAACAAGGCGGGCGGCAGGTTTGGACGGCTTGATGTAGCGGTCATAGCTGTACCCCGCCAAAAGCCACGCGAGAGCGGCTTCCTCTAAATCATCACCACTTAGCCCGCTTGCGATCTCATAGGTGCCTTCGGGCAACTTGCGCGCCGCAGCCCCCATGTGGAACCGATCGCGCGCGCGCCTTGCCGCTGTGCCATAGCCCACCAAGACCCGTGCAATACCGCCCTTGGCATCCGGCAGACACAGCACTTGGCCCAACGACGCGGTGAAATCTTGCGCCCTGGCCCAGGCTTGGGCCTCTGCGGACAGGGCCTCGAGTGCGGCATCAACTCCGTCACTTTCGATGACATCAACAGGGATCGCGGCGTCGGTCGGTTCGGCAAAGGCGAGTGGCATGACGGTTCCTTTTGAAAATGCTCACGCCCAACCCTAACCCCCTGCCCAGAGGCTGCAAGCGCCGATCACATCGGCACTACAAATCCCGGAAACTCCACACCTCGCTGACTGCCATATCAAAGCCCCGCTCAAGCCGCGCCATGGTGGCATCCAGCGCGATCCAGTCTTTCTGCGCGATACAGGCACAGACATGACCCGCAGCAACGGACACTTCCGTCAAACCGATATGATCGGCCACCACACCAATACGCACCGCTGGGCGCTGCATCTTGGCAAATGCGTCAGCCGCGCGGGCGCGCTGCAACATGTCCAGACGCATCGCGATGTCTTCCAGCATACGGCAGACAATCGCCTCGGCATCTGCGGCATTCCGTTCAGCAAACAGCCGGACAAGGGGCGACGGATCAAAGAACATCTGATGCTGGCAATTGAGCACGACCACATCAGGAGATGTGCGAGAATCAGGCGCGGGGAAGGGTGTTATATTTTCCATGACCGTGGTTTTAGGAGGACAAGGTTCCCAGAAGGTTGAGACAAGAGTGAAAAATCACTCGAAATTCGTGAAAATGCCACGTATCCCTGCGGCACCAAAGAAAGACGTACCGATGCAACACGCCCGCCCGCTTCCGGCCTATCTGGTCAACCGCTACCACGGTTGGAAAGCCACGATTTATACCGAAAATCGTAGCTGGTACCGGCGTTTGGCCGAAGACGGGCAGCATCCGCGCTCGATGGTGATTTCGTGCTGCGACAGCCGTGTGCATGTGACATCCATCTTCGGGGCGGATCAGGGCGAGTTCTTTATCCACCGCAACATCGCCAATCTGGTGCCCCCTTTTAACCCCGACGGACACCACCACGGCACCTCGGCCGCCGTGGAATACGCGATTACAGGGCTGAAAGTGGCGCATCTGATCGTGCTGGGACATTCCGGCTGCGGCGGGGTCGAGGGCTGCTATGACATGTGCTCTGGCAAAGCCCCCGAACTTGAAAAATCCAGCAGTTTCGTGGGCCGCTGGATGGAAATCCTCCGCCCCGGTTACGACGCTTTGAAACCAGGCGATGACGCGGCGCGCAAGACGGCGCTCGAAAAGGCCTCGGTCGTGATCTCATTGGAAAACCTGATGACATTTCCCTTCGTCCGATCAGCAGTCGAAAGTGAGCGCCTGTCGATCCACGGGCTCTGGAATGACATCGGTGAAGGCGGGCTTGAAGCATACGATCCGCGAAAAGAGAGTTTTTACCCGATTTAGGGCCAGTCATTCATCGGGTTTGGGGTCTCTCAGGCTCCACGCAGATTTAAGGACGTCATTCAGATGCAGGAAATCCTATCGCTGGCAGGTGCCAACCTGATTTCACCGATCATCCTCAGCTTTGCCCTGGGCCTTGCTGCGGCCTTGGCGCGGTCTGACCTGACCATCCCCGAGGCTGTGGCCAAAGGCATGTCCATCTATCTGCTGTTCGCGATCGGTTTCAAAGGCGGCGTCGCGGTCAGCACGCATGGCATTGACCAGACACTGATCCTGTCGCTGATTGCGGGCTTGATCCTGTCTTTCGGCCTGCCGCTGATTGCCTTCGCGCTGCTGCGGGTGATGACGGGCCTATCCAATATCGACGCAGCCGCTGTGGCCGCGCACTATGGCTCCATCAGTATCGTGACCTTCGTGGCGGCGACGTCCGTTTTGCAAGGGCGGATGATTGAAAGCGAAGGCTATATGGTCGCTGTGGCCGCCGTGATGGAGGCACCTGCGATCCTCTCCGCTCTCTGGCTGGTGGCGCGCAGCGGCGGGGGTGGCAAAATGGAACCGGGACTGATGCGCGAGCTGATGTTGAACGGCTCGATCGTGCTGCTGGTGGGCGCGTTCTTTATCGGTGCCATCACCGGCGAAAAGGGGCTGGCCGAAATCAGCGCCTTTATCGTGGCCCCCTTCAAAGGTGTGCTCTGCCTGTTCCTTTTGGACATGGGGCTGATTGCGGGACGCGGCCTGCGGCAATCGCGCGGTGTGGTCAGTATGGGCGCTGTGGGCTTTGCGATTGCAATGCCCATGATCGGCGCAACCATCGGCCTGGGCGTGGGTCTGTTGGTGGGGCTGTCGCTCGGTGGCATTGTCCTGATGATGGTGCTCAGCGCCTCGGCCAGTTACATCGCCGTACCTGCCGCCATGCGCGTGGCCCTGCCCGAGGCCAACCCATCGGTCTATCTGACCCTCTCGCTTGGGGTCACTTTTCCCTTTAATCTCACGCTTGGCATTCCGCTATATCTTGCCGTAGCGCAAATCGCCGTCGGAGGCTGACATGCAAACGCATACCGCAAAACGGGTCGAAATCGTGATCGAGGCACCCTTGGAAAACCGGCTGACAAAGGCCCTGACCGCAGCAGGGGTGACCGGTTTCACAATCCTGCCCGTGCTGGGCGGCTCTGGCCGGTCCGGGGTTTGGACCCGCGAAGGTCAGGTCGGGCGTGCCGGCATGGTGTCGGTCGTGTGCCTGATCAAACCGGAACGGCTGGATGGTTTGCTTGATGCGGCCTTCAGCGTCGTTGAAAAACACATCGGCGTGGTCAGCATCACCGACGCACAGGTGCTGCGGGCGGAACGGTTCTAGACCGCCCAATCCGCCGACTGCATTTCACGCAAACGGCTGGCGGTGCGTTCAAACTCGAACGTACCGGTGCCTTCGACGTAGAGCATTTCAGGCTGGGCGGCCGCCGAGCAAATCAGCTGCACCTTGGCCTCATAAAGCGCGTCGATCAGCGTCACGAACCGCTTGGCCTCGTTGAAGTTGTGGCGCGACAGGGTCGGGATATCCTCAAGGATCAACACCCGCACGGCATCGGCCAGTGCCAGATAATCACCCGCCCCTAATGGTCGCCCGCACAGATCAAAGAACTTGGCCCGTGCCACACCATTGTGAAACTGCGGCAAAGCCACTTCGCGGCCTTTCACATGCAGCACCAGTGTTTCTGAAACCCCGTTGCTCAGCCGGTCCCAGATCTCGGCAATGGCGTGGCGCGCGGCCTCGTCATTGGGCGTGAAATAACTGGGACTGCCAGAGAGCCGATCCTGGCGGTAGTCCGTAGGGCTAGCCAATTCATGCACGACCATCCGCTCTTTCAGAAGCGCGATAAACGGCGTGAAAAGCTGACGGTTTAGCCCGTCTTTATAAAGATCATCTGGCGGGCGGTTCGAGGTCGTCACCACCACAACACCGCGCGCAAACAGCGCCTCAAAGAGGCGACCCACCAGCATCGCATCGGTGATGTCGGAAATCTGCATTTCGTCGAATGCCAGAAAACGCACCTGATCGGCCAGTTTATGCGCCACAGGCGCCAATGCATCGTCAACGCCAAGTTTGCGCGCCGCCGTCATTTCCGTGTGCACCCATTGCATGAAAGCATGAAAATGGCGCCGCTGTTTCGGAACCGTGACCAGATCGTACAGCAGGTCCATCAACATCGACTTGCCGCGACCGACACCGCCCCACATGTAAAGACCGGGGATAGGCTCGGGCGCTTTGCGAAAGAGGCCACGTTTCACGGGGGCAGCAAGGGCTGCGCGCACGCGCTCCAACTCCGGCAGAACCCCGATCTGGGCATCATCCGCATGCAGCCTGCCTGCGGCAACGGCCGCGTGATATGCCTCTTGTACTGTCATCGCGTTTGGATACCGCGCAGCCCTGCCGATGAAAAGCGCGTCCTGTGTGCAACATCGCAGATTATCGGTGCAAAGGTCCGCCCACAGGACAAGCAGGCCCTCCGACCGCCCTACCGCTTGCGCCGCAGGTAGATTTCGACGCCAACAAGGTAGGGAAGAAAGAACGCAAAGCTCTGCACCACGTCAAAGCCGCCCGTGAATTGCGGGTTCGACCATAGACCGTCGGTCGCCAGATACCAAAGGCCATAGTGGACACGGTAAAACCAAGACCCCAACGCCAGCCAGAAAAACCGCAAAGCCCACGCGTTATGATCCGAAAAACGCCCTGCCCGCGCGTAGCGGATGGTTTGCAGCGCAGTCAGCAGAACCAGCACCCCATAAAGCGAAAACCCGATATTCATCGGCGTCCCACCAATAGTGCCGCGCAGCGCAATATAGACCAGCCCACCCACTGCGGTCGCAACGCCAGCCACAATGATCAACCGCCCAGACCAGCGGTGTAGCGCGGGCAAACGCCGTCGGATCGCAGGGATCAATTGAAACGGCACCAGTGCTGTGATTGCTGCGCCAGCGGCCATATGGCTGAAAATCGACAGATTGGCGACAGCGCTACCCGACTGTATGTAATGCGGCTCTGGCAGGG
This sequence comes from uncultured Alphaproteobacteria bacterium, assembly GCA_942490805.1. Lineage (GTDB taxonomy): Bacteria > Pseudomonadota > Alphaproteobacteria > Rhodobacterales > Rhodobacteraceae > Yoonia. The sequence continues at coordinate 44,814 of CALNYU010000005.1, read as the reverse complement.
CATTCCGCAGGCCACCCTGCGCAAAATCCACCGCATAAAGCGCAAAGGGAAGTGTAAGCAGCGCCAGAAGCACGAGCGAAGATGTTTGGGCAAAGGTTTTCATAGAAAACCTAGATAACGCATTACAAAAGCTTCGCCACTTTCTTAGAGGGACACTGACGGCTCAAAACAGACCACCACGGCGCACCCCAAACTTGTTTGACGTAGAAAACCAACTCAGTCGCGCAGCGTGGCGCGCAAGGCTTCGGCCAACTCTGCCTTATGAGTATAGGGCATGGCATGATCCGCCCCTTCCACGACCTCTTGTCGCGCGTCCCTGTTCCACAATCCCAAAAGACCCACAGCACGGATCGAGATCACCGGATCTTCGCGCCCCCAGATCGCCGCAACAGATATGCCCTGACGGTATAGTTTGCGGTGATCGTCCTCTTGGTTCTCGTTCAACATCCCGCGCCGCGAAGACAGTTGCGCGGGCAGATAGCCCCGGCGCTTTAGCTCATTGCGTTGCGCGCTCAAGACCAATTCAATCTCGCGGGGTTTGCCGCGTGCGGGGATCGCTTTGCGCATACGTTCATGCCCAAAAGCGGCATGCACCCAATCCCCCAGCCATGGCACCCGCCGGCAGAACCGCGAAAAGCGGCTTTCGTTGGTCGCGATGCCAGTACTGGCGATCAGGATCACCTGCTTCACGCTATGGGGGTATTCACTGGCAAATGCGGTCGCAATGCCGCCGCCCATCGAAAAACCTGCAATGGTGATTTCTTCGGTAATGCCTTGATTGGCACAAAGATCGGCCAACTGACGCACGAAAAACGCACGATCCTGTTTGCCCGCAGGCGCATCTGACAAACCCCGCCCGTAGAGGTCGTACATCAAAACACGGTACCCCAAGCGGCCCAAGCCGTCGGCAACCCCCTCCATCGCGATCATCGGGGTCGAGATGCCATGCACAACAATAGCAACCGGACCACGCGCTGACCCCGCCCAGCGGTAGTGGGTTATTCCTTGGGAGAGTGCTACGAATTCACCTTGCGCGCTCAGGCGGTCTGCATCGCCAATCTCGGGGCGGCGGCGTTCGGTCAGAAACGGCCGCGCGGCAACAAAGATGCCCGCCACAACAGCCAGACCCAAAAGCAACCAACCCAACACCGCTGTCCCTTTCCAAGAATTCTGTGGCCTCTTAGCCCTCTGATGACCAAGCTTCCAGTATGTATCGGCTCGTCATCAGATCCAGATGCGCCCCGCCGCCATTCTTAAACAGGGTAATCTCGTCGTTATTATGGCGTTGGAATTGGTCAAGCTCATAGTAATCGGCGACCACATCGGCGGCGTGGAAAGCACCCGCGGCGATCGGGATTTTCAGCTCGCCGATATGCCCGATTGTGGTCTCGCGACTATCGACAAATACCCGGGCCTTTTGCAATGCGGCGTCATCCACCTCGCGCATATCGGGGCGATAGGCACCGATCAGATCGACATGCTGGCCGGGTTGTAGCCACGCGCCTTTGACAACCGGTTCGGTGGACATGGTGGCTGAGGTGATGATGTCCGCCTGCCGCACCGCCTGTTCCAGATCACCCGCTATCGCGACATCAGGGTGTGCCGCTTGAAACGCCTGTGCGCCCTCGGGCGAGCGGTTCCAGACAGTGAACTGCGCCTGCGGAAAGGCCGCGCCATAGGCCTCATAGAGCGAATGCCCCACCGTACCTGCGCCCACAATCAGGATGTTTTTACTGTCAGGCCGCGCCAAACGACGTGCGGCCAAAAGGCTGTCGCCTGCGGTTTTCCACTTCGTCACCAGCGCGAAATCAAGGATCGCCTCCAGCGCGCCATCTGTGCCGGAAAACAGGTTCACCGCCCCGCCAATCGCAGGTTTTCCAAGGGCCTTATTGCCCGGAAAGATCGTGGCGCATTTCACGGCCAAACCAAGGCCCGCGATCCACGCCGAGCGGTTCAAGAGCGTATTGTCACCTTCATACAAAAACACGTCAGCCACATCCGCCTTCGGCCCATCATGACCCGCCGCCAAAGCATCTGTCAGCGCCAGCCAATCAAGTTTCTTCTGGCCTTCCTCAAAAGGGATCATCACCGTCATTGTGCAGCCTCCTTGCTCAAAACGCCGTCCGTGACGAGCCGATCCGCCCACCCTTGTGGGTGTTCAAACAAATGCGTCTGCCACCCGCGTGATGCGGCGGCGTTGATATTGTCGATCCGGTCGTCAGTGAACAGCAAACCCTCTGGCGGCACACCGCAATCAGCCTCAACCCGCGCGTAAATTTCGGCGTCGGGTTTGATCACGCCCATATGGCCCGAGATATAGCGGCGGTCGAATTCGCCCAAGAAGGGATAGACCGGTTCCGCAATCTCAAAGGTTTGTATGCCGAAATTGGTCAGGGCAAAGACAGGCACGTTTTCCGCACGCAAGGCCCGCAGCAACCGGACCGAGTGGTCGATCGCAGGGGCCGCCATGTCGATCCAGCGATCGTGCCACATCATCACCTCGTCGTGCCATTCGGGGTTGGCCTTTGCCGCCGCCGTGATCGTGGCGTGGAAATTCCCGCCGCGATCCACCTCGTCATTGATGCCGTGCAGGTCAATCGCGGCAAACATTGCGCGGCGGCGCTCTTCGCCGATCATGCTGTCGAAAAACCGCTCCGGCTGCCACTCGATCAGCACGTTTCCAATGTCAAAAACAACCGCTTGCACGCCCGCCATTTCAGCTCCTTTAAGTCAATTCTCAACAGCCTAACGCCGCAGGGGCCGCTGTAAAGCAACCGGTTTGGCACGTGCCTCGCGCCAGACCATAAAAAGCCCCGCGCCAAGGATCAAAGCCATGCCGGCATAGTCCCAGAAGTCGGGAAATTCATCAAAGACCACCATCCCCCAGACAACGGCCATGGGCAGCGCAAGATACTCAAACGGCGCCACATAAGAGGCCTCGGCAACGCGGTAGGCCTGAGAGATCAGATATCCTGCGAACGCCGTGCCCGCACCGATCACCAGAAAAATCGGGTAGTCAGAAACAGGCGGCCAGCTCCATGCGCGGAACAAGAAGGCCAACGAAAGATCGCTCTGATCGCCAAAGCGCCCGTCGCCGACGATCAGACCAAATGAAATCCCCACGAAAATGAAGACGATCTGGATATAGAAAGCCATCGTCGCCGCGCTCTCGGTGCCGCCGATCCGGCGGGTCAGGATATGCAGCCCCGCATAGCACACCGCCGCCGCCAGCGGCAAAAGCGACGCTGCCTGAAACGCAGAGGTGCCGGGGCGCATCATCACCAGCACGCCAATCAGTCCCACGGCGATGGCTGCCCAGCGCCTTGGACCCACGACCTCGCCCAGAAAGAAGACCGAGAACAGTGTGATCACCAAAGGGCTGACAAAGAAGATCGCCACCGCATCGGCCAAGGGCATCGCCGCCAATCCGAGAAAGAACGTCATATTGGCAAAGACCACGCAGAGGCCGCGCAGGAGGTGCATTTTCAACCGCTTGGTCCGCGCAATCGCCCAGCCCGAAGTAAAGGGCGCGATCACGGCCGCAATGATGAACAGCCCGATGATTGAACGGATCAGCACCACCTGATGCAGGGCGTAACCGCCACTGAGAAACTTGATCGCGACGTCGTTGATAGAGAAAAACAGCACCGCCACCGTGGCACAAATCGCGCCCAGTTTGGTTGCCGACATCTGCGTCACAGCTTTGCCGCCGCGCGCACGGCGCGCTCCAACCCATCCAGAAACCGCGCCCGATCTGCTTTGCTGAACGGTTTGCCGCCACCTTGGCGAAACGGATCAGCGGCGCGCATATCGGCCATCAAATCGCGGGTCGCCAGCACGTTGCCGATATTGGCCTGTGTCAGCGCCTCGCCATTATGCTTGAGCACCAACGCGCCATTTTCAATGCACCGCGCCGCTAAAGGAATATCGCCCGTAATCACCACATCGCCCTTGGTCGCGCGGTCCGCGATCCACATATCGGCCACATCGGGGCCATCGGGCACGACGACAGTCTCCACCAAAGGGTTGGGCGAGGGCCGAATACCGCCGTTCGACACCACAAACATCCGCAGCTTATGCCGTGTGCCAACACGTTCCACCTCGGCCTTTACGGGGCAGGCATCGGCATCGACATATATCACGAATAAAGCGCCTCGGCGTGGAAGGCGACGTGATCTTCCATAAACGTCGAGATGAAGAAGTAAGAGTGATCATAGCCCTTCTGCAAGCGCACCTGCCCCTCTTGGCGCTTGGCCGCCATGGCTTGGGCGAAATGCTCGGTCCCCAGCAGATCACCGAACTGATCGTCGGTGCCGGTATCAATCAGGACCGGCCCGTCAAAGCCTGCCTCTTGCATCAAAAGCGTCGCGTCATGTTTGGCCCCTTTGGCGGGATCACCAAAGTAGGCCTCAAACTGTTTGCGACCCCAGTCGCTGGCCGTCGGATGACAAATTGGCGCAAAGGCCGATACAGACCGGAACCGACCGGGCAAAGACATCGCAAGCGTCAGCGCGCCATGCCCGCCCATCGAATGGCCCATGATCGACTGGCGCGACATATCCAGCGGGAATTTCTCGGCCAAAAGAGCTGGCAATTCCTCACTTATATAGGTCCACATTTTGAAATGTTGGCTCCAAGGCGCCTCGGTCGCATCAACATAAAACCCTGCGCCCTGTCCCAGATCATAGGCCTCATCATTGGGGACATCATCACCGCGTGGGGATGTATCGGGATAGACCAACGCAATCCCCTGCTCGGCGGCCCAGGCCTGTGCGCCCGCCTTGGTCATCGCGTTTTCGTGCGTGCAAGTCAGACCCGATAGAAACCACAGAACCGGCACAGGGCCATCGGCGGCCTCGGCGGGCAGAAAGACCGCAAAGGTCATATCGCAAGAACAGGCCGCTGATGTATGCTTGTACACGCCTTGCGTGCCACCAAAGGCGCGGTTTTCCGAGATCGTTTCCATGTGCTTCCCTTTCGTTTGCCCAAGGGCTAGCGCAGGTTCAGAAGCTTGTCACCCACGCAATGACCAAGGACACTGTCACAACGCTTGCCGCTGTTGAAATCAGGATCGCGGCGGACACGCGCGTGGGGGCCACGCCATAGTGCTGGGCCAAGATATAGACATTGCCCGCGACAGGCAGGGCAGCGGCGGCAATCATCACGCCCGCAGCGTAAGGATCGACATCAAAGACAAAGAGTGCGGCCACCGCAACCGCCGCCGGATGCAGCACCAATTTGCAGAATGACAGCCAGCCCGCGATGGCCACACGCTCGGCCGATTTGGTGGCCAGTGACGCGCCAATCGCAAAAAGAGCACCGGGTGTCGCCGCAGCACCCAACAAGGTCAGAAACTCGTTCACCGGCACAGGCACCGGAATGTTGTTGGCCGACACCAGCAGCCCCAATGAGATCGACACGATCATCGGGTTCTTGATCAGACCAACCGTCACTGTCCACAAAACCTTGGGCGACATGCGGCCATCGCGGGACCCTGTAATCAGGATCACAATGAGGCTGCCAAAGACGATCAGATCCACCGCCAGTACCATCATCACCGGCCCGACAGCAGCTTCGCCCAAGAGCAATACAAGCATCGGGATGCCCAGAAACCCCACGTTGCCAATCACCGCACATTGGCCTTCCACGGCGGCTTCAGTCATCGGCAAAAAGCGCCTGCGCGCGACACGCACCGCAAGAATATACACGATCGTTGTGGCACTGAGATAGGCCATGACGAACTGCCAATCGAGGATTTCCTCCAACGACAGATTGGCCGAAAACCGGAACAACATCGCCGAAAGGGCAAAGTAGAAGACGAACTTGGTCAGATAGGCGGTCGCCTCAGGCGTGAAGAACTTGGTCCGGCCTGATCCATAGCCCAAAGCAATGAGCATAAAGAATGGCAGCGTCTGGAGAAAAATATCCCACATGCGGGTTAATCAAACGTCCCCGTTGTGCGGGCCAAAAGCATAAAAGCGCGCGACGTGCGGGTTTCCGCAAGTGTCAGCAAATCCGTATCGGTGGCATCCTCTTCGAAGCTGACCAGAAACTGATCGTAGCAGCGCAGGAAATGATGCACCGCGTCACGGAAAATCGCATCCTCGCGCGTCCGCCTGCTGATGACGGACAAATAGGCCTGATCGCGGATGCCCCCCAACTGGTCCACCGATTTTCCACGCTCGCCCTTGGCAAACCGACGCCAGAGATCCGCGCCCACCGGTGCGGGGTGCAGATCATCCATATAGATCCCGTCCTGCGACAAGAGCGTCAGCACATCCTGACTGGCCTGCACCAGCTTGCGCGCATCACGATCACGCAAGGCGCGGCGCAGCGCGGCAAAACCGTCCGTGTCGTTTTCATCATTGGGGAAATGCAGCGCCTTGATCAGATCAGGGCGCGCGATGGGCGGGCGGATATCCTCGGGCGGGGTGTCAAACGCCAAGGCCGGTTGGTCGGCAGGCATCTGCGGCGCGGCGCGCGGCACGATCAAGCGCGAAACTTCGCGGCGCGACGCGAACTGCGACACAGGCGCGTCTTGTGGGGCCTCCGCTGGTGGCGGGGCTTTTGGCTCCGGCGCAGGTTCTGGCGGTGGAGGTGCTACAGGTACCGCAGGCCGGGGGGCGGGTGCCTCTTTCGCAGCGGATTTACTGGCCAGCATATCGGCCAGCCGGTCGATGCTGGTCTGCGTTTGAAACAGCTCATGGCGCAGATTGCGCACGGCCCGCGCCGAGGCCACGGCTACCCAGATCAACGCAGCCGGCAAAATAATCGCCAGTCCAACAAGGACAAACCACGCGGTCGCAAACCCTTCAGCGGGTGCAGGGTTGGGCCATGTCAGCCAGAACAGAAACGTCGCAATAACAATCCACGCCACTGACGCCGCAATGGCCAAAGGCTCACCCTGGGCAAGACCCGCGTCCGCACCGGCACGGTCAGTGTTGGATTGCTGCGCCATTTACCGCGCACTTCCTATTTAAACGTGATCGACAGAATCTCGTAGCTGCGCACACCACCGGGCGTGCGCACTTCGACGCTGTCACCTTCGTCTTTGCCGATCAAGGCACGCGCCAAAGGCGACTTCATATTCAGCTTGCCGCTTTCAATGTCGGCCTCATATTCGCCCACGATCTGATAGGTTTTTTCCTCATCAGTGTCCTCATCGACCAAAGCAACAGTCGCGCCAAATTTCACTGTGCCGGACAGTTTGGTAGGATCAATCACATCCGCCAAAGAAATCACGCCTTCCAGCTCTTTCACGCGCCCCTCAATAAAAGACTGCTTTTCCTTGGCCGAGTGATACTCGGCGTTCTCGGACAAATCGCCATGCTCGCGCGCCTCCGAGATCGCACGGATAATCGCCGGGCGTTCCACAGATTTCAGGTGTTTGAGTTCTGCATCCAGCTTGTCAAAGCCGGCGCGCGTCAGTGGTATCTTATCCATCGCAGGTCCCCTCCCGGGGGCAAATCATTCTTCGAACGTTCATAGTCTATTAGGCAGAGGCCAAGTCAAGGCTTAGCCGCGATTTGATGTCGCGTGCGCCAATTTTGACGTCGTGTCTTGATTGCCCCTTAATCTGTCATCAGGTAACCCTTGCTAGAACTGAATAAAAGGGGGCAAGGGCCCCGTATTTTGAAGGATTTGCCAATGGCCGAGATTGAACGCGAAGCAATGGAATATGATGTCGTGATCGTGGGTGCAGGCCCCGCTGGTCTCTCGGCGGCGATCCGGCTGAAGCAACTTGATGCTGACCTAAGCGTCGTCGTGCTTGAAAAAGGCTCAGAAGTGGGCGCGCATATCCTGTCCGGCGCGGTTCTTGACCCTGTTGGCCTGAACAAACTGATCCCCGATTGGAAAGAAAAAGGCGCGCCGCTGAACGTGCCGGTGAAAGAAGACAACTTTTATATGCTGGGTGAGGCCGGACAGATCCGCATCCCCAACATCCTGATGCCGCCGCTGATGAGCAACCACGGCAACTACATTGTGTCGATGGGCAACGTCTGCCGCTGGATGGCCGAACAGGCCGAGGAAATGGGCGTCGAGATTTTCCCCGGCATGTCCTGCTCTGAACTCGTCTATGGCGAAAACGGCGAAGTCAAAGGCGTGGTCGCAGGCGAGTTCGGCAAGAACGCCGATGGCACCCCCGGCCCGTCCTATGAACCCGGCATGGAGCTGCACGGCAAATATGTGTTCCTTGGCGAAGGCGTGCGCGGATCCCTGTCGAAACAGGTGATCGCGAAATACGACCTAGCTGCGAAATCCGATGTGCAGAAATACGGTCTGGGCATGAAGGAAATCTGGGAAATCGACCCCGAAAAGCACAAAGAAGGCACCGTGACCCACACCATGGGCTGGCCTTTGGAAGGCAACGCAGGCGGCGGGTCCTTCATCTACCATCTTGAGAACAATCAGGTCTATGTCGGTTTCGTCGTCCACCTGAACTACAAGAACCCGCACCTGTTCCCCTACATGGAATTCCAGCGGTTCAAGCATCACCCGCAGGTGGCCGAACTGCTCAAAGGGGGCAAGCGCGTCGCCTATGGTGCGCGCGCAATTTCCGAAGGTGGCTTCCAGTCCATGCCGCAGCTTGAATTCCCCGGCGGTGCTCTCTTGGGCTGCGCGGCAGGCATGGTCAACGTGCCCCGCATCAAAGGCAACCACAACGCGATGCTCTCTGGCATCGCAGCCGCAGAGGCTGCGGTGGACGCAATCAAAGCCGGTCGCGGCGGCGACCTGTTGGACGGCTACGACACCGCCGTGCGCAAAGGCGAGATCGGCAACGACCTCAAGAAGGTGCGCAACGTCAAACCGCTCTGGTCCAAATACGGCCTGCTTGCGTCGCTTACCATCGGCGGGATGGATATGTGGATGAACACCTTTGGCAATGGTTTCCTCGGCACACTGCCGCACGGCAAATCTGATGCGGACGCAACCGAAGAGGCCAGCAAACACAAAGAGATCAGCTACCCTAAACCCGATGGCACGCTGTCATTTGACCGTCTGACAAATGTGTCGTTCAGCTTTACCAACCACGAGGAAAGCCAACCCGCACACCTGCACCTGACCGACCCAGATGTGCCGGTGAACGTGAACCTCGCCAAATACGCAGGCCCCTCGGCGCGGTATTGCCCGGCGGGAGTGTATGAGTTTGTGGGGACGGGTGCGGACACCAAGTTCCAGATCAATTTCCAGAACTGCGTGCACTGCAAAACCTGCGATATCAAAGACCCCAGCCAGAACATCACATGGACAGTGCCGCAAGGTGGCGACGGGCCGAATTATCCGAATATGTAAATGATCAAGGGCCCCGCGAGGGGCCCTTTTCATTCGGGATATCACATCGCTTGCTGAGCTGTCCCCGCGTAGGTTATCCGGCGCAACAATAACTCGAACGGTCCCTGCCGAAACCACAACCGCCAGATGGACACCATAGCGATCAATGCCAACGTCACCGCCAGAGCGATCAACGTCGCGCTCAGTCGGTCAACCGCGTTCCAGAGCCCAAACCCATATCCGGCAAAAATTGTCGTTAGAATGATCGACTGGCCCAGATAGATCGTCAGGCTTGAACCACCCGCGCGTAGAAGTCGCTTCATCAAAAGCCCAGGTGGGCGGGCAATCGCCGCGATCAACCCCAGATACCCAAGAGTCGCCACTGGTGCGATGCTCAGAGTCAGCGCTGCACCCGGCACTGCGGCACCCCATTGCCAAATCGCGGCCCCTATCAGACTGAGCGCTACGCCGGGCAACAAACACACCCGGCGCGCACGTCGCCACAACGGATGTTCTGCATTATCAATCATCCCGGACTTCACAGCCGCCAGCCCAAGACAGAACCATCCCAAAGCAGAGATGCCCTGAAACAACAGGAAAACAGGCAAGGTAAATGCAAATCCGATACTTCGAAAAATAGTGGCGTCTAGAAAACCACCGTCTTTCAGAGCCATCATCTCGAACGCCACAAACTCTGCGGGGGTATCTTCCGGCGTCAGCGCCAAGATAGGAATGATGACCGCTTGCAGGATCAGCAATACAGCCCCGATGCGGACCAGACGCGCCACAGGCCAATCACGAAAAAGATAGAGGACCGATCCGGTGACAGCATAAATGACCAGAATATCACCCGGAAAAAACAGGCATCCGTGCGCAAATCCCAACACCAGCAAGCCAATCATCCGATTGCGATAGACTTTGCCAAAGGCCAGCCCCCGCTTGTCGGATGCGCGCATCAAGAACCCCAGTCCGACACCAAACATAAACGAAAACAGGCCATAAGTTTTCAAAAGCGCAAACCCATGGACCAGAAACAGGGTGATTTCATCCCCAAGCGACTGCACTTGGGGATGGGTAAAGCTTTGAAACGCTGAAAAGGCCATATACTGAACATTGACAACAACAATGCCAAACAACGCGATCAGCCGAAGATAGTCAGGCAAAAGGGCACGTTCAGCGGGCTTATTCATCTGGTTTCACCAATGACGCGAGGGCAATGCTTCTAGCTCTGCACATTCCGCTGCATTCCCCTCCGTTTTGCCTTTGATACTTTCTACTGCAACACAAATCCGCTCGGCCACGTCAGCGTGTAGTCCAGCGTCACCTCTTGGCTGGCACCCGCCGCCACTTCCAGATCCCACTCCAAAATGCCGCGCAGGCCGTCCGGATCTTGCCGTGTCACTGCAGGGCTGGCGGTAAATTCAACCTCCAGATCATCCTGCTCGGAATAAGGGATCGCATCGCGCAGTTTAACCGCCCAATCCTGTCCCGTCAGGTTCTCGACCGTCATCACCGCCTGTTCAGTCAGCTGATTAGAGCTTGTGAACACACCCACATCCCCTTCGGATTTATTCGGGATCGCGCGGGTCAGGCGCAGACCATCCAGCGGACCAAAGCCCATTTCGGTATCAGCCCCTGCCGCCAAGAGCGGCAACTGGCCGAACCCGATCATCGTGCCATCCGCAAAGAGAAGCGCCTGACCGGGCAACATCACCTCGCCCGTGTCATTGGTGAATTCCGCCATGCGATAGGCGATCTGATCGCGGCTTGGCACCGCCTCGGCCCAGACATCCGCGTCAAAATTCAGGGTATCCAGCGGCAGGCGCAAATCTTCGACCCCGTTGCGGATATCCACACGGTTTGGGTAGACATAGGTCACCGTCGCCCCGCTGAAATCGGCCTTGGCTGTCACGGGCATCGGGGCCGCCATCACCTCTGCGACCGCCCCTGACCGGGCCATGGATTGCACGCTATCCGACATCATCAATCCGTTTTCGCGGTCCAACTCATCCTCGGGCACGATCCGGCGCAGCGGTGCCCAAACGCCGCTTGGTCCGGTCTGTTCACCCGGACGGGCGGTTGAGAGGATCAGCTGCACATCGGTCCAGTCCTGCCCGGTTTGCTGGCTGATCACCACAGACCGGTCGACCTGCAAAGCGGCATCTTCGCCGGTGGTCAGGCGCATGTCGTAAACGGGCGACCAATTGGCGAACCCCTCGACAGAGCTCACATCAACCGTGACCTCCCCCGCCTCGGCAACGGCCAAGGTAAAGGTCAGCACCGCGCCATTCTGCTCTGGCTCCAACAACGCCGCCAGCGCCTGCTGCGCGTCCTTTAAAGCCTCTTCATCATCCTCGCGGGCCAGTTCAGCGGCTTTCGCCTCTTGCTCGGCGGCAAAAGCGGCCTCGCGGACGGCCAAGGTCTCGGCCCCGACCATCTGTGCCAAGGCCTGAATATCGGCCGCGTTCAACGCCTCGCCCGCGCTGGACTGTGACAGGCTTTGCAGAAAGGCGATCTGTTCTTCAGCGGCCTGCACCCGCAGCCGGATTTGCGCAATCGCAGCGTCACGATCGCGCAAGACGCCTTCCAGCCGCGCAACCTCATCGCGGGCCGCAATGATCTCGGGCGCGGATTGGTCCGGCGTGACCGGCAACCGATCAAAGGCAAGGTTCACAGCCCCCAATTGCGCCCCTGCAGAGGCGGCCAAACGCAGCCCTGCGGTGGACAACCCTTCCGGCATCCCCGGCACCACAATTTCGTGCTGGCCCGCAGGCAGATCCAAAGTGACCTGCCGCATCACGGTCGCAAGCCCGGGATAGATCGTAACGGTATCGACACGGGCCTCACCGGTAAACGTGTCAGCGAAGGATGGGGCGGCCAGTGCAATCAGGCTTGTCGTCAGAAAAAGGCGCAACATGGAATGTCTCCTGCAGATGTTATGCGTCATTATACAGGCTTTGACGGATGGCAGGGCATGATCCTTGGCAGGCATGGCAAAAAATATTTGAGCGGCACGAAAAAAGGCGCCCCGCGGGACGCCCTTTTCCAAATGCGTTGTTGATGCATTAGCCCTTTTTCAGGCACTCACGTCCCAGCAGCTCCGCAATCTGCACCGCGTTCAACGCAGCCCCTTTGCGCAGGTTGTCGGACACGCACCACAAGTTCAGGCCGTTATCAATTGTGCTGTCCTGACGGATGCGGCTGATGAAGGTCGCAAAATCGCCCACACATTCAATGGGCGTGACGTAGCCGCCATCTTCGCGCTTATCGATCACCATCACACCGGGGGCTTCGCGCAAGATATCGCGGGCCTCGTCCTCATCAAGGAAGTCTTCGAACTCGATGTTGATCGCCTCGGAGTGACCGACGAACACAGGCACGCGGACACAAGTGGCCGTGACCTTGATCTTGGGATCAACGATCTTTTTGGTCTCGGCGACCATTTTCCATTCTTCTTTGGTCTCACCGCTGTCCATGAACACATCGATATGCGGGATCACGTTGAAGGCGATCTGCTTGGTGAACTGGCGGGGTGGCTTGCTGTCGGTGGGGTTGTAGATCGACTTGGTCTGATCCCACAGCTCATCGATCCCGCCCTTACCGGCACCCGACACGGACTGATACGTGCTGACAACAACGCGCTTGATCGTGGCGCGGTCATGCAGCGGCTTCAGCGCGACAACCATCTGTGCTGTCGAACAGTTGGGGTTCGCGATGATGTTTTTCTTGGAATAGCCATGCACGGCCTGCGGGTTCACCTCGGGCACGATCAGCGGCACATCGGCGTCATAGCGGTATAGCGACGAGTTATCGATCACCACACAACCGGCCTTGGCTGCTTTGGGGGCGTAAATCTTGGTCGCATCCGACCCGACAGCAAAAAGCGCCATGTCCCAGCCGGTAAAATCAAACGTATCAAGGTCCTTGGTTTTCAAGGTTTTATCGCCAAAGCTGACTTCGGATCCCAGCGATTTACGGCTGGCAAGTGCGACAATCTCGTCCACCGGGAATTCCCGTTCGGCGAGGATATTCAGCATTTCGCGGCCCACGTTTCCAGTGGCACCGACAACGGCGATTCGATAGCCCATTTGGCTGGCTCCTTGTTACAGATGCGCCCCTTTAACGCGTGGGGTGTCCAAGGGAAAGGGGTGGGTATCGCGAAGCCAAAGCACGCTTTGTATTTACAAGCCTCTTTGTCGCAGATTTGCACCGCAAATGAACTTGGTGCGCGTTCGCAGTTTCTTAAGTCTCAGTGGTTATGAATGTGTTGGAAGGGAACGCGCGATGAAGACAGCACTATTCGTAACGATCGCAATGGCGACGGTGGTTGCATCGCCGGGCCTGGGGCTTGTCGCGCAAGACAAACCGGAAAGCGGCGATCTTGCTCTTGTGATTGCATCACCTTTTGGCAGGTCGATTGACCGCGTGCTTGACGCGTCAGGGATGACAGACGCCTATCCTAATCGTGCGCCACTGGGCGCATTCGTTCAATTGGAAACATCACAAAGCTACCAGCTCCTGATTGAAAACGGGGCCTGGCTGGTATTGCGCGGTGAGGAGATACTAAAACTATGCTAACTTCGGCGACACCTTCCATGGCAGCGCATCAGCAGCCGGCAAATGAACGCTTTGTGCAGCAGATTGCCAACTGGATATTGGCACCCGTCCCTGCGGTGGCGGCCCTTGCGGTGAATGATTTATCAAACTGGTGGGTTTTTGCCGTGATCGGGTTGTCGCTCGGCGCGCTCTGCAATGCGGCAACAAGGTTTTTGCCAGAACTGCGCGCTTATGTGATCAGTTTCTGCTTTGTTGGCCAATGCATCCTGCTGACGTCTGCGCTCATCGGTCATCCATGGCAAATCGATTCTCACATGCTGTTCTTCGCGGTATTGGCCATCGTATCGACCTTGGGCAGTCCGCGCGCACTTGTCTTCGCCACGGTACTGGTGGCATTGCATCACATTTCGCTCAGTGTCTTTCTTCCGAAACTTGTCTTTCCAAGCGGAGATCTCGTCGGAAACCTTGAGCGGGCAGCGCTCCATGCCGCGATCGTCTTGCTCGAAAGCGGTGTGCTGCTCGTCTCCCTGCTCAATCGCGCCGCTGCTGAATCGGCGCTCCAGATCGAACGCGCCGCACTGCAAGACCAGACCGAGGTCGCCAACCAATCACACGAAACCGCCAGAAAGAACCAAAATGACGCAGAAGTCGTTGTTAAAACGCTGCAAAGCCACCTGAACGATCTGGCGCGCGGTGACTTGGGCTGTCAGATCAAAACTGAATTTCCGACCGCCTATGTGCAATTGCGCGAAAGCTTTAACGCAACGGTCGCAAAGCTTGGTGAAACACTCGGGCAGGTTTCCGACGCCGCAGCCAATATCACAACGAATGTCGCCAGCATGAGCCAGTCTTCTGAGGACCTCTCCAGAAGGTCCGAAACACAGGCAGCCACACTGGAAGAAACCGCAGCTGCGCTCGAAGAGATTGCAGTGTCGGTAAAACAGGCCGCGCAGGGCGCGCAAAACGCCAAGACCATCGCAGTCGACACGCGACACGATGCCGAAAGAACCGGCAATATCGTCGCAGACGCGATTGCCGCCATGACAGCCATCGAAGCCTCATCCGATCAAATCTCCAGCATCATTGGCGTCATTGACGACATCGCATTCCAGACAAATTTGCTCGCCTTGAATGCCGGGGTCGAAGCCGCACGCGCTGGCGACGCCGGGCGCGGGTTTGCCGTGGTCGCCACAGAGGTGCGCGGCCTGGCCCACCGGTCAGCAGATTCTGCAACGGAAATCAAAGGGTTGATTGAACAAAGCTCTCAGCAGGTCCGCAACGGCGTGGAATTCGTTGGCAAAGCCGGTGAAGCCATTGGTGGCATCGTGACGCGTGTCAATGAAATCTCAATCGCCATTGCCGAAATTGCCGGCGCCTCTGAAGAGCAATCACGCGGCCTGAGTGAAATCAACGTTGGCGTCAGCGAACTTGATACAGTCACCCAGCGGAACGCCGCAATGGCGGGTGCACTGACAACAAGCGGCTATGAACTGAACGCCTGCGCACAAGAGCTCGCAACGCTGGTTCAGCAATTTCAGCTGGGGCATAACCAGCACAGATTAGGGCGGGCTGCGGCCTAGCACAGAGGGCGCGAGCCGGGGCAATCCAGCCTTCACAGCATTTGCATCAACCGGCTGGGGATGTCGTGCCAATTGCGCATATCCTCACGACGGTGATCGCTGCCTCTAGACACCCGACGCGCCAGGCCTAAGGTAGCACCATGAAGGCGCCCAGTACCCCCCAGTTCCGTCAAGCCGCCCCGCGCGGACTCTGCACCGATTGCGGCGTGTCGCGCATGAAAGACCCAAGCGCTTGCGGCAAGGCCTGCCAGTTTATCAAACCGGATTATCCCAAGCATGAGGCGTACATCCATGGGCGTGCGGCAAAAGACGTAGGCGACGAACGTTTCTTCGGGGTTTCTCGCACGATGTACCGTGCAGCGCTGACGCCCGCACGCGAGGGCGCGCAATGGACTGGCCTGACAACGCGGTTTGCCGAGCGGTTGCTGGAAACCGGCGCGGTTGATGCTGTGCTGACAATGGTCCCTGACCCGGAAGACAAATGGCGGCCCCACCCCGCAATCATCACTGATCCCGCAGAAATGAAGCACGCACGCGGGATGCGGATGGGTTATGCCCCGCTGCTGGCACTGCTTGAGCCCGCTTTGGCGGCAGGTCATCGCAAGATCGCGGTCATTGGCATTCCTTGCCAAATCTACGCCCTGCGCGCGATCGAGGCAGATCTTGGGTTCGAGCGGATTTATGTGATCGGCACGCCCTGCTCGGACAACACCACGACCGAGAACTTCCACAGCTTTCTCGCACGGCTGACGGATGCGCCCGAAACCGTCACCTATCTGGAATTCCGCGCCGACTATCATGTCGAACTGCGCTTTACCGATGGCAGCAAACGCCTGATCCCGTTTTTGAAACTCCCGCTTTCCGACCTGCCGCCAGATTTCTTCCCCACCACCTGCCGCACCTGCGTGGATTATACCAATCGGCTGGCCGATATCACCGTGGGCTATATGGCGGGCGAAGGGGAGCAATGGCTGATCGTGCGCAACCAACGCGGCAAGGAAATGCTGGACAGTCTGGGCGCGGAGGTGACGCTCGCACCGCCAGGATCACGCGGCCAGCGCCAAAGCTCGGTTAAAGGATTCGTCGAGAATACGCGCCTTGCGGCAGGCGGTCTGCCGTTGCGCCGGATGCCGAACTGGCTACGGGGGATCATGGCATTTGTCATGCCGCTGGTCGGGCCCCGTGGTCTGGAATTTGCCCGTGCGCGGCTCGAAATGAAGGCGGCCGAAACCGTCCTGCATCTGCGGCGCGAAGAGCCTGCCAAGATCAAGAACATGGTCCCCGATCATGTCTGGAACCTTGCGAAACCCTACGGGATTAGCGCGGAAGAAAACGAGCAGGCTGACCCCTAAACCGGCATCGCCGTCGTCTGGCGCACGGTCCGCAGCGCAAAGGACGACTGCATCTGCGCCACCCCCGGCAAGGTCGCCAGATAGCGGCGGTGGATGCGGGCAAAATCCTCGGTATCGCCGGCAACGACCTTGAGCAGGTAATCCGCCGTGCCCGCCATCAGGTGACACTCCAACACATCAGGCACACGGGCCACGGCCCGCTCGAACGCATCCAGCACCTCATCCGCCTGCCCGCTGAGCGTGATTTCAACAAAAACCGTTGTGGGGCGGCCCACTTTGCGCGGATCAAGCAAGGCGACATAATCGCGGATATAGCCGTCCTTTTCCAACCGCTGCACGCGACGGTGACAGGCCGAGGCCGACAGGTTCGCCATCTCAGATAAGTCTGCGTTCGAGATGCGGCCTTTCTTCTGCAAAACCTCAAGGATTCGGCGATCAATACTGTCTAATTCCATTTTACGCACGATCCTTCGAATAAATGACATCTTTGCACACAGTTCTATCGAAGAGATCGCGAAGTTCCAAGAAAACTCCGATGAAATTGCAAATGAACGGCGCAATACTCCCGTCAAACATAGGAGGAGCGGGTCATGCACATTGGATGCCCAACAGAGATCAAACCACAGGAATTTCGCGTCGGCCTGACACCAAACGCGGCGCACGAAGCCGTTAACCACGGCCATACCGTCACCGTTCAGTCGGGGGCAGGCAATGGCGCGGGCTTTACCGACGCCGATTATATCGATGCGGGTGCCACCATTGTGGGCACCGCGGCAGAAGTGTTCGAAAAAGCCGACATGGTTGTAAAAGTGAAAGAACCACAACCTAAAGAACGCAAAATGCTGCGTGAAGGTCAGATTTTGTTCACTTACCTCCACCTCGCACCCGACCCCGAACAGACCAAAGACCTCATGGAATCTGGTGCGACCTGTATCGCCTATGAAACAGTCACCGACGATCGGGGCGGCCTGCCCCTGCTGGCCCCCATGTCAGAGGTCGCAGGGCGTCTGGCCCCGCAGGTCGGAGCGTGGACCCTGCAAAAGGCCAACGGCGGACGTGGCGTTTTGATGGGTGGCGTGCCGGGTGTTGGCCCTGCCCGCGTGCTTGTCATCGGCGGCGGCGTTGTCGGCACACATGCCGCACGCATTGCGGCGGGCATGGGCGCGGATGTCACCGTGCTGGACCGGTCATTGCCGCGACTGCGCTATCTGGATGATACCTTTGGCGGGGTCTTCAAAAACAGCTACGCCAGTGCGGGCAACACGATTGAACTGGCGCGTCAGGCCGACATGATCATCGGCGCGGTACTGATCCCCGGTGCGGCGGCGCCCAAGTTGATCTCGCGCGCGCAACTGTCCGAGTTGAAACCGGGCGCGGCGCTTGTTGACGTGGCGATTGACCAAGGCGGGTGCTTTGAGACCTCCAAGGCCACAACCCACGAAGACCCGATCTATGATGTCGACGGGATCATGCACTACTGCGTGGCCAACATGCCGGGGGCCGTGGCGCGCACATCCACAATCGCGCTCGGCAACGCGACGATGCCGTTCATGCTGGCATTTGGCAGACAAAGGCTGGCGGCAGGCCTGCGAGGACGATCCGCATCTGCTCAACGGTCTGAATGTCCATGCGGGCAACCTGACCTATTATGCCGTAGGTAAGGCGCTCGGGATCGACGTGTTGTCGCCGTCACTGGCGCTCAAGGCGTAAACACAAAAAGGGCCCGCTTGGAAAAGCGGGCCCTTTTTCGTTCAACAGATAGGATCAGGCGTTCGCCTTCAACGCATCGCGAATCTCTGCAAGCAGCTCTTCGGCGGTTGGGCCCTTAGGGGCTTCCGGTGCGGCCTCTTCTTCTTTGGTCGCAGCGTCTTTAACCCGGTTCACCATCTTCACCAGCATGAAGACCACAAAAGCGATGATCAGGAAGTTGATGACCGCCATGATGAAGGCACCATAGGCAAAGATCGACGCCCCTGCCTCGCGTGCAGCGTCGAGCGATGCGCCCGCAGGAACCTCACCCGCCAGAACGGCGTAGTTGTTTGTGAAATCGACACCACCGGACACAAGACCGATGATCGGATTGATCAGATCGCCGACCAGCGACGTGACGATGGCGGTAAAAGCCGCGCCAATGATGATACCAACAGCCATGTCCATGACATTGCCCTTGGCGATAAAAGTTTTGAATTCGTTAAGCATTTGTGTCCCCACTTATGAAATCTGGCGCGCGGGTCTACAGCCCACTGCGCAACTACGCACATAGTTACCGGTATCAGCCCACCGTGGCACGGGTTTTATTTACAACAATTCCCCTTAGCTTGGGGGAACAGAAATTCTGCAAAAGGACACTGCCACATGGCTGACTTATCCGCATTCTCGATCACGCAGCGCTGGCCTGCCCAAAACCCTTCCGTCATCCAGCTTTATTCGTTTCCCACGCCAAACGGCGTCAAAGTGTCCATCGCACTAGAAGAAATGGGCCTTGCCTATGAACCACATCTTGTCACACTCAACGATGCAGACGTCAAAAGCGATGCATTCCTGTCGCTGAACCCCAACAACAAAATCCCCGCGATTGTTGATCCAAATGGGCCTGATGGGGCAATCGGCCTGTTCGAAAGCGGCGCAATCTTGCTTTATCTCGCTGAAAAGTCAGGCAAGTTCATTGGATCCTCAGCCGCTGACAAGCACAAGATCACGCAATGGCTCATGTTCCAGATGGGTGGCCTTGGGCCGATGTTCGGACAGATGGGTTTCTTTTATAAATTTGGAGGTTCCCAAATCGAGGATCCCCGCCCACGCGAACGCTACCGCGATGAAGCGATCCGTTTGCTGGCTGTGCTGGACAAGGAACTGGATGGCAAAGACTGGATCGCGGGCGACTATTCGATCGCGGATATGGCGATTGCGCCCTGGGTGAATGCACTCGAGCTTTACGGCACGAAAGACGTCGTCGGCTATCACGATCTGAAAAACGTACCGGCTTATGTTGAGCGGTTTTTCGCACGTCCCGCCGTGGAAAAGGCAAAGAACATCCCGCCCCGCCCGTAAGGTGGACCGTGATCCACCTGACCTACGGCAACGTCCCGTTCAAAACGTAACGTAGAATATCAACAACCTGCTGCGGCTCTTCCACAACGGCAAGGGCTGCGGCATCCACCTCTTTCAGCGGATGCTGATGCTCTGGCCCGTGCATCACGATCAGCGACTTGCCAAGGGCTGCGGCATAGCCCGCATCAAAGGCCGCGTTCCACTGCTTGTATTTTTCGCCAAAGCGCACCACCACGATATCGGCGTTCTGTAGCCCGTGCCGTGTGCGGATCGCATTGAGGTTGGCACCTTTGTTGTCGTGCCAGAACTTGTTTTCCTCGGCCCCCATAATCGCCACACCGCAATCATCCGACGCATCGTGATCCGTCACAGGACCGTCAAACACCACATCAAGCCCCGCGGCCCCTGTCGTAATCTGCTCGCGCCAGTCGGTGTGGATCTCACCAGAGAGGTAAATCTTGAGGGTCATATCGGGGCTCCTTCAGTTCATTTGCAATTGAAAATAGACCTTATCGCCGTCACGGCCAGTCTCAACCCAGCCAAGTCCACGATAAAAGCCTTGGGTCGCAATCATGTCAGCGTGGGTCGCAAGGCGTATCGTAGCGTGACCCGCCGCCATCGCGGCAGTGACAGCTTTGTCCATCAAGGCCTTGCCAACGCCATGCCCACCCGCGTCAGGGTGAACCGCCAGATTGGCGATATGCGCATGACTGCCCAGCACGACAACGATCCCGCCTTGTACCTCGCCATCAACCTCGGCCACCCAGACGTTATGATCGCGGATATCCTCCACGATGCCTTCGGTCACGGGCGGCAGGCCCAGCGCCTGAAATGGCGCATAGGCCGCCTGCAGAACTTCGGTCAGCCGTTCCGCATCTGCGGGTGCCGCACGTCGCAGAATCATCCGCGCAGCACACCACCGGTGGCTTTCGTCACTTTCTCAACGATCTTGGCGCTGACCGCTTCGATGTCCGCGTCTTTCAGCGTCGCCTCTGTCGGCTGCAAACGCACTGTGACAGCAAGAGATTTCTTGCCCTCACCCAGCGACCCACCGATGAATTCATCAAAGACGCGCACATCTGTAATCAGGTTTTTATCCGCACCTGCCGCGGCATTGACCAGCGTCAGCGCCTCAACCTGTGCGTCCACCACAAAGGCAAAGTCGCGTTCGACCGCCTGCAAATCCGTGGCCGTCAAAGCCGCGCGCGTGGCGGTTTTATTCTTGGGCAACGGCACTTCGTCCGGCCAAATGGTGAAGGCAACCGCAGGTCCTTTGATATCCATCTCGCGCAGCACTTTCGGGTGTAATTCACCAAAGATACCCAGCACCTTTTTCGGCCCAAGGCAGATTTTGCCATGCCGTCCGGGGTGCCACCATTCATCTGCCCCGCGCAGGATTTGCACCTTCGCAGGCGCGCCAATCGCGGCAAGGATCGCCTCGGCATCCGCCTTGGCATCATAAAGATCGACGGGGCGCGACGTGCCATGCACATCCTTGGGCCCTGTCCGCCCGATCAACACGCCCGAGACCAGCATATGCTGTTCGCCCGGCTCACCACCGTGGAAGCCTGCACCGACCTCAAACAGCCCCATGTCCATGAAGCCGCGCGCCTGATTACGCGCCGCTGCCCGCAGCAGACCGGGCAGCAAAGAGGGCCGCATATGCGACATTTCCGAGCTGATCGGGTTTTCCAGCATGGTCGCATCATCGCCACCGCCAAAGAGCTTGGCCGCTTCTGCATCAATAAAGCTGTAGGTCACGCATTCGTTGTAGCCCAGCGCCGCCGCTGTCCGGCGCGCAGCCTGCTGGCGCATCTGACCGGGGGTCAGGATCGGCTTGGGCACGCCTGCATCGATACGCGGCAAGGGTTTGCCTTGCAGTTTCGTCAAGGACGCAATCCGCGCGACTTCTTCGACCAGATCGGCCTCGCCCTGCACATCGGGACGCCAAGACGGCACATGGGCCATATTGCCTTCCATCACAAAACCTAGATCGGTCAATGTGCTGCGCTGGGTCGATTCAGAAATCTCCATCCCGACCAGCGAAATCACGCGCTTGGCGTCCAGCTTGTAGGCGCGTGCTGTATCCGGCACGGCACCCGCCTGGATAACCTCGGACACCTCACCACCGGCATGATCGACGATCATCCGCACCGCATGCTCAAGCCCCTCTGGCGTGAACGCAGGGTCAACGCCACGCTCGAACCGGTAACGCGCATCCGAGTTGATCTTGAGCGCGCGGCCTGTGTAGGCGATCTGGATCGGGTCCCAATAGGCGCTTTCAACGAAGACATTCACCGTCTCTTCGGTGCAGCCAGTTTCAGCCCCACCCATCACACCGGCGATGCTCTCGGGGCCGTTGTCATCGGAAATCACCATCTGGCCCGCTTGCAGGGTGTATTCCTTGTCGTCCAGTGCCATGATCGTCTCACCGCCGGCGGCGCGATGGACGCGCAGATCGCCATGCACTTTATCGGCGTCAAAGACGTGCAGCGGGCGGTTCAGGTCGTAGGTGAACCAGTTGGTCACATCGACGAGAAAACTGATGGGGCGCAACCCGATGGCGCGCAACTGTGCTTGCAGCCAATCAGGGCTCGGGCCGTTCTTGACGCCTTTGATCAGGCGGCCACAAAAAACGGGGCAGCCGTCAGCTGTATCCTCTGCGATAGTCACGCCAAGATCAGCCTTGAAGGACGCCGGGACCGGATCAACGGAGAGCGGGATCAGCTTGCCCAGACCGCGTGCCGCCAGATCGCGGGCGATACCGCGCACGCCCAAGGCATCGGGGCGGTTCGGGGTGATCGCGATTTCGATCACCGGATCGACCTTTTCAGGGCTGTTCACAGCCAGCCAATCGGTGAAGCGCTGACCCACCTCGCCCGAGGGCAGTTCGATGATGCCGTCGTGTTCCTCGGACAGCTCCATCTCGCGCTCGGAACACATCATGCCATAGCTTTCGATGCCACGGATTTTGCCCACGCCAATGGTGGTGTCGATGCCGGGGACATAGGTGCCGGGGCTGGCAATCACGACGGTGATGCCCGCGCGTGCGTTGGGTGCGCCACAGATGATCTGGGTCGGGCCGTTGGCGGTGTCCACCTGACAGACCTTGAGCTTATCCGCATCAGGGTGCTTTTCCGCGCTCAGCACCTTACCGATCGTAAAATCGGCCAGCCGGTCAATCGGGTTTTCGATACCTTCCACCTCAAGCCCGAGGTCGGTCAGCGCATAGGCGATGTCAGCGACAGAGGCGTCAGTGTCGAGGTGGTGTTTCAGCCAGGAAAGCGTGAATTTCATGGGTCCGTCCTGCGGTTCAAAAGCGTTGCGATGGGATTAGCGGATAACGCCGCGAGGGGAAAGGGGCGGTTACTTGCGCTGATGCGCCGCCGCCCATTTTGACACCAGCCACGCAGGGATCAGGATCACCGCCCAGCCTGCCGCGTTGATCAGTGTCAGACGCAGGGCCAGATCGCGGGGCATGTCAGAGGTCCACATGGCAATGTGGCCCACGATGATGAAGGTCAGCAGGATGATGAGCCAGATGCGTTGCATGGTCTTTATATAGCGCGGCAGGGGCGCCGGGGAAAACCCCGGCCTACGGATACGTCCCACATGTAGGCCGGGGTTTACCCCGGCGATCCATCACAATTCGCGCCCTGCCAAGTCTTCGACCAATTCGAAATGTTCAAAGACCAGCATCATTTCGGGATCAAACCCGCCGTTGCGTTTGAAATAGGCTTTGTGATCCTTGCGCCAGCCCAACAGCGTGTCGTTTTCGCCCTCGGCCAAGGCCATCTCTTCGGTCACGTCGCAATAGCGGATTTCTTCGACCTTAGTGGTGCGGATGACCAGCGCGGGGGTGCCGTCCCAGTTCGCCGCGATATCGCAACGGCCGACGACAGGCATCGCCTCAGGCTCGCCGTCGAAATCGGCCAGAGCGCCACAGGTGGCGGTTTTCTTGCCTTGGCGGACAAGGGCGATGAGGTGTTGGCAGAGTTCGGCGCTATCGCCGAATTTGAACGTCCCCGCGCCGGGGTATGTGTCTTGCAGGTCTTCGGTGTCGTTGGTCATTGGGTTTGGCCTTTTCGCGCGTGGGTTTCACCCACCCTACAGGGGTTTGGCGCGGAACGTTAGGGCAGTGTCCGAAGCGGGCAGGAGTTTGTCAGGTAGGGTGGGTGAAACCCACAAAGGCAATACACATGCCGCGCCGAAACATGGATTTCAGGTTCAAACGGGCGGAGCCCCGGGGGCGCAGTGCAACATGAGGGCAGCGCCCGGACCTCGGGGTGGGCGCACTGACATGCATGATGTGCGGAACGCCCGCTTCATTGGCGAGGGTCGTGTTGGTCGCAGCGTTACAAAAGCGCCCTCCCCATGGGGGAGGTCCGGGCGCTGCCCGGCAAGCCGGGCGGAGGTCATCGATTTCTTTGCTTGTCCGAGCTCATTGTCCATAATCTCTTGGAAACTCCTTTCCGAAAGTGATCAAATGAAGGTGACCACAATAGGATACTGCCACTTGCCCGATTGCCAATAGCAACTGCTCTGCCAAAGCATCTAGCATCAAAGTCACAGTATACGCTCAATTGCAGGCGCCCAGAATACTCTTCCAAGTTTCAAATCAATTGCGCGATCATTGACCCATCGCCATCGAATGTGTCTTCAGATACTATCATGGCGCCCAAGTCGATTTTCTAACCTTGCATTCTCTAATTCACCAGAAACCTTTCGATGCAATCTCCACAAACTCTGTTTAAGCCTCACGCTTCTGTGCATCAAGGTCGCGACCGAAAATCATAATTGCCAGACAAAGTAATCGCCCGACTGGCCTTTGTGCGAGCGTCCCATGATTGCGAAATACTCGCCACCTCGATAAATCTGATAAGCACCTAGGCATCAATAGCCAAACCAAAACCTTGACTAAGCAGCTCATAACCAAGCTCTAGCTGAGCTAGGTCCGCTCCATCTCACCTACTCAACCCACCATGCAACGTCGGCACATCCAGCGCGGCTGAACCCATAGTGCCGCAACCACCGCAAATCACTATCAAAGAACGCCCGCAAATCGGGGATGCCGTATTTCAGCATCGCGATCCGGTCGATGCCCATGCCGAAGGCAAAGCCTTGCCATTCCGCCGGATCAATCCCGCCCGCTTGCAGCACCTTGGGGTGCACCATGCCGGAACCGAGAATTTCCAGCCAATCGTCGCCCTCGCCCACTTTCAACGTGCCGCCTTCCCATGAGCAGCGGATATCGACCTCGGCCGATGGCTCGGTGAACGGGAAGTGCGAGGCGCGGAAGCGGATGTCGACGTGGTCGACCTCGAAGTAGGATTTCACGAATTCTTCCAGCACCCATTTCAGGTTCGCCATGCTGATGTCTTTGTCGATCGCCAGCCCCTCGACCTGATGGAACATCGGCGTGTGCGTCTGGTCATAATCGGCACGGTACACGCGACCGGGGCAGATGATGCGGGTCGGCGCGCCGGTTTTCTCCATCGAGCGGATTTGCACGGGTGATGTATGCGTGCGCAGCACATGCGGCGGGCGGTCATCGCCTGCGGCGCGGTGCGTATAGAACGTGTCCATCTCGGCCCGCGCGGGGTGGTGGCCGGGGATGTTCAGGGCGTCAAAGTTGTACCAATCGCTTTCGATCTGCGGGCCTTCGGCGACGCGGAACCCCATGTCGGCAAAGATCGCGGTCACCTCTTCGGTGACTTGGCTGATCGGGTGGATCGAGCCTTGGCGCGTCTGGCGCGCAGGCAGCGTCACGTCGAGCCATTCACCGCGCAGCCGCGCATCAAGGGCGGCATCGGCCAGCGCCATTTTCTTGGCGGCAAGGGCCGAGTTAATCTCGTCCTTCAACGCATTGAGCGCGGGGCCTGCGGTCTGGCGTTCTTCGGGCGTCATCTTGCCCAGTTCGCGCATCTGCAAACTGATCTCGCCCTTTTTGCCCACGGCCTGCACGCGCAGGTCTTCGATTGTGGCCTCATCGGCGGCATCGGCAATCAAGCCAAGGTATTTTTGTTTCAGATCGTCCATGGGGCGCCTCTTGCAATCGTCCCAGCGGAGTTAGCGAAATGGGCGCTTGGTTGCAAGCAGCGCAAAGGGGGTTGGTACCATTGCGCCCCTTTGGCGCAAAAGACCGATCCGCAGGAACAAAGTGAATGCGATTGACGGGATCATAGCATCACTTGGGGGCGGGAGCATTTTACCCTTTCTTAAGATATCCGTGGCAAGCCGCTGTCACTAAAGTGGTGGTTCGGCAATGACGCGATCGGAAACAACGGGCAATGCGGGTGATCACAACGTGGCAACACTCGGCAGGTGGTTGTCTTTTGATCAAGATACCAACGCGCAGTATGAACTTGAAAACGGTGCGGCGCGCGCAGCGCATTTACGCCATACGATCCTGATCGGGCTGATCCTTTATAATATGTACAATTTCACTGGCTTGCTGCTGATGCCGGATATCATCTGGCAATCGGTCGTGATGCGGGTGGTGGTTGTCACGCCGCTTTCCCTTGGATTGGCCTATCTTGTATTTTTCGTCAGGGCCGAAATACGCGAGTGGCTTGTCACCATTGGCGCAGTGAACGCCTATGCCATTCCGGTCTTTCTGTTCTGGCTGTCGGACCATCCTTTGGGCACCTACAGCTTTGGTGAATTCGGCCTCTCGCTGGTTTTTGGCAATATGTTACTTGCCCTGAGGTTTCGGCAGGCCGTCGTTTTCACATCCTGCGCCTTTGTCATCACGATGTCCGGTCTGATCATGCACCGGACGCTGGATCCGGCCCTGTTGCAAGCATTTACGTTGCAAGCGTTTACCGCCAGCGCCTTTACGCTTTATGGCAACTACCTGATCGAAAAACGAAGGTGCACGGACTATGTGACCGCGCGCACCGCGCTTTTGCGCGCGAACAAAGCGGAACACACACAACGCCAACTGACGCAGCTGTCACGGACAGATGCGCTGACAGACTTGCCAAATCGCCGATATCTGGATGAAACGCTGGATCAATGGCTGGGCCAGCCGGGCGCTGTTGCTGTTCTGATGATCGATATCGACCATTTCAAACTGTACAATGACGCCCTAGGACACCCCGCAGGCGACGATTGCTTGCGACAAGTGGCCAAGACATTTCTGACGGAAACCGCCCAGCCGAACGGCTTTTGTGCCCGTTTCGGGGGTGAAGAATTTACTGTCGCCTTTCGGAATATCGATGAATTGGAAGCGGCCCGTCTGGCCAAGCGTCTGGTTCATGCCGTTGCTGCATTGCAAATCGTGCACCCGGGACGACATGACGGCATTGGGGTGGTCACGATCAGCATTGGCCTGACCGTCACCCGCGCAGGACAACGGTCTAGCAAAGAAAGTGTCTTGGGCGATGCGGATGCCGCGCTTTATCGTGCAAAGCAGAACGGCAGAAACGGCTACGCAATCAGCGGCAAAAATGGTGCTCTACAGCATTTCATCGGCTAGCCGACAACAGGGCATCACCTTGGAATATCGCCGCGCCGTGGATGCCGTCGAACGCAGCGAAACGAAAACCGGGGCGCCATTGGCCACGTTGCCGCCGCGCCGCCATGCACATGATCCAATGCAAAAGGCCGCCCAGTTTCCTGTGCGGCCTTTTCAATTTCGATCAGGTGCGTGGCTTAGGCCGCCAGCGCATCCTTGGCTTTGCCGACAACCGCAGCAAATGCCTCAGGCTCGTTCACGGCAAGATCGGCCAGAACCTTACGGTCCACTTCGATGCCAGCCAGTGTCAGGCCATTGATGAACTTGGAATAGTTCAGTGTCTCATCAACCGAACGCACACCTGCGTTGATCCGCTGAATCCACAAAGCGCGGAAATTGCGCTTGCGGTTGTGACGGTCGCGGGTTGCATATTGGTTGGCTTTGTCGACAGCCTGTGCAGCTACCTTGAACGTCTTGGAGCGGCGGTCATAGTAACCTTTGGCCTGATCCAGAACTTTCTTGTGACGACGGTGCGTGACTGTACCACCTTTAACGCGCATATCTCAAATCCCTCTAATTAACGTGCGTAAGGCATCATCGGCTTGATGATACCCTCGTCTTGCTTGCTCAATGTGGTTGTCCCACGAGCGTTACGGAGGAATTTGTTGGTGCGCTTGATCATACCGTGACGCTTGCCAGCTTGGCCCGCCAGGATACGGCCAGTTGCCGTCACTTTGAACCGCTTTTTGCAGCTCGATTTCGTTTTCATCTTCGGCATTTCCGTCTCCTTCAAAGGTTCGGTCTAATCGCGCGACTCGGCATGCCATATCGGCCGGACGCGCGGGCTCAGGCGCGGCTGATACGACAGGGATGGGTGTATTGCAAGGGCTGTTTCGCTTTTGGCCTAACTCACAAGGCCAAGAGCGGCTTTAGCTGCCGATCACCGATGCGACGACACGCACGAT
Organism: uncultured Alphaproteobacteria bacterium; assembly: GCA_942490805.1. GTDB lineage: Bacteria > Pseudomonadota > Alphaproteobacteria > Rhodobacterales > Rhodobacteraceae > Yoonia. Next base: position 16,577 of record CALNYU010000005.1, on the reverse strand, counting down.
TGCATCATCAACGGTGTCCAGCGCATAGGCCCCGGGGTTTTCCTGCACGGCATAGGCCATGCTTCCCGCCCCCAGCACCAGTAACGCAAGGGCCGTCTTGGGCCAGCGCCAGTCGGAATAGGCGCTGACAGCAGACGGGATCGCAAAGGCAACCATCGTCAAACCGATCACAAAGATAAGATCATAGTCCATTGCCGCTGCCCTGCCGATACTGCCTCTAGATATTACTCGTGTTCTACTGCGTAAATCAAACGCTCAGCACAAGGGGCAACCCGCAGAATATTTGTCGAACCGGGCGTATTGAATGGCACACCAGCGGTGACCACGATCATGTCATCCTCACCCGCCAGGCCTTGGGCCTTGGCCGCACGGACAGCCGCAATAACAGCGTCTTTAAAGCGGTCCACATGGCCGGACAGCACGCAGTTTGTCCCCCAGGACAAGCACAGGCGCCGTGCCGTTGTGATGTGATTGGTCAAAGCAATGATCGGCACGCGCGGGCGTTCACGCGATACCAAAAGTGCGGTGCGCCCCGATTGTGAGAAACAGCAGATGGCTTTGACGTCGGTGGTCTCTGCAATCTCGCGGGCCGCTGACACGATCCCGTCGGCCACGGTCTTGCCTTCGGATTTGCGCGAGGCTTCGATGATTTCGGTGTAGGTCGGGTCGGCTTCGACCTCGGCTGCGACGTTGCTCATCGTGGTGACGGCTTCGATCGGATAAGAACCAGCGGCCGATTCAGCGGACAGCATAATCGCGTCGGCGCCTTCATAGATGGCCGTTGCAACATCCGAGACTTCGGCGCGTGTCGGCATCGGGCTGTCGATCATGGATTCGAGCATCTGCGTCGCCACGATCACAGGTTTGGCCGCCGCACGGCATTTGCGCACCAGCTGTTTCTGGATCGGCGGCACGTTCTGCACCGGCAATTCCACACCCAGATCACCCCGGGCAACCATGATCCCGTCAGAGACCGCCAGAATGCTGTCAAAAACCTTCACCGCGTTGGGCTTTTCGATTTTCGACAGGATCGCAGCGCGGCCTTTGACCAGCACACGCGCCTCTTCCACGTCGGCGGGCCGCTGGACGAAGGACAGCGCCAGCCAATCCACGCCCAACTCGCAGACGAATTCCAGATCCTTGCGGTCTTTTTCCGACAAAGCGGCCAGCGGCAGGACGACATCAGGGACGTTCACGCCTTTGCGGTTGGAAATCGTGCCGCCAACGATCACTTCACAATTGGCAAAGGTCGCGCCGCAGTCCTTGACCCGCAGTTTGATTTTACCGTCATTGACCAGCAAGTGCGCGCCTGGTTCGAGTGCGTCGAAAATCTCTTTGTGCGGCAGCTTCACGCGGTTCACGTCGCCTTCGGCATCATCCAGATCAAGGCGGAAGGCGGCACCCGGCACCAGTTCTTCTTCGCCATTGGCAAAAACACCGACCCGCAGTTTTGGCCCCTGCAAATCCGCCAGAATAGAGATCGGGCTATCGAGATCTTTCTCAACCTGCCGGATGATCGCATGGCGCGCTTTGATTTCGGCATGATCTCCGTGCGACATATTCAGACGAAAAACATCTGCGCCCGCCTCATGCAGCGCCCGGATCATCTCATAGTCATTTGAAGCAGGGCCGAGGGTTGCGACAATTTTCACGTTGCGGTGGCGTCTCATGGTCATTCCTTCGTGCATCAGTACCGTTAGCGGTAACAGATTGGGTTGCGCCCTTATTGCGCAATTCCATTCCTGCTTCAACTAGCCTAAATGCTGTATCAGAGGAATGACACTACAATGACGAACGAACCATTTGAAATCATAGGTGACAATCGCCCCGGCAGATGGCTGATTGCCTGCGATCACGCCACGAATATCATCCCCGATTGGGTGCATGGCGGCGATCTGGGCCTGCCTGCCGCCGATATGGGCCGCCATATCGCCTATGATATCGGGGCTGCCGGCGTGACGCGCAAACTGGCCGAAGCGCTGGATAGCCCTGCGATCCTGTCGCGCTTTTCGCGGTTGGTCTGTGACCCGAACAGGGGCGAGGACGACCCCACGATCATGATGCGCCTTTATGACGGCACGATTATCCCCGGCAATCGCAATGCAGATGACGCGGAAAAAGAGGAACGGCTGCAAAGGCTCTACCGGCCCTACCATGCCGCCTATGCCGATCTGGCCAACAAGATGGACAACCCGGTGATTTGTGCGGTGCATAGTTTCACCCCGCGCCTGCAAGGGCGGCATCCCCGCCCTTGGGAAATCGGCGTGCTTTACGCCGATGACGCGCGGCTTGCGCTGCCCTTTATGGACGCGTGCCGCGCCCAAGGCTGGTGCACAGGCGATAACCAACCCTACGCGGGCCACCTGCCCGGTGATGCGGTGGACAGGCATGCCTTGCAGCATGGGCGGCCGAATGTGTTGATTGAGTTACGTCAGGACTTGATCGCAGATGAGGCCGGACAAACCCTTTGGGCAAACCGGCTCGCACCTGTATTATCAGACGTATTGGCCCAATCAGGCCTTTGAGAGGACAAGACCATGGACGACCAGACCCGTATCGAAATTGAAGCCGCCGCCTTTCGCAGGTTGCAAAAGCACCTGATGGAAGACCGCACCGACGCGCAGAACATCGACATGATGAATTTGGCGGGGTTCTGCCGGAATTGCCTGGCGCGCTGGTATCAAGAGGCCGCCAACGAACGCGGCATTCCCATGACAAAGGACGAAGGCCGCGAGGCGTTCTACGGGATGACAATGGCCGAATGGAAAGCGAACTATCAGACCGAAGCAAGCCCCGAGGCCAAAGAGGCCTTCAAGGACAGCCACGGATAAGGAACAGCCATGCTTGAACGGCTCACAGCGTTTTTCGGCAATCCCGCAGGCTATCACACGCCCCTGCCCGAGGCGGACGCGCAACATGCGATGGGCGCGTTGCTGGTCCGTGCGGCCAAAGCCGACCACACCTATCTGGTCGAAGAAATCGCAATGATCGACAAAATCCTGACCCAGCGCCACGGCATCAACCCGGTCGCCGCCGCCAAGATGCGCGCCGAATGCGAGTTGCTGGAGCGCAAGATCCCGCAGACCACGGATATCGCCACGATCCTCGAAAAGGCGATCGGCACGGAAGAAAAGGAAGCGACGCTGCTGGCGCTCTGGCAAGTTGTCTATTCAGACGGGATCATCCACGACGAAGAAGACGAGGTATTGCACCAGATCGAAGCCGTGCTGGGTGTGGGGCCGGAACGAGCGAAAGAATTGCAGGCGCAAGCGCAAGTCTAAGAGTGCGGGAGCGCTCAATTGGCGCGGCTAAAATTGCGATAAATCGACTGATGCGAGTATTGTGGATTGCGCAGGCATCTGAGCGAAACTTGAAAACCAATAATATCAAAAGTTGCATTTCGAACTCGTGAGCCTCTTTGAAAAAGCAGGATATACAACTTATTTCAATGACTTAGCAACGACGTAGCGGCAATACGCAGCGCAAATCGCGTTGCCCGGATCGTGCCAGTGCAATCTTGTCGGGTAAATTGTTCTAATTTTGCGCCATCTTTCGGCTTCTTTTCGCCAAAATGACTCTCTAATTCGTGGATAAAGGCAGCCACAAAGCAACATTGTGTTGGCTAATCGGCGGCCCACGTAATCAAACGAGGTAAAAAAGAATATGCAGACTGCGTCTATTTCCTATTGGCCCACATTCAAAAAGTGGCTGGTTGCGAGCACCTTCCTTTGCGTAGCAGCACCTGTGGTGGCGGAATCCGTTACTCTCTCCTCAATCAACGGCTCCACGACCGTCACTGGCGATTTGATTGAATTCACAGGTGACACATACATCATCGACTCCACGCTCGGCCCTTTGCGCGTTCAGGCAAGCGCTGTTGAATGCAGTGGCCCCGGGTGTCCTGGCGCCGAATTGAGCGCCGATTCTGTCGTAGAATGGGATGTTTCGTTGTGGGGTCAGCGCCGGGCCTTTACCGAGCACGTCGAAAAGATTGCTGAGCTTGTGGACCAAAAAACCGACGGGCGGTTCACTTTGAACTTGTCCTATGGTGGTCTTGCCCCAGCCCGCGAAAACCTTGAAGGGATCCAAGCCGGCACGTTTGAGATGGCGCAGTTCTGTGCGGGCTATCACCCTGAGAAAACCCCGACGGTCACCGTACTGGAATTGCCGTTTCTTGGCGTCTCGACGCTTGACCAAGAAGTTGCAGTGTCGTTTGCCGTCTATGAGCATCCCGCCACGGTCGCGGATATGGCGCGCTGGAATGCCACCATTCTGATGCCATCGCCGCAACCGCAGAACAACATCCTTGGCGTTGGGTTCCCGCCAACTTCGCTGGCCTCTTTCAACGGGATGCAAATTCGCGCAGCCGGTGGCGTAGGCCAGGCGGTCGAAGCATTGGGCGCAGTTGCATCTGTCATTCCGGCACCACAGGTCGCAGAAGCGTTGCGTGATGGCACCGTTTCAGCCGTGGCATTTGCCCCCCATGCCCATATGGCATTCGGGACACTTGATAGTGGCACGTGGTGGACAACGAACCTGAACCCCGGCACCACAAACTGTCCGGTGGTCGTGAACACCTCTGCGCTTGAACGGTTGCCTTCAGCGCACCGTGTAGCGCTCTTGTCATCTGTTGGTGAGGCAATTGATTACTACGTGGACAACTACAATGGCGCGACAATGGACGCATGGGGCCCCGCCCTGACGGAACGTGACATTGTCGAGATCACAATCAATGACGAGATCACAACGGCGATCAACCGTGAAGTTGCCGGACCTGCGGCTGCGGAATGGATTGCAGAACAATCCGCCGCCGGTTTTCCCGCGCAAGAACTCTACGATCTTGTGAAAGACGTGGTTGCTAACACAAATTGATGCGTGACCAGTGGGGTCAAAAAGACCACCACACCATGTGACGCGAAGATTAAGGCCCGGCACCTAGGTGTCGGGTCTTTCTATCTGGCAGAGCGGCCTTTCCCCATCGTAAAAACAGCGTGCCCTTTAGACCGCCATCTTCCGGCTCTCTTCCAGATAAATCTCGCGCAGGCGTGCGGCCACGGGACCGGGTGTGCCGGAGCCTACAGCAACGCCGTCCACTTCAACCACAGGCATGACGAATGTGCTGGCCGAGGTGATAAACGCCTCATCCGCGTCTTGCGCTTCGGCAATTGTAAAGCTGCGCTCTTCGACCTGCATCTGCGCTTCACGCGCAAACCGCAGCACAGCGGCGCGGGTGATGCCATGCAGGATTTCATTGCCCAGATGCCGGGTAATGATCGTGTTGTTCTTGATAATATAAGCGTTGTTCGAGGTGCCCTCGGTCACGGCCCCGTCCTCAACCATCCATGCGTCATCGACGCCCGCGGCCTTGGCCATCATCTTGCCCATGGACGGGAACAGCAGTTGCACGGTTTTGATGTCGCGGCGCGCCCAGCGCTGATCCTCGATCGAGATCACCTTGATCCCCTTTTTGGCGGCAGGGCTATCGGCCAGCCCGGGCTTGTTCTGGGTGAACAGCACCACGGTTGGTTTCACCGTCTCCGGATCAGGAAACACAAAGTCGCGGTCGTCGGGCGCGCCACGGGTGATTTGCAGATAGATCATGCCTTCTTCGATCCCGTTCAGGCGGACCAGTTCGCGGTGTACCTCCAACAGATCCGGCAGCACATCAGGGTGCGGCATGTCCAACTCGTTCAGCGACCGTTCCAACCGCTTGGCGTGGCCTGCGAAATCAATCAGCTTGCCATCGAGAACCGAGGTGACTTCATACACCCCGTCAGCCATCAGAAAACCGCGATCAAAGATCGATACTTTGGCTTCATTTTCTGGCAGATACTCGCCGTTGACATAGACTGTGCGCATGGTCATCCCCAAAGTGCTGTGGCGGGCGGGTGCACGCCCAAATGATCGAATTTCAAAGGTTCATCACGGTCTTCGGCCAATAAGAGCGGCCCGTCAAGATCGGTAAACGCCACACCTTGCGCCAAGATGGTGGCGGGGGCCATCGCAAGCGACGATCCGACCATGCAGCCAACCATGACGCCATAGCCTTCGGCCTGCGCCTGACGCTTTAACGCCAGCGCCTCGGTCAGGCCGCCAGTCTTATCCAGTTTGATATTCACCATGTCATACTTGCCGCGCAGGGCAGGCAGGCTTGCACGGTCATGGCAGCTTTCATCGGCGCAAACCGGCAAAGGGCGCGCGATTTCGGCCAGCATGTCGTCCTCTCCGGCGGGAAGCGGTTGTTCGACCATTTTGACGCCGAGGCGGATCAGATGCGGGGCAAGGTCGGCGTAGACCTCAGCGGTCCAACCTTCGTTGGCGTCCACGATGATATCGGCATCGGGCGCGCCACGACGCACCGCTTCAAGGCGCGCCATATCATCAGGGGTACCCAGTTTGATTTTCAGCAAGGGGCGCGTGGCGTTTTTGGCGGCCTGCTGTTCCATCGCGGCGGGGGTATCGAGCGACAGGGTATAGGCGGTGATTTCAGGGCGGGGTGCAGGCAGGCCCAGCAAATCCCAGACCCGTTTACCCGCCCGTTTCGCCGCATGATCCCAAAACGCGCAATCCAGCGCGTTACGTGCCGCCCCTGCGGGCAAGGCATCGGGCAGGTCGGGCCATGCGCCAGTGAAGCTTTCGATCTGGGCGGTCACGCTATCCAGCGTTTCACCGTAGCGCGCGTAGGGCACGCATTCACCCCGCCCACGCGTGCCGTCGCCTTCGACCGTTACGGTCAAAACCTCGGCCTGCGTGCGCGATCCGCGACTGATCGTAAAGACCTGCGCCAATTGGAATACGTCACGCGTCACGCTGATCCTCATGTCACCCTCATCATCTTGCCAAAAAAACTCCCGCCGGAGGCATCAAAGTCTTTCACAGAACGTCTACACCGCACTCAAAGCGTCCACTAAACGTGCGGCACCTTGGCGGTAGGTATCGACGGTGGGCAGGCCCATCCGCTTTTCTACTTCGGCCATATAAGTCAAAGCCTCATCCTCGGACAGGTGCTGGGTGTTCACCGACACACCCACAACCTGACAGGCGGGGTTCGCCACGCGGGCAATTGGCAGCGCCGTGTCGCGCAAGACCTCGAGACTGGGCAAATCGTAATCGGGCAGGCCACGCATATGCGTGCGGGTTGGTTCATGCGCAAGGATCAGTGCATCGGGCTGGCCGCCGTGGATCAGGGCCATGGTCACGCCAGAGTAGGACACATGGAACAGGCTGCCCTGCCCTTCAATGTGATCCCAGTGGTCAGGGTCATTGTCAGGCGTCAGGTATTCCACAGCGCCCGCCATGAAATCGGCGATCACCGCATCCAGCGGCACGCCACCGCCGGTAATCAGAATTCCGGTCTGGCCTGTCGGACGGAAGGTGGATTTCATGCCGCGCTTTTGCATCTCGGCGTCCATCGCAAGGCCCGTATACATTTTCCCGACCGAGCAATCAGTTCCAATCGCCAGACACCGCTTACCAGTGCGTTTTTTGCCGTTGGCGATGGGATAGGCGACGGATGGAATCCGCACATCAAAGAGCGTGCGGCCATTGACGCGGGCGGCGGCCATCAGCTCGTCTTCGTCGCGCAGCATATTGTGCAGGCCCGCCGCGATATCAAACCCCATGCGCAGCGCAGCAACCAACACCTCTTTCCATGCTTTGGAAATATAGCCACCACGGTTGGCCACACCGATGACCAAGGTCTGGGCACCGGCGGCACGCGCCTCTTCCAGCGTCATATCGGTGATGCCCAGATCAGCCCCACAACCGGGCATCCGGAATTGGCCAACAGCGTTCTCTGGACGCCAGTCCTTGATGCCTTGGGCCACCTTCGCAGCCAGTTGATCGGGGGCGTCGCCGAGGAACAAAAGATAGGGGGTCTGGATCATGGAAAGGCTCCGGATAACTAGGGATTCGTGTTGAGGGGAAGATATCGCGCATCAGAGCGCAATTGCATCGCAGAATAGGAGGATCAGGGCAGTATGAACGGTATTTTCTTGCGTCAATGAGGTAAATCTTCGAAGAAATGACGGACAGGCCTCGTAAGGTGGATAGAATATCCACCATCCCCAATAAAAAAGCCCGGGCGCGAACGCCCGGGCCGTTAAAAACTGATGGGAGGATATCAGCCTTTTGAGAAGTCAGGATATGCTTCCATACCCAGTTCAGCCATGTCCAAACCGTTGATCTCGGCTTCCTCGGTAACACGGATGCCCATGATCCCTTTGAGGATGATCCACACAACCAGAGAGATCACGAAGGTGAAGACACCGTAGGCGATGATACCTGTGATCTGTGCGCCCCAGTTACCTGTGTAGAAAGCAACGGCCAGCGTACCCCAGATACCTGCACAAAGGTGCACAGGGATCGCGCCGACAACGTCATCGATCTTCAGCTTATCAAGCATTGGGACAGCGAAGACCACGATCACACCACCAACTGCACCTGTCAGCATCGAACCGAAGAGCGATGGCGCCAGAGGCTCGGCTGTGATGGAGACCAGACCGGCAAGTGCGCCGTTCAGAACCATCGTCAGGTCGACCTTTTTGTACAGCACCTGTGTCAGGACCAGCGCGGCAAGTGAACCGGCAGCAGCCGCCATGTTGGTGTTCGCAAAGATACGACCAACGTCTGTGATGTCGCCAACAGTACCCGCAGCCAGCTGCGAACCACCGTTAAAGCCGAACCAACCCAGCCACAGGATGAATGTACCCAGTGTTGCGAGTGCAAGGTTCGAACCAGGCATTGGAACTGTTTTGCCATCTTTGTACTTGCCCAAACGTGGCCCAAGGATCAGCGCACCAGCCAGAGCAGCCCAGCCGCCGACAGAGTGTACGATTGTGGAACCAGCGAAGTCAGAGAAGCCCAGCTCGGACAACCAGCCGCCGCCCCACTGCCAGGAACCCGAGATTGGGTACATCAGGCCGGTCAGGATCACGACGAAAACCAGGAATGGCCACAGCTTGATACGTTCAGCCAAAGCACCTGAAACGATCGACGCAGTTGCCGCAACAAACATCAACTGGAAGAAGAAGTCAGAAGCAACAGATGCGTAGTCCAGTGCGGCGTCAGATGCTGACAGACCAACGGGCTCAAGCACGGTTGGGACGAAGTTGAACGCGAAGTAGCCGTTGAAGTCGCCCGGATACATCAGGTTAAAGCCAACCAGCCAATACATGATCGCTGCGATAGAGAAGAGTGCGATGTTCTTTGTCAGCTGCATGGCCACGTTCTTGGAACGTACCAGACCTGCCTCAAGCATGGCAAAACCAGCTGCCATCCAGAACACAAGAAAGCCGCCCACAAGGAACAGCAGTGTGGTCATGATGTACGGGCCGATCTCGTCAAAGCTCGGCGCGGCATCCTGCGCCAGCGCGAAAGTCGGAAGCAGCGTCAGTGCTGCGCCAACTGAAAGATATTTCGTCAGTTTCATAGTTTTGTCCCTCGTTCCGCGATTAAAGCGCGTCATCATTGGTCTCGCCGGTCCGCACGCGCAGCGCGCTTTCAACGTCGAGTACGAAGATCTTGCCGTCACCGATCTTCTCGGTCTTGGCAGTGGTTGCGATAGTGGATACGACCTGTTCGGCCATGCTGTCCTGCACGACGATCTCGAGCTTGACCTTTGGCACGAAGTTCACGGCGTATTCCGCGCCGCGGTAGATTTCAGTGTGACCGGACTGAGAGCCAAATCCCTTGATTTCAGACACCATCATGCCGCGCACGCCAACGTTGGTCAGCGCCTCGCGGACCTCCTCCAGCTTGAACGGTTTGATTGTTGCAATGATGAGTTTCACGTTCTTCCCCTTGCAAATAATACTGCAGGCCCTCGTTTCGGCAGCGCCCGCTTGCAGTGAGACAAAGAGCCCGCCAACACCGCGGCCACAAGATTTCGAGCACTGTTAAACGGGGGGTTAACGCACCCTTTTGCACATTTTTTGCACAAATTGGGCACTTAGCTTAATTTTTAGGCGGCATAAAAAGGCCCACAGCCCGACTCATCCGCGCTCTACATTCCAAAGCGGACAGGCTATAGTGGCAAAAAAGCAGACCCCAAGCAGTCAATCGAGCGGATCATGAGCGGAAACGGCAAAAAGCGGCCCCCTTTGGTGGCCGACAAACGCTATACAGCGAAACCAGCAGCCAAGAAGGCTGCAGCCCCGGCCAAAAAACCTGCGGCCAAGCGCAAGGCTGCGCCCAAGAAGGCCAAGCCGCGTGGCGTGATCGGCTGGGTGCTCGCGCCGTTTCGCTGGCTCATCCGCCTGATCTGGGCCTTCTCGTGGCGCGTGGGCCTTGTGACCGGACTGATCATTGGTGGCTTTTCGCTCTATTTTGCAGCGCAGATGCCCGCAGTCTCAGAGCTGATTGACGGCCGCACGCGCGGATCGGTCACTATGACCGACGTGTCGGGCAGCGTTTTTGCGTGGCGGGGCGACCAGTTCGGCGGGATGGTGACGGCCGAAACCGTGTCGCCATTTTTGCACAACGCGGTTGTGGCGACCGAAGACAAGCGATTCTACGGCCACTTCGGGATTTCGCCGCGTGGTATCGCCTCTGCCGTGCGTATCAATCTGCGCGAAGGGCGTGGCCCGCTGTCGGGCAACGGCGGTTCTACAATCACGCAGCAGACCGCGAAGCTTTTGTGCCTGGGTGTACCGTTTGATCCCAACGTCTGGGACAGCGAGCGCGCCTATGAGGCCGATTGCCGCCAATCTTCGCTTTGGCGCAAAGCGCGCGAAGCTGTGTTTTCCGTGGGCATGGAAATTGCCTACACCAAGGAAGAAATCCTCACCATCTATCTCAACCGTGCCTACCTCGGTGCGGGCAGTCGCGGATTTGAGGCCGCAGCCCAGCGCTATTTCGGCATTTCCGCAGCCGAGGTGAACCCCGCGCAGGCCGCAATGCTGGCCGGTTTGCTGACCGCCCCGTCCGCCAATGCTCCCACCCGCGACCTGCAACGCGCACAGGATCGCGCATCGGTCGTGATCGGCCTGATGGAGGAACAGGACTATCTGACGCCCGAACAGGCCCGCGATGCGCGCCTGAACCCTGCGACGCTTTCTGATGCTGCCCGCGCCAGCTCTGGCGGGTTCTTCGCCGATTGGGTGATGGACAGCGGCCCCGAGTTCTTTACCCGCAACACAACCGAAGACGTCATCATCCGCACGACATTGGACCAACGCATTCAGACCGCCGCCGAAGAGGCGCTGATTCAGGTTTTTCAAAACGATGTGAAAGAAGGATCCGAAGCGCAGGCAGCGATCGTCGTCATGTCTGCCGATGGCGCGGTGCGCGCCATGGTGGGTGGCCGCAACATTAGCGCAACAGGTGCCTTCAACCGCGCGACACAAGCTCTGCGGCAAACGGGATCGGCCTTTAAGCCCTTCATCTATGCCGCCGCCCTTGATCTGGGCATGTCACCTTATGACATGGTCGACGATGCACCCACCTGCTGGCAACGCACCGGATCACCCAATTGGTGCCCGGAAAACTATGACCGCGAATTCGTGGGACCGATCAGCTTGGTTGACGCCTTGGCCACCAGCCGCAACATCCCTGCAATCGTTGTCTCCGAAGAGGTCGGGCGCGGCCTGGTCAGCAGCGTGGCGAATGGCTTTGGTGTGCAGGGTGATCTTGCCGCAGGCCCTGCGCTGGCGCTGGGTGTGTCGGAAAGCACCTTGCTGGATATGACCGGTGCCTTTGCCGGTATTTTGAACGGTGGATCAGCCGTCACTCCTTACGGACTGACAGACCTGCGACTGATGGGCGATGACACACCTTTGATGGATGCCTCAAGTGTCGGCATCGGCGAACGGATCATCCGGCAGGAAGCCGCGCGTCAGCTGACATGGATGATGACCAAGGTTGTCGAGCAAGGCACCGGGACGCGCGCACGCATCGATGGCTGGCAAATTGCGGGCAAGACCGGCACGACCCAAGGGTCGCGCGATGCATGGTTCATCGGCTTCACCGGCGATTACGTCACTGGCGTCTGGATGGGCTATGATGACAACCGGCGTCTGACGGGCGTGACGGGTGGCGGCCTGCCTGCGACGATCTGGCGGGAAACGATGCTGCGGGTTTTGAGCGGCCAGCAACCCACGCCCCTGCCGATGAGCATCCCGCAACGTCCGTTCGCGACGGGTGTGCTTGAAAGCCAAGGCGGCGAAGCGCCAGCGCAGGATATCCTGAACCTGCTGGACAGTATTCTGACGGGAACGAACTAGCGGTCGGGGTCTTCGCACCGCTCATAGCGGAACGCATAGCCGCTCCAGATCATGTAAAGTCCGGTGCCTTGGGCATCGGGCATCATGATCGCCCGCTCGGTCCAGGCCTCGGCCTCGCCCGAGCATTGCATCTCGTAGATCGTGGCGTTCATATCCTCGACCTCAACGGGGTTGATCATGTGACACTCGACCTCGACCCCGTAAAAGATGTCGCCTTCGATCTTGAGCGAACCGCCATCAACACCGACCAAGGCACATTCCGCATTCGCCGTCTGTTTATAGACGCCGTCATATGGGCTGGCCCAGAGGGCGGCAGGCAGGAACGCCAGTCCAAAGGATATATTCGTCAAACTCAGTCGCATCAGAGTTGCATCTTTGCGCAATTCCGACCGATGTTTCAATCTTTGATCGCGCTCAAAGGGCAACAACGCGCTGCCCCTGTGCAGAAGGGCGACACTTCGATTTCCCCGAAAGCAGCCCAGAGTGACGATTGCACCCTGTTGCGTTGCTCGCTAGCGTGCGGGCAAATGACAGGAGAACAACCATGAGCGTAATCGAATCCAAACTGGCCGAACTGGGCGTGACATTGCCCGATGCACCCGCCCCCGCTGCCAACTATGTGCCCTATGTGATTGCGGGCGACATGGTCTATGTCTCGGGGCAGATTGCCGCCAACGCCGACGGCATGATCAAAGGCAAGCTGGGCGCGGATATGGAGGCTGAGGCAGGTGCTGCTGCGGCCAAGACCTGCGCTGTCAGCTTGCTCGCGCAACTCAAGGCTGCTTGCGGTGGCGACATTGACCGGTTGGTGCGGGTTGTGAAGCTGACGGGTTTTGTCAATTCGACGCCTGATTTCGGCGATCAGCCCAAGGTGGTCAACGGTGCCTCCGACTTTATGGTTGCCGCGTTGGGCGACAAGGGCCGCCATGCGCGTTCGGCGGTCAGTGCCGCCAGCCTGCCTTTTGGTGTGGCGGTCGAGATCGAAGCGATCTTCCAGATCAAATGACCCTGCCTGCGTCTTTCTTTGCACGCCCCATCACCCACCGCGCCTTGCATGACCGCAAGGCCGGGCGGGTGGAGAATAGCGTGAAATCCATTCAGGCGGCGCTTGATGCAGGATACGGGATCGAAATGGATGTGCAGTTGACCAGTGATGGTCATGCAATGGTGTTTCACGATGATACGCTGGACCGGCTGACAGCGGAAAAGGGGCCGGTGCGTGACCGCACGCGTGCGGCGTTGGAAGCGATCCCGCTCACGGATGACGGCGGCATGATCCCGTCGCTTGAGACGGTGCTTGCATTGGTGAACGGGCGGGTGCCGCTACTGATCGAGATCAAGGATCAGGATGGCGCGATGGGCCCAAATGTGGGGCCCTTGGAAAAGGCAGTTTGTACTGCTCTTGAAGACTACACCGGTGATGTGGCGCTCATGTCATTCAATCCCCATTCTGTAGCCGCTTGCGCGCAATATGCGCCGGATATCCCGCGCGGGATCACGACGTCCAGTTATGAGGCCGTATTCTGGCCAGAGGTCCCTGAGCGCATCCGCGATGTCCTGCGTGAGATTCCCGATTACGACCGCGTAGGCGCATGCTTTATCAGCCACGAATCCACAGACCTTGATCGGCCACGTGTTGCAGACCTCAAAGCCCAAGGCGCGCATATCTTCACGTGGACAATCCGGTCGGCACAGGCCGAAGCCGAGGCCCGTCGGATCGTGGATAATGTGACATTCGAGGGTTACTTGGCTTGACGCCGCACCCAATGCACACAAGTTGCAGGGTATGAGCGACGCACCCATCGAAATCACCGCGCATCCAACCATCAACGCGATTGACGCGGCCGAGTGGGATGCCTGCGCATGCCCCGAGGCCGCAGATGGCCGCCCCGATGATCCGTTTACCACGCATCGGTTTTTGAAGGCGTTGGAAGACAGCGGATCGGTTGGCCCCGGCACGGGCTGGCAACCGCGCTATCTGACCGCGAAACAGGGCGATGTGATGATCGCGGTCGCCCCGCTTTATGCCAAAGGGCATAGCCAAGGCGAATATATCTTTGATCACAACTGGGCCCATGCCTATGAAAACGCAGGCGGGCGGTATTACCCGAAACTGCAAATTGCGGTACCCTTCACCCCTGCCACAGGGCGGCGGTTCTTGACTAAACCGGGGTATGAGGCGGCAGGCATGTCCGCACTGATCCAAGGGGCGGTGCAGATTGCCGCCGATAATGAGCTGTCCTCGGTTCACGCCACATTCTGCACCGAGGCCGAGGCGATTGCAGGTGAAGAGATGGGCCTGCTTGCGCGCATCGGGCAGCAGTTTCATTGGGTGAATGACGATTATGCCGATTTCGACGCTTTCCTCGACTCGCTCTCCAGTCGCAAGCGCAAGAACATGCGCAAGGAACGCAAAACGGCGAATGATTTCGGCGGCGAGATCGTTTCGCTGACAGGTGATCAGATAAAGCCGGAGCATTGGGATGCGTTTTGGGTGTTCTATCAAGACACCGGCAACCGCAAATGGGGCACGCCTTATCTGACACGGGCGTTTTTCGATTACGCCCAAGAGACCTTGCGCGACGATATGCTGATGGTGCTGGCGCTGCGCGACGGACGACCCGTAGCAGGGGCGCTGAATTTCATCGGTCGCGATACGCTTTACGGGCGTTACTGGGGCTGTATCGAGCACCACGATTGCCTGCACTTCGAAGTCTGTTATTACCGCGCCATCGACTATGCCATCCAACACGGGCTGGGCAAGGTCGAGGCCGGGGCGCAGGGCGAACACAAACTCGCACGCGGATATCTGCCTGTCGCCACCCATTCGCTGCACTGGTTCGGCGATGCAGGGTTCAAAGATGCCGTCGCCCGCTATCTTGAGGCCGAGCGCGAGGCGATCGATCACGAGATCGAGGTGCTGACCAGTTACGGCCCGTTCCGCAAATCCAATATGGAGGATCACCAATGACCGACAAACTGACCGCTGCAGAGCACAAAGAACACATCGAACCGCTGCTGGCTAATGGCTGGGCGCTGAGCGATGGGGGCGATGCGATCCACAAAGAGTTCGTGTTCGCCAATTTTGTCGAGGCCTTTGGCTTCATGACCCGCGCCGCGATCTGGGCGGAAAAACTGAACCACCATCCCGAGTGGTTCAACGTTTACAAAACCGTGAAGGTCACCTTGACGACACATGACGTAGATGGCCTAAGCGCGCTCGACGCCAAACTGGGCGCGAAAATGGACCAACTCGCCGGAGGCTAATGTGGAGCAACTACTCAATACCGTGATCTGGAACGGTAATACGATCGGGGATCTGCTGACGATCCAGTTTCTGGCATCCGCCGTGGGCAGTGTGCTGGCTGTTGTGGCGATCCTGTTCGTGGGCTTCTTACTGGGCGGCTGGGTGCGCAAGCGGCTGATCGGGCTGGGGCAGTCTTACGCGCATCTGGATATGACGCTGTTCAACTTTCTGGGAAATGTGGCGCGTTATATTGTTATCGGCTTTGCGTTCCTGTTCGTGCTGAACACATTCGGGGTGCAGACCACATCTGTTGTCGCCGTCATCGGTGCCGCCGGTCTTGCGATTGGTCTGGCTTTGCAAGGGACGCTGTCCAATGTGGCCGCCGGTGTGATGATCGTGTTTTTTCGCCCCATTCGAATCGGCGATTTCGTTGAGGTGAACGGCCAGATGGGCACGGTGAAAGAGATCACACTGAACTACACAGAGCTGGCCGCGGTGAGCAACGTGCAGATCATCATTCCCAACAGTCAGGTCTGGGGCAACACCATCGTTAACTATTCTGCTATGACACCCGCCGTGCGGGTGGGTGTTCGGTGTGGGTTACGGGGCTGATCCTCAAGGGGGCTGAAAAGAGACAATCCTTAGAGACAATTCATGTCTGATCCGCGTTCAAACCGATCCTGAGCCGTTTATTCAGGTGAACAATCTTGGTTCTATCTCTGTCGATTTTCTGGTCCGTGTCTGGTGCAACAGTGCTGATTTCTTTGCATACCAGGCCGACATGAAGCGCAAGGTAAAAGAAGCGCTGGACGCAGGTGGCTCGAAATTCCGTTCCCGACACGGACGGTGATGCAAGTGAACGGCTAAGCGCCCCACAAATGAAAAGGCCCGGCAATTTGCCGGGCCTTTTGTGTATCAACCAATCTGCGCGAGAAGCGTTTCACCGGTGAGACTTCGCAGACGCCTGGGCCTTCTTCTTCGTTCAAAATTGTCACGACACCATTGTCGACAAGCATCGCGTAGCGCTTGGAACGGTCAACAAAACCGACCGGCCCGCGCTAAAGTTCATGCCCAATCCCTTTTTTAGCGCGCTTTCGGCATCGGCCAGC
>CALNYU010000004.1:0-49388 GCA_942490805.1 uncultured Alphaproteobacteria bacterium | reverse complement strand
GGTGGGTGATGAGAGGCTCGAACTCCCGACATCTTCCGTGTAAAGGAAGCGCTCTACCAACTGAGCTAATCACCCGTTGCGGCATCATTTAGACGAGTGTTTGCGGTAGTGCCAAGCATCTTCAAAAGGAATTGGTCACCGTCTTTTTCACAGATGATAAACATAGCCCTGCCCGCCATGGCTATTCCGCTGCGCATGGGCCTTTTCACCGACCACCAGACCGCGGATCATACTGCTGGTGATCCCATGGGTGACAAGCACCGCAGGACCTTGCAGATCGCCAAGAAAATCACGGCATCGTTGCTTAAGGCGCGCAAAGCCTTCTCCGTTTGGCGCGATCTCATATTGCGCCATAAACGGGTCTTTGCCCTCGGGCACGGGCAACTCATCGCGCAGGCGACCAGACCAATCCCCCACACCGATCTCGCGCAGGCGATCATCGGTGCGGATATGATCCGCGATCCCTGCCAAAGCGATTCCCGCTGTTTGAAACGCACGCCCCTGCGGGCTGGTCAGAAACACAAAGCCCGCCAAATCACGCGCTGCAAGGATCGCACCTTGCCGTGCGGCATCGCGCAGGCCTTTGTCCGTCAGCGGTGAATTTAACTCCCCCTGCATCCGGTTTTCGGCATTCCACGTCGTTTCACCGTGGCGCAGGATATAAAGTTCCGGATGGCTCATGGCGGCGTGATTATGCGTCGTCAGAATCGTCTCTGGCCACAGCCGTGGCGTTCTTGGGCGTGCGCAGTTTCAGCGTCATGACCGAGGCCCCACCATCAAGCGGCTTGGACTTGACCAAACGCAATTTTCCCAGCGGTGGCAGGTTGATGATTTTTTCATCGCGCAGCGCATCGCCAAGCACCGCCAAGGCGGCCTCGACGGCAGGTTTCACATCCCGCTTCTTGAGGTTCGTGCGCGCCACCACTGCATCGAGCAGCTCTGGCTTTTTCAGCATTGCATCCTCGGTCTTCGCAGTGTCCGGCTCTGCCTTCGGCTTACGTGCCATCTGAATTCATCCCTCTATCAGCTGACTGCATTACGTCCCCTGCCGCAACCAACGTCAAGCGGATTGCGATAAAGCAGCGCACTACACGCCGGTTGGGTCACAAAACAATTGCGAGCAAGGCATCTTTTGCATCACCATCTTTGTGATGACTGACCAAAGGTATACTAAATTTAAAGATGGCGACCCAGAAACACACAGAACTAAAGACAACTCTCGCTATTGCCGGTGTCTCACTGCTGGCTCTGATTGCCTTGCGCACGTCAAATCCTTTGCCAGCCGATGTCGTCCAAACGGATCCGCCGAGCGTTGTCTACTTTGGTCCTGCTGCTGCCACACAGATGGCAGATGGGCTCACATCGGAAACACGAGCACGCGCAGAGGCCGCCCTTGCCACGGCTGCATATCACGGCGCCTACGCTGAGGGGCCGGGTGATCAGCGCGGTATCTGGACAGGAGCGCATACCCCCGCACTTGCGCGCAGCTATGCGCTGGCAGCGTGCGGTGGCAACTGCACGATTATCGCAGAGCGTGTTCCATTGCATGATGATGGGACGCTTGCAGACAACACGCTTGTTGCCCTTCCAGACCTTGCGCAGCGCCTTTCCAAGAGAGAGTCAGGCTTCGCAAGTGGCAGTGACATTCTTGCGATCGGCGGTGCGGGCGCCTGGGGAACAGGACATGGGTCAAGGAGAAACGCCGGTTGGCGCGGTGCAGTGGGTGACGCAGTAGCAGAATGCAACGCGCGCGTCGCCGCAGAAAAAACACCGGAAGGCATTGCGCCAGCGCCCTGTAACTACAGCAGCTTGCGCAACAGCGAGGTCGACAATCGCAATCCACGGCCTGCACTCTACCCGGCACCTTATGACATCGTGCTCAGCGACTTAATTGCCGTACCGACAGATGAAACCTATCTGGCGCAGCCCGATGGGACAGCAATCCGGGCCTCACGCGGCCCCCGTGAACTCTACGGTGTACGTGCAACCAATGGCGAAAGCGCTGATGAATTGCTACGCGCTGCGGGCTGGCCTGAGGCGGGTATTGCGCTTGCTGTCGCGCATTGCGAAGCGGGCAGACGCTTTGACGAGCCCCCCTGCGTGCCACGCCTGATACGGCTGCCGGATAGGGCACCTCCGCCGGGCACGATGGCTGTGACGCCAGAGGTCTATGAGGCGTACTTGTGGTGGCAACAAACCGATGGTGCTGGTGCTTTCGCAATTGGCGCATTGGGGGACTGGGAAATGGCTTATGGGTTTGACGATCTTGATTTCGCGCGCCAACGCGCTGCAGATCGGTGCATTTATAAATCTCGCCAAGGCAGCCGCCCCTATTTCCTAAGGCTTGCGTTGATCGAGCTACCGCCCTGCCGGATCGTGGCCCAGCGTTTATAAAAATGGCCATGCCCACAAAAAAGGGCGCCCCCGGCAAGCAAGGGCGCCCAATTGAGTACAAATGTCAAACCTTAGTGCGCGCGCGCACCTTCACCGCCACCTTGTGCCTTGAGTGCGGCTGCGGCGGCCTCTTCAGCGGCCTCGTCCCACTCAATCGGCTCGGGCTTGCGGACCAAAGCGTGTTCCAACACCTCGGACACGTGGGTGACAGGGATGATGGTCAGCCCCTCTTTCACGTTGTCCGGGATCTCGGGCAGGTCTTTGGCGTTGTCCTGTGGGATCAGCACAGTTGTGATGCCACCCCGCAGTGCCGCCAGCAGTTTTTCTTTCAAACCACCAATCGGCATCGCGTTGCCGCGCAACGACACTTCGCCGGTCATGGCGATATCCTTGCGCACCGGAATACCCGTCAGGACCGACACAATGGACGTCACCATGGCCAGACCGGCACTCGGCCCGTCTTTTGGTGTGGCCCCGTCCGGCACGTGGACGTGAATGTCGATGGTATCGAACTTTGGCGGCTTCACGCCAATCTCGGGTGCGATAGACCGCACATAAGATGACGCCGCATCGATCGATTCCTTCATCACATCGCCCAGCTTACCGGTGGTCTTCATCCGGCCTTTGCCCGGCAGGCGCAGCGCTTCGATATTGAGAAGCTCACCACCCACTGAGGTCCATGCCAGACCCGTCACAACACCAACCTGATCGCTTTCTTCGGCCAGACCAAAGCGGTGCTTTTCGACGCCAAGGAAGTCGGAAAGATTGGCTGCATTCACTTCAATGACAGTTGCCTCTTTCTTAACGATCTTGGTCACGGCTTTGCGGGCCACTTTGGCCAATTCGCGTTCCATGTTCCGCACACCGGCCTCACGGGTGTAAACCCGCACCATGGCCAGCAACGCATCGTCGGAAACCGAGAATTCCTTGGCCTTCAACCCGTGGTTTTTCATGACCTTCGGCAGCAGGTGCTGCTTGGCGATCTCGACCTTTTCGTTCTCGGTGTAGCCCGAGAGCGAGATGATCTCCATCCGGTCCAGCAGTGGCCCCGGCATGTTGTAAGAGTTCGCCGTGGTCAGGAACATCACGTTCGAAAGGTCATATTCGACCTCCAGATAGTGATCGACGAATGTGCTGTTCTGTTCGGGATCAAGCACCTCAAGCATCGCCGACGCAGGGTCGCCACGGAAATCCTGCCCCATCTTGTCGATCTCATCGAGCAGGATCAGCGGGTTCGTGGTTTTCGCCTTTTTCAGCGCCTGAATGATCTTACCGGGCATAGAGCCGATATAGGTCCGACGGTGGCCGCGGATTTCGCTCTCGTCACGCACACCCCCCAAGGAGATGCGAATAAACTCGCGCCCTGTGGCCTTGGCAACGGATTTACCCAAAGACGTTTTACCCACACCTGGAGGGCCGACCAAACACATGATCGGGCCTTTGAGCTTGGCTGAACGCTGTTGCACGGCAAGGTATTCGACAATCCGCTCTTTGACCTTCTCAAGGCCGAAGTGATCGGCGTCCAACACAGCTTGCGCTTTGAGCAGGTCTTTCTTGGTGCGCGATTTCACGCCCCATGGCACGCCCAAAATCCAGTCAAGATAGTTGCGCACAACGGTGGCTTCTGCGGACATAGGCGACATGTTCTTGAGCTTTTTCAGCTCGGCATCCACCTTTTCGCGGGCCTCTTTGGACAGCTTGGTTTCGGCGATCTTCGCCTCAAGCTCATCCACCTCGTTCTGGCCCTCTTCACCATCGCCAAGTTCCTTCTGAATGGCCTTCATCTGCTCATTCAAATAGTACTCGCGCTGGGTCCGCTCCATCTGGGATTTGACACGCGTCTTGATCTTTTTCTCGACCTGCAGCACGGACATTTCGCCCTGCATCATGCCAAAGACCTTCTCAAGCCGCTCGGACACAGAGAGTGTTTCCAAAAGCCCCTGCTTTTGTTCTACTTCAATGCCGAGATGACCAGCCACGAGATCAGCCAGTTTCGCAGGCTCGGTCGCATCACCGACAGCGGCCATAGCCTCTTCGGGGATGTTTTTCTTGACCTTGGCGTACCGCTCGAACTCGGCCGACACATTGCGCACCAGCGCTTCGATCTCTGCAGGGTCGCCATCGGTTTCGGTCAGATATTCACATGACGCCTCAAAGAAGCTGTCATTGGCGACGAAACCAGTGATTTTGACGCGCGCACGGCCCTCGACCAGCACCTTTACGGTGCCATCGGGCAGCTTCAACAGCTGCAGCACATTGGCCAAGACGCCCGTCTTGTAGATGCCGTCCTCTTTGGGATCGTCCTCACCGGGATCGACCTGACTGGACAGCAAAATCTGTTTGTCGTCCTGCATCACCTCTTCAAGGGCGCGGACGGATTTATCGCGGCCTACAAACAGCGGCACGATCATATGCGGGAACACCACAATGTCGCGCAGCGGCAGGACGGGATAGGATGAACTCAACGGTTCTTGCATACACTTTTTCCTTTTTTCGGCAAGACGCACCGGTCCCGCTTTAGCGGCAACATGGAGCATCTCCTCTTGGCATCAATATGTGGGGTGGCTTTCGAGAGGTTTCAACCAGACATACGACGTGTTGGCCCCAGATTGCCTTTCCCTTGGCGTGATCGCAACCTCACAAACACCAAAAACTTGGCAAAACGTGAAACTGCGCGTGGCTATAGCGGCGCAATATCGCCCTGCGCGCGGGTGGCGTGGAACGCGGCCTCCCAATCTGCAAAGCGGCCAGCGGCGATGGCGTCGCGCATACCTTGCATAATTTCCTGGAAATAATGCAGGTTGTGCCACGTCAGCAGCATGCCTGAAATCATCTCTTGCGCGCGGAACACATGATGCAGGTAGGCCCGTGAATAATGCGAACAGGCGGGACACGTGCAGTGTTCATCCAAAGGGCGCGGGTCATCGGCATGGCGCGCGTTCTTGATGTTGATCACACCGCGGCGGGTGAACAACTGTCCGGTGCGCCCTGAGCGGCTTGGCAGCACACAGTCCATCATATCAATGCCGCGTTTGACCGCGCCCACGATATCGTCCGGCTTGCCCACGCCCATCAGATAACGCGGCTTGTCCACAGGCAGTTGATCGGGCGCGAAATCAAGGACGCTGAACATAGCCTCCTGCCCCTCGCCCACTGCGAGGCCACCCACGGCATAGCCATCAAATTCCACCGCTTTGAGCGCCTCGGCGCTTTGTTCGCGCAGGTCTTCCTCTAGGCCGCCTTGCTGAATACCAAAAAGCGCGTAGCCAGGTCTGTCGCCAAAGGCATCGCGCGATCGCTGCGCCCACCGCATGGAGAGTTCCATGCTTTCCGCAATCCGCTTGCGATCAGCAGGCAGTGCAGGACATTCGTCAAAACACATCACGATGTCGGACCCCAGCAGCTTTTGGATTTCCATCGACCGCTCTGGCGTCAGCTCATGCTTGGAGCCGTCAATATGGCTTTTGAAGGTCACACCTTTCTCGGTCAGTTTGCGCAGATCAGCGAGGCTCATTACCTGAAAGCCACCGCTGTCAGTCAGGATGGGTTTGTTCCAGTTCATGAACTTGTGCAGGCCCCCAAGGCGGTCGATCCGCTCGGCTGTGGGGCGCAACATCAGGTGATAGGTGTTGCCCAGCAAAATATCGGCACCGGTCGCGGCGACACTTTCGGGCATCATTGCCTTGACGGTGGCAGCCGTGCCCACAGGCATGAAGGCAGGCGTGCGAATATCCCCACGCGGCGTCGAGATCACACCAGTGCGGGCTTTGCCATCAGTTGCATTAAGGGCGAATGAGAAGCGTTGTGTCATACACCCCTCTTCCCTGATCTCGCCGAATTTGCCAAGGGGCTTTGGTTTTCGGTGGCCGCCCTTGGCGTAGGACTGTCTGGTCGCGAATTGACACCATGCGCGCCCTACCGTCCGAGCCCACGAAAAGGCAAAGTTTGCGGCGATACTGTGACCCAATTGTGGCAATTGGACCAAATGTGGCAAAAAAGCTGCTGAATAATGGCGAAAATGACTTAGTATCAATGACTTAATAGACTTAAAGACAGGTTTATTTTCCTTGGCTTGCGGTCTATAAAATCTACATCGTTCCGTATTTTTGTATTTCGAAACGATCGCAGCGTGTTGTGATGCGTAACCGACTTCTGGTTGTACCTACAATTCTTTGTTCACGCTGTGTCCTGTGGCTGTCGCGGATAATCCCGTCGTCGCCACAGTCTACCGCGACAAGTTGACAAGATTTTTTCTTCGTCGCGGAACGGGCGTTATGACGGTTGTCATGATGTTCTTCGACCCCAGCGAAGAGGGTACCAATGTGTGGTATGTTTTGGATGTTGGGCTGTATGTGTACTAGTAAAGGTCTGTCTGATGAAAATGTTCCCACATGCGTTCGCACCGTTGCCGCAAATGCAAGCGCCAGTGCGAGAAAGACAAACAGAAGCTTCCCGCGCCCACGGTCAGGCCGTGGACAACGCGCCAATCAACCTCGATGTTGAAAGACTGGTCGCGGTGATGCTGTCTGCCAGCGATACCAAAAAAGACCTGCACGATGAGCAGCAGTGTCGGCGTGATCTCATCAAGAAACTGCCATCGGAGTCGATTGATTGGGATACTGTGAACTGGGTGCGGCTGTGGCCATTCGAGACCCGGCGTCATTGACCTGCGACTGATTGTAGCGCCCATCGGAAGTGATGCCGTGCCGGATCTAGCAATCCATCCGATCCCGGGGCCGCACACCCCCTTTACGCCCCGCAGCGTAATCCCTATATGTTTGCTCAGGAATAGCGGGAACCAAGACTATGACAGACAGCAACGCTCAGCTTGAAGGCGCGCCGATGATTGCGCCATCAACGACAGATCACCCCCTTTACGAGGATATCGTGAAGGCATGTCAGTCCGTCTATGATCCTGAAATTCCGGTCAACATCTATGACCTTGGTCTGATCTACACGATTGATATCAAAGAAGATAACGCTGTACATGTGGTTATGACCCTGACTGCTCCTGGCTGCCCCGTTGCCGGTGAAATGCCTGGCTGGGTTGCTGATGCGATTGAGCCGTTGCCGGGTGTGAAACAGGTGGACGTTGAAATGACGTTCGAGCCGCAGTGGGGCATGGACATGATGTCTGACGAAGCCCGCCTTGAGCTCGGCTTTATGTAAACGCCTCGGTTTCGGCTGCGCCATGTTTGCGCATTTCGTGACATTTTCGCTGATCACATTCTACTGCAACGACCGCGCCCCGTCTTGAGTGCGCGGCCCTTCTCCCCTACATTAAATACAAAGGAGAACTCCATGTTCGGCATTCCAGGCAAACAAGCGGTCACCATTACTGATAAGGCGGCTGCACAAATCGCAAAGCTGATGGCAAAAGATGGTCATCAAGGGCTCCGGATTGGCGTCAAGAAAGGCGGCTGTGCGGGCATGGAATACACCATGGACTATGTGACCGAGGTTGACCCCCTTGATGAGGTGGTCGAGCAGGACGGCGGGCGCGTGATGATCGCGCCAATGGCGCAAATGTTCCTTTTCGGCACCGAGATCGACTACGAAGTGTCGCTTTTGGAAGCAGGCTTTAAGTTCCGCAATCCCAATGTGGTTGATGCCTGCGGTTGCGGCGAGTCGATCAAGTTTGACGAAAACCTTTCCGCCACCTGATGGCGCTTGCGCAGGCGGATATCGCCTTCGCGCGTGATCTTTTTTCCGAACTTGGCCCTGTCCGCCGACGGTGCCACCCAATTTCACAACATGCCCTATTGGTCCATTCCCGAGGCTGCCCTTGACGACAGCCAAGAGGCCTGCACAGTAGCAAGACGCACATTCGCTTCGCTGGAATAAGGACACCGCCATGCCCCGTAAGATCGCCGCCGGAAACTGGAAGATGAACGGGATGCAAGGCACCTTGTCCGAATTACAGAAGCTGGAAGACAAACATGGCGACGCAGATATCGCGATTCTGATCTGCCCGCCCTTTACCCTGATCTGCGCCTGCGAAGACACGCCGTTCGATATTGGCGGTCAGGATTGCCACACTGCCAAATCCGGTGCGCATACAGGCGACATTAGCGCCGAAATGCTGGCCGATGCCGGGGCCAGCTATGTCTTGTTGGGCCATTCCGAACGCCGCACCGATCACGGCGAAACCGACGCTTTGGTCGCGGCGAAGGCGCAAGCGGCCTATGACGCTGGACTGATCGCCGTCATCTGCATCGGTGAAACGCTGGAAGAGCGTGAAAATGGCACAACGCTGGAAGTGATTGACCGGCAACTTGCGCATTCGGTGCCCGCGACAGCAGATGCGCTGAATACCGTCATCGCATACGAGCCCGTCTGGGCCATCGGCACCGGCAAAGTGCCCACAACAGAACAAATCGCCGAGGTCCATGCCCATGTGCGCAAGCGCCTGCAAGACCGCTTCAGCGACGGGGCCGAAGTATCATTGCTCTATGGCGGGTCGGTCAAAGGCAGCAATGCAGCGGAAATTTTCGCAGTGCCCCATGTGAACGGGGCACTTGTCGGTGGCGCCAGCCTGACGGCCGAGGCCTTCTCACCCATCATCGCAGCACTGGAAAACGCCTAAGGCGTTTCGATCTCGATCAGTTTGCGTAGTGTACTGACAGCGCTATCTATATCTTTCATCACCGCATCAGCGCCGACGACATCAATGATGTCTGGATGATGCTGCAAGATATTGCCGGCAACGATCACATGCGCCAAAGGCTGCGAAATCCGCAACGCCAGCACCAGCCGTGTCAGCGGTTCGATCATCGAATCTGAGTTGGCCACCAGAACAATCGCTTTATAGTTGCGGCGATCCGACTGCTCGACCAGCGTGTCGTGATCCAGCGCCACCTTCATATCGACGTCCCAGCCCTCGCGGCGGAACACATCTGTGGCGATTTCGATTCCAAGAGTATGCGTCTCACCCGGCACGAGCGCAAACATCGCAGGCCAATCATCCCTGTCGCCAAGGATCGTTGGCGCAATCACATGGCGTAGGCCGCGAATGATGCGATAGAGCTTGCCGCAGGCCAGCGTGACATCAACGAATGAAATCTCGTCGTTGTCCCACATGTCCCCCAAGCGGCGGGCCGCCCCGGCAACATAGCCAAGATAGATCGCTTCGAGGTGCACCCCGTCCCTGCGCGCAGACAGGATAAAGTTATCCGCTGCGTCATCGGTCTTGGACAACAAAGCACCACACAGCAGGTCAATATCTGATTCCGTTGGCAGATCTTCTTTTTTCAAAGTTCGTGGCATGCGAAATGCGAGACGCCTTACAACTTCACGCGCAAGGGCCGATACGGCCACTTCCGGCAGTTTCTCTTCGACCAACCGGAATTGAAGGTCGGCCTTGCGATACTCTAAGCGATCGAACCTAGTATCGTCCAATGACACTCTGGCCATGAACGTCCCTCCCTTGTTGGCTACTGAATTCACAATGTCGTCTGTTTGCCGACGACTTTTGTATCCAACTGTGTACAGGCTAACATAGGAAAATTGGTCGCATAGCGTGTCAGAATGTCGCGGCGCACCTGCAGCATTGCGTGGAAGATTTGCGCTGCCGCTTGCAATTATCAAAGTGCTCGGACAAATGTGCGGATATGCAAAAACTCCACCAATCCCCCACCGAACCGGCCTTCGTCCAGAACCCCTATCCGTTCTATGATCAGGCCCGCGCAACAGGCGATTTTATCTGGTGGGCCGACTATGAAATGGCCTGCGCCGTATCCCACAAGATGGTCCATGCTGTGCTGCGAGACCGGCGCTTGGGGCGCGAATGTCCGCCGGAACTGGCCCCCGATATCCCGGCGCATCTGAAACCGTTTTACGACGTTGAAGCCCACTCGATGCTGGAGCTTGAACCACCCCGCCACACGCGGCTACGGGCGCTGGTCCTGCGTGCATTCACCAGTCGAACTATTGCCGCATTGGCCCCTGATATTCGCACACTCTGCCATCAGTTGATTGATAAGTTCCCAGCACAACCCTTTGATTTTCTGACCCATTACGCCCAACCTGTCCCTGTCGTGATCATTTCGCGCCTTTTGGGTGTGCCAGAAGAACGTGCCGACGACTTGGTGCGCTGGTCGAATGCCATGGTGGCCATGTATCAGGCCCGCCGCACGCCCAAGATCGAGGCGGATGCGATTGCAGCAACCAACGATTTTGTCGCCTTCATGCGCGGCTATATCGCGACCCGCCGCAAGACCCCGACCGACGATCTGATCTCGACCCTGATCGCCGCCGAACAAGACGGTGCGCGCCTGAGCGAAGATGAACTGATTACCACCTGCATCCTGCTGCTGAACGCGGGCCATGAGGCGACGGTCCACACCTTGGGCAACGGCACCAAGACACTGCTGGAACACGGGCTCACCACCATCAATGAGACCGTGGTCGAGGAGGTGATCCGCTACGATCCGCCGCTGCATATGTTCACACGCTGGGTCTACGAAGACGTCACCTTGGGCGATCAAACCTTCAAACGCGGCGACCAGATTGCCTGTTTGCTGGCATCTGCGAATCGCGATTCTCAGGTCTATCCCGATGCCGATATCTTCGATCCGGCCCGCAAAGGCCCGCAGAACACCAGTTTCGGTGGCGGCATCCACTTTTGCGTCGGTGCCCCGCTTGCGCGGTTAGAGCTGCAAATCGCCCTTGAGGTGCTGTTTGAACGCTGCCCCGATCTGCGCCTGACCGAGGCCCCCCAGTATGGTGATGTCTATCACTTTCACGGGCTGGAACGGCTGATGGTCTCCACCAGCCGTTAGGATCAGAACCGTGTAAGCGCCGTGGGTGTGATCCGGTAGATTTCATCTGCAAGGTCATTGTCCGCCATGAACCGCGCAATGGATCCGAAGGTCGCCGTGCCGACCTGCGCACCGTGATCGACCGTGGTCAGCGCCTGTGACGCAGCGGGGGCCAAAAGACGCTGCAACCCGTTGATCGGCACCGGTTGGGGCGCGAAATAGGCGGCGATATTGGCTTTGATCTGGGCGCGGTCGTTGGTGTCGTAAAGCGCCGCCATCACCACATCCAACGTATGCTCGGTGCAGTTTTGAAACTGCGTCGTGCGCGGATTGGCCAGCACCGAATAGTTGGCGTTATGCAAAGCCGTGTAGGTCGGGCTGGCGATGACATCGAGCAGTTTACGCTGCAAGCGCGCATCGGGGATGATCACCCCGGCATCCAGACTATGCGCTCCTGCAAAGAAATCTGCGGGCATGTCTTGCACCAGGTCACTTTGGGTCAGATCGCCCTCACGCTGGTAAAGATTATAGACGCGGTACCCCTGCCCCGTTGACCCGTCAGCGCGGGTGATCCGCGCATAAACCCAAAACGCGACATGGGTGTAGTTGATACCATCTGGCAAAACCGACGGGTCACGCCCAACCCGCGAGACGATCGCAACATTCGCACCTCGTGCCGCCAGATCGCGCTGGACACGATTGGCGAAGGTGGCGACCTCATCGGCGGGTAGAACTGGGTTACTCGCTGCACTGCTGCCTGCAAAGGAAGGTGTGGTGAAGGCTGTCATCGCCATCAGAAGAATTGCAAAAAGATTTTTCATATCAGCCCCCTTAATCCAACCGTGGCGGGCCATTGGCAGCCACACAAGGTGCCGTTTGCATGGTCTGGCAGGTGCCAAGTCCAGCCTCCAGAGCCTCCGCGCCGACAGCGACCGAGGTGGTCCCGACGCTTTCGATGGCGGCCCCCGTCACCGAAAGCACGGCCCCCGTGGCGATGATCGGCACCGCCGAAACAGTCGCGGCACCTGATGCAACCGCTGCTGCGCCGTGACTGGCGGCTTGGGCGCTATGGTCTACAGATTGCGCGGTGTGTTGTGCGCTAGGCGCGGCGCAAGCCGCTGCCAGAGCAAGGGTCATAAGTGTTGCTGTGATCTTGATCGTCTGCATGGTTTCTCTCCATATATGAACATTGTTCACATACCTAGAGCACCCCATGCGCTGCCGTCAACACATTTTTTGAACGGCGTTCATTTATAGTGGCAATGCCACCGTCGATTTAATCTCTTCCATCGACAAAAGCGCAGTCACATTGTGCACCTTCACCTCAGAAATCAGCGCTTGATAAAAGGTATCATAGGCGCGCGCGTTCTGAACCCGGACCTTCAAAATATAATCAATATCGCCCGCCAGCCTATGCGCCTCTTGCACCTCGGGACGCGATTTCAGCGCCTTCAGGAACCGCCCCTGCCACTCCGCATCATGTTCGGACGTGCGGATCAGGACAAAGAAACAGGCCTCGAACCCCAGCGCCTCGGCATCCAGCAAAACGGTCTGCTGCCCGATGATCCCGGCCTCGCGCATTTTGCGAATGCGATTCCACACCGGGGTCTTGGACGACCCCACCGTCTTGGCAATTTCGTCCAAAGATTGCGCTGCATCCGCTTGCAGCGCCGCTAAAATCTTCCGGTCAGTGGCGTCTATACGTACCGACATTCTCAAATCCTCTCGATCACAGGACAGGCCGTCCAAATTTGCGCCCATGCAGAACATATGTCCTTAACTGAGCGCATGGGGAGGCAAATATCAGAACTATGTTCTATATTGAAGCCAAGAAATCAGAGGTTCACCATGAAGCATTTTCCGATCTTCCTTGCCGTCGAAGGCCGCCGCATCGTTCTATCGGGCGGTGGTGATGCCGCTATGGCCAAGCTGCGCTTGCTGATGAAGACCGAAGCCCACCTGACCGTGATCGCGTCCGAGATCGCACCCGACATTCGCAAATGGGCCGATCAGGGCAAGCTGCGGATTATCGAACGTGCGATGGAACCGGGTGACGCGCTCTGCGCGGCCCTTTTCTATGGCGCCAATGAAGACGACGCCGAAGATGCCCGCGTCGCCGCTATTGCCCATGCCGAGGGTGCTTTGGTCAATATCGTCGACAACCTCGCCGACAGCCAGTTCATCACACCCGCCATCGTCGATCGTGATCCCGTGACCATCGCCATCGGCACCGAAGGCGCGGCCCCTGTGCTGGCCCGTGCGATCAAGGCCGATCTGGAAGCACGCCTGCCCACATCGCTGGGCGTGCTGGCGCGCATCGGCAAAACCTTCCGCCATGCCGTCGATGTGCTGCCCATGGGCCGCAAGCGCCGTGATTTCTGGTCGGCCTTCTATTTCGGCACCGGCCCCAAGGCGCTGGCCGACGCAGGCGAAGAGGCCGTTGTCCCTGCGTTGGAAACCCTGCTCGACAGCCACATCATGGCAGAGAAGAAATCCGGTTCCGTCGATCTGGTCGGCGCAGGCCCCGGTGATCCGGAATTGCTCACTCTGAAAGCCCGCCGCGCCTTGGACAAGGCCGATGTCGTGATCCATGACCGTCTGGTCACGGGCGAAATTCTGGAACTGGCGCGCCGCGAAGCGATCATCATTGATGCGGGCAAAGAGGGCTTTGGCCGTGCGATGGCGCAAGCCGATATCGACGCACTGATCGTGAAACATGCGCTGGACGGTCATCATGTTGTGCGCCTGAAAGCGGGTGATCCCACGGTCTTTGGCCGCTTGGACGAAGAAATCGCCGCGATTGAGGCACATGACATTCCCTACACCATCATCCCCGGCATTACTGCGGCTTCTGCTGCGGTTGCAAACATTGGGCAAAGCCTGACCAAACGCGGGCGCAATTCTGCTGTGCGCCTGATCACAGGACACGACACCAAAGGCTATGCCGATCACGACTGGAAGGCGCTAGCCGCGCCCGGTGAAGTCGCCGCGATCTATATGGGCAAGAAATCGGCGCGTTTCATCCAGGGCCGTTTGCTGATGCATGGCGCCGATCCCGCGACGCCTGTGACGATCATCGAAAACGTCAGCCGCGCCGATCAACAGATCATCGCCACCACGCTGGCCGAACTGGAACCCACCCTGACCCAAGCGGACCTGAAAGGGCCTGCGATCACATTCTACGGCCTCGCCCCGCGCGATGCCGCCGCCAACGCACGCCAATTAAGGGAGTTTGCATAATGCCCCGTAACTTTACGCCCAAAGTGGTGACCGCCAATGCCCTGTTAGAGGGTGATGCTGTCTGGCTGACCGAAGACAACATATGGACCCGCGATATTCGCGAAGCCGAGTTGCTGACAGATGAGGCCCATGCCGATCTGCGCCTGCTGGAGGGGCAGTCGCGGGTGGATGAAATCGCAGGGGCCTATCTGGCCGATGCCAAAGCCACCGATGACGGCCCCGCCCCCACCCATTTTCGCGAAGCGTTCCGCACACGCGGGCCTTCGAACTATGCCCACGGCAAGCAAGTGGATCTTTAACTATGTATACTTACACCGACTTTGACGAAGCCTTCGTGCGCACACGCGTGGCCCAATTCCGCGGCCAGGTTGAACGCCGCATTGACGGGTCTCTGACCGAGGATGAATTCAAGCCGCTGCGCCTGATGAACGGCCTCTATCTGCAATTGCACGCCTATATGCTGCGGGTCGCCGTGCCTTACGGCACGCTGAACCCCGCGCAGATGCGCCAGCTTGCCTATATCGCGGACCGTTGGGACAAGGGCTACGGCCACTTCACCACGCGCCAGAATATCCAGTACAACTGGCCAAAATTGCAGGACGTGCCGGATATGCTTGATGCGCTGGCCGATGTGGGCATGCACGCAATCCAGACCTCGGGCAACACGATCCGCAACGTGACCGCCGACCATTTCGCCGGTGCCGCCGCAGACGAGATCGAAGACCCCCGCGCCATCGCCGAATTGCTGCGCCAGTGGTCCACCGACCATCCTGAATTCCAGTTCCTGCCGCGCAAGTTCAAGATCGCCGTGACCGGTGCCGCCCATGACCGCGCGGTGACCAAGGCCCATGACATTGGCCTGCGCATGGTGCGCAATGACGCGGGCGAGCCAGGCTTTGAGGTGATCGTGGGCGGTGGCCTTGGCCGCACGCCGATGGTGGGCAAAGTGCTGCGGGCGTTCCTGCCCAAGGCCGATCTGCTGCCCTATTGCGAGGCGATTGTCAGCGTCTACAACCTGCTGGGCCGCCGCGACAATAAGTACAAAGCGCGGATCAAGATCACCGTCCACGAGAACGGGCTGGAAAAGATGCAAGAGCTGGTTGAGGCCCGCTTTGCCGATATCCGCGCAGATTTCACCGGCCACGACCAAGCCCTGCTGGCCGAGATCGAGGACGCCTTTGCGCCGCCCTGCTTTTGTCACGAAATCTACCGAGGGTTATGAGGCCGCGCGCCTTGCCAATCCGGCCTTCCGGTCATGGAGCGACACGAACCTGTCCGCGCATAAGGCCGAGGGTTATGCGATCGTGTCGATCAGCATCAAAAAGCACGGTGCGACGCCGGGTGATGCGACCTCTGACCAGATGCGCGTGATGGCGGATCTGGCCGAGAAATACGGCCATAGCGAGCTGCGCATCAGCCACGAGCAGAACGTGATCTTGCCCCATGTGCACAAGTCCGATCTGCCTGCGGTCTATGCCGCACTGCGTGAGGCAGATCTGGCGACCGCCAATATCGGCCTTGCATCTGATATCATCGCCTGCCCCGGCATGGATTACTGCGCGCTGGCGACCGCCCGTTCGATCCCGATTGCGCAAGAGATCGCGACGCGGTTCGATGCGTTGAAGATCGAGCATGAGATCGGGCAGTTGAAGATCAAAATCTCGGGCTGCATCAACGCCTGTGGTCACCACCATGTCGGCCACATCGGTATTCTGGGCCTCGACCGGGCGGGTGTGGAAAACTACCAGATCACGCTGGGCGGTGACGGTACAGAGACCACGACCATCGGCGAACGTGCCGGCCCCGGTTTTTCCGCAGAAGACATCGTGCCCGCGATTGAGCGGTTGGTGACAGGGTATCTATCCCTGCGCCAGGACGCTGATGAAACCTTCCTGCAGGCCTACCGCCGTCTTGGCATGGAGCCCTTCAAAGCCATTCTCTACCCACGAGAGGACAAAGCAAATGCCGCTTAAGGAACTTGTCGAACGCCGCAACATGCTGCACCGCAAAAGCGACGCACAAACTGTGCTGCGCCATGCGCTGGAGGATGTGCAACTGGGGAAAATCGCACTGGTGTCGTCTTTTGGGGCCGAAAGCGTCGTGCTGCTGCATATGCTGTCCGAGATCGACAAGGACGCACCTGTCATCTTCCTCGATACAGAAATGCTATTTGCCGAAACGCTTGCCTATCAGCGTCAGGTCGCCGACCATTTGGGCCTGCGCGATGTGCGGGTGATCACGCCCAACCGGAATGCCGTGCTGACCGAAGATGTCGATGGTCTGCTGCATCAAGCCGACAAAGACGCCTGCTGTGATCTGCGCAAATCGCGCCCCTTGGCCGAAGCACTAGAGGGGTTTGACGGCTGGATCACGGGCCGCAAACAGTTTCAGGGCGGAAGCCGTGCGACATTACCGCTCTTTGAAAAAGACGGGCGCAAGATCAAGATCAACCCGCTCGTGCGCTGGAATGCTGCAGATTTAGGCGCCTACATCACCGACAAAGCCCTGCCGCGTCATCCGTTGGTCGCGAAAGGCTACCCTTCTATCGGTTGCATGCCCTGCACCACCCGCGTGAGCGACCACGAAGACCCGCGTGCCGGGCGTTGGCGGGGCAGCGACAAAACCGAATGCGGCATCCATTTCGAGAATGGCAAAGCGACAAGACAAGGACAGGCAGCATGAGCGTGATAGTAACAGACCGCGGATTTACCACGGATGATTTTACCGCAGGCTTTGTGGGCTTGGGTGAAAAGGCGGCAAATGATTGTGGCTATGGGATCGACCTGCCGTCTGACACATCGCCTGACGTCTTGGCCGACCTAGCGAAGGCCGCGATGATCCGCATCGACTTCCCCTCTTCGGCAGATGGGCGCGGTTTTACGCTGGCGGCCATGCTGCGGCGGGCGGGGTTCACGGGCCGTTTGCGCGCAAAAGGCCATGTGCTGGCCGACCAATACGCCATGGCGCGCCGGTCCGGCTTTGACGAGGTTGAAATTGATGACGCTCTCGCCGCCCGCCAGCCCCAAGAGCAATGGCAATTCCGCGCGGATTGGCAAAATCACCACTATCAGGCCCGTTTGCGCGGCTAAGCCCCTTTCCCTGATCCAGATCAACGACTACACCGGAGGGCGGCCCTATCAGGGCTGCCATGAATGATATGACCGAGCAAAAACCTGTGACTTTAGATACCGCCAAAGCCGTCCCCACCCTGCCCGACGCGCAGACCGTGACCGAAGTGAAACACTACACTGACCGTCTGTTTTCCTTTCGGGTGACGCGGCCTGCATCATTGCGGTTCCGCTCGGGCGAGTTTGTGATGATCGGCCTGATGGGCGACCCGGATCCCAAAACCGGCAAGCAAAAGCCGCTGCTGCGCGCCTATTCCATCGCCTCGCCCTCTTGGGACGAAGAGTTGGAGTTCTACTCGATCAAGGTTCAGGACGGCCCGCTGACATCGCGCCTGCAACATATCCAGCCCGGTGACGAGTTGATTCTGCGGCCCAAGCCCGTCGGCACCTTGGTCCATGACGCTTTGATCCCCGGTAAGCGGATCTGGTTTTTCGCCACTGGCACAGGCTTTGCGCCCTTTGCGTCCTTGCTGCGTGAACCACAAACCTATGAGGATTACGACGAGGTGATCATCACCCACACCTGCCGCGAAGCGGGTGAGCTGACCTATGGCCGCGATCTGATTGAAGCGCTGAAAACCGATGAGCTGCTCAATGAAGTGATCGGCGAAGGGTTCTGGAAGAAGATCAAATATTACCCAACAACCACTCGCGAAGAGAGCGCCAAAATGGGCCGGATCACCGACCTGATGCGCTCGGGCGAGGCGTTTACCGATCTGGGTGTGCCACCGCTGACGCCAGAAACAGACCGCGCGATGATCTGCGGCAACCTTGCGTTCAATCTTGAGCTCAAAGACATGCTGGAAGAATACGGGCTGGTCGAAGGGGCCAATTCGAATCCGCAGCATTACGTGGTGGAAAAAGCCTTCCTCGACTAAAGCATTGCCGATCAAAAGAAAAAGGCCGCGTCATCACTGACGCGGCCTTTCTTGTTTCATGCAATGGCAATTTACATGCCAAGCGCCTCGCGGATGCTCTCAAGCACAGGCTGCAGCAACTCTGGCTGGTTCCGCGCGCCTTCCAGCGACGTGGTCAGCACTGTTTTCTGCATCTGCGACAGCTCGGAATTCTGTACGATTTCCATGACGCTATCGAAGTTGAAGCCTTCCACCGTCAGCACTTCGCCATCCTCGGACAGCATGGCGTCTGGCGTGGCCTCGGTCTCTGTTGGGGCTGCATCCTCGGTCACCGCTTCAACGGCCTCTTCGGTTGCACCCTCAGCGGCGTCCACGGCTTCTTCAGTCGTGCCACTCAGCGCGTTTACCGCATCTGTTGCTGCGTCGGTTGCGCTATCGAGCGCATCCTGAACAGCTGCTGCAGCCTCATCGCCGGCAGCGGTGGCAGAATCGATCGCGGCTTGCGCTGCGGCTGCGGCTTCTTCGGCCGCGGCTTGGGCTGCAGCTTCGGCAGCGGCGGCCTGTTCCATGGCAAGTGCTTCTGCCTCAGCAGCAGCGGCTTCGGCAGCTTCTTGTGCGGCAACGGCTTCAGCTTGTGCCGCAGCTTCTGCAGCAGCGGCCTGTTCCATGGCCAATGCTTCTGCTTCCGCAGCAGCGCGTTCCGCCTCTTGTGTGGCACCCGTCAAGACGCCAACCGCCTCACCCGGGCTGCGGCCTTCGGCTGCATATTGGTATCCAAAAAAACCAACGACCGCCAAAACCACGAGAATAATGATCGCACGCATGGGTCATCTCCTTCCAAATCTATATATTTGGGCCCCCAATGGGCCTTGCTTTGCGATATGTCAGATGGGTGGTAAAAGGGAAAGTACAATCACGGGGGAAAAATCGGCGGAAAACCGCATCTTTTCCGGGTTGAAGGTACGCAGATGGCGGTTTAGTTTGCCCCTTAGCTTATTGGAACAACGCAAGGATAAAGACCATAGGACGCAGACCTCATAACGCACCACCACAACGCGACACCGGCCCACGTATCAATGATCGGATCAGATCGGACGAAATCCGCCTGATCGGGGCGGACGGCGAAAATGTTGGCGTTGTTACTCCCGCACGTGCAATGGAAATGGCCGATGAAGCTGGCCTGGACTTGGTGGAAATTTCGCCAAACGCCAACCCGCCGGTTTGCAAGATCATGGACTATGGCAAGTTCAAGTACGAGACTCAGAAGAAAGAAGCTGAGGCCCGTAAGAAGCAGAAGATCATCGAGATCAAGGAAGTGAAATTCCGTCCCAACACGGATATCAACGACTACGAAGTCAAGATGCGCAACGTCTTCAAGTTTCTGGAAAACGGCGACAAGGTGAAGATCACCCTGCGTTTCCGTGGCCGCGAAATGGCGCACCAGGAACTGGGCCGTCAATTGCTGGAACGTGTTGCCGAAGACACCAAAGAGACTGGCAAGGTCGAAAACTTCCCCAAGATGGAAGGCCGCCAGATGGTCATGCTGATCGGACCACTGTCGAAGTAAGACCGAACAGTTTTGAATAAAAAAAGCCCCCGCAATCGCGGGGGCTTTTTGGTTTAGGACGCAGCGGTGACCGCGCGCCCTGTCATGACTTTGATCAGATGGGCGCGATATTCGGGCGATCCGTGCAAATCGGCGATCATTTCGTCGGCAGAAACCGTCAACCCCTCAAGCGCTGCTGCCGAGAAGTCTGCCGAAAGTGCGGCTTCTGCCTCGCTCCAACGGAACACACCGTTCTCAGAGGCACCTGTCACAGCCACGCGGACGCCATCCGCGTATTTCGCGACAAAGACACCGACCAAGGCAAAGCGTGATGCAGGCTGCACGAACTTTTGGTAGTGCGATTTTTCCGGCACCGGAAAGCGCACTTCGGTGATGACTTCGCCTTCTTCAAGGGCGGTCTCGAACATCCCCTGAAAATAGTCATCCGCCGCAATCTCGCGCGTGTTGGTGATGATTGTGGCACCAGAGCCGAGTGCCGCCGCAGGATAGCAGGCCGAAGGATCGTTATTGGCCAGTGAACCACCGATAGTGCCACGGTTGCGCACCGCCGGATCACCGATATTGGCCGCAAGGCCCGCCAACCCCGGATAATGCGCTGCCGCCTCTTTTGCCACGGTGGCATGGTTGGTCGCGCCCCCGATGCATACAGCACCGTCATCAGCCAGACAGACGCCTTTCATCTCGCCAATGCCTGTCAGGCTGATCAAGGCCGAGGGCATGGCCAGCCGCTGTTTAAGCGTGGGGATCAGTGTCTGTCCCCCGCCCAGCGCCTGCGCGTCCTCGTTTTTCAGCGCCTTGACCGCATCCGCAATTGTGGAAGGCCGTTCGATATCAAAAGCATACATGAGCGTTCTCCCTTATGCGTTGTTCATGGCAGCCCAGACGCGCGCAGGCGTCAAAGGCATGTCGATATGGGTGACGTTTTTGCCGCCCGATTGCAGCGCATCAATCACCGCGTTCACGACCGTCGGCGGTGATCCGATGGCACCACCCTCGCCGCAGCCTTTGGCCCCTAGCGGGTTGTGCGTACAGGGCGTGCCACCTTCATGGTCCACCGCGATAAACGGCAGATCATCGGCGCGTGGCATCACGTAGTCCATATAGCTTGCCGACAAAAGCTGACCGTTTTCATCATAGGTGGTGTTTTCCAACAGGGCCTGTCCGATGCCTTGGACGACACCGCCATGCACCTGACCACTGACGATCATCGGGTTCATCACGTTGCCGAAATCGTCACACGCCATAAACCGCTCAACCGTCACTTTGCCGGTCTCTGGATCAACCTCAACCTCGCAGGCGTAGGCCCCCGAAGGGTAGGTAAAGTTGGCGGGATCATAGAACGCCGTTTCTTCCAAACCCGGCTCAATCTCATCAAGCGGGTAGTTGTGCGGGATATAGGCCTTGAGTGCCACCTCACCAAAGCTCACGGATTTATCCGTGCCTTTGACGGTGAATTGCCCGTCGGTGAAATCCACGTCATCGGCAGAGGCTTCCAGCATATGTGCCGCAATCTTCTTGGCCTTGGCGATGATCTTCTCGGTCGCCCGCACCATGGCGGAACCACAAACTGCAAGGCTGCGCGATCCATAGGTGCCCATCCCGAACGGGATTTTCGAAGTGTCACCATGCACGATATCGACCGATGCAGGATCAATCCCCAGCATATCGGCCACGATTTGCGGGAACACCGTTTCATGCCCCTGCCCGTGACTATGTGCACCGACCATAACACTGAGGTTGCCAGTGGCGTTTACACGCACAGTGGCGGCGTCATACAGGCCCACACGCGACCCAAGCACGCCAACAAGATTTGATGGCGCAATGCCACATGCCTCGACATAGGCGTTGATGCCCAGACCGCGCAGCATACCTTTGGCTTCGCTGGCCTTGCGGCGCTCCGCAAAGGCCTTGCGGTCAATCATCGCCTCCATCTTGTCCATCAGCGTGTCATAGTCACCGCTGTCGTATTCAAGGCCAGCCGCACTTGCGAAAGGAAACTGATCGGGCTTGATGAAGTTCTTGCGCCGCAGCTCAACCGGATCCATGCCCAATTCGCGCGCCGCCATGTCGATCACACGCTCAAGCGAATATGTGGCCTCTGGCCGTCCAGCGCCGCGATAGGCATCCACGGGGGCTGTGTTGGTGAACACAGTCTTCACGTTCACATACACGTTGGGCACAGTATAGTTGCCCGCCATCAATGTGCCATGCAGGAAAGTCGGCGTCGCAGTCGAGAAGTTCGACAGATACGCCCCCACGTTGGCCAGCGTTTCGCTGCGGAAGGCAATAAACGTACCGTCCTTTTCGCAGGCCAGTTCAATCTTGGTGACGTGGTCACGACCATGGGCATCGCTGAGGAACGATTCCGTGCGATCCGCCACCCATTTCACAGGGCGGCCCACCTTTTTGGACGCGGCCAGTACCAGCGCCTCTTCGCCGTAGTGGTAGATTTTCGAGCCAAACCCACCGCCCACATCAGGGGCAATCACGGTCAGCTTGTTCTCGGGGATCCCCAGCACAAAGGCCGAAATCAGCAGGCGCGTCAGATGCGGGTTCTGCGAGGTGGTCTGCAGTAGATAAGAATCGCCCGCCGCCTCATAAGTCCCGATCGAGGCACGCGGCTCCATCGCGTTGGGCACCAGACGGTTGTTTACCAGTTCGAGCGTCGTGACATGCGGCGCGTTCTTGATCGCCTCATCGGTGGCGGCGCGGTTGTCTTCGATCCAGCCCCAGTCGAAACACTGGTTGGTGCCAATCTCGTCATGCACGTAGTTATCACCGGCCAAAGCGTCGGCCATGTTGATCACCGCTGGCAGTTCTTCGATATCGGCGATGATCTCTTCGGCAGCATCGCGGGCCTGCTGTTCGGTCTCGGCGATCACAGCGGCATAGGCATCACCCACATGCCGTACCTTGCCGTGGGCCAGTACAGGGCGCTTGGGCTCTTTCATCGGCTCGCCATCGCGGCTGTTGATCAGCCAGCCTGCGGGGTTGCCGCCCACATCGACGAAATC
Organism: uncultured Alphaproteobacteria bacterium; assembly: GCA_942490805.1. Classification (GTDB taxonomy): domain Bacteria; phylum Pseudomonadota; class Alphaproteobacteria; order Rhodobacterales; family Rhodobacteraceae; genus Yoonia. The sequence goes on along the minus strand of CALNYU010000004.1, from coordinate 26,429 downwards.
TTCGCCGGTAAACACCGCCAGTACACCGGGCATCGCCTCGGCCGCAGACGTATCGATTGATTTGATCACACCATTGGCCACGGTCGAGCGCACGAAAATCGCGGCAGCCTGACCGAAGACATTGATGTCTGCAGTGTATTTTCCTTTACCAGTCAGAAAGCGCACGTCCTCGCGGCGCGTTGTGCTGGCTCCAATTCCACCATCTTTTGGCATTTTATTCCTCCCTGTCAGAGCGGCGGTTTCTCAGCGAAACACCAGCCCTGAAATGTTTCTCGACAATTTGCTTATTCGGCAGCGATGGCCGACACATCCTGACCGGACGCAGCCATGATCGCCTTGACGATGTTGTGGTATCCGGTGCAGCGACAGATGTTGCCTTCCAGATATTCGCGCACTTCGCGTTCTGTGGGCCTCGGGTTTTCCTTCAGCAAAGCAGCCGCCGACATCACCATCCCCGGGGTGCAGAACCCACACTGCAAGCCGTGGTGATCCTGAAACGCCTGCTGGATCACATTGAGCGATCCGTCTGCATTCGCCTGCCCTTCAATGGTGGACACATCCGCCCCGTCTGCCTCAACGGCAAACATGGTGCAGGATTTCACCGCCTCGCCGTTCACATGGATCACGCAGGCCCCGCATTGCGATGTGTCACAGCCGATGTGCGTGCCTGTCAGTCGCAGGTCGTTGCGCAGGAAATCCGACATCAACGTGCGGCCCTCCACTTCACCTGACACGGATTTCCCGTTCACGGTCATAGTTACCGACGCCATTATTTCCTCCCGAAAAATGTTATGCTTTGGGATGAGTTAAACACGGCAAACGACACTTGAGAACACCCTACTTCCGCTGCACCTGCACAGTAACGGGGATTTGCGCCTAGATCTCGGCGCGGGGTTTGGGGCGCGACGGGATTTCCTTGAGCAATCCGCCGACGCCCATTTTGGCGAAATCAGCGGGTGTTGGTGTGACGCCGCAGATCACCCGCTCAAGCACCCAATCGGCACCGTTCAAGGCAGGCGACCGTGCACACCCCGGAAGCCCGATCACGGGCTTTGCGCCATAACTTCCCAAAAACAATAGGTTTCCGGGATCAACCGGCATGCCGAACTGTGTCACTGCCCCGCCCGCATGCCGCACCGCGGAAGGCCCCACATCATGCGTGTCCGAAGTGGCTGAAGCGGTCAGGATAAAGACAACCTCGCCCTCTGCCCCCTTGATTGCCTCCGCCAAGGGCGCGGCCGCATGCGGCACAATCACGCGGGCGGTGAGCGTGACGCCTAACCGGGCCAGCCGTGCGGCCAGCGCGCGCCTGCCTTTGTCAGACGGGGGCGTGCCAATTTCAGTTTCAATCAGACTAGCGGTTTTGACGCGCGGCGACAGCAGGGCCAGCGCGTCTTGCGCGGCAGCGCAGGCCGCAACCACATCATCCTGCGGCACGGCATAGGAGATAATCTTGATCGTCGCGACCATCGCACCCTGATCGACACGGTGCAGCGGCGGCACCGTCGCGACCGTGATCATGGGGTTGATCGCATTGCAGGCGTCAACGCGCGCAGCGTCGATCTGGACGACTCCGGGGCCAGTCGCAAAAAGATTGACCCGCCCCGTCGCAGCCTTGCTGATGTGCACCCCCGCCCCTGCAATCGCGGCGGCGAGCTGTGCCGCGGCGGCGTCCTCGTTCAGATCATCGGGATCATATCGTGCGACGATAATCTGCTGATGTCCCGCCGCCAGAAGCTGCGCGATATTCGCGTCAGACAGGATCTGTCCCTTACGCAGCGCGCCTTTTTTGAGCGGGACGGAATGGGCCAGCACAGCACCGACCGCGTCCGCCGTCGCAACAGGACCGAATTTCACGATTTCTTCCGCAAGACCTGCGTGACCTCTGCCATGATACTCACGGCAATCTCGGCAGGTTGACGCCCGCCAAGATCAAGCCCCACGGGCGCATGGATGCGGCCGATTTCTTCGTCCGTAAAGCCCACCTCTTTGAGCCGCTCAACCCGTTTGGCATGGGTGCGCGTGGACCCAAGACAGCCCAAATAGAAGGCCTCGGATTCCAGCACAGTCACAATCGCCGGATCATCGAGTTTTGGATCATGGGTCAATGTGATCACCGCCGTGCGGGCATCAATCTTGAGGGCGCGCAGGGCCTCATCGGGCCAGTCATCAAGGATCGTTTCGTTCGGAAAGCGCGCATCTGATCCAAAGGCAGGGCGCGGATCAATCAGGATCGGGCGATAGCCGCAAGCGCGTGCCATCGGCACCAGATGCTGGGCAATATGCACAGCCCCCACAATCACCATCCGCAAAGGCGGGTTGTGCACGGCCACAAAAGTGCGCCCGTCCTCTTCAATCCCCGAATGATCGGTGCGTTGACGGTCAGGATAGGTCCACGCCGCCTGCAACCGTGGACGGCTTTCTTTGATGTCCGTGACATAGACCACGGGAGAGGCCTCGGCGCGCGCATCGGTCAGCCGCTCAAGAATATCGACCGGCATCACCGGACCTACAGGTTCAATCAACACTTTGATTTCACCACCACAGGCCAGGCCCACGGCAAAGGCCTCATCATCGCTCACACCGAAGCTCAGCAAGCGCTGTTCACCGTCCGCAATGGCGTCAATCGCCTCGGTGATCACAGCCCCTTCGACACAACCACCCGAAACAGAGCCTTCCATCGCGCCATCGGCATCAATCACCAACTGGCTGCCGACAGGGCGCGGCGCAGAGCCCCATGTTTGCACGACTGTCGCGATCGCAACACCACGGCCTGCGCGGTACCAGTCAAGCGCCAGTTTCGGCAGATCGGTGATATCTTCTGTCATGGTTTCAAAACCTTATTTCCAACAGCGCAAGTTTAACACAGCTCCAACTTGACCGCATCACAATCGCGCCAATAGCCGCGCTTTTTCGCCGGTGTCGTCGGGGCGCGACAGGGCGTCTGCCAAGCCCGCCAACGATGCAATGTTGTGGCCTGCACGAAAACTCGAACAATGCGGCAGCATCTGCGTAATCCCTTTGGCCTTGGGCGCGAAGCCGTCCCACCGCAACAAGGGGTTCAGCCAGATCAGCTGGCGCGACGAAAGCCGCAAACGCTCCATTTCGCGGCCCAGATCATGGTCGGCATCACGGTCAAGCCCGTCGGTGATCAGCAGCACTACCGCACCCTGCCCCATCACCCGGCGCGACCAATCACGATTGAAGTCGTGCAAACAGGCCCCGATCCGCGTGCCACCTTCCCAATCCTGCGCCTCCGCGCCCGCCGACGCAAGCGCCGCATCGACATCGCGCCTGCGCAGGTGGCGCGTGATATTGGTCAGACGGGTGCCAAAGGTAAACGCATGGACCTGCGCCCAGCCTTGACCCTGCCGGTTCGACACCGCGTGGACAAAATGCAAAACCGCGCGCGAATATTGCGACATCGAGCCTGAGATATCGCAAAGCACAACAAGGTTTGGATATCTGAGCTTGCGCCGTTTCGTTGCAAAATCAGTGACTTCTCCGCCCTTGCGCATGGCATTACGCATCGTGGCTTGCCAGTCAGGTAGCGTGCCCGCAAGCCGCTCGGTCCGGCGGCTGAGTACCGGCGGCACAGGCAGGGAAAGCTTTGCCAGCACCGCCTTTGCCGCATTCATTTCCGCCACGCTCATCAATTCGAAATCCAGTGTGCGCAGCCGTTCCTCTGCCGATGCGGTCTGCGTCGCATCAATATCAATTTCGATCTCATCATCGGTATCGGGTTGCGGCGGTAGCGGGCGTTCTTCGCCGTCCAGCAATGCCTCTGCTGCGCGTTTTTCTGCAGGGGCCGCTGCGCGTTCTTCCTGGGTGCCCCGCACCATCGGGCGCAGAAACGACATCATCTGTTCAAGGTATTCCGGATCGCGCCAATAGAGCCGGAACAGCTGGGCAAAGATCAGATGCTCTTCGGGTTTGCTGACAAAACAGGCGTGCAACGTCCAAAAGAAATCCGCCTTTTGCGTGAACCCCACCACGGCAACCGCACGGATCGCATCAATCACCCGCCCCGGTCCAATGGCCAGCCCCGCACGGCGCAAGGCGCGCGCGAAATGCGTGATGTTCTGCGCCAGCTTGGGATCATCCGGCAGTGTGAGTTCAGGGTATTGGACCATCAGGCCTTTTCCAGATCCGCCTTTGCCGCATCAAGGATGCGTTTGGCCTCAGAACCTTGCAGTTTCTGGATATCGTCCTGATATTTCAGGATCGCACCAAGCGTGTCGGCTATGGTGGCAGGCGACAGATCAATGACATCCAAAGCCAGCAGGCATTTGGCCCAATCGATGGTTTCCGCCACACCGGGCTTTTTGAACAAATCCTCTTCACGCAGCCGCTGCACAAAGGCCACGATCTCACGCGACAGCGTCGCGGACGCTTCGGGCGCGCGGGCATGGAGGATTTCGATCTCGCGGTCAAAATCGGGGTAATCGACCCAGTGATACAGACAGCGCCGTTTCAGCGCGTCATGTACTTCGCGGGTGCGGTTCGAGGTCAGAATCACAATGGGGGGTTCGGGTGCCTTAACTGTGCCAAGTTCAGGGATCGTAACCTGAAAATCGCTCAGCGCCTCCAGCAAAAACGCCTCGAACGGGGCGTCCGTCCGGTCGATTTCGTCAATCAACAGCACCGGCGCGCCACCGGGTTGCGGGCGCATGGCCTGCAACAGCGGGCGTTCGATCAGGTACTCTTCGGTAAAAAGCTCGGTCTTGAGCATATCGCGGTCGGTGCCGCCTGCAGCCTCTGCGGTGCGGATCGCGATCATTTGTTCGGCGAAATTCCATTCATAAACCGCCGAGGACGCATCCAGCCCTTCATAGCATTGCAGGCGGATCAAACGACGCCCCAAAGCGGACGCGATCACCTTGGCGATCTCGGTTTTGCCGGTGCCTGCCTCGCCCTCCAGAAACAACGGACGGCCCAGTTTGAGGCTTAAAAACACCACCGTCGCCAAAGCCCGCCCGCAGACGTAATTCTCTGCCGCCAGTGCCGCCTGCACCTCATCAATATCTGCAAATGCCATTTTGTGATCCTCCACGCCTTACAACTGCATCCCATCCCCGCCGCGTCAAGCCGTCCATTGCCCCCGCCGTGCAGACGTCCTACCCTGCGGCCAACAAGTTGGGAGCATAGACAATGAACGATTCCACACCGATCAAAGCCACAGGTTTTGGCCCTGACCTTGGACCATTCGACTGGGCCGATCCGCTGCGCCTTGAAGATCAGCTGACCGAGGACGAGCGCATGTTGCGCGATGCGGCCAATGAGTTTGCGCAAAATACGCTGCAACCGCGCGTGACCGCCGCCTACCGTGATGCCACTGTTGATCCTGATATTTTTGCAGAAATGGGCGGCGCGGGCTTGCTCGGCCTGACGATCCCCGAAGAATACGGCGGTCTGGGTGCGGGCTATGTCACCTACGGTCTGGTCGCCCGCGAAGTTGAGCGGGTGGACAGCGGTTATCGGTCGATGATGTCGGTGCAATCCTCGCTGGTGATGTATCCGATCCACGCCTACGGCAGCGAAGAACAACGCCAGAAATACCTGCCCGGACTGGCGGCGGGCACCCTGATCGGCTGTTTTGGCCTGACCGAACCTGATGCAGGCAGCGATCCTGCGGGCATGAAAACCACCGCGAAAAAGACGGCTGATGGCTATGTCATCAGCGGCTCAAAAATGTGGATCAGCAACGCACCCATCGCCGATGTTTTTGTGATCTGGGCCAAATCCGAAGCACATGGCGGCAAAATCCGTGGCTTTGTGCTTGAAAAAGGGATGAAGGGTCTGTCGGCCCCGAAAATTGGCGGCAAGCTGAGCCTGCGCGCCTCTGTGACGGGTGAAATCGTGATGGATAACGTCGCAGTCGGTGAAGATGCTTTGCTGCCGGGTGTTCAGGGCCTGAAAGGGCCGTTTGGCTGTTTGAACCGCGCGCGCTATGGCATTGCATGGGGCGTCATGGGTGCGGCTGAGGCGTGCTGGCACGCTGCCCGCCAATACGGGCTCGACCGCAAGCAATTTGGCAAGCCGCTGGCGCAGACGCAACTTTTCCAAAAGAAGCTGGCCGATATGCAGACCGAGATCACGCTTGGCCTGCAATCTGCCCTGCAACTGGGCCGTCTGATGGAAGCGGGCAAAGCTGCGCCAGAGATGATCAGCATGATGAAGCGTAACAACTGCGGCAAGGCGCTGGATGTGGCACGGGCCTCGCGCGACATGCACGGCGGAAATGGAATCAGCGAAGATTTCCAAATCATGCGCCACATGGTGAACCTCGAAACGGTGAATACCTACGAGGGCACACATGATGTGCACGCATTGATCCTTGGCCGTGCACAAACAGGGCTTCAGGCCTTCTTTTAGGCCTGAGGGGCAACATTAAACCGGTCTTTGTTGCCTAGTTACCGACTAAATTTATATGTACTCTTGTGACAGGGGCGGGCGTGTATCCGCCCCCGGAGTAATGAGTATGAATGACCGGCAGTTAGCCATTGATATCAATCTGACGGACCTAAGCGCCAACGATTGGCTGGGTCGTATTGACGATTTTTGCGAAGATCACGGGTTTTTTGAGCAGCTCGGCCGCGAGCATTGCGCGGGCTTTCTTGAGGCCGGCAACAAGCTGCTAGTGACCTTCGAAAATGCGCAATTCGTCCGCGAGAACAATCTCGATGCAGAACCCCGCGGCTTTGCCTACACCCGTCACGAAGGCTGGTCGCTTCTGTCACTGTTTTCGTTCAAGGAAAGCTGGTTCCGCGATCACCACGTTTATGAATTCTTTGACCGGCTGGTAGACGAGGGCTTTTTCGACCAATTCGAAAAGATCATCTTTCATGGTGGCGGCGGCGGTGCGTCTTATGCGGCGGCGGCGTATTCCGTCACTGCACCGGGTGCCACAGTCATTGCACTGCGGCCCCAAGCAACGCTTGATGCGGAATTGGCCGGGTGGGACCCGCGCTATAAACACGTCCGCAAGAAAAGCTTTAACGACCGCTACGGCTATGCGCCCGAGATGATCGACGGTGCGGAAAAGGTCTTTATCGCCTTCGACCCGATCCAGCGGTTGGATGCCTGCCATGCGGCGCTCTTTCGGCGGCCCCAAGTGACAGCCCTGCCCTGCCCGCTGCTTGGCGATGATCTCGATCAGGCGTTTGACCGCATGGGTATCCATGACGTGATTATCAAACTGGCGATGGACGATATGCTGGACCGCCGTCGCTTCACGCGGCTTTTGCGCGCCCGACGCTATGACCCGACCTATGTTCGTGCCCTAGTGCGCCGTTTGGTGGTGACCGGTCATCCACGTTTGGCCCTGATTATCTGCGAATATATGATCCGGCGCGGGCACAAGGCGTTCTTTCTCGACAAGCGCGAAGAACTCACGCCGACCGAAGACATTCACACGTAATAGATGTCGCGATAGACATGACGCATGATCGTGTCACGGCTCAGGCCGATGTCGGCCAATTCTTCATCACTCAGCTTTTGCAGGCGTTGCACATGACCGGACCGGTTGCGCGCGGCCAAGAGCCTTGAGACACCGCTGGAGATTGCGCCAAAAAAGGCAAGGAACGGCAAAGGGGCCGTCTGTGAGTGGGTGTGTCTGGCCATAATGCCGGTCCTATCGGGGTCATTTCTATTCACCCGCTAGATAAACGTGCCACTGGTCGTGAAAACAGCCAAAGCTGCATTGCTGCAATGCAGCAAATGCATGCCCACCACGTTAGCCCGCGTCTTGGCGGCCTTCGATAATCTTTTTCAGCACGTTGAAAATACGTGTGCCGAAATAGCCAAGGATTGCGCCAATGATGATCCCGAAGATCGATCCGCTATCAAAAGCGGCGGCAAGGATCGCGGCCCCCAAGAGCGCCACCATAAAGGCAATCAAACGTTTCTCAGACGGAGCCACTTCGAAATAGCCCTCAAGCGTTTTGACGATCGGACCCGCAACGGGGCCTTCGATCTGCGGCGTGAGAAACCCGGCGGCGGCCGCAATCAGAAATCCAAGCATCGTTTCTCTCCATTGATCCAGTGTATTTGGCAGAAATATCATGAATTGCCACAAGCTGTGCAAGGACATTCACGAATGGGGCGTTAGCACGAAAGGGCTATGGCCTTGCGCGGAACAACGGTGTAATCGGGATTCATGCCAGATAGACATTTGACCCGCCTCACCATCCGCCGCCCTGATGATTGGCACTTGCACCTGCGTGACGGTGCCATGCTGCGGGCCGTTCTGCCCGAAACCACCCGGCATTTCGCCCGCGCGATCATCATGCCCAATCTGGTGCCACCCGTTGTCACGGGCGCGCAAGCCGCCGCCTATCGCGACCGGATCATGGCTGCGATGCCTGCGGGGGCCAAATTCACCCCGCTGATGACGCTTTACCTGACCGAAGCGACCGACCCCGAAGATGTGCGCGCAGCACACGCTGCGGGGATCGCGACGGCGGTCAAGCTTTATCCTGCGGGGGCCACCACGAACTCTGCCTCAGGCGTGCGCGACTTTGAAAAGGTCCGCCCCGTGCTTGAGGTGATGGCCGAAATCGGCATGCCGCTTTGTGTGCACGGCGAGGTGACGGATCACGAGATCGACATCTTCGACCGCGAAGCGACCTTTATTGACAAGGTCCTGAAACCCCTGCGCAAGAAAGTGCCCGACCTGAAGGTCGTGATGGAACATGTCACAACCCAGGACGCGGTAGATTATGTGCGTGACAGCAGCAAAAACCTTGCCGCGACGATCACCACCCATCACCTGATTATCAACCGCAATCACATTCTGGCAGGCGGGATCAAACCGCATTTCTACTGCCTGCCCGTGGCGAAACGCGAAGCACACCGCGTGGCGCTGGTGCAAGCGGCGGTTTCCGGTGACAAACGGTTCTTCTTGGGTACTGACAGCGCGCCCCATACGGATGCGCTGAAACTGCAGTCCTGCGGGTGTGCGGGTATCTTTACCGCGCCAAATACCATGTCCTGTCTGGCCGAAGTCTTTGATGCCGCTGGCAAGATCACCAAGCTTGAGGATTTCGCTTCGCTCAACGGCCCGCGCTTTTATGGACTGAAACCAAACGAAGACACGATTACCCTCACCAAGGGCGATCCCGTCAGCTATCCTGCCCATATCGACACCGAGGACGGACCTGTCACGGTCTTTGACCCCGGATTTGACCTGCATTGGCGTGTCGAAGACGAAATCACCGAAAATTAAAGGCCACACGATGATCCCAACCTCCTTTCCCGCCAAAGAAGAGATTGCACGCCTGACCGCAGGCATGCTGATTGAGATCGGGGCGATTGATTTCAACGCAGCCGAGCCATTCACCCATGCTTCGGGCAAAAAGGCACCGACATATGTGGATTGCCGCAAGCTGATCTCTTTCCCGCGCATCCGCTCGACCCTGATGGATTTCATGGCCGTGTCGATCATGCGCGAAGCGGGGTTTGAGGCGTTTGACAACGTCGCAGGCGGCGAAACGGCGGGTATCCCCTTTGGTGCGCTGGTGGCGGAACGGCTGGCCCTGCCGATGACCTACGTGCGCAAGAAACCCAAAGGCTACGGCCGTAACGCCCGCATCGAAGGCGTGATGACCGAAGGCCAGCGTGTCATTCTGGTTGAAGACCTGACCACCGACGGTGGCTCGAAGCTCTCCTTCGTTGACGCGATCCGCGAAACAGGCGCGACCTGTTCGGCGACTGCCGTGATCTTCTACTACGGTATCTTCGAAGGCGTCGAGCAAACACTGGCCGACCACGGCGTGCAGCTGATTTCGCTTTGCACATGGTGGGACGTGCTGGCCGAGGCCAAAGCGCGCGGCGCCTATGACGACGCGACACTGACCGCGGTTGAGGCCTATCTGAACGATCCGGCCGGCTGGACACCCGCCTGAATTTTCTTTTCCACAGCTGTGTATAAAATTCATGGCAGATCGGCGCATATCCTGACGGCAGTGATGGCACTGCCGCTACATGTTGATCGAATCGGCATAATCCGCGATGCTCTTGGAAAGTTATCCGAGAGTATCCACAGCTATTTGGCTGGCGTAGCGCAGGGCTGAACTGCTAGGACGCCCACGGGAACAGGTGAGCAGCAATGAATGAAATAACAACTTTTAACGCCACAGGCGTCCAAGAAGCCGACGCCGATCTGATGCCGCACTCCATCGAGGCCGAACAGCAGCTTCTGGGGGCTATTCTGACCAATAACGATGTGTTTGACCGTGTGGCGTCTATCATTGGCCCCAAGCATTTCTACGATCCTGTCCATGCGCGGATCTTTGAAACCGCCGCCACGCGCATTGGCCGCAACATGCTGGCCAGCCCTGTGACGCTCAAGGCGTTCATGGAAGACGACGAAGGTCTGAAGGAACTGGGCGGCCCGCCCTATCTGGCGCGCCTCGCAGGGGCTGCGATTTCCGCCTTTGCCGCGCGTGACTATGCGCAAATGATCTATGATCTGGCGACACGGCGCGAGTTGATCAAACTGGGCCGTGACATCACCGACAAAGCCGCCAAGGTGGATGTCGATCACGAACCCAAAGAACAGATCGTCGAGGCCGAACAGGCGCTTTATTCATTGGCCGAACAGGGTGTGTCCGAGAAAGGGTTTCAGTCCTTCCTTGCCGCCGTCACCGAGGCCGTGAATGTGGCCAACACCGCCTATCAACGTGATGGCGGGCTGGCGGGCATTTCGACGGGTCTAACCGACATGGATAAAAAACTGGGCGGTTTGCATAAATCCGACCTTCTGATCCTTGCCGGACGCCCGTCCATGGGGAAAACCTCACTTGCGACCAACATCGCCTTTAATATCGCCAAGGCGTATCGCAAAGGCCTGCTCCAAGACGGCAGCGAAGGCGCGGTTGACGGGGGCGTCGTCGGTTTCTTCTCGCTCGAGATGAGCGCCGAGCAGTTGGCAGGGCGTATTCTGGCCGAAGCGTCCGAGATTTCATCGCATAAGATCCGTCAGGGCGATATGACAGAAAGCGAGTTCCGGCGCTTCGTGGATGCGGCCAAACAGCTTGAATCCTGCCCGCTTTATATCGACGACACGGCGGCAATCCCGATTTCGCAGCTGGCCGCCCGCGCGCGCCGGTTGAAGCGCACACATGGATTGGATGTCCTCATCGTGGACTATCTGCAGCTCGTGCGCGGCACGTCCGACAACCGCGTGCAGGAAATTGGCGAAATCTCGATGGGATTGAAGGCCATCGCGAAAGAATTGAACATTCCCGTTATCGCGCTGTCGCAGCTGTCGCGTCAGGTTGAGAGCCGCGAAGATAAACGCCCACAGCTTTCGGACTTGCGCGAATCCGGCTCTATCGAGCAGGATGCGGATGTTGTCATGTTCGTCTACCGTGGTGAATATTATGTCGAGCGCGAAAAGCCTGAAGACCACAATATGGAAGCAATCGCGGCCTGGCAGGAAAAAATGTCGAGCCTTCACGGCAAAGCTGAGGTTATTGTGGGCAAACAACGGCACGGCCCGATCGGAACGGTCGAGCTTTCATTTACCGCAGAATTCACGCGGTTCGGCAATCTGGTCAAACCTTGGCAGCAAGGGGAAGACCAGCAATTCTAGAAAGGAACGCATCATCAAAAAGCTTTTTACAATCTTGCTCATGCTGGCAAGCCCTGCTGCGGCACAGACGTCAGAGGATTTTGTCGTAAGATTTACAGGCTTCTTGGGCGACCTTCGGCTCGTCCCTGCTGATGTACGTGCCGATTTGATGGCGGCGAACGACGAGACGGCGCAGATTGCTATCGCCATGAACGAGGAGGCCACCGCGTCCTTTGCCTTGTTCACCAAAACCCACGTCAATCAGTCCGTCACCTACTTCGTCTGTGGCCAGCAGTTCCAGAGCATCACGATGCAAGCCCCCATCGACACGGGCTTCATGCTGACCGATGCGCTCCCGCTTGACCGTGCCACCGCCATGGTTGATGCGCTCAACGGATTGGGGGACTGCCCCGAGTAGGCTGTTTTTGAGCAAAACGCTTGCTCCATCTGATCCGTCCTGACAAAAGGTCGCCATGAGTACTGGACGCCTGATTATTGACCTTGACGCTGTCGTCGCCAACTGGCGCGCCCTGGATGCAATGACCAATTGCAAGACAGGTGCGGTCGTCAAGGCCAATGGCTATGGGCTGGGGGCAGCGAATGTCTCAAAGGCGCTCTTCAAAGAAGGTGTGCGCCAATTCTTTGTCGCTGTCGCCGAAGAAGCTGTCCCGATCCGCGAAGAGTTGGGGCCAAAGCCCGAAATCTGTGTCTTCTCCGGTCACATGAAGGGCGACACTGCGCTGATCCGCGATTTGGGTCTGACGCCGATGCTGAATTCAGTCGAACAACTGACGCTGCATTTTGAAGCCCTGCCCGGCCATCCTTTTGGCATCCAGCTTGATACCGGCATGAACCGGTTGGGCATGGAAATGCAGGAATGGGCGGCAGTGGCCGAAGTGGCCCTGTCACAAGACCCGCGTTTGGTGATGTCGCATCTGGCCTGCGCCGATGAGCCTGACCACCCGATGAACCCCTATCAGTTGGATCAGTTCAAAAAGATGACCGACGGGATCACCGCGCCCCGCTCTTTGGCGGCGACGGGGGGAATTTTGCTGGGACCAGACTATCACTTTGATCTGACACGTCCGGGCATCGGGCTTTATGGCGGTCTGCCCTTCGAGAAAGCAACGCCAGTGATCGAACTGGATTTGCCCGTCGTGCAGGTGCGCGATGTGGCCGAAGGCGAGGTCGTGGGCTACGCCAATGCATGGCAGGCCACCCGCCCTTCGCGGATCGCTACTGTGTCCGGCGGATATGCGGACGGGATCGCGCGCATCCTGTCCGATAAGGCCACGCTCTATCATGGCGACACGGCCTGCCCATTGGTTGGACGGGTGTCGATGGACCTGTTGACCATCGACGTCACAGACCTGCCAGAGACGCCAAGCAAGCTTACCCTGATCGGCCCGCAGCAGACGGTGGATGATCTGGCACGCGCGGCAAATACGATCGGATATGAGGTGCTTACCCAGCTTGGTGCGCGCTACAATCGCAAGACCTTTGGCAAATAAACTTGTTTCAATGCAAGAGCTTCATTACTTAAGTCCTAGTCATATCTAGGATTTATTATGCTGAACATTTTGCGCATCGCAAACCTTGCCCTCTTGGTTCTCTTTCCCATCGCATGGTTTGCGCCGCTCATGCGCGCAGGGCTTTTGCCTATTTTCGGGCTGAGCGAGATCAGCGTGATCTCGGGGATGCAGGCGCTGTGGGATAGCGATGTGGCCTTGGCGCTGCTCGTCACGGCATTCGCGATGTTCGCGCCCTACCTCAAAACGATCGGCATCGCGCTGGTGCATTTCGACCTCTTGAAAGACAAAACGCTGCCCGTGCTGTCATGGATCGGCAAACTGGCAATGGCCGATGTCTTCCTGATCGCGCTTTATATCGTGCTGTTCAAAGGCGTTGGCATTGGCCGGATCGAGACTGGATGGGGGCTTTATATGTTCACCGCCTGTATCCTCGCCTCGATCGTGATTTCGGCGCTGACACCGCAGGCCAAGGCCAAAGTTTAACCATCATTGCCAAGGCTGTTCTTTTGGTCCAAAAGGTGAACATGGCCAAAGATCTTACCTTTTCCTGCAATGAATGTGGCGCGTCCTTTCGCAAATGGTCGGGGCAATGCGATGCCTGTCAGGCGTGGAACACGATCAGCGAATCCAAGGCGCTATCGAGCGGGCCCAAAGGCAAATCGCTGGGCGCGATCCGCGGCAAGACGATCCCGCTCACGGATCTGGAAACCCAAGAAAAAGAACCGCCCCGCACCCAAGCTGGCGTTGGCGAATTGGACCGCGTCTTGGGTGGCGGTTTGGTGAAGGCCTCGGCGCTGCTCGTGGGCGGTGATCCGGGCATCGGGAAATCGACGCTTCTTTTGCAAGCAGCTGCAAGATTTGCCCGCAACGGTTTGAAAGTCATTTATATTTCGGGTGAGGAATCGAACGCACAGGTCCAAATGCGGGCCCGACGCTTAGGGCTCGAGAAAAGCCCTGTCATGCTCGCCTCGGAAACGAACCTGCGCGATATTCTGACCACGCTTGAGGCCGAAAAACCCGACCTCGCGATCATCGATTCCATCCAAACCATGTGGGCCGATAACGTGGACAGCGCCCCCGGCAGTGTCAGCCAGGTACGGTCCTCGGCGCATGAGCTGACGACATTTGCCAAACGCAACGGCATGTCGGTGGTCATGGTGGGCCATGTAACCAAAGACGGCACAATCGCAGGGCCACGTGTTGTCGAACATATGGTCGATACCGTGCTTTATTTTGAGGGCGAGCGCGGCCATCAGTTCCGTATTCTGCGGTCCGTCAAGAACCGTTTTGGCCCCGCGGATGAGATCGGCGTCTTCGAAATGACCGGCAAAGGGTTGGCAGAAGTCAAGAATCCCTCGGCGCTGTTTCTGTCCGAACGCGGCACCCCTGCCCCCGGTTCTGTCGTCTTTGCAGGCATCGAAGGCAGCCGCCCGATGCTTTGCGAGATCCAGGCACTTGTGGCACCTTCGCCACACAGCCAACCGCGCCGGTCGGTCGTCGGATGGGACGGTGGACGGCTTGCGATGATCCTTGCAGTGCTCGAATCGCGCTGCGGTGTCCCCTTCACCGGATTGGACGTTTATCTCAATGTAGCAGGGGGTTTGCGCATCTCTGAGCCCGGTGCAGACCTTGCTGTGGCCGCCGCCTTGGTGTCCGCCCGCGAAGACGCGGCCCTGCCCTCAGAGGCCGTCGTTTTCGGTGAAATCAGTTTGTCCGGCGCGCTCCGTCCTGTGGTTCAAACTGAAAATAGATTGAAAGAAGCGCAAAAACTTGGTTTTACAACTGCGATAATACCACAACAGGCAAAACAGCCCCGCGTGGATGGCATAAGCCTGCGCAATGCGACAGACTTGGCTGGATTTGTAGAAGAGGTATTTGGCGCAAGGTAGCGTCAATCGCAGGAGACGGACCATGGAAGGTTTCACACTTGTCGACGCAGGCGTCGCAATCATTATTTTGGTGTCGGGCGTCTTGGCTTACAGCCGGGGTTTTGTCCGCGAAGCCATGGCGATTGTCGGTTGGATCGGCGCAACCATCGTTGCTTTCATCTTTGCCGATCAGGTTGAACCCCTTGTCCGCCAGATCCCTGTTCTTGGTGGGTTCATCGGCGATAGCTGCGAATTAGCGATCATCGCGGCCTTTGCTGCGGTCTTTGCTGTCGCCCTTGTTGTCGTCTCGATCTTCACGCCGCTCTTTTCATCTGTCATCCAGCGTTCTGCCTTGGGCGGGATTGATCAGGGCCTTGGTTTCTTCTTCGGCGTCCTGCGCGGCATCCTTTTGATCGCCGTGGCGTTCTTTGTTTACGACACGATCTTTGCAACCCAGCAATTCGCCGCCATCGACGACAGCCGCGCGGCCGAGGTCTTTGCCCAACTGACCGGCCAGATCGAAGAGCAAAACCCGGAGCAGGCTTTGGGCTGGATCACTGAACAATACCAGCAACTGGTCGGAAGCTGTGGCGCACCTGCCGAGTAACGACCTTTAGATCACTGATTTCTGCGGCCACCGTTTCATGCGGTGGCCGTTTTGCTTTGTGCAGCCCCAAAATGGCAACGCCCTGCGCGTTCTCGAAATGCGCCACCGCCTCGTGTAGAAGTTGAGCGGCTACGGCCCTTTCCTGTCTGGATCGCGGAAAATTGCGCGCCTTTGCCGCATTTCCCGCTTTGAGCGATGATCGTTCCGTGACACGCGGGCCATGACGCTCTAAGACAGGGGCAATTACCTATACTCGGATTCGGAGCTGCTCTCTTGTCCAACCAGATGCCCCCCGCCCATCCTTTCGACGATGACAAGCTACGGGAGGAATGCGGCGTCTTTGGTGTCGTTGGTGTCACTGACGCATCCAACTTTGTCGCGCTCGGCCTGCACGCCCTGCAACACCGCGGGCAAGAAGCGGGCGGGATTGTCACCCACTCCCCCGAAACAGGGTTCAACCAGCAGCGCCGCATGGGGCTGGTGCGCGATAACTTTACCTCTGCGTCGATGATGGAAACCCTGCCCGGGACAATCGGGATTGGTCATGTACGCTATTCTACTGCCGGCTCCAAAGGCCAGACCGCGATGCGCGATGTGCAGCCGTTCTTTGGTGAATTTTCCATGGGTGGGGCGGCGATTGCCCATAACGGCAATATCACCAATGCCTTGTCCCTGCGCCGCGAATTGATCGAACGCGGCTCCATCTTTCAAAGCTCGTCTGACAGCGAATGTATCATCCACCTGATGGCACGGTCGATGGGCCGCACGATCCCCGACCGCATGGAAGAGGCACTGCGCAAAGTCGAAGGCGCATTTTCCATCGTCGCGATGACACGGACAAAGCTGATCGGCTGCCGCGACCCGCTGGGCGTGCGCCCGCTGGTGTTGGGCAAGATCGGTGATGGCTGGGCGCTGGCGTCTGAAACCTGTGCGCTTGATATCATCGGGGCCGAGTTTGTCCGCGAAATCAAACCGGGCGAAATGGTCGTGATCACTGAAAAAGGTGTGTCCAGCCACTACCCCTTCCGCCCTGCCCGGTCGCGGTTCTGCATCTTTGAACACGTCTATTTCAGCCGCCCCGACAGTATTCAGGGCGGTCGTTCGGTTTATGAGACCCGCGAAAACATTGGCCGTGAACTGGCCAAAGAAGCACCGGTTGATGCCGATCTGGTTTGCCCTGTCCCCGACAGCGGCACACCGGCGGCGATCGGTTATTCGCTGCAATCGGGCATTCCCTACGCGATGGGGATCATTCGCAATCAATACATGGGCCGCACGTTTATTGAGCCCACCGAAAGCATCCGCAACATGGGAGTGCGCCTGAAACTGAACGTGAACCGCGCCCTGATCAAAGGCAAACGGGTGATCTTGGTCGATGACAGCGTGGTACGCGGCACGACAAGCCGGAAGATCAAGGAAATGATCCTTGATGCAGGTGCGGCAGAGGTGCATTTCCGGATTGCGTCTCCGCCAACCGCTTGGCCCTGTTTTTACGGTGTGGATACGCCACAGCGCGAAAAATTGCTGGCGGCGACAATGTCCGAAGAGGAAATGCGCACGCATTTGGGTGTCGATAGTCTCAGGTTCATCTCTTTGGACGGGCTATACCGTGCAGTGGGCGAAGCAGGCGGGCGCGATCCCAAAGCGCCAGCCTATTGTGATGCGTGTTTCTCGGGCGAATACCCCGTGGCCCCATCCGACATGATCGAGCAAGGGTTCGAAGCAAAAACCGCCGCAGAATAAGGCTGTTCCGGCCACTTAACACCAATGTGAACGCCAGTGCCGCCATGTGTGCGCGATCTCGTGCCGTATGGCCATCTACCCCCCTTTCGCTTCGCTCTGCGTTCTGGCAGATGCTGCGAAAGTTTAAATAAAATTGGCGTAGTTTTTCACCATGGCAGACGACACAACGACGACCGGCCTTGCCGGAACCAAGGCGACGTTGCCTGATACGCTTGAACTGCGCGCGCTTTCCGTCATCGGTTTGATGGACGCGCATGACGGGACAGCCGCCCTGCTGCGGTCTTCACGCGGCCAGATTGCGCGGGTCCGGGTGGGCGACAGCGCATTTGGCGTGCAGGTCACAGCGATTGGCGATGCCCAGATCTTGCTGACGGATCGCTGGGGCCAGACACAATCATTGGCGCTGCCGCACAGCTAATACTTGACGTCGGACGCAGTTCGGCACATGACCGCGCCCATGACAAAGACAGCACTCATCACCGGCGCATCACGCGGCCTCGGGGCCGCCCTCGCCAAAGCGCTTGCGCCCACGCATCACATCATTGCCGTTGGCAAAACCGTTGGCGCGCTTGAAGAGCTCGACGACGCCATTCAGGCGGCCGGCGGACAAGCAACCCTTGCGCCCATGGACATCACCGTTGATGAAGCCATGCAGCAGCTTTGCCGTGGCATCTTTGATCGCTGGGGCAGCCTTGATCTTTGGCTGCACACCGCCATTCACGCCGCCCCCTTGGCCCCTGCGGGCCATATCGGGCCCAAAGACCTTGCCAAATCCATGACCGTCAATATCGAGGCCACATCGCGGCTGATCGCCTATGTCAGCCCGCTCTTGGGGCAAACGGGCAAAGCGGTGTTCTTTGACGACCCACGCGGGGGCGCGCAGTTCTTTGGTGCATATGGCGCCACCAAAGCTGCGCAGATTGCCCTTGCGCGCAGTTGGGCCGCTGAAAGCGCAAAGACCGGACCACAGGTGCAGATCCTGACACCTGCGCCCATGCCGACCGCCACGCGCGCCCGCTTTTACCCTGGCGAGGATCGCAACGCCTTGGCGACCCCCGCAGATGAAGCCGCACGGCTTTTGCCAGCCATCCTTGAGGATGCCACCGCTTAAACCGTGACCGCTTTTCTACGGTCAGGGATGAACACACCTGCTTTGCGCGTTCCGCGCTTGCCGCCCACCGCGTCAAGGCTTAGGAACGATGCGACAGCAAAAAGGCGGCGGCATGCGCATTCTCATCACCAATGACGACGGCATCAACGCGCCGGGCCTTCGGGTTCTGACCGATATCGCCCATGAGATCGCAGGACCAACAGGCGAAGTCTGGACCGTCGCCCCCGCGTTTGAGCAATCCGGCGTCGGCCATTGCATCAGCTACACCCACCCCACGATGATCACAGAGTTGGAGCCACGGCGCTTTGCGGCCGAAGGCTCGCCTGCGGACTGCGTGCTTGCGGGGATACATGATGTGCTACTCGACCAGCCGCCTGATCTGATCCTTTCGGGCGTCAATCGCGGCAACAATGCTGCCGAAAACACGCTTTATTCCGGCACCATCGGTGCCTGTATCGAAGGGGCCTTGCAAGGGGTGCGCTCGATAGCATTGTCGCAATTCTACGGGCCCGAGAACACAAATCTGGACAATCCTTTTGAAGCCGCAGCAGGCCATGGGGCCGCTGTTGTGCGTGCATTGTTGAACGACACGCTGTGGGACGACGCGGACTATCAGGTGTTCTATAACGTGAATTTCCCGCCTGTGCCTGCCGCACAGGTCAAAGGCATGCAGGCGACAACCCAAGGGTTCCGGCTGAATACACGGTTCCGGGCCGAGGCGCAGACCTCACCTAACGGGCGCAAATTCCTGTGGGTCCGTGGCGGCCCCCAGCATGAGCCGACAGCCCCCGGCACGGATGCAGCCGCGAACCTTGACGGCTATGTCTCGATCACCCCGATGCGGGTGGATTTGACGGATTATCAAATGGTTGAGACGTTGCGGGACCTGCTCAAGTGACATTTGACGCCGCAACCAAGATGCAATTCCTCTACGCATTGCGCAGCAAGGGCGTGACGGACACGCGGGTGCTGACGGCGATGGAGCAGGTCGACCGCGCTGATTATGTAAAGGGCACCTTCGCAGATCGCGCCTATGACGACATGCCGCTGCCCATCGCCTGCGGGCAGACGATCAGCCAGCCTTCTGTCGTGGGACTTATGACGCAGGCCCTGCAAATCACCCCGCGCGACAAGGTGCTCGAAATCGGGACCGGATCGGGCTATCAGGCCGCGATCCTGAGCAAACTGGCACGGCGCGTCTATACGGTGGATCGCTATCGCCGTCTGGTACAGGCCGCGCGCGCAGTCTTTGAAGCGAATGACATCACCAATATCACCACCTTCACCGCTGACGGCAGCCACGGTTTTGCGGAACAAGCCCCCTTTGATCGCATCCTGCTGACCGCCGCCGCAGAGGACCCGCCGGGGCCGCTGCTAGCCCAGTTGCGGGTCGGGGGGATCATGGTCTTGCCGGTCGGACAATCGGATGCAGTGCAAAGCCTGATCCGTGTGACACGGTCAGAAACCGGCTTTGAATACGATGAATTGCGTGCTGTCCGCTTTGTGCCCTTGCTAGAAGGGCTCGGACAAGAGTAAACTACCCCAAAATATAGTATGATCCCATAGATAAGGGGCGACTTGGCAAAGGAGCGGTAGGATGGCGAACAGGTATTTCCCTGTAAGACGCGCAGCATTAACAGGCATGACATTGGCAGCCCTCGTGGCCTGTGACGATTTCGACAGCGATTTGCGCGATTTGGGCAACGGGTTTGATACATCCGCTGCAGTGCAAAGCCTGCCGGGCAGACCACGCCCGGATGATCGCGGTGTGATTTCCTATCCCAACTATCAGGTTGTTGTCGCCCGGCGCGATGACACGATCCGCGGGATTGCCATCCGGCTTGGCCTCGATGCCAATGAACTGGCCGAATATAACGGCATCGGACCGGATGTGATCCTGCGCCGCGATGAAATTATCGCCCTGCCCTCACGCGTGACCGAGCCTTCACCAGCAACCGGTGCGATTGCCACAGGGCCGATCCAACCGTTTGACGTAACAGCAGTGGCCACAACGGCGCTTGACCGTGCCGATGCCGCTGGCACCGGGGTCACCGCGACACCGATTGCACCTGCCGCAACCGCACCTGCCGCACCGGTCGTGCGCGGCACCGAGCCAATTCGCCATCAGGTGCAACGCGGCGAGACCGTGTTCTCGATTTCACGGCTCTACAACGTGCCTGTGACAAACATCGCCGAATGGAACGGCCTGAATGCAGAATTCACCATCCGCGAAGGCCAGTATCTGTTGATCCCGCAAGGCGGGAGCGCGCCGGTCGCAGCCCCTGCTGCGGTCACAGCACCGGGCGCTGGCACTGCAACCCCCGTTCCACCAAGTGCAGCGCTGCCATTGCCAAACGAAACACCCGCAGCACCGATTGCGGCCGCTGCCGTTCCCGCAACACCCGATCTGGGAACAACGACAACACAGCCCGCCAGCAGCGACGCGCGCTTTATCATGCCGATCCAAGGGTCAATCATCCGCGATTACGCCCCGGGCACCAACGAAGGTATCGATATTGGTGCATCGGCAGGCTCTGACGTCAGAGCCGCTGGCTCGGGCACCGTTGCCGCCGTGACCACAGACACCAGCGGTGGGGCAATTGTTGTCCTCAAGCACAGTGATGGCCTGCTGACCGTCTATACGCAGATGGAAGGCTTGACCGTCAGCAAGGACGCCAGCGTGTCACGCGGTCAGGTCATCGGTAAGGTACGGGCCGCAAGCCCCAGTTTCTTGCACTTCGAAGTGCGCCGTGGCCTGCAAAGCCTCGATCCGAATGATTTTCTGCAGTAAGGGCTGATCCGCGTAAGGTGGATCAAGATCCACCTTACGAAAGGCTCACACCGCGCCGGCCCGCCAGATCCGTGAAATACTGCCAAGCCACGCGGCCCGACCGGCTGCCGCGTGTGGCCTGCCATTCGATCGCCTCGGCCCGCAAAGTCGCGTCATCAATTGCCACGCCGTAGGCATCACAATAGCCCCGGATCATCGCAAGATATTCGTCCTGATCACACGGATGAAACCCGAGCCACAGGCCAAAGCGATCCGATAGCGACACTTTCTCTTCAACCGCCTCGGAGGGTGAAATCGCGGATGAGCGTTCATTCTCGATCATATCGCGCGGCATCAGGTGCCGTCTGTTCGATGTCGCATAGAGGACGACGTTATCAGGCCGCCCCTCAATGCCGCCATCCAACACCGCCTTAAGCGATTTGTAATGCGCATCGTCGTGTCCAAAGGACAAGTCATCGCAAAACATGATAAACCGCTCTGGCGCGCCGCGCAGCAGGTTCAGGCAGCGGCCAATGCTGGGCAGGTCTTCGCGCTGGACCTCGACAATCTTCAGCCCCGCATAATCTGCATTCACAGCGCCATGTATCGCTTTGACAAGGCTCGACTTTCCCATCCCGCGCGCACCCCACAAAAGGGCATTGTTCGCGGGCAATCCCGCGGCAAACTGTACCGTGTTGGCCATCAACGTATCGCGTGACCGATCAACACCAACCAACAGCTCGACACCCACGCGGTTGACCCGCGCCACGGGGACAAGGCGGTCAGGATCAGGATGCCAGACGAAAGCCGAGGCCGCACCGAAATCCGGTGCGCCGATGGGGGCCGGGCTGATCCGCTCAAGTGCGGCAGCAATCCGTTTCAGGGCCTTCTTGCTCAAACCTTCGGACCTTCATCAGCCGCAGCTTCGTCGTCCGAGAGATCATCCTCGTCTATGTCAAAGAGACTCTCATCTTCGCCGATGATCCCTTCGGCACGGGCAGCGCGGTCTTTCTTGCGCTCGACAGCAGCAACCAAATGGATCGAAATCTCATAAAGGCCATAAACGACAACAAACAGGATCAGCTGTGTGGTGACATCCGGTGGTGTCACAAGAGCGGCAACAATCAAGATACCGACGACAGCGTATTTCCGTGTACCGCGCAGGCCACGCGAACTGGCAAGCCCGGCAGAGCCCATCAGGGTCAGCAAAACAGGCAACTGGAAACACACGCCAAATGCCACGATCATCTTGAGCGTGATATCCAGTGTCTCGTTCACCTTGCCATTGAAGACGATATCGACACCGCTGTCAGACACATCCGGTGCGACACTCGGCAGCGTCAGCCCACCTGCGGCACCCGGCAAAAGCTCGGCCCCGGGTGGTGGCACGGCGTTGACCATGATCGCCGACACGAAAGAGGGCAGATCAGCAAAGCCAAGAAAAAAGGCCATCGCAAGGGGCACGACGATGTAATGGGCAAAGGCGGCCCCGATCAGGAACAGAACAGGGGACGCGATGATAAACGGCAGAAACGCGTTCTTTTCATTGCGGTAGAGGCCCGGCGCGACAAAACGCCAAAGCTGGTAAGCGATGACCGGGAAGGACAACGCCAGACCACCCACGACCGAAATGCGGATCAAGGTAAAGAAATACTCTTGCGGCGCAGTATATTGCATCACCGGATTGGGGTTGCCGAGACTGCGCATCGTACGCTCAATCGGCCCCAGCAGGAAATCCAAGAGCATGCTGCCGAAAGAGAAACAAATGATCATACCCACCAAAAAGGCCATGACCGAATAGATCAGCCGCGAGCGCAGCTCGGTCAGGTGCTCAAGCAACGGGGCGGCACTGTCTTCGATATCGTCTTGGGCGCTCATGTCTTGGCCTCTGGTGTGGGCGTCTCGGGGGCGGGCGTGTCCGTTGGCGCTTTCGCGGCGGCCTCTTCGGCCTCACGCGCTTTGCGCGCAACTGCAGCGTCGCCCATCGCCTTGCTCATCTTTTCTTTGGCTGCCTGACGTTCCGGCGACAGCGTTGTTTCCGGCGCTTTGGTCGTGCCGGTCGCTTCTTTCAGCTTATCAACACCAAATTTCTTGGGATTGGCTGCAGCGTTCAGCGTCTTGGAGATATCCTTGACGCCCGCATCATCGGCCGCCTGCTCCATTGCGCGGGAAAATTCACGCGCCATCATACGGGCCTTGCCGGTGAATTGCCCCATCGTGCGGAACAGGCCCGGCAAATCCTTGGGCCCGATCACGATCAGGGCCACAATGCCGACAACAAGCAGTTCGCTCCAACCGAGACCAAACATCAGACGCAGTCCTTTTTATGCGGCAAAGCGATCAGACTTTGTCTTTTTCTTCTGTTGGTGTGACGTCTTTGGCGTCTGCCATGCTGTCTTCGATCTCTTTCTTGCCATCATCAACGCCCTTCTTGAACGCAGTGATGCCTTTTCCGACTTCGCCCATCAGGCTGGAAATCTTGCCGCGGCCAAACAGAACCAGAACCACAACAGCGATCAAAAGGAGGCCAGGAAGGCCGATATTGTTGAGCATGTCTTTTCTCCTATAGCGAGGGCGCGCCTCACGTCGTTTCATTCTCTTCGTTGACAAATAGGGCCGGACGCGCGGCAAGGGAAGCGGGAAAACTGGCGTTTTTGGCCGCCCAAACACCCTTTTTTTGCAAGGGTTTTTGCCAAGTTGTGACAAAAACTTGTCAGTTGCCAGAAAAATGGCAAAACTATCCCGAATCGAAAGGGAAATCATGCGCCGTGCCGACCGCCTTATGCGTCTTGTCCAAATCATGCGGGACGGAACACTCCATCGCGCCGGGGATCTGGCGCAGGCGACCGATGTGTCGCTGCGCACGATCTACCGCGACATGGAAACCCTTGCCGCATCCGGTGTCCCGATCGAGGGGGAGCGCGGGATCGGCTACCGTGTGACCGCCGCGATCACCCTGCCCCCGCTGAACCTGACAATGACCGAGGTCGAGGCGCTGCATCTGGGCCTGAATGCTGTCAGCCAAAGTGACGATCCCGAGTTCTCGTCTGCCGCCCGCGCCCTTTCAGGTAAACTTGATGCGGTGATGCCCGAAGATCGCAGCCGCGCCCCCGGCGGCTACGGCTTTGCCATCTATCCTTTCGCTGATGCCGCGCGTGGTTTTCAGCATCTACCGATCCTGCGCCAAGCCGTGCGGACCCGTCAGAAACTGGAACTGGTCATGCAGGACAAAAAACGCATCGTGCGCCCCTTACAACTTGATTACTGGGGGCGTCTTTGGACCTGCGTTGTCTGGTGCGAAACCACCGCGCAATTTGATGAAATCCGCGTGGACCAGATTACCAGCCAACGCATCCTGCCCAGCCTCTTTGTTGACGAGCCGGGTAAGTCACTCAAGGATTTCAACAGACTGAAGGCCTAAAGCCAGTCATGGATAGATGCGATAAACTGTCCTGCTTTACCAACCCAGCGCCTTGCGCAGCATGTTCAGCGCGACGAGAATCAGGAAGACTCCAAAGATACGCTTGAGCGGCTTTGGATCCATGCGGTGTGCCAAAGCAGCCCCCAAAGGTGCGGTAATCAATGTCATCGCGACGACCAAACCAAAGGCGAGGAAATTCACAGCACCGACCGTAAAGGGCGGAGCGACGGCAATATCAACGAAAAGGAAGCCAATGACGGAGGGTACTGCAATAATGACACCAAACCCTGCAGCAGTCGCCACCGCACGGTGAATAGGCACACCAAAAAGGGTCATCGTCGGTACACCGAAGGACCCTCCGCCTATTCCGACGAGGACAGACAAAAAGCCAATCACAGGCGATATGACCGCGCGCAAGGCACCACCGGGCATCTGCGTCCCCAGCCGCCACCGTTCGCGTCCAAAAGTGATATAAGTACCGACAACCACGCCCAGCACCCCAAAAATCGCCTGCAATGTCCCTGAGCGCAACGACGTCGCCACAAGAACACCGACCACGGCCCCTGCTGCAATACCGGGCCCCCAGCCCTTTAGAATAGACCAGTCAACGGCACCCTTTTTGTTATGCGCCGCGACCGAGCGCAGCGACGTGACAATGATCGTTGCCAGCGAGGTACCCAGACACACCTGCATCAATTCGGGACTGTCATAGCCGAGCTGGCTAAAGACATAAAAGAACGCGGGCACAAGAACGATGCCGCCCCCCACACCGAAGAGCCCGGCAAGAATGCCCGCAAGAGCACCCAACACCAAGAGAAGGCCAGCCATCGTCGCCAGCAGCATCATATCGTCCATGTATTTTTTTCCTTAGGCTGCGAGCCGGGTCACGTGATCAAGGGCCGCCAGCACGACATCCGGGCCTGCCCCATCGACATGTGCGTTCTCAGACAAGTGTCTGCGCCAACCCCGCGCACCGGGACGCCCCTGAAACAGCCCCAACATATGCCGTGTCACCTGCCCCAATCGGCCGCCCTTTGCAAGGTGATCTGCGATATAGGGCAACATCAGACTGCACCACCTCTTCGGCAGTGCGCCCATAGGGTCATCAAAGATGCGGGCATCAGCCTCCAGAAGAATATCACTGGCGTATGATAAGCAGCACGGCCGATCATCACACCATCCAACCCGCGATCGAGAAAACCTACAGCCTCATCCAAACTGCCGACGCCACCATTCAAACTTAAATGAAGATGAGGGAACAACCCCTTCATTTCCATTACTAAATCATAATCCAACGGGGGTATATCGCGGTTCTCTTTGGGGCTGAGCTCCTGCAGCCAGGCCTTGCGCGCATGTACCGAAAACGGGCACCGCGCCGCCGAAACCTGCGATAGAAAGTCCGGCAACACCTGCTGCCGGATCCTGATCATCGACGCCAATGCGGCATTTGACCGTGACTGGCACGCTGACGGCGGCAATCATTGCGGCAACACATTCGGCCACCAAAGCAGGGCTTTCCATCAGCACCGCACCAAAGCTGCCCGATTGCACCC
This sequence comes from uncultured Alphaproteobacteria bacterium, assembly GCA_942490805.1. Taxonomy (GTDB): domain Bacteria; phylum Pseudomonadota; class Alphaproteobacteria; order Rhodobacterales; family Rhodobacteraceae; genus Yoonia. The sequence continues at coordinate 249 of CALNYU010000004.1, read as the reverse complement.
GGTCAGACAGACACCCGCAATTGAGGTTAATCTCGGCATAACCAAAGTCTTCGGCAATGCGCGCAGCCTGCGCCAGTTGCGCCGGATCGGACCCACCCAACTGCAACGCAACAGGCTGTTCGCGCACATCAAAGCCCACAAGCGGTCCGTCACCATGCACGACAGCGGGTGCCGTCACCATTTCCGTGTAAAGCAACGCCTGCCGCGACATCAGCCGATGAAAAACCGACAATGGCGATCTGTCCAATC
>CALNYU010000003.1:0-203426 GCA_942490805.1 uncultured Alphaproteobacteria bacterium | reverse complement strand
GGCCAATCCTGCACCCCGACAACAAGTAGTGCAAAGGCATTGTTCGCCAGATGCAGACCGATTGCCGCGCCAAGATTGCCTGACCGTGCCGTCAGATCGGCGCAAGCGATGCCCAGTGTGGTGGCCCAGATCGCCCAGATCGTCCCTTCGGCGGCCCCGTTCCCATTCCAGAAATGCAGCGCCCCGAACATCACAGAAGGCAGGACCATCCACGCCCACGGGCTATCCGAGATGCACGCACATTGTTGTTGCAGGTAGCCGCGAAAGAACATCTCTTCGGTGCCGACCTGTATCAGCACCGCCACAAGCGCCACAGGCACCAGTGCGGCCCAAACCCCGAAATCACGCGTCTCGGCAAGATCGGCGGGATTGATCCAGGGTGGAAGGAATTCCAACACCAGAAGCCACATCCCAACGGCCAATGTGACGCGAAGCAGATCGCGCTTGGCCTCTGGCGCTGGCCCGATGAGCGACCAGAACCCGCGCCCGTGCAACAGGCGCAGCAAGACCAGAAAACCGACTGCGGAAATACCGAAAGACGCGAACTGCGCGAGCGTACCGAAGGCGGTTGTGCCCTCATAGAATGCTTCGACCGCAGCATCTGTCGGCAGAAAGGACGTAAAGATCATGGGGGAAACCGCAAAGACGATTTCGAAACTGACGATCATCACAAGGATGCGCCACGTCTCACGCGCCGCCCAAGCGGGTCTGATAAAACTGCGGTGGGCTTCATAGGGGTGACGCATTGCGCGACCCTATCGCAGATCGCATCAGCCGCAACGTCTGTTTGGAGGGCTTGCGCAGGGCTTGCCCACTATTTAGACCGTTTCCAAAGAGTTCCCGAGGAGAATGAAATGCCCAAAGATCAGGTCGACAAGTCAAACCTTCCCAGCCGCCATGTGACCGAAGGGCCATCACGCGCGCCGCACCGGTCTTATTTCTATGCGATGGGTCTGGATGAAGAGGCGATCAAACAGCCTTGGGTCGGCGTCGCGACCTGCTGGAACGAAGCGGCCCCTTGCAACATCTCGCTGAACCGTCAGGCGCAGGCTGTCAAACTGGGCGTCAAACATGCCAATGGCACGCCACGCGAATTCACCACGATCACCGTCACCGACGGCATCGCGATGGGCCACGAAGGGATGCGTTCTTCTTTGGCGTCGCGCGAGGCGATTGCCGACACCGTTGAATTGACAATGCGCGGCCACTGCTATGACGCGATTGTGGGTCTGGCCGGTTGCGACAAATCCTTGCCGGGCATGATGATGGCAATGGTGCGTTTGAACACGCCATCTGTCTTTATCTACGGTGGCTCCATCCTGCCGGGCCGGTTGCACGGCAAAGACGTGACGGTGCAGGACGTGTTCGAAGCCGTTGGCAAGCACCAGGCGGGCAATATGTCTGATGCGGAACTCGAAGTGCTTGAGCGCGTGGCCTGCCCATCGGCGGGTGCCTGCGGTGGTCAGTTTACCGCCAACACCATGGCGTGCGTGTCCGAGGCGATTGGTCTTGCGCTGATGAACTCTTCCGGTGCCCCTGCCCCTTACGAATCCCGCGACCAATATGGCGTGGCGTCCGGCGAGGCAGTGATGAACCTGATCGCGAAAAACATCCGCGCCCGTGATATCGTTACGCGCAAGTCGCTGGAAAATGCGGCGCGCGTCGTCGCCTGTACCGGTGGATCGACCAACGCAGGTCTGCACCTGCCTGCGATCGCCCATGAGGCAGGCATTGATTTCGACCTCATGGATGTCTGCGAGATTTTCCGCGACACGCCCTATTTTGTGAACCTCAAGCCCGGTGGCGATTACGTGGCCAAAGACCTTTATGAGGCAGGCGGCGTGCCTGTTGTCCTCAAAGAACTGCGCAAAGCAGGTCTGATCCACGAAGACTGCATGACCGCCACGGGCCGCACGATGGGTGAAGAACTCGATATGATCAAAGGCGATGCCGATGGCACCGTGATCTACCCGGTCGAAAACCCGATCACCCCGACAGGTGGTGTTGTGGGTCTGCAAGGCAACCTTGCCCCTGAAGGTGCGATTGTAAAAGTGGCAGGTATGGCCGCCGACGAGCAGGTCTTTAGCGGTCCTGCACGTGTGTTCGAAAGCGAAGAAGACGCATTCGCCGCTGTCAAAGCACGCGAATATGAAGAAGGCGAAGTCATCGTCATCCGCAACGAAGGCCCCGCAGGCGGCCCCGGTATGCGCGAAATGTTGGCGACGACTGCCGCCCTGTCCGGCCAGGGCATGGGCAAGAAGGTGGCACTGATCACCGACGGCCGTTTCTCGGGCGCGACACGCGGGTTCTGCGTGGGTCACGTGGGGCCAGAGGCCGCACATGGCGGGCCGATTGCTATGCTGGAAAACGGCGACGTGATCACCATCAATGCGGTCACAGGCGAGTTGTCGGTCGCCCTGACCGAAGAAGAACTCGCGACACGCAAAGCCAACTGGAAAGGCCCCAAAGAGACGATCTACGCTTCTGGCGCGCTGTGGAAATATGCGCAGCTTGTGGGCGGGGCACGTCTGGGGGCTGTCACGCATCCTGGTGCGAAGGCCGAAAAACACATCTACATGGATCTGTAGCGGCATGATCCGTGCGACCGTTGCACTCTTTGGGGTGCTGGCCATTACGGCCTGCACCCCAGTGGATCAGGTAGCACGGTCTGTTGCGCTGGGTCAGGGCGCTGTCATCGTAAGCGCGCCTGCTGGCTACTGCGTTGATCGTGGGTCCAGCCAGCCTGCAAAAGATTTTGCAATGCTGGCACCCTGCGCAAACTTGGGCCAAAACGTCGCCGGACCGGACATCGTGGGAATCGCCACGATACAGGTGGGGCCCGTAGAGAGCGGACGCATCGCTGCGGACGAAATCGAACTGCGGGATTTTCTCATCACGGATGATGGTGTCCGCCTGCTGACGAAAGCGAATAATCCGGACGCCGTAAACGTGCTGTCCACGCAGGCCTTCAATGATCAGGTCATGATCCATTTCACCGATCAAGGCCCGCCCCCGCTGGACGGCCTGCAAAAAGAAGAATGGCGCGCCTTTGCCAATGTAAACGGACGGTTAGTGACAATCGCCGTGCGCGGATTGGCGGCAGCACCGCTTCAGGACGGACCGGGGGCGACCTTGCTCAAACAGATCCTTGCAGGTGTAAAAGCGCCACCGGTTGAGGCAACGGACAGCCCAGCCGAAATCTGAGCGGTTTGCATCGCCCGTTTTGTTTGGCAAACTTGCCCTCTGGATAGAAGAAGACCGCGCATATGCCATTCCCACTGCAAGGCCCCATCACAAGGTTCCTGCACCGCCGCAGCGTCGCGCGGTGGCGCAAGGCGACCAAAAGCGTGGGCGCGGTCGACCTCGCGACACTTGATCAAAAGAACGAAGCTGCCAAGAAACTGCTACGGCACATTCAGGCCTTTCGGTTCGCGGCGGATAGCAGGCTTGCCCTTCCCCGGATTGGCTCCAATATCTTCCCCCAACCGCCGGGAACAGACTGGGCATGGCGGCCAAAGCCGTGGCGGGCCGCCGCGGACACAGTGGGGCTGGCGCCTGCGCTATCAAAGATGGAAATCACCAACGAGCTTGTGATCTTTCACGACTGCCCGCGTGCCGAGGTTAGCCTGCGACAGGTCCGCAATACCCGTGACACCGATCTTGCCCCTTTCGGGATCACGCTTGAGACCTTCCATTTCGCAGGCAGCTATCTGTCGCTTGTGATCGAAATCCCCAAAGACTCATGTGAAGGGCTGCGCAAGCGCCACCTGATCCGCTTGGCCGCTGTAATCGAACGGGAAAGGCCCTCGGCCATCTATGCGCGGCTGAACGTCAAGAACGGTCCGAACACCGAGCAGGTGTTGCTGACCTTGCCAGACGACACACCTGATACGATGGTCGAATTTGATCTGGCCTACAGCGGCCTGAATGAGCGGCGCGCCGAACGGATGTGGGTTGATCTGATGATTGAGCGCCCGGCGATGAACAAAATCACCATGCGTGATCTGACCCTCAGCCGCTATCCACGCGCTGAAATCTAAGGAACCAACCCCATGGCCACTGCACATTTCATCAACACGCGGATCAAAGCAGGTATTTGGCACGGCGACCTGACCGGTGCAGGAACTACGGCCCCTGCGTTGCAGGTGACCCATCTTGGCAACGCGTTGCCGGATGTGAATTGCACCTATGACGCGGGGCATGACGTCTGGCATGTCGCGGTCCCGATCCCTGCGGCATTGATTGCGGATGGGGTGCAAACCGTCCTGATCAGCGACCAAAGTGGCACCACATTGGAAAGTTTCACCCTGATTGCAGGCGCGCCGCTTGCCGAGGACTTGCGCGCAGAGATTTCGCTCTTACGTGGTGAACTGGAAGTTCTGAAGAAGGCCTTCCGCCAGCACTGCGCCGAAAATTGAGGCTGCCTACGTCAAACACCGCGTATTGGATGACTTTAATTCACTGAATAAACTCATTGTCAGAATGACAACCAGTGCACCTCTCGCCCCGTAACAACATTGTTAACAGGGAACGAAAGGAAACACCCAATGAACCGTCGCTTTGCAATTAAATCCACCATTCTCGCCGCTGGCGTTGCTATTGCTGCCGCTTGTGCGCCCATGATGGAGAGCGAGCCTGATATCGTCGACATCGCCGCATCCAACGGAAACTTCAACACACTCGTTGCCGCTGTGACAGCTGCTGGTCTGGTCGATACACTGAAGGGCGAAGGTCCATTCACTGTTTTCGCACCAACGGATGAAGCATTCGCCAAACTGCCAGCCGGCACAGTCGACACCCTGCTGATGCCCGAAAACATCGACCAGCTGACAGCGATCCTGACATATCACGTTGTCCCCGGTGCCGTGACATCTGACCAACTGGCGGGCCAGCGCCTGAGCGTTGCCACTGTCAACGGTGAAGAAGTCCACATCGACGGCCGCAACGGTGTGACCGTTGAGAACGCGACAGTGACAACCGCAGACATCATCGCCTCCAACGGCGTGATCCACGTGATCGACACTGTTCTGCTGCCGTAAGACTCACCACCGCCCCAACCGCGCCTTCTCCCCAGAACTTGCGGTTGGGATGCCCTAAAGGCACCACTCAACCCCATCGCTGCAAAGCGGTGGGGTTTTCTCTTTTCAGATCATAGTAAAAAGAAAAGGCCGGAAAACCGGTCGTCCGCCATCTCTGGCGCCTATCCGTCGCCGCCGAGTTCATCCCATATCTCGCGCACCCAAGCCATGATCACTTGCGCCTCTTCCCAGCGGTTCGACATCTCGCGGCCGTCTGGTCCGGTCATGGCGTATTCCGGTGGGCCCAACTCGCACACAAAGATGCAGTCGCCCGATGGATTCCGCGCCCGCCAGTCGGCCAGCCCCTCGCGCCACCAACCTTTGAAGAGATCCACCCATTTCTGGTGTTGCGGGAAATCCAGTTGTAGCTGGATTTGCTGGCGTGAGGCCACGCGACCCTGGAAGCTGTCCGATCGTTTTAGGATGCGGCTTATCAAGCCAAGGTCATGGTCGGAAAGCGGATACCAGAATTCACGGTCCACGACATAGTGCGACAGGTCCGCGCAAATGCGCATGTCGGGGATACGGTCGAGCAGTTGCAGCGTTGTATAAAGGTCATTGGTGATGCAGTTGCGGTGTGTTTCGAACTGCACCGGCACGCCGATACGGTCTGCCATGGACATCCACGTCTCGATCACCGGCACCATGTCATCGAGAGCGATGGGCATCACCTGACCGATCACATCAACAAAGGGCGCGCCGAAATCAGCGGCCATATGCAGCGTGTCTTCGAGGCTTTCAATCGTTTTAGGGAAAGCCACGATCAGCGGGGTGAGGTTATTCGCCTCCATATGTGGCCGCACCGCATGGGCCACTGCCACGTCAGAGGCCCCCAGATCAATCGCCATGCCATCAAAGCCAGCGCCAGCGACCATTTCGCAAACCTGGTCGTAGGGCAGCTTCACTCCACTCTGGTCGTGCGGCTGCATGGCCCAGAGCGAGGTGTAGACCTTGAGTTGTCTCATTCCGCTGGCATCCGCGTGACACGGCCACCGCTGCGCGGGATGATCCACACTTCGTCCATCGGGTATTGGCTTTCGTCCTTCGCCATCAATTTGCCGATGACCTCGACCTGAAATTCCAGCCAGCCCATGCGGTGCACCTCACCGGCCTTTTCCTCAATCCGGTCATTCAGTTCGCGCAGCTTCCAGAAGGGCACGGCGGGAAAGGTGTGGTGTGCGGTGTGGTAAGGCATTTGCCAGCACAGCCAGCGTTGCAGCGCGTTTGCGCGGGTGGAACGGGTGTTTTCCATGATGTCGTTTTCATGGCTCAGCCCCAGATGCTCGATGGTGTTTTGCAACTGGTGGATCGGCTTGGTCAGGACCATCGGGATGATCCAGAAGGTCAGCGCAGCCCATGATCCGGTTGCAACAGACAAAAGCGCAATTACCCCATAGCCTGCCAGATGCAGGCGGCTTTCGCGGATGACCTTGGCCTCTTCCTCTGCGCGAATATAGGGCTCGATAATGATGCCCCGCGCACGGCGCACCACGCCAAACACGCGGTTGCGCCAATAGGTGATCCCGCTCAGCCAAAGCAGATAAGTGGTCAAAGTATAGGGTTCGCGCACCAATTCGCCGTCGCGTTCCCAGTCTTGGGTGTATTGGTGGTGGGCGAAGTGCATAATCTGATCATAGTCTCGCGGGAAAATCTGGATGAACCCGATGATCCGGCCGAAGACCTCGTTCAGTTTGCGGGTTTTGAAAACCGTAGCGTGCGAGAGTTCGTGCTGGGCGGCGTAGAGAAAGTTCAACAGCACACCCAAAGCGAACCCTGTCACCCAAACCCACGCGGTGCCCATCGCCTGCGCGTGGAGCAGCCCCACAATCACAATTGCGCCGACGTGGCTCGCCATTTGCAGTCCGCCTTGCAGGTCGGATCGCTCGGACAAACTGCGCAGTTCGGTTGGCGTCAAAAGTTTCCGGCGGGAAAAGCTGGCTTCCATCGTGCACCCCTTTCTGTGTTCTCTGCCAACCTAGCGGAGTAGGCCTGTTTCGCAAAACCTTTCCGGTCTCGCAGGACGTGATCCGTTTTACGCCACGTTGAGGGTGACGACCGCCTTTCCTTTCGCCATGATCGCCCAAAGCGGAGGCACTTTCATGACCCAATATCCCCATCTTCTGTCCCCCCTCGATCTGGGGTTCACGACGCTCAAGAATCGCGTGCTCATGGGCTCGATGCATACGGGTCTTGAGGAAACGAAAGACTGGAACCGCGTTGCCGAATTCTATGCCGAGCGTGCGCGGGGCGATGTGGCGCTGATGGTCACCGGTGGTATGGCCCCGAACGCCGAAGGTGGGGTGTTTCCGGGGGCGGCGGGTCTTTTCACCCCCGAGGATATCACCAACCACCGGATCGTTACTGACCGTGTGCATGATGCGGGCGGCAAGATCGCGATGCAAATCCTTCATGCGGGGCGTTATGCCTATTCACCCAATTGCGTGGCCCCTTCTGCAGTGAAATCGCCGATTTCGCCGTTTCCGCCTAAAGAGCTGGATGAAGACGGGATCGAAAAGCAGATTGCAGATATCGTCACCGCCGCCGCACGCGCGCGGGAAGCGGGCTATGATGGGGTCGAGGTGATGGGGTCTGAGGGGTATTTCATCAATCAGTTCCTTGTGACCCATACCAACAAACGCACCGACCGTTGGGGCGGGTCCTATGAAAACAGGATGCGTCTGCCGGTCGAGATTGTGCGCCGGGTCCGAGAGGCCGTTGGCCCTGATTTCATTGTGATTTATCGTTTGTCGATGATTGATCTGGTGCCGAACGGATCAACCTGGGAAGAGGTGGTGCAACTGGCCAAAGCGGTTGAGGCCGCAGGTGCCACGATCCTGAATACCGGCATCGGCTGGCATGAAGCACGTATTCCCACCATCGCCACGTCTGTGCCGCGCCGCGCCTTTACTTGGGTGACCAAAAAACTGATGGGCGAGGTGAACATCCCTATCATCACGTCAAACCGCATCAATATGCCCGAGGTTGGTGAGGCCGTGCTGGCGGACGGGTGCGCCGATATGGTCAGCATGGCGCGGCCCTTCCTTGCGGACGCGCATTTTGTGGCAAAAGCGGCGGCGGGCAAGGCGACTGAAATCGCGCCTTGCATTGCCTGCAATCAGGCCTGTTTGGATCATACCTTCAGCGGCAAACTGTCGTCCTGTCTGGTTAATCCGCGTGCCTGCCATGAAACCGAATTGACCATCGCACCCGCTGAGAACGCCAAGAAAATCGCTGTTGTCGGCGCTGGGCCTGCCGGCCTTTCTGCGGCTTTGACCGCCGCCGAGCGGGGACATAACGTGACCCTCTTCGACAAGTCGGATGAGCTTGGCGGCCAGCTCAACATGGCCAAACAAGTGCCCGGCAAGGAAGAATTCTGGGGGCTGGTGGATTACTATCGCACGATGGTGGCCAAGGCGGGGATTACGCTTCGGTTGGGCACGACGGCTACGCCCGAAGATTTGGCCGGTTTCGACGAGATCATCATCGCCACAGGTGTCGCCCCACGCGACCCTGAAATCCCCGGGCAAGATGGCCCGAACGTGCTCTCCTATATCGACGTGCTGCGCGGCAAGGCGAAGGTGGGCAAAACCGTCGCAATCGTGGGCGCAGGCGGCATCGGCTTTGACGTGGCCGAGTATTTGGTGACAGGCGAGAGCCCAACCGAAGATTTGGACGAATGGCTGCAAGAATGGGGTGTCGGTGATCCGGCGCAGACGCGCGGTGGATTACGGGCGGAAGGACCTCAACCCGAGGCACCGGTGCGGCAGGTCACGCTGTTGCAACGCAAGGCCGAGAAGCTGGGCAAGCGGCTGGGCAAGACCACGGGCTGGATCCATCGCGCAGGACTGCAAATGAAGAATGTGCAGATGATCGGCGGCGTGAACTACGAAAAGATTGACGCCGAAGGGCTGCATATCAGCCACGGCGAAGCCCGCGAAAACCCCAAAATCATCGCCGCCGAGACAATTGTCCTCTGCGCGGGGCAGGTTCCGCAACGCAGTCTGGCCGACGCATTGATCGCCCAAGGGCGCAGTGTTCACATCATCGGCGGGGCCGATGTTGCGGCGGAACTGGACGCTAAACGCGCGATCAATCAAGGCACGCGCCTTGCAGCGGAATTGTGACGTTGCAACGCAAATGTAAGCTGACGACACGTCAAATCCCTTGATTTAAAGGATATTTCGGCACAGACCGCTGTTTCCGCATTGTCACCAAAGCGGATTCATACCCCCGTATTGTCAGGCATTTGTCCTATTCCTGCCCGATTTCAACGCCAAGGTGGTTGAGAACGGTATCAAATAACAGTGTCAGGAAGTTTCATGGATCGTCTAACCGAAATGGAGGCCTTCGCCACAGTCGTGGATCAAGGTGGCTTTACGGACGCTGCCAAAAAGATGGGAATTTCCAAATCAGCTGTTTCGAAACATGTCTCATCACTTGAGGCGCGTTTGGGCGCACGCTTGCTGAACCGCACAACCCGCCGTGTCAGCCCAACCGAAATCGGGCTGGCCTATTACGACCGCGCCCGCCGCGTTCTGAATGACGCAGGCGAAGCCGATGCGCTGGTCACGTCGATGCAATCTGCGCCTTCCGGCCTGCTGCGCATTAGCGTAGCGACAGATTTCGGGGTGAACCACCTCTCGCCTGTTCTGGGCGAATTTCTGTCCGAGTTTCCCGATATCACCGTCAATATGGCGCTGAACAACCGCTATGTGGAGCTGATTTCCGAAGGCTTTGACATGGCTGTCCGCATTGGTGAGCTGGAAGACAGCACCCTGCGCGCCCGCAAGCTGACCGAAACAACAAAGCGCATGATCGCGAGCCCTGCTTATTTCAAGCAATATGGACGCCCTGAAAAGATTGACGACCTGAATGAACACAAGCTGCTGCATTATTCGAACCAAGCGAATTCAGCAGTCTGGAAACTGACCGCCCCCTCTGGCGAAAAGCGGCAGGTACGCACGGCAGGTTGGCTAACGGTGAACGACGGCCAGTCCTTGTTGAACGCATGTATTGGCGGGCTTGGCATCGCTTATTTGCCTAGTTTTCTTTATGCTGACGCCATGAATAAAGGGTTGGTCGAAGTGGCTATTCCCGACCTGCCCGTTGAAACACAAGGCATCTATGCGGTGTATCCGCCGGGCCGCTTTACGCAGCCCAAGGTGCGCGCATTCATAGATTTTCTGGCCCATGCTTTCGCCGACAAGGGCCCCGAAATTTGGTAATTTTCCCAAGGTGTGTTTGCACCTACTGGCGCGGCCGTGTGTTTGGCCGCGCTTTTTTTCGTCTTGAACGAATCGCAACGCACCTGCGGTATCCAGTGTCCTGATGATTCATCAGGCCAGTCTTTTCGTCGATCACTAATACCCTCAGGCATAAAGCGGGGTCAGTTTTTGGCACGCCGTCAGCACACCTAGCCGACTATTCTTCGGTCGATGTCACGATGACTTCGACACGGCGGTTGGCGGTCCGGCCTGCCTCGGTCAGGTTGGAGGAGAGAGGCGCGAGATAGCCCATGCCCTCGGCCTCCAGCTGCGCGCGATCCGCGCCATAGTCGCTGACCAGCCGTTCCAAAACAGATGCTGCGCGACGTTTGGACAAAGCAATGTTCGCATCTAACGCGCCAGACGAATCTGTATGCCCCACCAGTGCGACTGTTCGCGACGGCGTATTCGCAAGATAATCCGCCAGCGCACGCAGGGAGGCGTAATCCCCTTCTGCAAGCTGAGCCGAACCCGTCTCGAAGTTCAGATCGGCTAAAACGGCGCGCCCGGCCTGATCAAGCTGTTCGCCCAGCGATGCATCGGGCGCCGCACCAAAGGCACGCAAGGGCGCGGCCTCGGCCTGTGCAATCGGCGGTGTGGCTTCATTCTCGGGGCCGACATGGGTGATTTGAACAAAGCCTGCTTCTGTTGTGCGGCTGATGAACAAAGTCAGATATTCAGGCCCGTCCTGCCCGACCCTTTCCGCCGCAAGAAACCGGAAATCGCCAATGTTGATCCGCATTTGCGGCGGTGGCAGCGTCTCAATCGCAAAGCGGAAATCAAAGCCGCCGCAGGCCTCTGTCTGACATTCAAAAATAATGCGGTAGCGATCGTTGCGCAGCTGTTCGCGCAAAGGCCGCACCAGTTGCAATGTCGTCAGCGAAGGGGCCGCAATCCGCCAGGCCTGCTGGATCACACGGCCTTCAACGGTTTGCGTGGGCATCTCGCCCTGATCCCAAATGCCCAGCGGCATGACATAGCTATCGGCGGGGCGAACCACCTCTGCCTGCAGGCTCGCGTTGCTGGGAAAATCAAGCGTCTGGGCCTGCGCCGCGCCCGCAGCAATGGCCAAACATGCAGCGAGGGTGCGGATCATCGGGCCAGCGCGTGATATTCGTCATTGGGCCGCATATCCGTGGCCGAAGCGATCCGGTTGCTCATGTTATAAAAGCCAGCTGTCGCGGCGATATCCCAGATATCACGGTCCGAGAACCCAACCTGACGCAGCGCGTCACGGTCTTTCTCTTCGATCTTGGCACTGGCCACAGTCATCAGTTCGGCAAATTCCAGCATCGCCTTTTGACGTGCATCCAAAGGCGCCACGCGCCAGTTCATCACCAGCATTTCACCAAGTTGCGGATCACCCGACAACTGCCGCACAGCGGCACCATGGGCGGTCAGGCAATAATAACATTTATTGATGGATGACACCGCGACCGCGATCATCTCGCGCTCAAGTTTGGAGAGGCCAGAGGCGGATAGCATGATGTCATTGTAAAGCGCCGTGAAGGCGTTCAGCTTGTCGATATCAAAGGCATAGGCCTGCAGCACATTGGGCACCATCCCAAGCTTTTCCTGACAGATATCAAAATATTTCTGCGTGGCCTCCGGCAGCGGTTCGGCCATGGGCAGATCGAGGGCGGTGGGTTGGTCAGTCAAAGGTTCACTCCGGCAATCGTCGATAGTGGTACTGTCCCACATGCGTCATGCCGAGGGAAGTGTAGAGCGCATTGGCGGCGTCGTTCACCTGCGTTGTCACCAACGTTAGATAGTCCGCACCATTGTCCTGCGCCCAAAACGCCGCTGCACGTGTCAGATATTGCGCCAGACCCTGACGGCGGTGGGCGGTCGCAATCTCAAGCGCGTGGATCATCGCGCATTTGGCAGCGATGGCTACATAGACAGTGCCCGCTGGCTGATCGTTCAAACGCCCCAGCAGGGTTGTTTTGGGGTCCGCCGCGCGTGCCATAATCGCCAAACGCCCTTGGCCGATGCCACCCGCAGCCCAGATTTCCTCTTGTGCGGCAAGGGGCGGCCAGACCTCAAAGCTGGTGACGGGCGGCGGGCGTTTGGTTGCGACAGCCGCAACAGGGGCCGCGTAAAGGTTGGTGACGTCTTTGATCACATAGCCGCGCGCGGCCAGCATTTCGTCCAGCGCGTCTTCACCGGCCCGCACCATAAAAAGCGGCGTCTGACCGGCTGCGCGCATCGCGTTTTCAGCCAGCGGAATATCGGCGTCGGTGACGGGCCCTTGCGCTGTCGCGGCGCTCACACGGCTGCTGCCACTGCCATCAACACGGATGGTCCAAGGCCCCAGCGTCTTCTTTTCGGCGGGTGGCCATGTGCTCTCGACCACAGTGTAGAGTGTTTCCAGTGACGGGAGTGTCATTGCGCAAATTTCGCCTCAAGTTCGGCCATGGCCAGATCAAGTGCGCCCGCGTCGCTGCCGCGCACTACGATGTTGGACCCATAAACCCCGTCTTTCTGGAAGGGGTAAGACCCGACGCTAAGGTCCGGATAGGCTTGCGCAAAAATACCGAGTGGTCCTGCAAGATCCCCCTCGCCTTGGAACAGGCGCAATGTGCGCGACAAAAGCGGCGCGCCCCCCGTCAAAGTGGGCAGGATGCTCGCCACCATGGCTTTGAACACAGACGGCACGCCCGCCATCACATGCACATTCCCAAGGCTGAACCCCGGTGCCGTACTGACAGGATTATCAATCAGCGTCGCCCCGTCGGGGATGCGCGCCATGCGCAGGCGCGCCTCGTTCAGTTCCTGTCCGGACAGGTCATAATGCGCCTGCAACAGTGCCCGTGCATCGGCGCGCACGTCGATATGCGCGTCAAAGGCTGCGGCAATACAATCGGCGGTGATGTCATCATGGGTCGGCCCGATGCCACCGCTGGTGAAGACGTGATCGTAGCCTGCTGAGAGTGCCTTGACCGCCGCGACGATGGCTGCGGCGTCATCACTGACAACACGCACCTCTTTGAGGTCGATCCCCCGCTCGGTCAGTTGCCCTGCAAGGTAGGGCATATTCGCGTCGCGGGTCCGGCCCGAGAGGATCTCGTCGCCGATCACAAGCATGGCAGCGGTGGGGTTTGGCATCTGGTGGTTCTCCTGTCTTGTTAGAATTGTTATAGGGCGCGCATGGAATTTGCCACGCCCCTTGTCCCTGCGCGCCTGATCAAACGCTACAAACGGTTTCTGGCCGATGTGCGTTTAGAGGATGGGCGCGAAGTGACCGCCCATTGCGCCAATCCCGGATCAATGATGGGGCTGGCCGAAGCGGGCATGAAAGTCTGGCTGGAACCGAATGATGACCCCAAGAAAAAACTGAAATTCGGCTGGCGTTTGGTCGATCATGAGAACGGGCATTTTACCGGTGTTGATACGTCTGTGCCGAACCGTGCGTTGAAGGCGGCACTCATGGCGCATGACGTCCCCGGCCTACCACCCTATGATCTGGTCAGACCTGAGGTGAAATACGGTGAGAACAGCCGGATTGATTTCCTGCTGAGTGGTGACGGGCCTGATACCTATGTTGAGGTGAAAAGCGTCACGCTGTCCCGCCAGCCCGGATTGGCGGAGTTTCCCGATAGCGTCACCGCACGCGGCGCCAAGCATTTGGCAGAATTGGCGCAGATGGCGCAGCAAGGGCATCGCGCCGTGATGTTCTATCTGGTGCAGCGAACGGATTGCGCGGCGGTCACTTTGGCGGGCGATATTGATCCGGCCTATAAAGCGGCGTTTGATCAAGCGGCGGCAGCTGGTGTCACCGTGTTGGCGCAAGCGTGCAAAATTGACCCCAAGGGGATCACGCTGGGCGATCCAATCCCTTTCCGGCCCTAGAACTTTGCGCGCAATTCCCCTATGTGGCGGGAAAGACGACAAAGGAACGCGACCCGTGGAAACGAACAAAACGCATCTGACCAAAGATGGCATCCGACTTTACCAGCCCGAAGACTTTGCCGGCATGGCAAAAGCAGGGGCTTTGGCGGCCAAGCTTTTGGACGATATCGCGCCCTATGTCACCGTAGGCCAAACCACGGGCGAGCTTGACCGTCTGATCACCCAATGGGTGGAAGAAGCGGGCGCTGTGTCTGCCACGATCGGCTACAAAGGCTATCAGCATGCGAGCTGTATTTCCGTGAACCACGTGGTCTGTCACGGTATTCCCGGTGCGCCGATCCCGAAATCAGCCAGCGAGACCGTGTCACGCAACCATGAAAAGCGGCGCGACAGCGATGCTTTGAAGGATGGCGATATCCTGAACATCGACGTCACTGTGATCGTAGATGGATGGTTTGGCGATACAAGTCGGATGTATGTGGCAGGCACCCCGTCGAACAAGGCCGAGCGCCTGATCCAGGTCACCCATGATGCCCTGATGAAGGGCATTGAGGCAGCCAAGCCCGGCAATACCTTTGGCGATATCGGCCACGCGATCCAGCTTTATGCCGAAAGTCACCGCATGTCTGTGGTCCGCGATTTCTGCGGGCACGGGTTGGGCCGTGTGTTTCACGCGCCACCCAATGTGCTGCACTACGGGCGCCAAGGGACAGGTGCGCGGCTTGAGGAAGGCATGTTCTTTACCATCGAGCCGATGATCAATCTGGGCCGTCCCGATACCAAGGTTTTGACCGATGACTGGACCGCAGTCACCTTTGACCGCTCGCTGTCTGCGCAGTTTGAACACTCGATCGGTATTACCGCAGACGGATGCGAGATTTTTACGCTTTCGCCAAGCGGCAAGTTTCATCCGACATACGGCGGATAAATTTAGAGGGAAAATCGCCCGCGATTTCCCCTCTTGCGAACAACTTGCAACTGAGCGGCGGCGGCCCTATATTGCTTGTGTCGCTAGCGGTGACACCTTTCCCCTGAAAATTTGATGAGAAGGATGCACGCTATGCACCTGATGAAATCTGCCGCTTTGCTGGCCGCGCTTGGCCTGTCTGCAACAACCGCAACCGCCCAAGAGGTGACACTGCGCTTTCAGCACTTTGTCTCGCCTGCCAGTGCGAACCCCACCTATTTCATGCAGCCTTGGGCCGATGCCATTGAGGAACAATCGAATGGCCGCATCAAGGTGGAACTCTACCCCTTTATGCAGTTGGGCGGCTCTGCCCCCAACCAATACGACCTGATTCGCGATGGCGCGATTGATGGCGGCTGGGTGATCCCCGGCTATCAACCGAACCGTTTTCCGGAAGCCGAGGCGATGGAACTGCCCTTTATGACATCGAAGTCCGGCGAAGAAGCCAGTGCGGCGGCATGGGAGTTTACCCAAGAATACCTGATGGATGACTTCGCCGATGTGCATCTGATCGCGGCCCATATGCATGGCCCCGGCATCGTGCACAAACGCGGCGCATCCATTGAAACGGTCGAAGATTTCGCAGGCCTGAAACTGCGCGGCCCATCGCGTGCGGCAACAATGCTGCTGGAAGAACTAGGTGCCACCCCCATCGGGATGCCCGTACCGCAATTCCCCGAGGCACTGTCGCGTGGTGTTGTCGATGGCGGCGTGATTACGTGGGAGATGTCGCCTTCGCTCAAGCTTGATGAGTTGACCGACAGCCACACGGATGTGGCGGGCGATCAGGCGCTTTATAACCTCTATTTCATCTGGGCGATGAATAAGGATGTGTATGAAGGCATGCCCGATGATCTGCGCGCAATCATCGACGCCAATTCCGGCATGATGGCGAGCCGCTGGGCAGGCCGCGCGCATGATACCGGCGATATCGTCGGGCGCGACGTGATGGCTGCTGATGGCAACGAGATTGCAGTTATGTCTGAGGCCGAGACAGACCGGATCAAAGCGGTCGGTGCCGATGTAACAGCCGCATGGATCGCCGAGATGGACGCGAAAGGCTATGACGGTGCTGCCCTCGTCGCTAGCGCGCAGGCCGCTGTCGCCGCAAACCGCGCGGCAGAGTAGCCCTAAACACTGAGCAACCCTTTCGCCACAGATTGCAAAGGGTTGCTCGCTTATTTGTTGATTGCGTTGCGCGATGCCTGTGCTGTCAGCTATGCCAAAGGTGATTTTCACGACTTTGGCTTTTGATCCATGACGACCGACACGACCTCTGCGCATACTGCGGCTGTGATGGAACACCATTTTGGTGGACGGTTCCAATTGGCCGTTGCCGTCATTGCCGCGATTGCGTTGCTCTTGCTAATGCTCCAATCAGATGCCGGGTTTGGACCCGTACTGGCGGTGGCCTCTGGCTATGCCCTTGGAATTTCGCTTGTTGTGGCAAGCTGGCTGTTGGCGCAATTCATCTGGATCAGATTGCGCCAAAAGCGCAGCGCCCCCACCCAATCCCCAGAGGACCCGCTGGTATGGTATCGCGCCTATTTTGCGACGATCCGATGGTGGGACATTCTTGCAGCCCTTGTCGCGCTGATCGTCACGGTCTCTTGTTTTACCGTCTATAAAAGTACGGTCGTCGGGGCGGGTGGCTATGGATATGATGCGATGTTCATTGCATGGGACCGCGCCTTGTTCGGGGGGCAGGACCCTTGGGTTTTGTCCCATGCCGTGCTGTCGACACCTGTTCTGACAAAGGCGATTGATTTCCTCTATCACCCCGCGTTTTTCCCGATGGTGGTAGGATATACTGTTTGCATCGCGGCCCAGGGCCGGCCCGCATTGCGCTATACCTATATGGTCTCTTATCTGGCGAGTTTCGTCATCATCGGGATGATCATGGCCAGCGCGATGCATTCGGCAGGGCCTGTTTATGACGGGGTGCTTTTTGGGGATGGAACCACCTTTGCGCCTCTGATCGACCGGCTTGCCGCCCAGAATGAGGCCGCCGGTCCATTCAGTGCCGTCTTTGCCCAAGGCTATCTTTTGCGCCTGAATGAGCTGGGCGTGTCCGGCCTTGGCGGCGGTATCTCTGCGATGCCGTCGATGCATATCGTGCTGGCATTCTTGTGGGTTTTACCCGCGTGGCATCTGAACCGCGTGCTGGGTGCAATCATCACAGTTTACGCCCTGATCATCTGGATCGGGTCAGTACACCTTGGCTGGCACTACTTTGTGGATGGGTTGGTCGGCGTCGCTGTGCTTGGGCCTATCTGGTACGCCGCAGGGCGCGCCTTTGGGCTATATGGCAGGGCTTAGGTGATCCGCGCGACAACGTAATCCGCCAGATCGACCAGCATCTTTTTCAGCGGGTGATCCGGTACAGCATCCAGCGCCGTTTTCGCCTTATCGGCCCATGCCAGCGCGTCCTGCCGGGTGGCCTCCATCGTGCCGTGTTTTGCAAGCAGAGCAATCGCCTGATCGAGGTCGCCTTCTTCCTGCCTGCCCTTCCCGATCGTCCGTTCCCAAAAGGCGCGTTCATCCGCGTCAGCGGCTGCAATGGCGCGAATCACAGGCAAGGTCAGCTTGCGTTCGCGGAAATCATCGCCCACGTTTTTACCGGTGGCTTTGGTGCCGCCATAGTCGAGAAGATCATCGACAATCTGGAACGAAATCCCCAGAGCATCGCCATAGTCAAAGAGCGCTTGTTTGGTGGCCGCGTCCTGTCCCGCAATCTCACCGCCCACTTCCATCGCAGCGGAAAAGAGGGCTGCGGTCTTGCCGCGCACGACTTGCAGATAGATTGCTTCGGTCGTGGCCAGATCGCTGGCGGCGGTCAGTTGCAGCACCTCGCCCTCGGCGATGGTGGCTGAGGCATTGGCAAGAATATCCAGCACGCGCAGCGATCCCGTTTCAACCATCAACTGGAACGACCGGGCGAAGAGATAATCGCCGACAAGCACGCTTGAAGTATTGTCCCACAACAGGTTTGCCGTGGGACGGCCCCGCCGCTGGCTGCTTTCATCGACCACATCGTCATGCAGCAAGGTGGCGGTGTGAATAAACTCAACCGTGGCGGCCAGATGAATATGATAAGGCCCTTCATACCCACACATCCGCGCCGCCGCGAGCGTCAGCATCGGGCGCAGACGTTTGCCGCCTGCCTCGACCAGATGCGCGGTCACTTCGGGGATACGCGGGGCATGTTCCGACGCCATGCGTTCACGGATCAGCGCGTTTACGGCCGTCAGATCATCTGCCAGCGCCTCGGCAAGCTGTTCGTGCGGTTTGGTGGCAGCGGTATCAAGGCTCATCGCAATTTCCGTCATGTGAATAGACAACGGTTGCACCGCGCCTTAGGTCTTTGGTTATGAAAGAGCTTTTACGCACCAATGACCCAACAGTCATCGCCTTTGCAACCGCCCTTCTGGACAGCGAGGGTATAGACTGGTTCACCTTCGACGTAAATATGAGCGTCCTCGAAGGCAGCATTGGCATAATGCCGCGCCGCCTGATGGTGCTCGACCGTGATTTGTTCATGGCCGAGGCCGTAATGCGCGATGGAGAGATCGACCTTGGGCGCGACTGAGGACCTCACAAAAGACGACTTTCTGGGTGGGAAAATTGCGATTTGGCAGCCCAAGCGCGGGTATCGTGCCGGGGTGGATCCGGTGCTTTTAGCGGCCTCGGTTCCGGCGAAAGCGGGACAGACAGTTTTGGAATTGGGTTGCGGGGTCGGCACCGCGTCGCTTTGCCTCGCCGCGCGTGTGCCTGACCTCCGGGCGACAGGGGTTGAGGTACAGTCCGACTACGCAGCACTCGCCCAGCGCAATGCAAATGAAAACGCGCTGCCGCTGACTGTGGTTACGGCAGATTTGCGCGCTTTGCCTGCGGACCTGCGACAAGAGCGATTTGATCACGTCATTATGAACCCGCCCTATTTTGATCGCGCCGCAGGCACGGCATCGGATGACACGGGCAAGGATATTGCCTTTGCTGGTGATACGCCGTTGCAGGCCTGGCTGGATGTGGGCGCACGGCGTGTGGGGCCACGGGGATATCTGACGCTGATCCAACGAATGGAACGTCTGCCAGAGGCTCTGGATGCGCTTGCGGGGCGGTTGGGGGCCATCATCGTGCGGCCCGTTGCAGGACGGGCGAATCGTGCGCCAGAGCTATTTTTGCTGCAAGCGCGGCAAGAAGGGAAAACGCCTTTTCGCATGGCGCCTACACTGATCATGCATAACGGCGAGGCGCATCTGGGCGATCAGGAAAGTTATACCCCCGAAGTTGCGCGCGTTTTACGGAACGGCGCAGATTTACCCATTTGGCGTTAACGAATTCGCAACACATGACTGACACGGTGAAAAGACGCCGAGTTTCTGCCTTGCAGCGTGACAGATGACATCGAATGTGCTGCAATCAAAATACACAAACCCAGAGGAGATCAATTATGAGCTTGAGTTCGCATTTACAGGAACTGAAGAAGAAGCACCAAAACCTCTCGGAGCATGTCGAAGCGATGCAGCGAAGCCCATCTGCCGACGACATCGAAATCGCAAAACTCAAGAAGCAGAAGTTATTTCTCAAGGAAGAAATCTCGCGTCTCAGCACGCATTAACGATTTTTGACACCGCAAATAAAAAGGCCACGTCTATTCGACGTGGCCTTTGTGATTTCTAGGATCGTCTGACCTAGATCATGTACTGGCCACCGTTGGCCGACAGGGTGGAACCCGTCACAAAACCCGCATCATCAGACACAAGGAAGCAGACAGCCCGCGCAATCTCGGAAGCTTCGCCGAGGCGACCTACAGGGATCTGCGGCAGGATAACTTCGTTCATCACCTTCTCGGGGATCGTGCTCATCATTTCGGTGTTGATATAACCGGGGGCCACGATGTTCACCGTGATACCGGCGCGCGCGCCCTCTTGGGCCAGCGATTTGGTAAAGCCAATGTCGCCCGCCTTGGTCGCGGCGTAGTTTGCCTGCGCAAACTGGCCTTTTTGACCATTGATCGAAGAGATCGTCACGATACGGCCAAACTTACGCTCACGCATCCCGCCCCAGACGTTATGGGTCATGTTGAAAACGCCCGTGAGGTTGGTGTCGATGCATTCGTGCCACTGCTGTGGCGTCATCTTGTGGAATGGCGCATCGCGGGTGATGCCGGCGTTGTTCACCAGAACCTCAACCGGTCCAAGGTCCGCCTCGATCTGGGCAACGCCAGCCTGACAAGCCTCGTAGTTTGCGACATCCCATTTGTAGGTCTTGATGCCGGTCTCGGCGGTAAAAGCCGCAGCCTTTTCATCGTTGCCTGCGTAGGTCGCAGCTACCTTATAGCCTGCATCTTTCAATGCGGTTGAAATAGCTGCGCCAATACCGCGCGAGCCGCCTGTTACAATTGCAACACGGGACATATGTTTCTCCTCCGGGGAATTTTCTTACGTAATCTTATTATCGCTGCGCCACCTTGGGCGCAACAATATTTCTCAATAATTACGGACGCTCAACGCACATCGCAACGCCCATGCCGCCGCCGATGCACAGCGTGGCAAGGCCCTTCTTGGCACCACGGCGCTTCATCTCGAACAACAGCGTATTCAGCACGCGGCAGCCAGAGGCGCCAATCGGGTGACCGATTGCGATGGCACCGCCGTTGACGTTCACGATGGCCGGATCCCAGCCCATCTCTTTGTTAACGGCGCAGGCCTGTGCGGCGAAAGCTTCGTTCGCTTCAACAAGGTCCAGATCGTCAATGCTCCAACCGGCCTTTGCCAGCGCTTTTTGCGATGCAAAGATCGGACCAACACCCATGATGGACGGGTCAAGCCCGGCTGTAGCGTAAGATGCAATGCGCGCCAGTGGTTCGATGCCGCGCTTTTCAGCCTCATCTGCGGACATCAGCAATGTCGCCGCTGCACCATCGTTCAGGCCCGAGGCGTTCGCCGCAGTGACCGACCCGTCTTTTGTGAACGCTGGGCGCAGCTTTTGCATGGCCTCAATCGTTGCGCCGTGGCGGATGTATTCGTCTTTGTCGACGATGATGTCGCCTTTACGTGTTTTCACGGTGAAGGCTGCGATTTCATCATCAAAGCGGCCTTCCTTCTGGGCAGCTTCCGCCTTGTTCTGCGACGCAACAGCGAATTCATCCTGCATTTCACGTGTGATCTGGTATTTCTCAGCGACGTTTTCAGCAGTTTGACCCATGTGGTAGTTGTTGAACGCATCCCACAGACCATCACGGATCATGGTGTCGATAAACTTCATGTCGCCCATTTTCTGACCGGCGCGCAGGTTCGCGGCATGTGCGGAGAGAGACATGTTTTCTTGACCACCCGCGGCGATGATAGATGCATCACCCAGCTGGATGTGCTGTGCGCCCAGCGCAACAGCGCGCAGGCCGGACCCGCAAACCTGATTGATGCCCCAAGCGGCAGATTCTTTCGGGAAACCCGCGTTGATATGTGCCTGACGCGCAGGGTTCTGCCCTTGTGCGGCTGTCAGAACCTGACCAAGGATCGTTTCGCTGACTTCGGATTTGTCGATACCGGCGCGCGCAACGACGGCTTCTAGAACGGCGGCGCCCAGATCATGCGCGGGCGTGTTTACGAATGATCCGCCGAAACTGCCTACGGCGGTGCGGGCTGCGGATGCGATAACGACGTTGGTCATAGATGGTTCCCTTCAGGTTGGTATGGCCTAGAAGCTGCCAGTTACACCCGATAGGTGCAAGCCAAACCCCTTTGCCTATTGACCCTTTGGGTATGCCCAAATGTGCCGGAAAGCAAATCAAAGCATCTATGTGCGCCGCGTATTCCTGTTAAAGCGCAAGTTTTGGCACACCAAAATGATACCCTTGCAGACAATCGACACCGAGCCCTTTCAGAAATGCGGCCTCTGACGCGGTTTCCACCCCGTCTGCGACCGCAAACATTTCAAACTGATGCGCAACAGTAATAAGCGCCTCTGCCAAAACCTGGTTGTCGGGATCACGGTCAATCCCGCGGATAAAGCTTTTGTCGATTTTCACGAGGTCGAAGAAAAAAGACTTCAGATGCCGAAATGCGATGAGGCCGGCACCAAATCCATCCAACGCAAAGCCAACGCCCTTTGGTTGCATTTCGCTCATAAAGCGGATGACATTTTCATGCAGCATCATGGCCGAGGTTTCGCTGATTTCGAAAATCAAACGGTCCCCCAGATTGTTGCGGTCCAGAAGCCCCCGATCCAGAATACGCCGCCATTCGCCATCACCCATGGATCGCGCCGAAAGATTGACCGAAAGGCGCAAATCGGGGTTTTCACGCAGTTTGCGCAATGCCAATTCCAGCGACAGGCAATCAATCTGGCGGCCCAGATCCGTATCTTCCACCTGCGGCATAAAGTGCGCGGCCGGAAGGACGCGGCCATTTTCATCAGACAAACGTATCAGCCCTTCGTAGAAAGCCACCAGATGCTGCGCATCCGATGTCACGACCGGTTGAAACGCCAATTGCCCACGCCCCGCCGCAAGCGCATCACGCACCAAATGCATCACATCCGCATCGCGGCTTGCCATCGCATATTGTAACGGATCATCCAGCTCTTGCGTGTCAACTTGCGCAAGGCTGAGCGTGGTGTTTTGCATCTGTGCGCTCCATACTAACCTTGCGCAAAATGCCCCAATACGGGCTAACAACCGGTTAAGGACACCCAAATGAGTGAGCGTTGCGGCTGGGCCGGACCCGAGCAGATTTATATCGACTATCACGACACGGAATGGGGTGTGCCCGAGTATGACAGCCGTGCGCTTTGGGAAAAGTTGATCCTTGATGGGTTTCAGGCGGGCCTGTCCTGGATCACGATCCTGAAAAAGCGCGAAAATTTCCGCGACGCTTTTGCAGGGTTTGATCCTGATGTGATTGCAGAGTGGGGTGAGGCGGATGTCGCGCGCCTGCTGGGCAACGCAGGCATCATCCGTCATCGCGGCAAAATCGAAGCAACCATCGGCAACGCCCGCGCATGGCAAGAGATTGAGGCCCGTGAAGGCTTTGACCGATTCTTGTGGAATTATGTTGATGGCACGCCGCTGCGCACCACCATCGCGGACCGTGCCGATATGCCGACGCAATCACCACTTTCCGCCCAAATCTCGAAGGATTTAAAAAAGGCGGGCTTTCGCTTTTGTGGCCCGACGATTGTTTATGCGTTCATGGAGGCGACGGGGTTGATCAACAACCACCTGACGACCTGTCCGCGCCATGCTCCTTGTGCGGCTTTGGCGCGTGATCCGGCGACGGTCTGGCCTACCAGCGCTTAAGCGCGTCTTCGTCGGCCTCTTTGGCGTCAACCCACGCAGCCCCTTGCGCGGTGACTTCTTTCTTCCAGAACGGCGCGCGGGATTTCAGGTAATCCATCAGGAAATCCGCCGCCTCAAACGACGCGGCACGGTGTGCTGATGCTGTCGCGACCATCATAATGGGCGCACCCGGTTTCAGCGGCCCGTAACGGTGTATCACCAGGACATCTGCCAGCGACCAGCGGGTCACAGCCTCTTCTGCGATCTTGGCAATCGCGCTTTGTGTCATGCCGGGGTAGTGCTCGATCAGCATTTCTTGCAGGTCGCCTTTGGTGTCGCGGACGACACCGGTAAAGCTGACGACCGCACCAATATCCGTGCGCCCTTGCGCAAAAGCGTTCAGCTCTGCGCCCGCATCAAATGGTTCTGCCTGCACACGTACCGTCATCAGCCGCCCGTCATCGGTGGGAAAAACGCAACCTCGCGGACCCCGTCCAGAGGTGCGTCGAAATCCGAGAGTTCCTGATCAAGTGCAACGCGTAGCGCGCTGATATCGGCAAAGGCAGCAGCATAGCGTTCTTCGCGCGCGCTCAGTTCCGCGATCAGGTCATTCACCGTCGCAGCATCAGTTTTCACAGTTTCCTGTGGCAGTCCGATCCGTTCACGGACCCAAGCAAAATAGACTACATTCATGTCTCACCATCCCGCAGATAGGGTCGCGATTTGTTGAAATAATCCCATCCGGTCACCAGCGTCAGCACAGCCGCGACCCAAAGCATAATGATACCGCCCCACCAACTTATGATCATGCCTTGGTATTTCCACCACAGCCCCAATTCATCGGGGCCACCGCCAAAGATCGCTTCCTCGACCATCTCTTGCGTCATGGCGAGCGATTGCATCGCGAAATAATGCTCGAACGCGCCTGTTGCGAAAAGCATCGAAATTGCGACCATTTGGGCCGTCGTCTTCCATTTCGCAAGGTTGGTCACTTTCAGGGTTCCGGCGGTATCGCCAAGAAACTCTCGCAGGCCCGACACAAAGACTTCGCGGAAGATGATCATAGTGGCGGGCAGCAGTATCCAAGGGTTCATGCCAGAAAAGCCGGTAATGACGACCAGCGCGATAATGACCATCGCTTTGTCGGCAATCGGGTCAAGCATCGCCCCCAGTTTGCTTTCCTGCTTCCATGCGCGCGCAAGGTAGCCATCCAGAAAGTCGGTCAATGCCGCGACCACGAACAGCACCAGCGCGAACCAATCCGCATAAGGCCGTGCGAAATAAAGAAACATCACCACAACGCCGGGCGCTGCGGCAAGCCGCAGGATCGTGAGGGTATTTGGCAGGTTCAGCGTCATAGGTGAGTGGTAGCGCGGTGCGGCCCCCGATACCAGTGGGCGTATCGAGAATTTGACCCCGATCTGTGGGAATGAATTTGACCCTCTGGGTGGTTCACGACACAATGCGCGTGACGCGGCGAGAGTGAACCGCACATCCTACCGATATATGGGGATACCCAATGAGATACGTAAAGCCCGAGAGTTTTGAGGCGGCAGCCACCCTATTGCGTGATGAGACCGGCATTTCGCGTATTCTGGCAGGCGGCACAGATGTCCTCGTCCAGTTAAAGGCCGAAATGGTTGAACCAGACCTGATGGTCGATCTCAAACATCTGCCCGGCATGCGCGAGATTATCGCCGAAGATGGCGGTTTTCGCATCGGCGCGGCGGTCTCTGGCGCAGAGTTGGGTGAGCATGCAGCACTCAAAGCGCTGTGGCCCGGCGTGGTTGAAGGGGTCGAACTGATTGGCTCGTCCCAGGTGCAAAGCCGCGCAACGATGGCAGGGAACCTCTGCACAGGATCGCCCGCAGGCGACTCGGTGCCGGCAATGGTCACCGCAGAAGCCGTGGCGCGTGTACAAGGCCCCGATGGGGTACGTGATGTGCCGGTGATCGATATTCCAACCGGTCCCGGCAAGAATTCCCTGTCCAAGGGCGAATTCATCACCTCGATCTACCTGCCTGCGCGCCCTGCCCGCGCGGCGGATGCCTATTTGCGCTTTATCCCGCGCACGGAAATGGACATCGCCGTATCATCGGCAGCGGTCAGCCTTGCGCTGGATGAAGGCGGCGTTGTCACAGCTGCACACGTCGCAATTGGTGCGGTGGCCCCCACCGTGCGCTTGGTGGAAAACGCAGGGGCGGCGCTTGTCGGATCAAAACTGGACGATGACGCCATCGCAGGGCTGATCAGCGCGGTCGAGGCCGCCTGTTCGCCCATCACAGACAAACGCGGGACGATTGAATTCCGCACAAAAACAGCAGGGGTGCTCGCGAAACGCGCCGCCCACATCGCCTATGGGCGCGCCGGAGGTCAGCTATGAAAACGATACCTGTCGAAACAACGATCAATGGTGATAGCACCGAATTTCTGTGCAACGCCGATGAAAGCCTACTGGATGTCCTGCGCGACCGCCTTGGGCTGACGGGCGCCAAGGAAGGCTGCGGCACAGGCGACTGTGGCGCGTGCAGTGTAATGATGAACGGGCGTTTGGTGTGTTCCTGTCTGGTGCTGGGCGTGGAAACGCAGGGCGCCGAGATCGAAACGATCGAAGGCATGGCGAAAGGCGATACCCTGCATCCGTTGCAGCGCGTATTCCTTGAGGAAGCCGCCCTGCAATGTGGCATCTGCACGCCGGGTATTCTGGTGGCGGCCAAGGCGCTTTTGGAAAAGAACCCTGACCCCACGGATACCGAGGTGCGTTACTGGCTGGCGGGCAACCTGTGCCGCTGCACCGGCTATGACAAGATCATCAAAGCGGTCCAGACCGCTGCGGCAGAAATGAGAGGGGCGTAAGATGGCTTTTGACGATCAGGCAAAACGCACATTCAAAGTTGTCGGCACACGGGTAACCCGCCCTGACGGGATCGACAAAGTGACCGGCAAAGCCGCCTATGGCGCGGATATTTCCGCCCCCGGGATGTTGCATGGCCGTATCTTGCGCAGCCCCCACGCCCATGCGCGGATCGTGTCGATTGATACCACCGAGGCGGAAAAACTGGCGGGGGTCAAAGCCGTGGTGACCGGTGCAGACCTTGCAATCCCCGAGGACGAAGCGCTTGCCGATGTGGCGATCAACTGTCTCGCCCGCGACAAGGCGCTTTACGATGGCCACGCCGTTGCCGCCGTCGCGGCCACCAGCAAAGCGATTGCCAAACAGGCAATCCGTCTGATCAAGGTGAACTACGAAGTCCTGCCGCACGTCACTGACGTGGATGAGGCGATGAAACCGGACGCCCCTGTCGTACAGGAAGGACGTGCGCTGGAAACTGTGCCTGCGGGCATGTCGCAGAACGTAACAACCCATTGCCAATTCGGGCATGGTGATCTGGAGGCCGGCTTTGCCAAAGCCGACAAGATCATTGAACGCAGCTTTAAAACCGCTGCGACCCACCAAGGGTACATTGAGCCACAGGCCTGCATGGCAAGCCTTGGCAATGATGGCCGTGGCGAGGTCTGGTGCTGCACCC
The DNA here is from genome assembly GCA_942490805.1 of uncultured Alphaproteobacteria bacterium. Lineage (GTDB taxonomy): Bacteria > Pseudomonadota > Alphaproteobacteria > Rhodobacterales > Rhodobacteraceae > Yoonia. The sequence goes on along the minus strand of CALNYU010000003.1, from coordinate 176,454 downwards.
AAGGCCAGTACATGGTGCGTGCCAATTGCGCCGCTGCATTAGGCGTTGAGGAAAGCCAGCTGCGCATCACCGCGTCCGAGATCGGTGGCGGTTTTGGCGGCAAGACATCGACATTCATCGAACCCGTCGCGCTGGCGCTGTCGCGCAAGGCCGGTAAGCCGGTCAAGATCGTGATGACCCGCGATGAGGTCCTGAAGGCGACGGGGCCGACCATCTCATCCTCGATGGATATCAAGATCGGCATGACCAAAGACGGGCGCATCACCGCCGCGCGCGGTGAATTGCGCTACTCCGGTGGCGCCTATCCCAACGAAACGGTCGATATGGGCGCGCAAGCGGCCTTTGCCGCTTATGATCTGGAAGCGGTGGAAACCATCGGCTGGAACGCCATGACGAACCGGCCCAAGGAAATCCCCTACCGTGCGCCCGGTGCGCCAACCGCGATCTATGCGGTGGAAAGCGTTGTGGATGAACTGAGTCAGGAGTTAGGGCTTGATCCGCTGGACGTGCGCCTGCTGAACGCGGCACGTAAAGGTACGCGGTCATCATACGGGCCGACCTTCAACGATATCGGGCTGGTCGCCACGTTAGAGGCCGCCAAGGCGCATCCGCACTACAGCGCCCCCCTTGGGCCAAACCAAGGGCGCGGCCTGTCTTGCGGGTTCTGGTTCAACTTTGGGGGCAACACCTGTGTGTCGCTGAACATCAACGATGACGGCACCATTGGTGTGGTCGAAGGTAACCCCGATATCGGCGGTTCGCGGGCATCCATCTCGATGATGGCGGCGGAAGAGTTGGGCGTGCCTTACGAAAAGGTGCGCACGGTGATCGCAGACACCTCATCGCTTGGTTTCAACGATATCACCGATGGCAGCCGCGTGACCTTTGCGGTCGGCCTCGCCACGATCGAGGCGGCGCGGGCAGCAATCAAAGAGATGTGCCGCCGGGTCGCAAAGATCTGGGATATCGACGAAGAAGCGGTGATCTGGGAAGACGGCTGCGCCAAACCCGCGGGGCCGAACGCGGGAACGCACCCGCCGATGACTTTGGCAGAAATCGCCGCGATTGCGGGCAACACTGGCGGGCCGATTGCGGGGCACCACGAGGTGAACGCAGATGGGGCTGGCGTGAGCTTTGGCGTGCATCTGTGCGATACCGAAGTGGACCGTGAAACAGGCGCTGTCAAAATCCTGCGCTACACGGTGTTTCAGGACGCAGGCAAAGCGGTGCACCCCGACTATGTCGAAGGGCAAATGCAGGGCGGTGCGGTGCAAGGCATCGGCTGGGCGCTGAATGAGGAATACATCTATGGTGAGGACGGGCGTTTGCAGAACCCCGGTTTCCTTGATTACCGGATTCCCGTGGCCTCTGACCTGCCAGAGATTGAAACGGTGATTCTGGAAATCCCCAACCCCGGCCACCCCTACGGTGTGCGCGGCGTGGGTGAGACGCCGATTGTGCCACCCTTGGCTGCGGTCTCAAACGCCGTGTCGCGGGCAGCGGGCGTGCGGATGACGGAACTGCCGATGTCGCCGCCGCGCTTGCTGAAAGCAATGATGGGCTAGGGCCATGGTCCGCGTCAAACTCTGGGGATCGCTCCGCAATCTGGCGGATGGCGAGGAATGGGTCGAGGTCGAGGCCAGCAATTTCAAGGAATTGCTGGACGCCTTGGCCGAAAAGCACCCCGGATTGGCGCCACAGATCAAACGCGGCGTATCGTTGGCACTGGACGGGGTGATCTACCGCGAAGCGTGGTTCACGAAGATCGGGCCGGAGAATGAGGTGATAGAGATCGACAAAATGCCAAAATCGAGCCGCGTCTTACTTCGCAAACGGACCTGAAAGTTGTTGTGGACTGAGTGATGGCTTGATTCGGTGATTGGCACACCATTTGGCGCGCCAGTTTTCGTTTGCTGGCACTCTAGCTATACATTCCACATCATATCAGACCGCTTGTTAGCGCCAGCGGCAAAAGGGAAACCAAGGGATGCATGCGCTGTTTTTGAAGTCCGCCCGAAACCCGGACATCTGGAGCATTATTTCGAACACGTGGCGCTGTTGCGGCCTGTGTTGGCACAGCACACGGGCCTTGCTTTTCTGGATCGCTATGCGTCGCTGACTGAAGCGGACGTCATACTTTCACACCAGCTTTGGGAGAGCGAAGAGGCGATTATCGCGTGGCGCAAGGACGCAACGCACCGTCGGTCGCAGTCGGCGGGACGGCAGGTGCATTTTTCGGATTATCGGATCCGCGTCGGCGCGCGGGTGTTGCATTGGACATCGGGCGCAGAGCTGGCACCTTTGGAGGCTTCTGATGCATCCCATGTCGTAGCACTTTATGGAAATTCGCCTGTGACCGACCCTGCGTTTGGCGGGTTTGAAAGCGTTAATCACAAAGGTCAATTTATCGCGCTCGCAACAACCGATGGATCCGCTGCGGCGCAGGATTTGTTGGATCAACACCTCGGTGCGTCCGGTCTGGAACAGGCCGCGATTTACAACATTCGCCGCGATTACGGCCAGTTTGATCGGGCGCAAGCGCCAATCTAGCCGTTCTCGTGGAAATAATCATACACCGTCTGCGCCAGCTTCGCTGACACCCCGTCTACCGCTTTCAAATCCGCCAAATTCGCCCGCGCGACGGCCTTGGCCGAGCCGAAATGCGCCAGCAACGCCCGTTTCCGCGTCGCACCGACGCCCGGCACGTCGTCGAGTGGTGTCGCGCCAATCGCTTTCGACCGTTTTGCACGGTGTGTGCCGATGGCAAAGCGGTGTACCTCGTCGCGCATCCGCTGGATGAAATAGAGCACAGGATCGTTGTGGCGCAGCGCCATGACGGGTTTGCCGGTGCGGTGGAATTCCTCTTTGCCCGCGTCGCGGTCTTCACCTTTGGCCACGCCCACCATCGGAATGTCACTGACGCCCAGCGCATCCATGATCTCGCGCACCGCACTCACCTGCCCTTGTCCGCCGTCGATCAGCAACAGGTCCGGCCATGTGCCTTGGGTGCGTTCGGGGTCTTCTTTCAGAAGGCGCTGGAAACGGCGGGTCAGCACCTCTTTCATCATGCCAAAGTCATCGCCGGGTGTGAGGCTATCGCCCTTGATGTTGAATTTACGGTATTGGTTTTTGTCAAAGCCATCCGGCCCCGCGACAACCATCGCGCCGACGGCATGGGCGCCTTGGATGTGCGAGTTGTCGTAGACCTCGATCCGCTGGGGGGTTTTTTCCATATCAAAGGCCTCGGCCACGCCTTTGAGCAGACGGGCCTGCGTGGCGGTTTCGGACATTTTGCGCGCAAGGCTTTCGCGGGCGTTGCGCAGGGCGTTTTGCACCAGCTCGGCCTTTTCGCCGCGCTGGGGGACCATGATTTCGACCTTGCGTTCGGCCTTTTCAGCGAGCGCATCTGCCATCAGATCATCGTTATCGAGGCCATGTGACAGGATCAGCATCCGCGGCGGTTCGCGGTTGGAATAGAACTGGCCGACAAAGGCCTCCATCACTTCGGATGCGTCCTCATCCCCGCTGATGCGCGGGTAATAGTCGTGGTTGCCCCAGTTCTGGTTGGCGCGGATAAAGAACACCTGCACGCAGGCCTGCCCCCCGTCACGGTGCAGCGCAATAACGTCAGCCTCGGCGGTGTTCTGCGGGTTGATACCTTGGGCGGATTGCACTTGGGTCAGGGCTTTGATGCGGTCGCGCAGGGCTGCGGCACGCTCAAACTCCATGGCTTCGCTGGCGTCCTGCATCTGCTTTGCCAACGTTTCCTGAATACCCTTTGTGCGGCCTTGCAAGAACTTCTCGGCGTCGCGGACGGAAGCCGCGTAATCTTCTTCGGACACCAGACCACAACAGGGACCCGAACAGCGTTTGATCTGATATTGCAGGCAAGGGCGCGTGCGCGTTTCAAAATCACTGTCCGAACAATTGCGCAGCAAGAACACACGCTGCAGCTGATTAAGCGTACGGTTCACGGCGCCCGCGCCCGCGAAAGGGCCATAGTAATTGCCTTTTTGCTTTTTCGCGCCGCGATGTTTTTTGATCATCGGGTAAGCGTGATCTTTCGTCACCAGAATATTGGGAAAGGATTTGTCGTCACGCAGCAGGACATTGTAGCGCGGTTTCAACTGCTTGATCAGGTTCTGCTCAAGCAACAGCGCCTCGGTCTCCGTCCTTGTCGTCAGGAACATCATCGTCGCAGTTTCGCGGATCATCCGCGTGATGCGGGGAGAATGATTGCCGGGGCGGGAATAATTCGACACCCGCGCCTTCAGGTTGCGGGCCTTGCCGACATAGAGCACACGGCTGTCTGCATCGAGCATCCGGTAAACGCCCGGAGAGCTGTCCAGCGTGCGCAAATACGCATGGATCACGTCATATCCGGTCTGGATTGGCTGGGAGGGCTGCTCTGTCATCTGATCGATCTGTGATTCTCGGTTGTCTGCAATGGTAACGCACCAAGGACAAGAGGAAAGGCATCCACCGTTTCTGTGGATAACTCCGTGGGTTATTCTTGGTCAGGTGGAATTTTTCGTTGTATTTGGCAGGCTTCGACTGTTTGCATAAAAAATAGGCAGCTTTCCAACTATTTGAAAATGCTATGTATTTTAATTGAGATTTGATTAACACCTTGAAAAATAGGCCATTTGTGACGTTTTCGTGAAGGTGGACCCTCTGCGGTGCACAACTTGACGCGGAGTCTACTCTAAACCCAGAACGTCAGGCGTTTCCCAAGCAAGATGCTGCCCCCCGTCAACCGCCAACATTTGCCCCGTAACGGCAGGCGCATCGAGGAAATATCCCAGTGCGGCGGTGATATCTGCGGGGTTTGCGCCCCGTTTCAAAATCGTCGCGGCGCGCTGTTTGTCGAAGTGCTCTTTGCTTTGCCGGTGCCCCTGCAGCGTCGGCCCCGGACCGATCCCGTTGACCCGCACGCGGGGGGCAAGCGCCTGCGCTGTTGTCCGTGTCATCGCCCAAAGGCCCATCTTGGCGATGGTATAGCTCATGAACTCGGGCGTCAGTTTGTGGATGCGCTGGTCGAGCATGTTAATGACAAGGCCCTGCGCCACAGGTTCGCCCTGCGCGTCCGGCTTTGGCTCGGGCACTTGCGCTGCGAAATGTTGGGTCAGCACGAAGGGTGCGCGCAGGTTGGATTCGATATGCCGGTCCCAACTTTCGCGGGTTCCGCTGGAGATGCTGTCGTATTCAAAGATCGAGGCGTTGTTCACAAGGCAGGTCAGCGGACCGCCCAGCGCATCCACCGCGCGCGTAACCAATCCTTGCGTTGCGACTTCATCTAGCAGGTCGGCCTGCAAGGCCACGCCGCGACGCCCCAGCGCTGCGAGCTGGGCCACAGTGTCCTGCGCGCCAGCCTCTGATCCGGCGTAGTGCACGGCCACATCATAGCCACGCTGCCCCAGATATAGCGCCATCGCCTGCCCCAGCCGTGCACCTGCACCTGTGACCAGCGCCCTCATTTGCGGGGCTTTTCGCATTGGCACGGCCCTTTGCCGATCCGGTAGCGCAGGCATTTGGGGCATTTGGCCTGGGCCAACCGCGCCTGTCCCGGGAACCGCCATTTGCCGAACATGGCAAGCACCAGCATGAAGGCCAGAAAAATAAAGATCGCTTTGATGATCAAAGGCCGAACCTCGCGAAGGCGGCGCGTTCTTCGATGCCTGCAACGGCATCGTCAACGATCTGCGCACCGAAGCGGGCAAAGAGAGGCTTTTTCTGGTCATAGCGCTTGAAGCGAACCTTGTCGCCGAAGCGTTCCTTCATCACGGGCACCAGATGGCCGATGCCATCAACCAGCCCCTCATCCACACCTTTTTGACCGATGTAGACTTCGCCGGTGAACAGATCAGGATTGTCTGACAACTTGGTCCCCCGCCGCGATTTCACGTAGTCGATAAATGTCGCGTGCAGGTCTTCCAGCCAGCCTTTGAGCTTTTTCACATCGGCAGGTTTTTCCGGCTTGAACGGGTCCATCATGGATTTGGATTTACCGGCCGTATGCACGCGGCGCTCAACCCCGATCTTCTCGATCGCATCGGTCGCGCCGAACCCTGCGCTGATCACACCGATGGAACCGGTGATTGAACAGCTATCAACGAAAATCTCGTCTGCCGCACAGGCCAGCCAATATCCGCCAGAGGCCGCCACGTCCTCGACAAAAGCAAAGACAGGAATTTTCTTTTCATCCGCCAAACGCCGGATGCGTGATGCAATCAGTGACGACTGCACAGGCGATCCTCCCGGGCAGTTGATTTCCAACGCCACAGCAGCGGGTTTGCCTTTACGAAAGGCCTTTTCGATAACAGGCGCAAGGCTGGGGTTATCAAGCCCCCGCCCGGAATTTGCGATAGCGCCCTGTAGCCGGATCACGGCGACATAGGGCTCGGACTTCATAAATGGGATAAAGCGTTTCATGCTAAGATACTTAGACCTCTGTTGGCCGCACGCAAGGGTTACTGCCTGATCCGCCAGCCGGTGCGGAAAATCCACCAGATGACCGCCAGACAGATCGCGGTGAAAAGCGCGATCGCAAAGAGCGACACACCAATGCCGACATCCGCCTGTCCGAAGAACGACCAGCGGAAACCGCTGATCAGATAGACCACGGGGTTAAACAGCGTGATGGTTTGCCAAACGGGCGGCAGCATCGTGATCGAATAGAACGATCCGCCCAAGAAAACGAGCGGGGTGATCACCAACAGCGGGATCAGTTGGAGCTGCTCGAAATTGCCCGCCCAGATGCCGATGATGAACCCCAACAGCGCAAAACTGATGCAGGTCAGCACGAGGAAGGCCAGCATCGCGAAAGGGTGCGCGATCTGGATATCGACGAAGAAAAACGAGGTCACGAGGATCACAACCCCGATGAACAGCGCCTTGGTTGCGGCGGCCCCGACATAGCCCGCGACCACCTCAAGAAAACTGATCGGCGCAGAGAGAAGTTCGTAGATCGTCCCGATGAATTTGGGAAAATAGATGCCAAAACTGGCGTTTGTTGTCGCTTGGGTCATCACCGACAGCATGATGAGGCCCGGTACGATGAACGCGCCATAGCTAACGCCTTCGACCTCATCAATGCGGCTGCCGATAGCGGCGCCGAAAACGACAAAATAAAGTGCGGTCGACAGCACCGGCGAGATAAAGCTTTGCGTGATCGTCCGGAAGAACCGGCGCATTTCAAAGACATAGATTGTCCAAATCGCGTTCAGGCTCATGCGGTTTCCTTTACGAGGCCCACGAAGATATCTTCGAGGCTGCTTTGTTGTGTTTGCAGGTCTTTCATCTGCAATCCGGCCTTTTGCAGATCGCCCAAAAGGGTGGTGATGCCCGTGCGCTCGCCCTTGGTGTCGTAGTGATAGATCAGCGATAGACCATCCTCGGCGCGGGTCAGGTGATAGTCGGCAAGTGCTGCTGGCACCTGATCAACAGGCGCGGTCAATTCGATTTTCAACTGCTTGCGCCCCATCTGCGCCATCAGGTCGGCTTTGTCCTGAATCAGCAGGATTTCACCTTTGTTGATCACACCGACGCGGTCGGCAATTGCCTCGGCCTCTTCGATATAATGGGTGGTCAGGATGATGGTCACGCCAGAGGCTTTGAGGTCCGCCACGACCTCCCACATATCCTTGCGCAATTCCACGTCAACACCAGCGGTAGGTTCATCAAGGAACAGCACGCGCGGTTCGTGGCTCAGCGCTTTGGCGATCAGGACACGGCGCTTCATGCCGCCCGAGAGCGTCATGACCTTGTTGTCCTTTTTGTCGTAAAGCGACAGTTGCTTGAGGATATCTTCAAGGTAGGCGTCATTGCGCGGCTTCCCGAAAAGACCCCGCGAAAAGCGCACGGTGTTCATCACCGTCTCAAAGGGTTCGAGGTTAATCTCTTGCGGAACAAGGCCGATGAGGGCGCGGGCGGCGCGGAAGGCCTTTTGCGTGTCATGCCCGCCCACGGTGATTGTGCCGGACGTCGGCACCGTGATCCCGCAGATCGTGGAAATCAGCGTCGTTTTGCCCGCGCCATTGGGCCCGAGCAACGCAAGGATTTCACCCTCTTCGATATCGAGGTTCACGGATTTAAGGGCCTCAAAACCCCCGGCGTAGGCTTTGCGCAGGTTTTGAACGGATACGATTGCGGACATGTTGGTGCCTTTGGTTTGGTCTGCGGTACCTAGTGCGACCGGCCAAGAAGGGAAAGGCGGCAATGCTGCAGATTGCTCTGTGCACATTTGCAATGGCGCATCAGTATTGCGGACGATACGGCAATTTCACACCCTCATGCATCCCAACCGAACTGACGCTGCCCATGCTGATTGCTAAAGCAGGTCCGATTTATTCAAGACCAGCGCAAAGAACCGCGGTAATGTCAGGGGATGAAACTTGGATATACAATCATTTATGTCGCTGACGTGCCCAAAACGGTCACGTTCTATGAAACCGCCTTCGGGCTGCAGTGCCGGTTCGTGCATGAAAGCAACCTCTATGCCGAGATGGAGACCGGTGCCACGGCGCTGGCTTTTGCCGGGTTTGAGGCCGCAGAAATGAACGGGCTTGCGATCCGGCCCAACGATCCTGCTGGGTTGGCCGCCGGATGGGAAATTTGCTTCGTCACAGATGAGGTGGGCGCGGCATACGACCGCGCGGTCTCGGAAGGCTGCTCACCGGTTACTGCGCCTGAAGAAAAACCTTGGGGGCAGACGGTTTCTTACGTGCGTGATTTGAACGGGTGCCTTGTCGAGATCGCCTCGCCCATTGCGATGTCAGGCCAGTAGGCGCGCATCGCAGGGTTACGCCATCCGCGTCGCTACATCCAGCATCCGGCATGAAAAGCCCCATTCGTTGTCGTACCAGCCAAAGACCCGCAAAAGCCCGCCTTGGGTTACGCGCGTTTCGGGAAGTGAGACCACAAGGCTTTCGGGCCGCGCGCGCAAATCGGTTGAGACCAGCGGTTTTTCGGTCCAGCCGATGATGCCGGATTGGGCACGCAGCACGGCATGGACGTCGTCCAGCGTGACTTTGCTGTCCAGCGTGACCGACAAATCTACGGCAGAAACCGAGGCGACGGGGACGCGAACCGCAGCGGCTTCGATCCGGCCTGCGAGATCGGGCAACACTTCGTCCAGAAGCCGCTGGGCCGAGGTGGTTGTGGGCACCATCGACAAGGCGGCGGCGCGACTGCGCAGCATATCGCCCCTTGGTGCGTCAATGCTGGGTTGGCTGCCGGTGTAGCAATGGATCGTCGTCATCCAACCGGTTTGCAGACCCCATGTGTCATCAATGAGTTTGACCAAAGGGGCCAGCGCATTGGTCGTACAAGAGGCGTTCGAGACGATGGGCTGATCTTTCAGCAAGGCCTCATTCGCCCCCAACACGACCGTAAGGTCTGCGGCAGAGGACGGCCCCGAGATCAGCACGCGCCCAGCGCCTGCTTGTAAACCACGTTCTGCAATCGGGCGGCTGTCAGCTTTGCCGGTGCATTCAAGCACGATATCCACATCCGACAGATCAAGCATCGAGATGTCGTCGGTACGCATGAGCGGGATCGCCTTGCCATCCAGAACAAGCGCACCATCCGCATAGGCGACATCACCGGCGTAAGGACCGAACACGCTGTCATATTCAAAGAGGTGGGCGCAAAGTTCTGGGGCGGCGATGTCGTTGATCCCGACAACGTCGATATCCGGCCAAGCGCCTGTCGCATGGGCCCGCAGCATTGTCCGGCCAATTCTGCCGAACCCGTTAATGAATACACGCACCATGAGACTGTCCTTACTGTGTTATCCCGGATGCTGCACCTTTCGCGGGGGCACCTCAAGCGAGGCGTGTAAAGAAACATGTTCGGAAACCCTCAAGAGAATCGCGTCGATTCCCACCGCATTTCCAATGAGATTCGGCGAAAAAGCCGCTCAATTCCCGTGCAGAGCCAAGAGAAATCCATCAGAAATACAGAAAACGCAGGCATTCCTGTCCGGCGGAACACCGTCGTCAACCAACCGCCCGCACGCACCGCAAAGCGGTATGTTTTCAGTTAAAACTCAGGCAAATAGGCGATTTTTCGCCAGTCACTGTTTCTGCCTTCTGTTCTAATGCTGCAGACTGCAAAAGATTAAGAACCACTAAACAACAAGTTAGTGTCACTTTTTGGCCTAATTTGAATGAGAGCAAGATCATCGAAGACGAAAGACCGTCGTGTGAGTGATGTTGAAAGCTGGGTATAGAGATGGCTAAGCCGCAAATGAAAGAGAATACGACTGAAAAGGATAGCTTCGTTGATGAGCTGAAACCGGGCACAAAGTTGATGCACGGACAGTATACGATTGAGAGCTTTCTGAATGCCGGTGGTTTCGGCATCACGTATTTGGCGAAGGATAGCCTCGATCGTAAGGTCGTTATCAAAGAGTGTTTCCCAGGCGCATTCTGCCGTCGCAGCCGCTACGTGGTTCAGGCCCGTTCGCGTGCGCACCAGAATGAACTGAAATCAATCGTCCGCCTGTTTGTCCAAGAGGCCCGCAGCCTCGCCAAGCTGGATCACCCGAATATTGTCGGTGTGCATCAGGTTTTTGAAGACAACGAGACCGCCTATATGGCGCTGGACTTTGTGACCGGCCGCGATCTTCTGGATACAATCGAGGATCCCAACCACGGTCTGAATTCAACACAGATTAAATCTATTCTGAAAGAAGTTTTGGGTGCGGTTGGCTTTATCCACGACCAAGGCATCCTGCACCGCGATATTTCGCCGGACAACATTCTGATCAACAAGGAATTCCACCCTGTTTTGATCGACTTTGGCGCGGCCCGCGAAGAAGCCACCAAGCAAAGCCGTGTGCTGTCAGCGCTGCGCGTTGTCAAAGACGGCTACTCCCCGCAGGAATTTTATATCGCAGGTTCGGACCAGAGCCCGAGCAGCGACCTTTATGCCTTGGGCGCGTCTTTCTATCACCTCATCAACGGTGATGTCCCACCAAATTCGCAGGCCCGTTTGGCCGCAATCGCCTCTGGCGAAGCCGATCCATACGTGCCGCTCGCAGGCCGCTTTGATGAATATGAGCCTTCGTTCCTGACGGCGATCGACAAAGCCCTTGCCGTCCTGCCAAAAGACCGCGTCCAATCCGCGCGAGAGTGGCTGGAGATCATGGACGGCGGGCACAGCAATGTAACGCCGCTCAAGGTTGGCGCGACAACTGCGACCGAGGCGCAAAAAACATCTAAAGATGCCCCGGTGGCCGCTGCATCAGCGAAGAAGTCCAACATGCCTTTGTTGCTGGGTTCTGCTGCTGCAGTCGCCCTTTTGGTTGGTGTCGGCGTGATGACAATGACCGGCGGCGACGATGCACCTGTTGCAACACAAGAGCCTGCTGTCGCGACGGCACCTGCCGCGGTTGAAGCACCTGTTGTCGCAGAAGCACCTGCTGCGCCTCTCTTTACAACTACACCGACACCTGAGGCCGCTACTCCGGCACCTGAGGCCGCTTCGGATCCTGTCGTGGCCGAAGCACCCGCTTTTGTTGCGCCAAGCGCTGAGGCACCTGCACCTTCCGTTGCAGAAGAATTGGCCGCTTCGATCGCTACGGGGCAGACCCCAGAGATCACACAAGAGCCTGCGGCAGAAGAAGCGTCGATCGTACCGCCTGCTGTGGTCGATACACCTGCCGTGGCAGATGCACCGACACCAGCCGTCCGTCCGGCCACACGTCCTGAAAGCGTTGAAATCGCCGCCCTGCCCGCAACAGAGCCACTGCCCGAGCCTGTTGCGACGCCACAGCCCGCGGCTGATCAGCCTGTGTCGGGTGATGTTTTGCCAACAGCGTCTGCAAATCGTCCTGTGGAAGATTCCGAAATTGCGTCGGTCGCACTGCCGACAACGCCAGACAACATCGAAAACATCGGCTCCGGTCCAGCTGTCGAAATTTCCGCCGTCACACCCGGAAACGAGCTGCCACCTGTGGTAGCTCCGGTGACAGGGTCATGGACTGTCCAGTTGCCCTTCACAGCGGCTGGCGAGCAATCAAACATTGTGGCCGAGGCCGGCCCGATCTCTCCTGTCTGGGTTGAACCTGGCCTTGTGATCGTGGCGGTGAATGGCGTCGACATTGATGCAATCTCTGACATCCCAGAAGCACTCCGCCAGCAAATCGGCGATGCTGATGTGGCGCCGACTATTCCTGTGGCTTTCAACACAATCAAGCCATCCACCGGTGATTTCGTGCAGTATAGCTGGGTTGTCCCGGTCGTGCAGAACGTCACGTTGGCGGATGGAACAGCATTCCAGACTGCGTTCTCTGGCACAGGCTGGACAACATCCGTTGTTGCACTTGATCAAAGCGAACCGGGTGGCCTGGAAGTAGGCGATGTTATCACCTCCTACATTTCGACCGGCGAAACGATTGATCAACGCGACTCGATTATGAACATCTTTGAGCGCGAATTCGCAAACGGAACGGAACAATTCAGTTTCGCAGTGCAGCGCGACGGTGGCCTTTGGGTCGCCTCGCATACCGCAACGGACGCGGCAGAGTAAATTACGTCGACGTGGGCCGTCAGGACCACATGGCGTGAGTAAATTGGAAGGTAGTTAAAATGAAATTCATTCGTGACCTACTTGGAAAGAAGCGTAGTGAGACAAGCACGCGGCGTGCAAGTTCCGTCGAATCGCTTGAGCAATCCTATCGCGATACGATCGGATCAATGGTTGATGAGGCCGGACCTCTGGGCCAGCCACCAGCTGCTACGCCAATCAATGTTCCCACCGAAGCCGCAGCCGATGTGCGGGTTGTCACAGCAGAGCCAGCACCCGCTGCACCTGCCGCGCCAACACCTGCGGCTGCTGTGAATATCTGGGATCTTGAGGATGACGGGACATCAACGGCCCTTCCTGAACCGACCGCCCCGATTCCACCTGCACGCCCCGTCGCTGCACCTGTGGCAGAACCGGCGATTGCCTCTGCGGCAGCGGCACGGTCGCCGGCACGGTCGCGCCGGACGAAAACACGCCTGATCGGGTTTGATAAATCCGATGGTGATGTCGTTGATCTGTTCAATGACGCCCAAAAGGCCGCACCGACCAAGAGCGTACGTTTCCCTGTCGGCTGGATCGTTGTTGCCGAAGGCCCAGGCCGCGGCGAAAGCTTTTCTCTGATGGCGGGCATGTCGCAGATTGGCCGTGGCGAAGACCAGGCTATCCAGCTTGATTTCGGTGATAACTCGATCTCGCGCACGAACCACGCCGCGATCGTCTATGATGCCGACACCAAAGAATTCTTGCTCGGTCATGGCGGCAAGTCGAATATCGTACGCCTGAACGACAAGCCATTGATCAGCAACGAAACGCTGAAAACGGGTGATATCATCCGCATCGGCGAAACTGTGCTGCGGTTTGTCGCCCTTTGCGACAAGTCATTCAACTGGTCAGACGGTACGACCGAGGAGGACGAAGATGTGGCGATCGCCTGAACCACGTTTTGACGTCGCATCTGCGATTTGTCAGGGCGGGCGTGACTATCAAGAAGACGCAATTGTCACTGATTTCCCGTTCGGGGCGGATAGTGGTGTTGTTGTGCTTGCTGACGGCATGGGTGGCCATGCGGCCGGTGACGTCGCCAGCAAGATTGTTGTCACCGAAGTCTTTAGCGAACTGAAATTCGAAAGTGCGAATTTCAGCGATTTCGAAGGCGAAATTCCGCGCTTCCTGACCGAAGCGGCTGCGAATGCAAACGGCTATGTCCGTGAACACGTGCGTGCGCATCCTGAAACACGCGGCATGGGCGCAACCCTTGTTTCGGTCGTCCTGGTCGAAAACCGCATGTATTGGATGTCGATTGGCGACAGCCCGCTGTACCACTACCGCAACGGCACGATGAAGCAGTTGAATGAAGATCATTCGATGGCACCGCAGATCGACTTTATGGTTAAGCAAGGTTTGCTTGATGAAGCCGCCGGCAAAAACCACCCTGACCGTAATTGCCTGACATCGGTGATCTTGGGTGACCGCGTGACAAAATCGGACTGCCCGAAAACGCCGTTCGAACTCCAAGTCGGTGACATCGTGGTCGTTTCAAGTGATGGTTTGCAGTATCTGGAAGACGCGAAGATCCAGAAAATCCTGCACCGCTATCGCCGCAAGAAGGCCGCCGAGATTGCAGGCTATCTTTTGGAGGCGATTGAGGCGCTTGCAGACCCCGATCAGGACAACTGCACGTTTTCGGTGATCAAGCTCAACCACAACAAGCCTGTGATCCGCGCGATCCGCGCCAAGCCGGTTGGCCACGTTGATCATCAGACATCAACCGTCACGCGCGTCGTTGAATTGGACGACATCGAAAAGGTCGCAGCCAAGACAAAGAAGCCCAAGGAAGTCGCGGCGAATAACGGACCGACCGTGATTAAAGAAGTAAGACCACTCAAAAAGGTCGAGCTGAATGATGACAACGACATGACACAGGAGGTTGATGCGGCTGAGCCGCCGGCTAAGATAGCCGCCGGAGGCAAGTAATGTCGAATCAATCACTGGGAAACCGGGTTCAAACAGAATTGAAGCAGGCCGTGCTAAGTGGCCTGCTTCCTGATTCTGACCACGAGAAAGCAGAAGTGTTGCTTGAGCGCCTGCAAAAGCCGGTGCGTTTGGCGATACTTGGCATGCCGGAATCCGGAAAATCCAGATTGCTGAACTTGCTGGTGGGCGCGGATGTGATCCCTCAGGGGGTACACCTGCCAACGCTGCAACTGGTCTATGGCGAAAGCGAAAAATCGGTTTGCACGCTGCCCGATGGGTCGAAAGAAGAATTCAATAGCGTTGATGCCGACATGATCGCGGGGCTTTCCCCCGTCTTTATTGAAATGCAGATGCCGCTTCCTGCGCTGAACAAGATTTCGGTTCTTGAGGTCGTCGCACCCAATGACACAAACGCGGTGCACCGTGCATCGCAGTGGGCCTCCAAACGGTCAGATGTCGCACTGTGGTGCACACGCGGCTTTACCGAACCCGAACAGCGCATCTGGGCGACCATGCCTGACCTGATCAAGGATCACGCGTTTTGCATGGTGACCCATGCCGATTTCCTAAAGGCACAGGGGCTTTATGAAGCTGCCGTAGGGGCGATTACGGCGGCTGCAGGGGATGATTTCAATGCGGTTCTGGCCATTGCCACGAACCAGGCTCTTTCTGCGCGTCATGCAGATGGAACCGTAGACAAGGACGCCATGCGCGAAAGCGGCGGGTCTGCGCTGATCTCGGCAGTGCTGAAACAGGTTGAGCGCGGCCGTCAGTCGGCGGTGGATCAAGCCGATGTTCTGCTGCACCAATACGCTGATCTCTTGGCCCCTGTGAAGGATGCCCCTGTCGCGCCGGACGTGAGCCCAGCGCCAGAGCCCGCACCCAAACCAGAGCCAGAGGTCGCGAAAGAGCCTGCTGCACCAGTTGCGCCGCCTGAGAAGACAGAGGCCCCGAAAGGCTCAGCACCCGCTGAAACAAAGCCCGCAACACGCGACGCGATTTCGCGCCTGCGCGAGATTGCCGCCCGCAAGAACGTGTCCCGCGACCTCGCGTTCGAGGAGGCCACAAAACCCGCCGAGACGCCCGCACCAGAACCTGAAGCAGAAGCGCCAGTCGAGGTTGCTGTCGAGACTGCGGCAGAGCCGCTACAACCGGCCACACGCGACGCTTATGAGCATGTTATTGCCTACCTTGAAGAACGCGGCGCGGAGCTTGCGACTGTGTTGGAAGACCAAGGCGAGGATGGACCCGCCGAAGTCATGACGATGGCTGTGGATCAGATACAGTGGCTTTGTGACTATCTGAACGAAAACGGTGACGCCGCAGACCTTTCATTGCAGCGCACCCGCGACACGGCCTATGATGCCGCAGATATGGTGCAATTGATGCAGATGGAGAAACAGGGCAGTGCAGCCCTTGAAGCCATTAGCCTCATGCTCCAGATTAAGCGTGAACTGCAGGCTGA
Organism: uncultured Alphaproteobacteria bacterium; assembly: GCA_942490805.1. GTDB lineage: Bacteria > Pseudomonadota > Alphaproteobacteria > Rhodobacterales > Rhodobacteraceae > Yoonia. The sequence goes on along the minus strand of CALNYU010000003.1, from coordinate 160,484 downwards.
TCTGGCTGCGTAACTTGCGTCGTCGCTTGAGAAAATTTTAAGTTCAGCGCCATACTTTTGCCGTGCGGATCTGTTTCCATTATGGCAATAAAGGCGGTGCTTTTCTTGCTATTAAGCGACAAGCGGTACCGCCCACAGCTGTGGTACGATGAATTGGTTAAGGACGGACAAGGATGAAGATGGAAGAGGTCGCAAATGGGGATGGTCTAGCAGTCCCGCCGGAGCAACTCCCCTTCATGCGCCTTGGCCTGGAGAAGCTGGACCGGTTTCACGATGAAGTCGTCGACCTGGAGGCGACGCTTGCGGATGTTGTAAAGCTTGGCGGCCAAGACGCGGATAAGAAAGCAACCAAACTTATCAAGCAGTTACGTGCGTTTGAGCCCAGCATCACGATGATTGGCCAGATCAAATCCGGCAAGACATCTTTGGTGAACGCCATGGTCGGTCGGCCCGATCTTTTGCCTGCCGACGTGAACCCGTGGACCTCTGTCGTCACTTCGCTTCACCTGAATGCGCCCTTGCCTGATGATGCCCCAACCGCAACCTTCCAGTTTTTCAGCCAAGGCGAATGGGATCACCTTGTTGAGAACGGTGGCCGAATCGGTGAGTTGTCGGAACGTGCCGGTGCCGACGAAGAACTTGAAAAAGTGCGTCAACAAATTGCCGAAATGCGCGAAAAAACAAGGCAGCGCTTGGGACGCAAGTTCGAACTGTTGCTGGGACAAAAGCACAGCTACGCCGAGTTGAGCGACGAATTGGTGCAGCGTTATGTCTGTATGGGCGACGATTTTGAAGATCTCGAAGAAGACGACCAACAGGGCCGCTTTGCCGATATCACAAAATCCGCTGATCTTTATCTGACCGCGCCGTCGATCCCGATGCCGATCTGCCTGCGCGACACGCCGGGCGTGAACGATACTTTCATGATGCGTGAACAGATCACCATCAACGCCCTGCGCGATAGCCGTATTTGTGTCGTCGTCCTGTCCGCCCATCAGGCGCTCAGCTCGATGGATATGGGCCTGATCCGTCTGATTTCGAACGTGAAGGCGCGCGAGGTCGTAATCTTTGTGAACCGTATCGACGAATTGTCCGATCCCGGCGCACAGGTTCCCGAAATCCGCGAAAGCATTCTGCAGACGCTGGCGGATAACAACGGACCAGAGAACCCAGAGGTTATCTTTGGCAGCGCATATTGGGCCAACATGGCGCTGTCCGAAGACCTTGATGATATTGTCGCAGACAGCGCAGAAGCCATGTTCAACTGGGCGGAGGCCGCGCTGAGCGCTGAAACCGCTAGCATGGAAACCAAAGAGCTTGTCTGGCACCTATCCGGCATTCCAGAGCTTTACCGTGCACTGTCTGAGCGTGTCTCAGAAGGGCCAGGCGCGGAAATCCTGTCTGCATCACGCAAACGCGCGCTGAACCTTGTGGGGGGCGTACGCGCCTCGAACGCGGTTGTTTCCATGCGTCTGGATGGTGACACCGTCGAAGTGATGTCGAGCGAGAAGCTCGCTGCGCATCTTGACGAGTTGGAAACCGCAAGTTTGAAGGCCCTTGATGAGCGGCTGGATATCGCCTTTGCGCAGTTCGGGTCGCGCGTTGATCAATCGCACAAACGCTTTCTGGATCGCGCGTTGGAATCTTTGCTGCAGCATCTGGAAACCAACGGCGAAGAAGAAATCTGGCAATATAGCCCGGATGGTCTGCGCATGTTGCTGCGCACCAGCTATCAGGTGATGCGCCGCAATGTGACCGCGAGCTGTCAGGACGTCTATGCCGCGGTTGCTGGCGATCTGGCCGATACGTATCGGTCCGCTTTTGGCGTCGATGTTGAAAACTTCACAATCACGCCGCCTGCCCCACCAGAAATCCCTGCGCCTGTTTCGTTGGGCCAGACCATTGCGCTGGACCTACAGACATCATGGTGGAAAGGCTGGTGGAAACGCCGCAAGGGATACCGCGCCTTTGCAAGCGGGTTCTACGATCTGATCGAAGCGGAAACAGCCCCGATCGTGGACGAGCTGAAGATACGGCAAGCCGATGATATTCGTGCGCGCGCGCAATCCGAATTGCGGGAATTCCACGCCGAGCAGCGCGCGATCCTTCAGGACATCAGCAGCAAGTCCGAGATCGCAATTGACGATTTGGAAGACATTTTTGGTATTACTGCCCAGCAGGAACGCGATGAGCTTTTCGACTATATCTTTGAAGAGCTTAGCGAGAGTAAGCCTTTGCTTGCAGTGGGAGTTGATAAATGAGTGTTGGTGAAACAAATTCCGGCGGACGCCGCAAACCACGCATCGCCCTGATGGGCGAATTCAGCGCAGGTAAAAGCACACTTTCCAACCTGCTGATGGGCCAACGCCCGTTGCCTGAAAAAGTGACAGCGACACGTTTGTCACCTGTCTGGATTTCTTACGGCACGCGCGCGCCTTATCGCGTTGGCACCGATGGCTCGAAAGAGCCGGTATCAATCGAGGATCTGGAAAGCATCCCCGTAGAAGAAACCCGCAATATCCGCCTGTTCCTCGAAGCTGATATTCTGGAGGTTTGCGATCTGATCGACTTTCCGGGGATTTCAGACCCGAACATGTCATCCTCTGTCTGGGAACGGATGTTACCCGAAGTGGACGCCGTGATCTGGTGTACCCATGCGACACAGGCATGGCGCCAGTCCGAGGCCGCCGTATGGGAAGACATGCCGCAGGCCGTTCGTGAAAATTCGATCCTGCTGATTACGCGGTTTGACAAGCTGAACAACGAAAAAGATCGCGGACGCGTTATCAAACGTGTAACCCGCGAAACCCAAGGCCAGTTCGGCGCAATCTTCCCGGTCTCGCTGTTGCAGGCCATCCAGGCAGGCGAAAACTATGACCTGTGGGATGCCAGTGGCGCGGGGCCCTTCACCGCACATTTGATCGACGTGATTGAACGTCTGACGGCGCTGACCGCCCGCACCGAGCTACCCCTTTATAACATGGATAGCTTGAGCGATATTCCCCAGCCGGTAGCCACACCGGTCCTGCCTCGTCGCGTCCAACGCGCGCCTGACAGTGGCCGCTCTGCCCGTGAACGCGTACAGGCCGAACCCGCAGCCGAGGACCCAGTATCCTCTGTCGACCGGATCTTGCGTTCATCGTAATGCGGAACGCGTTTTGCAGCCCTTCCACAATCCGCATATTTGCCGTACTCATGGCAGGGCGTAGTTAGGAAGCAGGCTGCAAATGGTTGTTGATGAGTTGGATGCTTTGCGAGAGAAATTTGAAGGCTGCACTGCGCTTGCCTTCGCTGATCTCTCTACGAAAATGATCCTTGTGACAGATTCGAGTTCGAATTTGCGCCGTGAGGCGCTTGATGCCTTGTGCGAAGAAGCCGCATTATTGCTGGGTGCAAATGGAAAGCCCGCGCTGGCGGATAAGCCAAGCGATATGGCCTCTGTTGCGAGTACGTCGCAGTTGCGTGTCTTTTTGCGCGCAGAACACGAGCCGAATGATGTTCTTTGTTGTATCTGCGGCCCAAAGATGGATGCAGATAAGTTTGTTGCTGACGCCTGCGCATGCCTTGACCGCATCAGTAGCGGCGAATGAAAACACATAACGAAGAGCTGGAAACAGGCTAATGAGCGAATTGAACGCTTTGGCACAAAAACTCGCTGTTTTGTCTGCGCGGGAAACCGTGGATCAAACAGGCGCGCGCATGATCTCGGAGGGCGGATCACCGGCACCTGTGGCCGCGATCCTGCGCGAGGTTGATGATACGGTGCTTGAGCGGTGTCTGGCATTCACCTGTGGCAACGCGACCATCCAGATCATAGCGGCAGGCCGCCGCATGCGCGGCATCCTGAGCGTTTCACCCAAATCCAACGCGGATGTAATTGGTCAGGTTTTGTCCCGCGAAGAACCCGATATGGTCCAGGCTGCGGCTGACCTTCTGGAAGAACTGTGCGGCAAAGCGGAAAACATGACCGTCCGCAGTCTGCCACCCCAACCTTTTGGAAAAGGTGGTGAACGCGGCATTTCCGCTGACGGTTTGGCCGAACTTTGGGGTGTCGCACTGGCCGAAGTGGACACTGGCCCCAAGCCACCCATGGAACAGTTCCTGACTGTGAACGCCCCAGCCTTTTCATCCCTGCTCCACATCTGTAACGGCGAAATTGTTTCGACAGCAGGTGATTTCGCCGCGCTGCAAACGATCTGGAGCACGCAGGTAGAGGCATTCCGCAAAGCACATAAAAAGACGTTGCGCGGCGAGGAAGGTGCCCAGTTGATCTGTTTGGATAGCGCCTTTGACGACGGTCATTCTGCCGCACTGGCGCTTTACGAAGATCATGTCGCTTTGATCGCCTATGAAGCAGAACGCTTTGGCGCGATCCAGGCGTCCTGGCAGCGGATTTTCACTTGATGCATCCCTCAGCCGCAGAAGCGCCCGCCGCAGCCCATTTCTTTGACGGCTTTGAAGAGCGCACATTTGCCACGCCAGAGGGTGATATCTTTTACCGCATCGCAGGAAACGGCCCGCCTCTCGTGCTGCTGCATGGATACCCCCAAACCTCTGCCATGTGGCATGCGATTGCGCCGGTACTGGCTCAGACCTATCAAGTCATCTGTCCCGATTTGCGAGGCTATGGCCGGTCGCTGAAACCTACAACGGACGCAACGCACACCCCCTACTCCAAACGCGCGATGGGGGGCGATGTTTTGGCGCTGATGGATCATCTGGGCCATGACCGTTTTCTGATCGGATCGCATGATCGCGGGGGTCGTGTGGCCCATCGTTTGGCGGCGGACCATCCCGAACGGGTGATCGCGCTGTCTGTTCTGGATATCGCGCCCACGCGCGAGATGTACCGCGACGCAGGCAGCGCCTTTGCGCATACCTATTGGCATTGGTACTGGCTGACCCTGCCGCATCCGTTTCCGGAACATTTGATTGGTGCGGACCCTGCATTTTTCTGGCTCAAGAAATGCGGCGCAGGTTCCGCTGGCCTGACGCCTTTCGTGCAGCAGGCGCTGGATGAATACCTGACCTGTTTCGCCAAACCCGAGGCGATCCATGGTGCTTGTGAGGACTACCGCGCGGCAGCCTCCATCGACATCGCGCATGATGATGCTGACCCGACCAAACTGCAGATGCCGCTCTTGGCGTTATGGGGGAAGGACGGCGCGATTGAGGCGCATTTTGATTGTCTCGCCCTTTGGCAAGAGCGGGCTGCGAACGTGCGTGGCTGGTCCCTGCCCGGTGGTCATTATCTGGCCGAACAACACCCCGACAAAGTGCTCGCGGCCTGGGTGCCTTTCTTTGCCGAGGCGCTAGCCTAGGTCAGACGCGCAGGGAAACCATCTGCCCGTAAATCGGTGTCGAGCAGGTCTTCCAATAGTTTCACGATCATCGGCGATTGTGCGTTCCCGCCATAGGCCGCGCGCGCCGCGACATAGGTTTGTTCGGTCGCGGCGGCCAGATCAAGCGGCACCTCGAATTCGCGGCCAAAACCCATGGCGAACCCCAGATCTTTCAACGCCAAATCAATGTTAAAGGCCACGTCATAAGACCCGTTGAGAACCAGTGCGCCTTCGGTTTCATGCACGAATGATGTGCCGGACGAGGCTTTGATCGCGTGCCACGCCTGCCCCAGATCAAGCCCGCCACGCTTGGCCAGCATCAGCGCCTCACCGCAGGCTTTGAGGTGGATAAAGGCCAGCATATTGGTGATAACCTTGATGATCGACGCCGATCCAAGCGGCCCCATGTGGAACACCTGATTGCCCATCGCCTTGAGCGCGGGCAGATGGGTCTCAAACATATCCTTGTCGCCACCGGCCAGCATTGTGATGTTTCCCTGCGCGGCCAGATGTACACCGCCCGTGACAGGCAGTTCCATCATGCGCACATCATGCGCCGCTGCTTTCGCCGCGAAGGCCAGCACCTCATCGCGGCCCAAAGTCGACATTTCAATCCAATGCGCGCCCTCTTTCATCTCGGGAAGGAACTGGGCGGCGACCGCTTCAGAGACAGCGGGGGACGGCAGACAGGTGATGACGTGATCGACGGACTGTGCAAGTTCGGCGGGGCTCTCGGCCCATTTGGCACCCATTGCGATAGCGGGTTCAGCAGCGGCACGATTGATGTCCGTGACGGTCACATCCATGCCCCCCCGCAACAAACAGGCCGCGCAATTTGCCCCAAGGTTGCCTTGGCCGATATATCCGTAGTGCATGGGTGCCCCTTATTTGAAATAGATATTATAGTCAGCGCGGATCGCTGCATCGACGGCAGGGTCGATCTGGATCCGCGCTTTGCTAAGGATGTCATTCTTGCGGGCAATCGCCTGATCCAGCAACATAGGACGGTTGGCTTCGTTCCATTCTTTCGGGCTCATCCGGTTGCCAAGGGTAGGATAAATGTATTCCGTCTGCATCAAGGCAAGCGTTTGATCAGAGCCAAGGTAATGCCCCGGACCGCCCAAACAGACGGCCTTCATCGCCTCGATAGACGTGCTGTCTTCGGTCACGTCGATGCCGCGAACGGTGCGCAGGACTTGGCCCAGCACATCATCGCCAAGCACGAGGGACTCCAGACAGAACCCCAACAATGAGGCGTGCATGCCAACCGACTCATAGACCATGTTCAGGCCTGACAGACCGGCCAGAACGTTGGTGATGCCTGTCTCCCATCCGGCCTGCATATCGGGGAGTTTGGAATCCGAAATGCCCGCCGCAGCGCCGCCCGGAATGTCATAGAACCGGTGCATTTGGGCGCAACCTGCGGTCAGCAGGGCCTGTTCCGCCGAACCACCTGACATCGCCCCGGTCCGCAGGTCAGAGACAAAGGGCCAGGTGCCAAAGACCGCCGGATGACCGGGCGCCATGGCGTTGACGTAAACCACACCGGCAAGGCATTCCGCGACGGCCTGAACAATCGCAAGGGCGATTGGCGCAGGGGCGGTTGCACCGGCTTGACCAGCGGAGAGCAGCAGCACCGGCATGCCGGCGCGAATACAGGCCTCCATGGACCGGCAGCTTTCTTCGGCGAATTTCATCGGCGGGACGACAAAACAGTTTGAATTCGACACAAAGGGGCGCGCACGCCACGCCTCTTCCCCGCCTGCGATACGGTGCAAAAGTTCGATTGATGGGGCGACATGACTAGGATCGTCAAATGACGTCCCGACATGTTTGGTGGTGCCTGAACAGCACGCGTAAATCGTGTTGAGGTCCATCTCGAGGTTGTCGGAGATATCGCGGGCTACCATCGCGCGTTGGAAGAAATGTACGTTGTCCAATGCGTGGGTAATCTTGGCTGCATCGTGCAGGTCTTGGGCGGTACTGTCACGGTAGGTGTTTGTTGCAAGGTCCACCACATGGACTGCTGCACCAGCCGTACCAAAGTGGACGTTGGTGCCCGTCAGATGCAGATCATACTTCGGGTCACGGCCATGCAGAGTGATGTTGCGGGCGGCTTTGGCCAGCATGTCCTCAACAAGAGCACGGGGGAAACGGATGCGCCCGTCATCACCGAGGATGGCACCTGCTTTGGTCAGTATCTCAACCCCCGAAGGTGGGGCCTGTGACAGGCCGATTTGCTCCAAAGCATCGAGCGCCGCGTGGTGGATGCGAAGAACCTCTGCATCGGTCAGCGGCTTATACTGCCCACCCGGCAGGCCCGCGCGGACAGGGCGCATATTTTCGGCCAAGGGTGCGCTACGTAGCGCAACACGTGCGGCACGTCCCCCACTGCGTCCTTTTCTTTTCTCTGTGTCCAACATGCGCGCGCCTCCCTGGAACTGGATTGAGTATTCTCCCAGTTCGCAAATCGCGCAATCTGCCTATCCGGTTATTATTGATCGGATTTACCGATTAGTGCAGGATCGCAGAGATGCAGATAGAATTGATCGATACCTTCCTGGATCTTTGCGAGACAAAGAGCTTCAACCGCACCGCCGAGCGTCTGGGTGTGACGCAATCAACCGTTTCAGGGCGGGTGCGGTCGCTTGAGTCCGCCGTGGGGGTGAAGCTGTTTCAGCGTTCGCGGTCAGGGACAGCTTTGACAACGCAAGGTTTGCGATTTGAACCGCACGCCCGCAGTCTGCGGCATGATTGGGTGACAGCAAAGAATGCCGCACAAGATACCGCGCTTGCAGGTGTGACGGTGCGGATTGGCCTGCAACATGATCTGGTCGGGATCGAGATCAAAAGGCTGATCGGACGCCTGCGGGACCTTCTGCCAAATACAGCCTTTTTGTTGGAAGCGGATTATTCAAGTCAAATGTGTTCTGATTTGATTATTGGTAAGCAAGATATCGCAATTTTGTATTCTCCACAGATCCAGCCCGATCTTTATTTCGAAACGCTGGGTGAGGTCCGCTATGTGATGGTGTCGACGGAAGCAGACACTTTGGCCGCTATCAGCAAAGAAAACTACATCCTGGCAAACTATGCCGCGACCTTTGCAAATGCACATGCAGCACTTTTACCTGATCTGATGCATGTGTCGCTTTCGATCGGCCAGAACGCTGCGATGGTTGATCTTTTGACGTCGCTTTCAGGAACGGCCTATGTTTTGGAACACTCGGCCAAGGCTTTGGTGGCCTCAGGCAGCTGTCAGAGGGTGAAGGATGCGCCAACCATAGATCAGTCGGTATTTGTCGGGGTGAATGTGCGGAACAGACACCGTGCTGCGTATCGGAAAATAATCAGGGCACTGCACGAACAGTATCCGTCACAGCAAACGCATGATCGGCTGCGCCCTCAAAGACCTGCCACAAACGAAAATAACGCCCGCTAAGCGTTAAATTCCGGAAACGTAAGTGTCTGTTTACAGGAGGGCGCAATGACCTTGACCGAACCATCAGAGCGCGAACGAACGGCCAAGCCTTCCCAAAGATAGATTAGGCGCAATAAGGTTGCTCTGACGGGTTTTGTCTCTTCCACCAGTAGCAGCGTGATGTTCGCAAGCTGGCAGCAGAGTGTCTCATCACATTTATTTTGCTTGGGTCCTTTTCGCGGCGCGCTATATCCATCGATTAGAATAGAAAAGATTTGATGTCCCTTCACTGCGATAGGAACTTAGATGAATGTGATGAAACAGCTCATTTTGGGCATTGTGGCCATTGCGATGGCGGTTGCTGTCTGGATCGCGTTTGTCCCCTCGGCAGTGCCATTTCTCGAGCGCGCGGGGGTTTATGACCTTATCGGTATCGAACCACCCGTCGTGGGCGAAGAAAGCGGCGGTAGGCGCGGCTTTGGTGGCGGGCCTTCCATGGTTGTCGTTACGGAGGTTGAAGCAGGACGTGCCAACGCGCGGGTATCAGCCATCGGCGACGGGCGTGCTTTGCGATCTGTGACAGTTCGGTCAGAGACCACCGGCATGATCCGCGATCTTCCGGTTGCCCCAGGAAGCTATGTCGAGGCAGGCACACTGGTTGCGCAGATCGACGATGAGGGTGAACGGATTGCGCTGGAACGCGCGCGTCTGGTGGTTGCGGACGCGACGGGCGATGTCGAACGCCTGCGTCAGCTTGGCACCTCGGGAACGGTCGCAGGGGCGAGTATTCGTGAAGCAGAACTTGCCCTGCGCACGGCGCAGCTTGAGGTCGAGCAGGCAGAATTTGACCTGAAACAGCGCCGGATCACCGCGCCGATTTCTGGCTGGGTCGGACTTTTGGAAGCCGAGCAAGGCGAACGGGTCAGCGCGCAAGACGTCATTGCTGTCATCACCGACCGATCAAGCATTCAAATCGAGTTCCGTGTGCCAGAGCGTTTTATCAATGAATTATCGATCGGCATGCCCATGGAAGTGACCGCCCTCGCCCGTCCGGATCAGCCTCTTGAAGGGGAAATCGTCGCACTCGATAACGTGGTCGACCGCGCAAGCAGGACCTTGCGGGTGCAGGGCCATCTGGAAAATCAGGATGACAGCCTGCGCGTCGGTCAGGCGTTTTCCGTTGCATTGTCCTTTCCGGGCGAGACCCTTCCGGCGGTCGATCCCCTGGCGATCCAGTGGACTGGCGAAGGCTCGTTCGTTTGGGTGGCGCGGGACGGCGAAGCCGTACGGGTGCCTGTCATCATTCGGCAGCGCAATAGCGATAGTGTGCTGGTCGAAGGGGCGTTGAGCCCCGGCGATCTGGTCATCACCGAGGGCGTGCAGACCCTGCGCCCCGGTGCAGCGGTCGAAATCGTGACCGGTGCTGCGATGCAGGCTGCACCCGCTTCAGCGACCGCGCCACAGCGCAACCTTTAAGCATCAAGACCAGGAGACTGCGATGAAACAGGCCAACGCCGAACAAGCTGGAAACTCTGGCACCGCGCTTTTCGTGCGCCGTCCCATCCTTGCCTTCGTGCTGAGCGCCTTGATCGTTATCGCGGGGCTGGCGAGCCTGATCGGCGTCGAGGTTCGCGAGCTGCCCAATGTGGACCGGCCTGTCATTTCGGTCACAACAGACTTCCCCGGCGCGTCACCTGAAACAGTCGATCAGGAGGTAACGGGGCGGATCGAGGGCGCGGTCGGGCGCGTGGCTGGCGTGCAGTCGATTTCGTCGAACTCACGGTTTGGGCGCAGCCGCGTCACGCTGGAATTTGCCGAAAGTGCCGATATCGATGTAGCGGCCACTGATACGCGGGATGCCGTGGCGCGCATCGCCAACAGCCTGCCCGATGACGCCGACGCCCCGCGCATCGTCAAGGCTGACGCCGATGCGCAACCTGTCGTGCGGATCGCCGTCACCTCGGCCACACGCAGCGCGCAAGAACTGACCAGGATCGTGGATGATGAAATATCGGACAGGCTGATCTCGATCGATGGCGTGGCGGATCTTCAGATTTACGGGGACCGGACGCCGATCTTCCGGGTCGATATCGACCTTTTGGAACTGGCGAGCCGCGGTTTGACGCTGGCTGACCTGCGCAACACGCTGGCCGATGTGGCCTATGATGCGCCTGCGGGTGATCTGACCGGTGACCGGCAATCGATCAACGTGCGCACGACCGCTGCGGTCGCGACACCGGATGCGTTTGAAAACCTTGTGATCCGCGACGATGTGCGCATCGGCGATGTGGCCCACGTGACCCTTGGACCCGCGCCAAACGAGACAATCCTGCGCGCGAACGGCGAGACGGGACTTGGCGTTGGTGTCGTGCGCCAAGCGACCAGCAACACTTTGGCGATTTCTGCGGGGGTGCGTGCGGCGGTGGAAGAGTTGCGGACAACGCTGCCCGCGGACGTGAACATCTTTGTGACCTCTGATGATGCCGTGTTCATCAGCGGCTCGATCGAGGAAGTCCTCAAGACCCTTTTGATGGCGGTCGCAATTGTCGTTGTGGTGATCTTTGTTTTCCTGCGGGATTTCCGGGCAACGATGATCCCGGTTCTGACCATTCCGGTCGCTCTCATCGGGACGCTTGCCGCGATCTATCTCGTTGGGTTCTCGGTCAATATCCTGACGCTTCTGGCGCTTGTCCTTGCGACAGGCATGGTGGTCGATGACGCGATTGTCGTGCTTGAAAACATCGTCCGGCGGCGCGGGCAAGGGATGGGGCCGCGCGCAGCGGCGGTGCTGGGAACCCAAGAGGTCTTCTTCGCGGTCGTTACGACAACGGCGACACTTGCGGCTGTCTTTATTCCGCTATCGTTCTTGCCCGGGCAAGCGGGCGGCCTGTTCCGCGAGTTTGGCTTTACTTTGGCCTTTGCGATCGGGCTATCGTCGGTTGTTGCGCTGTCACTTTGCCCCGTTTTGGCAAGCCGTCTGTTGAAGGATGATGCAAGCACAACCGGCAGCGGTGGTTTCTTTGGCTGGCTGGGTGACAAGCTAGGCAATTTTTATGCCATCACCCTGCGCAGCGCGCTACGCTATCCCTTTGTCGTTGTCCTGATTGCCGGTCTCTTTGCTGTGACGGCTGCAATGATGTCCACCGGCATCCGGCAAGAACTGACCCCACCCGAAGATCGGGCTGTGGCGCTTCTAAGTGTATCAGCACCACAGGGGGTCTCGCTTGACTATACGGCGTCAAAGATGCGCGAGATCGAGGCGCTCATGCAGCCCTTGCGTGACAGTGGCGAGATCGTAAATCTGTTTTCAATTAGCGGAACAGGGTCGAAATCCCGTGGTTTTATGGTGATGACGCTTGCCCCGTGGGATGAACGCGAACGTAGCCAGCAAGAGATTGTGGGCCAAATTAACGGCGCGTTGCGCGGTGTCGTCGGGGTGCGGGCATTTGCCATCCAGCCGAATTCATTGGGTATTCGCGGGGCGGGTCGGGGCCTGACCTTTGCCATTACCGGAAATGACTATGAACAACTTGAAGCGGTGGCCGCGCAAATGGTCGCGCAAATGCAGCAAAATCCGGACTTCGGGCAGGTCCGATTGGAGTACGAAACGACCCAGCCCCAACTTTTCATCGAGATCGACCGCACGCGGGCCTCGGATCTCGGGATCGAGATCACGGGCCTTGGCGACGCCCTGCGCGCGGTGCTGGACGGGCGCAGCGTGGGCACGGTGTTCCTGGACGATACCAGCTATGACATCCAGATGCTGACCACAATGAACCCGGTGAATGACCCAAGCGATCTGGAGAACGTGTTCGTTCAGGCGCAAGACGGCCAGATGATCCCGCTGTCCAGCTTTGTGCGTCTCGAAGAACGGGCCGTGGCCCCCGAACTTGATCGCGAGGGGCAAAACCGGTCGGTTGAAATCTCGGCCGGGCTGACACCGGCGATGCCCTTGGGTGCGGCCCTGACCGAAGTTCAGCAACTCGGCAGTGACCTGCTTGAACCGCAGAACCGCATCGTCCCGCTGGCTGAGGCTGCGACGCTGGATGAAACATCGTCGGGGCTGTTGCTAACTTTCGGTTTTGCAATCCTTGTGGTGTTTCTGGTTCTATCGGCGCAGTTCGAAAGCTTTATCTCGGCAGTGGTCGTCATGGCGACCGTGCCGTTCGGCATCGCCTGCGCGATGATCGCCCTCGTCCTGACGGGGCTGAGCCTGAATCTCTATAGCCAGATCGGTTTGGTGATGTTGATAGGAATCATGGCCAAAAATGGCATCCTGATCGTTGAATTCGCAAACCAGTTGCGCGACCGCGGCGAACCGATCAGGGACGCGATCCAGAATGCCAGCACGATCCGTTTGCGACCCGTCATGATGACGATGATCTCGACCGTCTTGGGCGGACTGCCGCTAATTCTTTCTTTCGGTGCAGGTGCAGAAGCGCGCGAAGCACTGGGCTGGGTGATCGTCGGCGGGCTTGGTCTTGCGACCGCATCAACACTCTATCTGACACCCGTCGCCTATCTGCTGCTCGCAGGCTTCTCCAAGCCCAAGGCGGAGGAAGAGCAGCGCCTCATGCGGGAACTGGACGCCGCGATAACGACCGGAAACGTAAGGCCGTAGGTGTCGGTGTAACGCAGTGGCTTTTGCCAGTAACGTCATTGCCCGTTGGCGATGGCGCGTTCGTCCTGTCTTGCAACGATAGGTTTATGCACCATGCCGAAGCGTTGTTTTCGCATTTGGGCTCTTTTCGCAATTGCAGCGCCACTCGATCAGCACCACCTGAGTGGGTCGGTTTGAATACAAACCCTAGTCAGTCTTCGCCACGCGACGCAGCCCTGATCCCACCTCAAAAACATGGGCCTTGCCTGGCTCTATGCGAAAGCTGCGTATGTCGTCGGTAGGTGTCAATTGATGGACCCCTTGCAGGCTCACGGTGAACCCAGTGTCCGAGCCTTCAATGGCACCATGCAAAAGAGTATTCGCACCAAGCGGCTCTGCCAGCTTTATCGTGACGCGCAGTGGCCCGTTCTCATCCGGTATAAGGTGTTCGGGCCTGACCCCCAGCTTTACCGGGCCATCTGCACCACCTGTGTCGGCGACGGCTTGCCCCTGAAATAGAATTTTACCGCCCTTCACCTCTGCATCGACGATGTTCATCGCGGGGCTTCCAATGAACTGTGCGGCGAACAGCGTGCGGGGTGTTTCGTAGACTTCCAGCGGCGTACCGATCTGTTCCGCCACCCCTGCGTTCATGACGATCATGCGGTCCGCCATTGTCATCGCCTCGACCTGATCGTGGGTGACATAAAGAGATGTGATGCCCAGCTTGGACTGTAGCTCTTTGATTTCAAGGCGCATCTGAACCCGTAGTTTTGCATCAAGGTTCGACAGCGGTTCATCAAACAGGAAAACGGCGGGTTCACGCACGATCGCGCGCCCCATCGCAACGCGCTGGCGTTGCCCGCCGGACAGTTGCTTTGGTTTGCGGTCAAGCAGCGGTTCAAGTTGCAACAGCTTTGCTGCGGCAACGACTTTTGCGTCGATCTGATCCTTGGGCATTTTAGCGATTTTTAGCCCATAGCCCATGTTTTGCCGCACCGACATATGCGGATAAAGGGCGTAGTTCTGGAACACCATCGCGATGTCGCGGTCCATCGGTTCTTTGTCATTCGCACGTTCGCCGCCGATCAAGACGTCACCGGCACTCAATGTCTCCAACCCTGCAACAAGGCGCAGCAAAGTCGATTTTCCACAGCCGGATGGCCCGACGATGACGATGAACTCACCATCCGCGATTTCGGTTGTGATGCCGTGGATCACATGGGTTGCGCCAAAGCTTTTCTTGACGTCCTTGAGGGAAACCGTTGCCATATCTTATTTCTCGCTATCGACGAGGCCGCGGATAAACAGCCGTTGCATACTGATCACAACAATCACCGGAGGGATCATTGCAAGGATCGAGGTCGCCATAATCACAGGCCAATCGGCGACGTCATCGCCAGACGGGAACATCTGTTTGATCCCCATGACGATGGTGTTCATTTCCGGATCGGTCGTGATCAGAAGGGGCCACAGGTATTGGTTCCACCCGTATATGAAAAGAATAACAAACAGGGCCGCGACATTGGTCCGGCTCATGGGAACGACGATATCCCAGAAGAACCGCATCGGGCTTGCGCCATCAACACGGGCCGCCTCGGCCAGTTCATCGGGAATAGTCAGGAAGAACTGGCGGAACAGGAATGTGGCCGTGGCAGAGGCGATAAGCGGGAAGATCAAACCTCCATAGCTGTTCAACATCCCAAAGCCCGCGACGACCTCATAGGTTGGTACGATGCGCACCTCAACCGGCAGCATCAGCGTCAGGAAGATCATCCAGAAAAAGATATTGCGGCCCGGAAACCGGAAATAGACGATCGCAAAGGCCGAGAGCAGCGAGATCACGATTTTGCCCACGGCAATGCCGATTGCCATGATCAGACTATTGAAAAGCATCGTCGCGACAGGGACGTTGACGCCCGGAAAACAGCGCCTTGGTGTAGTTCTCAACGAACTGGTCGCCGGGCCAAAGGGGCATGGGTGGCCTGACGATCTCGGGCTGCGTGACGGTGGAGGCCACAAAAGCCAACCAGATCGGAAAGAAGATGATCAGCACGCCGATGATCATAAAGACATGCGTCAGCCACAGGCCCGCACCACGTTTCTCGACCATGCCATGGATTTCACGCGCCATCAGTAATGCACCCGCTTTTCAACAAACTTGAACTGGATGATGGTCAACAGGCCCACAACGACAAGCAGGATGACAGACTGCGCCGAGGATGATCCCAGATCCTGCCCGACGAAGCCGTCCGAGAAGACCTTATAGACCAAGATCGTCGTTGATTGTTGCGGCCCGCCAGAGGTGATCGTGTGGATCACGCCAAAGGTTTCAAAGAAAGAATAGACCACGTTCACAACCAACAAAAAGAACGTCGTGGGCGACAATAGTGGCAAAACGATCGTCCAAAACCGTTTCCAGAACCGCGCGCCATCTATCGCTGCGGCTTCAATGATGGAACGGGGCACGGCCTGCAGCGCGGCAAAAAAGAACAAGAAGTTATAGCTGATCCGCCCCCAAGCGGATGCGACAACAACAAGTCCCATCGCCTCGCCGCCGTTCAGCACATGGTTCCAGTCATAGCCAAGGGTGCCGAGGTACCATGACACAACACCCACACGGGTGTTGAACATAAACAGCCAAAGCACACCCGCGATTGCAGGGGCGACGGCATAGGGCCAAATCAGCATCGTGCGGTAAACACCTGACCCTTTGATCAAGCGGTCAGCGATCACGGCAAGGAAAAGAGCGGGGATCATCGAGCACAGAGTGACGAGAATGGAGAAGATCGCCGTTGTCATAAAAGACGCACGGTAGAACCTGTCACTGAGAAGGAATTCGAAATTGCCAAGACCCACGAATTGGGACGAAAGGCCAAAGGGGTCGGGGATAAAGAGCGACTGCCAGATCGCCTGACCCGCCGGATAGAAAAAGAAGACCGCCGAAATCAGAACTTGCGGCGCAATCAGCAAAGCGGGCAGCAACCAGCCGCGAAACGTAACGCGTTTTTCCATTGTCTCCCCCGGGTGTAACCGGCAGGCCCAAATCAGGGCCTGCCGTCGTAAGCTTAGCGGTTCGCAGCCTCAAAGCGACGCAGCAGCGCATCGCCGCGCTCTTTGGCACTGTCCATCGCCTCTTGGGCGGATTTGTCACCAGCCCAGATCGCTTCGAGCTCTTCGTCGATGATACCGCGGATCTGGTCAAACGATCCAAGACGGATGCCTTTGGAATTCGCCGTTGGCTCGTTCGCGGTCATCTGGATCACCGCAATGTCTGTCCCTGGGTTCGCTTCATAGAAACCAGAGGCTGCAGTCGCGGCGCTCGCTTCGGCTGTAATCGGCAAATAGCCAGTGTCCTGATGCCACTTGGCCTGCACATCCGAAGACGACAGGAAGTTCAGGAATGCGCCGGTGCCGGTATATTCGTCAGCATCATGACCTTCCATGACCCACAAAGACGCCCCGCCAATGATCGTGTTCTGCGGTGCATTGCCGACACCCTCCCAATAAGGAAGCGGACGCACATCAAAGTCGAATTCGGCTTCTGCAGTGATCCCTGCATACCCAGCCGAGCTTTCTGTAAATAACGCACATTCACCAGCGCGGAAGTTCGCACCACCTTCATTGCGACGCCCTGTGTAGATGAACTTGCCGTCCTGCGCCCATTGGCCCATCGCGGTCAGGTGCGCGACCTGTGTTTCGCCATTCAGCATCAATTCTGTGTCCAAACCCGCAAAGCCGTTGTCCTGCGATGCAAACGGGACGTCATGATAGGCCGAGAGGTTCTCAAGGTGGATCCAGCTCTGCCAAGCCGTCACAAGCGGGCACTCCTCGCCGCCCTCCTGCAGCGCCGTCAGCACCGCATCGACGTTCTGCCAAGTGGACAGGTCGGTGTCAGGATCGACGCCCGCTGCAGCCATCGCATCGCGGTTGACCCACAAAACAGGTGTAGATGCATTGAATGGCAAGGACAGCATGTCGCCTTCAGTGGATGTATAATACCCTTTGACCGCGCCGATATAAGCGTCTTGATCAAGGGCCCCACCCGCTTGTGCCATGACTTCATATGCGGGGCGCACGGCACCTGTGGCGGCCATCATTGTTGCGGTACCGACTTCAAACACCATAAGGATATGCGGCTGTTCGCCAGCGCGGAATGCGGCGATACCAGCATTCAGCGTTTCCGAATAGTTGCCTTTGTGGCTTTGCACGACGACATAGTCGCTTTGGCTGGCGTTGAATTCTTCAACTTGTGCCGCCACCAATTCGCCAAGGCGACCTGTAAATGCGTGCCAGAACTGGATTTCTGTTTGCGCAGACGCGGCAACCGGCGTCAGCATTGTGGATACGGCGAGCGCGCCGATCATTGACTTTTTCATAGTTCCTCCCTGTGCACCTTCGCGGTGCTTTGTCATGTGATGCATTCGGGCAGTGCCCGCATCGGCTGTCAGACGCTCAAAACGATACACCGCCTTAGGTATAATACAAGACCGTAAATGATTGCGTAAGTATAACATTATATTATGGATTCCGTCCTTTTTTCATGTGATCAAGACGCATGAAGCAGAAGCTGAAATTGCGTCAATTCGAGGCCCTTATGGCCGTGATTCATCACGGGACTGTGACACATGCCGCCAAAGAGTTGGGGGTCAGCCAACCCGCTGTCAGTCGCCTTCTTGCTGATCTGAGGGAAAATCTGGGCTTTTCGTTGTTTGATCGTAGTGGGGGGCACCTTGTTCCGACGCAGGAGGTGCGATTTCTTCAGGCCGATATTCAACGGGTTCTCGACCTCATGGATCAGATCGGTGAGGTCAGCCAAAGTATCACCGAACGCAAGGCAGGCCATATCAAGATCGCCTGCCTGCCCGGTTTCGCAACCAGTCATCTGCCCGCCGTTGTAGCGCAATTCCTGAAAGATCGGCCTGGTGTCAGCGTGACGATCGAGCCGGACCGACCAGAACGTATTCTTGAGTGGATGATCGATGAGCAATTCGACTTTGGGATAACGGACGGGTTTCGCGGGCACTCGGCCGTGGTCAGTCAGGACATTCACGTGCGTACGGTGTGCATTTTTCCCACAGGCCATCATTTGGAACGCTATGCTGAAATCACGCCGACTTTGATCGCAGGTGAAAGGATCATCCATACCCGCCGCGACAGCGATTTTTTTAAAAGCCTCGAAGCTGCTTTCGTTGATGAAGATTGCAGTCTGGTTTCAATGGTCGAAACACGTCAGTTTACGGCCGCTTGCGAAATCGTCTCGAATGGTTTGGGCATTGCCATCGTTAGCGAATTGGATGCTATGCAGTTTGTTGACCAGAACATTCAGATCAGACCGTTCTTACCCGCAATCTCTCATCGGTTGTCACTGGTGCGCCCCACTTTCAAGCAACCGTCTGCGATCACACTCGAATTCATCGATGCTTTTGCTGCCAGCTTGGCTCCATTTAAGGTGCCGGTCGGGCCCTGACGACGATCAAATGGAAACCACTTATCGTTGGTTTTCGTTATTCCAGACACTCGCCGATCCCAGATATCCGGCCCCTGGCGCTGGAGACAATGCGCGGGTTGATGAGTGCTGTGACGATTGACGAGATAGACTTTTGCCGCCGCGAACCAGCTGCCTGGCAGGCTTCCCAAAACGTAGCAGCACTATAGCCCCGTTCATTTCGCCAACGCAAAAGGCCACCCGAGGGTGGCTGCTAGTGTATTGATAATCATTATGTAAAGTTGGTTGCGGGAGTAGGATTTGAACCTACGACCTTC
Source organism: uncultured Alphaproteobacteria bacterium (assembly GCA_942490805.1). Classification (GTDB taxonomy): domain Bacteria; phylum Pseudomonadota; class Alphaproteobacteria; order Rhodobacterales; family Rhodobacteraceae; genus Yoonia. The sequence goes on along the minus strand of CALNYU010000003.1, from coordinate 141,355 downwards.
AGGTTATGAGCCTGACGAGCTACCGGGCTGCTCCATCCCGCGCCAAAGGCGCACCTCGTTTTGTTTTTGAGGTGCATCGTGTTAGAGAGATAACTTTGTACTTCTTATTAGGTTTGGCAATGACTTACTCTCCCACGCCTTAAGACGCAGTACCATCAGCGCTGCGGCACTTAACTGCCGAGTTCGGGATGGGATCGGGTGTTTTGCTCGCGCTATGATCACCAAACCAAAAAAGAAGTACAAAACATCAGCTTGCCATGTATGCACATGACGCGTTGTTCCTTGATCATCGTATACTGATGATTGTGTGTGTATGAACTTTGATTTTTTCCAGTCTTACTATTACTGGATCAAATCAAGCCTATCGAGCAATTAGTACCAGTCAACTGAACGGCTTACACCGCTTACATCTCTGGCCTATCGACGAGGTGGTCTACCTCGGCTCTCAGGGATATCTTGTTTTGAAGGGGGCTTCCCGCTTAGATGCCTTCAGCGGTTATCCTGTCCGATCATAGCTACTCTGCACTGCCGTTGGCACGACAACAGATCCACCAGTGGATCGTTCACCCCGGTCCTCTCGTACTAGGGGCAACTCTTCTCAAATATCCTACACCCACGGAAGATAGGGACCGAACTGTCTCACGACGTTCTAAACCCAGCTCACGTACCTCTTTAAACGGCGAACAGCCGTACCCTTGGGACCTGCTCCAGCCCCAGGATGAGATGAGCCGACATCGAGGTGCCAAACGGTGCCGTCGATATGGACTCTTGGGCACCATCAGCCTGTTATCCCCAGCGTACCTTTTATCCGTTGAGCGATGGCCCTTCCACTCGGGACCACCGGATCACTATGGCCGTCTTTCGACTCTGCTCGACTTGTCAGTCTCGCAGTCAGGCTGGCTTCTGCCATTGCACTCAACGAGCGATTTCCGACCGCTCTGAGCCAACCTTCGCGCGCCTCCGTTACAATTTGGGAGGCGACCGCCCCAGTCAAACTACCCACCACGCAGGGTCCCGGACCCGGATAACGGGCCGCGGTTAGACATCAAGCAGAATAAGGGTGGTATCTCAAGGGAAGCTCCACAGAGACTGGCGTCCCTGCTTCAAAGCCTACCACCTATCCTGCACATACTGTGCCTGATGCCAATGCGAAGCTATAGTAAAGGTGCATGGGGTCTTTCCGTCTAACCGCGGGTATCCTGCATCTTGACAGGAAATTCAATTTCGCTGAGTCCACATTTGAGACAGCGGGGAAGTCGTTACGCCATTCGTGCAGGTCGGAACTTACCCGACAAGGAATTTCGCTACCTTAGGACCGTTATAGTTACGGCCGCCGTTTACCTGGGCTTCAATTCGGAGCTTGCACTCCTCCTTTTAACCTTCAGGCACCGGGCAGGCGTCAGACCCTATACGTCGTCTTACGACTTCGCAGAGCCCTGTGTTTTTAGTAAACAGTCGCCACCCCCTGGTTTGTGCCCCCGCCCAAAAGTTGCCTTCTGAACGGGCCTCCTTCTCGCGAACTTACGGAGGTATTTTGCCGAGTTCCTTAAATGTGGTTCTCTCAAGCGCCTTGGTATTCTCTACCAGTCCACCTGTGTCGGTTTAGGGTACGATCTAGCGGAGGGCTATTTCCAGGAACCTCTAAGCGGCCTCCCCAATCCGATAAGGGGAAACAACCTTCGAGATCCGTCACATCCTCCTGGCCCAGGAATATTAACCTGGTTCCCATCGACTACGCCTTTCGGCCTCGCCTTAGGGGTCGGCTTACCCTGCTCAGATTAGCTTTAAGCAGGAACCCTTGGACTTTCGGCGAGGGAGTCTCTCACTCCCTTTGTCGCTACTCATGTCATCATTCTCACTAGTGATCTCTCCACCGGATCCCTCACAGGCCGGCTTCACAGAAAATTCCTTGCGTCCAATATCCCCGAAGGGATTAAGGACGCATGGAATTATGTCACACTACGCTCTGCTACCATGCAATAAATTGCATCCTAGACTTCGGCTCATGGCTTGAGCCCCGTTACATCTTCGCCGCAGGACAACTTATTTAGACCAGTGAGCTGTTACGCTATCTTTAAAGGATGGCTGCTTCTAAGCCAACCTCCTGGTTGTTTTGGTCGTCCCACCTGCTTTCCCACTTAGCCATGAATTAGGGGCCTTAGTCGTAGGTCAGGGTTGTTTCCCTCTCCACAACGGACGTTAGCACCCGCTGTGTGTCTGCCGGATATTACTCCTCGGTATTCGGAGTTTGATTAGGATCAGTAAGGCTGTGGGCCCCCATTACCCATTCAGTGCTCTACCCCCGAGGGTATTCGTCCGACGCTCTACCTAAATAGATTTCGCAGAGAACCAGCTATCTCCGAGTTTGATTGGCCTTTCACCCCTAGGCACACCTCATCCCGACCTTTTTCAACAGGTGTGGGTTCGGACCTCCAGTAAGTGTTACCTTACCTTCATCCTGGACATGCCTAGATCACTCGGTTTCGGGTCTAATGCATCTAACTCAATCGCCCTATTAAGACTCGCTTTCGCTGCGCCTACACCTAACGGCTTAAGCTTGCTAGATACACTAAGTCGATGACCCATTATACAAAAGGTACGCTGTCAGGCCGCATGGGCCCTCCAACTGATTGTAGGCGTTCGGTTTCAGGTACTGTTTCACTCCCCTCGTCGGGGTGCTTTTCACCTTTCCCTCACGGTACTGGTTCGCTATCGGTCAGTAAGGAGTACTTAGCCTTCGAAGGTGGTCCTCCGATGTTCAGACAGAATTTCACGTGTTCCGCCCTACTTAATACGTCTGATTGTGCTTATTATACGGGACTGTCACCCACTATGGTTGGCCTTTCCAGACCATTCTAATCACACGCACAGCTCGGCTGGTCCCCGTTCGCTCGCCGCTACTAGGGGAGTATCTATTGATTTCCTTTCCTCCGGGTACTTAGATGTTTCAGTTCCCCGGGTTTGCTTTTTTAACCCTATGTATTCAGGTTAAAAATACCTGGTTTACCTCATTATTAATTGCCCCGAAGAGCAATAATAACAAAGTATCAGGTGGGTTGCCCCATTCAGAAATTCATGGATCAAAGCTTATTCTCAGCTCCCCATGACTTATCGCAGAGTATCACGTCTTTCATCGCCTCTTACTGCCAAGGCATCCACCAAACGCCCTTTTCGCGCTTGATTTGATCCAGAAACAGTCAGACTGCTTCTGTGGGCCCTCCCTTTTGTAAACTTCAAAAGGGCCCTTAATCAAAATGCATACATTGCAGTGCTTGCCGCTGGTTCGCAACAAACACTGTTCGAGTAGTATTACTACTACTCCGGTTAGTGTACTTGACTTGGAACAAAATAGACTGCGGATCGGTCAATGGTTCCATGCGGAACCTCACGATCAGCTGTTGAACCCTTACGCGGGCCAACATCTATTCTGATGTTTTGTATCTCTCTAAACGATGTCAAATGATCCGAAGATCAAGTCGTCCAGTTGGACGGCAAAACAGCAACGCTGCTTAACGGTCTAACTGGCTTATTTCCTAATGATGATGGTGGGTCGAGGAGGACTTGAACCTCCGACCTCACGCTTATCAGGCGTGCGCTCTAACCACCTGAGCTACCGACCCATCTGGTGGAGCGTGTGTCGCCAAAGGCGAACGCCCAAGGATCGATACGCGCCAGTCTTGGTGGAGCGTATCGGGATCGAACCGATGACCCCCTGCTTGCAAAGCAGGTGCTCTCCCAGCTGAGCTAACGCCCCATTAGGTGCGTCCCACTCATAGTGGAACTGAACTGAAGAGATATGAGGACGGCCTGGCTCTAGGTCACTTCCAAGGAAAGGGAAGTGCCTGATATGCCGGCTTTGTTTGCCGGCTGCTAAGTGTTTCACGAAGATTGAAAGCGAACTCTCAATCCTGACTAGAAACATCCTTAGAAAGGAGGTGATCCAGCCGCAGGTTCCCCTACGGCTACCTTGTTACGACTTCACCCCAGTCGCTGATCCTACCGTGGCCGCCTGCCTCCCCGAAGGGTTAGCGCAGCGTCGTCGGGTAGAACCAACTCCCATGGTGTGACGGGCGGTGTGTACAAGGCCCGGGAACGTATTCACCGCGTCATGCTGTTACGCGATTACTAGCGATTCCGACTTCATGGGGTCGAGTTGCAGACCCCAATCCGAACTGAGACATCTTTTGGAGATTAACTCACTGTAGATGCCATTGTAGCACGTGTGTAGCCCAACCCGTAAGGGCCATGAGGACTTGACGTCATCCACACCTTCCTCCCGCTTATCACGGGCAGTTTCCCTAGAGTGCCCAGCCGAACTGCTGGCAACTAAGGATGTGGGTTGCGCTCGTTGCCGGACTTAACCGAACATCTCACGACACGAGCTGACGACAGCCATGCAGCACCTGTCACTCGGCCACCGAAGTGGAAACCAGATCTCTCTGGCGGTCCGAGGATGTCAAGGGTTGGTAAGGTTCTGCGCGTTGCTTCGAATTAAACCACATGCTCCACCGCTTGTGCGGGCCCCCGTCAATTCCTTTGAGTTTTAATCTTGCGACCGTACTCCCCAGGCGGAATGCTTAATCCGTTAGGTGTGACACCGAAGGGCAAGCCCCCCGACGTCTGGCATTCATCGTTTACGGTGTGGACTACCAGGGTATCTAATCCTGTTTGCTCCCCACACTTTCGTACCTCAGCGTCAGTATCGAGCCAGTGAGCCGCCTTCGCCACTGGTGTTCCTCCAAATATCTACGAATTTCACCTCTACACTTGGAATTCCACTCACCTCTCTCGAACTCTAGACTAGTAGTTTAGGAGGCAGTTCCAGGGTTGAGCCCTGGGATTTCACCCCCTACTTTCTAATCCGCCTACGTACGCTTTACGCCCAGTAATTCCGAACAACGCTAACCCCCTCCGTATTACCGCGGCTGCTGGCACGGAGTTAGCCGGGGTTTCTTTACCAGATACTGTCATTATCATCTCTGGCGAAAGAGCTTTACGACCCTAAGGCCTTCGTCACTCACGCGGCATGGCTAGATCAGGCTTGCGCCCATTGTCTAAGATTCCCCACTGCTGCCTCCCGTAGGAGTCTGGGCCGTGTCTCAGTCCCAGTGTTGCTGATCATCCTCTCAAACCAGCTATTGATCGTAGACTTGGTAGGCCATTACCCCACCAACTATCTAATCAAACGCGGGCCAATCCTTCTCCGATAAATCTTTCCCCCGAAGGGCGTATACGGTATTACTCTCAGTTTCCCGAGGCTATTCCGTAGAAAAGGGTATGTTCCCACGCGTTACTAACCCGTCCGCCGCTCACTCCGAAGAGTGCGCTCGACTTGCATGTGTTAGGCCTGCCGCCAGCGTTCGTTCTGAGCCAGGATCAAACTCTCAAGTTGAAAGCATCTTGCGATGCTGTCCTTGACGTTCGAACCTCTGCACATCACCACTTGGCCTTACTGAAACCAAATGGCGTTTCTCTGTTTGTTGTGCTTCAGTAACCAAAGTTACCAGAAGCCGCCAAACAGTGAAGCTGACACTCTATCATCGGACCGAAATCCTAAGAGCGTTGATATACAGACGTCTGATCCATCGAACTGAACCAAACCGCCCACATATCTCTTCAGATATATCAATTTCAAACAACGTAGAGACAAAACAAAACCAGATGCGCCCTAAAGTTCTTGGCGCGCCTCGCCTGCAATATCTCTGTTTTTTCTTCCGCGTCTCGTTGCCATCCTTCCGCGTTTCCGCTTCCGTCCGGCCCGTCTGGCGCCCCGTTGGTGCATCGCTGCGCCGCCGGTGAAGAGGCTTCTACGGCGAGTAACCGACACCCGCAACCCCTTTTTTCAAGAAATGTGCATTTTTCATGACAAACCTGATTTTCTCTTTTCTTTTAGTAGCTTGCGGTAATTTCAATGCGCGGACCTTAGGTCATATCGCAATATTCTTAGGCAGAATGAAAACGGAACATACCAGATTTGGGGTTATCCACAGAGTCCCCCACAAGAGCCATGCAGACTCAGCCTCAGTTTGGCAGCCTAATCACTCTGAATCGGGCAGATTCACACTTCGTTAACGAAATTATTGTCTTTTCTCGGGAGTGATTCATTGCGTTTCACCTCCTCAAAACACAAAGACCCGGCAGTTTTGCTGCCGGGTCAGTGAAACTTCCACATAAACTGCGCTAGGCGACCTGCCTTTTGCGCTCCAGCGTCAGATAGCGAGTCGCAACAAGCGCCAATATCACCATCAGATAGATGATGGGCTCGATCTGAAAACCTTTGACCAACCACAAATAGTGCAAAGCCCCGAGAACCGCCGCCGGATAGGTCAGCTTGTGCAGCTTGCGCCAGGACGCAGCCCCCAATTTGCGCAGTGACAGATTGTTTGATGTCAATGCGAGGGGGATCAACATCAGGAACGATGCCATGCCCACTGTCACATAGGGGCGCTTCACGACCTCTTCCCATACACGGCTTACGCTTTGCACATCGAGAACGGCGAACACGAGGAAATGGGCCAGGACAAAGAAGAAGGCGCTTACCCCGATCGCGCGCCGGAACTTGAGCAGGTTCAGACCGGTCCACTTGCGCAGCGGCGTCACCGTTAGACCCACCACCATCAGAATCAAGGCAATCTCGCCATAGGCCCGTTCAAGCACATTGATCGGCTCGACCAGATAGGGGCCGAGCTGATTGAGGGCGCGCCAAAACTCCCAGCCGGCGTAAATCGCGCTGACTATATATATAGCACCCGCTGGAAGCCGACGCAGCGCGCCGTTGATGGGTTGCGCAACCGCCACTTTAGATATCCACGCTCAGATCTTGGCCAGCATAGAGCGGCGCCACTTCCGGATAGCCGTTGAACATCAGCGTGTCCTGACGCGATGCAAAAAGACCGCCACCAATGCGGCGCTCGGTGGCCTGGCTCCAGCGTGGGTGATCCACGTTGGGGTTCACATTACTATAGAACCCGTACTCACGCGCATTCGCCTTGTTCCAGCTGGTGGGTGGTTCGCGATCAGTCAGTGTGATGCGCACAATGGATTTGATCGATTTGAACCCGTACTTCCACGGCACGACCAAACGGATCGGCGCACCTGACTGGTTATAGAGTGGCTCATCATAGATGCCGGTTGCCATAATCGTCAGCGGATGCATCGCTTCGTCAAGGCGCAGGCCCTCTACATAAGGGAAGTCCAGAACGCGGCGCTGCACGCCGATCATGTTCTCAGGCTGCACCACAGTTTCAAAGGCCACATACCGCGCGCCGGACTGCACGCCGACCTTATTCAGGATATCGGCAAACTCGATCCCGTTCCACGGCACCACCATTGACCACGCCTCGACACAGCGGAAGCGATAAAGACGATCCTCGACCGACAGACCGGCCAGCAAATCACCCAGCGCATATTCACCGGGGTTGTCGACCATGCCGTCCACGGTGATCGACCAAGGCGAGGTCACCATCTGATGCGCGTTCTGGGCCGGATCGTTCTTGCCGGTGCCGAACTCATAGAAGTTGTTGTAGCTGGTGATCTCTTCCAGCGTGTTGGGCTCCAGATCGCCTTGCGCCGCTGCACGGCCCGCCAGGCCAATTGCACCAAGGCCAATCGTGCCCGCCAAAATTTGGCGCCGATTCAAATAAGCCGACTTTGGTGTGACGTCGGCCTTCGTCAAAGTATTGGTCCAGCGATATGCCATCTTGGATCTCCGTTCTTTTCTATTCCTGACATCATATAGGGGATAACGATTGAAAGATGTCTCACGTTGCCGCCAGATCGTTGAAATGTTCCAAAAATATGCCGGATCAATCACAAAGTTTCACGCACCTGTGATTGGAAACGGCAAATACCAGCGGCTTAGGCGGCGCGCCCTTTTCGTCAAGCGGCATCGGCAGATTTCCCCCATGATCCAAGGCAATCTTCCTTCGTAAAAAGAGCAATGCCAACGACAAGGCATGACCTTAAACTAGGAGAATACGAATGCTACGCAGAACATTTATCGCACTGACAGCAACCGCTGCTTTGACATCCACAACTGCCTTTGCGGCAGGCCACTCAAAGGACATCGTGGACACTGCAATCGAGGCAGGTAGCTTCACAACACTGGTTGCAGCTGTTGAAGCCGCTGGTCTGGTTGAGACACTGAAGGGTGAAGGCCCGTTCACAGTCTTCGCACCAACAGACGAAGCTTTTGCAGCACTGCCAGAGGGCACAGTTGAGGCCCTTTTGGCCGACCCAGAAGCACTGGCCGCGATCCTGACCTACCACGTTGTACCAGGCAAAGTGATGTCCACTGACCTGTCCAACGGCATGATGGCAACAACAGTAAACGGTGCCGACGTGACAATCATGACCGAAGGCGGCGTGATGGTTGACGGCGCAAACGTTGTCACAGCTGACATCGAAGCATCAAACGGTGTGATCCACGTGATCGACGCTGTGATCCTGCCAGCAAACTAAGTTTTGCTTCAGGTTTAACGACAAAGCCCCGGCCCAGCGCCGGGGCTTTTTTGTTAGCGGGCAATATACCGATCACGTCGATGGTTGATCGCGATAATCAGGTTCAGCACGACGGCGCCAATCAGCGAATAAAAGACAAGTAGCGGATCGAAGAGAAAGAACGCCAACCCGAACAGGAAAAAATCAAAGATCAGCTGCACCCATCCGGCACGAAACCCTGTGGTGTCCTGGATCAGCAAAGCCACAACGCCCAAACCGCCCAGCGATCCGTTGTGCCGGAACAGGACCAGCAGCGCGACCCCCACCAAAGCGCCAAATGTCACCGCCCCCAAAAGCGGATCGAGGTACGAGAACACCATGCCAAGCGGGATGATCTCGGCCAGAATAGACAACAGCGTCACCGAAATCAGCGATTTGATGGTGAACGATTTCCCAAGACGCCGCCACGCCAGCACGTAAAAGGGCAGGTTCACCAAAAAGAACACAACACCGAACGAATACCCGCTGAGATACGAGATAATGACCGCGATCCCGGCTGTTTGACCTGTGATCAAACCAGCCGTGGTCAGAATGTTCAACGCCAGTGCCGCAAGGAAAACGCCAAGCGAAATGCCTTGAACATCATCAAGGAGCGAATGTGCGGAATCGGGTGTGTCTGTCGTCATACCGCCCTTATAGGACAGTATACTTGACCTACAAGCGCAGTTTCCGCGCAGTTCCAGAGCATCAGATGCAAAAAGGGCGCCCGAAGGCGCCCCAATCTAGATTAGTGAACCACCGCATCTTCGGGTGGTTGCCGGTCGCTGGATGACACACGATCACCCACCAAAAGCCCGTCAGCACCCGCGCTGATACTGATCGTATCACCGTCCATGACGTCACCGGCAAGGATCATCTCTGCCAGTTGGTCTTGCAGCGCACGCTGGATCACCCTTTTCAGAGGACGCGCGCCGAACACCGGATCATAGCCTTCATCGGCCAGCCATTTCAGCGCGGCATCATCCAGATCAAGATGGATGTTGCGCCCTGCAAGCCGCTTTTCAAGCAACCCGAGCTGGATTGTCACGATGCCTGCCATGTCTTCGCGGGCCAGACGGTCAAAGATGACAATCTCGTCCAGACGGTTCAGGAACTCTGGGCGGAAGTGACCACGCACCGCGTCCATCACATCGCGCTTGGCATCGCTGGCATCGGCACCATCAGGCAGCTGGCTTAGCGCCTGCGCCCCAAGGTTCGACGTCAGAATGATCAGCGTTTGCTTGAAGTCCACGGTCCGGCCCTGACCATCGGTCAGCACACCATCGTCGAGCACCTGCAACAGCACGTTGAACACATCGGGGTGCGCCTTTTCGACCTCGTCGAACAGGACCACCTGATATGGGCGGCGGCGGACGGCCTCGGTCAGCACACCGCCTTCGTCATAGCCGACATAGCCCGGAGGCGCGCCGATCAGACGGGACACAGCGTGTTTTTCCATGAACTCGGACATATCAATCCGCACCATGGCGCTGTCATCGTCAAAGAGGTACTCGGCCACGGCCTTGGTCAACTCGGTCTTACCGACACCCGTTGGCCCGAGGAACAGGAACGACCCCAAAGGCCGGCTCTCGTCATTGAGACCGGCGCGGGCACGGCGTACCGCATTGGCGACCGCCTTAACCGCAGATTTCTGCCCGATCACGCGTTTACCAAGCTCGTCTTCCATGCGCAGCAACTTATCGCGCTCACCCTCAAGCATCTTGGACGTAGGAATCCCTGTCCAACGCTCGACGACTTCGGCGATCTGCTCAGGCCGCACGGCTTCTTCGACCATCAGGTCGTCGCCGTCAGCATCTTCGACCTTTGCGACCAGACGCTCAAGTTCCGGAATCACACCGTAAGAAAGCTCACCTGCCCGTTGCAGGTTGCCTTCGCGCTTGGCGATATCCAGTTCGGCGCGGGCACGGTCCAGCTTTTCTTTCACGTCGCGTGTGCTTTCCAGCTTGTCCCGCTCGGCCTGCCATTTCGCAGACATCTCGGACGCGCGATCTTGCAGGTCGGCCAGTTCCTTCTCCAGCTTCTCCAAACGATCTTTGGAGGCTTTGTCGTCTTCTTTCTTCAAAGCCTCGGATTCGATCTGCAACTGCAGAATTTGGCGATCCAGCGCATCGAGCTCTTCTGGCTTGCTGTCGACTTCCATACGCAGACGGCTTGCGGCCTCGTCCATCAGGTCGATGGCTTTGTCAGGCAGAAAACGGTCCGTGATATAGCGGTGCGATAGCGTAGCCGCAGCGACGAGAGCCGCGTCACTGATGCGCACACCATGGTGCAATTCGTACTTCTCTTTAATACCGCGCAAGATGCTGATCGTGTCCGACACAGTTGGTTCTTCGACCATCAAAGGCTGGAACCGGCGGGCCAAGGCCGCGTCCTTTTCCACATACTTGCGGTATTCGTTCAAAGTGGTCGCGCCAACACAGTGCAATTCGCCCCGCGCCAAGGCCGGTTTGATCAGGTTGGCCGCGTCCATCGACCCCTCGGAGGCGCCTGCACCAACAAGCGTGTGCATCTCGTCGATGAACAGGATGATCTCACCGGCTGCCGCTTCAATTTCTTTCAGCACGGCCTTCAGGCGTTCCTCAAACTCACCGCGATATTTCGCGCCAGCAATCAGAGCACCCATATCGAGCGCCATCAGCTTTTTGTTGCGCAGGGATTCGGGCACGTCACCACTAACGATCCGCAGGGCAAGCCCTTCGGCAATCGCGGTTTTACCGACACCGGGTTCACCGATCAGAACGGGGTTGTTCTTGGTCCGGCGTGACAACACCTGCATCGCGCGGCGAATTTCTTCGTCACGGCCGATGATCGGGTCAATCTTGCCTTGCTCGGCAGCCTCGGTCAGGTCGCGGGCGTATTTTTTCAGCGCGTCAAAGCTATCCTCGGCGGTCGCACTATCGGCGGTCCGGCCTTTGCGGATGTCATTGATCGCCGCGTTCAGCTTCATGGCGGATACACCACCAGCATCCAAAGCGTCCTTGGCCTTGGATTTCACGACGGCAAGCGCAGTGAGCAAACGCTCGACCGGCACAAAGCTATCGCCAGCTTTCTTGGCCAGCTTTTCGGCCTCATCCACAACTTTCGCCGTGGTATTGTCCAAGTAAACCTGGCCCGTATCACCGGAAACTTTGGGGATCTTGGCAAGCGCTGCCTCAACAGCGCCCACAACAGCGGGCGCATCGCCGCCTGCATGTGAAATCAGGTTGGTGGCCAACCCTTCTTCATCATCAAGCAAAGCTTTGAGCAGGTGCTCGGGGGCGAGTTTCTGATGATCCTCGCGCATAGCGATCGTCTGGGCGGCTTGGATAAAGCCGCGCGACCGCTCAGTGAACTTTTCTAAGTTCATGGGTCTCTCCTTTGTAAAGCGCCCGGGTTTGCGGATGCCCGACTACGCGGCACATCCCTGATTGGGCCTCCCTCTTTAAATGGGATGCCCGCACCGGTCGTGCAAGTCCATGTCGTCAATTACGCAACCGCGCACGACAGGCACATCATTAAACAGTGAAAACACCGTCGGGTTGATGAACATCAATCTCATCGGCACTGCTTCTGTTGCACCACGATCCACCAGTCGCTAGACCGCTCAAAACAAATCAAGGAGTTTGCACATGTCCGATGACCGTTTGATCGTAGCGATGGACGTGCCAAACGTCCTTGATGGGCTGGAACTGGCCAAGACGCTTGGCGATAGCGTGAATTTTTATAAAATCGGGCTGGGCATGCTGACAGGGGGCGGATTGGCGCTCGCCAATGAACTCAAGCAAGAGCACGGCAAACGCATCTTCTTGGACATGAAGTTCTTTGATATCGGCGCCACGGTCGAGGCTGCAGTCCGCGGCGTGGCCCAATTTGATCTGGATTTCCTGACCGTGCATGGTGATCCGCATGTGGTGCGGGCCGCACGCGAAGGGGCTGGCGGATCGGATATGAAGATTTTGGCAGTGACCATTCTGACGTCACTGGACCGCGATGATCTGGATGCATCCTGCATCAAGGCGGGCAATGTGGCCGATCTGGTGCAAGAACGCGCAGGCATCGCGCTATCAAACGGGGCCGATGGGGTGATCGCATCACCACAAGAGGCCGCATTGATCCGCGCCCTTCCCGAAGCGGAAGGCAAACTGATCGTCACCCCCGGCGTGCGGCCCGCAGGTGCGGCACTTGGTGATCAAAAACGGGTCATGACGCCAGCGCAAGCGATTGCAAACGGCGCTGACCATGTGGTTGTGGGCCGCCCGATCTGGCAGGCCTCAAACCCCAAAGCCGCAGCGCAAGGCATTCTGGCGGAACTGGCATCGGCGCAAACAAAAACCCCCAACCACTAGGGCTGGGGGTTCAATCATTCAGGCGCTGGCGCGACGGATCAATCGTTTACGTCTGTATCCCAAATTTTCACCTGTCCGGTCTTCAGGGCAAAATACTTGCGCATTAGCAAATAAGAGATCAGCGACAGGACCGAAAAGATCACCAGTGTGATTGCAAATCCTGACGCCGAGATCCCGAAGAGGATCAGCAGCCCCATCATGCCCGCGCCGATCGCGAACCCCAGAAAGATATAGCCCGGGATCAACACTTCGAGCGTTGCGAGGATCAAAGCCCCCGACATCCAAACCCACCATTCTGTCCAAAGTGGCATTATCCACGTCCTTTCAGCATCTGGAACGCATTGGCAAATGCATCAAGCGCGTTGGCAGGCAGGATCACAGTCTGATTGCCGGTGCCATCACCCAGCTTTTGCAAGGCTTCCACCTGCTTGAGGGCAACCTGATACTGGGCGGCCTCCAAGCCATTTTCCGCAATCGCCACGGCAACCACTTGGGTCGCATAGGCCTCTGCATCTGCCAAAACACGGCGCGCCTTCGCCTCCTGCTCGGCGGCATAGAGTTCCGCATCCGATTGCAACTCAACTGCACGCTTTTTACCTTCGGCTTCAGTCACCTGTGCACGGCGCGCACGTTCCGCGTTCAGCTGTTGCAGCATCGCTTCGCGGGTCGCCTGATCCAGATTTACGTCCAAAATCTCGGCGCGGGTCACTTCGATGCCCCAGTCATCCACCTGCTGGGCCACTTGGGTACGCACGGCTTCAATCAGGTTCGAACGGTTCGCCTGCACCTGATCCAACTCCATGCGGCCGATTTCCGACCGCACGATACCCGCCACGGTGGTCGAGATCGCACCATCCACATCACGGATCCGGTAGACCGTCTTTTCAGGCTCTATAATCCGGTAGAACACCGATGTTTCCACCTGCACCAGCACGTTGTCCGATGTGATCGCATCCTGATTCATCGACGGCAACTGGCGCTCAAGGATGGACACCTTGTGCCGGACACGGTCCAGAAACGGGACGATAAAGTTGATCCCCGGCCCCAAAACCGAGCGCAGCCTGCCGAGACGTTCAACCACGAACTTCTCAGACTGCGGCACGATGCGGACACCGGCCATGATGCAGACGATGATGAACACCGCCAGCAAAAGCCAAAGCACATTCTGGCCCAGAAACTCTGAAAAAAGGTTTTCAATAGGCATTTATCTATCCCTCATAGTTATGAAGGATAGATAAGTAGCCGCTAGGCCGATTTCAATGTATGCTGTTGTATACTGTATGTTTTCGGCGCGAAAACACGCGACTGTACCGTTGTTGCAACGAGATCCGCCGTCGCCGCAGAAAGCGTCCAACCAAGATGCCCGTGCCCCGTATTATAGAAGACACGTGGATGACGCCCTGCACCAACACGCGGCATCATATTGGGCATCATCGGGCGCAGCCCTGCCCAAGGCACAACGTTTTCGGTGCTGACATCGGGGAAATGCGCCTCGCACCACTGCACCAGCGGCTTCACACGATCCGCGCGGATATCGCGGTTCTCACCGTTGAATTCCGCCGTTCCTGCAATGCGGAACCGATCACGGCCCAAACGCGAGGTCACGATTTTGGCCTTGTCATCCAAAAGCGAAACGGTGGGTGCCGCCGCCTGAGATTGCGCATCAGGCAGGTTGACCGTGATCGAATAGCCTTTCACCGGATAAACATTCACGCGGTCACCCAGCCTTTTGGCAAATCCACGCGACGCGACGCCAGCAGAAACGACCACTGCGTCAAAGCGCTGTTCAGCGCGCCCGCGTACCGTCACACCATTATCATCGGCCACCACATCTTCTACCGCATGGCCCATCTCAAACTGCACTCCCTGCTGGCGCAACCACGCGGCCAGACCGACGGTGAATTTATGAATGTCGCCCGTGCTGTCGCTCTCGGTCCAGTAACCGCCCAGAATATTGCCGCGTAGGGTTGGCTCTTTGGCAAGGGTTTCTTCTGCGCTCAATTCGCGCCGCGCCAATCCGCCTTGGGCCAACAATTCCGTGACCTTGCGTGCATGGGCGAAATCTTTCTCGGTCTTGTAGAAATGCAAAATACCGGCCGGGGTGAAATCAAAATCAATTCCTGCGTGATCGGCCATCTCTGCCAGACCTGCACGTGCAGTCACCGCCATCCGCGCAGTCGCAACGGTGTTGGCCTTATAGTTGGGGATATTGGCCAGAAATGCCGCCATCCAACTGATTTTATGCCAGCTAGGTGTCGGGTTCACGGACAATGGCGCGTCCTGCTGCAGCATCCATTTGATGCCTTTCAGAACCGTGGACCATTGGTTCCAGACTTCGGCATTGGACGCGCTCAACTGACCGCCATTCGCAAAGCTGGTTTCCATCGCGGCATAACGCTGACGATCAAAAACGGTGACGTCATATCCGCGTTTGTAAAGTGAATAAGCAGTGGTAACACCGGTAATTCCGGCGCCCAGAACAGCGACTTTAGGCATGGTAAACTCCCTACCATATGCCCCCACCGTCTGCTGTACCTGAGAGATTCGCCCGCACTGGGCTTGCTCCTTCGGCGGACCATTCAAGGCCTCTCTTCGGCGTATTGCACCCCAACCGGTCCTTTTGCCTGAGAGTGACCGGGGCGGTTGCTCCTTCGGCGCCAGACTGAACCGGTCTCTCCCGGTCGGCGTGTTTCCTATCGGAAACTCATAGACAGTTTGGCCCACAAAGCAACAGGTTTCTAACCTGAAGCGATCACGACACCATGCCGCCTCCATCTTGGCCATAAAACTCTCGCGTAAGGCCGCTCACCGCTCAGGAACGCCGAGACTGGCGTCTGGTCTCGCGACCCAATAAACTGTGCATATGCCAGCACTTTGTCGCGACTGCCTGACCACATTCGACAATGAGTCCCGTTGTCCGAAATGCCGCAGCCCAAGGGTAACGCGGCATCCAGAGCTGTTTGATCTGAGCATCGCACACATGGATTGCGACGCTTTCTACGCCTCTGTGGAAAAGCGTGACAATCCGGCATTGGCCGACAAACCCGTCATCATCGGCGGCGGGCGGCGCGGCGTTGTGTCCACCGCGTGCTATGTGGCGCGGATCAAAGGCGTGAAATCGGCAATGCCGATGTTTCAGGCACTCAAACTCTGCCCCGAAGCGGTGGTCGTGCGGCCCAACTTTGACGCCTACACCGAGGCCTCGCGCGCGATCCGCGCCATGATGGATGAACTGACGCCAGTGGTGGAACCCCTTTCACTGGACGAGGCGTTCATGGACCTGACAGGCACGGAACGGCTGCACCACGCGCCCCCTGCGGTGATGCTGGCGCGGTTGATCAAACGGATGAAAGACGAATTGGGGCTGACGGGATCAATCGGTCTGTCACACAATAAATTCCTCGCCAAAGTCGCCTCGGACCTCGACAAACCACGCGGGTTTTCGATCATTGGCAAGGCAGAGACGACTGCATTTCTGCGCCCCAAATCCACCCGCCTGATCTGGGGGATTGGCCCCGCGGCACAGGCCAGTCTAGAGGCTGCGGGCATCCGCACCTTCGATGACCTTTTGCGCTGGGACCGACGCGATCTGCACGACCGCTTTGGCGGAATGGGTGAGCGGCTCTATAGCCTCGCGCGGGGCGAAGACGGGCGGCGGATTTCATCGCATAGCCCTGTGAAGACCCTGTCGAACGAGACAACGTTCAATGAAGACACCGGTGATGTGGATATCCTCGACGGGCATCTGTGGCGCATGGCCGAAAAGGTCAGCGCGCGCGCCAAGGCGCAAGACAAGGCCGGCCGTGTGGTGACGCTGAAGCTCAAGACATCGGACTTCAAGCTGATCTCGAAACGGCAAAGCCTGCGCCATCCCACCCAGATTGCCGATACGGTCTACCGCACGGCGCGTGCGCTGTTTGATCAGGTCAGCGGACGCGGGCCGTTTCGTCTGCTGGGGGTGGGTCTGTCCGAGATCAGCGCGGCGGCTGATGCGGATCGCGAGGGTGATTTGCTAGACCCAGGCGCACAAAAACGGGCCGATGCAGAAAAAGCCGCCGACAAAATCCGAGAGAAGTTTGGCAAGGACGCCATTATCAAAGGGCGCGCCCTGCGGTGAGGGGTAAGGTGGGTCTTGACCCACCTTACATACTGCACATAGGCTCTTACCAAAGTCACACCAGCAACAGGAGGACAGTGCTGAGCATGCGTATCACCCGTCGCCTTCAGCATGGTCCCCGTTCCGCCCTGTAAATCCGTTTGCAGGGCTGATCAGTCCAAGATCTGCCCAAACGCCGCTTTTGTGGCTCCTTTCTTGTTTGACTGAGACCCCCTATGACAATTCTGCAAATCAATGCCCTTGGCGTGACCTTGGGCGATCCTCTTTTTGCCGATCTTTCCTTGAGTGTTGCCAAAGGTGACCGCATCGGCCTTGTCGCTGCCAACGGCCGTGGCAAATCCACGCTCTTGGGCTGTATCGCTGGATCCTTTGAGCCAACAACTGGCGACATCACCCGTGCCCGTGGCTCGCGCGTGGGCTATGTGGAACAAAATATCCCCGCTGCAGCGCGGGAAAAAACCCTGTATGATATGGTGCTGTCCGCCCTGCCACCAGAACAAGCCGCCTATGAAAGCTGGCGTGTCGATGTGCTGCTCGATGATCTTAAAGTGCCCCATGACTTGCAGCACACATTGCTGTCTGATCTCAGTGGCGGCTGGCAGCGCACGGCCTTACTTGCTGCCGCCTGGGTCGTTGAACCCGATATTTTGCTCTTGGATGAACCTACCAATCACCTTGATCTGAACCGGATCGCCTTGTTGCAAGACTGGCTGCGCGCCCTGCCCCGCGACACCCCCGTAATCATCACCAGCCATGACCGCGCTTTCCTTGATGCAACGACCAACCGCACGCTGTTCTTGCGCGCCGAAGGCTCCCGTGTCTTTCAACTGCCCTTCACCCAAGCGCGCGCTGCGCTGACCGAAGCGGATGCTGCCGATGAACGCCGCTTTGCCAATGACCTGAACAAGGCCCAGCAATTGCGCCGACAGGCCGCAAAGCTCAAGAATATCGGGATCAACTCAGGCTCGGATCTTTTGGTCAACAAGACCAAGCAGTTGAGCGAGCGCGCGGCCAAGATCGAAGCCGCCGCAAAACCGGCCCATCAGGAACGCGGCGCGGGAGATATCAAGCTGACCAATAGCGGCACCCACGCCAAAGCGCTAATTTCCCTAGAGGATGTGGCCGTGACCACACCTGACGGCCGCCAGCTTTACACGACGGGGACAAAGTGGATCAGCCAAGGCGACCGTATTGTTCTGTTGGGCTCCAATGGCACTGGCAAAACGCAGTTCATCAAGATGATTCAACGGGCGGTTTTGGGCGAAGAGGCCGGGATCAAAACTGCGCCAACTATCGCGATGGGGTATTCAGACCAGCACCTCAGCCAACTGGATGATGCAGACACCCCAATGTTCGCGGTCGCAGGTCAGTGCGATGTTGGCGACCAGCGCGCGCGTGGGTTGCTGGCAGGCGCTGGCATCAATATCCAGATGCAGGACACCAAGATCGGGGCTTTGTCTGGTGGCCAGAAGGCGCGCTTGGCGATGCTGATCCTGCGGCTGCAACAGCCCAATTTCTATCTCTTGGACGAGCCGACAAATCACCTTGATATCGAAGGGCAAGAGGCGCTGGAGGATGAGCTGATCCATCATGGTGCGACCTGCCTTTTGGTCAGCCACGATCGCAGTTTCTTGCGCACAGTCGGCAATCGGTTCTGGCAGATCGACCGGAAACGATTGATCGAGGTGGATGATCCGGAAGCGTTTTTAGCGGGTGAAATGGCCGTCTGAGGCTCTCATAAGAACAAAGATTTTGTCAGACCTCGCAAAGCGTCGTGCAGGCCTATTCTGCCGCAACTTTTTGTTCAGCGACGCGCCCGATCTCCGCAATTTCGGCGATGACACCCGAGAGCAGCGCTTGAAAGGCGGCAAAATCGCGGCTCGGTTCCAATGTTCGTTCGTTCATGTAAAGCGCGCGGTCGATTTCGACCTGAATGGCGTGTTGCTGGCGTGACGGGCGGCCATAGTGTTGCGTAATAAAGGCCCCCGCAAAGGGCATGTTGCGCGCCACGCGCAGACCGGCGCTCGTAAAAGCGGCCTCCACCTTTTCCACGACGGACGCGGCGGCGGTGGATCCAAACCGATCCCCCAGCACCACATCAGGGCGCGCACTGCCCGGCGGGCCAACGTTTTCAAGCGCTTCATGGGGCATGGAATGGCAATCAATCAAAATCGCCTCACCGTAAGCATTGTTGCTTTCATCAAGCAGCGTTTGCAGCTGGTCATGGTAAGGACGCCAGTATTGCGCGATGCGCAGATGCGCCTCGGCCAGCGTGAGCTTGCCGCGATAAATTTGGCGACCATTGGCCACAACACGCGGGATCACCCCAAGCCCGCTGGCGATGCGCGGGTTATGGGCGTTGCGGCGCACCCCTTCGATCAGGGCCTGATCCAATTCGTCCACGCCACGGTTCAGATCAAGAAAGGCGCGCGGCGCATTGGCGGTGAGCAGCGGTGCGCCATGATCCGGCACCGCAGCAAAGAGCTGATCGACAAAGGCGTCCTCGGAGGAACGGATCTCGCTTGCATTCAGAACACTCCGGCGCAAGAAAGCGTCAGGGTAATCGCGGCCGCTATGCGGCGAAGCAAAGACAACGCTTGTGGTCCGCGCCTGTGGTCGGGTCAGAGTGTAGGCCGTTTTGAGCAATATTTTCGTCCCTTCAATGCAATAGATAGCGCATTTCGGGAAAATACCAAAAGCCCTTGATCCCTTTGTCGACTCCTTTTATAGACCGCACGACTGACGCGGATTGCCCGCGTCCTATTTCGTTATGGGACGTGTCGTAAAACGCAGAAGACATGGATGATTAGCTCAGCGGTAGAGCACTTCGTTGACATCGAAGGGGTCACTGGTTCGATCCCAGTATCGTCCACCATGAATTCATCGGGCCTTTGGTCCGTTATTGTAACCCAAGGCGCAGTCCGCGCGCCGCGACAGATAGGAAACGACCCCATGAAGGTACGTAACTCCCTCCGCTCGCTCAAGCAGCGCCACCGCGATTGCCGCGTCGTGCGCCGTAAGGGCCGCGTCTATGTTATTAACAAGACGCAACGCCGGTTCAAAGCCCGTCAGGGCTAAGCCTGCGATAGAAGTATTTTGGAAAAGGGTCGTGCCGCTGGCGCGGCCCTTTTTCTTTCCAGATGAGCCAGTCTCATCAAAATCTGTGCGAAAACCCGGCAAAACGTCACAAATACGCCTTGGTAAACCTGTAATATTTTCTGGCTATAGTGCGTTTTGACACGCTAACCTGTGGCACGCCAAATTTCTTGAAGACAAAGGATTTCACCCGATGACCCGCCTTACCCTCAAAATATCCGCGATTGCGACCCTCATGCTGGGCACCGCAACACCGGCATTGGCCCAAGACATCTGCGGCGGCTTTGGCAACAACGGCCAGTGGATTGGCGGCGATGAGGCCAGTTCCGATATCGCCACAGCCACAACCTACCAGGAACAAATGGCGCTGGTTCTGGGCGGCAATGAATATGTGTCCCTTTTCACCCTCTCCGCCCCGACAGATATTCGTGTTGAGGCCGCAGGGCGTGGGTCGGGTGATCCGATCATTGACCTGCTGGACAGCACCGGCGGCATTATTCTGTCCGATGATGATTCTGGCGGCAACGCCGCCTCCCGCGCGGAAACCTCGCTTGATGCAGGCACCTACTGCATGTCCTTGCGCAGCTATGACGGCGGCCCGATGACCGCATTCGTGCGTATTGGCAGACAAGAACAGGAAGCCCTGACCGAAGGTGTCAGCGCGCCCAGCAGCACACCGACAGGCAGCTGCGACACGGCTGTGCCCTTTGGACCACTCGGGAGCAGTGTTTCGGCCTCGGTCGATGATACACCGTTCTGGAGCTTCGAACTTGATGGTCAGACCCCGATCACGATCACAGCGGAAAATGAATCAGCTGATCCCGTCATCACTCTCTACGGTCCGGGCGAGGCTTACATTGACGAAAACGACGATTACGACGGCTTGAATTCCCGGCTTGATCTTACCGATCCCCTTGCGGCTGGCACCTATTGTCTTGGCGTCACAGCGCTCAGCGACAACACCGCGCCGATCACCGTCTCGATCAACGCGTATGATGCAGAGGAAGCCTTGCTGAACCTCTACGCGCGCGGAGAGGCCGCCCCTCCATTGGACGGCAGTGTGCCTATCACCGATCTGGGCGTGCTGACGTCGCGCACGCGCCAAGACGTGCAGGCCACCGAAGATGTCACATGGTTCAGCCTGGATTTTGACGATGCAGGCCTTTTGGTGGTCGAGGCCATCGCGAACGGCAATAGCGATCCTTGGTTAGTCGTCTATGACGATCTGGGCCGCCAAGTTGGCGTGAACGACGACTATGGCGACGGTCTTGATAGCATGATTGCTGCACGTTTGCAGGCTGGCACCTATCTTATCGGTGTGCGCCTTTTTGACGGGAATCAGGGTTTTGTCCGCCTTGTGGCAGAAAGATATGTCCGCGCGCAGTAAAAACGTCTGAGATTGACAAAAGGGCGCCCCGCTTGCCGTGGGGCGCCCTTTTGCATTCCAAATCAGAAGTCAGACCTACCGCCCGAAGGTATCTGCCAGCAAACGCGCCAGCGTTGCCTGATCCAGATAACCCGTCGACGTCAGGTTCCCCTGCGCCTGATAGCGCCCGATCGCGCGTCGCGTGTCACTGTCGAACCGCCCGTCGACTTGTCCGGGGTTGAACCCCAATTGCTGAAGTCGGTTTTCGATCAAACGGCGCAGCACCGGATTGATGTTCAGCGCATCCTCACGCGCCCGCGCCGCATCATTGGCCGCTTCATTGTTTGTCTCATTCAGCGCAGCAAGCCTGTTGCGCGCCTCACCCGCAAAAATACCTTCGGGATAGCGCTCCAGATAGGCCTGATAGCCTGCTGGTGTGCCACGCGCACCGGTTTCGTCCCAATAGTCGCGATCCAGTGACAAGGCTTCTTCGCGCGCCCGCTCTTCCTCGGCTGCGATTTCAGCAGCAAGGCGACTGGCCTGCGCGTCGATGCGGTTGATCTGCTCGGTTGTCAGATAGGATGTCTGCGCAAAACCGTTGTTTTGCTGCCAATTGCGGATCGCGCCACGTGTGCCCGGGCCAAAGATACCATCCACGCCGCGCGTGTTGAATTCCAGCAGCGTCAGGTTGCGCTGAATGGCGCGGCGTTCATTACGTGTCAGGTTCAGCGCGTCCTCGGCAATTTCCGCAAGACGGATCGGATCGCTTTCGATCTGGTCAAGACGACGGCGTGCCTCTTCTGCATAAGGGCTACGCGGATTGTCGAAGATAAAGTTGCGATAGCTATCGGCGGTGTTTGCTTCTTGCGCATTATTCCATGCCGCAAGGCTTGGCTCGATCTGTGGCAGGCTTGGTGCAGGCGCGACCCCCGATGGTTGCATAATTAGGGTCTGCGGCTGAAATCCCAGCATATTGAGGCGCCGGTTATCGCGGACATAAGCCATGACATCGCCGCCCGAAATGGCAACCGCATCTGTCAGAACCCCTGTGACCCGGTCAGGCTCGCCATAAATCACAGTCACACCCTGCGGCACATCAAGATTGCCCACGCCTTCGCGCAGATAGCTGCCAAAACTGCTGAACCCGTCTTGGTCATAGCCAAGCACCAGAACCGCCTGTCCCGGCGTGCGCGCCAGCACGTCCAACAAAGTATCCACCGAAATCGCGCCATCCAGTCCAAACGGCGTGGGCGTTTGCGCATCTTCGGCCAGGAACCAGGTCCGCGTGCCATCCGTGGCAAAGCGCCCCGAGAGCGCGACGACCAAACGATCCGCGCTCAGTGCGTCGTTTGCCAAGGTCTCTGCCAAACGCTTCATATCACGCGCCGATCCGTTAGAGAGCGTGGCAACCTGATATCCAGCGTCGCGCAATTCATCGGAAGCGTCCAAGATGTCTGTTGCATCGCCCACCCGGCGAAAGTCTTCGTAGCGGTCAACCCCCATCAAGAGGGCGGCGTCATCAGCGAATACGGGCAGTGCGAGCCCCGAGAGGGCAGCAATCAGGGTCAGTTTACGCATGGCGCGTCTCCTTTGGTTATTCTTGCAGAGGCCGCAAAACGGCCGCGCGTCCCAAAGAGGCTAGGCTTTTGCGGGGGTGCTATTCAATAGCGCCCCCTAAACTGGCGTTAGATCCGCAGCTTCTTACTCGGCCGCGACGGTGGTTTCAGCCTTTTCGACACGCACGGCAGAGAATTTGAATTCGGGGATTTTGCCGTATGGGTCGACCGCCGGATTGGTCAAAACGTTTGCCGCTGCTTCGACATAGGCGAAGGGGACAAAGACCATATCGGGGGCCACCGCCCTGTCTTCGCGGGCCATGATCGTGATGCTGCCGCGACGGCTCGACACGGTCACCATCCCGCCCGGTTCAACGCCCAGCTTGCGAAGGGTCGAGGGGTGCAAGGAACAGTTCGCCTCAGGCTCAACCGCGTCCAACACGCGGGATCGTCGTGTCATTGATCCCGTGTGCCAGTGCTCCAACTGGCGGCCCGTGGTCATGATCATCGGGTACTCTGCATCGGGTGCTTCATCGGGCGCAATCACGTTGGCGGGGGTAAACCGCGCGCGTCCGTTGGCGCGTGGGAAGCCATCGCCAAACACGATGGGCTGGCCGGGGTCCGTGGGCGAAAGTGACGGATAGGTCACCGCATTTTGTGCCTCAAGACGGTCCCACGTGATGTTGGACAGCGATCTCATCGACAGCGCCATTTCGCCAAACACCTCACGCGGGTGGGTGTAGGTCCAATGCAGGCCTAGCCGCTTGGCAAGCTCGGTTGTGATCCACCAATCCTCCTTGGCTTCACCGGGGGGCGGCACCGCAGGGCGGCCCATTTGCACTTGGCGGTTTGTGTTGGTGACCGTGCCTGCTTTCTCGGCAAAGGCGGCGGCGGGAAGGATCACGTCAGCATAGTTCGCCGTTTCGGTGATGAAGATATCCTGCACAACAAGATGTTTCAGCTTCGCCAGCGCATCACGCGCATGCTCGACATCAGGGTCGGACATGGCGGGGTTTTCGCCCAAAATATACATGCCGTGGATATCGCCCGCGTGCACCGCATCAAGGATTTCCGTGACCGTCAGGCCTTTGTTGGGATCAATCGTGCCTTCTTGCCAAATCTCTTCGAACGCGGACCGCACGCCATCATCGCCAACAGGCTGATAATCAGGCAGGAACATGGGGATCAGACCGGCATCTGACGCGCCCTGCACGTTGTTTTGGCCGCGCAGCGGATGCAGGCCGGCACCGGGGCGACCAACTTGGCCGGTCATCAGCGCAAGGCTGATCAGGCAGCGCGCGTTATCTGTGCCGTGGATGTGTTGGCTGACACCCATCCCCCAGAAAATCATGCCTGCCTTGGCACCGGCAAAGGTGCGGGCCACGTCGCGCAGAACCTCGGCCTCTATGCCGCAAATCTTGGCCATCTTCTCTGGTGTAAAGTCAGCCAGATGCGCTTTCTCGGCTTCCCAGTTTTCAGTGTAGGCCTCGATATATTGGCGGTCGTAAAGCTCTTCCTCCACGATCACATGCATGATCGCGTTCAGCATCGACACGTCTGCACCGGGCCGGAATTGCAGCATATGCGACGCGAACCGCTTGAGCGCCTGACCGCGCGGGTCCATCACGATCAACTTGCCACCGCGTTTGGTGAATTGCTTGAAATAGGTGGCGGCGACGGGGTGGTTTTCAATCGGGTTGGCCCCGATCACGATGGCCACATCGGCGTTCTCGATCTCGTTAAAGGTCGCGGTGACAGCACCAGAGCCCACGTTCTCCATCAACGCCGCGACCGAGGACGCATGACACAGCCGCGTGCAGTGATCGACGTTGTTGTGACCAAACCCTTGGCGGATCAGTTTCTGGAACAGATAAGCCTCTTCATTGGTGCATTTGGCCGAGCCAAACCCAGCCACGCCTGTACCGCCGATGTCGCGCAAGCCATTAGCCGCGACATCAAGCGCCTCGTCCCATGTCGCTTCGCGGAAATGGGTTTGCCAATTACCGGGGTCAACGTTCAGGCCCTTGGCAGGCGCATCGTCGCGACGGATAAGGGGTTTCGTCAGGCGGTGATTGTGGTGGATGTAATCGAACCCGAACCGCCCTTTGACGCACAAACGCCCCTCATTGGCGGGGCCGTTGATGCCTTCGACGAATTTAACCTTATTGTCTTTGATCTTGAGGCTGATCTGACAGCCGACGCCGCAGAAGGGACAAATGCTTTCCACTTCGCGGTCGAAATCCTTGGTGTCGCCCATCTGGTTTTCATCCGTCACCGTCGCAGGCAGCAAAGCCCCCGTCGGGCAGGCCTGCACACATTCACCGCACGCCACGCAAGACGACGCGCCCATCGGGTCGGCCATATCAAACACCGGATAGGCGTTGCCCCCGCGCCCTGCCATGCCGATCACGTCGTTGACCTGAACTTCGCGGCAGGCCCGCACGCAAAGCCCGCATTGGATGCAGGCATCCAGATTGACAGACATCGCGACATGGCTGTCGTCAAGCAGAGGGATGTGATCAGGGTCAGCCTTGGGAAAACGGCTCTCGCTGACGTCCTGTTTCGCGGCCATATCCCACAGATGTGCGGATTTATCGTGGGCGATCTCTTGGGCCGGTTGATCGGCAACCAAAAGCTCCATCACCATGCGTCGCGCCTGTGTCTCGCGGGGTTGGTCTGTGGTCACGACCATACCCTCGGCGGGTTCACGGATACAGCTGGCGGCCAAGGTCCGCTCGCCTTCAATCGCGACCATGCAGGCGCGACAGTTGCCGTCAGAGCGATAGCCAGGGGCAGGTTTATGGCACAGATGCGGGATGATCAGGCCGCGCCCATTGGCGACTTCCCAAATCGTTTCACCCGGTTGCGCGGTCACGGTTTGACCGTCGAGCGTAAAGGTAATGGGATCTGACATCAGGATTCTCCGCAGGTGTGTTGCCCAGACTAGACCATTTGCGCGGCTTTGCCGAAAGGCCAAGCGCGACCGCAGGCAGCACATTTACGCCATGCAAGATTTCCGATCGGCGACGGGTGGTGCGGTTGAGGGGAATTAGCCCGCAATTTCGCTTTCAACAAAGGCAAGGTTTGCGCGCACCTCAGGAATTGAGGGGTCAAGTGTACGGGCACGGCGGAGTGCCGTTCGCGCGCCGCGCAGATCACCCAGCGCATAGCGGGCATTGCCCAAACCGAATTGCCAAAGCCAGTTTTCGGGCCAGTTTGCCGCGCCCGTTTCATAAAGGGTTGCGGCGGCCTCATACTGTTCCACCCGCTCCAACGCGGCAGCGGCTGAAAGCACCTCGGCCTCGCCCACGCTGGCAGGCAGTTGATCAGGCGGCAGCACCACCAGCCCCCAGTAATCGCCGCGCCGCCATGTGCGCTCAAAGACGGCAAAGGGCATGACCATTTGGTCCTGCTGGCCGGAATTGAGGTAGACCTCATCGCGTGCGAAATCATAGCCGGTCACAACGCCGTAATGCCACACAGGCACCACGCTGAACCCGAGGTTTTGAAACACAATTACCGGATGGCCTGCGGTCACTTCGGTCAAGAGCTGATCAAAGTTATCAATCTCGACAGCAAGTTGGCCCAACCTGCGGCTGCTGCCGATCATATCCGCCAGATAGGTACCGCCCGCGCCGGGACTAAAGGCCAGCGCCGCGACATCCTCTTGCGTGATCTCCGCCCCTGCCCATTGCATGACCATCGCGATTGATGTGGGACCGCAGAAGAAATCTTCCTGCTGGATCAGCGGCACACCTGTGATTTGCGCCCGCGTCGGGGCGTCGAAGGACAGGCGTTCATCCGGATCAAAGGGTGGCGCGCAGGCCGCCAGCCAGCACAGGGCCAGCAGGCAGGCAAACCGTTTCAGCAATGCGCTTAGCGCACGCACCGTGTGAAGTTAAAGAACCGTGTGAGGCACAACAGGTCCGTCACCAGAAGGATCACGAAAATGGTGAACAGCGTACCCACGATATCGGCACCGGCGCTGTCGTTCTCCATCTGCGTCATCATCGTCGCGATCTCTGCGTCGGACAAAGCGGCCAAACGGGCCTCAGCCTCGGCGGGATCAACGCCAAGCGCTTCAATCTCGGCGCGGACCTCATCGCGCTGCATCTCGTCCATCAGCGCGTTGCGGTTGGCCAAAGCGGTGTATTTGCTGATCGCTGCATCTGTGCCAAGCATTTCGGCCTGCGCCATTGTCACGGCTTGCGTGGCCAGAACCATCTGCGCCGAAAGTGCGATTGCGATACCTTTTTTGCTCAGATTAAGAAAACCCATGTCGTTCTTTCCCTTATTGCGGCAGGAGTTCTATCCGCCGCGTTGCCCCATTACGCTTAGTTTTCAGCAATTTCTGCCGCAGCGCAACTCTTTGCGGAAAATTAGACCCCTAATCGGCAAAAACCAGACTAGGCGAAGGCAAACATATTGTTGATCAGGAAGATCCGCAGGATTTCAAGGCCGACCAGCACAACGATCGGCGACAGATCAATCCCGCCGAAATCAGGCAAAACACGCCGCACGCGGCTATAGATCGGATCGAGAACACGCTCCAACCCGTACCAGACCTGACCGACGAACTCTTGGCGGATGTTCAGCACCTCGAACCGGATCAGCCAGCTCATGATGAAATGCGCGATAACAAAGAACCGGATCACGCCAATGATCAGCAGAAGGGCTTGGATAATTGTCAGCATGGATGCGGCCTTTTTGTTTGGTTTGTCACGATCTATGCGCTCATACGCGCCGCGACAAGCCCAAGGGGTGCCGCGAGGTTAAAGTTGACGTTCACGTCAGGTGGGCGCATTCCGCGAGGACAACAAAGGATGCCGTTCATGTACCCCATTATCCGCGTGATCAAAGAGGTTCTCAAAGCCAAGAGGATGCCACCATTGCACCCTTTGGGCAGCCATGTGTCGCATCACCGCTGCTGGCCGCAGGATATTGATCAATACATGGAAATGAACAACGGGCGCATTCTGACGATGCTTGATCTGGGCCGCACCGGCCTTGCCCAGCGCGTGGGCCTGCTCGATGCCCTGCGCAAGAACAGCTGGGGCCTGACGATGGCGGGCGCGTCGATCCGCTATCGCAAACGCATCCGCCCTTTTGTAAAATTCCGCATTGTGAGCAAAGCAGTGGGCTGGAGCGACCGGTTCTTCTATCTCGAACATACCATCTGGATTGGCGACCAATGCGCGGTGCAGGCCCTGTTCCGCGCTGCCGTGACCGACAAAAACGGCATCGTGAACCCCGCCCGCGTGTTTGCGGCCGTTGGCTTGGATCAACCCTCGCCCGAAAAGCCTGCTTGGGTCCAGGCTTGGATTGATGCGGATAACACCCGCCCCTGGCCACCCGAGGACGACGGAACGTCGCACTAAAGATTTCTTGCCAGCCATAGGCTTATCTGTGTCTTATCCCCGCAAGTAAGCGCAGGGACAGATTCATGGCAGTCAGCAAAGAAACGCATCTGGGGGTGGATGGCCT
Organism: uncultured Alphaproteobacteria bacterium; assembly: GCA_942490805.1. Lineage (GTDB taxonomy): Bacteria > Pseudomonadota > Alphaproteobacteria > Rhodobacterales > Rhodobacteraceae > Yoonia. Next base: position 112,912 of record CALNYU010000003.1, on the reverse strand, counting down.
TTGATTGGGCATCGCAGCCCTTCTATACGCTCGGCCTGACATTTATCTTTGGCCCCTATTTCGCCGTTGTCGCGACCGAGTATTTCTTCAGCACCGGCATGTCCGAGAGCGCGGCTGACGCGCAGGCGCAATGGGTCTGGTCGGCGGGGCAAACCGTTGCGGGGCTAATGATTGCATTCACTGCGCCGTTTCTGGGCGCATTCGCCGACAACTCGGGCCGCAAGATGCCGTGGATCGCATTCTTCTCGGTCATTTATGTCGTGACCACCTTCATGTTGTGGGGGCTGACACCGGACGGATCGTCGCTGATCCTTGTCCTCGTGATGTTCTACGTGGGCTTCTTTGCCGCCGAAAGCGCATTGAACTTTGTGAACGCCATACTGCCTTCGTTGGGAAATGACAAAGAAGTCGGGCGGATTTCCGGCTCGGGTGCGGCCTTTGGCTATTGGGGCGGTGTGACCTCGCTCTTCATCATGCTGCTGCTCTTTGCCGAAAACGATCAGGGTGTCACCCTGCTGGGCAATGCCCCGCTGTTCGGGTTGGACCCAGAGGCGCGCGAAGGCACACGTTTTGTCGGACCGTTTATCGCGATCTGGTACGTCATCTTTATCATCCCCTTCTTTATGTTCGTGCGCGACGATCCCAAGGCCGAACGGAAATCCACAAAACTGGGCGCGGTTTGGGGCGAGTTGATGGAAACACTGCGGTCGGTCTTCCACCGCAAAAGCCTGCTGAACTTTCTTGTCGGGTCGATGTTCTACCGTGACGCATTGAATGCGCTTTACGCCTTTGGCGGCGTCTACGCGGCCCTCGTGCTGGATTGGCAGACGATCCAGATTGGCGTGTTCGGGATTATCGCCGCGATTGCCGCCGCGATCACCACCTGGCTTTCGGGTTTGGCCGACGCGCGATATGGCCCCAAACCGGTGATCCGCGCCGCAGTCTGGGTGCTGATCCTTGTGTCGGTCGTCATCGTGGGCATGTCCCGCGAGGGTATCTTCGGGATCCCCTTTGCCGAAGGGTCCGGCATCCCTGACATCATTTTCTATATCTGCGGTGTCTGCATCGGCGGCGCAGGCGGTGCGGTCTATGCCTCATCCCGGTCAATGATGGTGCGCCACACACATCCCGACCGCCCCGCCGAGGCCTTCGGCCTGTTTGCGCTGACCGGCAAAGCCACTGCTTTTCTTGCCCCTGCGCTGATCACTTTGTTCACGATCATGACCGGTAGCAATCAATTAGGGTTCTTACCTGTAATCTTTCTTTTCCTGATCGGGCTTTTGTTGCTACGATGGGTGAATAAAGACGGAGATCGCGCAGAATGGTCCGCTTCATAATCGCAGCAGTACTCAGCCTTGGATTGGCTGCATGTCAGGCAGAAGAACCGCCTGTCGTCAGCCTATCCAGTCAGAACTTCAATGATACACGCGTCGCCAAAACTTTGTTTGGCGCGATGCCCACCGGTTCACCGCAAGCGTCGCAGCCCTTCGGCGCCTATTCGCGTGGCTGTCAGGCAGGCGCGCAGCAGTTGGAGGAAACCGGCCCAACCTGGCAAGCGATGCGCCTGTCGCGCAACCGCAATTGGGCGCAACCCAAGACGCTTGATTTTGTCCGCGACCTCAGCCGCTTTGCCGCCACCCAACCCGGGTGGGAGGGGCTTTATATCGGCGATATGAGCCAGCCACGCGGCGGCCCGATGCTGACCGGACATGCCAGCCACCAGACCGGGCTCGACATCGATGTCTGGATGCTGCCGCCCGAGCGGCTCAACCTGACAGTTGCAGAGCGCGAGAATATCTCGTCCATTTCAATGCGGCGCAATGCGGGCGCGTTCACCAACAACCTGTGGACCCCGCAACACGAGGCGATTGTCCGCGCCGCTGCCTCTGACCCGCGCACAGCACGGATTTTTATCTTCCCCGGTGCCAAGGTTGCGATGTGTAATTCGGCCACCGGTGATCGCAGCTGGCTGTCCAAAGTGCGCCCTTGGTGGGGCCATCATTATCATTTCCATGTGCGCCTGAATTGCCCTGAAGGTGCGGCGGGTTGCACAAACCAGGCACCACCCCCACCCGGTGATGGTTGTGCCGAGGCCCAAGAATGGGTGGATCGCATCCTGAACCCACCTCCGCCGGACCCCAATGCGCCACCCCCAACACCGCGCGCCGAACTGACGATGGCCAATCTGCCCGGCCAGTGCCAAGCCGTCTTGAACGCCCAGTAAGTGTTCCGCTTTTTGTGTCTTGTGGCCCTGCTTAGGGCCGTGCCCGCCTATGCCGAAGCCATCTATCTGGGCAGCTATGACTGGCGCATGAGTGACCCGCATTTCGGCGGGTTCTCAGCAATTGAACTATCAGCCGACGGGATGGATTTTGTTGTACTAACGGACCGTGGCCGTATCGCGCGGGGCACGTTTACACGTGAAGAGTGCGCCATAACTGGCGTTGCAATGAACCCGCTGCGCCGCCTCTTGGGACCAACCCGCGCACCACTCGCGGATGATTTTAGCGATAGCGAGGGGCTCGCGATTGGGCCGGACGGGACGCTCTATATCTCGTTTGAAGGCGAAGATGGGGTGCGATCCTTTGCGGACGTAGATCAGCCCGGATCTGACCTGATCACGACACCGGCCTTTGACAGTTTCCAAGCCAATTCCGCGCTTGAGGCTTTGGCGATTGGCCCAAATGGTGCGCTTTATACGGTGCCCGAAAGGTCAGGTCTGGCAACGCGGCCTTTCCCTGTTTTCCGTTTGAAAGACGGTATCTGGGATCAACCCTTTGCGATCGCACGCACGGGGCCATTCCTGATTGCCGGTGCGGATATCGGGCCGGATGGCAGGCTTTATATCCTTGAACGCGACTTTGCCGGCATCGGGTTCCGCAGCCGTATCAGGCGGTTTGATCTGGATGGTGGCAATGAAGAAACCATTCTGGAAACCAGCCTGCGCACCCATGACAACCTTGAAGGGATCAGCGTTTGGCAAGACGCCCAAGGGCTACGCCTGACCCTCATTTCCGACGATAACTTTCGCGCGTTCCAGCGGACCGAGATCGTCGAATACCGATTGACGGATTAGGCGCAGAGCGTTAATGCGCCCTGTCCCCGCTCGGGGGCCAAGTGCCGCACCCTTGTCAAAACGGAATTTATCAAATGACACGTATCCTTCCCGGCGTTCTCGCCATGGCCGCCATCGTTGTGGCGTCGAATATCCTTGTGCAATTTCTGCTTCTCGACGGGCTTTTGACCTGGGGGGCGTTTACCTATCCGCTCGCGTTCCTTGTGACAGACGTGATGAACCGCGTTTATGGCGCGCCTGCTGCGCGGAAGGTTGTGTTTTCTGGTCTGGTTGTGGGCATTATTTGTTCGCTGATCGGCACACAGATTATGCTGCAAGGTGATGGATTTGAATATCCGGCGGTCGCTCTGCGCGTCGCGATCGGGTCGGCGACGGCGTTTTTGATTGCGCAATTGCTTGATATCGCGGTGTTCGACCGGCTGCGTGACGGATCGTGGTGGAGAGCGCCTTTGGGCAGCACTCTCGTCGGCTCAACTGTCGATACAGCAATCTTCTTTTCCATCGCATTCGCGTCTGTTTTCAACGGGTTGAGCGCATCTGCCGCAGAGGAAATCATGTGGGCGCAAGACCCCGCACCTTTCCTGCTGAACGGCCCTGAAATGCCACTTTGGGTCACACTGGCCGTGGCCGACTGGGGTGTGAAGCTGAGCATCGCGCTGCTCGCTTTGGTGCCATTTCGCATCATTGTTACGCGTATGCTGCTTCGGACCACATAAACACGACATCAGGTATCTTTTTTCTTGAAATATACCAAATCTGTGGTTTTCTGCTTTCAGGCGAAACATTTGAAAGGAGGTGATCCAGTGCATCATGAGGTATTGGAGAAGTGTGTCGGGACAACTTGGGAGGAGCGCAGCTAGGGCAGCCCTTGGCTGACGTGAACCCAAGGTGGAGTTCCTAACCGACCCACCTCCGTAGATCAGGAAAGGGCCATCCCGTCGCCGGGGTGGCCCTTTTTCGTGGGGTTTTGCGGCGTACACAAGGCGTACACAGGCTGTACACAAGGTGTATGTACAGGTGTGTGGTTGGTGGATGAAGGGTAGACATTGCGCGATTCACTCGACACTGATTGAATTCACAGAACTCAAAACGGCAGCAGATTTGGATTTGTGTGATATGGCAAAGCAACCAGAGATAGAGAAAGCGGCACTTGAAGATGCGGGCCGACTACATTTCAGCGTTAGCTTGGTTAAGCAAGGCAAAACACAATTCTCACACACATTGACAATGCCGAGCGAAGTTTTGGCGCGCACATGCAAAGTATCGACCCGAAACGAAGACCCAGAAGCCAGTTTTCAGCGAGAGTGAGATAGCAAACGAGCCCAAGAGATAGCCGATTATATCGACAGCGGACTAGGAACTATCCCAAGCTCAGTAGTTTTATCAGCGCAGCCGGAAGCTGACCTCAAGGTGGTTCGCCGAGGAAAGACACTGGAGTTCAATGACAGCAATGGCGCTTTCTTAATCCTAGATGGGCAACACCGCGTGTATGGATTTTCCAAGGCAAATACGTCTCTACGTGTACCTGTGGTTGTATACAACGGTCTTAGCAGAAAAGATGAAACGCGTCTTTTCATTGATATTAACACCAAACAAAAACCCGTTCCTAGCCAGCTGCTTTTAGACATAAAGAATCTTGCCGACCTTGAGACCGACGTTGAACAGACTTTGCGCGATATTTTTGATCTCTTTTCAACAAAGAGGAAGTGCGTCCTAAAGGGCAAGATGTCTCCAGCTGAAGTAGCAAAAAATAAGATAAATCGTGTCACATTTAATCAAGCTGTTAAGCCACTCTTGGGTCTGTTTTCAGACCGAGAACCCGAAGAGGTGTTTGATGTTCTCAATGCTTACCTAATCGCAATGAATGAGGAAGCAATGAAAAAGACCGATGAGTTTGTCCTTACAAAGCCTTTTGTTTTCAGAGCCTTCCTCGGATTCTTCAAACCTGTTGCTCAGAGGATTGTCGACAAGTTCGGTCAACAGTATACTCTGGACCTGTCCCGCTTTAGTGCCGCCCCAAGTGCTCGTTTAAGCCACCTTCCGTTCGAAAGCGACAGGGCTTTTCCAGCCCAATGCTGAGTGTCGGCGACGCGGATTGTAGAAGCCGTTGATGTATTCGAAGATCGCCATCTCAGCCTGTCGCCGTGTTTCCCATGAATGTCGCCAGATCAGTTCTGCTTTGATGGTTTTGAAGAACGTCTCAACGGCAGCGTTATCATAACAATTGCCCTTGCCGCTCATTGATACGTTGAAGCCATGCTGGCGCAGGATCTTCTGGTAATCGTGGGAACAATATTGGCTGCCACGATCCGTGTGATGGATGCAGCCCTTTAGCGGTGATCTGAACGCTATCGCCATCTTCAAAGCCCTGATGGCCAGATCCCGTTTCATCCGATTGCTGACAGCCCATCCAATCACGCGGCGGGAATGCAGGTCCAGGATCACGGCCAGATACAACCAACCCTCTCTTGTCCAGATATAGCTGATGTCACCGGCCCATTTCTGGTTCGGCTGATCAGCTGTGAAGTTCCGGTCCAGCAGGTTTGGCGCAATGTTGAACTTGTGATTGCTGTCCGTCGTGACCTTGTGTTTGCGGGTTCTCACCACCGATATGCCGTTCTGCCGCATCAAACGGCCAACATGGCGGTGACCGATGTCCAAACCGATTTCTTTCAGCTCTTCGGTCATCCGTGGCCTACCATAGCTGCCCAAGCTGAGACGGGATTGCTCTTTGATGTGCGCCAACGTCACCATATCAGATCGCTGCCTATGGCTGGCAGGGCGGCTTCGGAATGCCCGCAAGCCCCGAGAGCTGACACCTACGACTTTGCATAATCGGTTCGTTGGAAAGCAATCTATGTGTTCTTCGATGAATCTCAATCTCATTGCTTTAGATCCGCGAAGAACTGAGTGGCTTTTTTTTAGATGTCCCGCTCCTCCTTGAGGATGCGAACCTCGCGACGAAGCCGGTCATTCTCTTGGGAGAGGACTAAATCCTCTTTCGACACCACGTCAGTGTCTCGGTGCGTTGTGATCCATTTGTTCAGCGTCGACATCCCGACGCCAAGATCATCCGCCACTTGCTTGCGTGTAAGCCCGCTGGTCAATGCTATACGCACCGTATCCTTACGAAATTCGACCGTCCGTTTCAGTCCCATAGTAACTCTCCTTTGTTGCAGTAAATGCTATCAAAGGAGCGGCATCAAACCCCCGCCAGCCACTTGGACACCACATGCGCGTCAACGATCAGATCGAAATTGCCGATTGGGAGCTGACCGAGAGTTTTGCCCGCGCCTCTGGCCCCGGGGGGCAGAACGTCAATAAGGTGTCGACGGCGGTGGAACTGCGTTTTGAGGCCGCCCGTTCGCCTAATTTGCCACCCGCGGTCAAAGCCCGTCTGAAGCGCCTTGCCGGACGGCGGTGGACCCTTGACGGGGCGCTTGTGCTCTTTGTCCAAGACACCCGCAGTCAGGCCCGCAACCGCGAGATTGCCCGCGCGCGGCTGGCCGAATTGATCCAGCGCGCCTGTGAAAAACCCAAGCGGCGCATTCCAACCAAGCCCACTTACGGGTCCGTCAAACGCCGTCTGGCCGGCAAAAAGGCCCGCGGCGAGGTGAAGGCGTTGCGCGGGAAGGTTGAGGACTAGTTTCGCTAAAATTTTAGCCGCCCTCACCAGATATTAAGACATATGGTGAACACTGGCAGGTATTCGACTTTTGGATACCCGCTTATGTCACAGTTTTCCGTCCTGTTGCCGCCTGTGATTGCCCTGATGGGCCTCGCTTTTCTTTTTAACGCCGTCATGCGGAAATTCCGCGCCACGAAATACGAACAGATCGCGTTTGGTGTCCTTTTCGGTGTGATCATTGTCATCGCCATGACCAATCCGCTTACACTGGGTGAGGGTTTGATCTTTGATACGCGGACTGCTCTGGTCGCGTCGGCAGTTATGTTTGTCGGGCCGCTTGCCGGTGTGATTGCCGTCGCCTTTGGTTTGGTGTGCCGTGTGATGATTGGCGGGGTCGGGATCGGACCGGGTGTTCTGGGCCTTGTTATGGCCTTTGGAATAGCACTTGCTTGGGCACGGTTTATCGCACCCCGGATCAAGGTTGCGATGTGGAATGATGCGCTGCTCGGCGTTGCCCTTACGACATCTGCAGTGGCGTTTTTCCTGCTGCCTTTCGAGACGGCCATGCAGTTGTTCATCGCAGTTACGCCAACCCTGTTGATCGCCAATGTCCTTAGCATGGTTGCAATCGGCCTCGTGTTTCGGCGCGAAATGCGGTTTTTCGAACTAAACAAGGAACTGACAGTCCGGTCTGAGACAGATGCGCTTACAAATCTGCTGAACAGGCGCGGGCTTGATACGGCCGTTGGCGCAAGCAAATTTGATGCCCGGCACGGCCATGCTTTGTTCTATTTCGATGTCGATAACTTCAAAGCAGTGAACGACACCTATGGTCATGGCGCGGGTGATGCCGTTTTGTCGATCCTTGCGGCCCGTATCAAAGAAAGCATTCGCCAAGAGGCCCTGTTTTCCCGGCACGGCGGTGACGAGTTTTCGATCTACATCCCAAAGCTGGATGCGCCGGATGTTCAATTGGTTGCCGACCGGGTGCGCAAAGCAATTTCAGATCAGGCGATGACATACGACAACATGAGCTTTGACGTCTCAATCAGCATCGGCGCATTCTGGACAAATAAAATGATGGCGGTCGACGAAATGATCGCAAAGGCCGACGCGCAGCTTTTGCTGGCAAAGCAGGCGGGCAAAAACCGTGTACAGGTTGCCTATTGCACCCCAAGTCACGAAAGCGTCGCCGCATAAATGGCGCGCGATCGCGTAAAGGGTTGCCCGCCATACGGCGGCCTTTTCCGGCGCTAGACAGCCACCTCATATGCTGTCTGCGCTCCGACCCCGAACACACGTTTATACCGCGCGACTTCATCCTTGGGGCCCATTGCCTTGTTGGGATTATCGCTGAGCTTGACGGTGGGGCGACCATTGGCGGACACGGCCTTGCACACCAGAGAGAAGGGCGCGAGCCCGTCATCCGCGACAAGCCCCTTAAAGTCATTCGTAAGCATCGTGCCCCAGCCAAAGCTGACACGGCAGCGCCCTGCGAATTGCTGATGCAACTCAACAATCTTATCAACATCAAGGCCGTCAGAGAAGATTACCAGCTTCTCGCGCGGGTCTTCGCCGCGTGAGATCCACCAATCAATAGCGATTTCAGCGGCACGCGCGGGATCGCCGCTATCAACACGGATACCGGTCCAGCCGGCCAGCCAATCCGGCGCACCTTCGAGAAAGCCTTTGGTGCCGAATGTATCCGGCAGGATGATCCGCAGATTGCCGTCATGTTCGTCCTGCCAATCGGCCAGCACGTCATAGGGTGATTGCCGCAGCGCTTCGTCACTGTCAGCCAATGCCGCATAGACCATCGGCAATTCATGGGCGTTTGTCCCGATCGCTTCGATTTCCCGCATCATCGCGATCCGGCAATTCGATGTGCCTGTGAACTTGCCGCCCAATCCTTCCATCATGGCCTGCACGCACCAGTCCTGCCACAGATAGGAATGCCGCCGCCGCGTGCCGAAATCCGCGACGCGCAGATCGGGGATCGTGCGCAGTTGACCTATCTTTTCCCACAGCTTTGTCATTGCGCGCGCATAGAGGACCTGCAATTCAAACCGGCCCATATCCTTCAGCACCGCACGACTGCGCAGTTCCATGATTACCGCAAGGGCGGGAATTTCCCACAGCATCACCTCAGGCCATGTGCCCTCAAACGTGAGCTCGTATTGCCCGTCTTTCTTTTCCAAATGATAGGGCGGCAACTGCAAATTCTCGAACCACTCCATAAAGGCGGGGGTGAACATTTGCCGTTTGCCGTAAAATGTATTGCCGCGCAGCCATGTGCTTTCGCCACGCGTCAGGCGCAGGGACCGGATATGATCAAGCTGCTCACGCAGTTCGCCCTCATCCACCAGTTCGGCCAGCCGGATGGTTTTCGTGCGATTGATCAGGGAAAACGACACATGCGTGTCCGGATGATTGCGGAAAACAGACTGACACATCAGCAGTTTGTAAAAGTCCGTATCGATCAAAGACCGCACAATAGGATCGATCTTCCACTTGTGGTTCCAGACCCGCGTTGCGATATCAACCATATTCAGTTCCCCCTCCTGGCGCTTACGTGTTAGATCAAGAGGGCGCTGGTGTGGCAAGGGGGCCTTGAGTATGGCATTGCGTTACGATTTTGACATGGTGGCGGTGGCACCGACCGGATTGCCAGACAGATTTGACGATCTGGCTGTCACAGGCGTGGCCGCTGAAAAGGTTGCGATGTTCCGCGACCCGGGCACAGTTGCGGCGCTCAAAGAGGCGGATGCGGCGGTACAGGCCTATTTCACCGAGAGCGGATTCGCCTTGCAAGAATACAACAGCGGCGCCCCCCCTGGCCGCTATCCGATGCGCGATGAGGATGCCCGCATCGCACTGATTGACAGACTTTCGGCCAATCTGGATTCCTACGATCTGGCGGATGTGAATTGGGCAGGCTTTGATTTTGATGCCTTCATGAATGCGCTTTCCACGGCAGAACCGGTTGAAGATGAGCTTTTGGCACCTTTGCCAGGTGTAAGATCACCCAATATGACCGATGAGATCATCGCCGCACGCGTCGCGTCACGCCAAAAAAAGGGCCGCCGTATGTTGGCCTTGGGCGGGCTTTTGCTTGGGCTGGTCCTGCTTTTCTATGTCGCCAGTCAGATGCTGCTGTGATCTAGTCGCAATTCGCACGCAAAAGGCCCCTTCATGACGACCACACCCTATTCCGCCCGTCTGGTTGGCGCGGTCGTCCTTGCGATGACGCTGATTGTGGGCGGAGATGCCGCGGCAACCATGTTGACCGGTGCCGGTTTTCCCCAAACTTTTGTGGCATGGACCCGCTTTGCGCTGGCCGCCGCCCTGCTGGCCCCTTTGTGTGGTTTGATCCGTGCGGATCTGGCACATCTGACAGATTGGCGGCTTTACTTGCGTGCGGGCCTGATTGTGGGCGGGATTGTCAGCATCCTGACCGCGCTGAAAACCGAACCGCTCGCCAATGTGTTTGCGGGTTTCTTTGTGGGGCCGGTGGTGTCCTATTTTCTGTCCGCCGCATTGTTGGGTGAACGCATTACCGCGCTGCGCACATGTCTGCTTTTGGTCAGCTTTGCGGGCGTGTTGCTTGTGGTGCGCCCCGGATTTGGCATGACCACAGGGATGGGGTTTGCCATGTTGGCGGGGTGTTTCCACGGGTCTTATCTGGTGGCTACCCGTTGGCTGGCTGGGCAATTTCGCCCCCGGTTTTTGCTGTTTTCACAGCTTTTGATTGGCGCGATCCTGCTTTCACCCTTTGCCTTTGCCCCCATCCCCGACATGACGCTGCCCTATCTTGGGCTGATCACGATTTCGGCTTTGGGATCTGCGGGGGGGAACCTTTTGCTGGTGCTGGTGAACCGCACCACGCCTGCCGGTGTTGTTGCCCCGCTGATTTATAGCCAGCTTTTGGCGGCCATGGTCATCGGCTGGCTTGTTTTTGCGCAATGGCCGGATGGTCTGAGCCTGATTGGTCTGGTCATCATTATGGTGGGCGGGGTGTCGTCGGTCTGGTTTGCGCGGAGGGGCCGCTAGGCCAGCGTTACACCAGCCTGCACCATGCCGTCCTTGGCTGCATCCAGCGACCCGTCAAAATCAATGGCCCGACAAAGTGCCATGTTCACTGTCACATCAAACCCCAGTTTCGCGGCATCCACGGCAGAATAATTGACGCAAAAATCGGTCGCCAGACCTACCAAAGTGAGGGTCGTGATCCCTCGGGTCCGCAAATAGCCTTCCAGCCCGGTGGGTGTGGTCTTGTCATTTTCGAAGAACGCCGAATAGCTGTCGATCGCAGGATTATACCCTTTGCGGATAATCAGATCGGCGCGGTCGACATGCAGTTGGCTATGGAAAGCCGCGCCATGCGTGCCCTGGATACAGTGGTCGGGCCAAAGAACCTGCGGACCATAAGGCATTTCTGTCATGCTCATCGGGGCCGCGTCATGCGTTGATGCAAACGACGAATGGCCTGCAGGGTGCCAGTCTTGCGTCAGGATCACTGCATCGAAACTGGCCATGGCCGTGTTGATCCCCGCGATAATCTCATCACCGCCCGCAACCGCCAATGCGCCACCGGGGCAGAAATCATTCTGGACGTCGATCACGAGTAAGGCATGGGTCATGGCGGGCTCCGATTTGTTGATGTGCGCAAACTAACCTGTTCAGCGCAGAGCCGCGACCGCTTTCTTGGACCCTTCAAAACAGCGCTTGCCAGTCACGCCCTTTTTTCCTATCTGCGGCGTCTTTCACGCAAGAGCCGAGGGATAAAATGGCGATTTTGGGTATCGACTTTGGCACCTCTAATACCGCAGCAGGCATCATGGCCGCCGGACGCCCGCATTTGATCACGGTCGAAGCGGGGCGCAAGACGCTGCCGACCTCGGTGTTTTTTGATTATGATCGCAAGGTCACGACCTATGGCTCTGTCGCCAATGCCGCATTGATTGACGGGCGCGAGGGGCGGTTCATGCGCGCGCTGAAATCGGTACTGGGCACGCCCTTGCTGCGGGAACGACGCCAGATCGCATATGAGCGGATGACGCTGTTAGAGGTTGTCGCGCGGTTTTTGCAGATGATCCGCGAACGCGCCGAGGCCGAGACAGGCCAGAATTTTGAGGTCGCCCTCTCGGGCCGTCCGGTGCGATTTCATTCCTCCGATCCGGCCCGCAACGCGCAGGCCGAGGTCGACCTGCGCGAGGCCTATCTTTTGGCAGGGTATAAAGACGTGGCTTTCATGTATGAGCCTGAGGCCGCAGCATTGGCCAGTGGCCCGATGGGCCGCGGTGATCTGGGGCTGATCGTGGATATCGGCGGTGGTACGTCGGACTTTTCCATCTTTGAACGCGACGGTGAGACCACACGGATCATCGCAAGCCACGGCGTGCGCGTTGGCGGCACGGATTTTGACCGCGCCATCAATATCGCGCAGGTCATGCCGCTCTTGGGGCGCGGCGCAGAGGTGCGCAATGCGATGGGTCCGGGCCACCACACAGCGCCCAATGCCATTTTCAACGATCTTGCCACATGGCAGAAAATTCCCTTCGTCTACACGCCTGAAAACCGCCGTATGGCGGCGGATTTTGCCAAGCTGGGCGTTGATCCGGCGCTCTTTGCGCGGCTGAACACAGTGTTGGAGATGGAGCTGGGCCATGACATCGCCTTCGCTGTCGAGGCGGGGAAAATTCAGCTGAATCAACCGGATCGGACCGATGTGGGGATTGATCTGCGCGTGGTGGAACCCGCACTTTGGGCGCGTTTGACCCAAGAGACGATGGAAAAGGTGCTGGCAGACCATGCCGCCCAGATTGACGCCTGCGCGCGTGAAACTTTGGCGATGGCCGATGTCACACCTGACCGGATTGCCAAGATCGTCTTTGTTGGTGGCTCAAGCCTTTTGACCGTGGTTGAGGATGCGATGACCGCCATTTTCCCCCACGCCACACTGGAGCGGGCCGAGGCCTTTACCGCTGTTGCCGACGGTCTGGCGATCGCCGCATCCCGCGACTTGCCCCTGCCTGCGGACAGGCGTATTTGAAATCTTATGTATACAGTCGCCGCTCTCTATCACTTTACCCGTTTTGATGACCCCGCCGCCCTGCGCGGTCCATTGTTGGATTTGTGCAAGTCCAAGGGGATCATGGGCACCCTTCTTTTGGCGAAAGAGGGGATTAACGGCACGATTGCCGGACCGCGCGCTGGCATTGATGCCGTGCTGGCGCATATCCGTGCCCTGCCCGGCTGTGCCGATCTGGAACATAAGGAAAGTACTGCAAGCACACCGCCCTTTCATCGCATGAAGGTGCGTCTCAAAAAGGAAATCGTGACGATGGGCCAGCCGGATGTTGATCCGGTATCCCGCGTGGGCAACTATGTGGATCCTGCCGATTGGAACGACCTGATCAGCGCCCCGGACGTGGCCGTAATTGATACGCGCAACGATTATGAGGTAGCGATTGGGACCTTTGAAGGCGCTGTTGATCCCGAAACCAAAAGTTTTGGCGAATTCCCCGAATGGTGGGAAAAGAACAAGCACCGTTTTCACAATAAAAGGATTGCGATGTTCTGCACCGGTGGGATTCGCTGCGAGAAATCAACGAATTACCTGATGGGTCAAGGGGTAGAGGATGTGTATCACCTGAAAGGTGGCATCCTGAAATACCTTGAGGAAGTACCGCAGGACCAAAGCAAATGGGACGGCGAATGCTTTGTCTTTGATGCCCGCGTGAGTGTTGGCCACGGGTTAGAGGAAGGCCCGCATATCCTGTGCCATGCGTGCCGCCGTCCGCTGCGCCCCGAGGACCGCGACAACCCTGCATTCGAGCAAGGCGTGTCCTGCCATCAATGCATTGATGAGACATCAGAGGCGGACAAGGGCCGTTTCCGCGAACGCCAGAAGCAGATGCAACTGGCCAAGGAACGCGGCACCCATCATATCGGCGGACTTTAGGCCAGAGCGCATGCGCATATCCCACCCTCTCATGCCGCAGTTGGTGGCGCTGGCGATTGGGCTGTGTGGTGGAGTGGTGGCCTTTTATTGCGGTTTGCCTTTGCCGTGGATGCTGGGCCCGATGATCGCAAACACAGTGGCCGCGATGTTACGCGTACCGATTGCCGGGCCGGATAAACTCCGGCCCTTTCTCATTCCTGTGATTGGCGTATTGCTGGGCTCTGGCGTGACGGCCGAGGTGCTGGGTCTTTTGGGAAGTTGGCTGATCACCCTGCTGTTGCTGCCACTGTTTTTGGTTTGTGCCGCCGGGATTTCCTACGCCGTGTACCGCAGGCTTGGCGGCTATGATCCGGTGACCGCGTTCTATTCCGCGATGCCCGGCGGCCTGAATGAGATGCTGATGCTGGGTGCTGCGGCGGGCGGGGACGAACGCCGGATTGCGTTGGCCCATGCCGCGCGTGTGCTGATCATCATCGTTTTTGTGGCGTTGTTCTTTGGGCTTGTACTAGGGGTTTCCAGCGGCGGGCGGGGCGCTGCGCAGTGGATCGGGCTGTATCAGATCACGGCGCAGGATTATGCAATTTTGGGGTTTTGCGCTCTTCTAGGTGCACTTTTGGGTAAATGGCTTGGCCTGCCTGCCGCACCGGTTTTCGGGCCCATGATCCTCAGCGGGTTGGCCCATATCGCGGGCTGGGTCACCGTGGCACCGCCCACGATCTTTGTGATCGCCGCACAAATCACCATCGGTACAATCATCGGCACACGGTTTATTGGCGCGACGGTTCGGGAAATCAGAACGGATATCGGGCTGTCGGCGGTGGCCTCATTGCTCATGCTGATTACCGCCGTGGGGTTTGCGGAATTGATCGTGATGATCAGCGGCATCCCCTTGGCGCAGGCGTTTCTGGCGTTCTCGCCCGGTGGCCTGACCGAGATGTCGCTCTTGACCCTCGCGATGGGGCAGGACGTGGCCTATGTGTCGATCATGCATATCATACGCATCACGATGGTGATCGCGTTGGCGCCGTTTGCCTTCCGACTGACGCGCCAACGCAAGCATTAGACCGCATTAGAAATCCAGATTTTCCACATTCAGCGCGTTGTTCTGGATAAATTCGCGGCGCGGTTCCACCACGTCGCCCATCAGCTTGGTAAACAGGTCATCCGCTTCGGCAACGTCCTCGACCTTGACCTGCAACAGCGTGCGCGCGTCCGGGTCCAGCGTCGTTTCCCAAAGCTGATCGGGGTTCATTTCGCCAAGGCCCTTGTAGCGCTGATAGGACAGACCTTTTTCGCCCTCTTCCAGGATCGCCTTGAGCAGATCAAGCGGGCCATGGATCGCCTGACTGCGGTCCTTGCGGATCAGCGTGGCGGGCAGGTTGTAGACGTCTTGCAGGCTTTGGGTGAACGTCCCCGTGCGCCGTGCTTCACCACCGCGCAGCATGGGGCCATCAAGTGTGCGCACCTCTTCGACACCGCGCAGCATACGGGCAAGCCGCATTCCGTGGTCTTGCGTGATCCGGCCTTGCCAGCCGCGTTCCCATTCCAGCGCAATCAGGTTCAACCGTTCGGCCACGCGATCAGCGGTGCCTTGCAGGTCGTTTTCCACAACACCGGGAACAAAGGCACCAGCGATGGCGGCCTGTTCCAGAATATGGCGCGGGTAATGCGTTGGGAAAGCTTCGAGAACACGGCGCAGTTGGCGCGCTTCGTCCACGACGCGCCGCAGATCAGCCCCTGCGATTTCCTCGCCGTTGCCTTGGCGCAGCATCGCGCCATCAATGCCCTGTTCGATCAGGTATTCGTCCATCGCGGCCTGGTCCTTGAGGTAAACCTCGGACTTGCCGCGCACCACTTTGTAAAGCGGTGGCTGGGCGATATAGAGATAACCCGCCTTCGATCAGCTCCGGCATCTGGCGGAAGAAGAAAGTCAGCAAAAGCGTGCGGATGTGCGCCCCGTCGACGTCCGCGTCGGTCATGATGATGACCTTATGGTAGCGCAGTTTGTCGATGTTGAATTCATCGCGGCCAATGCCGGTGCCCAGCGCCATGACAAGGTTACCGATTTCCTGACTGCCCAGCATCCGGTCAAAACGGGCGCGTTCGACGTTCAGGATTTTACCTTTCAGCGGCAAAATAGCCTGTGTGCCACGGTCGCGCCCTGTCTGGGCTGAACCGCCGGCCGAGTCACCCTCGACGAGGAAAACTTCGGTTTTAGAGGGGTCTTTTTCAGAACAGTCTTTCAGCTTGGAGGCGTTAAAGTTCACGTCCATCGCCGATTTACGCCGGATTTCGCGGGCCTTGCGCGCCGCTTCCCGCGCAGCGGCGGCTTCGACGATCTTAGAGATGATCGACTTTGCCATCTGCGGGTTCTCTTCGAACCATTCGGTCAGCTTTTCACCCATCAGGTTTTCAACTGCGGGGCGCACTTCGGAACTCACCAACTTGTCTTTCGTTTGGCTGGAAAATTTCGGGTCGGGGACTTTGACGGACAACACACAGGTCAGACCCTCGCGGGCATCGTCACCTGTCAGAGACACTTTTTCTTTCTTGGAAATTCCTGTCTCGGTGGCGTATTTCGCAATCGCACGGGTCAGGGCACCGCGGAAACCGGCCAAATGGGTGCCGCCATCGCGTTGCGGGATGTTGTTGGTAAAGGGCAGCACCATTTCATTGTAGCTGTCGTTCCACCACATCGCGACTTCGACGCCGATGTCATCGCGTTCACCCGAGACATAGATCGGCTCTTCCATCAGCGGGGTTTTCGAACGGTCGAGGTATTTGACGAATTCCTTGACGCCGCCCTCATAGAACAGGTCCGCCTTGAGCGGTTCTGCGGGCCGTAAATCCTGAAGGATGATCCGCACGCCAGAGTTCAGGAAGGCCAGTTCGCGCAGGCGCTTTTCAAGGATGCTGAATTCAAAATCGCGGTTGCTGAAGGTGCTCGTTGAGGCAAGGAAAGTCACCTCGGTGCCCTTGCGCCCATCCGCATCACCCACAACACGCAGGTGTTCGGTGGTAAAACCACCCTCAAAGCGTGCGTAATGTTCTTTGCCGTCGCGCCAGATACGCAGTTCAAGAAAATCTGACAGCGCGTTCACAACCGACACGCCCACACCGTGCAGACCGCCGGAAACCTTGTAGGAGTTGCTGTCGAATTTGCCGCCTGCGTGCAGCTGGGTCATGATGACCTCGGCGGCCGAAACGCCCTCTTCCTCGTGGATGCCCACGGGAATACCGCGCCCGTTGTCGCCCACGGTCACCGACCCGTCGGCGTTGATATTCACATAAACATGGTCGGCGTGACCGGCCAAAGCCTCGTCAATGCCGTTGTCCACGACCTCATAAACCATGTGGTGCAGACCGGAGCCATCATCGGTATCACCGATATACATGCCCGGACGCTTGCGCACCGCCTCTAAGCCCTTGAGAACTTTGATGGAATCTGCGCCGTAGTCTTCTTGTTTTTGGGGTTCGTCGGCCATGTCGGAAATCCTGTATTCTTGTGCCCAAAATATATGCTTTTCGCGGCAGTTTGTCACGCAAATGACACAAGATTTTGTGGTTTTTGCAGTCTCGCGTCACGCGGCTCAGGTCAGCCCGATCACAACGCCCACAGCGATCAAAAGACAGCCCGCGATGATGTTCATCCGGCGCACCGCAGCGGGCGATTTCAGCACCCCGCGCACACGGTCTACCGAGGCGGCAAGTACAAGGTTTCCAACCAAGGGCACCATGAAACTGAGCGTGCAGATCGCCACCATATCCAGCGTCGTGACCGTGCTCAGATCAAAAAAGCCTGGCAAGATGCCCATATAGAAAAGCGCGGCTTTGGGGTTACCGACGATCACGGCAACACCCGCCACAAAGCCCGCCCACATGCCTGGGCGCGTCAGCCTGCTATTGGCATTGAGCGCGTGGTCGGCGTTGCGGATCAGCGCAGCCCCCATCAGCATAAAGACAAGGACAGCAACGTATTTCAGGAAATCCATGAAACCGGCAAATTCCGACACCAGCCACGCGACCCCCAGCACCGCCACCAGCGGCCAGAGGATATCGCCAATTGCCACACCGATGGCCAGCGGCCAAGCGGCCTGAAACCCGCCCGAGAGCGACCGCGCCAGCAAAGCAACCCAGACCGGACCGGGTGTCATGAAAAGAATGAGCAGCGCGCCTGCGTAGAGCAGAAGTTCATAGGCTGTGATCGTCATGGTTTACCCTTTTGCACGACGATGGACTGTCCATCAATTTCAGTGACTTCCGCATATTGGGCGCGATCGCCCAGTTCGGTGAAAAGCTCGGCCCCTGTGCCTGTCATAAAGGCCTGCGCGCCCAAGCTGCAGATTTCATCATAGAGGGCTGCACGGCGGCCCGCGTCAAGGTGGGCTGCGACTTCGTCCAGCAAGAGGATGGGCGGCGCGCCAAAATCGCGCGCAAGCGCACGGCCATTGGCAAGGATCAGGCTAATCAGCAGCGCCTTTTGTTCGCCGGTTGAGCAATCCTTGGCCGGCACGCCTTTGTCGGCAAAGACGGCGTCCAGATCGGCGCGATGCGGCCCGATGAGCGTGCGGCCTGCGGCCATGTCACGGGCGCGGTTGTCCGCGAGTGCGGCTTGTAGATCCTCCGGCACAGGGTCAGGCGATGTCAGGGCGAGCGTGGCAGTGGGAAAAGCCGTGGTGGCAGAGGCTTGGGCCGTGGTCAGCGCGTCGATCGCGTCATGACGGTTGCGCTGGATCGTGGCGCCTGCCTCGGCCATCTGCGCCTCGATCGCGGTGTACCAATGGGCGTCGCGCACCATGTCTTTGAGCAGACGGTTGCGTTCGCGCATGGCCTTTTCATAGGTCAGCACGGCCTCGGCGTGGGTTGGCTCGAAACTCAGCGTGGCGCGGTCAAGGAAACGCCGCCGCCCTTCGGCCCCTTCAATCCAGAGCCTGTCCATTGAAGGTACCAACCACAAGATACGCCCGATCCGCCCTAATGCTGTTTGCGGGGCGGCTTTGCCGTCAATGCGCAACTGGCGTGGATTGCCCGCCTCGGCCCATGTCTCAACTTCATGGGTCTGGTGCAGGGATTGTAGGATACCGGTGACTTTCCAGCCCAAGGCCTCTGGCCTGCGCGCCAGATCGTCAGCCCCGGCGCGGCGGAGGCCACGACCGGGGGAGAGCAGCGAGACAGCCTCGATGATGTTGGTTTTCCCCGCGCCATTGGGGCCAAAGATCGCCAAAGGGCGCGGATCAAGCGTGATGGCCACGCGCTTATGCGAGCGGAAATGCGAAAGCGTCAGCTCTTGTAGCGCGAGGGATGTCACGGGCGGTTATCAGGATTTCCAAAAACCCTGCCTCCAAAATTTTCGAAAATTTTGGACCCCGTCACACGCGCATCGGCATGACGACATAGACCGCCGAGGTGTCGTTGCCTTCGCGCATCAAGGTCGGATCGCCCGCAGTGTTGAACATGAACACCGCGTTCTCGCGATCCACCTGACTTGCAATTTCAAGCAGGTATTTCGCGTTGAACCCGATTTCCAGCCGCTCATCGCTATAGGCCACGGCCAGTTCTTCTTCGGCGGCACCGCTGTCTGGCGCGTTGACTGACAGGATCAGGCGATCTTCGTCCAACGACAGTTTCACCGCGCGTGACCGCTCGGACGACACGGTCGCCACACGGTCCACAGCGCGGGCGAATTCACTGGCATCCACTTCGAGCTTGCGCGTGTTCCCCTGTGGAATAACGCGGGTGTAATCGGGGAATGTGCCGTCGATGACCTTGGAGGTCAGCGTGATATCGGGGGTCGCAAAGCGCACTTTGGTTTCCGAGACGGACACGGCGATCTGCATGTCGTCATCATCAAGCAATTTGCGCAATTCGCCCACGGTTTTGCGCGGCACGATCACGCCAGCCATATCGGCGGCACCTGCGGGCAGGTCTGCGTCGATCCGCGCAAGGCGGTGACCGTCGGTTGCCACACAGCGCAGCACCTTGCCGCCGTCGCTGTCGGCCACGTGCATATAGACGCCGTTGAGGTAGTACCGTGTTTCTTCGGTCGAGATCGCGAATTTGGATTTATCGAACAAGCGGCGCAGAACCGGGGCTGGCGCCGAGAAGTTAGCAGCGTAATCGGAGGATGCCATCACCGGAAAATCCTCTTTCGGCAATGTCGCGAGCGAGAAGTTCGACCGCCCCGCTTCGATGCTCAGCCGCCCGGATGCGCCGTCTTCGGTCAGCGTGACCAAAGCGCCGTCGGGCAGTTTGCGCACGATCTCGTTCAAGGTCACCGCAGATACCGTAGTGGCCCCTGCGCGTTCCACCTTAGCCGGGGCGCGGTCTACGATTTCGATGTCCAGATCGGTCGCGCGAAACTGGACAGTGTCACCTTCCGCCTCAATCAGGACGTTGGCCAAAATCGGGATTGTGTTGCGCCGCTCGACGACAGACTGCGCCTGCGCCACAGCCTTAAGAAGCACCGCACGTTCAATGCTGAATTTCATGTCCCAATCTCCGCATATCTTGGCATTCAACGCTGCCGGGACACGAAATGTACTCTATTTCGCGCCACCCTCAAGCGTTTTGTTGGACTGTTGACGATGGGTGTGTCCGCGTCAAGCGCCAGGCCTGTTTTACAAGGTTATTCCTGCAACGCGCGGCGCAAAAGTTCCAGATCATCAGCGATCTGGCTATCGAGCGCCTTCAGTTCTTCGATCCGCTTGACCCCGTGCATGACCGTCGTGTGATCACGGCCACCAAAACGCCGTCCGATCTCTGGCAACGAGCGGCTGGTCATTTGCTTGGCCAGATACATCGCAATCTGGCGGGGGCGGGCGTAGTTGCGCACGCGCTTGGGGCCGATCATATCGGACAGGCGGATGTTGTAATGCTCGGACACTTTGCGCTGGATTTCTTCGACCGTGACCTTGCGATCCGAGGCTTTGAGCACATCAGAAAGGCAATCTTGGGTCAGTTCCAGCGTGATTTCGCGGCCCACGAGCGAGGCGAAGGCGAAAAGACGCGTCAGGGCCCCTTCCAGAACACGCACGTTGGTTGAAATGCGGTGGGCAAGGAATTCCAGCACGCCGTCAGCGATCTGAAGCTCGGGATATTGCGCGGCGTAGACCTCAACTTTGGACTGCAGGATGCCAAGGCGAAGTTCGTAATCTGTCGGGTGCAGGTCCACGACCAAGCCACATTGCAGGCGGGATTTGATCCGCTCTTCAAGGTCTTTGATTTCACCCGGTGCGCGATCAGCAGAAATGATGATCTGTTTCTGGCCATCGACGAGCGCGTTAAAGGTGTGGAAAAATTCTTCCTGCGTGCTGTCTTTACCGCCGATGAATTGCACATCGTCCACCATCAGAACGTCAACGGAACGGAACAGCTGTTTGAAATCCATCATCTTGCGTTCGCGGAGTGCTGTGATGAAGCGGTACATGAATTGCTCGGCAGAGAGATAGAGCACGTTCAATTCAGGCGAGCGCAGTTTCAGCTCATGCGCAATCGCGTGCATCAGGTGGGTCTTACCCAGCCCGACGCCACCATAGAGAAAGAGCGGGTTAAATGTAACGGGGCCACCTTCGGCGACACGGCGGGCGGCGGCATGGGCCAGCTCGTTTGGTTTGCCGACAACGAAGGTGTCAAATGTGAAACGGCTATCGAGGGGCGCACCGGATCCGGCCTCTGGCTCGGCGGTTTTCTTGGCTGCTTTTGGCTTGGCCGTGGCGCGCGCTTGCGACGGGACATGGAATTGCAGGCGCTGAACTTCTTGGCCTGCTTTATTCATCTGATAGAGAATCTGGTCACCAAAGTTCTGAGAGACATAATTGCCGATAAAATTGGTCGGCACATCGAATGTTGCCACGCCACCAACCAGTTCTTTGAATTCGAGCGGTTCGATCCAACTTGAATAGCTGTTTTTCCCCAATGCGCTTTTCAGAGCAGCCAGAACCGTCGCCCAAATATCGTTCGTCATTTTATGCCTTTGTCCCACATTCGCAGCCATCACGTGATGCGCGAAAATCGCGCCTGCGCCACAACACCCAGGACAAAAAAGATCACTGTGACCAGGTTGCCCAACCTGACCTCAGCGCCTTTTACCCAAAACCATAAACCGAGACGCACGCCTGCATCGCAGCGATGCAGACAGACGCCAAACGGCAGCTTACAGGGCCACAAACAGCATTCAGAAACCAAAGAGCAGACCTTGGCCCTGACGCAGACACACAATGACATGGGTTCGCAGTTTGCACTGCAATCTCCACGGCACCGTAGCATGAGACTTGCTTGCTGCGCTGGTAAATCCCGCCGTCAAAGACAGCGTTTTATCACCTGTTCAGTTGCAAATCCCCTCATGTCCCCCCGGAACGATGTGAATCGCATAGGCAAGGTAGCAAGGGGTTTGGGGCCGCTTCAACACAACATCGCGCTTGACTCAGCGATTGTCGAAAAAGAATCTCTCGGTCCTTTGAAATGTCTCAATTTCTGCGCAGACGGACCACACTGGCACAAAAAAAGCGCGCCCTGTTTGGACGCGCTTGAATTTTTTGATTTTCGTCGTTTGCCGCAGAATCAAGCGGTCGCTTTGACGCGTGCTGCCAAGCGGGACATTTTGCGCGACGCTGTGTTCTTGTGGATAACGCCCTTGGTCACACCGCGCATCAGCTCTGGCTGAGCGGCCTTCAGTGCCTCTGCTGCGGCTTTCTGGTCGCCGGATGCAATCGCTTCTTCAACAGCACGCAGATATGTGCGGATGCGTGAACGACGCATTTTGTTGACTGCAAAGCGTGCTGCGTTCTGACGGGCGCGTTTTTTCGCCTGAGGTGAATTTGCCATGTGTTCGTTTCCTAGCTGGGCCTGTGTTGGGCCAAATTGAATGTCATTCGCGCATTAAGCCCAAGCCCCGGGTTTTCGAACCGGTGATTCTGGCCAAAGCGGGCCTCACGCGCATGTATGGCGCTGCGTTTAAGCGAGAGAACACACCGTTTCAACCCCTAATCATAGGGCCACAGTCCCAATTTAGTCTGTTAGTAGGCCACCTTTGAGTGATCCTGATAAAGGTAGAGCAGATCAAGCAAGACCACTTTCTCATCGATCATGTTGTAGTAGAGATCAAATCGCTGTTGATCAGATATCTCTTCATCCACGGCAACGAGATTGAGCACCGGCTGATTTCGCACCCAGATATTGCCAATCTCTTCCAGCTTGTCCGCGATCCCGGGCGTCTGCGGAGGCAGAATGCTCATCTGCGGCAAACCATTGCTCAGGGCGCTTAACGTACCGTTGTAGGCCTGGATCGTCTGCTTGAGTTCATCAGCGATTGTCTGGTCCATCCCTTCCGACCAGAGCAGGCAGGCCTGAAGTGCCATTTGTTGGTTCAAAGTCACCAGACGGCCCGCAAGTTGAATGAACATGATATCCCGCGCCTGGATTTCAGCTGAGCTCGAATACTGTGCGTCCAGCATTGTCGCCAATTGATATGTCTGCTCGCGAAGGTCATCCGATGCTTGCGTGAGGATCAAGGCCGCATCTTTGTCGGTTGGCGTTTCCAAGAGCCGCCTTGCCGCCTGTTGTGCAGGGGCCCAAGTGGCGCGCAGTTGTTCAATTCCGGCAATTGTCTTGCGGCGTGTTTCAGGTGTTTCAATCCCCCAAAAGATATCACCATCCAAAAGCGCGTTCAGCACTTCTTCCACTTGCGCATCGCCAACAGCAAGGAGCTCTGCCGCATCGTCGACATTGACCTGATTGTGCAGGTGGCAGGCCGCAGCAGGCACAGCCTGCGTCCAAGACAACAGCACTTGAGCAGCTGTAAGCCGGTTCGCAACGCCGGTGTCCTGAATAATGGCCTGCGCACTACCTGCGGATTGAAAGGAAGAGTCAGCGTAAAGGCCGCCGACCGGCATGATCATAGCACCCGTCAGGAAGACGGAAGCCAGCAAAGAAGAATATCGCATAATTTTGGCCGCTTTAGTTGTTTCGCGCCACCACCCGCCGCCCGATCTATTCAACCTGCGGCCGATGGTCCATGACCTAAATCAAGTGCTCGGATTGCACACACGACTTCCGCGCGGATTTGAAGGAACAGGTCTACTTATCGCGGAATTGCGCTTCACGCTTTTCGGTAAAGGCCGCCATGCCCTCGGCTTGGTCCTCGGTCGCGAAAAGCGACTGGAACAACCGCCGCTCGTAGTTGAGGCCTTCGGCAAGGGTTGTTTCATAGGCGCGATCGACCGCGTCCTTGGCTGCCATCGCAGCGATCTGCGACTTCTCACTGATTTTTTCTGCGGCGGCTTTCGCTTCGCTCAGCAGTTTTTTGGCAGGCACCACGCGGCTGACAAGGCCACTGCGTTCGGCCTCTTCGGCGTCCATGAAACGGCCCGTCAGATGCATATCCATCGACTTTGATTTGCCCACATAACGGGTCAGGCGCTGGGTGCCGCCGATGCCCGCAATCACACCCAGGTTGATCTCGGGTTGGCCAAATTTGGCATTGTCGGCAGCAATAATAAAGTCGCA
The DNA here is from genome assembly GCA_942490805.1 of uncultured Alphaproteobacteria bacterium. GTDB lineage: Bacteria > Pseudomonadota > Alphaproteobacteria > Rhodobacterales > Rhodobacteraceae > Yoonia. The sequence goes on along the minus strand of CALNYU010000003.1, from coordinate 88,741 downwards.
CATCATCGCCAGTTCACAGCCACCGCCCAGCGCATAGCCTGCGACGGCCGCGATAATCGGTTTGCGCGTTCTGTTGAAACGATCGGTTTCGTTCTCAAAGAATCGCTTGGTGTACATTTCTACGAAAGACTTGTCGGCCATTTCGGAAATATCGGCCCCTGCGGCAAAGGCCTTCTCTGATCCGGTGATAATAATGCAGCGGACCTTTTCGCTGGCGTCTGCGTCTTCCAACGCGGTGCAAAGTTCGCCCAACAAGGCGCTGTTCAGCGCGTTCATTGCGTCGGGTCGGTTCAGCGTTATGGTCGCGACATAGTCGCTGATATCTACGATGATCTTGTCAAAGGCCATGCTGCTCTTCCTGTTGCGCCGGTCAGAGCCCAAGGCTTAGCAAAGCAGGCGGGCGGATCAAGCTATCTTTGGCATTGCGGACAAAAGAAAGATGATCGGCCCGATTGGACGATTCGGGTGATTGTCTTGTCACATCCGTGGGTTACACAAGGTTTGCCCTCGCGGTCGTAGACCTGAAAAACATGCTGGAAATAACCCAGTTCGCCATCAGATTGGCGGTAATCGCGCAGGGATGAGCCGCCCGCGGCGATCGCTTCGGACAAAACATCGCGGATCAGCGGGACCAGCGACGCCACACGGGCGGCACTGATACGCCCCGCTTTGCGCGCAGGGTGGACACCTGCGCGAAACAGCACTTCGCACACATAGATATTGCCCAGCCCCGACACGATCCGCTGATCCAGCAGCGCCGATTTAATGGGCGTGTTACGCCCTTTCAGCCGCTCGATCAGATAGGTTTCGTTGAAGGCATTGCCCAAAGGCTCCGGCCCCAGATCGCGGATCAGCCAGTGATCTTCCTGGTGGGCGGTTTCCATCAGGTCCATCGCGCCAAAGCGGCGGGCATCGTTGAAGGTGATGCGCGCGCCGTCATCCATATGAAAGACAACATGATCATGTTTTGCAGGCACAGGGTGCGGGTGGTGGAATTCGCCCACTGTGTGTCCTGAAACCAACATACGGCCCGACATGCCAAGGTGAATCAGCAAGGTTTCCGCGCTATCAAGATCAACAAGGATATATTTGGAACGCCGCCGCAAACCCAACACGCGTTTTCCGGTCAGCCGCTCTGACATCCGCTCAGGGAATGGCCAGCGCAAGTCAGGGCGGTTCACCTCGGCCTGCGCAATAACATGCCCTTGCATGACAGGGGCGATGCCGGCTTTGACGGTTTCAACTTCGGGTAATTCGGGCATGATAGGTTGTCATTAGCCGCAATCGTGTCCTCAGCAAAGGGCCAAAGCGAGGTCCCGTGGCACATTGACAGTTTGTCTATCCCGCCTCTTGGGTATAACCCCTTTCGGGAAAGTATTCAGGCGAAAGCACGACATGACCGACAAGTCCGACCAGACCACCCATTTCGGGTTTGAAACCGTCCGCGAAGATGAAAAAGCAGGCCGCGTGCAGGGCGTGTTTTCATCCGTGGCCAGCAAATACGACATTATGAATGACGTAATGTCGGGCGGCGTTCACCGGATCTGGAAAGACGCCATGATGGATTGGCTGGCCCCGCGTCCTGGCCAGCGCCTGTTGGATGTGGCCGGCGGGACGGGTGATATTTCGTTCCGGTTTTTGAAACGGGCGGGCCGTGGCCACGCGACCGTTCTCGACATTACCGAATCCATGCTGGTCGAAGGCCGCAAACGCGCCGAGGCAGAAAGCATGTCCGACAGCCTTGATTGGGTTGTGGGCGATGCGATGGCCCTGCCCTTTGAGGCAAATACATTTGACGTTTACACCATCAGCTTTGGCATTCGGAACGTCACCCGCCCGCAAGAGGCGCTGAACGAGGCCTACCGCGTTCTCAAACCCGGCGGGCGTTTGATGGTGCTGGAATTCAGCCAATTGCCAAACCCGATGATGCAGGCCGCCTATGACGCCTATTCCTTCAACGTCATTCCACGCATGGGCCAGCTGATTGCGGGCGATCGTGACAGTTACCAATATCTGGTAGAATCGATCCGCAATTTTCCCGATCAGGAAACCTTTCTGGGGATGGTGCGCGAAGCGGGTTTCGGCAACGCCAAATACCGCAACCTGACGATGGGTGTCGCGGCGCTGCATTCGGGGTGGAAACTCTAACATGCGCGGCCCACATAATATTATCCGCCTGATCCGCACAGGCGCCACGTTCGAACGCACGGGTGCGATGAAAGTCGTGCTGGATGCGTTCGATGCGGGGCCGCTGCTGCGCATTACGTTCCGGACATTGGTTTGGCCGTTTCAATGGCTTGGCTACAAAGGTGATGTGTCGATGCCGCCTGCGGTGCGTGCGCTGCAAGCACTGGGTCCGGCCTATATCAAATTCGGCCAGATTCTTTCGACCCGCCCTGATGTGGTTGGTGACGAACTGGCGGTGCAACTGCGCGTTCTGCAGGATAAACTACCACCGTTTTCCATGGCAGAGGCGAAAAAGGCGATCCAGTCTGAACTGGGCACCAGTTTTGATAAACTCTTTTCGTCCTTCTCTGAACCTGTCGCGGCTGCCTCTCTTGCGCAGGTGCACAAGGCGCATCTGGCCGACACAGGCGAGGCCGTAGCCGTCAAAATCCTGCGTCCCGGGATTGAGCGCGCGTTCCGGACCGACATTGATGCTTTCTACTTTGCTGCGCGGGCAATCGAGTTTTTGTCGCCCGCGTCGCGCCGTCTGCGCCCGATGGATGTGATCACCCATTTCGAAGGCGTGGTCATGGGCGAATTGGACCTGCGGTTGGAAAGCTCGGCCGCGGCAGAATTTGCCGCCAACACCGAAAGTGACGCAGGTTTTCAGGTACCCAAGGTGCATTGGCATCTGTCGGGGCGCCGCGTGATGACGATGGAATGGGCCGAGGGCACGAACATCGGGATGAACGAAGCGCTTGATGCCGCAGGGCATGATCGCGTTGCAATTGCTACCCGCGTGCTGCAACTTTTCCTGAACCACGCCCTGCGCGACGGATTTTTCCACGGCGATATGCATCAGGGCAACCTGAAGGTCGCGGCCAACGGGGATATCATCGCCTATGATTTCGGGATCATGGGGCGAATTGATGAATATACCCGCCGTGTCTATGCCGAAATCCTGTTCGGATTTATCCGCAAGGATTACCAGCGCGTGGCCGAGGTGCATTTCGAGGCGGGCTATGTGCCCGCGAACCGCGATGTCGATGAATTTGCCCGCGCGCTACGCGCCGTCGGTGAGCCGATTTTTGGCATGGACGCGAGCCGCATTTCGATGGCGCGTCTGCTGAGTTACCTGTTTGAAGTCACCGAACGTTTCGGCATGGAAACCCGCACCGAGCTTATTTTGCTGCAACGCACGATGGTGGTCGTCGAAGGTGTCGCCCGGTCGCTTGATCCGCGCATGAACATCTGGCACGTCGCCAAACCTGTGGTGGAAGATTACATCAAAGAAAGCATTGGCCCCAAGGCGCTGCTGCGTGATCTGGCCAAGACAGCGCGCATTCTGTCGCGCTTTGGCCCGCAATTACCCAAATTGGCAGAAGATGCGCTCATCCGGCTGAACAACCCGCCGCCACCGCCCAAACCGCAGCGCCGCATTGCGCGGCTGTCGTGGATGGCGCTTGGCGCGGTTTTGGCAAGTGGCGCGATCTGGGGCATTTCCCTGCTTTAAGCGCGACACCTAGAGGTCCGCGTCGCGCAAGGCTGTGACCTGGTCACTGGCGACGGTAATTCCCCCGGTCAGCACCAGCATAGTCGTCCCGCCCTCAAGCCGCACCTCGTTCACAGTATTATAGCTTGCGACTGGGTTCTGCGCGATCACCTGTCCGTTGGATGTTGACTGGATTTCGAACTGATAAACCCCTGCTGGCATGGGCGTGCCATTGGGGCCAACACCCGCCCATTGCACCGTCTCGGCACCGGGCGGGATTGGTTGCCGCTGCAGCTCGTCTCCAGCGGCATTGCGCACGACAAGTTCCGCCGAATCGGACGCCACCGTTCGGGTCGAAAGCAGCGTCATTGGTTGCCCGTTAAAGTATGCGGGCCCCTGCGTGCGTACCTCTTTGCCGACAAGCGCCGCCATTTCAACGAGCCCCCCTGTCGTCATCTGGGTGCTGAGGGACCGCAACAAATCATTCGTCAGGACCGCCTGTTCTACCCCTGAAAAAGTGGCAAGCTGCGTCGCATAATCCGTCGAATCGATCGGGTTCAGGGGGTCTTGGTACTGCATTTGCGCCGTCAGCATCTTCAGAAAGGTTTCAAAATCAGAACTAATCTGCGCCGTCGCACCTGCCTCGGCAGGGCTGGGCGGCGTGAGCGCGGTTTGGGAAAGTTGCGTAATATCCATGTGTTCTCCTTAAATGCGCAGATCGAGGCCAGTTACGGCAGGTGCTGGCGTGGCCCGAGTAATTGGAACGGTTTCTTGTATCTCCGGCTCAACGGGCTGGTCATCAGGCATAGCCTCTGGGCGCGCCTGTCCCTTTTGTTCGCCAAAAGAGAATGAGATCGAGGTGTAGCCAAGCTGGCGGAATTCCTGCGCCAGGATATCAATGTGCCGCCGCAGCAGATCCTGTGTTTCGGGCCGATCGGCCAGCACGTTCACCGTGATCACACTGTCACCCGCCGAAAGGCTCAGCTTCACCCGCCCCAATTCTTCAGGGTTGAGCGCAATTTCAGTGGTCTTGCCGTTACTATTCGTGACGGCCACTGCAATTTGCGCAGACGCGTGACGCGCTGTCTCTGGCGCGGCGGTGGCGGCCACCGGTGCCGACGTGCCGGTGGCAGAGATATGCCGTTCTGCGGGCATGGCTGAGAGAATACTATCCACGTCGGTCAGCTTAAGTGCCTTGTCGATCACCTCGCGTTGCGACTGCGCTGCGGCCTGCGCTAGGGCCACTGCTGGTGGCTGTGCTGCGACGGCATGCACAGGCGCGGTGGTGGCCGCGTTTGGCGTTGCCGTTTTGGGCATCGCATCTTCGCGCGGTGGCTGTGGGCGCGCTTCGGCTAGGTGAAACTGGGGTTTTTGCTGGTCTTTGACCTGACCGGCGATGTCAGACTTTGGTTTATCCAATGTGGGCAAAGGTGCCGCAGGTGGCGGCGCATCCGCCATCGGCGCCTTGGCAGATTTTGACTGCAGCGGCTGCGCAGGCGGCGCGTCAGGTAGGCCCTTCAGCGGCAAACGCCCTTCGACCACGGACTGCGCGACAGATGCGCCCGTTGATTTGCCTTCGCGCAATATTGGAGTGTCCTGATCTTGCTGTTTCTCTGTAACAAGCCCGCGCACAGGCGGTGGCAGGTTCACGCCTTCCCGGACCGAGGTCGCCGATTTATCCGCCTTTGGTACAGGCAATGTAGGGTCATCATCCACCGCTGTCGCTTTCACCGGCAGTGGGGTGGGTACCTCAACCTCGCGCACAGCATCCTCAGCCAGCGCAGGTAAAGTTGCAGGCTCAGCCGTGGACGCAGGTAGTTCGGGATCAGCGGCAATCGGCGCAGCAAAGGCCCCATCGGCCAAATCGGTTGGCACATCATCACCCGCCTGATCTGTGGTGGCCATCACAGCACCGAATGTCGGCGAATCGACGGCGGCCGTACCCGGGTCTGGCACAGGCCGGGTTTGCGTGGTGGTCGTTCCCGACTGGGAAAGGATCAAAGGAATCATCGGTTCTCCGATTGCGTCTGTTTGATCGTCTGTTTGACGCAAAAAACTTACTGAATGTTTAGGAACCTCGGTCAAATTACGCGGATCACAAACCGGAGAATCCGATGACATTGATCACTGATCTGCCACCGCCACGGCACGCGCCCACCCTGCCGGACTATATAAATACCGATGAAAAACTGCGTGATGCCGCCCAAAAGATGGAGGCCACCTTTCTGGCAGAAATGCTGAAATCTGCGGGCGTTGGCACACCGCGCGAAACATTTGGTGGCGGCGCGGGCGAAGAACATTTCGCCTCGTTTCTCAGAGAGGCGCAGGCCGAAGAAATGGTCAAAGCGGGGGGGATCGGGCTTGCCGAGGCCCTTTTTGAGGCCATGAAAGTCAGAAACTTTGCTTAATACAGTCATCACCCAATTACATCAGGTACTGGACCAAGAACGCCAGGCGCTGATCTCGGCAGATTTTGAGGCGCTGGCCGCGTTTGTGTCGCAAAAGGAAGATCTGCTGGCACAGCTGGATAAAACCATCCCAGCCAAAGAGGTGTTGCGCCCCATTCGTCAAAAGATGGACGAAAATCTTGCGCTCTTGGCGGCCGCAATCAAAGGGGTCGCTGCGGCGGGTGAGCGCCTTGCCGCGCTTCAGAACGTCAAGAACGGCTTGAGCGTTTATGACAACGCAGGCCAGCTCGCCCATGTTCGCACCCATAATCCCGCCCTCGAGAAAAAGGCCTGATTTCAGTCAAATTCTCTCTATTTGGATTGCTCGGATTAAGAGGTTGTTCAGCCTAGATTGGTCTAACGCTCGACATCGCCACAAAGGCGCACCGGTACGAAGTCTCCGGTGAATTCCGTCAGAATGACGCATCGCGCCGCAGTAAATTTGCGGAGTTTCCAACCAACCCGGTGCAAAGCGCCATACATGAAGGACCATAAAATATGTCCAGTATTTTGACCAACAACAGCGCAATGGTCGCGCTGCAAACCCTGAAGTCGATCAACAACGATCTCTCCAAAACTCAATCGATGATCTCAACCGGCAAAGAGGTTGCTTCGGCAAAAGACAACTCCACGGTCTGAATTACCTTGGCGTTTGAGGAATAAGCCCGCTGCGTCTGGATCAATTCGGTTAATTCTCCGGCCACATCAGTGGCAGATTCTTCGCGTGCAAAGCCGACGATATCGCCGGTTGGCCCGTCACCCGCATCCCAAAGGAAAAAAGAGCCACTGTCAGGCGTCACCCGGTAGCTTTGCTGATCAAGGGTTTCCAATCCATTGACGTTCGGCACATCTACCAAAGGAATTTGGTACAGCACCCGATTGATCCCAATGTCAAAAGACGCACGGACAAAGCCGTTCTGATCCACCTCGATGGAGGTCAGACTGCCCACCGGCGTGCCGTTCTTGGAAATTGAAACAGGTGCGAAAGCGTCCGACAGCTGCGTCAAGCCAATCGAGCTGCCCAATTCGCCGATGTTGATCTCCATCGGGCCGCCATCCACGGCAATTGTCAGCGCGCCGGTTAAGGGATCATAGGCACCGCCAATCGGGTTCAACGGATCTTCAAAATCAACGTTTAACAGCGTTCCACCGCCGCCGCGTGTGGCATCAAAAGTCAGAGTATATTCGCCAACCAGATCGGGAATCCCGTTCGCATCAACATCTGATTCGCTATCGCGAATTTCCATCGTCCATTCGTTTGATGCACCATTCGCAGGCACGGTCGGTGTGAACAGGAAGCTCAAATTCGATGACGCGCCAAGGTTGTCAAAATATTCCACCGAGAGCGTTTCCGTATCACCGGGTGATCCTTCGCGTGTCGATGTCGCAGGAAGGTTGACCGAAAGATCAACCCGCGTCGTCGCTTCGCCCGCAAATTGGTTAGCGTTGATTTGCACAGGCACCAAACCGTCGATGGAATCGCGCGGATAGTTGGGAATCGTCCCGTCAGGGGCCGCTGGCACGCCCAGCAGAACCAACCCCCCCGGTGTACGCAAAAACCCTTGGTCATCTGGGCGGAAAGACCCTGTGGTGGTCAGGAAAAGCGGGTTGTCCCCGTTATTGACGGCCACAGATGTTTCGGATGTCACAGGCAGCATCCCACGCCCCCGTACGGCAAGATCGGTGGGGTTTGACGTGGAAACAAGCGCGCCACGTTCATCAATCAAGCGCGATGTCGTCGTCCGCACGCCACCTGCAGAATAGGTTCCTTGTCCGCTTTCGATCACCATCGATTGAAAATCGGTTACCGCCCTTTTGTAGCCATAGGTCGATGAGTTCGAAATATTGTCAGAGATCGTCGCCAGTCGAGAGGCATTGGCCGCCAAGCCAGCAACACTGGCGTTCAAGGAAGAGGAAATCGTCATATAGATGAGCCTTTCTGCGTCAGAGATGACTATTGTTCGCCCCATTCCTAAGCCCCGCGCCTTAACACCCCCCTAACGGCTAAAATTCGAACGATATCGCCCTAGATATCAGACCGCAGCAGCACCACCTCAATCCGGTTATTGCGCGGAGCGGTCGCATCACGGACGGCAGGTTCACGGTCGCCAGCGCCGGTCTGACGCATGACGCGCATGGGGTCCAAACCACCACGTTGCAGCATCAAACGCATCTGAGCAGCCCTGTCTGTCGACAATTCCCACACTGGGTTATCGACGCGTAACACTGACTTGGCGCTGAGATGTCCTTCGATGGCAACGCCATTTCGCACGGTTGCAAATAGCCGCGCCATGATCGCTGCGATTTCTGCTGTCACAGGATTCGGGATCGCTGTGTCGTCGACAAAAAGCGTGACCTCGGGCAAATCAAAAATCTCGATCACAAGACCCTCATCCGTCAAACGCGTGATGATATGGCGCAGCGCCTGATCCGACAGCATGCTTTCGCCACCCTGCCCCATCAGTACTGCCTCAATGTCACGCAAGGCGGCAACTTTCGCTGCAGCCGCTGCTTCGCCTTCGGCATCGCTTTCGCTGCGCATCGGGTCCATGCCAACGCTTGGCTGGCTGATACCTGTGCCACTTTGCGCCAAAGTATCCTCGGTAAAGATGTTGTCCCCACCAAAGGCACCCGCACCACCGCCCGAAATGCGGTTAATGGGGATCGTTGGCGCAAAGTAATCCGCAAGACCCTTGCGCTGCTGTTCTGTGGTCGCGTTGAGAAGCCACATCAACATAAAGAACGCCATCATGGCGGTCACGAAATCCGCATAGGCCACTTTCCAGGCCCCGCCGTGGTGGCCACCGCCAGCGATCACCTTCTTGCGTTTAATAATGATTGGTGTGTTTGATCCTGCGCTCATCTCACTACCTCATGCATTCACCCAAGACGGGGCTTAACCGGGCAGAAGTGAAAGCAGGCTTAATAGTACAATTCGATGAAAATGAATGCGTTAGGCCAGTATAGCGGGCGCGGTAGGGCGGCGACCAAGCCAAGCGACAAGATGGCACAGTGTCAACTGACCTTTACACTTGCCCAAATGCCATATGTCACATTAAACTGACATTATGAGTGTAACGTCAGATTTACAGATTGAACCAGTCATCCGTCGCTGGCCCGAGCCCCGCGCCATGCTGCGGCTGATCAAACCTGTCACTTGGTTTCCACCTATGTGGGCCTATCTGTGCGGCGTCGTGTCATCGGGCATAAGCCCTTCTGGTCAATGGTTTTTAGTCATCTTGGGCGTGGTCCTTGCCGGTCCGATTGTCTGCGGGATGTCGCAGGCCGCGAATGATTGGTGCGACCGCCACGTCGACGCGATCAACGAACCGGATCGCCCGATTCCTTCGGGGCGTATTCCCGGACGTTGGGGGCTTTATATCGCGCTTGCGATGACGATTCTGGGGCTGGTGGTTGGGTATCAACTGGGTCCTTGGGGCTTTGGCGCAACGATTTTGGCCGTTGCCGCGGCTTGGGCCTATTCGGCCGAGCCGATCCGCGCCAAGAAATCCGGCTGGTGGGGCCCGGGGCTTTGTGGTCTGGCCTATGAAACACTGCCATGGATCACTGGTGCGGCGGTTGTCGCCGCTGGCGCACCAAGCCCGCAGGTGATCCTGATTGCCGTGCTCTATGGCATCGGTGCCCACGGGATTATGACGCTCAACGATTTCAAGGCCATCGAAGGCGACCGCGCCACTGGCCTGCGGTCCCTGCCCGTCACGCTTGGGCCTGACCTTGCTGCACGTGTGGCGTGCTGGATCATGGCGGTGCCGCAAGTCATCGTCATCGGCCTGCTGATATATTGGGAAAAGCCCGGTTTTGCGCTGGGCGTCATCGCGATGCTGGCCGTCCAACTGGGCGCGATGCGCGTTCTGCTGCGCGACCCCGAGGGCAAGACGCCCTGGTATCAGGGCATGGGTATTCTGTTCTACATCAGCGGCATGATGATCAGCGCCGTTGCTTTGCGGAGCATTGGAGGCTGATATGACACTTTCATGGTTCCAGATTGTCCGGCTTGGATTTGTGCAGATGGCACTGGGGGCGATTGTCGTCCTGACGACATCCACTTTGAACCGGCTCATGGTGGTTGAGCTTTCGCTGCCCGCCATTTTGCCCGGTCTTTTGGTCGGCCTTCACTATGGTATCCAACTCACACGCCCGCATTGGGGGTTCTATTCCGACACAGGCGGGCACCGGACGCGCTGGATTATCGGCGGTATGGTGGCGCTTGCTTTGGGCGCATTTACTGCGGCCTGTGGCGTCTTGGCGTTTGAACAATCCTTTGCACTTGGCCTGACAGTATCAATCATCGCCTACACGCTGATCGGCCTTGGCGTTGGCGCGTCAGGCACATCATTGCTGGCGCTGCTGGCCACGACCACGGCACCGCACCGCCGTGCGGCCGCCGCAACAATCACATGGCTGATGATGATCTTCGGGATCGCGATGACCGCGGGCATCGTGGGGCAATTGATCGACCCCTACACACCCATGCTCTTGATCGAGATTGTCGGGTTTGTTGTAACCGCCGCCACGCTGGTTACATGCCTTGCCGTCTGGCGGATCGAACGCAATCTGATCGCAGTGCGTGAACCGGACCCGACACCCTTTATGGACGGGTTGAAAGAGGTCTGGTCAGAACGCAAAGCGCGCAATTTCACGATCTTCGTCTTCCTGTCGATGACCGCCTACTTCATGCAAGAACTGATCCTTGAGCCCTATGCAGGCCTCGTCTTCGGCTTTACGCCCGGGCAATCGACATCTTTGTCGGGCGCGCAAAACGGCGGCGTCTTCATCGGAATGCTCGCCGTCGGCATCTTGGCCACTGGTTTTAAGATCGGCGCATTGCGCAACTGGGTCATGACCGGCTGCGTCGGGTCTGCCGGTGCGCTGATCCTCATTACATTCCTCGGGCCCATCGGCCCGAGCGCGCCACTCGTTCCCGCAGTTGTCCTGTTGGGCTTTTTCAACGGCATGTTCGCGGTCGCCGCAATCGGCTCCATGATGGCGCTCGCCGCCCAAGGTGCTGCACGCCGCGAAGGCACCCGTATGGGGCTTTGGGGCGCCGCACAGGCCATCGCCGCCGGGTTCGGCGGATTGGTTGGCGCGGGCATGGTTGACCTCTTGCGCGTCAGCATGACCGACACCCAAGCCTTCGGGTCCGTCTTCATCGCCGAAGCCGCGCTCTTTATCGCCGCCACTGCAATGGCTGCCAAAATCATGGATGGCAAAATGCCCTCCGCCACCCTCGTTCCGGGAGAATAGCAAATGCAATATGATGTCGTCGTCGTGGGCGGAGGACCATCAGGGGCCACCGCTGCAGAAGACCTCGCACGGTCCGGTCATAAGGTCGCTTTTATCGACCGTGACGGACGGATCAAACCCTGCGGCGGGGCGGTTCCACCGCGTCTGATCGAAGATTTCTTCATCCCCGACGAACAGATCGTGGCCAAGGTGAATACCGCGCGCATGATCTCGCCCACAGGGCGGCAGGTCGATATCCCGATCGAGAACGGCTTTGTCGGCATGGTGGATCGCGAACATTTCGACGAATTCCTGCGCACGCGGGCCAAGGATGCAGGCGCACACCGCTATACCGGCACATTCACCAAGATCGAGCGCGATGCGGATGGCACCCATGTGGTCTACCGCGATAAAGTGAGCGGCAATGAGATGAAGCTGACCACCAAGCTGGTGATCGGGGCCGATGGTGCGCGCTCAAACGTGGCACGGGCCGAGATCAAAGACGGCGAAAAAATCCCCTACGTCATCGCCTATCACGAAATCATCGAAGCGCCGGAACTGAACGCAACCTACGATCCAGCGCGCTGCGATGTCATCTATGACGGCAAGATTTCGCCGGATTTCTACGGCTGGGTTTTCCCGCACGGACAGCAGGCCAGTGTCGGCATGGGGTCCATGATCAAATCGGTGGACGTCAAACAGGCCACCGCCGATCTGCGCGCGGCATCGGGGCTGACCGATTGCAAAACAATCCGCAAAGAAGGCGCGCCGATCCCTCTTAAACCGCTGGATTGCTGGGACAATGGCAAAGACGTTGTGCTGGCAGGCGATGCCGCTGGCGTTGTCGCACCCTCATCCGGTGAAGGCATTTATTACGCCATGGTCGGCGGGCGCGTTGCAGCAACTGCCGCCGCTGCGACCTTGGCCTCAGGGCGGGTGAAAGACCTGCAACTGGCGCGCAAACTCTTTATGCGCGAGCACAAACAGGTTTTTCGGGTTTTGGGCGCGATGCAAAACGCCTATTACCGCAGCGACGAACGGCGTGAGCGGTTTGTGTCCCTGTGTCATGATGTCGACGTGCAAAAGCTCACGTTTGAGGCTTATATGAACAAGAAACTGGTAAAGGCGCGTCCCATGGCACACCTGAAAATCGGCATTAAGAACCTCGCGCATCTGACGCGACTGGTATCACCGTTGCGCACATGACGATCATGATCCCGGCCTGGGAAAACGGCAAACTCAAACCGGTCGAGAAACTGGACGCGCATGTGCGTGGGCTCAAGCACAAGGCCGTTAGCGTCTTTGTGATCAACCGCGGGCGCGTGTTGATCCAGCAGCGCGCGATGGGCAAATACCACACGCCCGGGCTTTGGGCGAACACCTGCTGTACGCACCCCGAATGGGACGAAGACCCGACAGATTGCGCGATGCGCCGTCTGGACGAAGAACTTGGGATCACGGGGCTTTATCCGTCCCATCGGGACCAGATCGAATATCGGGCCGATGTGGGTGGTGGGCTGATTGAACACGAGGTTGTCGAGGTGTTCGTTGCTGACGCGCCCAATAATCTGGTGGTCAAACCCAACCCCGACGAAGTGATGAATACCCGCTGGGTCGATTTTTACGAGCTGTCTGCCGATGTTGCACGACATCCTGCGCACTACACACCCTGGCTGCGGATATATCTGCAAGATCACACCACTGCGATCTTTGGCGACCTGCTCCGCGCGGTCTAGTTCCGTTTCCTTCAAACCAGTGTTATGGGCGTGTCCAAGGAAGGACACGCAACATGGCGCTTTGGGTTTTTGGATACGGTTCACTTTTATGGAACCCCGGTTTTACGCCGGTGCGACAGGTCAAGGCGCGTCTGCCTGACTATCACCGCAGTTTTTGTATGCTCAGCATCCATCACCGTGGCACCGAGGATGATCCGGGCCTTGTGCTGGCACTTGATGCCCAAGAGGGCGGGCAATGCACGGGCGTGGCCTTTCAAGTGGCCGAGGATGAGACTGATACCGTCCTTACGCAACTGCGCGAGCGCGAATTGATCTCGTCGGCCTATTATGAAGAAACCGTCAACCTGATCGACGACCAAGGTGCGCCATTGCAGGCGCTGACCTATGTGATCGAGCGCAATCACGTACAGTACTGCCAGTTCGACCTTGAAAAGCAGGCGCAGATGATCGCGGGTGCCGTCGGCGGGCGCGGGCCAAACACGGAATACCTGTTCAATACCGCGAACCATCTGGCAGAACTGGGGATCAAAGACACCGATATGGACTGGCTGGTCACGCGCGTGCGTGCTTTGACGGCAACATAGTAAAACCCCGAATTTGTTTGGGTTTGCGCAATTTCAGCCATATGGTGTTATGCGAGCAACGCAGTCACACAATATGAGGACTCCCATCCGTGTCGGACAAACGGGAACCCAAAGCACAACCGCAGTTTACACAGCCCATTCGCCAGCTTTTCTTCATGCTGACCGCGATCGGGTTGGTCGGCGCAGGCTTTTATCTTGGGCTAGAACAGATCACCGCGATCTACCAATCAAACCCCTACCTGAACGGGGTGATCCTTGGCGTGTTCGTACTGGGCGTGCTGTCCTGCTTTAACCAAGTCTTCCTGTTGATGAATTCGGTGCGCTGGATCGAACGGTTCGCAAAAGAACAAGGCGGACATTCCTATAGTGCGGCACCCTCGCTCTTGGCTCCGCTTGCCACGCTGTTGCGTTCGCGCGGCGCGCGCACGCAGGTGTCCTCCAGCTCTGGCCGGTCTATCCTTGATTCCGTGGCGCAGCGCATTGACGAAGACCGCGAAATCACGCGCTATATCGGCAATGTCCTTATTTTCCTCGGTCTTTTGGGCACATTCTATGGTCTGGCCACAACTGTACCAGCGCTTGTTGAAACCATCCGCTCGCTGAACCCCGGCGAAGGGGAAAGCGGCGCGGATATCTTCGGACGCCTGCAATCGGGCCTTGAGGCGCAGTTGGGCGGCATGGGCACGGCTTTCTCAAGCTCGCTACTCGGGCTTGCCGGATCGTTGATCGTGGGGCTTTTGGAACTTTTCGCAGGGCACGGGCAAAACCGGTTTCTACCGCGAACTCGAAGAATGGCTATCCACCATCACCCGCGTCGGGATTGATGGCGAAGAGGGGATCGGCGGCGCAGACCTCAGCGCGATGGGCCCCTTTGTGGAACAGTTGGGCGAACTGATGGACACCATCCAGATGATGATGGGGCAAACCGACGCCGACCGCGAAGAGAACGACAAGAAATTCAACGCGCTTGCCACCGCCATCGAACGGATGGCGCAAAGCACCACCGCCAATGCGACATCCGAGGTGCTGGAACGCGTGGCGCTTGGCCAAGAGGCGCTGATCCAGAAACTCGACGAGAGCGGCATGGAAGGCATTGATGCCGAAAGCCGGATGCGCCTGCGATCCATCGACGTGCAACTGCTGCGCATTCTGGAAGAAATGTCGGCAGGCCGTCAGGAAAGCGTTGGCGACCTGCGCCACGAAATCGCCAATCTGGCAAATGCGATCAAGGACAGAGGCTGATCCATGGCGCTCAGCCGCAGATCATCAAACCGCTTCCAAAACGCGATCTGGCCGGGATTCGTGGATGCGATGACCGGGCTTTTGCTCGTGCTGATGTTCGTGCTGACGATCTTTATGGTGATCCAGTTCGTGCTGCGCCAACAGATCACCGGCCAGGAAACCGAGCTAGACGCGCTCAGCAATGAGGTCGCCGCCCTGACGGCCACGCTGGGGCTCGCGCGCGATACCAATGCGTCGCTTACTGCCGATCTTGATGCCGCCAACGCCGAAGCCACGCGGCAGGCAGGCCGGATTGCGGCCCTGATCGCAGAACGGGACGCACAGGATCAGGCGCTGGCCCAAGCGCAAAGCGAAATCACACAATTCGAGGCGCAGGTGGCGGGGCTCTTGAGCGAACGCCGCGACGCACTTGCGAATATCGCTGGGCTTGAAGCCGAACAGCAACGGTTGATGACACAGCAAGAGGCCCTGAACCTCGCCCTTGCACAAGCCCGGACCGAAATCGACGCAGGCGCAGAGGCCGCGCGACTGGCCGCCGCCCGCCGCGAAGCGCTGGAAGCGCTGGTGGCCGATCTGGAAACCGAGAATGACGCAAATACTGCGCGGATCACGGCCCTTGAGGCCGATCAACTGACCAGTGCCGCCGCTGCCGAAGCTCTACGCGAACGGCTGGCGAATGCCGATACTGAACTGACAGCGATGACGCTGAACCTTGAACGGCAACGCCAAGAAGCAGAGGACACGCTGACCCTGCTGGCCGCCGCCCGCGCCGCACAGGCCGAACTTGACGCCCGCAACGCAACGCTGGCCAGCGAACTTGAACAACTCCAAGGCAATCTTGGCGAAGAAGCGAGCGAAGCTGAACGGCAGGCGGCGCTCCTTGCCCTCGCCAACGAAGAGCTTGCAGCGCAAGAGGCGCTCTCTGCCGAGAGCCAGCGTCAGGTGGCTTTGCTCAACGAACAGATCACCGAATTGCGCACACAGGTCGGCAACCTGCAATCCCTGCTGAACCTCGCAGAAGAGACCGACCGCGAGGCGCAGGTCCAGATCGAAACCTTGGGCGCGCAACTCAATACCGCCCTCGCCCGCGTCGTGTCAGAGGAACGGCGCAGACGCGCGCTGGAAGAGGCCGAACGGATCAGACTTGAGGCAGAAGCGGCGCGGCTGGAAGAAGAAGCCGAAAGGCTGGCCGCCGAGGCCGAGAACCTGTCGCGCTTCAAATCCGACTTCTTTGGCGAGCTGCGCCAGATCCTCGAAGGCCAAGACCGGATCCGTATCGAAGGCGACCGCTTTATCTTCAATTCCGAGGTTCTTTTCGAACCCGGTAGCGCCGATCTCTCTGACGCTGGTGAAGCCGAAATCGCCAATATTGCCGATATCCTGCGCAGTATCGCGGATGACATTCCCGAAGGCATTGATTGGGTCATCCGTGTGGATGGCCACACCGACAATATCCCAATTAACCCCGGTGCACGTTTCGCCGATAACTGGGAACTGAGCCAAGCGCGTGCGCTGTCGGTTGTCCGCTTTATGAGTAGCGATCTGGGCATTGATCCACGGCGTTTGGCCGCGAACGGGTTTGGCGAGTATCAACCGCTGAACCCCGCAGATACACCCGAGGCACGCGCCCAGAACCGCCGGATCGAGCTGAAACTGACCGAGCGCTAGGGCGCGGTCACGTAGCGTTTGAAGTAACCTGACAGGTCGAGTTCTGCGCCCAATTGGCTGGCCAGCAGGAACATACCGCCGAATTTGCGCTGCAACAGCAAAACATCAATCGGCAAAGGCGGGGGGATAAATCCATCTTCAGCCAAAGCCAAACCCGCCGCCTGCATCGCACGCGGCAGTGTTTTATCAGTAAAATCAAACGGCCCGTCATGGCGCAGTGCGGCAAAGGCCATCTCCATCATCTCCATGATCGCAGCACGGTGGCGGGGCGCCGTTTCTGGCGCGATAAACCCGATCTCTCCTGCAATCCGCTCTAGCGCTGCGTGATCTTCGCCCAGCCCCGCAGCCAGCAACGCACGATATTGCGCCACGACCGTCGGGTTCAATTCACAGGTTGCACCGAAATCAAGCAGGATGATCTGGCCTGTCTTTGGATCATAACGATAATTGGCAAAATTCGGGTCGGACTGCATCAGGCCTTCGTCGAACAGCTCTCGCAGGGTCAGGCCAATCAGCGCATCCGCGATGCGGCGTCTTTCATCTTTTGGCTGGGTGAACGCCTCTTCAATCGGCGCTCCCTCTACATAGGACATCGCCAAAATCTGCGGTGTGCTCCATTCGGGGATAAACGTAGGCACAGCAAAAGCGGGCGCGTCTGCCAAAAGCGCACCGAACCGCGCAAGATACTGACCTTCGCGGGTATAATCTGTCTCTTGATGTAACTGCTTGCGCGCCTCTTCCAGATAGGGCGCGAGCTCGAACCCCTTGGGGATCAGCCCCGACATCCGCAACAGCGCGCCGACATTGGCCACATCGCTATCAATGCTGCCCGCCACGCCAGGGTATTGCACCTTAATCGCAAGATCCCTGCCGTCCTTTAGTCGCGCACGATGGACCTGCCCGATCGACGCCGCAGCAATCGGGCGGACATCGAATTTCGCGAATGCGCTCAGCCAGTTTTTCGGCCACTGCGTATTGAGCACCTGCCGCAACTGCGCAGGCGGCATGGTGTGGGCGTTGTCGCGCAGCCGCGCCATGATCTGCGCCATCTCGGGCGGCAAAAACTCGCCCGTGTCCATCGACACAAGCTGTCCGATCTTCATCGCAGCGCCCCGCATCTGCGCGAGCTTCTCGGTAATGCGTGTGATGTTTTGCGGCGTGATCAGCAAATCACGCATCGCGGGCCGCTGCCCTTGCGCAAGTTGCGCCAAACCGTTCACGGCCATATTGCCGGCAACGCCTGCTGTCATCGCGCTCAGACGGCTAAACCGCGAAATACGGCTTGATGGCACGGCAAGGGCGCGCACGGTGGGGGCTTTATCAGTCATGGGCATGAAGTAGGCGGGCCAGCCCAAGTTGCCAGCTATTTATAATGCGCGCGCCGATCCGAGAAATCGCGCACCCGTTTGCGCCAAGCACGGTAACTGCCAGATTTCAGGTTATCGCGCATCAGCGCTTTGACATCTTTCTCACCAATCCCGTATTCGCGGCGGATATCCTCAAAGCTGACGTGGTCAGACAGCGCCATCTGGATCACTTCGCTGATGTGTGCGGGGGGAAGGTCGGGTTTGTTGGTCATGCTGTGTCACCTAGCGGGGCCGCGCATGAAAGCAAGCTGCGACCAATGACCACCAAAAGTCGCCCTGCGCCGCGCCCGCGCTACTTGGCCCGCATGGACAACAAAAACCCCTCTCCCTTTATGCGCCTGCTGACACTCGCCCTTGGCGTTTTGCGCCCACCTGCGGGGCGCAAAAGGATCGCGGTTGCGTTCCTCTATGGCGTGGTCTGCCATCTGGTTTTCGCAGCTGCCGTGATCGCGATGATCATCGCCATGTTTTTCGGGATGAGCGAAAGTCTGGGCCGTGTGCCGGGCGTTTGGGCGGTTTTGGCCAATGCGCTTCTGGTCCTCCAGTTCCCCCTGATGCACTCGCTGCTGCTCAGCGCACGGGGGCGGCACCTGCTCGGCTTTCTCGCCCCTGCGCCCTATAGCGGGACGCTCTCAACAACGACCTATGCGATTGTCGCATCCGTCCAGCTTTTGGCGCTTTTCGCCCTTTGGACACCCAGCGGCATTGTCTGGTGGCGCGCCGAAGGAACCGCGTTTTATGTGATTTGCACCCTTTATGCGATCGCTTGGCTTCTGTTGATCAAAGCCAGCTATGACGCAGGGGCAGAGGTGCAGTCCGGTGCCTTGGGGTGGATGTCCCTGGCGCAAAACATCAAACCGGTCTTTCCCGATATGCCCGTGACGGGGCTGTTTCGGATCATCAGACAACCGATCTATGTGGCCTTCGCGCTGACACTTTGGACAGTGCCCGTTTGGACGCCCGATCAGTTGGCACTTGCCCTTGCATTGACCGCTTATTGCCTCGCAGCACCGCGGCTCAAAGAACGGCGGTTTGCCCAGCGTTATGGCGAACGGTTTACCCGTTATCAGGCAGAAGTACCCTATGCCGTGCCACTCCCACGCAAGCCACGAAAAAATATCGAGTAGCCACGAAAAAACCCGCCGCGCGATTTGCGCAGCGGGTCATTTTTCGTATCGCCGTTTGCTTAGTCGGCTGTCAAAAGCGGTGGCTTTTTGCTTCCGCCGGTGATCCGGCCCTGCGCCGGTTCTTCGAACGTCAGATCAAGCTCGCCCTTCTTGACGCCCACCTTGACGACACCGCCTTTGACCAGCTTGCCAAAGAGCAACTCTTCCGCCAGCGGCTTTTTGATGTGTTCCTGAATGACACGACCCAAGGGGCGCGCACCCATTTTTTCATCATAGCCTTTGTCGGCCAGCCATTCGGCTGCCGCCTTGGTCAATTCGATGTGCACGTTGCGGTCGATCAGTTGCGCCTCAAGTTGCAGCACAAATTTCTCGACGACCTGCATGATCACCTCTTTCGGCAGCGCGCCAAAGCTGATGATCGCATCCAGACGGTTGCGGAATTCAGGCGTGAACGTCCGCTCAATCGCGGCGGTATCTTCACCGGTGCGCGTTTCACGGCCAAAGCCCATCGCGTTTTTCGACATCTCGGCCGCACCCGCGTTCGAGGTCATGATAATGATCACGTTGCGGAAATCGGTTGTCCGGCCGTTGTGGTCGGTCAATTTCCCGTGGTCCATGACCTGCAACAGGATGTTGTAGACGTCAGGGTGCGCCTTCTCCATCTCGTCAAGCAGCAGCACGCAATGCGGGTTCTGATCGACACCGTCAGTCAGCATACCACCCTGATCAAAGCCGACGTACCCCGGAGGCGCACCGATCAGGCGCGAAACCGCATGCTTTTCCATGTACTCGGACATGTCAAAGCGCATCAGCTCAACACCCAGCGTATCCGCCAGTTGCTTGGCCACTTCGGTTTTACCCACACCGGTTGGACCGGCGAACAGATAGTTACCAATCGGCTTTTCAGGCTCGCGCAGGCCAGCCCGCGCCAGTTTGATGGCCGACGACAGCGCCTCGATGGCCTGATCCTGTCCGAAGACAACACGCTTGAGTGATTTCTCAAGATCCTTGAGCACCTCTGCATCGTCCTTTGAGACGTTCTTGGGTGGAATGCGCGCAATTTTTGCCACGACATTCTCGATCTCTTTGGCGCCAATCGTCTTGCGACGCTTGGATTCCGAAAGAAGGTGCTGCGCGGCGCCCGCCTCATCGATCACGTCAATCGCCTTGTCCGGCAATTTGCGGTCGTTGATGTAGCGCGCCGACAGCTCCACCGCGGTTTTAATCGCTTCGGCTGTGTATTTGATGTGGTGATGCTCTTCGAAATAAGGCTTCAAACCCTGCAAAATCTTGATCGCGTCAGGGACCGAAGGCTCTGTCACGTCAATTTTCTGGAACCGGCGCGACAACGCACGGTCCTTTTCAAAGTGCTGGCGGAATTCCTTATAGGTTGTCGATCCCATGCAGCGCAGCTTGCCGCCCTGCAACGCAGGTTTCAGCAGGTTGGATGCGTCCATCGCACCACCCGAAGTCGCACCGGCACCGATCACTGTGTGGATTTCGTCAATGAAAAGCACCGCATCCTTGTGGTCTTCCATCTCTGTCATCACAGCTTTCAGGCGTTCCTCGAAATCACCGCGATAGCGTGTACCGGCCAGCAATGCGCCCATATCAAGCGAATAGATCGTCGCTTTGGACAGCACTTCGGGCGTTTCGCCGTTCACGATCTTGAACGCCAGACCCTCGGCAATGGCGGTTTTACCGACACCCGGATCACCCACCAAAAGCGGGTTGTTCTTGCGACGGCGGCAGAGCACCTGAATACAACGCTCAACCTCATGGGCGCGACCGATCAATGGATCAACATCGCCCTTGGTTGCCTTGGCGTTCAGATCGACACAGTACTTGGAAAGTGCGCTTTCTTTTTCGTCGCCGTCACCAGGCGCGATGGTTTCGCTTTCATCGGTGGAACCGGTGACAGGGCGCGCTTCGCCAAAGGCGGGGTCTTTGGCCACGCCGTGGGCGATAAAGTTCACCGCGTCATAGCGCGTCATATCCTGTTCTTGCAGGAAATAGGCGGCATTGCTTTCACGTTCGGCAAAGATTGCAACCAGCACATTGGCACCGGTCACTTCGCTGCGACCGGACGATTGCACATGGATCGCGGCACGTTGGATTACACGCTGGAACGCGGCTGTTGGCACAGCCTCGGATCCCTCGACATCGGTGATGAGCGTGGACAGATCATCAGAGATAAACCCTTCCAGATCTTTACGTAATTCATCCAGATCGACCGAGCACGCGCGCATCACGCGCGCCGCGTCAGGTTCGTCAATCAACGCCAGAAGCAAATGTTCCAGCGTAGCAAGTTCATGTTTGTGTTCATTGGCCAGCGCCAGGGCGCCATGAATGGACTGTTCGAGTGTGGTCGAAAATGATGGCACGCTTGTGCTCCTTCATATCGGGGGTTGGCGCAAACCAACCGTGGCCTCTTACCCTTAAGGTTTGGTTTTATTCACCAACCTTCAAGGACTTTTTTCGCTTTTGGCATCACAAATTGTGTGATGCTGGGTTTTTGACCTGCATTTGACCACGCGCTCACATTTTCGTGGTCAAAACTTGTCTTTTTGCGCCCGTGCAAAGGTAAACACATCCAGATCGGATGCGTCGCTCATCCCAAGGGCGGCTTTGAATTCGGGAACATCAGCGCGCAAAAACGGGTTCGTGCGCCTCTCTTCGGTCAGCGTTGACGGGACGGTTGGTTTGCCAGCAGCGCGCGCCGCTTCGATCCCTTTGATACGAAAGATAAGGTCGGAATTCTCTGGGTCAAGGGATACAGCAAAACGGGCGTTGGCCGTGGTGTATTCATGGCCGGAACATACCAGCGTATCATCAGGCAGTGCGCGCAGCTTTTGCATGCTCTCCCACATCTGCGCGGGCGTGCCCTCAAACAGCCGCCCACAGCCCAGCGCCATCAGGCTATCAGCGGTAAAGACCAGCCCTGCGTCAGGCATATGAAAGGCGATATGGCCAAGGGTGTGGCCAGAGACATCAATGACATCCGTCGCCTGCCCGCAGACCATCACGCGATCCCCTTCGGCGACCGCCAAATCAAGATCAGGCAGACGATGGGCATCGGCCTTGGCCCCGATCACGCGCGCACCGCCCCGCAGCGCCGCAACCCCGTCGATATGATCATTGTGGTGGTGGGTGATCAAAATATCATCCAGCGTCCAACCCCGCGCCGCCAGTTCCGCCTGAATAGGCGCCGCTTCGGGCGCATCGACCAAAGCGGTCTGGCCTGTCTCATGGTTATGCACCAAAAAAGCGTAGTTATCTGTCCGGCACGGCACCACGACCAATTCAATCGGTGCTTTCTTTGTCATGGCAATATGGCCTTCTCTTGATATGCTACCCCCATAGCTTTGCCCAAGGAGCCGCAAACCGCAATGCATCTCGACGTTCTGGATTTGCGAAACTTCTATTACCGCAGCGCCTTGGGGCGTGCGGCGCAAAAGGTGATCCGTGACGAACTTTGCACGCTGTGGCCTGAGGCGAAGGGACAGATGGTGGTGGGGTTCGGATTTGCGGTGCCTTTGATGCGGCCTTTCCTGAAAGACGCACGGCGGGTGATCGGGTTGATGCCGGGACCGCAGGGCGTGATGCCTTGGCCCCCTGATGGCAAGAACGTCAGCGTGCTTTGCGAAGATACCTCTTGGCCGATTGAGACGGGCCATGTCGACAAGCTGGTGATGCTGCATGGGTTGGAAACCACTGAACAACCCTCGCTGATATTGGACGAAGCGTGGCGCGTGCTTGGCCCCGGTGGCCGGGCTGTCTTTATCGTGCCCAACCGTGCGGGGCTTTGGTCACGCTCGGATGCCACGCCCTTTGGCTATGGGCGGCCCTATTCGCTGAGCCAGCTTGAGGCGCAGCTAAGGCGGCATCAGTTCGTGACGGAACGCACGATGTCGGCGCTCTACCAACCGCCCTCTGGGCGCAAGGTTTGGCGCAAATCAGCCGGGTTTTTGGAGAAAGTGGGACACAACCTGCCGTTTGTGGCGGCAGGCGGTGTGTTGATCGTTGAGGTCAGCAAGCAAATGGCCGCACCCACACGGCCGGGACTGACCGAAGCGGTGCGCAAACCCTTCAGGGCGCTTGAGGGGATCGCGAAGCCCAAGCCAAAACCAGAGCCAGCACGCTCTGTGGTAACATTAAGCTAATCTGACAGTGTTACTCGCTGCCGAGCACAAGTACCCAATATTGATTGCCCCGCCCACCGGCTTTACCCAAGGCAAAGTCTTCAAATGCTGGGTTCAAATTGTTTTCGCGGTGTCCCGTGGTCGAATTCATCCAAGCTTCAAGCACAGCTGCTTCGTCCGCCTGATTCCAGCCGATATTCTCACCACAGGGATTGCAGGCATAACCAGCATCTCTGGTGCGACTACCCAGAGTAGACCCATCCGTACCGGTGTGACTTATGTTTCGGCCAAGATTATTAACAAACATATCATCGGCATGCCGCTGTGCTGCGACGCCAAGGCGGCTGTCATATTCCACAGGTCCCGCATTGGTCCCAAAAGTAGCCCGTGCATTATTAAGACCATCCCGAATAGTAGTGCTTGGTGCCGTGGACACCACGACAGGAGCTGTGCTCGTACTCAGACTTGTTGTGCTGCCACCGGCACCGCCACATGCTGCTGCAAGGCATAAAGCGGCTACTGAAAAGGCTCTCTTCATCAATCTTGTCCAAATCTTGTTTCAAAAATAGCTATGTCACCGCCCACTTTTCACTCAATCGAAACCTGCAAAGCACTGCTGAATAAGCATAAATTTGCCCGCAATCGAAAAATTAGAGTGGAAAGCCGCCGAAATTGGGATGCAAATGTGGCAAAATTAAAGCGAGGCTTTGCAGGGCCGCAAAACGGGCTGACTTTATGAATGCGATAGCGCATGAAAAGAGAGATCGTCACAAACCTATTTATCGACCAGCCAAGAGGCGCGACCAACATGCGGATAAAAGCACTCCTCTGCGTCATGGCGGTCGCGACAACGCCAGCCTACGCCCAGTCAACGCGCGCCCAACAAGAACAGGCCGAAGCCGCCCTTGTCGCAGGCGAACCCACCGAAACCCTGCGCCTTGCCCAAGAGATGCTGCGCACGCAACCCGATAGTTTTGCGGCGCTCTACCTGCTCGCACTTGCCCAGTCAGACCTGAATGACCCACAAAGCGCCGCCGCGTCCGGGGCACAGGCCTATGCTGCCGCGACGCGCGAAGACACCCGCTTTGAAACAGCGCGCTTTGTGGCTGGCGCGCATTTTCAAGCCGGACAATACACCCGCTCTGCCTTCTGGCTCCGACGCGCAGCAAATCACGCACCGACCGAAGCCGACCTGCAATTCATCGCAGAGGCCTATGCCGCGACAGTTGACGCCAACCCGCTCTCAGTACAAATCGCGGCATCCATCGCCCCGTCGGACAATGTGAACAACGGGTCCGAGGACGGTGTGCTGCAGTTGGAAGGCATTGGTCTTACCTTCATTCTACCCGAAGATCGCCGCTCGCTGTCAGGGGTCGGGTTCTCGGCAAGCTCGGAATTAAAATACCGTATTTCGCAAGGCCCACAGCAATCAACGCAACTGATCGGCTCATTGTCAGCGGTGACTTATGCTTTGTCTCAAGACGCAAAAGATCTGCTCGCAAGCTCTCCTAACCCAGAGGTTCGCGCCGTCAAAGGCAGCGATTTTTCCACCGTGACAGCCGCAATTGGCATCAGCAGGCAGCAAAACAACATCAGCCCATTTGGGCCAGTCAACCTGGGCCTGAACCTTGGCACCTATTGGGAAAGCGGGGAAAGGCTGGTGAACTTCCGCGATCTCAGCATCGAGCAGGTTTTTCCGATCAATCGCAACAACAGGTTTCGCCTGACAGTTTTCAACCGCGAACAGGATGCCCTGACACCCGCTTTGCTGGATTCAACAACAACTGATCTGATTGGCACCTATGATCACATCTTGGCCAATAGCGACCAGTTACAACTCAGCTTCAGCACGCGGCGCAAGGATGCGGGCTTTGAGAATTCTTTCGATGAATACCAGATTGGTGTCGGGTATGCGGTGGCGGAACCACTTTATGGCATCCAGCTCTCGACATCGCTGCAAATCGGCTATCGCACTTACGAGGAATTCACGACCACACTGGACGGGCGCGACGATCAGTTCATCTCGGCCAGCGGAACCGCGAAATTTCGGGATGTCAGCTATTTTGGCTTCTCGCCCAGTATCACCTTGGCGACCACACGCACGGAATCAACCGCAGAGGAATTCACGTCCTCCACCCTTCAACTGCTTTTCGGCGTTGAATCCAACTTCTAAAGTTGCGATTGGCATTTGCATCACCGCAGCAAAGCCCCGTATGCACGTGCCATGACAACACCCTTTGAAATCTTCATGGTCTGCACCCCCGGCTTTGAACCCGCACTTCTGAGCGAGGCGCTGGAGAACGGATTTACTGACGCCCAAATCACCCCCGGCGGGATCACGATCATGGGCACTTGGGAGGACGTCTGGCGCGCGAACCTTGTGATGCGCGGGGCCACGCGGATCTTGGCGCGGGTGGGCAGCTTTATGGCGTTCCACCTCGCCCAACTCGACAAACGCGCGCGGAAATATCCATGGGGTGATGTCCTGCGCCAAGATGTGCCTGTGCGCGTCGAAGTCAGCACTTCCAAGAAGTCCAAAATCTATCATGCCGGTGCCGCAACCCAGCGGATCGAGACCGCGCTCAAGGAAAGCCACGGCATGACAATCGCCGCCGATGCGCCTGTGTCGATCAAAGTGCGGATTGATGACAACCGCGTCACGATCAGCGTCGATACATCCGGCGAAAGTCTCCACAAACGCGGCCACAAAGAGGCCGTAGGCAAAGCCCCCATGCGCGAAACACTGGCCGCGCTGATGCTGCGCGAATGCGGGTATGACGGGCGTGAACCGGTGCTGGACCCGATGTGCGGCTCAGGCACATTTCTGATCGAAGCCGCGGAAATGGCCATGGGCCTCAACCCCGGTCGCACCCGCGATTTTGCGTTCCAACAACTCGCCACCTACGACGACGCAGCATGGCAAGACATGCGTAGGGTGGGTGAAACCCACGCGCCCACCCAGCATTTCCACGGCAGCGACCGCGATGCAGGGGCCATCCGCATGGCCACCGCCAACGCCGAACGCGCAGGTGTGGCCGACTACATCACCTTCCAGAACCTCTCGGCCGCTGACATCAAACGCCCCGAAGGCCCACCGGGTCTGATCATCTGCAACCCGCCCTATGGTGGGCGGATCGGCAACCAGAACATGCTCTACGGAGTCTATGCCGGTCTCGGCGACGCGATCAA
Source organism: uncultured Alphaproteobacteria bacterium (assembly GCA_942490805.1). Taxonomy (GTDB): domain Bacteria; phylum Pseudomonadota; class Alphaproteobacteria; order Rhodobacterales; family Rhodobacteraceae; genus Yoonia. The sequence goes on along the minus strand of CALNYU010000003.1, from coordinate 62,337 downwards.
ACGCGAGTTCACGGGCTGGCGCGTCGGCATGATCACCAGCGAAGCAGGCCTCGCCAAAGCGTCAGGTCTGCCCTTCAAACCCAAAGGCCCCGCGATCCCGCATGGTGGCCTCAAAGTCTGGCTCTTCCAAACAGGCACACTCTAGGCCCCGTTATTACTGGCCCAAAAATATCCCCGCCGGAGGCTCCTGCCCTCTCAGACAGTCACACCCTGACGTTTCACCGCAATCCCCGCCGCCTGCAGCGCGGTCGCGGCAATATCCACCGCCGTCAGCCCCGCATCGGCATACATCGCATCGGGGGCCGCGTGATCAATATAGCGATCCGGCAGTGTCATCGTCCGCACCTGACAGCGCCCATCCAGCAAACCGTCATTGGCCAGATCATGCAGGACCATCGCGCCGAAACCACCCTTTGCGCCCTGCTCGACAGTGATTAACGCCTTGTGATTGCGCAATAATTGCCGAATGAGCGCATGGTCCAAAGGTTTGGCAAAACGCGCATCGGCGATCGTAGCCGATACACCCTGCGCCGCTAATTTCTCAGCCGCTTTCTGGCATTCAGCCAGATGCGCACCAAAGCACAGGATCGCAACGTCAGACCCTTCCTGCACGATACGGCCCTTACCGATCTCGATGATCTCACCGCGCTCTGGCAGTTCAAGCCCAACACCTTCGCCACGCGGATAGCGGAACGCAATCGGCCCCTCATCATAGGCCGCAGCGGTGCGCACCATATGCATCAGTTCAAGCTCGTCCCCGGCAGCCATCACCACCATATTGGGCAAAGCGGCCATAAACCCGATATCGAACGCCCCCGCATGGGTCGGGCCATCGGCACCCACCAACCCTGCGCGGTCAATCGCAAAGCGCACCGGCAGGTTTTGCAGCGCCACATCATGCACCACTTGGTCATAACCACGCTGCAAGAACGTCGAATAGATCGCACAAAACGGTTTTAACCCGCTTGCAGCCATACCAGCGGCGAAAGTCACGCCATGCTGTTCGGCAATCCCCACATCAAACACGCGGTTCTTGAAACGCGCGCCCATGATATCAACGCCTGTCCCCGAGGGCATCGCAGCCGTCACCGCGACAATCGCAGGATCCATTTGTGCTTCGGTCGCGAGCGCGGTGCCAAAGACCTTGGTATAGCTGGGTGCATTGGGGCGGGATTTTGCCTGCGCACCACTGGCCACATCGAATTTCGACACACCATGACCGCGATCAGCGCTCGTTTCTGCGGGGGCATAGCCCTTACCCTTCTTGGTACAGACGTGGATCAGCACAGGCCCCGTCGCGCGGGTGCGCGCCGCCCGCAGGACCGGCAAAAGCTGGCTCATATCATGGCCATCAATCGGGCCGACATAGGAAAAACCAAGCTCTTCAAACAAGGTGCCGGACCCACCGTTCTGCATCCCTGTCACCAGATGACGGGCGCGGCGGGCATGGTCGCGCAGCGGGCCGGGCAGTGCGGCCTCAAAGCCTTCGGCCATCTTGTGCAGCTCCCCCATAGGCGAGGCATAGAGACCGGACAAATACTTGGACATCGCACCTACCGGGGGCGCAATCGACATCTCGTTATCGTTGAGAATCACAAACAGGCGGCGGCCTTCGGCACCCGCGTTATTCATCGCCTCATAGGCCATGCCCGCGCTGATCGACCCATCGCCGATCACGGCGATCGCATCACCCGTAGGCATCCCCATATCGCGGCCCACAGCAAAACCGAGGGCGGCGGAAATCGAGGTGCTCGAGTGTGCTGCCCCGAAAGGATCATATTCGCTCTCGGCGCGTTTGGTGAAACCGGACAACCCGCCCTCTTGGCGCAACGTGCGGATACGGTCGCGGCGGCCAGTGATCACTTTATGCGGGTAACACTGGTGCCCCACATCAAAAATCAGCTTGTCGCGCGGCGTATCAAAGACAGCGTGGATCGCGACGGTCAATTCGACCACCCCCAGCGAAGACCCCAAATGCCCGCCCGTTTCCGATACGGCGGAAATAACCTCGGCGCGCACATCATCGGCCAGATTGGCGATGGCGGTGTCGTTCATCCGGCGAATATCTGCTGGACCAGCAACGCTATCGAGAAAGGGGGTATAAGGACGATTGGTCATTGCTGCACCTTTGTGGTAAATAAAAAAGCGCCGCAAAGGGGTTTCCCCGATTGCGACGCTAGTCTCCTGTAGCCAACAGGAAGGGAACTGGGATCGTAATCCCAATATCGGGCCAGCCAGGGAGGGTAGCCCGATGGCGTCGAAACAGGCGGTGCGTCGCGCGCCGCCTGTTCCATTTCTTAGACGTGCACGGCCTCTGCGTTCACTTCGATCATCAAAGACGACCGGTTGATCGGGTCAGGCGTGTCACGGCTTTCTTCGGGCAGGATGCGGCCAATAAAGGCCATTGCTGCAATCACAAACCAGATAGCCAGAACAAAGACTGCGGCGTAACCCGCCCCCTTAAGCATCAAGAGCGTGATATCGGCGGTTAGCCTGCTCTTTTCGCTCATTTCGAGGATGTTGTCGTTTTTCATCATCTCTCTCCTTAGTTTACTGGCGCATAGCCGTGGACTTGCGCCCAGACAAACCAGTTATCAACAACCGTACCGGTCAACAGGATCCCGATACCGCCAGTCAGCGTTGTCAGGACTGCGAACCACCACGCCCAGCGGTGGATACCTTCCATGGTGGCGTTAAAGCCCATGGTCCAGCGCCAGAACAATGCAGCACGCTCGGTTGCGGTACCGCGGTCCACGATCTGTTCGATCTCGCGTTCACCACCAAAGCGGCTCACGGCAAGGATCGTCGCACCGTGCATCGCAAACAACAGGGCGGAACCATAGAGGAACGCAATGCTCAGAGCGTGGAACGGATTGTAGAACAGGTTGCCATATGTGATCGAAAACAGGTTCGTCCAGTCCAGGTGTGAGAAGACGCCATAAGGCACCATCTCGGACCAGTCGCCCATCAGGATCGGACGGAACAGACCCAGCACCAGGAACAACCAGATCGCAGAGGCGAAGGCCCATGCCACGTGCTTGCCCATGCCCAGTGCTTCGGCGCGCAGGTAGGTGCGTACCCACCATGTCAGCACCGAGATCAGCAGGAAGAACGACGCGATCATAAAGTAACCGCCGTCATCCATCGGTGGCATGCCCAGACCGTACCCTGGTGAGGGTGGATCAAGCGACAGCCAGAACAGATCCCGCAAGAAGATCGCCGGGTTGTAGTCAGCCTGCGCCCAGAACGACATGCCCACCATCAGGAACCAGATCAGACCGGTTGCCAGTGAGATGACCCCGAAGGAGCCCAGATAGATCGGACCCAACTGCGCGTTGCCAAAGAGACCGGCAAGCTTGGAGAACCCCGTGGTGGTTCCGCGATCAATCGCGGTTCCGTCAGGTCCGGGGAGGCCCATTTCGGGCGGCCCCTGCACTTGAACCTGCGTGAAGATGTTTTGATATTCAGCCATTTTTCATATCCTCCTACAGATTAACCCACCAAGGCAGCTCATAGTACCAATCCCACCAGACGATCCATTCTTCGAACCAGATGGTGCCGGAGATCACGATACAAATCGCAGACCAGAAACCCGCGTTCAGCGCCAGGAACAGACCGAGGCGGTGAATCCCCAATGGCCCGATCGAGTAGCCGATCAGATCGCGGAAGTACGTGTCTTCGTGATCAGGTGACTTGATCTCTTGGCCCTTGCCCGGGTTCACGGCCGACAACACCAAGGAACCGTGCAGCGCGAGCGCCAGACAGGTGGTGAAGAAGAACGTGATCGCGATCATGTGGACCGGATTGTAGTGAAAGTTGCCGTAGGTGTAGCCCACGTTGTTGACCCAATCGAGGTGGCTGAAGATGCCATACGGGAACGCATGCCCCCAAGCACCCAGCAGAACCGGACGGATCACCACAAGGGTCACATAGGCAAAGATCGCGACACCGAATGCGAACGGCACGTGATAGCCAATGCCGAGTTTTCGGCAGATCTCGACCTCACGCATCATCCAGCTGACAAAGGCGCCAATGGCACAGATCGTAATGATCTGCCAAAGCCCACCATCAAGCAGCGGTGCGGCACCCAAACCGTATTCAAGCGGCGGCGGATTGATCGAAATCAACCACGGGTTCCATGTGGGGCCCTGGCTGGCCCCGTAAAATATCAATATTGTCCCAAGGACGGCGAAAAAGAACGTCGTGACCCCGAAGAAGCCAACATAAAATGGCCCCACCCAAAAGTCGAACAGATCACCGCCTACCAATGTCCCGCCACGGACCCGGTATTTTCTCTCGAAGCTGAGCTGTGCCATCTTCCAATCTCCATTCTGGACAGGCCCTGCATCCGCGTTTCGGTGCGCCCTATCCTCATCAATGTCGGTGTTTGCTGCGGGCGGAACAGGCCCGCCCGCAGCGTGATTTATTCAGCAAAGCTGATTACATTCCGCCAAAGGCGAGCTGGAACCAGTTTGTTGTTGGGTTGCTCAACAGAACGAGGTGAATCATTGCTGCAAGCAGGAACAGGAATACGCCCTGAGCCACGAAAACGCGGCGTGGGTCGAATACCAACCAGATCTTATAGAACTGTGCCATTTTTTGATTCTCCTACCAGCTAAACCAAGGAAGCTTGATGTACGTCAGCACGTGAGCAACGACGGCAACGATCGTGAAGATCGTGAACCCGCTCATGTATACTGCGTGCAGCTCCTGGGCCTGCTCGTCAGTGAGACCTGTGAAAGAAAGGTCAGATTTGTCAGCCATGTTTTGTCTCCAAAAATAAGTGCCGACGCCGCGTACCCCCCGCGGCCGGGTTACGACAGAAGCTCTTCCTCTGCCCCAATCCATCATCCCGGGGGGGAATGATGAACATCGGATGCCCGTTTCCGGGCAAAACTGGTGTGCCAGTGATCATGCGCTGAAGATCTGTGGCGTAATAATGCGGGCCTGTGTCCAGGCTTTCGCGAAGGGGCCTTTTGCAGGCAGCTCCATCCGGCGCGCCGCGGATAACACCCAAGTCAGGATGCAAAGCGGCAGCGTGGCCAGAAAGATCAGCGTGAAATAGGCGTAGTATTCGCGCTTTGGTGGCGCTGACCGGGCCCGTGTGGTGTGGGGCATGTCTGTTGTAAAATCGGTCATTTGCGTCCTCCAGAATTGGGTTGCAGTGTTTCGACGGTCTCAAGAACAACCCGGTCGTTGCCGGCGTCGAGAGCTGCGCGCTCGGCTGCGTCGCGCAGCGTTTTAGCGGCAGAAATACGTGTCAGGATCGGGTGGGTCGCCACGATCTCATCCAGCTTGGCCTGTGCGTCGGCATCCCAAGGGAAATCGCGGCGCAGCGGGGTCAGCGTGGCATCGGTTGCGTCCATTTCGCTGCCCAAGGGCAGGATATGGAACAGCGCATCAAACAGGCCATTGCAGACCTCTTGCAGCAGATAAGTCGCCCCGGCATAGCCCATAAACGGCGTGCCTGTGGCACGGCGGATCGCAGCACCGGGGAAGCTGGCGGGGATAAATACGGGGCTTGGTCCATGCCCTGCTTTCATTTCGGCCAGATACATTTTCTCGTTGATGGACCCCATCACGATCAAAGGGCGCTTGCTATGCAGCATGGCGCGCACTTCGTCGTTGTTGGTCTTTTTGCCGCGTGTCCGGGCCACCGCAAAGGCGCATGGGAAACCCAGATCACCCTCAAGGAAGTGCCGCACGCCGCGGGCGTATGTCTCATTCGCAACGATCGCGAATTCAGCCGTCGCAAAGAAATCCTGTGTGACCGAGCGCCACAGATCCCAAACCGGTTTGATGGTCGAATGCTTTTCACGCTCGATGAACGGTTCCGGATCAAGACCCGTCAATTCACCCAGCTTGCGCAGGAATTTCGTTGTGCTGTCGATACCAAACGGAGCCTGCAAATATGGCTTGCCCAGAACCTCACACAGCCCGCGACCAAATTCGCGGTACATGGTGACGTTCACATCGGCATTCACCAGATTGCGCATCTCGGCGACATGGGCGCCCAGCGGCATCACCATATTGACCTCGGCGCCGATCCCTTCGACCAGACGCCGAATTTCGGCCAGATCGGACGGCATATTGAACGCGCCATACATCGGCCCGAGGATATTGACGCGTGGGGCATCACCCTCTTCACGCTTTTTCTCAGGCGGCATCCGGCCTTTGGTCATGCCGAATTCGGTGAAAATCCACGTCATGGCACGGTCGGCACATTCCCACTGGTCTTCATCAATGGTGCGCGGCAAAAAGCGTTGAATATTGGTGCCCTGCGGTGTCACACCGCCGCCAATCATCTCGGCAATGGACCCAGTCACAACAACGGCAGGCAGCGCCGGATCAAGGGTCTTCCAAGCACGCTTCATCGCGTCCTCGGTGCCTTCACCCATCTCGGTTTCACCCAGACCGGTCACAACAATCGGCAATTCGTGTGGCGGCAGACCGTCAGTGTAGTGCAACACGGATGTCACCGGCAGGTTTTCACAACCCACTGGACCGTCAATAACAACCTGCAAACCTTTGACGGCGCAGAATGCATAGACTGCACCCCAATATCCGCCCGCGCGATCATGATCAGTGACTAACACGTTGCGCCCTCCATCGAAGGCGTGCGGCCGCGATTGGCTGCGCCAATCTCTTTCCCGCACCGTGGCGATTTTGTTCCAAAATACGCCACTAGATCATCTCCTGCGCTTTGGCGGCACGCGCCAATTTATCAAGTTTCTTCTGATGCTGCGCACGGAAGTCGGGGCGCAAATTCGGCGAACCTTCCCAGACACCGGCGGTGTCACCACTGCCCACGCCCTCAAAGAAGTCGCGCATCTTGTCCATCTTCTGCTTGCCCGCGATTGCCGCGTTGACGACCTGCGCCAATGATCCGGCACCCGCAGGACCCATCAGCGGACGGGCGGAAATCAGATTGGTAAAGTAAAGCGACGGAATACCCGCCTCTTTGGCGTGCTGGACAACCGGTGTCGTGCCAATCGCCAGATCGGGTTTGATTGCATCGACAGCGGCCAAATCATCCTCAAGCGAGGCGCGATATTTGATCTTCACGCCTTTCGCTTCAAGCCATTCCGCATCAGGGCGCGACCATTCGGTCTTGGGGCAAGCGGTGCCCACGTAAGGCACATCCGCGCCGCTTTCGATCAGCAAACGCGCCACCAAAAGCTCGGAGCCTTCATAGCCCGACAAGGTGACAGTGCCGTTGATCTGCGCGCCAGCAAGCGCACCTTTGATCGCAGGCAGGAACGCATTTTGCGCCGCTGCAATCTGATCAGGGCTGACGTTGTACGCATCACCAATCGCGGCCAGCCAAGCAGCCGTGCCATCATGGCCCACAGGGGCAGAGCCCACGATTTTGCGGCCAGCGGCCTGAAACTCACGGATCGACGCTGTATAAAACGGGTGGATCGCCGCCGCGACACCGCAATCAAGGGCGGCATAAAGCTCGCGCCATTCGCGGGTCGGAACAACAGGACCAGCGGCAAGGCCCATGGGGGCCAGCATCGCACCAATCATCATCGGATCAGCCGGGAACATCTCGCCCAGCAAAGCAACGGTTGGACGGGCGGATTTGCCACCAACTGGGCGGGCAACAGGGCCTGCCTTAATCTCTTCGCGTGCATATTGCAGCATCGCACCGGCCAGAACGTCTTTGGCTTCGGCGTGGGTCGGGATTCCGAAACCAGGCACATCAATGCCCACGATGCGGACGCCGTTAATCTCTTTTGGCAGCAACCGCAGCGGCACACCGGACGCGGTGGGCACGCAAAGGTTGGTCACAACAATCGCATCATAGCGATCAGGATCGGCCATATCATGGACACTCTCGCGAATGTCCTCGAACAGTTTACCGGTCACCAGACTCTCGGAATTGAAGGGAACATAGCCGACAGACCGGCGCGCCCCGTAGAAATGCGAAACAAACGTGAGACCGTATACACAACAAGCCGAACCGGACAGAACCGTGGCCACACGTTTCATCCGAAGGCCTACACGCAAAGACCCGAATGCAGGACACATGCTCTGCGGTTGATCGTGGGGTCCTTGCGGATAATCCTTCGCATATTGATCAAGGATCTCGGATTTGCCAGCGGCACGGGCAGCTGCTTCCATGGATCCTGCACTTGCCGTGCAACCCCCCTCAAGGGCGGTCGCCTGCTGGGACGCATCCAGCACATCAGCCGATTGCTCACGGGATACGCCTTCGATGATCTGGACTTGTCCAGCGTCATCGTAGCCAACCTCGTAGCCTTGGGTGTCTGAATCATGCGTCATATTTGACGGGCTCCTTGGCGGCAGGTGCCGCCTTCATAATGTCGCGCAGAAGGCGTTTCATCTGTGCAGGGGTGGCGCGGGCAAGCATCTCTTGCACTTCGCGCTCGACTTTATTTTCGGGATTAGGCGTCGTCATAGATCACCTCCAGGCTCTCTTTGGGTGCTGCGTTCTTGCCGCGCATGTCGACGTCGGTGGCGGGCACCAGTTGATAATCACCGCCGGTATCTTTGGCGTCGAACAGCCCAAGCAATCCATCTTGATCAAGCGGGTTCGGGCGCACAGGCGGGGCAATACCCACAGCGTCAGCAAGCCCTTCAAACATCGGACCCCATTCGCTCTCATAGGTGCCAACGATCTGATAATTCGCGCTTTTCTTCCTCAGGTCGTCATTTTGAGGGATTGCAGCCAGGACAGGTATGCTAACAGCTTCGGCGAAAGCCTGCGCCTCTCCTGTGCCGTCATCTTTGTTGATGACAAGTCCAGCGACCCCAACGTTGCCACCCAGTTTTCGGAAATATTCGACTGCCGAGCAGACATTGTTAGCAACATAAAGCGATTGGAGGTCATTTGAGGCAACGAGGATAACTTTCTGCGCCATATCGCGCGCGATCGGCAGGCCGAAGCCGCCACAGACAACATCACCGAGGAAATCGAGCAGGACATAGTCAAAGTCCCAATCGTGGAAACCCAGCTTTTCGAGCAATTCAAACCCGTGGATGATCCCGCGACCACCACAGCCACGACCCACTTCTGGCCCGCCCAGTTCCATCGCAAACACACCGCCGCGCTTGAAGCAGACATCGCCGATGGCGACTTCTTCACCGGACAGCTTTTTCTTGGCCGATGTTTCAATAATCGTGGGGCAGGCTTTGCCGCCAAACAAAAGGCTGGTGGTGTCAGATTTAGGGTCGCAGCCAATCAGCAAAACGCGCTTGCCCATTTCGGCCATCATGTGGCTGAGGTTGGCCAGCGTGAAAGATTTGCCAATCCCGCCTTTGCCGTAGATCGCGATGATCTGCGTTTTGGATGTCGGCTCGCCCTGAGGCACCTCAAGCGTGGGTTCCTCATGCGCTTCGTCGCGCAGACGCTGATCAAAATCCTTCAGATTTGGAATTTCGTCTTTCATGCAGTTCCCCAGTTCAAAATCATTTTCAGGCAGGCCGGATCAGTGAACGCCGTTTCATAGGCGGTCCCTGCGGCTTCTGCGGGCTGTTGGTGCGTGATCAAATCAGCAAGCTCTAGCGTGCCTGCCTCGACCAATGCTTTGGTGGCGGCCATATCGTCAGCCGCCCATTCGGCGCTGATGCGGAAACGCGCCTCTTTCATAAACGCCGGTGGAAAGGCGAATTGCAGCGGCGCGGTATAGAAACCGGCCAGTACGATCTCGCCACCTTTGGCGATGCGACCAATCCAGTCATTCAGCAAATCGCCGCGACCGGATGCATCGTAAACAGATTTGTAATCGCGGCGCGCGTCAGCTTCAGGTGTTGTCACCTCATAGCCGTGAGCACCGCCCATACGGATCGGGTTCACTTCCCAAACTGTCGGCGCAGGTGCGCCAGAGGCAACGGTCAGACGCGCCAGAAGGCGCCCCAAAACACCATGTCCGATAATCAGATCAGGCACCGCTTTGCCCGGGCCAGCCATCGCATGACGCGCGGTCGCAGCCAAAGCCAACAAAGCACCCGCCGCACCAAGACCGCGATCAATACGGGTCACGCGCGATGCTTTGGTGACCAGCGTTTGCGCCGCTGCACCGAACAGCCCGAAGGCACCTTCATAACAGCTCGCACCAGGGACAAACACATGTTCGCCCACGCGGTAACCGCTATCGGCACCGGCTTCGATCACTTCGCCAGCGGCCTCATATCCAGGGATCAAGGGATACCCCATGCCGGGAAACGGAGGCATCTCGCCGGTCCAAAACAGCTTTTCTGTACCTGTTGAAATGCCGGAATGCTTAATCGCGACCACAATATCATCTGCAGCGGGGGGAACGATTCCCACGCAATCAAGCGCGAGCTTACCTGGCGCTGATAAGATGACGGCCTTTGTTTCCAACGTTCTACTCCCCTGTGGACCTGTCCGGAAGATTCCGAACTGCGGGCCACTGTCTTGATCTACTTTAACGTGACAATACAAAGTGTCAATTTATTTAGACAGCTAAAGTGTCAACTTTTCCTTACACCTGTCACGACAGATGTAATAAAGGCACGGCGCGGCTTGGGTGTTTGCACATCCTCAAATCCTGCCTGTGTCAGCAAAGCTGCGATTTCCGCCTGCGACCGCGCACGTCCGGTGCGCATCGCCATACAATAAAGGGCAAAATAGGCGTCACCGGCCCGCTGCGGACTGTCTCCACCGGTCATCGGCTCGGAAATCAGAACGCGCCCACCCTCGGGCAGCGCATCATGCACCGCTTTCAACAAAGCGATCACTGTTTCATCGGCGTGATCGTAAAGCACGCGGATCAGGCTGATGATATCCGCGCCCTGCGGCAAAGGATCATCGCGGAAAGAACCAGCAACGATCGCAACACGATCACTAAGACCCGCCGCTTCAAAGCGTTCCGCTGCGGCAGGTGCCACGGCGGGCAGATCAAAAAGTGTCAGGTGTAAATGCGGATGCGCCGCGCCGACAGCGGCAAGAAACGCGCCTGTGCCACCGCCCACATCAAGAATCTTTTTCCCTTCGGAAAGCCCGACCATCGCAAGCGTGTCTTCCGCAACAAGCGCCTGGCTATCGGCCATCAGCTGGGAATAAATCGCTGTTGTCTCTGGATCGGTCGCGCCGCCCGCGCCGAACACATAGGGCCAAAAGCCTGCAAGCTCGGTCGCGACTTCACCGCGAAAGAAGGCAACAGGATCGGCAAGATCGCGATAAAGCACATCGTGGTGGTCAATCATGCCCCGCAAACCGGGCACACCCGCCAATGCAGCACCCCGCGTCGTCAGCGCATAGCGGCCAGAGCGGCGGCGCTTGAGCAGACCAATCGCGACAGCCGCAGAAAGCAAAACTGCCATGCGGTCTTTCGGGACATCCAATTCAAGCGCCAAAGCCTCAACAGACATTTCATTGGCGAGCAAAAGCTGGGGCATGTCAAAGCGGACAAAGGCCTGCAAAATCTGGCTATGGCAAAAGCCCGCCACCAGATCGAACATCGCCTCGCCTTCGGATTTCACGATACGGCGGGTCAGCGGAAAGCGGGCCGCCCATTTTTGAAATCCACGCGACGCAACCAAACGGGTGAACCGGCCAGCAGGGCGCAATGCCCCGCGCGGCAACGCAGGGGGTGGCAAAGGGATATCAACGTCTTTCATTATTCGCCGGGAACGGTGGACCTGCCACGCGCGCCTGCTGGCACCAGTTTATCGGCATAAGCGCGGACCATCTGGGCCAAAGCTGCCTCACCGGGACAAGCCGGAATTGATGAAATCGCACCGCCCAGAATATCGTCAAAGCGCTGGACCGCCCCTTGCACGCCATAAGACGCAACCGCATTGGGCCGCCCGTGCAGATCGTCCTGACCAGATGGTTTGCCCAAAGTGCTTTCATCACACAGCGCATCGCGCAGATCATCAGCAACCTGAAACGCCTCGCCAATGCGGGCGCCAAGTTCTTCCCAAGGCTCTGCCTCTTGGCCGGCCGCCACAGCACCCATTTGGGTGGCCGCAATAAACAAAGCACCGGTTTTGGCCTGATGGTAGGCGGACAAATCAATCGTCGCCTCGCTTTCCCAACCTTGGCCTGCGCAAATACCAAAAGGCATACCCGTGCGGGTGCCCAGAATATCAATCAGGTTCAGCGCCCGCGCAGGCGCATCGCCCGCAGCACGCGCAAGGATCTGAAACCCCATGATGATCAGACTATCGCCCGCCAACACCGCCAGAGGCTCGGAATAGGCGCGGTGCAACGCGGGTTTGCCCCGCCGCATATCGGCATCATCAAAGCAAGGCAGGTCGTCATGCACAAGGCTCGCGCAATGGATCACCTCAAGGGCAACCGCCGCTGCATTTGTCAGATCGGGACGATCATCGCCACAGGCCATTGCAACGGATGTCAGAATCGTCGGCCTGATCCGCGCACCGCCCGGCGTGACAGCATATTCCAACGCCGCCGCCAGCTTGGCCGGTGCAACGCCGCCCTGACCTGCCTGAATGGCCGATGCCATCGTCGCGTCAATCCGGTCTGAGATTCTCATGCATGTCTCCTTTGCATTCTATAGTGTCAATTTTAGTTTACATATGTCAATGTAAATCAAACGTAACATGTAACTCAGGGCGTGATGAAAGCGGATTCCCCCAAAATTGTTGTGATTGGTGCCGGAATCGGTGGGTTAGCCGCCGCGCTGCGGCTGGCCCATCAAGGCTGCGATGTCACCGTGCTGGACATGCATGGCGCACCAGGCGGCAAAATGCGCACGGTGGCGTCAGACGCGGGACCGGTGGACGCGGGGCCAACGGTGCTAACCATGCGGCCGGTATTTGAGGCTTTGTTTGCCGATGTGGGCGAGGTGCTCGGCGATCACCTGACGCTGCAACCGCTGACAACACTCGCAAGGCATTATTGGGATGACGGCGCGATGCTGGACCTCGACGCGGACCCCGCCCAAAGCCTTGCCAATATCACCGCCACCTTCGGTGCTAAAGCGGGGCATGAGTTCGAAGCCTTCTCAGCCCGCGCCAAACGTCTGTTCGACGCTTTCGATGCGCCCATGATGCGCACGCCGGAACCCAATCAACTGGCGATCACAAAGGCGGTGCTGCGTCAGCCCGGCCTGATCCCAGCCATGGCCCCGCATCGCACGCTTGCCGGATTGCTGCGCCGGTCCTTCAGCGATCCGCGCCTTGCGCAACTTTTTGGCCGCTACGCCACCTATGTCGGTGGCTCGCCCTACGCATCCCCCGCTATTCTGGCACTGATCTGGCAGGCCGAGGCACAAGGCGTCTGGTCAGTGAAGGGTGGGATGCATCAACTCGCACAAACGATCGCCAAACTGGCCCAAGCGCGCGGTGCAACCTTCCACTACAATACGCCCGCCACGCGGATCACCCGCCAAAACGGGCGGATCAACGGGGTTCAAACAGATGCGGCGCATTATGCCGCCGACATGGTGCTGTTCAACGGCGATCCACGCGCGCTGGAAACCGGTCTTTTGGGCGACGGCGCAAAAGACGCAGTGACGCCACAACACACCACCCCCCGCAGCCTTTCGGCCTTTGTGCACGCCTTTGCCGCCAAGCCCCAAGGCGTCGGTCTGAAACACCACACCGTGTTCTTCGGCCACGATCCCAAGGCCGAATTCAAAGCCCTCGCCAAAGGCGAAATGCCGACCGACGCCACCCTCTACCTCTGCGCACAGGATCACGGGGCAGTCGCACCCGACGCCCTGCAACGGTTCGAGATCATCATGAACGGCCCCCCTGTGCCACGCGACCCTGAAAAGGAAAAACCCCCATGTCAGACACAGATTTTCAAGCGTTTCCGCGACTTCGGCCTGACGTTCAGCCCGACACCGGGGCCAGAGGCGCTGACGACACCACAGGGGTTCGACGCGCTGTTTCCAGCCAGCCTCGGTTCCCTTTACGGGCGGAGCCCGCACGGCATGATGGCGGCCTTCAAACGTCCGACGGCACGGACACCCGTGCCGGGGCTCTACCTTTGCGGGGGCGGGACGCACCCGGGGGCGGGGGTGCCGATGGCGACACTCTCCGGCCAGCACGCGGCCGCGGCGATCATGACGGACCATGCTTCCACCTCGATGTCCCGCCAAACGGCTATGCCTGGTGGTACATCGACGGGATCAGCAACTGCGGGACGAAAGCGGTCTCTGTCATAGGTTTTATCGGATCGGTATTTTCGCCGTGGTACGCGTGGTCAGGCCGCAAAGACCCCGCCAACCACTGCTGCATCAACGTGGCCACCTACGGGCCCGGCGGGCGGTTTACGATGACCGACCGCGGACGCGCAGCGCTACATACAACGCCGGACACATTTCAGGTCGGCCCGTCCTCGATGCATTGGACCGGCAAGGATTTGGTGATCGACATCAACGAGATCAGCAGCCCACCCCTGATAAGTCGCGTACGCGGGCAGATTACGATCACACCCCACGCGATGACCAACGTCGAACTGCCGCTGACACCCGACGGGGCGCATATCTGGCGACCTTTCGCGCCCTCCTCAGACATCAAAGTCGATCTGGAAGCGAAAGGCTGGCAATGGTCCGGCCATGGCTATTTCGACAGCAATTTCGGCACGCGGTCACTGGAAGAAGATTTCAGCTTCTGGACGTGGGGCCGCTATCCGACCAAAGCAGGAGCGACCTGCATCTATGATGCTGTACGCCGCGACGGCACAACGCTGGACACCGCGATTGCCTTTGACAGTCAAGGCGGCGCAAAGGTGGTCGATGCGCCGCCGCGCACCCGCTTCAAACGGTCCCTCTGGCAAGTCATGCGCGAAACCCGCGCAGACCCAGGCGTGATGCCGAAACAAGTGCTGCCCATGCTGGACGCGCCGTTTTATTCACGGTCCGCCGTGCAAACACAGTTGAATGGCGAGGTCGTGACAGGCGTACACGAAGCATTGGACCTGAACCGCTTTCGCTCACCGCTTCTCAAACCAATGCTGGCCGTCAGGGTGCCGAGACGGAAGAGTTGGAGAGACCAAGGTCGGCTTTGATCTGCCCTCTCCTCAGCCACCCAACGTGACAATCTCCCCACCCGCCGACTGCGCGTCATCCGCGTCATGCGTTACCATCAGCACCGGCAGCGCACGCGCTTTGGCGCGGTCAAATACCATCTCACGGACTTGGGCCCGCAGGGCGGCATCCAGCCGCGAGAACGGCTCATCCAGGAGCAGCGCGCAAGGTTCCGACAGCAGCATCCGCATCAGGGCAACACGTGCTTTCTGCCCGCCCGACAGTGTCGCGGGATCACGCGCGGCAAATCCGCTCAACCCGACCTCTTCAAGGGCCTCATCCACTTTTGCCTTGCGCGCCTCGGCGCTGCCACCGGGCTGCAAACCAAACGCCAGATTGGCCCCCACAGACAGATGCGGAAACAGCAGATCATCCTGAAACAGGATCCCCACACGCCGCTGATGCGGGGCGGCATGGGTTATGTTCTGGCCATCAAGCCAAACTTCGCCTGACGCCACAAAATCACCCGACAGCGTACCAGTGATGAAGGCCAGCAAGGTCGATTTCCCCACGCCAGAGGGGCCCATCACCGTCAGCACCTCGCCCGGTACAATCGCGTGACTGACCGACAAAAGCGGCACGCCGCCTTTGGTGATCGTCACGTCCTTCAGCACCAATCCCTTATCCATGTCGCAATCCCCTTCTGTTGCGCCACACCAGCGCGGGCAACAGCAGCGCAAGCGCAAATGGCACCAGTGCCGCCCCCGTCTGCATCAATCCATAGACTGCAATCGCCCTACGGTCGCCACCTGACGCAAGCGCCACAGCCTCGGTCGTGAGCGTCGCCACACGACCACCGCCAATCAGCAATGTCGGCAGATACTGCCCCACGGACACCGCCAATCCCACCGCCAAAGCGGTCAGGATTGGCCGCAAAAGCATCGGCAAGCGCACGCGCCAGAGCACGCCATCAGGGCTGGCGCGCAGCGCCGTTGCAATGGTGCCCATCCGCGTATCCCATGCCCGAAACGGATCGGCGAGCGACAGGAAAACGTAAGGCAAAACAAACACCAGATGCGCCAACATCACAGGCAATCGCCCGACATCAGCGCCCACACTCAACATCAAGGTCTGCAATCCCGGCAGAAACGCCGTCTGCGGGATCAGCAGCGGCAAATACAAAAGCCACACCGCCCGCTGACTAAACGACAGGCCATAGCGGTACTCGGCCTCCAGACACCCGATGGTCAGGATCAAGGCAACGCTGGCCACCGTGCAGGCGATCAGGGCAGTTTCACCCAGCGCCTCCATCGTGCCCGGACCAAACCGCATCCAGTTGCGCAGGGTCCACCCGTCGGGGAACGCATCGGGAAACCCCCAGAACCCCGCAAAGGACCAGATTGTCAGCACGACCAATCCCAAAAGCACAGCCATGGCCGAGAGACCGCCAGCAAACAGCGCGCCTTTGGCGACGATTGGGTCAAACCGGCCACGGCTGCCTTTGGCGATCCAGCGACGCCCCAAATGGGCCACGACCACTTCACCAAGCCGCCAAAAGATCAACGCGCCTACAACAAGGCCCAGTTGCAGCAAAGCACCCGCCGCACCCTCTAGCCGCATGGCAAGATCAGGATCAGACATCCATTTTACAATCTGCACCGATAGAGACGGCGGCGTATTTGGGCCAAGGATGACGGCAACATCGACCACCGACATGGAATAGGCCAAAACCACGTAAATCGGCGGTCTGATCTGCGCATAGACACGCGGAAACACGGTTTTCAGCCACCCCGTCACCCGCCCATACCCCAGCGCCTGCGCGATGGTCACACTCCGCTGCGCGTCGGCCTGCCCCAATGCGGCCAGCGTGATCAGCAACAAAAACGGCACTTCTTTGATAATCAGGCCCGCCGTCATGGTCAGGCCCCAGCTATCCTGCACGATCAACAGATCCGGCGGACGCTCCCACCCCGTCAGCGCAGGCGACAGCAGGCGCGACAACCACCCGGATGGGGCAATCAGAAACGCCAAACCAAAGGCCGCCGCCGCATGGGGCACTGACAACAGCGGCGACAGCAACCGCTCAAGCGCACGAAAGGGGCGCGTGCCAGACCAACCGGCGGTGACCAACACAACAATCGCCAAGGAAATCCCGGTCGCCAACAACCCGGTTGAGAGCGACAACATCATCGCGCGCGGCAAGCCCGCCCAGTCAAAGAGATCACGAAACGGATCAAGCGATGGGCCCGTCAGCCCCGCCGCTGGCAAATGCCCGAACGCAGGCAACACAGTCCCCCACAGGCCCGCCGCAACAGGCCCCAACATCGCAAGCAATGTCAGGATTGGTAGAACAGGCAGGAAACGACGACGGTTCATCCGCGACGCGACGCAGCCCCGGATTTGATCCGGGGCCCCAACTTTGCGGCAAAAGATCCCGAATCAAACCCGGGATCGCATTTTAGCATCCCTGGCACAGTTACTCGGACACACCAAAGCGTGTGACCCAGTCGTCGGCGATCCGCACAGCCCAGCTTGGGTGTGGTTCGTCCTGCACAGTCCCCAGTTCGGCAGGCGACAGGGTCGCGACACCCAGTTCAAGCGCATCAAACAAGGCGCGGTCATCATCTGACAAAGCGTCCATGTTCAAAACCGTCCCATAACCAAGGATCGCAGGGTCTTGGGCGCGCGCCTGTGCCTCAGGCGACATCAGGAAATTGGCGACAACCATCGCACCTGCTTTGGACCCCGAATTATAAGGAACCGCGACAAAAGATGCGTTGCCGATCGTGCCCTTGTCCAACACGAACGTGCGCACGCTTGGCGGCAGTTCATTGTTCGCAATCGCGGTTGATGCGGCACCCGGGCTGAAGGAAATCGACAAATCAAGCTCGCCGTCAGCAATCAAGGGGAACATCGCCGTGCCAGTGGGGGGATAGGCCTTGCCTTCGCGCCACAGGTTCGGCGTCAGCTCTTCCAGATAGGCCCAAAGCGGGGCTGTGATGTCATCATAGTTTTCATCCGTAGCAGGCGCGGCCAAGACGGATGGGTCGGGCAGAATATCAACCAAAACCTGCTTCAGGAACGTCGTTCCCAGAAAATCCGGCGGCTGTGGATAGCTAAACCGCCCGGGGTTGGCTTGGGTCCATTCCAGCAAAGCCTGCATGGAACCCAGACGGTCGGGCATGTCGGCGGTGTCATGCACGAACACCACCTGCGCCATGGCCCATGGGCTCTCAAACCCTTCGGTCGGCACGGTGAAATCGGTGCGCACGGTCTTGCCCTCAGCATCGACAAGGGCCCAGTTCGGCAGCTGCTCGGCATAGGGGCCAAACAGCAGATCGGCCTCTTTCATTGACGCGAAATTCGCACCGTTAATCCAGATCATGTCGATGGCGCCGTCATCATCCTCGCCCGCCTGCTTTTCGGACAACACACGGGTGACCGCATCGGCGGTATCGGTCAGCTTCACATGCTCGAGCGTGACGCCATAGTCCGCCATCACACGCTCACCGACCCAAGCGATGAAATCATTGGTCGTCGTGGAACCGCCCCAAGCGTTCCAGTAAACAGTCTGGCCCTCGGCCTCGCTGGTGACAGCGTCCCAGTTGGCAAGGTCAATGTCGGCCAGCGCAGGCACCGGTGCCAGCAAAGCGGCCAGAATGGCGAGATGTTTCATGCGTTTCGTCCTTTAAGTAGTGTAAATACGTTTGGCGGCATAAATCCGCAGTGTGGCGGTGGCAAAGCACAGGCCACCAAAGACCCATGCCAGCAAAGAGAAATAAGTTGGCATCAGGCAAAGGAGAACAAAGAAGATAATCGTCTCGGTCCCTTCCAGAATACCGTTGGAGTAATAGAGCGATTTTTGGCCCTGCGCTTCGGTACGGTGTCCATGCTTTTCGGCCAAGATGGCGTAACCTAGAAAGCTGGTGCCATTGAAATAGAACGAAGCCAGCAAGAACGCACCGGCCGCCCCATTCGCAGCGGGATCATAGATAACAAAGGCCATCGGGATCGCGCCGTAGAACAGAAAATCTACGGCAATATCCAGATAGCCGCCAAAATCGGTCTTCTGCGTCGCCCGCGCCACCGCACCATCCAGCCCATCGGCCAAACGGCTGGCCAAGAGCGGGACCAGCGCCCAAGCGAACTGGCCCAAAGCGATCAAAAGCGCTGCGAACAAGCCCAGGCCAAGCCCGATCAGCGTAACCCCATCCGCGGAAAGCCCACGCGCCGCCAGACCGCGACCAATGTGGTTCAACGGCGGATCAATCAACTGACGTGCGTAACGGTCGAGCATCCGGCCTCCTCTCAAGATGATTTGTTGTGACCGATGCGACGGGCTGACGCAATCAACCTGACAACAATGTGAGAGAGACGGCGGACACTGTCACAAATGACCTATCCGCTTGCGATACGCGGGCGTCCGCTGGCCTCGACCCGCACCGTGGCCTCGATGAACATCGCCCTGTTTTCGACCGTGATTTCAGAGATATCGCGTGAGACGGAAAAGCGGATTTCCTCAACCCCTGAGGCACGCACCAACCCTTCTGCTTCTTGCCGCAGGGCCGTTTCCAGAACGCCCAGCGCTTCGTCACGGTTTGCGAACATCTTGGGGCCATCGGTCAGATGAACGGCAAAAGATCCCTCACCCGCACTTGTGACGGTCCCCGTGGCCTGCATCCGCACCTGCCCAACAACCGCGCCAATCGCATTGGCCACACCACCATGTTCAGGCAGCACCATCCGCGTCCCAAGGCGTTCGCCAACAGCACCATAATAGGCCGCAGCAGAGGCCCCCAGACCAATGACAGGCACGCCCAAAGACAGCTGCATCTGCACCACGCCCTGATGCCTGTCCAACCCCGCCATGCTTAGCGGATGCTTGGCGAGCGCGGCCGGATCGGACCAGTCCAGATCATCCTCGGCGAACGCCGCCTGCAGCAGGCAATCCACCGTCTGCGCGGTCAACTGATCAATAATTTGCCGCGCCAACACCTGCCCGTTTTCGGCCACCCGCGTTCCCGCGCCGGTCCGCCTGCGGGCAAAAAGCGTCAGCGCCTTTTCGGCGGCTTGCGCATCCCACGCATCCACCATCCCCAGAACATGCGACGCATCAGAGGGCGTCACCCCCGCCAGGATCGCAAGCCCACGATCCACCAGACGCCCCAGCGCAGGGCTTTCCATCCGCGACTGTACCGCATGACCAAGGCGCAACGGCCCCTCCGCCAGACGCGTCGCCACGACCTGTTCGCGCTTATCCAATCCGGCAGGCATGTCCTGCCAAAGCGGGATCACAAACTGCCCGCCATCCGCCGCCGGAATATCCTGCGCCAAACCGCGATCCAGAACTGCGTGAACCAACGCGGGAAACTGCGTAGCGGCCAAAGAGATCGGCATCAACCGACGCGGGCCCAGCCGAAGCCCGCCATGCAGCCCCTCGACCACATGCACCTCGCTGTCACCACCAAGGCCCGTCGTGCGCATCGCCACCGCCTCGACCATGGTGCGGAACGGCCCGACACGCGCACCCTGCGGATCAATCTTGGGGCGGCCATCGCGCAGCAGGCAGACATCCGTTGTCGTCCCGCCAATATCGCTGACCAAAGCATCGGTTTCGCCTGTCAGCCAACTGGCGCCAGCGATTGATGCGGCAGGCCCGCTGAGGATCGTCTCAATCGGCTTTTCGCGCGCCAGATCGGCAGACACCAAAGCGCCATCCCCGCGCACAACCATCAAGCGCGCCGTGATACCCACTGCGGTCAAATGCGCCTCACACGCGGTGATCAGACGGTCCAACATGCCAATCAGGCGGGCATTCAGAACGGCGGTCAAAGCGCGCTTTGGCCCGCCCAGCGCCTGGCTTAATTCATGCGAACAGCTGACAGGTTGGCCTGTCGCGTCGCGCAGCGCATCGCGCACGGCAATCTCATGGGCAGGGTTACGGGTGGCGAAACTGGCGGCGACAGCAAAACCCGTGATCCCCCCGTCAAGGTCAGCAAGCGCTGTACGCAGGGTCGCAAGGTCAAGCGCCGCCACCTCGCCACCGGCATGATTATGACCGCCCGCAAGGCGGATCACCGGATCGCCGCGCAAGGCCTCGGTCAAACCAGCGCGCGCAAGGTCGGCATCATCAAAACCAATGGCGATCAGCGCAATCCGCCCCCCCTGACCCTCGACGAGCGCATTCGTCGCAAGGGTGGTTGAGAGCGACACCATCGCAATATCGGCGGGTTTGACAGCGGCCTGCGCAATCGCCGCATCAATGGCCGCACCGACACCAACGGCCAGATCAGGCCGCGAGGTCAGCGCCTTGGCAGACCCCAGAACCACGTCCCGCGCCTCATCAATGATCACCGCGTCGGTATATGTCCCGCCAGTGTCGACACCCAACAAATATGTCATGCAATCCCGCCTTACGTCTGGCGCACATCTAAACGACCGACACGCGCCAAGCGCAATGACATTTCATGCGGTTCTTCGCCAAAACGACAGGATGACACCTGAGGCTAATCCTGCAATTCGAAAAGTAGCTGGTCATCATTGCTCAATGGGACACGGCGCAACCATGGAACAGAAACCTCACCAGCCGCCAATCCAGTGAGAAAATCACTGCCATACGTCTGACCTGCGCAAAGCAAAACATGCGTGGCACCCTGTTCTCTGGCAAGGTTTTCAAACGCCGGTTCTTCCAGATCAAATCCCAAAGCACCATTCATGAAAGCGTCGGGACTGCGATGATAGGGCGCTGCCAGCGTGCTATGATGGGTCAACCAAAGCAAAGGCGCACCCATGTTCGTGCTGTTCAGGATCACCGCAGGCGGGACGTCATTCAATGCCAGCAGTGTTTCATAGTTGCGGCAGGTGGCCCCTTCTCTTTGGGTCCCAGAGCCTTTGATAAATGGCAAGAGAGGGCCCAACAAAATCTGCGGAGAACTGACCCCAATCGCCACGATGAACATCAATGCAGCCTTGCCAAGACTACGGGTCTGCAAATAGGCGTTCAGCAAGACAGCAAGACAGATGCCCCCAATCGCCGGCACAACCGACGCGACCAAAATGACCGTCCGCATCTGTAGAAAAATCAGACCGACACCAAACAATCCAAGCAGCAACAATTGCCCGAGTATCGCATTTTGCGTCTGCCCTGTTTCCGGCCCGCCGCGCCGCGACCACCACAGAACGGAGCCTGAAACCAGCGCGACGACAACCGGAATCATAAAAGCCAAAGCCGCATACGTCTGCGATTGCACATATATAAGAAACGGTCTTGCCTCTGTAACGCGCGTCGCAATCATCTCTTGCAACTCTGGCGGCAAATCACCGTATGGCCCGCGGATGCAAGGCCCCAAGAGCGGCCAGGCAATCGCAAGACCGATCCCAGTCAGAACCACCGTTGCGCCAATTTGAAACGCAGCACCAGGCATGCGGTGACGCAGAGCCAGAGGGACAAGCGCCGCCACCACTGCGACTGCAATCACGCTGAGCATCGGTGTGCCAAGCTGGTCGCAGACAGGCATAGCCCGCATAGCAGGCGCAGTGAGGCCCAGCCAAAACACGAGACTGCCCGCCGCCAAAGCAAGGCAGAAAGCAACAAGAAGACGCTGTGTTTCGGCCCTTGGGTCAAGCACGCAACGGCCAAACACCACAATGCCCGCCGCGACAATGAAAAGCAGGCTTTCCAAGCCAGTAGACAGCGCGAAAGCCGCGGCAAGCCCCCCAATGATGCCCGCTGCAACTGGGCGATCCGGCCAAACAACCGCATAGACGAGGATCACCATCATCAAGAGCTGAATGCTGTGGTGGTCCAGATTTCCCGCCCGCACATGCAGATCACCCAACAAAGGCCACAAGACCGTACACAAGACCGCGAAACACGCTGCAAGTGGTCCGAAAATCCGCTTGGTGCCATATCCGATCACCAGAAGTATGAGGATGAAGATGACCGTTGGCCAAATCGCAGCACCGATCAACTCGGCCTTTTCCATCGGCATAAAATACGAAAACGGCACGATGAACGCGGCTATCCCCGCATCAATATAACGGGACCAATGGATCAACACACCCTCCGGGGGCATCAACCGATACTGAGTTGTGTCAAACCAACTTTGTCCGGCCAGCCAGTCACGCACCATGACCAAACGCATGATGTCGTCATTGCCCATCGAGATGAAGTTTTCCTCCATCCTGGCGCCCAGAACGACCGCTTTCACGAGCACCATCAAGATCGCACCAAGCAAAACCACAAACAGGGGCCTTTGCTGGCAGAATTGGATCAGGGAGGTAGATTTCATTTCAATCAGTCACTCAATATGCGGTGTTGGGGGCGAGTCTTGCAGATTAACAGGGCAAAACAATGACCATTTTCTATATGCCAAAGTCCATTCTGTGGTGCACAGTCTGCACCATCAGGCGCGAAACGCCACATGGCGCGCCCCGAGAAAGTTCAAAAGCGATCCAAAGAAAGAGCCCAGCGCAAAGCCCAGGAATATGGTGAGCGATGCCGTGCCAAAGAAGCCAATAACAGCAGAATAAATCAGGTAGTTGGTCAAACTACCGATGATCTGGACCCCGAAATACCGCCGGAACTGTCCTTTCTTGCTGGCTTCACGCGTCGTGCGAAACGTCCAGTTCCGGTTCAAGGCCCATGTCACGACAACAGCGAGGGGAAAGGATAGCGCCCGCGCCAGAAAAGGATTGAAATCAAGCGAAATCAGCAGCCATAGCAGCCCGCCATCGACGACAAAACCGACACCACCGACAGCGCCAAAACGCAGCATCTGCGCGATAAGTTCGGAACGCATCGGCCCCTAGCGCCTTGCAGGAGCGGGCAATGCCAAATAGGCCATGCGCTTCATCTCGCGGCGTCCCAGCGTGACGGTGTCCAGGATCAGTCCGGTCATCACAGCCAAAACACCGATCACCATGATCGCCGAGGCCAAAATAGCCGTGGGGAACCGCGGCACGAGACCTGTTTCCACGAACTCAACAACGACAGGCGCGCCAAGCATCAACGACAACAGCCCCAAAAGCACGCCAACGCCGCAGAAAAGCGCAAAAGGGCGCTCCTCTTTCACCAGCAAAATAATCATTTTCAGAATGCGCAATCCATCCCGGATCGTGTTCAGCTTGCTATCCGAGCCGGGCAAACGATCAACATAAGCAGTATCCACATCCGCAATTGGCATCCGCAGTTCCAGCGCGTGAACGGTCAACTCGGTTTCAATCTCGAACCCCCGCGACAAGGCCGGAAAGCTTTTGACAAAGCGGCGCGAAAAGACGCGGTACCCCGTCAACATATCCTTGGTACGTTTGCCAAAAATACTCGTGACAAGGTTGGTCAGCATCCAGTTTCCAAACCGGTGCCCCGGCCGGTACGCTTCTTGGATCTCGGTCACGCGACACCCGCTGACCATATCAAGCGTTTCATCAAGCAGCTTATCGACAAGCGCAGGGGCCGCCTTGGCCTCATAGGTGTTGTCGCCATCCACCATGACGTAAACATCGGCATCAATATCGGCGAACATGCGACGCACCACATTGCCTTTGCCCTGCTGGGTTTCGATGCGCACAATGGCACCTGCGGCGCGGGCAACTTCGGCTGTGTCGTCGGTAGAATTGTTGTCGTACACATAGATGTCAGCATCAGGAAGCGCCGCGCGAAAGTCGGCAACGACAGTGCCAATCGGCTTGGCCTCGTTATAGCACGGGATCAGAACCGCGACCTTCACATCTGACGTCAATTCCACGCGTCTGCGCTCCATCGTAATCTGGCCTTTGGCATAGCAGGCGGGATGCAACATGGCGATACTATGCGGTTCTTTTGTGGCCGCACTGTGTAATTTCAAAATCACACCATTGTCTGTTCCACCGGAAACACGAATACTCAAACCATGACAAAGAACACGCAACTTGCCCGCGCAATCACCGACCGGCGCGATGACCTGATCGCGCTGACCCAGGACCTGATCCGCATCCCCACGCTGAATCCGCCGGGACGCGATTATCGCGCGATCTGTGACTATCTGGACCGGCGTTTGCGGGGATCGGGGTTTGAAACGGAACTGATCCGCGCCTACGGCACCCCCGGCGATAGCGACAAATACCCCCGCTGGAACATCGTCGCACGCCGGACAGGCGGGCAGACGGGCGATTGCGTGCATTTCAACAGCCACACCGATGTGGTCGAGGTCGGCCACGGCTGGACCAAAGACCCCTTTGGCGGTGAACTGATCGACGGCAAAATCTACGGGCGCGGCGCTTGTGATATGAAAGGCGGGCTTGCGGCCTCTATCATCGCCGCCGAGGCCTTTATCGCCATCCATCCCACCTTTGCCGGTGCGATTGAAATCTCCGGCACAGCGGACGAAGAATCCGGCGGCTATGGCGGCGTCGCCTATCTGGCCGAAAAGGGCTACTTCGACCCCGCCCGCGTGCAGCACGTGATCATCCCCGAACCTTTGAACAAAGACCGCGTCTGCCTTGGCCATCGCGGCGGCTGGTGGGCGGAAATCGAAACCTTTGGCGAAATCGCCCACGGCTCGATGCCGTTTCTGGGCGATTGCGCAGTGCGGCATATGGGGGCGGTGCTGACCGAATTCGAGGACAAACTCTTCCCCGCCATGGCCGCACGGCACACCGACATGCCCGTGGTGCCCGAAGGCGCGCGGTCATCGACCATGAACATCAACTCGATCCACGGCGGCCAACCCGAACAAGAGGCCGACTATACCGGCCTGCCCGCGCATTGCGTGCCCGACAGTTGCCGCATCGTGATCGACCGGCGCTTTCTGGCCGAAGAAAACATCGACGACGTGCGCGGCGAGGTGAAAGCCCTGCTCGAAGGACTAAAAGCCAACCGTGACCGGTTCGATTACGACCTGCGCGAAATGAACGTGGTCCTGCCCAGCATGACCGACCGCAACGCCCCCGTGGTGCAAGTGATCGCCGCAGAAATCGAAAAAGTGCTTGGCAAACCCGCAGAATTCGTGGCCTCCCCCGGCACCTACGACCAAAAACACATCGACCGGATCGGCAAGCTGAAAAACTGCATCGCCTACGGGCCGGGGATATTGGAGCTGGCGCATAAGCCCGACGAATACATCGGCGTCGATGACATGATCGACAGCGCAAAGGTGATGGCAGGGGCGTTGGCGAAGATATTAACGTAGGTCGGGGTTCTCCCCGACATCACGCCCCACCAACAACCAGCACTTGAATTGCCCCCCCGTTTTGTAAACACTCCTACCCAACAACAGGGGGTCATCATGCACCATATCAAAACACTCGCGGCATCCACCGCCATCGTCCTTTGCGCCTCGGGCGCACTTGCCCAAGACAGCATTACCGTCGCGATCCAGCTAGAGCCGCCGAACCTTGACCCCACAGGCGGGGCCGCGCAGGCGATTGATAGCGTGCTTTACGCCAACGTCTTCGAGGGCCTCACACGGTTTGACGCCGACGGCGCGATCATCCGTGGCCTTGCCCAAAGCTGGGATATTTCCGATGACGGCTTGGTCTATACCTTCAACCTTGCCGCTGGCGTCACCTTCCATGACGGCACCACGATGGACGCCGAGGATGTGAAATTCAGCCTCGACCGCGCCCGCGCCGAGGATAGCACCAACGCCCAAAAGGGCCTGTTCGCGGGCATCACCGATGTCACCGTGATTGACCCGCTGACCGTGCAGGTCACACTGGACCAGCCCAACGGCAGTTTCCTGTTCAACATGGCATGGGGGGATGCGGTGATCGTGGCCCCTGAAAGCATCGAAAACATCGCCTCCAACCCCATCGGCACCGGCCCGTTCACCTTCACTGATTGGGTGCAGGGCGACCGGCTGGAACTGACACGGAACGACGCCTACTGGGGGCCTGCGCCCGCGCTGGAAAGCGCCACTTTCCGCTTCATCTCTGATCCCACCGCCGCCTTTGCCGCTGTGATGGCCGAGGACGTGGACGCCTTTGTCGGCTTCCCCGCCCCCGAAAACCTGCCCCAGTTCGAGGCCGATCCGCGTTTTCAGGTCCTTGTCGGCAACACCGAGGGCGAAACGATCCTGTCGACCAACAACAAGATGCCACCCTTCGACGATGTCCGCGTCCGCAAAGCATTGGCCCACGCCATTGACCGCCAAGCGATCATCGACGGTGCGATGTTCGGCTATGGTACGCCCATCGGCACGCATTTTGCCCCGCATAATCCCGACTACGTCGATCTGCTGGCCAATTCGCAATACGACCCGGACCTGTCCCGCAGCCTCTTGGCCGAGGCAGGCTTTGCTGACGGCTTCACCACCACCCTGAAACTGCCCCCACCCTCCTATGCACGTCGCGGCGGCGAGATTATCGCCAGCCAGTTGCGCGCGGTCGGGATCGAGACGGAGATCACCAACCTCGAATGGGCGCAGTGGATCGAAGAAGTCTTCACCAACAAGGACTTTGGCCTGTCCATTGTCAGCCACACCGAGCCCATGGATATCGGTATCTACGCCAATCCCGACTACTATTTCCAATACGACAATCCGGAATTCCAGACGCTGATGGAAACGCTCAACGCCACCACAGACCCTGCGATGCGCAGCGACCTGCTGGCGCAAGCGCAAACCATCATTTCCGAGGATTACGTCAACGGCTACCTCTTTGAATTGGCGGTCGCGACCGTCGCAAAAGCAGGGCTGCAGGGGCTTTGGGTCAACCAGCCCACCGCTGCCGTTGACCTGACCGGCGTCAGCTGGAGCAACTAAAGCAATGCCCCCCGTAAACATCTTGCGGGGGGCGTCCATGCGGGGCGTGGCATTTTGCCGACCCGATGCCGTACCAAGAACGCCATCGCATGACGCATGAGCCGATCATCAGAGTGGAGACACCGCAGGACCGGCAGGCGATCTATGACCTGACGCGCGATGCCTTTGCGCCGATGGCTTTCAGCGATGGCAGCGAACCCGACATGATCAACCAACTCCGCGCAGACGGTGATCTCGCGCTGTCATTGGTGGCCGACGCGGATGGTATCATCGGCCATGTCGCCTTCTCTCCGGCGAAAATCAGTCAGGCGCAGGGGGTTTGGTACGGGCTCGGCCCTATTTCGGTCCGCGCCGATAAGCAAAGGCAAGGGCTGGGCACAAAGCTCGTGCACACCGGCTTGGACATGTTGCGCAATATGGGGGCGGCAGGCTGCGTTCTGACGGGCAACCCCGATGTGTATGTGCCGATGGGCTTCACGAATGATCACGCACTGACCTATAGCGGCCTGAATCCCAAATTCATCTTGTACTGCACGTTTGACAGCAGCATCCCGAAAGGCGAAATCAACTTCGCCGAGGCCTTGGAAGAGGAGCACCGATGATCCGCTATGCGCTTGGGCGCCTCACCTCGCTGATCATCAGCCTGATTGTGGCATCCATCGTCATCTTTGCGGTGATCGAGGTGATCCCGGGTGATCCTGCGGCCTTTATGCTGGGCATCAACGCACGCCCCGATACGATTGCGGCCTTGCGCGCCGAAATGGGCCTCGATCAATCCGTGGTGACGCGGTATTTCGATTGGGTCACGGGGTTGCTGCGCGGCGATTTCGGGCAATCCTGGACCTATAAAACACCCGTAGCGGATCTGGTCGCAGACCGCATCTGGGTCTCTCTGCCGCTCGCAATCTATGCGCTGATCCTGTCCACGCTCATCGCCTTTCCCGCAGGCATTTATGCGGCCAGCAGGCGCGGCAGCGTGGGCGATGTGACCATCATGGGCGCGACACAACTGGGCGTCGCGATCCCGAATTTCTGGTTCGCCATGATCCTCGTGCTGATCTTCGCGATCAATCTGCGCTGGTTCTCGGCGGGCGGATTTCCCGGTTGGGACAACCCGCTGCAAGCCATCAAATCGCTCACCCTGCCCGCCATCGCGCTCGCCCTGCCGCAAGCGGCCATCCTCGCCCGCGTCATGCGGTCCTCACTCCTTGATATGCTGGGCGAAGATTTCATCCGTACCGCCCGCGCAAAGGGCCTCTCGGCCCGCCAAGCGCTTTGGAAACACGCCGTACGCAACGCGTTGATCCCTGTGCTCACCATCATCGGCCTGCAATTTTCGTTCTTGCTTGCAGGCGGGATTATCATTGAACAGGTCTTCTTCCTGCCCGGCCTTGGTCGCCTGATTTTCCAATCCATCAGCGCGCGCGACCTGATCGTCGTGGAAAGCGTGGTCATGCTTTTGGTCTTCACCGTCATCGTGGTTAATTTCGTCGTAGATCTGGCCTATGCCGCCGTCGATCCACGCCTCAGGACCAAAGCATGAGCCGCAATCTGATCATCGGCACGACCCTCACCGTGCTTTTCATCACGCTTGCGGCGGTGTCCTTTGTCTGGACCCCCGCCGATATCGAAACATTGGATATCCCCAACAGGCTCCAAACGCCCGGCGCCACCAACTGGCTCGGCACCGATCACTTCGGGCGCGATATCCTGTCGATGATCATGATGGGCGCGCGCACCTCGATTGCGGTCGCGCTGCTTGCGGTGGGCATCGGCATGGCGCTCGGCATCCCGCTGGGATTACTCGCTGCGGCACGACACGGATCATTCCTTGACGAACT
Organism: uncultured Alphaproteobacteria bacterium; assembly: GCA_942490805.1. GTDB lineage: Bacteria > Pseudomonadota > Alphaproteobacteria > Rhodobacterales > Rhodobacteraceae > Yoonia. The sequence goes on along the minus strand of CALNYU010000003.1, from coordinate 32,823 downwards.
GATCATGCGCGGCAACGACCTCGTCTTTGCCTTCCCCTCGCTGGTCATCGCCATCCTGATTACCGCCGTTTTCGGGGCCTCAGCCGTCAACGCCATCATCGCCATCGGTATCTTCAACATTCCGGTTTTCGCCCGTCTGACACGGGGCGCTGCCCTGCCTTTGTGGGAGCGTGATTTCATCCTCACGGCCCGCGTCTGCGGTAAATCCGCCACGCGCATTTCCATCGAACACATCCTGCCCAACATCACCAACCTGATGATCGTACAGGGCACAATCCAGTTCAGCCTTGGCATCTTGGCCGAGGCCGCCCTGTCCTACATCGGCCTAGGCGCACAGCCCCCCACCGCCAGCTGGGGGCGGATGCTGGCAGATGCACAAACGCTGGTCAGCATCGCGCCCCATGTGGCCCTCGTGCCGGGCATTGCCATTGTGCTGATGGTGCTGGGGCTTAACCTGATGGGCGACGGCCTGCGCGACTGGCTCGACCCCCGCATCCGGGTGGCGCGCACATGAGCCTGCTTGCGATCAAAGACCTGTCCCTGTCCATCGGCAACACCGAAATCCTGCATAATATCGACATGACCATAGAGGCCGGTGAAATCGTGGCCATCACCGGCGAAAGCGGCTCGGGCAAATCCATGACAGCACTGGCGGTCATGGGGCTTTTGCCGCGCGGGTCGGTCGCTACAGGATCGGTCATGCTGGATGGCACCGATATCTTACAAACTACGGAAAGTGACCTGTGCAAAATGCGCGGCAACGCGATGGGCATGGTATTTCAAGAACCCATGACCGCGCTGAACCCTGTGCAAACCATCGGCGCACAAGTCGCCGAAACGATCCTGATCCATGAAAAAACCACCAAGGCAGAGGCACACAAACGCGCCACCGCAATGCTGGAACGGGTCGGCCTGAAAGTCTCGCCCAAACGCTATCCCCATGAACTGTCGGGCGGGCAACGCCAGCGCGTCGTCATCGCCATGGCCATCGCGCTGCGCCCCAAACTGCTGATCGCGGATGAACCAACAACCGCGCTTGATGTCACGACGCAGGCGCGCATCCTTGATCTGCTGCGCGACCTTGTGCGCGAATTCGACATGGGGCTTTTGCTGATCACCCACGATCTGGCCGTCGTCGCCGATGTCGCCGATAAGATCGCCGTCATGCAACACGGGCGCGTCGTGGAATCCGGCGAAACCCGCCACCTGCTCAGCCACATGCAGCACCCCTATACCAAGGCCCTTTTTGCCGCCTCGGCGCACGCCGTATCTTTGCCCAAAGCGCCGGTGGCATCCCCTATGTTGCAGGTCAAGAATGTCGCGCGCGACTATCCGATGGCGCGCACCGCTCTGCTGGGTCCGCGCCCCATGTTCCGCGCCCTGCACGACATCAGTTTTCACATCAACGCAGGCGAACGTGTCGGCCTTGTCGGTGAAAGCGGATGCGGAAAATCGACCCTAACACGGGCGATATTGGGTCTGGAAGATGTACAAGAGGGCCAGATCACGCTCGATGGTGACCCGGTTTTCAGCGGCAAACGCCCCAACCTTGCCGTCAGACGCAAGATGCAGGTCGTCTTTCAGGACCCCTACAGCAGCTTCAACCCCCGCCACCGGGTTGACCGTTTAATCACCGAGCCTTTCCACCTTTTGCCACATCCGCCCACAGGACAGGCGCGTGCCGATGCCATTGCCAAAGCGCTGACCGACGTTGGCCTCTCGCCCGATGACGCTGGCAAATACATTCACGAATTCTCTGGCGGCCAGCGCCAGCGCATCGCCATCGCCCGCGCGCTGATTATCGAACCCGAACTCATCATCTTTGACGAAGCCGTCTCTGCACTTGATGTGTCGGTGCGTGCCCAAGTCCTCGATCTGATCGCCGACCTCTGCCGCAAACGGCCACTCGCCTATCTTTTTATCAGCCATGACCTGTCGGTCGTGCGCACAGTCACCGACCGTGTGATGGTCATGCAGGCTGGAAAAATCGTCGAACAAGGTGAAACAGAGACTGTTTTCACCCATCCACAACACCCCTACACCCAAACGCTGATTGCAGCGGCACCAAAGCTGCCGGACTTGGGGCAGGCGGGATAAGAAAGAGATTGCAGCGCGGCCCGCGTCCATTACGCTGCATCCAAAAGAGGGGGATATCATGCGACTAAAAGGCAAGAAGGCCATCGTTACAGGGGGCGGTTCCGGCTTTGGCGCAGGGATCGCGCGCAAATTCTCCACTGAAGGGTGCCATGTTTTCGTCGTCGACATCAATCTGGAAGGTGCACAGGCCATCGCGGATGAAATCGGCGGCACCGCCATTGCATGTGACGTCTCAAACGCAGAATCAGTGTCTAACATGGCCAAAACCGTCCTTTCTCAAGGCCCCTTGGACATCCTTGTCAATAACGCAGGCATCACCCATCTGCCCAGCGCGATGGAGGACGTGAGCGAGGACGACTTTGATCGCGTCTTTGCCGTGAACATGAAATCGGTCTACCTGACCGCCCGCGCCTTTGTCCCCCATTTCAAAGAGCGCAAGCACGGCGCGATCCTGAACGTGGCCTCCACCGCAGGCGTGTCACCACGTCCGCGCCTGAACTGGTACAACGCGTCCAAAGGCTGGATGATCACCGCGACGAAAACGATGGCGGTGGAACTGGCGCCCGACGGTATCCGCGTCAACGCGATCAACCCTGTGGCAGGCGAAACGCCCTTGCTGAAATCCTTCATGGGCGAGGACACGCCGGAAATCCGCGCCAAATTCCTGTCCACCATCCCGCTGGGCCGCTTTTCCACGCCCGAGGACATGGGCAACGCCGCCTGTTTCCTCTGCTCGGACGAGGCCAGCATGATCACCGGCGTCGCAATGGAGGTGGACGGTGGCCGCTGTATCTAAAGGACCCCGCAACCTGATTACCGATGTGACGGGCCTGCGTGTTGGCAACGCACAGGACGACCACATCAAAACCGGCACCACCGTCTTGGTCGGCGACAAACCCTTCACCGCCAGCGTGCACGTCATGGGCGGCGCACCGGGGACCAAGGAAACCGATCTGCTCGCCCCCGACAAAACCGTGGAACAGGTCGATGCGCTGGTGCTGTCGGGCGGGTCGGCCTTTGGGCTTGATGCCTGTTCTGGCGTCATGGACGGTCTGCGCGCCATGGGGCGGGGGTTCCAGATCGGCGCAATGCGTATCCCCATCGTCCCCGGCGCGATCATCTTTGATCTGATCAATGGCGGCGCGAAAGACTGGGACGAAAACCCCTACCGCGCGCTGGGGCGAGAAGCGCTGCAAAGCGCGTCCGCGCATTTCGCGACTGGCACGGCAGGGGCTGGCACGGGCGCGATGGCGGCGATGCAAAAAGGCGGGCTGGGGTCCGCGTCGCTGACCCTGCCAGATGGCACAACCGTCGGCGCGCTGGTGGTGGTCAACGCATTGGGCAGCGTCACAACGCCAGGCGACAAACACTTCTGGGCCGCCCCGTTTGAAATGGACGGCGAATTCGGCGGCGCAGGCCCTGACCCAAGCGCAGGGCACGTGACCCCCGCAAAGAGCCGCAAAGAGCAGGCGATGATGCTGCAAGCCACCCAAGGCGCCAACACAACCATCGCCATCGTCGCCACAGATGCACCGCTGAGCAAAACGCAATGCCACCGATTGGCCGTGACCGCCCATGACGGCATGGCGCGTGCGATCATCCCATCGCATACCCCGCTTGACGGTGATCTGGTTTTTGGTGTCTCCACCGGCGAAGGCACCCCCATCGACCAAACCCAATTCCGCGAGATCGCCGCAGCAGGCGCCGTCTGCCTGAGCCGCGCCATCGCACGCGGGGTCTATGAAGCGACAAAGGCGCCCGGCGACATCATCCCGACCTATCGGGACATGAACGCCTAGGGCGCAAAAGCCCCGTCATAGATATCCGGAATAGCGGCACCCGTCGCAACCAACGCGCCCAGTCGCCCAATCTCATCCGCGCATTTCGCAGCGGCGCCATTACCAGCGGTCAGGGCGATGATGTGGTCGGTCTGCGAATAGATGAACGGATTGCCATTCGGTGAAAACGACGTCGCGCAGCTATCATAACTGATCGACCGATATTTCAGCCCCGGCATCAAATCGATCAGAATTTCCGAGATCGCAGCCCCCGCCACCGGATCACCACCGCTGCGAAACCATGCGATCATCTCGTCCACGCTGTGCAATTCAGTATCCACCGCATCACCGCCAATTTTGATATAGGTTTTGCCATCGGGATAAAGCACGGGCGGCAGGATATAGGGGTCCTCGGACCGGCCCGGCGGCACATAGATCACGGAAGGCATCCTGGATAGCCGCGCGGCCTCGCCCGCGTCCAGTTCAAAAAAAGCAATCGTGCGCGCATAAACCCGCATCGGAATGGGGTCCGGCAAAAGCCCCTCGGCCTTGGAAAACGCGCCACAAGCCACGATCACCTTACCGGCGGTCAACACAGCGCCACCTGCACAATGGACCTGCGCCGCGCCACCGTTCTCGGCAATCCGCACCACCGTATCGCGGTGCAGCGCGGCACCCGCTTTGGTCGCCGCCGTGATCTCGGCCTTCACATGCAGACGCGGATTGATCCAGCCTGCGTCGACCTCTTCATGCAGCGCCAAAATACCTGCGGGAAAGGAAAACTCGGGAAACCGCGCCGCCAGTTCCGCACCACGCAAAGGTGTATGCGCGACACCGTTTGCCTGTGCATGGCGCTGCGCATTCAGGATATAGTCGCGCTCCGCGCCCACTTCCGTCCCCGCCACAATCGCGCCCGCAGGCGTATAAAAAGGCTGCGCGCCCTTCGCGGCAATCTCGGGGTAGCGCGCAATCGCCTCTTGCGCAAAACGGGCCCAGTTCTTGCGGGTATCGATCTTGCGCGTGATCCGCGCCTGATCATAGTGACTGGCGAAAACGCCGGTATGTGCGGCCTTATCGGTAGGTTCTTCGGGACCAACCAGCGCGGTTTTCACACCCATTTCCGCCAGATGACGCGCCGCAGCACTGCCCATCAGGCCGGCGCCCACCACAATGACATCAAAGCTTTGCTCGGCCATGCCAATCCCCGTATCACCCGATTACGCACAGACCATGCCAAGGGTCACGGCAAATGAAAATAGCTTGATTTCACGAACGGCGTGGGCGCAGGCCCATCGCCCAAACCCTGCGCCGTGCAATGGCCCACACCAATGCGGAAATCACCAGCGCAGCAAGGGCACTTTTCGTTACAACCTCCATCGTGCCAACGATCTGCACCGCATGCACAACAGTGCCGAAAACCGCCAAACTGACCAAAACACTATGCCCCCACCGCCAGAGGCGCAGCGGCAAACGCGGACGCAAAACGGCCAGCAAAGCCGCCCCGAACACCGCCCACATCGCCAGCGCCCCCCAAACGGCGAAGGGCGTGGGTGAACGGAACAACAAGACATCCATCACATCAGGCGGGCTGGTGATCCAAAGCCCGATGACATGGCCAAGAACAGCCAACACAAGGCCCGCACCAACTGCACGGTGGAGACGACGGGACGCCAGCAAAGACACCCCCGGAAGCACGCCAATCGCCAACAAAGGTTGCACCAGCATCATCGCCATGCCGACAACACCGGCAAGACCTGCAAAAATGTAGATAGGATCGCGCCACTGCAAAAGCGGGCTATTTACGGCGGCAATGACAGGGACAAAGACGGCGACCGCTAGCGCGCCCCAAATCAACGCGGGGCGCAGCAACCTAGGCAGGTTCCAGCACGAAATCCACGTGCAGCGTTGTATCGTTGGGGCTGGCCATCACAGGACGCAGGAACACCGTTTTAAAATCACCGCTGTCATAGGCCAAATGCCCGTGTGCCTGCCCAAAGGCGGGGACGATCTGCGGCATCTCAAGGCGGAACACTCCCTGCGCGTCGGTCAACGTCGCCCCATGACTATGCGCATCACGCTCATGCCCTTCGGTGGTATGCGCCCACATCTGAATGCGTTGCCCCGGCAAAGGCGCACCATCACCGGCGCGGCGCACCGTCCCTGTCATCCAGAAACCACCCCCGCCGATACGGTCTACAATCGGCGCGTCAGGGCGATAGTTGTTGGCACCACCACGCATCGTCGGCGTCGGCGCAAGGCCAGCAGCGGCGGCAGGCGACAAAAGCCCGGCAGCAGGGGTAATGAGAGCAGCAGCCCCAAGGGCCATCGTGCTGCGGCGCGTGATCAAAGGGGTCTTCATGAGGCATCTCCGAAATGCGTGTGAGCTATTGCGCAAAGATAGCACATCACTAAGCGATTCCGAGGCAGCGGTTACGAAATGACCTCAAACCTTCGTGAAAAGGCCCCGAGGGTCCCCCGGGGCCTTTGAGAACGTGAGGTCCCGGATCAAGCCCGGAACGGCGTAGCGCCTAGTTCAATGCAGCGTCCGTAATCACGCTGGTCCAAGCACCCTCAGGTGCTGCAGAAATCACCGGATCGGAACCACCCGCAAGCAGCGTATCCACCGTGCGCTGATAATCAGCCGGATCAAGCGCGCCATTCGACCCTGCGGTCAGCTTGGCAATCTCGCCCATCATGCGCACCTGCGCCGCCTCGGACTGTGCACCGGTTTCGTCGTTATCAAGCACGATACCTGCTGCGGCTTCGGGATTTTCCTCGGCCCACTTCCAGCCGCGCATGGATGCCCGCACAAAGCGTACCATCTTGTCGACGAAAACCGGATCTTCAAGGTTCTCTTCCAACGCATAGATGCCATCCTCAAGCGTGGCGACACCTTGGTCTTCGTACTTGAAGGTGATCAGCTCATCCTCGGATACACCCGCATCCAAAACCTGACCGTATTCGTTGTAGGTCATGGTCGAAATACAATCTGCTTCGCGGTTGAGCAGCGGATCAACGTTAAAGCCCTGCTTGAGAACCGTGACACCATCTTCACTGCCGTCAGTTGGGATACCAACCTGGCTCATCCAGCTGAGGAACGGGTATTCGTTGCCAAAGAACCAAACACCGATGGTCTTGCCGCGGAAATCCTCGACCGTTTCAATGCCGGTGTCTTTCCAGCATGTGAGCATCAGGCCCGATGTCTTGAACGGCTGCGCGATGTTCACCACCGGCAGGCCCTTTTCACGCGCAGCCAGCGCAGATGGCATCCAGTTCAGCATCACATCAGCGCCACCGCCGGCCAAAACCTGCGGCGGGGCGATATCAGGACCGCCGGGCAGAATGGTCACATTCAGCCCCTCTTCCTCGTAATATCCCTGATCCAAGGCCACATAGTACCCTGCAAACTGCGCTTGCGTGACCCACTGCAATTGCAGCGTCACGTCATTGGCGTGGGCGTCTGCATGGGCCATGCCACCCATTCCAGCGGCCATTGCCGCCGCCATCATTAACTTCTTCATGTTGACCTCCTAGTCAGTTGTTTCGCCCTCTTGACGGGGCTCAATAATTATTTGCGTTGCGATGGGTGCCAAAACGTCACCCGCCCCTCGATCCAAGCCATCAACCCGTAAAACGCACTTCCAGCGAGTGCTGCCACGACAATCTCGGCCCAGACCATATCAAGCGCAAGCTGGCCGACCGATGTTGAAATACGAAAGCCCATCCCAACCGTAGGAGAGCCGAAAAATTCAGCAACAATCGCGCCAATAAGCGCCAAAGTGGTCGCAATCTTAAGCCCGTTAAAAATAAAGGGCATCGCCGCAGGCAAACGGAGCTTGAACAGCGTCGGCCAGTATCCCGCGCCATAGGTCCGCATCAGATCACGCTGCATGGCGGTTGTATCACGTAAACCTGCCACCGTGTTCACAAGGATCGGGAAAAACACCATCACCGCGACAACGGCCGCCTTGGATTCCCAATCGCTGCCCAGCCAACGCACAAAAATCGGCGCGATCCCCACAATTGGCAAAGCGGCCATAAAGCCACCCACCGGCAGAATACCCCGCGTCAGAAAATCCGAACGATCCGCCAGAACAGCGATGGCAAAGGCCGCAAACATGCCAACCACATAGCCCGTCATGGCCCCTTTGATGATCGTCTGCTGAAAATCCGCCCAAAGCGTGGGCGTTTCATTCGCAAACCTTTCGGCAATCATCGTCGGTGGCGGCAAAATAATCGGGCTGATCTCAAGCAGGCGCACCAGAAGCTCCCACATGATCAACAGCGTCAGACCAAAGATCGCAGGCACCAAAAGCTTGACCAGACGGGTGTTTGCAGCGGCACTCTTGGCAAGCCGCGTGTTGATAAACCAACCCGCACTCCAGATCGCCAACGCGCTGATGATCGCCGTGCCCGTCATACCGCGTGCATCCCCATCCGGCGCAGCGTCCAACGCTCTGCCAAGCTAAAGAAGCCAACCAAAGCCGCCGCTGTCAGCGCCGCTGCAAACAGGGCGGCCCACGTCACCAAAGGTTGCCCGTATTGATCCCCCACCAGCATCCGCGCCCCGAAACCTGCGCGCGCGCCCGTCGGCAATTCAGCGACAATCGCGCCTACGAGCGACGCCGAAATCCCGATCTTGAGCGAAGCAAACAGATACGGCACCGAAGCCGGCAAACGCAGCTTCCAAAACCCCTGCGCGGGGCTGGCGTAATAGGTGCGCAACAGATCAAGCTGCATGCCATCAGGGCTGCGCAAGCCCTTCACCATGCCCACCACGACAGGAAAGAAACTCAGATAAGCGCTAATCACGGCCTTGGGGAACAACCCCTGAATACCAATCGCGCCCAGCATCACGATGATCATCGGTGCCAGCGCCAGAATGGGGATCGTCTGGCTGGCAATCGCCCAAGGCATCACGCTCATATCCATCGCGCGGTTATAAACGATGCCAACCGCCAGCAAGATACCAAGGCCCGTGCCAATCGCAAAACCCAGCAATGTCGCCGACAACGTCACCCACCCATGATAGACCAGCGACCGACGCGACGTGATGTTCTGCAACGCAATCGTATTCCACATCTCCACCGCCACCTGATGGGGCGACGGCAGGCGCGGGCGGTCCAACGTGTATGTCATGCCAAACAATTGGGGATTGCGCAGCGCAAGGCCGATCCCCGAATATTCCTGCCGCGCCACAGGCGTATCCGGCGTCACCGCAATATCCTGCCGCTGTGCCAGATCCGCAGTCAGATGCATGTTCATCGGCACGACAGACACGACCCAAAACAAAAGGATCGCGCCGACAACGGTTAGGACAGGCAGCAGAGACTTCACGCCAGCCCCCCGATTTTCTGCGTCCAATCAAACTTCCGGTCGCCATTTTTGCGTAATTGGTCCGGGCGGAAATGGCGACGACAATCCTTAGTCATCAACATGACCCGCCCTCAGCCCGTCACGCACCCTGTGCGCAATCTCGATAAACTCCGCACTGTCACGAATATCCAAAGGCCGCTCTTTGGGCAGCGGGCTTTCGATGACATCGGTAATCCGCCCCGGTCGCGGCGACATGACGACAATCTTGGTCGACAGATACACCGCCTCGGGGATTGAATGGGTCACAAACCCGATCGTCTTTTCGGTGCGCGCCCACAGATGCAAAAGCTGCTCATTGAGGTGATCACGCACAATCTCGTCCAGCGCGCCAAAGGGTTCGTCCATCAACAAGATGTCTGCATCAAAGGCCAGCGCGCGCGCAATCGAGGCCCGCTGCTGCATCCCGCCCGACAACTGCCAAGGAAACTTCTTCTCAAACCCTGCCAGATCAACCAGTTCCAGCACCCGCGCCACACGCTCGGCCTGTTCCGCCTTGGAAAACCCCATGATCTCCAGCGGCAACTTGATATTCCCGCCAATCGTGCGCCACGGATAAAGGCCCGCTGCCTGAAACACATAGCCATAGGCCCGCGCCATCCGCGCCTCTTCAGGCGTCATGCCGTTGACGGAAATCTGCCCACCCGTCGGTTGCTCCAACCCCGCGATGCAGCGCAAAAACGTCGTCTTACCGCATCCCGACGGGCCAATAAACGAAACAAAGTCACCCTTGTTGATCTCAAGGTTGACGTCCTTGAGGGCATGCACAGGGCCGTCATTCGTCTCAAACGTCAGGTTGAGCCCCTGCGCATGAATTATTGTGTCAGCTTTCACTTAGTTTCCCCAAAATTCCGGGCACAGCTCAGAGCCTGCAACATCAAACACCAGTCGCCGGAATACCAGTCCGTTCCACAGGGCGCGGCGCGGTCAGCTCTTTCCACTTCGACAGCGCTTTGTTCGTCGGTGTATTCGGCTCGCGCTTCACGAATTTGCCGTGGCCTTCCTGCGTGCGCACTTCGCCATCATGGATCGCGACATGCCCCCGCGTCAGGGTAAAGCGCGGCAGGCCCTTCACCTCTTTGCCCTCGAACACGTTATAGTCGATGGCCGATTGCTGGGCGCCTGCGGTGATCGTCTTGGATTTCTCAGGATCCCAGACCACCAGATCGGCATCGGCCCCCACCAGAACGGCCCCCTTGCGCGGATAGCAATTCAGCACCTTCGCGATATTGGTCGAGGTCACAGCGACAAACTCATTCATCGTCAAACGCCCTGTCGCCACCCCGTGGGTCCACAACATCGGCATCCGGTCCTCAAGCCCGCCTGTGCCATTCGGGATCTTCGTAAAATCCCCCACGCCATAGCGTTTCTGTTCAGTCGTAAAGGCGCAGTGGTCGGTCGCCACAACGCTCAACGACCCCGACTGCAAGCCAGCCCAGAGGCTATCCTGATGCTGCTTGTTGCGGAACGGCGGCGACATCACGCGGCGCGCGGCGTGGTCCCAATCTTTGTTGAAATACTCGCTCTCATCCAGCGTCAGATGCTGGATCAGCGGTTCACCCCAGACGCGCTTGCCCTGCATGCGGGCACGGCGGATCGCCTCATGCGCCTCTTCGCAGGACACATGCACGACATAAAGCGGCACACCGGTCATATCGGCGATCATGATGGCACGGTTCGCGGCCTCGCCCTCGACCTGCGGCGGGCGGGAATAGGCGTGCGCCTCTGGTCCTGTGTTGCCCTCGGCCAGCAGTTTGGCGGACAGTTCCGCCACCACATCACCATTCTCGGCATGGACCATCGCGATGGCCCCCAGCGAGGCAAGGCGCGAGAATGACGCGTACATCTCGTCATCGTTCACCATCAGCGCGCCTTTGTAGGCCATAAAGTGCTTGAAGGTGTTGATGCCACGATCCTTGACCACGCTTTCCATCTCGTTGAACACCTGCTCGCCCCACCATGTGACGGCCATGTGGAAAGAATAATCGCAGTTCGCGCGGCCCGATTTATTGTCCCACATCTGCAGCGCATCATGCAGACCCTGGCCCGGGGCAGGCAGCGCGAAATCGACAACCATCGTGGTGCCACCAGACAGCGCCGCGCGCGTCCCGCTTTCGAAATCATCGGTGGAATAGGTGCCCATAAACGGCATTTCCAAATGCGTATGCGGGTCAATCCCGCCCGGCATGACATAGCACCCCGTCGCATCCAGCTGTTCATCGCCCGACAGGTTCGGCCCGATCTCGATGATCTTGCCCCCGTCGATCAGCACATCCGCCTTATAGGTCAGATCAGCGGTAACGATGGTGCCGTTTTTGATGACTTTGGTCATGATTTTCTCCCTGTCTTCACGCGTTCCGGCCTTGCGCTGGAACTTGTATGATGTGCGGTGAACTCACCCAACAATCTCCGCTGTCTCGACAACAGCATGAAACAGAACATCGGTCCCTGCTGCCGCCCATTCTGGTGAAATCTCTTCCGCCTCATTATGGCTCAACCCATCAACACAAGGGCACATCACCATTGCCGTCGGATAGATATCATTGATCCAACACGCATCATGGCCCGCACCGGACACGATATCCATATGGCTATAGCCCAAGCGTTCCGCCGCATCGCGCACCGCTTTCACACACCCCTCATCAAAGGCGGGCGGATCAAACTGGCCGACAATCTCGGCCTCGAAGCTGACCCCGATGTCTTCACAAATCTTCGGTGCGCGTTCCATCAGTTCAGCAACCATCGCGTTCAGCTTATCCAGCAGATGTGTGCGCATATCGACGGTAAAGACCACCTTGCCGGGAATGATGTTGCGCGAGTTCGGGTAGACATCAATATGCCCGATCGCGCCCACCGCATTGGGCTGGTTCTTCATCGCGATCTCATGCACCAGCTCGGTGATCAGCGCCAAACCACGCCCCGCATTCTTGCGCATGTGCATCGGCGTCGATCCGGTGTGGCTTTCCTTGCCCGTCACCGTGCATTGGATCCAGCGCAGCCCCTGTCCGTGGGTCACAACACCGATGTCCTTGCCTTCTGCCTCCAAAATCGGCCCTTGCTCGATGTGCAGCTCAAAGAACGCATGCATCTTGCGGTCACCGACCTTCTCGGTGCCTTTCCAGCCAATCCGCTTCAGCTCATCGCCGAACCGTTTGCCATCCGCATCCACACGATCATTCGCCCAATCCAGCGTATGTTTGCCTGCGAAAACACCCGAAGCGAGCATCGCAGGCGCATAGCGCGTGCCTTCTTCATTGGTCCAGTTTGTCACGACAATCGGATGTTTGGTTTTGATATCAAGATCATTGAGGGTGCGCAGAATTTCGAGGCCACCCAACACACCCAGCACACCGTCGTATTTGCCGCCAGTCGGCTGTGTATCCAGATGCGAGCCCACATAAACGGGCAGCGCATCGGGGTCTGTCCCCTCACGACGGGCAAACATATTGCCGATCTCGTCAACGCCCATCGTGCAACCCGCCGCTTCACACCAGCTTTGGAACAAATGACGGCCTTCGCTGTCTTCGTCAGTCAGGGTCTGGCGGTTATTGCCACCCGCCACGCCCGGGCCGATCTTGGCCATTTCCATCAGGCTGTCCCACAGCCGTTCACCGTTGATGCGCAGGTTCTCTCCGGGGGCTGACATGTGGGCTCCTCTCTTCTGGTTTGACCAACTGGTCAAAAGAACGCTAACAGAGAGAATACGTCAGTCAAGTTCTCGGCGCGAAATACAGGCAGATGCAACCATTGCAGGCACAAAAGGGTAATTTCACCCGATTTCCGCCTGCATTTTAAGCAAAGGATCGGCATGACCAAAGCCCCAACCCGCATCCAGCAACGCAATCGCGCGGCGATCCTTTCTGCTGGCCTTGATATTTTTTCGCAATACGGGTTTCGGGGCGCCACGCTGGATCAGATCGCCGATGCGGCGGGCCTCTCCAAGCCGAACCTGCTTTATTATTTCCCCTCGAAAGAGGCCATTCACACTGCCCTGTTGGAACGCCTGCTGGAAACATGGCTGGACCCGCTCAAGGCACTTGATGGATCGGGTGATCCGATCACCGAAATCATGGGCTATGCCCAGCGCAAACTGGCGATGAGCCGCGATTTCCCCCGCGAAAGCCGCCTTTTTGCGAATGAGGTTTTGCAAGGCGCACCGCATATCGAGGACATCCTGAAAACCGATCTGAAAGCGCTGGTCGATGAAAAGGCGGCAATCATTCAACGCTGGGCCGATGAGGGGAAAATCGCCGCAATAGACCCGCATCACCTGATCTTTTCGATCTGGGCTTTCACCCAGCATTACGCCGATTTTGACGTGCAAGTGCGGGCCGTTTTAGGCGACAAAGCCCCGCATGACGGGGCTTTGACCTTTCTCGATACGCTTTATGCCAAGCTGCTAAAGCCCTGATTACTCAGCCGCGACAGCGCCCGGATTATTCGGGTGCGTTGTCCAGTTGGCGTATTCTTTTTGCACCACTTTCCCTGTGCGCGGATCAACCTCACCCGGCTGCATCGCTTCCATCGTGATACAGTTTTCAACAGGACAAACATCGACACAAAGATTGCAGGCCACACATTCCGCATCAATCACGCTAAATGTGCGATCCTCGGACATGGCAATCGCCTGATGGCTGGTATCCTCGCAGGCCGCATAGCAGCGCCCGCATTTGATGCAATCATCCTGATTGATCTTGGCCTTGGCCACGTAATTCAGGTTCAGATACTGCCAATCCGTCACATTCGGCACAGCACGCCCAACGACCTCTTCGACGGATGTATAGCCCTTTTCGTCCATCCACTGGGACAGCCCGCTGATCATCTCTTGGACGATCTTGAAACCATAGGTCATCGCCGCCGTACAGACCTGCACATTGCCACAGCCAAGGCTGATAAATTCAGCCGCATCACGCCACGTGGTGATCCCGCCGATCCCGCTGATCGGCAAACCATGCGTTTCAGGATTGCGCGCAATCTCGGACACCATCGACATGGCAATCGGTTTGACCGCAGGGCCGCAATAGCCGCCATGCGATCCTTTGCCATCAATCGAAGGCTCGGGCGACATGGTGTCGAGGTTCACCGAGGTGATCGAATTGATCGTATTGATCAGGCTGACCGCATCGGCCCCGCCGCGCATCGCCGCCGCCGCAGGTTTGCGCACATCGGTGATATTCGGCGTCAGCTTCACGATCACGGGTTTGTCGTAATACTGTTTGCACCAGCGCGTGACCATTTCGATGTATTCGGGCACCTGCCCCACAGCCGCGCCCATACCGCGTTCGCTCATCCCATGCGGGCAGCCAAAGTTCAGCTCGATACCATCTGCACCAGTGGCTGCCACGCGGGGGAGGATGTCTTTCCATGCCTGCTCTTCGCAAGGCACCATGATCGACACGATCATTGCGCGATCAGGGTAATCGGCCTTCACGCGGGTGATTTCTTCGAGGTTCACTTCCAACGGGCGATCCGTGATCAGCTCGATATTGTTCAGGCCCAGCAAGCGCCGGTCCGCGCCATAAATCGCGCCGTAGCGCGGGCCGTTGACGTTGACGACAGGCGGACCCTCGGATCCCAAAGTCTTCCACACGACACCACCCCATCCGGCCTCGAACGCGCGGCGGACGTTGTATTCCTTGTCGGTCGGCGGCGCAGAGGCCAGCCAGAACGGATTGGGGCTTTTGATACCCAGAAAGTTTGTTGTCAGATCAGCCATTTTAGTTGCTCCCCATCAAGGTTGCATGAATATCCATCGCCGCATCGCGGCCTTCCGCAACAGCCGTGACCGTCAGGTCATCACCGCCACTCGCACAATCGCCACCGGCCCAAACGCCCGCGTGGCTGGTCCGGCCCGCGCCTGTCACGGCAATCTTGCGACCCGCCAGCGACAGACCACCATCGGTGGTCAGCGTCTGTCCAATCGCCTTGAACACCTGATCGGCAGGCAGGCGCACGGTCTCGCCTGTGCCTTTCAAACCGCTGCCATCGTCAGCGGTATATTCCAGTTCAATCTCGCGCACCGCGCCGTTGCCATGAATGGCGACTGGCTGGGCATTGAACATCAGGCGCACGCCTTTGGACGCCGCCAGATCCTGTTCATATCTGCTGGCACTCATCGCCTCGCGCCCGCGCCGATAGGCAATCGTGACATTCTGCGCGCCCAATAATTTGGATTGCACGGCGGCATCAACGGCGGTCATACCGCCCCCGATCACCACCACATCGCGGCCCACTGGCAAGGATGCCAGATCACTGGCCTGCCGCAGTTCTTTGATAAAATCGACAGCATCGCGGACACCGTCTTTGTCTTCACCATCACTGCCCAGCGCATTCACACCGCCAAGCCCGACGCCAAGAAACACCGCGTCAAACCCCTCGGTCAAACCAGAGAGCGAAATACCGTCACCCAAACGGACCCCCGTTTGCACAGTGATGCCGCCAATGCCCAAAAGCCAATCCACCTCGCGCGCCGCAAAATCATCGGTGGATTTATAGGCGGCGATCCCGAATTCATTCAGCCCGCCTGCCTTGGCCGCGGCATCATAGATGGTCACATCATGGCCGTGCATTGCAAGCCTATGCGCGCAAGCCAAACCCGCAGGCCCAGCGCCGACAACGGCAACTTTCTTGCCAGTTTCCGGCGCACGCACGTAAGGGTGGCGCTGTTTGGCCATCAGCGTATCGGTGGCATGACGCTGGAGGCGGCCAATTTCGACCGGTTTGCCTTCCGCCAATTCGCGCACGCAGGCCTGTTCGCACAAATCCTCGGTCGGGCAGACGCGGGCGCACATGCCGCCCAGAATGTTCTGATCAAAGATCGTCTTTGCTGCGGCCTCTGCCGTACCAGTGCTGATCTGACGAATGAACAACGGAATGTCGATATCCGTCGGGCAAGCCGTGACGCAGGGCGCATCATGGCAGAAATAACAACGGTCAGCAGCAACCGCCGCTTCATGGGGCGCAAAGGGCGCATGCAAATCGCCAAAGTTCTGCGCAAGCTCGGCGGCGGGCAGACGGGCCGCTGTAATACCGGGGGTCATGGGGCTGGACATGGTGCAATCCTGAAGTGGCTTCTCATGCCCAGCCTGCCACAGTTTTATTTTTTATCAAATGGTAAATTTTTGGCAGTTTATGAAAACACCACAGCGCACCGTTTGAGAAGGCGGAATGCCTCCGGCGGAAGTTTGATTAGACATAGAAAGTCAAAGGGTTAGGTTAAAAGTGAAACGGTTCGACGACATTGCGTTTGCCCAGTGTCAGCGCATCTGCAACATGGATCATCGGCGACAAATCCACCTCGGATGCATTGGTTTTGATCAATTCCGCCATGCGGTCGTAGAGCGCGGGATACTCGCGATCCGCCCCCGCCGCGACCTCGTTGCCATCAATCACCAGCCGCGCGCCGCCATCATGAAGTGACAGCGTACCAGCAGTCGTCTCAACCGTGATATCCCAACTTTGCGGGCCTTCCTGACGCCAGTCAAAATCGCCGGTCACATTCTGCGTCCACTGCATTTGCGCCGCAATCGGCGTGTCGCGGTTTTCGGGGAAAAACAATTCAGTCGACCGCAAATGGATCGGCATTGGCAGGATTTCCGTGATGATCGACAGTGCGTTACTGCCCGGATCAAACACCCCCATGCCACCGGGCGCAAAGACCCAATCCTGCCCCGGATGCCAGCGGCGCACGTCCTCTTTCCAGCAGATATGCGCGCCGGTCACGGTTTTATCCGCCAGCCACGCCTTTGCGGGGGCAACACCTTTGGCCATCCGACTGTGCCATGTGGCATAAAGCGAAACACCTGCCGCGCGGGCCATATCCGCCAAGGCGTACACCTCGGCCAATGTCGCACCGGGGGGCTTTTCCAGCATCACATGCCGCCCCGCCGCGATTGCCTTGGCCGCGTAATCATAGCGCGGCACGGGTGGCAGGCAGAGCGAAATCACTGAGATATCGGGGCGTTCCGCCAGCATCTGATCAAAGTCGGTGAAGGCTGGCACACCATCAACACGACCAGCGCGACTAACGGTGGCGGCCAGTTCCCATTCAGCACTACCTGCAATCGCAGGCACGTGTTGATCGACAGCAATTTTGCCGATCCCGACCAGACAAATGGCTGTCATCAATGCGCTTCCTTGCCAACAGCATTACCGCGATGCCCGACGAGGAAGTCAAAGTCCGCCCCGGTGTCCGCCCCCATCACCCGATCATGATAGAGCATTGCATAGCCGCTCTCAGGCCGCGGGTTCGCACCCGATTTCTCCGCCGTCCATTCCGCCAAACGCGCAGCCAGCTCCTCATCGGAAATATCCAGATGCAAGCGCCGCCCTGCGACATCCAGCTCAATCATATCGCCCGACCGCACGACCGCCAGCGGCCCACCAACGGCAGCCTCGGGCGAGGTATGCAGCACCACCGTGCCAAAGGCCGTCCCCGACATGCGCGCATCCGAAATCCGCACCATATCGGTGATCCCTTTCTTCAGGATCTTCGGTGGCAGGCCCATATTGCCGACCTCTGCCATCCCCGGATAGCCGCGCGGACCGCAATTTTTCAGAACCATCACGCAGGTCTCGTCAATATCCAGATCATCGTCGTTGATGCGCGCCTTATAGTCGTCGATGTCCTCGAACACGACAGCACGGCCACGGTGTTGCATCAATTCCGGCGTCGCGGCCGACGGTTTCAACACCGCACCGCCGGGGGCAAGATTGCCGCGCAGCACAGCGATACCGCCGGATTGCGTCAGCGCCTTTTCCACCGGCAGGATGACGTCCTCGTTCCAGTTCTTGACGTGTTTGACCTCATCCCACATGGACCCGCCCGACACGGTCAGCGCATCTTTGTGCAACAGTCCCGCTTCGCCCAAACGCTTGATGACGACAGGCAGACCACCGGCATAGAAAAACTCTTCCATCAGGTATTTGCCCGAGGGCATCAGGTTCACAATCGTCGGCACATCACGGCCCAAACGGTCCCAATCATCAAGGCTCAGGTCAACACCCTTGGTCCGCCCCGCCATCGCCAACAGGTGGATCACAGCATTGGTGGACCCGCCGATCGCGGCATTGGTGCGGATCGCGTTCTCGAACGCCTCTTTGGTCATCACATCGGATGGCTTCAGATCATCCTTCACCATCTGGACGATGCGCCGCCCCGTCAGATGCGCCATCACACGGCGACGGCTATCCACCGCAGGGATCGCGGCATTGCCAGACAGCGCCATGCCCAGCGCCTCGGCCATCGACGCCATCGTGCTCGCCGTGCCCATCGTGTTGCATGACCCCGGCGAGCGGGACATCGACGCCTCGGCCTCGACAAACTCTTCTGCCGTCATCTCGCCCGCGCGCACCGCTTCCGAGAATTTCCACAAATGCGTGCCTGATCCCACACGTTCACCACGGAACATCCCGTTCAACATCGGACCACCCGACACAACAATCGCGGGCAAATCAACCGAAGCCGCACCCATCAACAACGCAGGCGTGGTCTTGTCACAGCCCGCCAGCAGAACAACACCGTCCATCGACATGCCACGGATCGCCTCTTCCACGTCCATCGCACACAGGTTGCGGTACATCATGGCGGTGGGGCGCAGGCTGCTTTCGGCGGGTGAAAACACAGGGAATTCGACAGGAAAACCGCCCGCCTCATAAATCCCGAACTTCACCTTCTCGGCCAGATCGCGCAAATGCGCGTTGCACGGCGTCAGCTCGGACCACGTATTGCAAATCCCGACCACAGGCCGCCCATCCAGCAAATCCGCCGGTAGCCCCTGATTTTTCATCCAGGACCGGTGATAGATCGCATCCTTCGACGACCCCCCGAACCATTCCTGAGACCGCAGTTTACGGGGCCACTTGGCGGGCTTGAATGCCATAATCAGACTTCCTTTGAGAGACGCGTTGCGTCATCAATACCGCGCACCATGCGTAAATCCAAGGAGCCGTTATGAACAGCCACCCACAAAACATGACCCATTGGAACGAACGGGTGGATATGGCCGCCGCCTTTCGCTGGACCGCACGGCTGAACATGCATGAAGGCGTGGCGAACCACTTCAGCCTTGCGATCAATGATGACGGCACCAAGTTCCTGATGAACCCCAACCAGATGCATTTCAGCCGGATCAAAGCGAGCGATATGATTGTGGTCGACGCCAACGACCCCGACACGCTGCAAGGGCCAAACGCACCCGATCCCACGGCATGGGGGCTACACGGCGGCATCCACCGGCTGGTGCCGCACGCGCGCTGCGCGATGCATGTGCATTCTATCTTTGCCACGGTATTGGCCTCGCTCAAGGATAGCCGCCTGCCGCCCATCGACCAGAACTGCTGCACGTTCTTCAACCGCTACGTCATCGACGATGGCTATGGCGGGCTCGCCTTTGAAAGCGAAGGCGCGCGCTGTGCCGCCCTCTTCTCCGATCCCAAACAAAAGGTGATGATCATGGGCAACCACGGCGTGCTGGTGATCGGCGCAACCGTGGCCGAAACCTTCAATCGGATGTTCTATTTCGAACGCGCCGCAGAAACCTACATCCGCGCCCTGCAAACCGGCCAGCCCCTGCGCGTCCTGCCCGATGACATCGCGGAAAAAACCGCGCAAGAACTCGAATCCTACCCTGAACAAGATATCCGGCACTTGGCCGAACTCCGCGCCGTGCTCGACGCCGAACACTCCGACTACGCCACTTAAAGCCCCGTTATTACTGGCCCCCAAATATCCCCGCCGGAGGCATCCCGCCCTCTCAACGCACACAAACACTTGCCTCACCCCACAGGTTCCGGCACCACAGGCATATGACAAAAACGCTCCTTTCATTCGGCCACGGCTATAGCGCCCGTGCGCTCTCCCGCATCCTGCTGCCACAGGATTGGCGCATCATCGGCACCACGCGGTCCGAAGACAAAGCGCCCCGCCTGATGAACGAAGGGGTCGAGCCCCGCATCTGGCCCGGCGCCGATATGATCCCTGCGCTGAACGCAGCCACACACCTGCTGATCTCTGCCGCCCCCGATGACGCGGGCGATCCGGTGTTGGCAGATCTGCACGATGAAATCGCCCAGCGCGCGGATCAATTCGAATGGGTCGGCTACCTTTCCACCACAGGTGTCTACGGCGACCACAACGGCGATTGGGTCGATGAAAACACCCCCCTGACCCCCGCCACCAAACGCGGCATCGCGCGGGTCGAGGCCGAGGCCGCATGGGCCGCCATCCCCGGACTGCCGCTGCATATCTTCCGCCTTGCCGGCATCTACGGGCCGGGACGCGGGCCGTTCTCGAAGGTGCGCAACGGCACCGCACGGCGGATCATCAAAGAGGGGCAGGTCTTTAGCCGCACCCACGTCGCCGACATCGCCCGCGTGCTGGCTGCCTCGATCAACAAACCGAACCCCGGTGCGGCCTATAACGTCTGCGACAACGATCCCGCCCCACCCGAAGATGTGATCGCCTATGCCGCCGAATTGCTGGGGCTGCCGATCCCCGAGGCCGTCGATTTCGAAGACGCCGACATGTCGCCCATGGCGCGCAGTTTCTATGCTGAAAGCAAAAAGGTCCGTAACGACCGCATCAAGGACGAACTCGGCGTCGACCTGCTCTACCCCGACTACAAATCAGGGCTCAAAGCGTTGCTTGCGCAGGAAATCGGCGCCTGATGACCCAAGCAATGCCCGCATAAATCAGCAAGATCACGACAGCCGTCGCGAAATTAACGCCATAGAACGCCGCCCGATCCGAAAACTCGAGACTGTTGAGAAAACGGTAGGGCAAGCCGCTGGTGACACTGCCCAAAGGAATGGTGTTCAAAGGCTGCAAAACCAGCTCGGTCCACGCGATATAGACGGCGATCACGCCGAAAAGCCACGCAAGCGGCGCACCTAAACGGCGATAGCTTTTATGCACAAAAAGCGTGTCGATGATCTGCAAAGCGGGGCCAAGTCCATGCAGATAAATCTCGAGATGCCACGCGCCCAGTTCACCATCACTGGTCACAGACGTGGGATCCGCAAAATAAAGCCGCCAGTACAAAAACACGACCATCGTGTTGATCACCGCTGTCATGCAGACAAAGCCATCCCAGCGGCGCGTCGACCGGCCTTCCTCAATCGCCATCATGCGACTGAAAGCAAAGAACGAACAAAAAAGCGCCCAGACGGTCAGAAACCGGAACGGACCCCCGAACTGTCCCCAATCCCCGAAAACCAGCATGCGGATGCAATAGCCACCCGCCAACAAAAACGCGGTCCAGCGGAAAATCAAACGGGGGTTTATCGACATTTAAGGCTCACTTTTTAGGCAAACCATGCGCTGGCTTGGCGATATGCGTCTAGTCTTACTTGGCGTCATATCAGACCCTTGCTCAACTGTTGCAAACAACCCATATCAGGGGCGCTTTGAACCGAGGGCAAACCATATGACATTCCGCCAGAAAACAGCCGATTTGCTTGCCACCGCATGGGTCCGCAACTTTATCGTGGTTGTGATCATCTTCAACGCGATCATTCTGGGGATGGAGACATCAAAAACGCTGATGGACGGCGCAGGGCCGCTGATCATCGCACTGGACCGCATTTGCCTTGCGATCTTTGTGGTAGAGCTTGGCGCGAAAATTTTCGCCCAGCGCCTGCAGTTCTTCCGCAGCGGCTGGAACATCTTTGATTTCATCATCGTCGGCGTTTCATTGATCCCCGGCAACGGCGGGCTGTCGGTGTTGCGGGCACTGCGGATCCTGCGGGTCTTGCGCGTGATCTCGGTGGTGCCATCGCTGCGCCGCGTGGTCGAAGGCTTTGTCACAGCACTCCCCGGCATGGGATCGGTGTTTTTGCTGATGGGGATCGTTTTTTACATCGGGGCCGTGATGGCCACAAAACTGTTCGGCGATGCGTTTCCCCAATGGTTCGGCACACTGGGGCAGTCAGGCTATACATTGTTCCAGATCATGACGCTGGAAAGCTGGTCCATGGGCATCGTCCGTCCGGTGATGGAAATTTACCCCTACGCATGGGCCTTCTTCGTGCCGTTCATCATGGTGACAACATTCGCGGTGGTAAACCTGCTGGTCGGTCTGATCGTGAACTCGATGCAGGACGCCCACGCCGAAGAAGGCAACGCCGCAACAGATGCCTACCGCGACGAGGTGCTGGCGAAGTTGGAAGCAATTGAAAAGAGATTGGACCAGCGGGGCTAGGGCAGGTTGGATGGCCGATTTGCGGGACAAAGCCGTCATTCACGGAATATTTCACTTGGTCAAATGATTGCCAATCTACTAACGCTGATCACATGGCTTATGACTACGACAAACTCTACGGCGAGACCCATGAGGCGTTGGGGCAACCAAGTGCGATATTCGTCGACTTCTTTGACCAGCTCGAACAGCAAGAAGCCCACGTTCTGGATGTCGGATGCGGGCAAGGTCGCGATGCGCTCTTCATCGCACGAAAGGGTCACCGCGTTGTCGGAGTACATTCGCCTCTGCATCAACCATTTCGCCCAACGGTATACGCGACCTTAAAAATGCCGCCGAAAAGGAAAGTTTGGCCGTTGACGGCGTTGTCGCCGATATTGCTACTTATACGCCCGGTGGCATGTTCGATGTCGTTTTAGTTGACCGCACATTGCATATGCTGGCACTGCCAACGCGGTTGAGGGTTCTTGAAACTTTGCTTGATCACGTCAAGGATGGCGGCTGGATTCTGATCGCAGATGAAGCCTCGAACATCAAAGCGTTTGAAACGGCGATTGCGACACATGGCCTGAAATGGAATACGACACTATCGCAGCGCGGCTACCTTTTTATGCAGCGTTCCTGACCAACACTTTGGGCTCAAAGCCGACTTTCAGCCCTAAGCCCGCTTCTCCAACGTCGCCACGCCCATCACTTCCAGCACTTTCGCCTCGATATGTTCGGCGTTCATGCCCGCCACATCGTACATTGCCTTGGGGCTTGCCTGATCAATAAACGTATCGGGCAACACCATAGAGCGGAATTTCAGGCCGTGATCAAACACGCCCTCATCCGCCAGCAACTGCGCCACATGTGACCCGAAACCACCCACTGCGCCCTCTTCAACGGTGATCAGCGCATCGTGCTTGGACGCAAGTTTCAAGATCATATCGCGGTCCAGCGGTTTGGCGAAACGCGCATCCGCCACGGTCGGATTGATCCCCTTGGCCTGCAACGCTTCGCAGGCTTTCGTCACTTCCTGCAACCGGGTCCCGAACGACAGGATCGCGACCTGTTTGCCCTCGCGGATCATCCGGCCCTTGCCGATTTCCAGCACTTCTGGGTTCTCCGGCATCTCAACGCCCACACCCTCGCCACGCGGAAAGCGGAACGCGATCGGGCCTTCGTCATGCGCCGCAGCGGTCGCGACCATGCGCACCAACTCGGCCTCATCTGCCGCGGCCATCACCACAAAACCGGGCAGATTGGCAAGGAAAGCCACGTCAAAAGACCCCGCATGTGTGGCCCCATCGGCCCCAACCAGCCCCGCGCGATCAATCGCGAAACGGACCGGCAAACGCTGGATCGCCACATCATGGACAACCTGATCGTAACCACGCTGCAGGAACGTTGAATAAAGCGCGCAAAACGGCCGCATCCCGCCTGCGGCAAAACCGGCACTAAACGTCACCGCGTGCTGTTCGGCGATGCCCACGTCAAAACACCGGCTGGCATAGCGTTCCATGAATTTGCTCAGACCGGTCCCATCCGGCATCGCCGCCGTGACAGCGCAAATCTTGGGATCATTGGCGGCGTGTTTCAGCAGGCTTTCGGCAAAGACGGACGTATAAGACGGCGCATTGCTGGGCGCTTTCTTCTGCTCACCAGTGATAACATCAAACTTGGCGGTGGCATGGCCCTTGTCACTCGCGCGCTCGGCAGGGGCATAGCCTTTGCCCTTCTTGGTGATCGCATGGATCAGGATCGGACCATCGGCGCGGGCCTTGACGGTGCGCAAGACCGACAAAAGCTGCTCCATGTCGTGGCCGTCAATCGGACCGAGGTAAGAGAACCCCAACTCCTCAAACAACGTCCCGCCCACGGTCATATGCTTGAGCACATCCTTGGCGCGCTTGGCCCCCTCGCGGAACGGCTCAGGCAGCAAGGACATCGCCCCTTTGGCAGCGGCCTTGAATTCCTGAAATGGTTCGCCTGCATAAAGGCGCGACAGATAAGACGACATCGCACCTGTCGGCGGCGCAATCGACATTTCATTGTCATTCAGGATCACGATCAGACGCTTGCCCAGATGCCCCGCGTTATTCATCGCCTCATAGGCCATGCCCGCCGACATCGCGCCATCGCCGATCACGGCAATTGCATCGCCACCTTCACCACCCAGATCACGGGCCACGGCAAAACCAAGGGCGGCAGAAATCGAAGTGCTCGAATGGGCCGCGCCAAACGGATCATAGGGGCTTTCCGAGCGCTTGGTGAAACCGCTCAAACCACCCTCGGTGCGCAGGGTACGAATACGGTCACGACGCCCTGTCAAAATCTTATGCGGATAACACTGGTGCGACACGTCCCAGATGATCTTGTCCTTGGGCGCATCAAAGACCGCATGCAGGGCCACGGTCATTTCAACCACACCCAGACCAGCCCCCAAATGCCCGCCCGTCACCGACACGGCCGAGATCGTCTCGGCGCGCAATTCATCGGCCAACTGGCGCAATTCAGCGTCAGACATGCCCTTCATATCGGCAGGTGTGTGGACACGGTCCAGAACGGGCGTGTGGGGTTGGTCAGACATGGCGACCCTTCTTAATGTGTGCGGGCAATCACAAACTGCGCGGCTTCTTTCAACGTATCGGCATCATCACCGTACGGAGATAGCGCATCACAGGCTTCTTCCACCAGTGCAGCAGCGCGGCTTTTCGCCCCATCAAGACCCAATAAAGAAACAAACGTCGCTTTTCCAGCGGCAGCATCCTTGCCGACAGCCTTGCCAACTGTGGTCGCATCACCTGTCGCGTCCAGAACATCATCGGCAATCTGGAACGCAAGGCCCAGATAGGCGCCGTAGATCGACAAAGGCTCACGCTCGGCCTCGGCCATCCGTGGCCCGACAAGCGCGGACCAAGAGATCAGCGCACCGGTCTTGGCGGCCTGCAAATCCATGATCTGCTGCAAATCAAGCGGCACTTTGGCGGTCTCTGCAGCGATATCCGCAGCCTGTCCGCCAACCATACCACGAATACCCGCAGCGTTGGTCAAAGACATCAAGAGGTTCAGCTTGGCACGGGGCGCACATTCGGCCTGCAACAGCAATTCAAACGCAAGCGCCTGCAAGCCATCACCAGCCAAAACGGCGGTCGCTTGGTCCCACTTTTTGTGAACGGTCGGCTGACCACGGCGCAGATCGTCATTATCCATGCAGGGCAGATCATCATGCACCAAGGAATAGGCGTGGATACACTCAATCGCAGCGGCGGCACCGGCGGCGGCAACAGGATTGATGCCCAGCATACGGGTCGTTTCCAAAACCAGAAACGCGCGCAACGCCTTGCCGCCAGAGCATGCATAGATCATCGCATCGGCAACATCGCCTTCCAACCCGGTCAGGGCGAACCCGATCCGCGCCTGCGAAACTTTTGCCGCATGGGCCAGCGTTTCTTCGAAGGATTTGCGTTTCAGCGCGGCGATTTGATATTTTTCAAGAGGATTAGCCATCGAGCGGTGCCGTGCCGACAGGTGAACCACCTTCGCCCAATGTGATCTTCGCGACCTTTTCTTCGGCCTCTTTCAATTTGGCTTCGCAGCGCGCTTTCAGGGCCGCACCACGTTCATAAAGCGCAATGCTTTCATCCAAAGCAACGTCGCCGCGCTCCAGCTGGCCAACAACCATTTCCAGTTCTTTGATTGCGTCCTCAAAGCTCATCTTTTCAACGTCGCTCATCGACCTCTTTCCTCCAAAACCTTTACATGGGCAGCCGCAGACGCCCCCAGTGCTGTCAGGTCATATCCACCTTCAAGGCTCGATACCACCCGCCCCTTACAATGGGTACTTGCTACATCACACAAACGTTCTGTTACCCAACCAAAGTCTTCTGTGGTCAGGTTCATCCCCGCCAAGGGATCACTCATATGTGCATCGAATCCAGCCGAAATTATGACGAGTTGCGGAGAAAATGCGTCAATCCGTGGCAGAACAAGGCGCTCCATCACATCACGAAACGCTTTTGATCCGGTGCCTTCGGGCAAAGGCACGTTCAGCACGTTATCCACGCCAACTTCATGGGCGGCACCGGTACCGGGATAAAGCGGGGACTGATGTGTCGAGCAAAATAGAATACGCGGATCATCCTCAACCAGATCCTGCGTGCCATTGCCGTGATGCACGTCAAAATCCACGATCGCGACGCGATCCAGACCGTGATAATCCAGCGCGTGTTTGGCCCCGATGACGACATTACCAAAAAAGCAAAACCCCATCGCCGTTTCGCGTTCCGCGTGGTGGCCGGGCGGACGGACTGCGACAAAGGCATTATTCGCCTCACCGCCCAGCACCATATCCACCGCGCGCACAACACCTCCCGCCGCACGTAAGGCGGCGGTCAGCGTACCCGGCGACATATGGGTATCCGCATCCAATGACCGCCACCCTTCTGTCGGGGCAGCCGCACGGATCGCATCAATATGGGTCTGCGGATGGGCGCGCAGAAGATCGTCATCAGCAACCAAGGGTGCGGTGACACGGGTCAGGGGCATGCCCTCAAGGGCATTCAAAACCGCATCCAGCCGCGCCACCTGTTCAGGATGGCCGGGGGGTGTGACGTGATCCGCGCAATCGGGGTGTGAAATCAAAACTGTTGTCATGGATGCAAAAGACGCAATTCAGATGGGAATCACAACCATGTTCTGTTGTTTTACGGGTCTAAAATGCGGTCCGGCGATGCGCGGGGTGAACGTGCCTATTCAGGCGCCAACATATAGCCCGCACCACGTACCGTTTGCAGATAGCGCGGCTGCTTTGGGTCCACCTCGATCTTGCGGCGCAGCCGTGTGATCTGCACGTCAACGGCGCGTTCCTGCGTCTGTCCGCCGGACCGGCTCAGTTCTTCGACCAGCTTGGTGCGGGTGACGGCCTGACCGGGACAGCCCGAGAAAATCCGCATCAGCTGGCTTTCTGTTGACGTCAGGCGGACCAGTTCATCGCCATGCCACATCTCGCCGCGTTCAATATCATAGCGGACCGGCCCCATGTTCAGGACCTTGGGCAACACAATGCTGGGTTCTGCGGCAGGGACACGGCGCAAAATCGCATTGATGCGCAGCAAAAGCTCTTTGGGCTCGAACGGCTTGGGCAGGTAATCATCGGCCCCCGCCTCAAGCCCGGTGATACGATCATCGGTGCCACCCTTGGCGGTCAGCAACATAATCGGCGTCGTGATCGTCTGGCGCAGATCACGGCAAAGCGACATGCCATCCTCGCCCGGCATCATCACATCCAGCACGATCATATCAAACTCTAGCCCCGCCAGAATACGCCGTGCATGGGCGGCATCGCGGGCGGTGCTGACCAGAAAGCCCGAGCGCATCAGGAACTTCTGCAAAAGTCCGCGGATGCGCTCATCGTCATCGACAATCAACAGGTGGGCGTCATCGTTGCTCATTCCGGTCTATCCTTCATCGCCTCGTAATGGTGGCGCGTCTCTTCATCCATCATCGCCTCCAAAACCTGCCGAAATCCGGCAACGGCCGCCGGACCGGCAGCCCGATAAGCGGCCCGCATCCTGTCACGCTGGGCATCGGATAATTCCCGCTCCAGCGCGGCACCCGCCGCAGTCAGATGCAAATGGCGCTCGCGCTTGTCCTTCTGCCCGACGGTGCTGTCAACCAAACCGTCTTCGATCAAGGCGCGCAAGACACGATTAAGAGATTGTTTTGTCACACCAAGAATGGACAGCAGGTTATTGACCGTCGTGCCGGGACTGCGATGGATGAAGTGGATCGCGCGGTGATGGGCGCGGCCATAGGATTTCTGCGCAAGGATACGGTCCGGATCAGCGGTAAAGCCGCGATAGGCGAAAAACATCGCCTCGATCCCCTTGCGCAGTTGCTCATCCGTCAAAAACAGAAGGCTCTGGCCCATCTGCGGCGGCAACCCGTCATTCATTGCGCGTTCTCCCTTGGTGTTGACGCTACAATACGTCAGCTTTGTTGACATTCCAAGAATCAACTGCTAGCGAAACGCAGAAACTACGCAACATTATGTCCGAAACGGACCTATCAGCGTAACAAATGCAAAACGGGATGGAGAATACGATGGCCGGTGCATATGATGACAGAGACGGTAAAATCTGGATGGACGGCCAGCTGGTCGAATGGCGTGACGCCAAAGTCCATGTCCTCACCCATGCCATGCACTACGCCTCCTCGGTCTTCGAGGGCGAGCGGTGCTATTCGGGCAAAATCTTTAAATCACGCGAACACTCCGAACGCCTGATCAAATCCGCGCAACTCATCGACTTTGAAATCCCCTATACCGTCGATGAAATCGAAGCCGCGAAACAAGCGGCCCTTGATGCCAACGGTCTGAAAGACGCCTACGTGCGCCCGCTTGCATGGCGCGGGTCTGGCGAAGACATGGGTGTCGCAGCAGCGCGCAACCCTGTCCACTTGGCCGTCGCGGTCTGGGAATGGGGCAACTACTATGGCGACGCCAAGATGAAGGGCGCGAAGCTCGACATTGCGAAATGGAAACGCCCCAGCCCCGAAACGGCACCGTCGCAGGCAAAAGCGGCGGGTCTTTATATGATCGCCACCATGTCCAAACACGCGGCAGAGGCCAAAGGCTGTTCCGACGCCATGATGTTCGACTATCGCGGCTATGTGGCCGAGGCGACGGGCGCAAATATCTTCTTCGTCAAAGACGGCGAAATCCACACGCCGAAACCTGACGCTTTCCTCAACGGGATCACCCGCCAAACGGTCATTGGCATGTTGCGCGACAAAGGCCTGACCGTGAATGAACGGGTCATCATGCCAGAAGAGCTTGAAGGGTTTGAACAGTGCTGGCTCACCGGTACCGCTGCCGAAGTCACGCCAGTTGGCCAAATCGGCGACTATAACTTTGAGGTCGGTGCAATCACCCGCGAGATTTCAGCGGACTACGAAAAGCTCGTCCGCGCATAACGCATCTCACAGCGCATAAAGAAGGGGCGCGCAGGCGCCCCTTTTTCGTGGGTTAAGGGCGCAATCCGCGTGCAAATCGCACAAAGAAACTGGTGCGCTTGTCAAAATCGCGGTCCCGTTTGCGGCGCTGCAAGTCAAGCGTCGCCTTGCTCGGTCCGTCGTGGCGTTCGATCGCCACAGCCCGGATCATCCGCTCAGGTGTCACAGTCTTGGGTCTGTCGAGTACATGTTTTGTCATGTCGTCCTCCACTTTGTCTGATGACTATAACACATGTCCGCTGATTCTGCCCAATCGGGGCAAAAAGCCCGATTGTATGGCTTTTCGCGCATTATCGCGGAAAAAATGGCGGCTTCACATGGAACTGTCGCGAAATCAGGGACAATAATTCACTGAATATGGTCGGCGCAGCCAAAGTTCCGGCGGGTTTCAATGGGATAACAGTATCGTTCAAAAAGTTAGAATTGTTATGTCCCCTTCCGAAACGATCACAACAGACCCGACGCCGCAGAAGTCAAAGCTCTCTGCAAATGAGCTCGCTTTGCGGCGTTTGCTCAAGGCGTCACCACAAGACCTCTGGCTTGAGACCTTGCGCCGTACACGCGGCGCTGAGCATTGCTACCTTGTCTACTGGATGCTCAGCCAACCCGAATGCGATTTCGCGGTGGCGGTGCACGCTTTCTATCGTTGCAACCCCACCGATTACCTGGACAATCCGCGCCCACTTCCCACGCGCCCCGGAACCCAAGACATATTCGCGCTCATCTTGCGGAACTGGGAAACCGGATCATACCGGACACATCGCCTGAAGGTCGATCAAGTGGATGCAGATCCGCGGATCGTATCGCGGGTCAGACAGAAGATGATGGTCTACCCGAAGGGCACGCTGCCCTTCACGATCCCTCAGGCGTTTCTTGAACCAACACGGCGGAGCACCCGTGAACGTCCCATCACATCTACAACCCAATGAGATCAAACACATCTGGTCGCTGTTTTCTGATTTGGGGCTCAAGGTGCATGCGGCCCCGCCGGGGTTTGCCCGCAAAATTGCGCAGGTGCGCTGGATTTTCGAAAGGCTGAAAAACGGCGCGCGACAAGCCTAGGATCAGGACCCGATATTGCCCGTCGCTTTGCGTTGTTGCGCGCGCTGCAAACCCAATTTGCGCTCGCGCCAGATAATCAGCACGCCCGCCGCAATCACAATTCCGGCCCCGATCAGCATGGTGCCGGTCGGCACTTCGTCAAAGATGAAATAGCCGATCAACAGGGCAAGGATCATCGAACTATAGTCAAACGGCGCCACGAGCGACGCATCGGCATAGCGATAGCTGGACGTCAGGAAAATCTGCCCGATCCCACCCAGGAACCCTGCCATCACCAGCATCACCGCGATCTGCCAAGTCGGCACAACCCAGCCCCATGGCAGCGTGAAAAGTGCCATAAAAGATGATGTGATCGTAAACCAAAAGACAATCGCCGCCGTGGTTTCCGTCGCCACCAGCTTGCGCACAAAGACCTGCGCGAGGGCGGCAAGCACCGCGCCCATCAACACGACAATCGCGCCCAACGTTTCAGAGGAATCCATCGAGGCCCCCACCGACAGACGCGGCGACAACACGATCAAAACACCGACCATCCCCAGCGCCACAGCAGACAAACGAAACGCACGCACGTTTTCATTCAGGAACATCGCCGCAAAAACCACGACCAACAAAGGTGCGGCATATCCGATCGCCGTGACCTCGGGCAGTGGCAGCAGGCCAAGACCGGTAAAGCCAAGGCCCATCGCCGATGTGCCCACCAATCCGCGCCAGAAATGCCCCATCGGGTTCTTGGTTTTCCAGCCATCGCGCAACTCATGCCGGATCGCCAGCCACCCCAAAATAATGGGCAAAGCAAAGAAAGAGCGAAAGAAAACAGCCTGCCCCGGCGGCACGTCAACCGAAGCGGCTTTGACCAAACTGGCCATCCCCATAAACATGCAGACGGACATAACTTTAAAGATAATGCCCCGAAGCGGCTGCATAATTTGTTCCTCTTTCCGCTACACTAGGACGCAGGCGCACCACAATGAAGCCTTTTTCGCTTGCTAATTGATGACGTTAGGGTATCGAAAACCATCACAGGCCAAGAAGCAGTATATGCAAGACAAAAATAAGACCCCCGCAAACATGACCCCACGTGACTGGGTTCAGATTTTAGCAAAATACCGCGAACCAAGCAGCATCCGCAGCAGCTTTGAACTCGCCGTCAGCCTTATCCCCTTCGTGGTGCTTTGGGTGCTGGCCTGTTGGGTGGCGCAATATAGCTACCTTGGCGCGCTTGCGATCTCGGCGGCGAACGGACTGTTCTTGCTACGCCTCTTTTGTATCCAACACGATTGCGGCCACGGATCCTTCTTTGGCAACCGCGATGTCAGTGACTGGGTTGGCCGCGCACTGGGCGTTGTGACACTCACGCCCTATGACGTCTGGCGGCGCACCCATTCGATCCACCACAGCCACGCAGGCGATCTTGATCAGCGCGGCATCGGTGATGTGATGACGCTGACGGTGG
The DNA here is from genome assembly GCA_942490805.1 of uncultured Alphaproteobacteria bacterium. Taxonomy (GTDB): domain Bacteria; phylum Pseudomonadota; class Alphaproteobacteria; order Rhodobacterales; family Rhodobacteraceae; genus Yoonia. The sequence continues at coordinate 868 of CALNYU010000003.1, read as the reverse complement.
AAGAATACCACCAGCGCACTCCCTTTGGCCGTTTCCTTTACCGGGCATACCGCCATCCGTTCGTCATGTTTGGCCTTGGCCCGACGTATCTGTTTTTCCTGCAAAACCGCCTGCCTCTGGGCCTGCAAGGACGCAAATACTGGGTCAGCGCGATGGGCACCAATATCGCCATCGCTACGATCCTTGGCACAATCGTGTATTTCGGCGGGCTTCAAGCGCTGTTTCTGGTCTTCCTGCCCACCACGCTGATTGCCGCGTCCATCGGCGTCTGGCTTTTCTACGTCCAGCACCAGTTTGAAACGACCCATTGGGAACAAAACGAAGACTGGCAACTGCACGAGGCCGCTTTGCACGGCAGCTCACACTATGACCTGCCACCAATCCTGCGCTGGTTCACCGCGAACATCGGCATTCACCATGTTCACCACCTCTATAGCCGCATCCCGTTCTACCGGCTGACAGAGGTGCTGCGCGACCACAACGAATTGGTCGAGGTCAGCCGCATGACAATCGCCCAAAGCATCAAATGCGCGAGCCTTGATCTTTGGGATGAAAAGTCCAAGCGCCTGATCTCATTCGCCGCAGCGCGCAAAATGGCCGCTTAATTCGGCGTCACGCGCAGCACTTCACCGGCGTCCAGCAGCAGCAAAACAGCGCCGTCATCCAGGACTTCAACGTCGCGGATGCGGCCTACATCGGTGAGCATCCGCTCTTCCCCGATCACGCGACCGTTCTGCATTTTCAGCCGCACAAGGGCACCGGGATTGAGCGACGCAATCAACAGATCACCTTGCCAGTCGGCATAGGGACCATCGTAGAACATCATGCCACCGGGCGCGATCACAGGATCCCAATAGTAAACGGGTTC